>JBDWMA010000042.1:0-681886 GCA_039972875.1 Pseudoruegeria sp.
GGACGGCGCAACAAGGTAAACATATTGCGTGCCGATGGTGGAAATCTCATAGCTGCCTTGCAACTCAGATCCCAACCGCAGCCCCGTCAGGTCTTGTGCCTCTTGCGATGTCATATCGTCAGGATCTGCGGGGTTGGCCGCGCCAAAATAGACAGGCAAGGACCGGATTGCCGTAACAATCGCCGTCACTTCGCGCGCTTCGGCATCCACCACGGTTAGCGTGTAGGTCGTATCGTCATCAATCGCGACATCGGTCCATGTGCGATCTGCTGAATCCAACACCGTCGAACCGATCCGAATCTCTGACACCGTACCGCTCCCGGAAATCTCCCAATTTAACGTCGGGGTTGGGTTACTTCCCCGCTCAAAATAATCGCCGCCGGTTATCGTAAAGCTATCGATCAACACCGCCCCTGCGGCTGCCAAACGGCTTTCTAACTCGCTGATTGACTGTTCAAACCCTGCCTCACCGAAATATTCAGCCAGGGTAACCAAGTAAGCCTCTATCGCCTGACTTCTTTGCACAACATCCGCTACAGGAATTTCCACTTCTACATCAGGCTCGGAGGCAGAAACTGCGATGGGGCTCAACTCGGCTGGTGGCAGGGACATTTTAACTCCTATAGAATTGAAATTGTGACAGAAAGAGCCGGTCAAACGGCACCGGCTCGGCCATCGACGGTATAGCCAACAGGCCAAAGATCGTAGGGTCCAGCCGCAAACTTCACACTTGCACGCACGGCCTCACCCGCAGACGCAACACGGGTTGCAATTTTTTTTCGGAGCTTCCCGACGCCCCAGGTATCAAAACAACAATCGTTGGCGCCCCCCAAATCTGCGATGCGCTGCCATGTTTGCCCCGCATCATAAGTCCGACCGAATTGCAGGCCTGTCGCATCCTTATCTGAAACCGACCAAAGGATTTTGGCCTGCTCAGATAACGTTGTTCCGCTGATGTTCTAAACGGTCGTTTTATCAGAAACCGGCCCCCCAACACCGGCGCGCTCAAATGGAAAACAACATCCAGATCCCCATTGGGTGGGCTATAACGCAAGGCTAAAAAAGTGCTCTGGTCGTGTATCTAAGGAGAAGTGTCCTCCAAAACCATTTTCGAAAAAGTAAACGTTCCGCCCTCTTGATTTCGGATCTCGACACCATTCGACTTTACCCGATATGTCCCATGCATATGCTCCGACCCAGGGGGCGCAAAAACCATGTTTTCACCCTGAAAAACCGCAGCGTCGAGGTTGAAAACAACCCACTTATGCGGCACTGGTATTGGATAGAACGCAAAACCAATTCAACAAACCATTGAACTTGGAGTTGATGTGCCGCCAAACCATAGGACAAACTACGTTATTTTGTTTCGTTGTTTGCCTCAACCAATGACGCCGCATTAGCACGTTCAGGTGTTTCAGCCGGGGCAAAAACATCCGGATCAAAAAAAACGACCCTTGGCGGCGTTGAAAACATCTGCTCCCGTGCGCAGTTTTTCATAATGAAGTTCATCAAAACATTCAGTAAGCACCCCTACAATCTGGTGGGTCGCCGCAGGAACAATAGTTGAGCTGTACACCCCTTGGGACAACCACAGATCCGGCAGAGGTCATAAGCGGAGCTAATAAATCCGCATTTCGACTTTCAAACCAGAACACCCCCGCCAGTTGCATCGCCGGATCGGTATATCCATTGTATTCAGGCAAGATTTCTTCGATGTTTGCCCCCTCTTTAAAGGCATCGACATCAACAAAGCGTTCTGGCCGCCCAAACCCTAAAGGGGATCGAATGACCTCATGCGCAACAATGGCGGGGGTTGCTGTGAATTTCTCGACTGCATCGCGCGGGTCCGTAAAGGTTGACCAATTGCCATTCAACGCCAACTTAAAACTGGCAGCATTTGGCCAACGCTTGGGGGATTTTTCAAGGTCCCGGCGGGTCGCCTTTAAATAAATAACCGTGCACCCTTTGAATTTATCATTGGCATCAAACACATCTGTTTCATTTACAAAAGCGTCTGGCGGGCCATCCTGATCCTACAAAGACAACCACAGACGAATGCTTTTATTATTAAGCAATCCACCGTCCTCGCTGACGGTCGCCCCCTTGGCCATGTCATAGATATCATTCGAAGCATCTGACAAAATTTCAACTTCTCGGTCATCTACCTGCAATGTAAATGGGCCTACACTGGGCCTACTATTACAAAGATACACGCCATAAAAATCCGCGGCCCCCGTTTAAATTCATAGGTGGCAAATCAGTCTTCAAAATGTGCGATCATCAGGTAGGCCAGAAAATCGTTTCATTGGCGTTTTTCGCCAAATGACGAAACCCTGTATCATCAGGGTAGAGTGCCAGCTACCCCTCTAAGGAATGCACTTGGCTCAACAACTCTAGCGGGCTTTGCATATAAGACACTTCAAGCTCCGCCACCCATTCCAGAACCAACAACGCGCCTTTCTGGGCTTGTTCATAGGACTGACTGACACCATCAATTCCACCCGCATCATACAAGATAGGATCACCCTCTAACTCAAAACGACCTGACACCATCCGCCCGACCCCGTGATAAAGCTCAACAACCCGATTCCTTACGCGATCTTCCTCGATCACCTCTGCATGCTCTGCAGGCATGCCTCGCATCTTCAACGTTGTCCGCCGACGCTGAGAGATATCAGCGGCATCATTTGTTGAAATACTGCCCAGGGCCCCTATCCCCAACCACGTGCTACCAAGCGCTGCGATTTCTCCAACACCCGTCCAAAGATAAACCGGACCCGCCGGCCAATCGATCGAACAGAAAAACGCATTCATGCAAAAAGGACTTTCCATCAAGGCGATCTGATCAGCTGTATATGGAGCGGGCATTTTCCACCTCAATTCCGGGCAATTCATCGACAATTATTTCGGACAACAAAAGCGACCACGCTCCGTGGCCATTCAGGTCGGTGTCTTCAATCAATGCTTCCGTTAGCATCATCAATTGCCGGGCGGGAAACACAAACGTCACATCTGTCATTGCACTGGGCAACGCAGGGGAAATTGAAACCGAAGCATGCCCATTCCCCCCGTCTTTACGAAATCCGTGAATGTGTAGAGATCCCCTTCGATTTGAAAGACATCCCCAAGCATAGCCAGCGTTGCATTAGAAATATAGGTTTTTAACGTGGCGGATGTGTTGCCATTTGACCCAGACAATGTGGCCGGGTTATAGATCAAATCTGCGGTGTCAAAAGTAACATCAGTGCCATCAGCATCAACGAAAACAATATCGACAGAAAAACTTTTGTCCGTTGCCCTCGTTGCGCCCAACTGTTGCCCTGTAAACATACCTTGCTTTGCCGCGACAATACTGCGCTGAATTCGCAATTCCTGCCAAACCGTCACCCAACGCCCCACCTGCCCCCGGTTCGGAGGCAGACAAGGACGCAGCTGTAATCAGACGAGCAGCGATTTTCCCCACGATTGCCAACATCTCTTTGTTGTCCAATTTGCCGTCATCAAAAGCAGCCGCCAGAGACGCCCCAAAATCCTTTGCCAAATCGATTGAGTCCTGCATCGGCGATTTTATCCCGCCCGCGTCTTCGGTCAGACGATCAGAAATCGCTTAAATTTCATCCTGCGTTGCGCCAAGCGATTGAAGTTCATCCAGCAAACGATCCATCGTTGCTGTCACTGTGGCTGCCGGATAAACAGAGCGTCGCGCGTCCTCAAGCAAACCATAGGCCTCTGACGACTCTCTCGTTGCGACCTTTTCATCCGCATAGGATTGCGCCAACCCAGCAATCCGCGACCGCTTTTGCTCTATTAATTCAGGACCCGCAGCCCTCGCCTCTGACAACGGCCGATGTTCTTCGCCCAAACATGCCGCATCTCGCGTCGTTAGGCCCAACTGTTGTGCTTAAAATTGCAATGGGTTGGTCAATAAACAAGCCACAACTGCAATCGAACATTACGTCGCCCTGCACCCAGATATAACGGACTCTCTGGGCGAGAAAACTCGGATGTTTGAAAAGGCCACTACAGGAAATAAACTGCAAACCAGACTGTAATCCACATCAAATTACAATGGATACTAATCAGCTAAGTTATTGTTTTATATGGTCGGGACGGCAAGATTCGAACTTGCGACCTACGGTACCCAAAACCGTCGCGCTACCAGGCTGCGCTACGCCCCGACTGAGAGGCTTCTACAAAGCTACACCGGGAATGAAAACCCCAAAAAAACACTTAACAGCCCCAAGCTGCGTTTTTTTCGACAACAGATGGATGTTGCATCTCTGAACCGACGGAAATTCCCATATCGCGGATCAATCCACCATTGATTTCCAGTACTAAAAGCACTCCGTCCCCACCGGGAATCGGAGTCAGATCTCCGGGAATCGCATTTTCATGAATGGCCGTCACCGTTCCATTAGAATCCATGAAAATCATATCGAGAGGAATCAATGTATTTTTCATCCAGAAGGCGACGGATTGTGGTCGCTCATAAACAAAAAGCATGCCTGAACTAACAGACATGCTTTCTCTAAACATAAGACCCTGCGCCCGTTCTGAACCGGTATCTGCAACCTCTACCGTGAAACGGGCTTGTCCCCAATCACCACGCAACCGCACCACCTCATCCCGACAATCAGTGGCCTGCGCTGAAGCAGACATACTGATCAGAGAGATCGAAACGATAGCTGACTTTAACAACCGTATCAGGAGCTGTCCCGCACCGCGGCCTCCCAGGACGTCACTTGCATTGCCATGCGCCCACGTTTGCCATCCACAACGCGAAGACCAATGGCCTCCCCCGCTTGTAAATCGGCAAGACCTGACTGACGCAGGACTTCGACATGCACAAAGATATCGTCATCTGTGCCAAAGATATTTGCGAATCCGAACCCCTTTGCTTTGTCGAACCATTTGACGCGCGCTGGATGCAGCGGCGTTAGTTTCATTTCATTAAGGTCAAATTCTGCTAGGTCCTGCAACACAGGTTCATCGTCGCCAACAGGCGGAACGATTGAAACAACTTCAACCGCCTGCGATCCCCGGTCGGTGGCTTGCACCATAACCGAAATCGCAGACGAATCCGCCACCGAGCTTTGCCCGAAATTTCTCAATACATTGGCATGCAAAAGTATGTCAGGTCCGCCCTCTTCCGAGACTACGAACCCATATCCCTTACCAGGATCAAACCATTTTACATGACCTTGGACCAATTGCCCCAAGTTCTTTTGTTCTGTCATCCCCATACGCCACTTAGCGTTAATTCATTATCCTGCCCACGTCGATTACACTCGCTGTTCACGTTTCTTTCAAGTGGTAAAATGTTAACAACGTCAATCAATTTGCAGACCCCGTCAAAATTAGGGGTTAAGCCTGACAACCGTCCATACCCCACCAACACCGTCACGGGACCACCGAAATCGGTCGTGCAACCTAAAGGCACCATCCGCCCAAAACTCGATCTCAGTTGGCCGAATCCTATAGCCGCCCCAATACGGAGGGCGTTCCGGATGTGTCCCTTTCGCCGCAGTTACTTTTGCAACCTCTGCAACCAATGCCCCGCGCGACGATAAGGGGCGCGATTGCTGAGAGGCCCACGCACCAAGACGACTTTTTAAAGAACGCGATTGAAAATACTCATCCGCTTGCGGGCCCTCTTCTTTCTCAACAATGCCGCGCACACGAACCTGACGTCGCAAAGATTTCCAGTGCAGGACAAAAGCAGCTTTTCCAGCGTGATCTATTTCACGTGCCTTTTCGCTGTCGTAATTTGTGTAAAACACAAACGCATCTGCCTCGATGTCTTTTAGTAACACCATCCTTGCGTTAGGACATCCGTCCGCATCAACCGTGGATAACGCAATAGCATTCGGATCGTTTACTTCAGTCTTTTCAGCCTCTGCCAGCCATCTCCGGGCAATCTCAAAAGGATCTTCACCGCCAAATTTTTCGGTTCGGTCACTCATATCCACGCTCCAATAATTCGGTCTTGCCACCTTACTTAGCGCCTAACAGCGGTGATACCAGACGTCAAAGACAACGTGGCTACAAATTGCCGATGTCCTTTTGGCTTGGAATAGCTCATAAATCGGCAAATGCATTGCGCAATTATGCCAAAAAGGGACCAATACCATGACCGAACGTCTGCCCCATGAAAAAGGATTTCACATCAGCTGGGATCAAATTCACCGCGATGCCCGTGCGCTGGCGTGGCGTCTGGATGGCAATGGGCCAGAAGACGGCGGCTGGAAGGCAATTGTTGCGATCACACGGGGTGGTATGGCCCCCGCAATGATCATTGCCCGCGAACTTGACGTACGTGTGATTGATACGATTTCAGTGAAATCTTATAGCCATCAAGACCGGTCCGAAGCACAGGTTCTAAAATCGCCGGATACTGATTTAATGGGGGATGGCACGGGCATTCTGATTATCGATGACCTTGTGGACAGCGGCAAGACACTTGAACTTGTCCGCGAGCTCTACCCAAATGCACATTTCGCAACGGTATATGCCAAACCTAAGGGCCGCCCCTTGGTCGATACATTCATCACCGAAGTCAGCCAAGACACTTGGATCTTTTTCCCTTGGGATATGGCCCTTCAATATGTTGAACCTTACCGCGGAACAGATTGATTATGGCATTCAATCCCCACCTCCTAAATACCGCTGCCCCTCCAGTGATGGAGGCGCGTCGCTGGATTGAGGGACAGGTCTTTCCAAAAGATAGACCACTTATTAATGTGTCACAGGCCGCACCAGTTGATCCACCGCCAGATGGATTGCGACATGCAATGGCCGAGACAGTGCTGCGCGAAGATGCGGCGCATTTGTACGGCCCTGTACTGGGTCTACCAGAGCTGCGTGAGGAATTGGCCCAACAATGGTCGACGGCCTATAACGGTTCAATCGATCCGTCTCAGGTCGCGATCACCTCCGGCTGCAACCAGGCTTTTGCTGCATCAATCGCAACACTGGCCAGCCAAGGGGACGAGATAATCCTCCCAACACCTTGGTATTTCAATCATAAAATGTGGATCGATATGCAAGGCATGCGTGCGATCCCATTGACCACACAGCAAGATCTGTTGCCTGATCCAGATCAGGCCAAAGCGCTTATTACAGATCGCACTAAAGCCATTGCATTGGTCACACCGAACAATCCCGGTGGTGTCGAATACCCCTCGGATTTGGTGCAGGCGTTTTTTGATTTGGCGCGTGACCATGGAATCGCGTTAATTCTAGATGAAACTTATCGGGATTTTGACAGCCGCACCGGCCCACCTCACCCCCTGTTTCAAGATCCCAAATGGGACGACACACTAATCCACCTGTATTCCTTCTCTAAGGCCTATCGGCTAACCGGCCACCGTGTAGGGGCAATGGTAACATCGGTTCAGCGGCTCGCTGAGGTAGAGAAATTTTTAGACTCCGTTTCCATATGCCCAAACCAAATCGGCCAGCGGGGCGCACTGTGGGGGATGCAAAACTTATCCCAGTGGCTCGCCGGAGAACGTGCGGAAATCCTAGATCGACGGGCCGCCATCACTGCAGGATTCCCAGATCTAGAGGGTTGGTCCCTATTGGGTTGCGGGGCGTATTTCGCCTATGTCTCCTATCCACACGCCGTAAAAAGCGACGCATTTGCCCAAAAACTCGTGACCGAGGCCAGTGTCCTTTTACTCCCTGGAACAATGTTTACACCTGCCGGAGATCCCGCAGGAGATCGCCAGTTACGCATTGCATTTGCCAATGTTGACCGCGATGGCATTAAAAACCTGTTCGGTCGACTGAAAAACATATCGGACTAAGCCTTGCCCCCCTTAGCTACAGGCCCTAAACATCCGTGAAGGTTTTTAAAAACAGCGAGGCGGCCAAACATGGCGAGCGGTTCCAAGGGCAAGGCGTCCAACATTTTTGTCTGGATCATTCTGGCGCTACTGATATTCGGCCTTGCCGGGTTCGGCGTCACCAATTTTGGCGGCTCATCCACTGCTGTTGCAGCGGTTGGCGACACAGAGGTGGATGTAAACACCTATGCCCGCAGTCTCCAAAACGAGCTTCGCGCTGTTGAGGCTCAAACCGGTCAATCAATGCCCCTTTCACAGGCGGTAACATTTGGCTTTGACCGCGCGGTTATACAACGCCTGTTGTCCGGCGCGGCATTGGATGAGGAAAACAACCGCATCGGTTTGTCGGTTGGCGATGATGTGGTCGCACGCGAACTGGTTCGCTTTCCGCAATTTCAGGGCCTCAGCGGTAGTTTTGATCGCGAATCCTATGATTTTTATTTGAGCCAAACAGGTCAGAACGAACGAGATTTTGAAGAGACCCTACGCTCTGATACGGCTCGTACTTTGCTCCAAGGAGCCGTCGTAAATGGTTTGGCACCATCAGAAACACAGACGGATGCAATTTTGACCTTTGTATCAGAACAGCGCAGCGTTGACTTAGTCCGTGTAACAACCGCAGACGTTGTCACGACACAAGTAGAGCCCTCAGACGCGGACTTAAACGCCTACTACGACGCCAATCCTGACGCGTTCACACTGCCGGAACGCAAATCAATTTCCTATGCTTGGGTAACCCCAGACATGATCCTAAACGACATCGAAGTCGACGAAGCCGCTTTAGAAGCGTTGTACAATGAACGTCTGGCCCAATACGTCCGACCAGAACGTCGACTTGCCGAACGTCTGGTGTTTCCCGATGTCTCCGCCGCCCAAGAGGCTTTGGATCGCTACAATGCAAATACAGCCACCTTCGAAGAGCTCGTCGCAGAACGCGGCCTGGCCCTTAGCGATATCGATCTGGGCGATGTCACACCTGATGGGTTGAGCACAGAAACAGCCGAAGCGATCTTTGGCCTGCTGACACCCGGTGTGGTTGGCCCATTGGACACTGATTTTGGCCCGGCCCTGTTCCGTATGAACGCCATCCTTGCGGCACATTCCACCAGCTTTGAAGAGGCCCGCCCGGCCCTTCTGTCTGAATATGCTGCGGACCGTGCCCGTCGTGTTATCTTAGATAGCGCATCAAACGTGGATGATTTACTGGCAGGTGGCGCCACTCTGCAAGAACTTGCTGACGAAACCGACATGGTGCTGGGACATATTGACTGGTCCGTAACATCCGAAGATGGCATCGCGGCATACGCCCAATTTGCAGCAGCGGCGGCAGCCGTCCAAGACGGTGATTTTGCTGAAGTCGTTGAACTACTGGATGGCGGTATTTTTGCTTTGCAGTTGGATGAAATCATTGAACCAACACTTCAGCCTTTGGCCGATGTACAGGATGCGGTCCGTGTAGCTGTCAAACGTGATCAGCTGAATGCAGCATTGTCAGAGCTTGCTCAAACTCATGCAGATTCGATCTCCGGTGGCAGCACCATTGAGGACCTGGGGTTAACAGCCACTCAGGAACTGGGGCTTACTCGCGATTCGTTCCTTGAAGTCACAGCGCCCGACATGATGACTGACATCTTTGAATTGGAAATTGGGAAAACCATCGCCCTGCCCGGTGAAGGCGAGGCTTATGTTGTTACGTTGACTGACATCTTAGCCCCCGACCTCACGGATCCAGACACGGCGCAATTGCGCGATACGCTGAACGCTCAGAACAGCCAATCCGTTGCCAATGACCTGCTTGAGGCCTTTATCGTCGCTGTCCAAAACGAAGCTGGCATTACCTTGAATCAGGCAACCGTAAATGCGGTTCACGCCCAATTCCCTTAAGAGACTGACAATGGCCCTCATACCTTCCTTCGATACATTTGACGCGGGATATTCCGCTGGCAGGAATCAAGTCGTCTATACCCGCTTGGCGGCTGACCTCGACACACCGGTCTCTTTGATGCTGAAGCTCGCCGAGGCGCGCAAAGACAGCTTTATGCTGGAAAGTGTCACTGGAGGAGAAGTCCGCGGCCGCTATTCGATCGTTGGGATGAAACCGGATCTGATTTGGGAATGTAATGGCACAACATCGCGCTTGAACCGTCAAGCACGGTTTGACCGTGAAGCCTTTGAAACCCTCGATGCGGCCCCCCTGAGCGCATTGCGCAACCTCATAGAGGAAAGCCGGATAGAGATGCCCGCAGAACTGCCCTCGTCCGCGGCAGGCCTGTTTGGGTACCTTGGATATGACATGATCCGGCTGGTCGAACACTTGCCAAATATCAATCCCGATCCCATCGGCGTCCCAGATGCGGTTATGATTCGCCCTTCTGTAGTCGCGGTGTTGGACGGGGTCAAAGGTGAGGTGACCGTTGTCTCCCCAGCATGGGTGAATACGGGCCAATCTGCGCGCGCAGCCTATGCGCAAGCCGCTGAACGAGTTATGGACGCAGTCCGCGACCTTGAACGTCAAATGTCCGGTGAAAGCCGCAACCTCGGCGATGAGGCTCCGCTAAAAGAACCCATTTCGAATTTCACCAAAGACGGCTATAAATCTGCGATTGAAAAGGCCAAGGATTATATCCGCGCCGGTGACATATTTCAGGTTGTGCCTTCGCAACGCTGGACCCAGGACTTTCCACTTCCGCCGTTCTCTTTGTATCGATCATTGCGTCGAACCAACCCGTCACCGTTCATGTTTTATTTTAATTTCGGTGGATTTCAGATCATCGGAGCCAGCCCCGAGATCCTCGTACGTGTATTCGACCGAGAGGTCACGATTCGTCCTATCGCAGGCACCCGCAAACGCGGTCGTACCCCCGAAGAAGACCGCGTCTTAGAGGCGGATTTGCTATCAGACCAAAAAGAATTGGCCGAACATTTAATGCTTTTGGATTTGGGTCGTAACGATACCGCCAAAGTATCCAAAGTTGGCACCGTACGCCCAACCGAGGAATTCATCGTAGAGCATTACAGCCATGTAATGCACATCGTTTCCAATGTGGTGGGTGAACTGGCCGATGACCAAGACGCTATTTCGGCGTTTTTTGCAGGGATGCCAGCGGGAACAGTTTCTGGAGCGCCCAAAGTACGCGCGATGGAGATTATTGACGAGCTCGAGCCTGAAAAACGTGGCGTCTACGGGGGCGGTTGCGGATATTTTGGCGCGAATGGCGACATGGATATGTGCATATCTCTGCGTACAGCGGTCCTAAAAGACGAAAAACTTTACATCCAAGCAGGTGGCGGGGTCGTCTACGACAGCAATCCCGAAGATGAGTTTCAGGAAACCGTCAATAAATCCGCGGCCATCAAAAAGGCAGCCGAAGACGCAGGCATTTTTAATACGTCAGGCAATAGTTAATCCTTCGACACATAGTTTGTGGCTAAGTTGGTGTTTTAAACGATCAAAGAATCCGTTTGGACATCATCCATTCTACCCTCAATGCTGTCGCGATGAACAAAATCGTTGTCTCGATCAAAACAACATGTGGGTTAAAGCTGGGTGTAAATCGTCTTATGCACGAATCAATTGATCCGGCAGGATTCGATTTGAAGTATCTCAAACGAAAACACAGGAGCATGCCATGACATTAACGGTTGCCACTTCACCGCAGACAAACCTGCTCCACTGGCCCGAACGTGTAGATTTGGCAGCTGCATTTCGTTGGACAGAGCGACTGAATATGCATGAAGCGGTTGCCAATCATTTCAGTCTGGCTGTGAACGACGCCGGGACCGAATTCCTGATGAACCCCAATCAAAGACATTTTAGCCGGATCAAAGCCTCAGACCTTTTGCATCTGGATGCCAATGATCCAAAAACGATGGACCACCCCGATGCGCCGGATCCAACCGCATGGGGTCTGCATGGGTCAATCCACCGCCACTGTGCCCATGCGCGCTGTGTTATGCATGTTCACTCTATTCATGCGACGGTTTTGGCGTCATTGGCCGATAGCACCCTTCCCCCCATTGATCAAAACTGTGCCACGTTTTTCAATCGCTATGTGGTGGACAATGAATTTGGCGGGCTGGCTTTCGAAAACGAGGGGGAACGCTGCGCAGCTCAGCTGACAGATCCGAAGATCAAAGTGATGATCATGGGCAACCACGGTATTTTAGTGATCGGTGATTCAGTGGCCGATACTTTTAACCGGCTGTATTATTTTGAACGCGCCGCAGAAACTTATATCCGGGCCCTGCAAACCGGGCAAAAACTCCGCATCCTAAGTGATGACATCGCTGAAAAGACCGCCCAGGAGATTGAGGCTTACCCCGAGCAAGCAACCCGACATTTTTCAGAATTAAAATCTATTTTAGATCATAAGGATAGCGACTACGCCAGTTAGTCTGCCCTAGGGTAACGCTGGCTCCAGAAAAGTTTGGGACCAGCAGACTTTTTCAGCCAAACTGTTTCTATTGTTGCATCAGGATTGAAGAGACAGGTGCCAAAGAGACGGCCTGACTGCGGTCATCCAAAACCCATTCAACCAATGCCCGGATTGTGTCCCCCTTCGTTTGCCCGACCATCACAACATGACCTTCTTGTGCAGCCTTAAATGCAGCCCGGTTTAAATAGCGTTTCATCGTGGTGATAGATTGCCCGTCCCCGTCAAACTTACGGAACACTGTCGCCGATGGAACCTCTTGGCGTTCCGCAATTTGCTCCACAGCATTGAGTCCTTGCGAATAAGCCAATATCCCCTGCCCGTTTTCTTTGGCGATGGCCGCGACCTGACGGATCAATGACCGATCACTCTGAAACCCGCCTTCACCGGTATCCAATATCGCCAAGGCCTCTGGAATAACCTGTTTATAGGCTTCAAATGCGACCTCAAGATCACCGGGGGTTGCGCCCGCTGGGAGGCGCGTCAACAAAACAACCTCAAAGCCTGCAAGACGATAATCATAAGCCGCGCTTGCCGCATATGGTGCGGACGCATCAATTGCGATGGCCAGGGGAATTGCGAAATCAGCGAAAGCCTCAGGGTTAAGGGAACCACTGCCATCATCGATCAGGACCACAGAATATTTCGGCAAAGCCTCATCACCAACAAATGGTACACTAAAGGCCTCTAGGGCTGGCAGGCTGTTGATGTCCACAACCTCGGTCGGCACCTCAACCACAACGGGTTCCTCGGCCGCAACCCCAATGCGGGGCAATCGATCAGTGCGAACCGTAGGTGCCTGGTCAGCAATAGAAGACACAGGTGCGCGTTGCGGCGCTGTATCCACCACGGCGACATCCTCTTCTGGTGCCAAGGGGGCCCCATCAGTAATCTGCGGCAGCACCAATTTCGGGGCCGTAGGTTGATCCGGGACCTGTGGTTGGATCAACGTATCAGTGGTTTGTTCTGGAACTGACAATTCCGGTGCCTCTTGCGGGCTTGTCAAAGTTGGCGACGTTAGACCATCAGAGCTCACAACAACGTTGGGGGCTTCCACAAGGATGTCTTCCCCAATTTCAGCTTCAGGACTGACATTGACGATTTCAACAACAACAGGTGCTTCGATGATTTCTGGGCGATCAGCAGGTTGTTGAACATCCAAAGGTGAATCGACTTTGGGGACGCTCGGAATGGGACCCTCTCGTGTTGTAACGACATCCTCCACCCTTGCAGGCTTGGAAACATCAGTACCATCAACAGCTAATTCAGGTGTAGAGAGCTCACCCTCAGTTGATCCGGCTGCCGGTGCGGTCGTGCTTTGGGTGGCATCTGGTGAAAGAGCTGCTGTTTCAAAGGCTAGAGGCGCAACGTTTTCCGGGGTCTGTGGGCTTTCGGTGATTGTCTCAGATACCTCAGCTGCGACAATGGGGGCCTCTTCAATAGGTGCGGTGCCTTCTGGCTGTGCTTCGATCCCCGCCGTTACGACGGGCTCACTCAGCAATCGTGTATCGCTCATCACCAAAAAAGTGCCTAAACCGATACATCCGATTAAGCCACCCCAGAATAGGCCTCCTAGCATTCCCCGCAGCACACTTGCCTCCGTTTTTGATCTCAAACTGTATTTGCACGACATGTTGCGGGTTCAGGCCTTGACCAGCCCGCATCTCTCAGAGCATGTATAACCGCAGAATTTACGGGGTTCACCCCCAATTGACGAAAGCGCGCCACATGCTCCTGTTGATCGACAATTATGACAGCTTTACTTATAATCTGGTTCACTATCTGGGCGAACTCGGCGCAGATGTCGTTGTCAAACGCAATGACGCATTGAATGTCCAAGAGGCAATGGCGCTAAATCCGTCATCAATCTTGTTATCGCCGGGGCCGTGTGATCCGAACCTGGCCGGAATTTGTTTGGATCTTACACTGGCCGCCGCGGAAACCAAAACGCCCCTCATGGGGGTTTGTCTGGGCCACCAATCCATTGGACAGGCTTTTGGCGGCAAAGTTGTGCGCTGTCACGAAATCGTGCACGGCAAGATGGGCACAATGCACAACGACGGAACAGGGGTGTTTTCAGGCCTCCCCCCGGCCTTTGAGGCCACGCGCTACCACTCTTTGATCGTAGAACGGGAAAGCCTGCCTGATTGCCTAGAGGTCAATGCGTCACTGGAAGATGGCACCATCATGGGACTCCGCCACAAGGAGCTGCCTCTCCACGGGGTACAATTCCACCCCGAAAGCATCCGGTCAGAACATGGCCACGCGCTGCTGCGCAATTTCCTTAATACAGTGCAGGAGCCCGCATGAGCGACGCAATCAAACCTTTGATCGGTGCTGCCGCTGATCGCCCGCTCACGAAACCAGAGGCTGAGGCCGCTTTTGAAATCCTTTTTGATGGCGACGCGACACCAAGCCAAATCGGTGGTTTGTTGATGGCACTTCGCACACGCGGTGAAACAGTCGAAGAAATCGCCGCAGCCGCCACGGTCATGCGGGCCAAATGCAACGCCGTTAAAGCACCCAAAGGGGCGATGGATATCGTCGGAACCGGGGGGGACGGGAAGCACACCCTGAACATCTCAACTGCCACAGCATTCGTTGTCGCAGGTTCGGGCGTCACAGTCGCCAAACATGGCAACCGCAATCTGTCGTCCAAATCCGGGACCGCTGACATTCAAACGGAAATGGGCATCAACGTAATGGTTGGTCCAAACATAGTGGAGCGCGCCATTAACGAAGTCGGTATTGGCTTTATGATGGCCCCTATGCATCACCCCGCAATCCGGCATGTCATGCCAACCCGTACCGAATTGGGAACACGTACTCTGTTCAACATTCTTGGCCCACTGACCAACCCTGCGGGTGTGACCCGTCAACTAACCGGAGCCTACATACGCGACCTAATCCGACCAATGGCAGAGACCCTGCTAACATTGGGGTCGGAGTCAGCATGGCTTGTCCACGGATCTGATGGAACCGATGAATTATCAATTGCTGGGCCCAGCTGGGTTGCTGCCATCGATAATGGCGCGGTCACGGAATTTGAAATCTCACCCGAAGATGCCGGCCTTCCCCTCCATCCCTTTGAGGAAATCATCGGCGGTACACCAGCAGAAAATGCGAATGCCTTTCGCGCTTTGCTAGACGGAAAAGCCAGCGCCTACCGGGATGCCGTACTCTTAAACAGCGCCGCCGCCCTTTTGGTCGCTGGTAAGGTCAACAAATTACCGGAAGGAGTTGAACTTGCTAAAGAAAGCATCGATTCTGGCGCTGCACGTGAAAAAATAAATGCTTTGGCGAAACTAACATCGGAGGCCGCGTAATGGCGACGGTTCTGGACAAAATAAAAGCCTATAAGCTAGAGGAAGTGGCCGCACGCAAAAGCAGCCGTCCCTTGGCTGATGTGGAAGCAGACGCAAAAAGTGCCTCTCCCGTACGTGGCTTTGCCAATGCGCTGCATTCCGCTGCAAACTCAGGATATGGCCTCATCGCTGAGGTTAAAAAAGCCAGCCCTTCTAAAGGTCTCATCCGCGAGGACTTCAACCCCCCGGAAATCGCCAAGGCCTATGAAGCCGGCGGTGCTGCGTGTTTGTCCGTGTTGACCGATGCACCCTCGTTTCAAGGATCTGAGGACTTCCTCATTGCCGCACGTAATGCGACAAGCCTTCCTGTGCTACGCAAAGACTTTATGTATGACACATATCAGGTCGCAGAAGCCCGCGCGATGGGCGCAGACTGTATCCTGATCATAATGGCAAGTGTCTCTGACGAACAAGCTCTAGAACTCGAGGACGCCGCCTTCGGATGGGAAATGGATGTATTGATTGAAGTCCATGACGAAGAAGAGCTAGAACGCGCCGGGCAGTTAAAATCGCCTTTGATGGGTATCAACAATCGTAATCTGAAAACCTTTGAAACCAGTCTCGACACAACCCGACGCCTAGCGAAACTGGTCCCCTTGGGGCGCACAATCGTTGCGGAATCTGGTCTCTCTACTCCTGAGGATCTTTCTGAATTGGCGCGCTACGGCGCCCGAAGCTTTCTAATTGGCGAAAGTTTGATGCGCCAAGATGACGTCGCAACTGCAACGCGAACGCTATTGGCCAACCCCCTTCGTGCAGGTGGATTTTAATGTCAGAGCTAACCCATTTTGACGGCAAGGGTGACGCCCACATGGTCGATGTTTCTAACAAACCGACCACCTCGCGTGTTGCGGTGGCCGAGGGCTGTGTGAAGATGACCGCACAAACACTTGAGATTATTACGGAAGGTCGCGCAAAAAAAGGCGATGTCCTTGGCGTGGCCCGCCTTGCTGGGATCATGGGAGCAAAAAAGACATCCGATCTGATCCCTTTGTGCCATCCACTTCCGATCACCAAAGTGGCAATCGAGCTGACCGCTGACCCTGACCTCCCCGGCATTTGCATTCAAGCAACTGTAAAAACGGGTGGACAAACCGGGGTCGAGATGGAGGCCTTAACAGCTGTCTCAACAGCGGCCCTCACCCTATATGATATGGTCAAGGCCGTTGAAAAATCCATGATCATCAGCGACATCAGGCTGCTTCGCAAAGAAGGTGGTAAATCAGGTTTGTACGAAGCATCATGATCTCCGTCAGCGAAGCTCTTGAACAGGTATTGTCTCTTGTTAGCCCTCTGTCGGTCGAGGAAATTTCGCTACACGAAGCATCTGGTCGGCATCTTGCGCAACCAGTCTTGGCAAAACGCGATCAACCCCCATTCGCGAGCTCCGCGATGGACGGATATGCAATTCCGGACGCCGAGGTATCCCCTGGATTGACCTATTCGGTCATCGGGGAATCCGCTGCGGGCCATCGCTTTCAAGGAAACCTAAACGCAGGCGAAGCCGTCCGCATCTTTACAGGCGCCCCCGTTCCCATGGGCGGAAACCGCATTATAATTCAAGAGGATGTCGCGCGATCCGGAGACACCATTAGAATCAACGACAACCTTGACCCTTCGTTGTACATCCGCCCTGCTGGCGGAGATTTCAAAATTGGAGACGGCCTATCGGCACCTCGCGCGTTAACACCAAGTGATTTGTCGTTAATTGCAGCAATGAATTGTCCAAAGATAACGGTGTACCGCAAACCTGTTGTTGCCTTGATCGCAACCGGGGATGAACTGGTGATGCCCGGAGATACGCCAAATCAGGACCAAATCATTGCCTCAAACAGTTTCGCCCTAAAAGCACTGTTTGAAACGCATGGCGCAGTGGTTCGCCTCTTGCCCATCGCCCGCGATAACGAAGCCTCACTAAAACAGGCATTTGAGCTGGCAAACGGCGCCGACCTTATTGTAACGACGGGTGGTGCTTCTGTTGGCGATCATGACTTGGTCGCCCCCGTTGCCGATAGGCTTGGGATGGAACGTTCATTTTACAAGGTGGCGATGCGTCCGGGCAAACCTCTAATGGCCGGAAAACTAGGGAATTCCGTAATGATCGGACTACCTGGAAATCCTGTGTCCTCAATTGTTTGTGCACATATCTTCATCCTCCCCATGCTAAAAAAAATGACCGGGCAACCGGGTGAAGCGATGCAAAGATATACCGCAACTCTTGCCTCTGATATCGGCCCGAATAGTCCGAGAGAACACTATATGCGCGCCATCTTGCTAGATGGGCAAATTACCCCTTTTTCACGCCAAGACTCGTCGCTTTTATCGATTCTCTCCGATGCTAATTGCCTGATGGTGCGCCCCTCTAAAGATTGCTCACGCAAAGCGGGCGACACCGTGGAATACATCCCTCTTTGAGCCAACAGAGTTGACACAAAACAAGAACATCCTTAGAACAAGTACCGAACGCGGAGGCAATATTCGCGCGAATTTGGCATAGGGAATGAGCAATGTTGACCAAGAAACAGTTGGAATTACTCGATTTCATCCACACACGTGTTCAACGTGATGGTGTCCCTCCGTCATTTGATGAAATGAAAGAGGCATTGGATCTACGGTCCAAGTCCGGTATTCATCGCTTAATCACCGCCCTTGAAGAGCGTGGATTTATCCGTCGTCTGGCCCATCGTGCCCGTGCGATTGAAATCGTGAAGCTTCCTGATTCTCTGAATAAGGGGGGCTTTACACCTCGCGTGATCGAAGGAAACGTGCCAAGCGTCCCGCCACGCAATGCCCAACACGTTGACGCCTCTCATGCACTCGATATTCCTGTTATGGGGCAAATCGCAGCTGGTACCCCGATTGAGGCAATATCGCAGGCTTCACACTCCGTCTCAGTTCCCGGACAAATGATTTCACCGCAAGGGCATCACTATGCACTTGAAGTCAAAGGAGATTCCATGATTGAGGCCGGGATCAATCACGGAGATATTGTTGTCATACGAGAGACCTCGACAGCTGATAATGGTGATATCGTGGTCGCCGTGGTCGAAGGATATGAGGCAACATTAAAACGTTTCCGCAAGACGGGTGACATGATCGCCTTGGAACCTGCCAATCGTGCTTTTGAAACACGGATACTTCCTGCTGGTCAGGTGACGGTTCAGGGGCGGTTGGTTGGCTTGATCCGTACTTACTAATTGTCTGTCCAAAAACGTCTACCGCTGCGGTCTGCGGCGGTAACGCTCCGCCAACCTGTTGCCTCTCTATATAAGGCAATAACACCGGTGTTTCTCAACGTTTGAGGGTGAAAGAGAACGCAAGATACGTCATTTTGCGATGGGAAATCCGCCGCCATGACGACAAAAGTACCCTCAGTGCAGTATTGGCCTAATCGACTTAAGACATCGCGACCGGCAAGCGTTACGAGGGTCAACTCAGCCCCAGTCCAAACATAATCGGACCCTACTTTTTGAAAACCCGTGCGTGATGAAGCATCCAAATGAGAAGCGCCATCGCCATCATTTTCAAGCCAGTTTTCAACAACAAAGCCATCACCTTTGGGTTTATTCAAAACACGCCCTTGCGACGTCAGTATACCAACCGTCCGACCAGAGCCCGCAATGAGGATGTGTGGGCGCATGTGTTGTGACCACAAATAAAAACCGGCCAGACACAAAACAATACCACTCCACCGCGCATGCCCCCTCCACAAAATTAGGAACAATCCGCCAAGTGTTATCAATGGCAAGGATGCAGGTGCAGGAATTCGAACATATTGTACCGCCCCGTCTAGCCCTGCGACCCAACCTGCCACAACTAAGATCCAGTGGCAGCCATAGGCCATGATCCAGAGGCCCAACTGGGAGAGCCCAAAAGGCCACAATAACGCTGACAAGATGGCCGCCGGCATGACAACAAAGCTCATGACAGGCAAGGCCAGTAGATTGGCCAACACCCCATAATGTGCAATCTGATTAAAATGGGCAGCCGAATATGGGGCAGTGGCGAGTCCTGCAATCACGGAAGACAAACACAACGCCCCAAGCCAGCGTATCGGCGCTGGGATCCAATTTGCCCTGATGTGTTTCAAAACCGACCACACCGAGACCAAGGCCGTTGTGGCGGCAAAAGACATCTGGAAGCCGGGCTCCAACAGCGATTGTGGTCGTATAATCAAGACCAACATTGCGGCAATCGCTACCGCCCGCAACGTCAAGGCGCGTCGATCCAGCAATATCGCGACCAACATCACTGCAACCATGATAAATGCCCTTTGGGTGGAAACATTTCCCCCCGACAGCGCAAGATATAACGCTGAGGTCAACAGCGCACAAACCGCAGACATTTTTTTTGTGGGAACCCGCAAGGCAAACCAAGGCCACAAAGCGAATCCCAATCGCACGGAGGCGAGCATGAGCCCGCATAACAACCCCATGTGAAGGCCAGAAATTGCGAGTAAATGTGCAAGATTTGATTCACGCAATTTACCAAGAGCATCTGCCGAAAACTCGCTTCGGTCTCCGGTTAATAGCGCCGCAACAAAAGCACCATCATCGCCCGAAATACGGGCTGTCACGCCGCGCAGTATGCTTTGCCTTAACGCAGTCACCCAAAGCCGAGGGCCTGACTGGCTGTCCGCCCGCTTTAACACCGGAGACCGCGTATATCCAACGCCGCCAAGTTTTTGAAACCATGCAAACCTGCGAAAATCGAAACCTCCAGGCTCCACCGGTCCACTCGGTGCAGACAAATGGCCGGTCATCATCACCCGCAGTCCCGGAATAGGATCGATGAACCCTTGATCGCCATGTAACGAAACTCGTATCCGTTGTGGTGTTTTATCGGGGGCCATATTGGAAAGGATCACTTGATCTAATGTCAAGCGGACAGCCTCGCTGAACGATCTGTCTATTTTTATTATCCGGCCTTCGATGGGTCCATAATAACGAAAAGTTAAAACAGGTGCAGAGCGTACATTTGCTTGGATAGAAGCCACTAACCCTCCCGCTAGAAACAAGGTCAGCGCAATAAAAACAGGCGTGGCACCATTTGAGTGGAGCAAAATCAATGAAACCGATAGAACACAAAGAACCGCCCCAAGGGTCAAAACCCAGAAGTCCGGCTCACGGTACAGCGAAAAATACAGCCCAATTCCAATGGAAAAAAATACTGGGCACCAGACAAAGAGCTGCCCCCGACGTTCCGCAAGCGAATTCAATAGCTCAGAGAGATGCGGCACTCTTGTCCTCCTCCCCCTGCGGATTTACAACGTGCTCAAAGAAGTACCCCCTTCATGGTTTCCAAAAGGTTAATGCCTGATGTCCGAGCGCAAAGTTGTCACCCGTTTCGCCCCGTCCCCAACCGGTTATCTTCATATCGGTGGGGCGCGTACGGCCCTTTTTAATTGGCTCTATGCACGAGCGCATGGCGGCGAGTTTCAATTGCGGATCGAGGATACCGACCGTGCCAGATCAACTCCCGAAGCGACCTCTGCGATCCTACGTGGCATGCGCTGGCTTGGATTGGATCATGATGGAGAGGCCGTTAGTCAATTTGAGCGTGCCGATCGTCACGCAGAAGTTGCCAATGAAATGCTTGCAGCAGGTCATGCTTACAAGTGCTTTGCCAGCCAAGAAGAAATTGCTGCATTCCGCGAGGCCGCCCGCGCGGCGGGCACTTCAACACTCTATCAAAGTCCTTGGCGTGATGCGGACCCAGTTACATTTCCAGATGAACCCTATGTCATCCGACTAAAAGCCCCCCGAGAGGGCCAAACCGTTATTAACGATCAGGTGCAGGGCAAGGTGACGTTCAAAAACGCACTTTTGGATGACATGATCTTGTTACGATCCGATGGTACTCCGACCTATATGTTGGCTGTCGTTGTCGATGACCACGACATGGGTGTCACCCATGTCATTCGCGGAGATGATCACTTGAACAATGCGGCACGACAATCCCAGATCTATGTCGCGATGGAATGGCCGCTTCCGGTATATGCACATATCCCCCTGATACACGGTCAAGACGGTAAAAAACTGTCCAAACGACATGGTGCGTTGGGCGTAGAAGAATATCAGGCGATGGGCTATCCAGCGGCTGGAATGCGCAATTATCTGGCCCGATTGGGCTGGAGTCATGGAGATGACGAATTTTTTACCGATGCGCAGGCTATCGAATGGTTTGATTTTGGGGGAATTGGAAAATCCCCAGCGCGATTTGATTTCAAAAAGCTGGATAACCTGTCAGGCCAACATATCGCCGTCGGCGAAAATGCTGCGCTGCTGCAAGAAATCGAGGCATATCTGGCAGTTGCGGGCGAGCCGCCCCTGTCCGAGGCGCAAAAATCGGGGTTATCGGACGCTATGTATTGCGTTCAAGAACGGGCAAAAACTTACCCTGATCTTATTGATAAAGCGCATTTTATCATGACTTCACGTCCTATTCAGGTCGAAGAAAAAGCTGCAAAGCATCTTGATACCGTATCCCGTAGTATACTGAATGAATTGACGCCGCAGTTGCAAAATGTTAGCTGGGTACGCGATGACCTCGAAGCCTGTTTAATGGGCTTTGCTCAGGAAAAAGAAACGAAGTTCGGTAAGCTGGCAGGTCCCCTTCGGGCCGCCCTCGCCGGACGCGCGGCAACACCTAGCGTCTTTGATATGATGCTTGTGCTGGGGCGCGAAGAAACAATGGCTCGGATAAACGACGCCGCAACAGGATAAGGGCAGATGACGCCCTTTTGATCCTGTCAAAATCCGACCTTCGCGCTTTGTCGCGCAGGTCCGCTACAAGAGGGTAAAGAATGTCTGACAATACAAAGACTGCGACGCTACACATTGGCGAAAAAACCTTGGAGCTGCCAATTCACAGCCCCACTGCTGGCCCAGATGTAATCGACATCCGTCGTCTATACGCCGATGGTGGCGTATTCACCTATGATCCGGGTTTCACATCCACAGCGGCATGTGAATCCACAATCACGTTCATCGATGGCGACAAAGGCGAGCTTTTGCATCGCGGGTATCCTATCGACCAACTGGCTGAAAAATCTCACTTCCTCGAAGTGTGCTATTTGCTGTTATACGGTGATTTGCCCTCCGCCGATCAGTTGGAAGATTTCGAAAGCCGGGTGACAAACCACACCATGATCCATGAACAAATGATGTATTTGTTCCGTGGTTTCCGTCGCGATGCACACCCAATGGCGATTATGGTTGGCGTCGTTGGTGCGATGTCTGCATTCTACCACGACTCTTTGGATATCAACGATCCTTGGCAGCGCGAAGTTGCCTCCATTCGTATGATTGCAAAAATGCCAACAATCGCTGCCATGGCATATAAATACACCATTGGTCAGCCGTTCGTATATCCACGCAACGATGAGGATTACGCCTCAAACTTCTTACGCATGTGCTTTGCCGTGCCTGCTGAGGATTATGAAGTTAACCCGATCCTGTCACGCGCTATGGACCGTATCTTTACACTGCATGCTGACCATGAGCAAAATGCGTCAACATCGACCGTTCGTTTGGCATCTTCTTCGGGTGCTAATCCCTTTGCTTGCATCGCGGCTGGTATCGCATGCTTGTGGGGCCCTGCCCACGGTGGCGCAAACCAAGCTTGCCTTGAGATGCTGCGTGAAATCGGCACTGTTGACCGTATTCCTGAATACATCGCCCGCGCCAAAGATAAGAGCGATCCATTCCGCTTGATGGGCTTTGGCCACCGCGTTTATAAAAACTTTGACCCACGCGCGACTGTGATGAAACAATCCGCTGATGAAGTTCTTGAGCTGTTGGGCGTTGAAGACAACCCTGTTTTGCAGGTTGCCAAAGAGTTGGAAAAAGCCGCGCTGGCAGATCCATACTTCGCGGACAAAAAGCTGTTCCCGAACGTGGATTTCTATTCTGGTATCATCCTAGAGGCCATGGGCTTCCCAACTGAAATGTTCACACCGATCTTTGCGCTGTCGCGTACAGTTGGTTGGATTTCACAGTGGAAAGAACAGATTTCTGATCCCGGTCTGAAAATCGGCCGTCCGCGTCAGCTGTATCAAGGTGAATTGACGCGCGATTACCCGAACATCGAAGACCGGTAAGCGGCTCGATTATATTCGAATTCAGGGCTGTGCATTGCACGGCCCTTTTTTCATGGGAAGGTACATCACCGAATGCCTTCCATTAGATATTTCCGCCTATCCCTAAAAAATCAACCAGCCCAAGGAACATATTTCGATCCTATCCTAAAAGGGGCAGCACACTCTCTCTTGCAAATCTCGGATCCCTGCCCTACCCATGGTGGACGGTCCGCAGTTCACCGAGGCGTCGTCGGCCAATTGGCCATGCTAAACCTGTCAGACATCTTCGCATCCCAGTTTTTTCTGTGCGTTGATAAGGGCGACCATCAACAGGCCAATGGCCCCACTGCACAGTTTAAAACAAGGATGCTGTCCATGTCTCGTGACGCAATGCCTCTCTATATTGATGACCTGTCCAGCTTTGCAAAAGCTCTGCGCCAAAACCTATCCGAAAAAGAATCTCTTCCTGGTCATTCTGCATTTCTAACCCAAATCGCTAAAGCCGCGGGAGCTCGAAATTACCAACATCTAAGAGCAATAGCACCTCAATCAGACACATCCGAAGACGTGGTGCGTGCGATGCGGTATTTTGATGATTATGGTCAGATGTCTCAATGGCCGGCACAAACCAAGATACAAGGACTGTGTCTCTGGCCATTTTGGGCACGTATTAAACCGCGCTTTGAATTGACCGAACAAGAAATCAACACCATCCTCAAACAAGGCTGCGGCTTTGGGGATCACGTACTGATGCGACGGTCGCTCATTGACCATAAATTGATGAAACGCCAAAATGACGGGTCAAAATACATCAGGATTGAACAAATACCATCTGCGGATGCTCTTGCGATGATCAGAGGTCTTCCGAATATACCGGTCCACCGTAAACCGGTTGGACACCAAGTCATAGAATAAACAAAATGACGCATCCTCACTTTGGATGCGTCAAACACAATGACTTACCGGCCTTCAAACTTGGCAGGACGCTTTTCGGTAAAGGCCACAACGCCCTCGCGGAAATCACGCGTTTTTCCGGCTTCTCCTTGGAATTTTGCCTCAAGTGCAAGCTGATCCTCAAGTGAATTTTCAAAACTGCCGCGAATAGCGCGCTTGATGCGGCGATAGGCTTTGGTTGGCCCATTCGCCAATGCGGCGGCCCGACCTTGCCAATGCGCTACAAAATCTGCGTCCGGAATGGCTTCAAAAATCATGCCCCAATCCGCGGCTTGCCGGGCGGTGATTGGTTCTGCAAAAAGCGCTGCCCCCATTGCTTTGGCCATTCCCATCTGGCGGGGCATAAAATAGCTACCGCCTGCGTCTGGCACCAACCCAATGCGCGTAAATGCCTGCAGGAATTTCGCGGATTCAGACGCAATTACCACGTCACATGCTAATGCAACATTTGCCCCAGCCCCGGCTGCCATACCATTCACAGCAGCAATTGTGGGCAAACGACATTCCGAGATCGCTTCAATCAAGGGAGTATATTCGTCGCGCAACAAGCGTTCCAAATCCATATTCAAAACATTGGATTGAGACCCAAGATCCTGCCCAGAACAAAACGCACGTCCGCGACCCGTGAACACCAAAACGCGCGAAGTTTCCTCAACCGCCTTAATTGCGTGCAAAAGCTCTGCGCGCATTTGCGTGTCCATCGCGTTCATCGCTTCAGCACGATCCAAGGTGATCACGGCAACACCGTCATGTTCGCGCAGTTTGATGGCCTGATAATACATGCTTCTATCCCTCTAAAACTTAGGAAACAGATAATGTGAACGAAGCGGTTTAGAAAGGGGGACGGTGCGTTATTCGCCTAATATATCTTTTAAACGCGCTTGTTCTTCAGCTGACAGCGGCGCTTCAGCAGATGAACTGCTTGTTGATCTCCGCCGCAGATAACCAAAGCCAATCCCAAACGCTAGCAAAAGCATAGCCGGACCTGCCGCCCAAAGCAGGATGTTAGATCCGGAGACCTGTGGTTGGAGCAGAACATATTCGCCATAGCGATCCACAATAAAGGCCATTGCCTCTGCGTCCGTATCCCCCGCGACAAGGCGTTCGCGCACCAAAAGACGTAGGTCTCTCGCCAGATCTGCGTGGGATTCATCAATGCTCTCATTTCGACAAACAAGGCACCTTAAACCTTTTGAAAGATCCCGCGCCCGTTCTTCCATTGCGGGGTCAGAAAGGACTTCATCGGGCTGAACCGCCCATGTTGGGGTGGCAAACAGCAGGACAAGGATCAGAATTAAACGTGTCATTAACCTACTCCGCTGCTACGGCCATCGGCGTCTTCCGGGCACCAACGGCAACACGCATCCGCCGATCAGAGAGGCTCAGACACCCCCCAAATGACATGATGATCGCCCCCAACCAAATCCAATTGGCCAAAGGTTTAATATACGTGCGGACAGCAAAGCCACCTTGTAGCTGTTGATCACCGATCACGAGGTAAATATCGCGCCATAGTCCGTTATGAATGGCTGCCTCTGTTGTGGGCATTTTGGCGACGGGATAAACACGTTTTTCAGGATACAACGTCCCAACCAGACGCCCGTTCCTTTCCACTTTCATCTCTGCCAGTGTGGTAAAATAGTTCGGACCTTGCGCCTGTTCTACCCCCATAAGTGTAACCGACACTGCCCCGACCTCAAACTGTTCACCGATTTGAGCAACGCGGATGTCTTCTTGCTCCCACGCGAGCAAACCAGCAATACCCAGGCACGTAATGCCGAACCCAGCATGGGCAACAGCCTTACCCCAATCTGCACGCGGAAGGCGCCTTAACCTATTGATGCGGTTAGAGAGATCGCCCCGCCCCGTACGGATCCAAAGGTCAATCGCGGCCCCAACAACCAACCATACTCCTAACCCAACACCAATGGGACCAAGAGCAGAACGACCCGTTTGCATCGCCCAAACCATGGCCGCAACGGCAATACTCAAGACAAAAACCCCACGCATACTTTTCATCGCTTTGCCAAGGTTTCCCCGTTTCCAGGGCAATACCGATCCAATAGGAAGCGCAATCGCCAATACAACCATAAACGGTGTAAACGCCATATTGAAAAACGGTGGTCCTACCGAAAGTTTACGATCAAAAAACAACTCTGCCACGAGCGGCCAGATCGTTCCGAAAAAGACGACAAAAGCAGACACCGCAAGCAATATGTTGTTGAAAACAAGAGCGCCTTCTCGGCTCACAGGGGAAAAAATTCCCTTTGCCTCCATCGCCCCAGCCCGTGCCGCAAAGAGAGTCAACGCTCCCCCCATAAAGAACGCAAGGATCAACAGAATAAACACGCCTCGCTCAGGGTCACTGGCAAAAGCATGAACGCTGGTCAAAACACCTGATCGGACTATGAAAGTCCCAATCAGCGAAAATCCAAACGCTAGGATTGCTAACAGGATTGTCCAGCTTTTAAGGGCCTCACGTTTTTCGACGACAATCGCAGAATGCAGCAACGCAGCGGCGATCAGCCAAGGCATAAATGAGGCGTTTTCGACCGGATCCCAGAACCAAAAACCGCCCCAACCCAATTCATAATAAGCCCACCATGATCCCAAAGCGATGCCGATGGTTAAAAACACCCACGCCGCGAGCGTCCAAGGGCGAACCCATCGCGCCCAAGCTGCATCAACGCGCCCCTCGATTAAAGCCGCTACAGCAAAAGAAAACGACATGCTCAGCCCAACATATCCAAGGTACAGAAATGGTGGATGAAAAGCCAACCCAGGATCCTGCAACAGGGGATTCAGATCCTGCCCATCAAAGGGAGGAGATGCCAACCGTAGGAACGGGTTCGAAGTGAATAGAATAAATGAAAAGAACGCAACGGCGATAGCGGATTGTACCGACAACACACGTGCTCGCAAACGCTCTGGCAAATCCCCGCCGAACCACGCAGCACAAGCCCCAAACCCAGCAAGAATCAGCACCCAAAGCAGCATCGACCCTTCGTGATTGCCCCAAACGCCTGACACTTTATACAGCATCGGTTTTAAAGAATGGGAATTCAGTACAACTAGTTTGAGGGAAAAATCTGACGTTACAAACGCGTAAGTTAGCGCCGCAAAGGACGCCAACGTCAATAAAAACTGAGCGCTTGCAGCCGGAACAGCCAAAGCCATCCAGCCAGCCCACCCTTTCTGGGCGCCGATTAAAGGAACAATTGCCTGCACGATGGCGACGACAAAGGCGAGGATCAGGGCGAAATGGCCAACTTCTGCTATCATGTGTCAGATAATAGCTTATTCCCCCTCTACAACAATGGCAGAGCGACCGTTTCCAATGGCCAGATTGTCACGGTTTAGTGCTACCTCGCCAATCCTGCAGCGCGGGATTGTCACTTTGGTCGTCTTGGGGAGGCTCCTTTAGGCCCTCTTCAAAGGCCTCCAGAACCTTTAAATTGCTCACCACAGTCGGTACGCGATTATAAGTTTCTGCCAGAGATTGCTGAAACGCTTGTCCTTTAACTTGATGACGTGCCCCAAAATAAAAAGACACAACAATTCCTAACAACCACCAAAGTGGTTCAGGAACGAGTGCAAGCCCTTGCATCCGTGCGGAAAACCAAACCGGATTGGTCATAGCAGAAACAAACAACGCGATGATTCCCAACACCAATGCAGGTCTTGGTATGCGATTGACGCCATCCATAAATCGGTCAAACCCACCTTGTCTCGGTTGCACAAATTCAGCCGCCATCTGAGATAACGCTGCCTGTTGAATCGTCGTGCGACGCGCGGCCCCGGCCTCTGCATTTTCGTGAAAGACTTCGACAGTTTCGCGCAAAACATTGCGCCCCCCCCCGAACAAAAGTGACATCAAACCCGATATCATTCCCATGCCACCACCCTCGCCTTATGCTGTGTCGACGAAAGATGATATTTAGCAGATATGAATTCCTCTGCTCGCTTTATCCAGCCCCCCTTGCCACCGTCTTGACGCCGGGCATATTTACGACTTTGAGGACGATTATCCGCGAGGCTATAATAGTAATTTCGTCGTTCTATTCCATAAGCATCAACCAAATGGTCAGGGGCGCGCGCCATGGCTTCTGCAGCAATCCCCGCAGTCTGAGGCCCAATCACGCCATCCACGGTTAACGAATACCCCATTTTTACGAACATGCGTTGGAGCAGTTTTATCGACTGAAGCCCTGCATTAACGTTCATATCGAAAACGCTTGATTGCAATGGCTCGGGTAATTGATCAATTTTGGCGCGATAAAAGTAGTGGTTAAGAAAGATGTCTACAGCCTTGCCATGGCTGAGTTGTCGAACATCGTTTGTGTCCACAACACCGTCATGATCCAGATCAAGCCCCAAACGTCGCATCGTATGGAGTGTAACACCGTGTTTGGTCGCCCCCCCGGGGTCATCAGGGTCATTCACATACCCGCCCTCGCGGGCAACGATCTGTTCGGCGATGTCTCTGATCGTAGGCATTTACTTGGCTCCTGCATCCTTGAAAAGAATACAGAAACCATGGGTTTCATGCCTAAAGAGTGTGTTTAGCTACCGTCCGGTGCTTGATAGACGCCCTGTTCTTTCAGCGCGTCTACAACCTCTTTTGGCATGTATGTTTCGTCATGTTTCGCCAGTATTTCAGTAGCTTCAAAGGTTTTATTAATGTATCGCCCCGTTCCGACCATTCCCTGACCTTCTTCAAAAAGGTCAGGCAAAATACCTGTGAAATGAACCTGAACCGTCTCACCACCATCAGTCACGCGGAACCGGATCTCTTCGCCCTGGCCACGCTCCAGACTGTCGACCTCGACCAACCCACCGATGCGAAACACCTCAGTCGGCGCAGGTGGTGCGGCGACCACCTGAGAGGGGCTACGAAAGTAATTGATACCATCGCGCAAAGCATAGCCAATCAGGGCCGTCGAAATCAGCAATGCCACAGCTGCCACCGAAATGACCTGTATCCTGCGTTTCTTTTTGAGACCCTTCATGAGCTGTCCTTTTGCAATTTAGGGAAAGACTGGCGCGATCATCAGGCCAGCAGTTTCCTCTAGTCCTAGCATCAAGTTGGCATTCTGCAACGCTTGACCGCTTGATCCTTTGGTCAGATTATCAAGCGCTGCAATCACGATTGCGCGCCCATCAATCCGATCAGAGACGACGCCCATATGACAAAAGTTGCTGCCCCGGACATGACGCGTGCTCGGATGTTCTCCGAACGGAAGCACCTCAAGAAATGGCTCATCCCCATAGGCTTCTGCCAATGTCGCGTGAATTTCGGCGGCATCCCCTTTGACGTAAACAGTCGCAATAATCCCCCGGTTGGCTGGAATTAAATGCGGTGTAAACTGTACTTTGATCGGGCGACCAGCCACGGCCGAAAATTCCTGATCAAATTCCGCCAAATGCCGGTGCGTGCCACCGACAGCATAGGCATGTGCGCCCTCTGACAATTCGGCATGTAAAAGATTCTCTTTCAAAGACCGTCCTGCCCCTGACACGCCGGTTTTTAAATCAATGATGATTTCATCCAAATCGATTACACCTGCCTCGATCAAAGGCCGTAGTGCAAACTGCCCGGTCGCCGCATTGCAACCGGTACCGGCCACCAAGCGTGCCGTTTTAATCTCATCACGATAAAATTCGGTCAGGCCATAAACCGCCTCTGCCTGTTGTTCGAGCGCATCATGCTGCCCGCCGTACCATTTGGCATAAACCTCGGGATCCCGCAGCCGAAAATCGGCCGATAAATCAACTATTTTCAGAGTCTTGGGTAGCTTTTCAATCACCGCTTGGCTTGTAGCATGAGGCAATGCGCAAAAACACAAATCTACGTTCGAAAAATCAATCTCATCAATTTTGACCAGATCCGGCAAATCCAAATGCCGCAGATGTGGAAACACACTCGCCATGCTTTGACCGGCCTTACGATCCGCAGATAATGCAACAATTTCCATAGATGGATGAGTGGCGATCAGCCGAACGAGCTCAGCTCCCGTATAACCAGAAGCGCCCAGAATTGCGATATTTTGGGTCATGTCAGTGACCTTTCAAGTGTCTTTGTAAGTGAAGTAGGGGCGCAGAGGTCTCCGCGCAATCAGGCCGGTTGAAACGTGATCTTTCGTCGCAATACTTGCGTGGCTTTGTCCGACACACGCGCCGGTTCGCCAGTGGTCAAAAACAGCGACTCGGTCCCTATTCCCAACATGGCCGGATGACGCGCCAGATAATCCCGTAAAGAGGCCGCGACTAAATTGGCCTGACTGTAAACTTTAACGTCTTCACCAAGCGCTTTCTGAAATGTGTCCTGCACCAACGGATAATGCGTGCAGCCAAGTATAGCCGCCTCCGGATCAGGCATACGCCGTTGCAAAGCCTCAACATGGGACCGGACCAATGCCTCGGCAAGGATGTCATCCCCGTCCTCAATGGCATCGACGAGACCACCGCAGGGTTGTGCCTCAACATCAACACCGATCGCGCGAAATGCCAATTCCCGCTGGAACGCGCGGCTACTGACTGTTGCTGGAGTTGCAAACAGGGCCACATGTTTCACGGCAACCTCTCTCGGAGGAGAATTGTCGCCCCACTCCCGTTCGGTCAGGGATTCGATCAAAGGCACAAAAACCCCAAGAACCCGCTTTTCAGGCGGAATCCAGCTTTCTTGCATTTTTCGCAAAGCCGCCGCAGAGGCCGTATTACAAGCAAGGATCACCAAATCACACCCTGCCTCCCACAACCGTTCCACAGCAGTGGTGGTTAATCGATAGATGTCATCGGCATCGCGTACACCATAGGGGGCATGTTTATTGTCCCCATAGTAAACAAACGGAACATCTGGCAATTCACGGCTGACGGCATCCAGTACCGTTAGTCCACCCAAACCAGAATCAAATACACCTACCGCCATGTCGCACCATCAGCCTTTGTATTTATCTTCAAACTCATGCCCATAATCATAAGACCTCAAGGGCGTTGGGGACAGCTCATAAGTGGCTTTGCGCAGAAAATCCATCATTGCATTTGGGTCTTGCGCAAATCCGGACAATTTATCACGGTCTATCGGTTCACCGATGACCACAGGAACTGCTGTATTGATGCGGTTTTTGAATTCTTTGATGAACAGGCTTAACCGCAAAGTCTGGTGTAAATGACTTGCAATTTGAAACAATCGCGAATTATAGCCATCGAAAAATACAGGAACGACCGTTGCACCCGAACGGGATATCATTTTTGCTGTAAAGTTTCGCCAACCCGGGTCCATGGGCCTTTGGGAAAACGGTTTCGCAGATGTCGAAACAGTTCCACCTGGAAATATACCAACCGCCCCACTCTGCCCTAAAAACCGCAAAGCCGCCTTGCGCGTTTCTAAGTTTTCACGTGCGCCCGCTTTGGTGCCATCAAAATTAACTGGTAACACAACCCGATTTAAATCTTTGGATTGTTGAAAAACAGAATTGGCCAAGATCCGGAAATCGCCACGGGTCTCTGCCAACATACGCCCCATCATAAGTCCATCTAGAATTCCATAGGGGTGGTTTGCGACCAATATCAGCGGCCCATTTGACGGAATATTCCCAAGCTTTCCTCCGAGAACATCCAAAGACACCCCATAACGATCCGACATGACCTCAAAAAAATCACGCCCCTGCGCAATGTCATCCTCATACCCTCTGGCTTGATTAATCAAACCCAACCGCCCGGTTGTATTCTCAAGAATCCGGATTACCGTGCGCCCTCCTTTTGTGGCAGCAGAGCTTGAATAACTAATGTTGCGCACATTGCGAGAGGTTTGGTGTCTCATGGCCATCTCTTTCGGTTTGTGCTGCCTTTATCAAACCCAGCACTATTGGCCATTCGTTTTTTGCAAAATTACATCAAACACCTTATTCTGCTGCGGTTCTAGCACTCTGTTTTCCTGACCGGATCACCATCAACAACGCCTCACGTCGCTTTTCAGCCTGCGCCACTCTATCCATTTTTACCGGCCCAAACCCCCTGATTTGCAAAGGTAATTCCGCCAACGCCAGGGCAGCATCCATCGTGGCAGGTTTCGCCAATACGATCACTTCTGCCATATCTGCTTCGTACTGACGAATTAGGTCACGCTCCATCTTTCGCTCTGCAGAATAACCGAACGGATCCAAGAATGTTCCGCGAAGACCTTTTAACGACGCCAGAATTTTAAACCCACGCAACATGCCCTCACCGTATTGTTTTTTACGCGGCCGTCCGTCAGGGCCCGCTTTTGAAAAGACCGGCGGGGCAAGATGAAACGTTAGGCTGAAATCACCGTCATACTGCGCCTTTGCTTTGTCTGCCGTCGCAAGATGAAGCCGCGCAACCTCATATTCGTCTTTGTACGCCAATAGCTTGTAATAGCCCCGCGCGATCGCCATCTGTAATGGCGCATGATCAGAACGCTCAACCAGACCCCGGAATCGTTTTACCAAACGTCTATTTTGATATTGGCCTAATTGTTCTGCGCGATAATCAATGATCTCTTTCAAAGATTTAGGCATTGGCACAACATCATTCGCATAAAGCCTACGGGCCTCTTCAGGGCAAGCGATAGCCCAACGCCCTATTTCAAAGGCCCGACGGTTAAGCTCAACAGCAACATTATTCAGGGTGATCGCCTGCAGAACTGCATCTCGCGTCAATGGGATCAAACCCCGTTGCCACGCTGCGCCAAGCATTATCATGTTGGAAAAGATACTATCGCCCAAGGTCACCTTGGCCAACTCATGAGCATCAAATAACGATAATTGGTCCCGCAACCGTGCCTGCAAAGCAATTACCAGTCGATCCGTCGGTAACCTGAATTCAGTGTCACGGGTAAACTCGCCCGTTATAATCTCATGGCTGTTTACCACAGCACCGGTGCGTCCCGCTTTCATAAGACCAATGGTTTTCGCCCCTGCCGTCACCACCAGATCCCCACCAACAACAGCATGTGCCTCTCCGGTTGCGACACGGATCGCACTGATCTCCTCAGGCCTATTTGCAAGCCGGCAATGGATGTGAACAGCCCCGCCCTTTTGGGCCAGCCCTGCCATTTCCATCATACTGGCCCCTTTGCCATCCAGATGAGCCCCCATAGCCAATACAGCACCAATAGTGACAACACCTGTGCCACCAACCCCCGTGATCACCACATTATAAGTACCATCGATCTTGGGCAGGACAGGTTCCGGCATATCAGGTAATTTAAACTCTTTGGCGGAGTCTTTGCGAATTTTGGCCCCCTCAATCGTCACAAAGGATGGGCAAAAGCCGTTAACACAAGAAAAATCTTTATTGCACGACGACTGATCAATCTCGCGTTTACGCCCCAATTCGGTTTCCACAGGCACAATCGACACGCAATTGGATTGTACACCACAATCCCCACAGCCTTCGCAAATGTCGGTATTAATGAAAACCCTCTGATCTGGATCCGGAAAATTCCCCCGCTTACGCCTTCTACGCTTTTCTGCCGCACAGGTTTGGACAAAGATAATCGCAGAAACACCTTTGATTTTGGTAAAATCCTTTTGGACCTGCATCAGATCGGAACGCGGAGCGGTGCGGATGTCGTTTGGAAATAAAGCGAGATCCAAATCTTCTTTTTCATCGTAAACGAGGGCAACCTCTTGCACGCCCATGGCGCGTAATTCCGCCGCAATGCGATAGGGGGTTAACTCACCATCATTTTCCTGACCGCCCGTCATTGCAACAGCGTCATTAAACAATATTTTATAAGTGATATTGGCTTCAGCACTTACTGCCGCACGGATCGCAAGAATGCCCGAATGGTTATAAGTCCCATCTCCAATGTTTTGAAATACATGGTTGCGCTTTGAAAAAGGCGCTTCACCGATCCAATTCGCGCCTTCGGCCCCCATATGCGTTAGACCAGAGGTCTCACGATCCATCCAAAGCACCATTGTGTGGCACCCAATTCCGGCATACGCGCGGCTACCTTCAGGTAATTTTGTCGAACTATTGTGCGGGCAACCGGAGCAAAAATAGGGTGTGCGAACCGCAATTTCTTCAGCGTTATCAGCGCGCCGAACCTCTTGCAAGTTGATCAGAGCACCCTGAATAGCGTCTGTCCCGTGCCCTTCTTCGATCAATATACCACCGATCTTTTCAGCAATCATTACAGGATCAAGCGCAGCACGCGTGGGAAACAACTCCTCACCATCGACCCCCTTGCGCCACCCATACACTCTGCGGCCACGACGATCATCAAAGATGGCTTCTTTGACCTGAACTTCTATTAATTTACGCTTCTCTTCGATCACAACAATTAGATCCAGCCCTTCGGCCCAATCATGAAAACTCTCTGTATCCAAAGGAAAGGTTTGTCCGATTTTATAAGTTGTAATCCCAAGCCGTTCAGCCTCAGCGTCATCAATTCCCAGCAGCTGTAACGCGTGGGTGAGATCTAGCCAGTTTTTCCCAGCTGAAACCAAACCAATTTTCGCCCCTGCCTTACCGTGAACTCGTTTATCGAGCCGGTTGGCTCGGGAAAACGCCTGTGCTGCGGACCGTTTGTGATCAATAATACGCGCCTCTTGCGGAACCCAATGGTCGCCCAGACGAATATTTAGACCTCCTTCGGGCAGTTCATAATCAGGGGTGACAAATTGCATCCGGTTCGGGGATCCATCCACGACAGAGGTCACCTCAACAGTGTCCTTCATCAACTTAAGACCAACCCAAAGCCCCGAATACCGAGACAACGCATAACCATAAAGGCCATAGTCCAAAATTTCCTGTACACCCGCCGGTGACAAAACTGGCATATAGGCATCTACCATAGCCCAGTCTGATTGATGACATACGGTGGAACTTTCGCCCGTGTGGTCATCCCCCATCGCCATGATGACACCGCCAAAAGGAGAAGTTCCAGCCATATTGGCGTGGCGCATCACATCGCCAGAACGATCAACACCAGGGCCCTTACCATACCACAGTCCAAAAACCCCATCGTGGGTCCCCTCCCCACGAAGTTCCGCTTGTTGCGTCCCCCAAAGCGCCGTAGCGGCAAGATCTTCGTTTTGTCCCGGGTGGAATTTTATATCCGCTGACTCAAGCTCAGCCTTGGCCAAGGACATCTGCAAATCCACCGCCCCAAGCGGAGATCCACGATATCCGGAACAATATCCTGCTGAATTTATACCCTTTGCCCTGTCTCGTGCCTTTTGCATAAGCATTAAGCGCACGAGTGCCTGTGTTCCATTCAAAAGAACTGGCGATTTCTCTAGATTATATCGATCACGTAGCGAAATGGACTGCTGGGTCATGATTTCATCCTCCATGACGAATACCATACCTTAACAATAGGTCAAAATAACTGACCCACCAATAAAAATTGATGCTGTTTGATAAAATTTCAGCGGAAGCGAGCCTTCACGAAATTCTATGCTATAAGAGCGCAAAATAAACAGGGCATTCGAACGAATATGGACTGGGATAAACTAAGAATATTTCATGCAGTGGCAGACGCGGGCAGTTTGACACATGCTGGGGACGTGTTGAACCTCTCTCAATCAGCCGTTAGTCGGCAGATCCGAGCTCTTGAAGAGAGCCTAGAGACAACCCTATTCCACCGCCACGCACGAGGACTGATTCTCACAGAACAAGGCGAATTGCTGTTTGATGCCACGACATCGATGAACAAACGGCTAGATACCGCCGCTGCGCGCATTCGTGACAGCGAAGATGAAGTGTTCGGCGAATTGCGTGTCACCACGACCCTGGGATTTGGTACGCTGTGGCTCGCGCCACGCCTAACGCATCTGTATGAAAAATTCCCTGACCTCAAAATCGATCTTATGCTAGAAGAACGGGTTCTTGATCTTCCCATGCGTGAGGCTGATGTTGCAATTCGCATGAAAGAGCCCAGTCAAGCCGATCTCATTCGAAAACGGCTGATGAGTGTCCGCATGCGCCTGTACGCCACTGAATCTTACATAGAGGCCCATGGCCATCCTAAAACTATGGAAGATCTCGCCGATCACCGGTTGATCTGTCAGCACGTGTCCGCCGCACAAGTCAGTGCGGGATCAAGTCTCGTCAAAGACTTGTTGACCAAAGACATTAGATCGACTCTGACCGTAAATAACTATTTTGGCGTCCTTCAAAGTGTGCTCAATGATCTGGGCATCGGTGTGCTACCCAATTACGTGACACTGCTGCCCGGCAATGACAATGCTGAAAAACGAAATCTGGTCCGCATCCTCCCAGAGGTCGAGTCTGCCGAAATTCCGGTGTACCTCGCCTACCCTGAGGAACTGCGGCACTCCAAACGCATCGGAGCATTTCGAGATTTTGTATCAGAAGAAATTCAAGATCACCGCCGCAGGATGCGCGCCGAAAGCGAAGATTAAACCTCAAAAAGAAACCACTTCCGAAAAGACAACCTGTGGCAGCCATGCATCATATGCATAGCTGCTTTGCTGCGTTGCGACATTTTTGGACTTGAAAATTAGGCAAATGATCCATAGTTTAGTCATCAGAAGGCGACGAATGGGGCAACCCTTGCCGCTTTCTACCTCCCTGTTGGACTTTGGCCGAGCTTTGTCTCGGCCTTTTTTTTGCGCAATTACATTGTTTTTAAAGCGCTTTCATTTTCTCTCTTAAGAAATCCTGCTCAGCAGTGACGTCAGACAGAGCGATGGCCCTTGTATAGGATGCAACTGCAGCATTTCTCAAACTTAACCTAGCGTAAACCTCTGCCATTGCTGCATAAAATGGCTGATATTGTCCCATCTCACCCTCTAGTGACTTCAAAATAGGCAATGCTTGCTCCGGAGCGCCCGCAAAACAAAGCGCCACGGCATGGTTTAGGGCCACCACAGGTGTCGGAGACATCCTCAATAACAAGGAATAGAGCGCTGCGATCTGTGGCCAGTCAGTAGAATCAGCATTTTTTGCGCGACAATGCAGCCCGTGAACTGCTGCCTGCAGCTGATAAGGCCCTGCTTGTCCCTGCTTTAAAGCCGATTCCAGAACCTCCGAGGCGTCAGCGATCAGTGCTTGATCCCAAAGAGAACGGTCCTGTTGCGCCAAAGGGATATATTTTTTTCCACCGCGCGCGACCCTGCGCGCATGAGAAAACCGAATAAGGGCATACAGCCCTTGCGCTTCAGCCACATTCGGCGCTAGCCGCACAATAAGATCAGACAAAAATAGCGCTTCGTCGCAAAGATCAATGCGCAATTGCTGAACGCCCGAGCTGGCCGCGTAGCCTTCGTTGTAAATGAGATAAATACAAGTCAGCACCGATGAAATCCGATCCGCAATATCATCTGGCTCTGGCAATTTGAACTGAATACCTGCCAATCGGATCTTTGATTTTGCCCGGCTAATGCGCTGACCCATGGTGGTTGGTTTAACTAAAAAAGCACGTGCTATTTCAGGAGTGCTCAGCCCACCAATGATACGCAGAGTTAACGCGACCTGCGCATTGACATCTAAAGCCGGATGGCAACATGAAAACATTAAACGCAAACGATCATCTGCTATCTCATGCATGTCAGCCTCCCTCTCCTGTAAAATGCGCACCTGCGACGCATGAACTGACTGCGTATTGACCCGCCGAAAAACATCCATCGCCCTACGCTTTGACACTTGAAACAGCCAACCTTGAGGGTTGTTAGGCACACCCGAAACTGACCAAACCTCTACGGCCTTGGCGACGGCATCCTGCAGACAATCCTCAGCCACCGCGATGTTGCCGGTGACAGCAGACAAAGCCGCCACCAGCCGACCACGATCAGAACGGATCGTGGCATCTATTGTTTTATGAACCGTTTCAGTCGTGATTGCCGTATCTCACGATTGGTCAAAAACCATTACCGGCCGAACTTCGACGGTACCATGCTCGGCTGTCGGGATCAGTTTTGCATATTTGATGGCCGCATCCAGGTCCTCACAATCAAACAAATAAAAACCGCCAAGCTCTTCTTTGGTTTCGGCAAAGGGCCCATCGGTCAAAATCGTTTCTCCATTTCGAATACGAACGGACGTCGCTGTCTCCGCTTCCTCCAAGGCCTCACCGGCAACAAAAACACCGTCCTCTTCATAGATTTTACTGGCTTGTTCATAGCCCTGCATAAGAGGACCCCACCCTTCGCTGCCAAACTCTGGGCTGGCGTCTTTCGCAGCATAAATCAAAGCTAAAAATTTCATCGGTTCTGTTCCCTTGTGTTTCACTTAACATCACCCACCTTCGGCAGGTGTGACGAACAAATGCATCACGCTCGTACAAGTATGACGCAGAACCAAGCCAATTTTCGACAGGGAGACTGAATTTTTTTTAATTTTCTCAGATTCCGCCCGGTTCTGCGACCTTAGCAGCCTTTTCCTTTGGCCCTCAATTGCGTATGAGAGCGCCAAGCAAGGCCAGCAAGGGTAATAGACGCATGCAAGATCCCACCATCACCGATGAATTGATCGCAAGCCACGGGCTGTCGCCTGATGAATATCAGCGCATTCTGGACATCATCGGCCGAGAGCCGTCATTTACAGAAATGGGCATTTTCTCGGCAATGTGGAATGAGCATTGCTCATATAAGTCTTCAAAAAAATGGTTGCGGACCCTGCCCGTCGATGGACCTCAGGTCATCTGTGGCCCCGGCGAGAACGCTGGCATTGTGGATATTGGCGACGGTCAGGCCGTGGTCTTTAAAATGGAAAGCCACAACCACCCTTCGTATATTGAACCTTATCAAGGTGCCGCGACAGGTGTTGGCGGCATTCTGCGAGATGTCTTTACAATGGGCGCGCGCCCAATTGCAGCAATGAATTCTTTGTCTTTTGGTGAACCTGACCACCCGAAAACACAACAACTGGTCAACGGTGTTGTCGAAGGTGTCGGCGGATACGGCAACTGCTTTGGCGTGCCAACAGTGGGCGGAGAAGTCCGCTTTCACCCTGCTTATAATGGCAACTGTTTGGTCAACGCATTTGCAGCGGGCATTGCGGATACAGACAGCATTTTCTATTCCGCAGCATCTGGCATCGGCATGCCTGTTGTCTATCTCGGCGCCAAAACGGGCCGCGACGGTGTCGGTGGAGCGACGATGGCGTCTGCTGAATTTGACGACAGCATCGAAGAAAAACGCCCCACTGTTCAAGTTGGTGATCCCTTCACCGAAAAACGTCTGATGGAGGCCACGCTTGAGCTAATGAAAACCGGCGCGGTGATTTCCATTCAAGACATGGGTGCGGCGGGCCTCACGTGTTCCGCTGTAGAAATGGGCGACAAAGGTGGGTTGGGTGTAAAACTCAACCTCGAAGACGTCCCCCAACGTGAAGAAAACATGACAGCCTACGAAATGATGCTGTCAGAATCTCAAGAACGCATGTTGATGGTCCTGAAACCAGAACTCGAAGCAGAAGCCCGCGCGGTCTTTGTAAAATGGGATCTGGATTTCGCAATTGTAGGCGAAACCATCGCCGAAGATCGTTTTCTTGTTCTGCACAACGGTGAGGTCAAAGCCGACCTTCCACTGGCCACTTTGTCCGGGTCAGCTCCTGAATATGACCGCCCATGGGTGGAAACACCCGCCGCAGAACCACTTGCCGATGTGCCCGAAGTTGACGCTATAGACGCCCTTAAAGGCCTGATCTCTTCGCCGAACTACGCAGGAAAACAGTGGGTCTATGAACAATACGACACAATGGTCATGGCCGATTCAATGGTGAACCCAGGTGTGGGTTCTGGCTTGATCCGTGTGCATGGTACCGACAAAGCACTTGCATTTACATCTGACGTGACACCGCGCTACGTCAAAGCCAACCCAGTTGAAGGTGGCAAACAAGCCGTCGCAGAGGCGTATCGCAACCTCTCTGCTGTAGGCGCAACACCCCTGGCCTCCACCGATAATCTGAATTTTGGTAATCCCGAGAAACCAGAGATCATGGGCCAATTCGTTGGCGCGATAAAAGGCATCGGCGAAGCCTGTGCTGCCTTGGACATGCCAATCGTGTCTGGCAACGTGTCTCTCTATAATGAATCCTATGGCTCCGGCATTCTGCCGACACCAACTATTGGCGCTGTAGGTCTGATTAAAAACGCGGAAACCGCCATCACCGGGCAAGCCACGGATGGTCATGTTGCATTGGTACTGGGCAAGACATCTGGCCATTTGGGCCAATCCGCCCTCCTCGCTGAGGTATTCAACCGCGAAGACGGCGATTCTCCGGCCGTGGATTTGGACAACGAACGCAAGCATGGGGAATTCATCCGTGAAAACCACGCGCTGATCACTGCATGTACTGACCTTGCGGATGGCGGCTTGGCGCTTGCGGCCTTTGAAATGGCCGAAACTGCGGGTGTCGGCGTCACACTGGATGCCTCTGACACGCCAACATTATTCGGAGAAGATCAGGGACGTTATCTAATTGCCTGTAGTTTTGATATGGCCGAAGCTCTTATGGGGGCCGCCGCCACCGCAGGCTTGCATATTGAGTCCGTTGGCAAATTCACCGGAACTGACGTTTCTTTTGGCAACAGCACTGCACCGCTCACTGAATTGAGCACCCTCTTCCGCGAGAGCTTTGCCAAAGCTGTCGCATGACCTTGCGCCGGCGAATAGGCCACACTACATTTATGCCAACGGGCAATAAAGGACGTACCATATGGCCATTCTGGCGTCAGACATCGAAACACTGATCCGCGAGAGCTTTCCGGACGCAAAGATCACGGTTCAGGGCAATGACGGTTCGCACTTTGCAGCCGAAGTGATCGACGATAGCTTTAAGGGCAAAAACCGCGTCCAACAGCAACGCGCTGTGTATGCTGCCCTCAAAGGCAAGATGGATGGCAACAACGGCGAGTTGCATGCTCTGGCATTGACAACAAAAGCACCGGAATAAGCGACAGCGCCGCATAGCGGCCTAAGGAAAGGATGCTCCGAATGAGCGCGCAAGATCAGATCAAAGAGACCGTGACAGGCAACGACGTTGTTTTGTTTATGAAGGGCACAAAGTCCATGCCACAGTGCGGGTTTTCCTCTCGCGTTGCTGGTGTGCTGAACTACATGGGCGTTGAATATTCTGACGTTAATGTATTGGCTGATGACGAAATCCGTCAGGGCATCAAGGATTATTCCGATTGGCCCACGATCCCTCAGCTTTACGTCAAAGGCGAATTCGTCGGCGGATGCGATATCATCACAGAGATGACCCTGTCTGGCGAACTTGACGGTATGTTCGAAGAAAACGGCGTAGCTTTTGATAAAGACGCCGCAGACAAAATCCGCGAAGCCAACGGCTAAGGCTTTTGCACAATCTAGATTAGATTTGGCCCACCGATTTATTCGCGTGGGCCTTATCTTTGGCCACTTCTATATATCTTGAAACGGTGAAAAAGCTTGCGACATCGCGCGCTTCGCGTTCAACTGCCTCCAGATACAATTTAATAAGAGCTCTTTATGCCCTCACCTCTTTCCAACGCCTTTCGGCTTCAGTGTGATTTTTCCGTCGGTGACGCGATCCTGAACGCTCTGTTGTGGTTCTTTTTAACCATTCTCACATTTGGTTTTGCGCTATTTCTCTTTCCATACTACCTGCCCAAAGTCGTTTTAAACAAAACGCAAGTCATCGATCTGGATGGAAATCGTGTTGGCCAGATGGTTTGTGACATATCACTGGGTAGTATATTCGTGAACGCCTTGCTTTGGTGGTTATTGACGATTGTGACTTTCGGTCTTGCCTATCTCATCTATATTTACCGCGTGTACCGGGTTTTACTCAACGAAACACGCATTCAGTTTGATTGAATTCTGGGGTAGGAAGTCTTACCCCTAGAAAACACAAATGCCTGCTTAGCCCTTGTTGGCAGCCGCAAATACCATATCCAACATCCGCTGGGTGCCTTGGGAGAACTCCAACGAACACGGGTATTCCCGTCCATCACGTACGGATGCACAGAAGTTCTGAACCTGTTCAACATAGTGGTTTACATCCGGGAACAGCTCATGGCGCACCCCCATATTCGGCTGATGGATTTCTATTTCAGCCATCCCATGTACACCCGCGTTAAAGGGCACATTCACCCTGATCATACCCTCAGTGCCATGAAACACCATTTCCTGACGTGCATACATGCGTGTGGACACTGTCGCGCTATAACTAAAAGATGGGAACTCGGCCTGACAATGAGCGATGGTATCCACACCGTTTTCAAATGTAACTTGTGATCGCACATCAATAGGCTCTTCACCGGTCACATACCGGGCAGACCCATAGGTATAAACACCAATGTCGCGAATGCCGCCGCCCCCGGTGTCTGCTTGATTGCGAATATTCGCTTTGTCATCATTGTAGTAACTGAACTGACCATTCACTTGCATTAACGTGCCAATCGCACCCGCTTTGACAAGCTCTTTCACCCGTTGCCACTGAGGGTGATGAACAATCATATAGGCCTCGGCAGCCAACAAACCGGTTTGATCACGCAAAGCGATCAGACCATCAATTTCATCGGCCTTCAGGGCCACAGGTTTTTCACACAACACATGCTTGCCTGCGTTCAACGCTTTCGTCGCCCATTCCACGTGCATATGATTGGGCAAAGGTATGTAAACCGCGTCGATATCAGGATCTGCTAGCAAATCATCATAGGAAGAGTGCACGCGAAGATCCGGGCAAAAGGCTTTAAACCCATCTGCTTTCGCCGCTGAGGAGGTTGCCAATGCTGACAGTCGTGCACCTTCGGCTGCGTGAATGGCACGCCCCATTTGCTCGCGCGCAAAGTTCGCAGCCCCTAATATACCCCAATTGACAACATCGCTCATGAAAAAGCCCCCCTGAATATTTCAAGGAGGCTATCACTCAGCTAACGATTTTCAAGACCTTATGCAGAAGTAAGCATGCCCTTTTCTTTGGCCATATCCCGCATTTTTAGTTGCAGCTTTTCAAAAGCACGGACCTCAATTTGACGGATCCGCTCACGGCTCACCTCATATTGGGTGGACAACTCCTCAAGCGTAACAGGCTTATCCTGCAAACGGCGTTGGATCAGAATGTCCTTTTCTCGATCATTCAACACATCCATAGATTCAGTCAACAACTCCCGGCGGCTATCGAGTTCATTCTTGGCCTCGTAATCGCCAGCTGTGTCTGCATCCTCATCCTCAAGCCAATCTTGCCACTGGGTGGCACTGTCGCCATCAGGGCCGATCACCGCATTCAATGATGCATCCCCACCAGACATCCGTCGGTTCATGGAGATAACTTCATCCTCGGTCACGTTCAGATCATTCGCAATTCTGGCTACGTTTTCGGGACGCAAATCGCCATCCTCTAACGCACCAATACGATTTTTCGCCTTACGCAGGTTAAAGAACAGCTTTTTCTGCGCACTTGTCGTGCCCATTTTGACCATCGACCACGACCGCAAAACGTATTCCTGAATGCTCGCACGGATCCACCACATGGCGTATGTCGCCAAACGGAAACCCTTTTCTGGGTCGAACTTTTTAACGGCCTGCATCAAGCCAACGTTGGCCTCAGAAATGACTTCTGCTTGGGGCAGCCCATATCCTCGGTAACCCATCGCAATTTTTGCGGCCAACCGCAGATGGCTTGTAACCATCTTATGCGCGGATTCACTATCCTCGCGCTCAACCCAAGCTTTGGCCAGCATGTATTCTTCTTCTGGCTCCAGCATAGGGAACTTGCGGATTTGTTGCATATAGCGATTCAGACCGCCCTCAGGGGTGGGTGCGGGAAGATTTGCATAGTTTGCCATTATTGATCCCTTTCGTTGTCCCAATGTTACTCTTGTTAACATGCAGATAGGTATACCCGTACACGCATACAAGATGTGGTGTGTAATTTCTTATACGTCACATGGGTACGTTTCCGTCGCTCCACCACGTATGTTACTTAGAATAACGATTAGTTGACGAAAGTTACAAAAGCGGTCCCATGGTCGCAAACAGGTTGTTCATCAACCGTATACGAACGGGCCAGCCCTCCACTCTGTCCAATGAAACAAGTTCACTGTCCGCAATATATTCACGTTGGCGGGCATTCACATTTTGCGCCAACGTGGGATCATAGGCCAACATGCAGTTTTCAAAATTGATATCAAAGGAACGCCGGTCCAGATTGGCCGACCCAAACAAAACGGCCTGATCGTCCACCGTCAAAAGCTTTGAATGCAGCAAACCCGGTTTATATTCATAGAGCTTTACCCCACACCGCACCAAAGCCAAAAAATAGCTGCGGCTTGCCATGCCCACAAGTTTGGAATCATTTCGTTGGGGGAGGATCAGGGTTACATCTACCCCCCGCAACGCCGCCGCACAGAGACGATTGTGTAACGCTTCGCTGGGGACATAATACGGCGTGCTGACGATGATCTCATGCTGGGCACTAGCCATAAGGTTCTGAAACACATCAGGTACGGCTTGATGGCTTTCCGTTGGGCCGGTTCCCATTGATATCGCAACAACATCCCCATCCCCATGCCGATGTTCAACGGGTTGGCGCAGAATATCGTTGATGTCTTCGCCCGTATGCGTCTGCCAATCCCCCGCAAAAATGACTTGTTGTTGCCAGACGATCGGACCCGTCAACCGGATCATGACATCCACCCAAGGCGCAAATTTCGCTTTGACGGTAAATTCAGGGTCCGCACAGTTTTGGCTGCCGCAATATGTGATCTGATTATCCACCACCATGATTTTGCGATGATTGCGAATATCGACACGTTTAAAGAGTAAATGCAGCCAAGTCTGCTGCATATCAAATGCCACCCCGACATGCACACCACTGTCGGCCATACGTTGCCAGTGTTCGCTCTTGATAAGATGACGAGACCCCATCCCATCGACCATCGCCCGCACAGTCACACCACGTTTTGCGGCCCGAATGCAGGCTTCGACCATGGCCATACCATTGTTGTCCGTCAGCCAGATATAAAACAACAAATGCACATGGTCCGTTGCGGCATCAATATCACCGATCATATTGGCAATAGCGTGATCGGAATTTTCCATCAACGTCGCTCGATTACCAGTTGTAGGGGAAAACGTGTTCACTGATCCCGCCCGTGCAAAGGCTTGCCGGAACATAACTGGCATGCTGTCCTCGGAGCTGTTGTCGGTCGCACAACACTTCGGAAGGGCCATAAGAACAGCCTCCATGCGCTCTACGTCTTTGCGCCCGAATCCGACCTCCCCGAACAGAAAATACAGGATGATACCGAGCCACGGCACCGCCATGACACAAAGCATCCAAGCCAAACGGGAGGCCGGAGAGCGGTTTTCCCGAAGAAGAACCCGAAACAGAGTTGCGATCTGCAAGATGTAACTCAGGATGATCCAAGTTTCGAATTCAAAGTACAGCATGACGCCTCAGCAATTACCCAAGAGAACGCCTAAGGGTTTGCTGGAACGCGCAATTTGTCAATCAATTCCGACATATCTGAGGGCAAAGGTGCCTCAAATTGCATTTCCTCTCCGCTGACCGGATGAACGAACCCGAGCGTCGCCGCATGCAGCGCTTGTCGGGCAAATCCTTGTGCCGCTGCGATACCAGCGGGCGTCATCGATTTGGCATTTAATTTGCGTTTTCCACCATAGGTCGGGTCACCAACCAATCCATGCCCTGCATGGGCCATATGGACACGGATCTGATGTGTACGACCTGTTTCAAGCCAACATTCGATCAACGCGGCAACCTCCGGATTTCCGAATGTCTCAAGGATACGGGACCGTGTCACCGCATGCCGCCCCCCCGTGAAATACACCGCCTGCTTTTGGCGATCTGTTCTGTGTCGGGCCAATTGCGTGCTAATTTTCATGATGTTGCCTGGCTCAAACGATACCCCTTTGATCCCACGCAATCGTGGATCATAGGCATCGGGCACCCCATAGACCACCGCATTATAATGACGGTTTACAGTGTGTTTTTCAAACTGAGCCGCCAATCCATGATGGGCTTTGTCCGATTTCGCCACCACCAATAAACCGGAGGTTTCTTTATCGATCCGATGGACAATACCGGGCCGTTTTTGACCACCAACGCCCGACAGCGTATCCCCGCAGTGATGCAGCAGCGCATTAACCAAGGTCCCAGATGGCGTACCCGGTGCTGGATGCACAACCATGCCAACAGGTTTATTCACCACAATGAGATGATCATCTTCAAAGATGACATCCAATGGAATATCCTCTGGCAGAATATGGCTTTCGTCGGCCTCGGTTATGCGAATATCAAAAACATCGCCTGTCTCGACTTTGGCCCGCGGATCTGTGATCACGGTTCCAGCTTTGGAAATATCGCCAGCCGCAATCAGTTTGGCCAAACGAGAGCGACTCAACGATGCTTCCTCTGGCACGTCCCGCGAAAGCGCTTTATCAAGACGACGCGGGGGATCTGCTAGGATCTCTACCTGCAGGACAGAAGTGGAAGACGTAGACATGGATCAGAACACTCCGCAGCCGGAAGAGCTCCCGGCGATGGTAAAATATCTGCGCGTGCTGACAACAGCACTGTCGCTGACGATGATTGCCGGCGTTGTAATCATCATTGCACTGATTGTCATCCGCTTCCGCGAAGTTCGTGATACGCCAGATCTTCCTTCATCCATCACCCTTCCCCAGAATGCCAAGGCTCTTGCCTTTACACAGGCCCCAGATTGGTACGCCGTTGTAACCGATCACAATGAAATTCTGATTTATGACCGTAAATCCGGCGACCTAATTCAAACCATCACTGTTGCATACTAATCAAAAGACGGCTGCATTTGTATTTCTATAACTGTCCTTCAACCGGAAGCCATCGTGCAATAATTGCCGTTGCCCGATCCACAATGCCCGCTCCTGGCTCCCTGGTGTACGTTTCGTCAGCGCCATTGCCTGTATAACGCCAAATCACATCGTCATTTTCATCCAAGCCCAACCAGAATGTAAAATCATCCGCATGTAGCTCCAGCGCAACCGCAAACCCTTCTGCGGTGACGGGATCCTGAAGGAAAAAACCGAATTCTGTATTAATTTCAATGGATCGCGGATCAAAGTTCAACGAGCCAACGAACAGTTTTTCGCGGTCAATAATCGCCGCCTTTGTGTGCATCGTAAGGGTTAGGTTGTCGTCGACATTGTCCAAGCCCAACACCTCTGGTGCATCGGCCCTTACTTCGAAAAGCTCAACGCCCGCTGCGAGCAACGCCTTTCTATGCCGATAATACCCCCCATGCACATAGGCATGGTTGGTCGCAGCCAATGAATTGGTGATGATCCGAACTTTGATCCCCCTTGCAGCAAGGTCCTCAAAGAATTGCGCACCGTAATCGCGCGGTACAAAATACGGTGTGAACAAAATCACCTCCGATTTTGCTGCGGCCATTTCCTGAAATAATTGTTTGGCGACGATCCTCTCTTGCGGATCATCCGGAGGCAAACGCAATTTTGCCGGTGTGTCGCTGGTAACTTTGCTCACACCCGTTTTTAACGGCAACACTTTATCACGCAAATCCGATAAAAAGGCGCTATCAACCGCACGACGATATGTATCTGCCTCAGCAAGATCTGCACGATTTTCGATTTCAAAACGTGCAGCCGACAATTCAGCATCCGAATCCCGTTTATCCAAAGCCCGCACCGGGACGGACCAGACATCATTCCAAAAGACATCAAAACTCTCAGAGATCTTGGGAACACTTGGGCCAATCACCCCCATGTCAAAATCAGCAAATTCAGAGCTTGTATCCAGTTGATAATATTCATCCGCCAAATTTCGGCCACCGATAATCGCAAACGCATTATCCGCGATCAGAGCCTTATTGTGCATCCGGCGGTTAACCCGTTTAAAATCAATGACATAATTCCAAGGGCCCCAACTATTGCGCGACAAAGGGTTAAAGATACGCACCTCAATATTGGGGTGACTGTCCAACACGGCCAATTGCCCATCTTTGGCGGTGGTAAAAGCATCATCCAACAAAAGGCGCACGCGGACATTTCGAGACGCCGCCTCCAGAAGGGCGACGCTGATCAAGGCCCCCGCCTCGTCTGGTTTAATCAAAAAGTACTGCAAATCCAATGTGTGTTGGGCAGTTTCTATCAAACGAAGCCGCGCGCCCAATGCATCATTTCCATCAGGTAAGGGTATAGTAGAATCCCGAGCACCATGGCGCGCCAGATGTTCGTTATATCGCTGATTCAAAATACCTGTATTTAAACCTATCTCTGCACGCGTAACTGTTTTTGGCGCATCAAAGGGAACAGATGTACAGCCAGAAAACGAACCCACGGCGATCAGCGCCGCTGCTCCTACCATTTTTAGCGATGTTACCATGATCCCCATCTTGCCTGCAGTCCCTTGATCGGGTGTTTTGATCACTATGCCAGAGGCATTATCGTAACGACATAAGAAAATCTAAATGCCCGCCTATTATATGTAATAGCACCCAAAATATTCCGACTTAATAAATTCAGTGAGCAAAGCGGTCATCTTAAGAATTTAACAGCATAGATCCCTACACCATTTTTTATCATCAACTTCTATTGACATAATGCATACCCCTCCCCACATATTCTTTATCAACACAGCATGACAAACATCCTCCCACCTTGTCATGCTTCACACATTCGGGCCCGCTGCCATTTTGTCCCTCTTGGTAGCCCCGACACAGGTAAGACACCGTGTTGACCTCCACCGGCGTGGCTGATTGTCCCTCAGCTGCGCCGGTTTCTTTCTAAGTATTAATACATCAATTAAACCTGCCAACTTGGCAATTTTTAACAATAAAAATTATATCAACCTTACTTGATAAAACGTATTATGCAGGCCATCTATACCTTGTCAGACAGCAAATGATTCAAACTGGGAACGCATCATATTCCGAAAAAGCCGGACCTGTTCACCGCGCCCAAGCACAATCATTTTCGGGACGATTGGACCGGGATTGAGCAAAGGACATTGCGCTATTTGACACAATGTACGTGGCCTCGCATGGGATAGGGCTGACAGGGAATAGCCTTGGACCACTTGCAGGTTGGCCCGTACACAAGCGTCTGGTCGTCCGATGGGGATCGGGATATCAGACGGGGAGCCGCATCCGGGATCACTCACCCCGGATGCGGCTTACAGATTACAGCTCTTGAGCGATCTTGGACAAAAGACGGCGCAAACTCTCAAGCTCTTTTGTTCCAATAATATCGCCGATCCGTTTTTCAACAGACTCAAAACTGTGGCGGTGTCGCGTGCGCAAAGCATGCCCCGCTTGATTCATCTTTGCGACCTTGTCTCGTTTACTGCCTTCAAGAAATTCAAAATCAATTAACCCCTTTTCGAGCAATCTCTTTATTGAGCTATGGGCCGCTTGCCGCGAAATACCTTGCACATTGGAGAGATCATTCAACGTACGTGGTTTTCGTACGATATGGATCAAAGTACGAATATCGGATGGCCGGACATCCAACGCCCCGTCTGTTTCCCGCAATTCTGCAGAAAGCGTATCCATACGTTCAATCACGTCCTGTAAAAGTCCGCGAATGGTATTAAGGGGTGGGTCAATTTTAATTTTATCAGTCATGGTTGTCGATCTAGTAGACCCGCCGGCCCTTAAACAAGTAAAAACAGGGATAATCTATCTCGACGTGTGGTTTCGGCAACGTTAATTAACAATTTTGACCGATTGACCTGTGCGCGCGCTTTCTTGCGCCGCCAACCCCATTCGAACCGCCATCGCACCATCCCGCAATGTCACTTCGGGTTGGACCCCTTCCCGCACAACGGCGTGGAATTTTTGATGCTGATAATAGGTCGATCCGTTATGATCACCCGCATCCAACAGCTCTGGGTCTACCGGGATATCAAGAACTTTAGGCCCCTTGGGATGGCGTGGGCTAACAATGACTTGTGGCACAGGCGGCGCGCCCAGATCAGACGGCCAAAACCGCCCCGGCCCAGGCACAAGACATTCGATTTTTCCCTCTGGCCCGACGGCAGAGATTTCCTCTTGATAGCGTGACCCTTCGGCAAACATGCAAAGCTCTAGCATGGCCCGCGCCCCGTTTTCAAAATCAACGATGACATATCCGTTGTCCCAAATGTCTGGTGTTTCCCCATCATAGCTTTCATCAAGATGGTTCACAGATTGCCCAGCAGATGCCATGACCTGAACGGGTTCACATTGCATCACCAAACGCATCAGATCAAAAAAGTGGCAGCATTTTTCAACCAACGTCCCACCAGACCCGTGGTTGAACCGGTTCCAGTCCCCAACTTTGGATAAAAATGGAAACCGATGTTCGCGAATGGTCAACATTTTTATGCCCCCGGTCGCGGTAGCGGCATCTTCGATCAACTTAGCCACAGGCGGCATATAGCGATATTCCATAGCAACCCATACAGGTGCAGGATAACGGGCCGCAAACTTGGCAATACGCGACGCATCCTCATTGGCCGTGTACAACGGCTTCTCCACCAATAAGGGCAAAGGGCGTGTCGCAGAAATTTGTTCTAATTGATCAACGTGCACATAATTTGGAGACACAATCAAAAGGCAGTCGAGCGCCTCAAATTCCAGCAATTCTTCTAAGCTGTCACAAAATACTGCCTCAGGAGCAAATCCTGCAGCTGCTAATCGCATATTAGCATCAGGTTCAAAAATAGCGGCCACCTGACCGCCGGGCAACAAATGTATATTGCGGATATGCTCTTGCCCCATCATCCCACATCCGATGATGCCGTAACTGACTGTATCTGCCATGTTATTGTATTTCCTTAACTCAGTCGCGCAAAGTAGCGCACTGTTGTGTGGTCAAACCATGTGCGCGAATATTCCGCGCGTAATTCATCCCGTGACCAGCTGATCCGCTCTACGAATCCCGCTGCCGCACCGGGCCGAAGCCCAAATTCTGCTGGCGCCCAATCCGGCACCACATCGACACCCACGGTATCCTCGGCACGGGCAATCCAGAGGTTCAATTTGGTGCGATAATATAAATAGAGCGACTCTGACACGTCGGTCGGATTCAACTGTCTGACATGCGACCCATCGAGCCATATTTCTTCGACAGCCGCCGGAGCACCGTTTAGTTTACGCAATCTCCTGATCCGGTGCCCCTCTTCGGACTTTCCAAAATCCGGATAGCTTTCGGGCTTAGGCAAGCGCGCAACAGAAAGAATCTTAGCCGTTGGCAAACCGCCACCGTTGATCAGTTCAAGGCGAAACATTGAATAGACTGACAAAGCGTCCTCGGCAGCCCGGACATAATTTCCGGACCCTTGCACACGATCCAACATTCCTTTTTCTGTCAAATCCGCCAACGCCTTACGCAACGTTCCTACAGACGTATTAAGCGATATCGCCATTTCCCGTTCGGGCGGTAGCCGCTCTCCGTCACGCAACCGTCCCGACCGGATTTCTCGGATCAACAGCTCGCTTAGCTGAACATAAAGCGGCAAAGAGGATTGAGCGCGATTCGACATTTCCACCACGTTGAGAAAAAATTGATACACCATTGATCTACATCAAAGCGGATGCTACGCAAGTGGAAATTTCGAAACGCAACAGGAGCTGGCATGACCATCGTCCCCATCACTTCCCCTGACTTGGACGCCGCAGAAGTTTCATGGTTTTCTGCACTTTGCTCTGATGACTATCAGTTTCTGGGCGTTCCGGATGGGGCGCTTCGCTCCAGCTGGGATCACTGCAGCGACATCGTAAAAACCGCCGAGGCACAGGGCTTCGGCAACATTTTATGCCCTTCTTCCTACCAAGTTGGTCAGGATACGCTGGCATTTGTTGCAGGCTGCGCGCCGATCACCGACAAAATCAACATGCTGGCCGCCATCCGCTGCGGTGAAGTGCAACCCATCATGTTGGCCAGGTCTTTGGCAACTCTTGACCACATGTTAAAAGGCCGCTTGACCATTAACATCATCTCCTCCGATTTCCCCGGCGAAAAAGAAGAGAGCGCCTTTCGCTATCAACGCTCCCGCGAGGTCGTTGAAATCCTACGCCAAGCTTGGACACAGGATGAGATAAATTACAAAGGCGAGGTATATAACTTCGAAGGTCTAAACACCGATCCCATCCGGCCTTACCAACAGAATGGGGGGCCGTTGATGTATTTCGGCGGATACTCTCCGGCGGCTTTGGATCTTTGTGGCCAGCACTGCGACGTCTACCTCATGTGGCCAGAAACCAAAGAAGAACTGGCTGGTCGTATGAAGGCCGTTCATGCCCGCGCGCAAGAGTACAACCGCACTTTGGATTATGGCCTACGCGTCCACGTAATTGTTCGAGACACGGAAGCCGAAGCCAAGGAATACGCCCAATACATCGTTTCCAAACTTGACGACGAACACGGCCAAAAAATCCGTGAACGCGCATTGGATTCAGGTTCTTTGGGTGTTTCGCATCAAGCTAAAAACCGCGAAATCGCAGATATGGAAGGCTTTATTGAGCCTCATCTTTGGACAGGTGTCGGACGAGCGCGCTCCGGCTGTGGTGCGGCACTGGTCGGCTCCACCGATCAAGTGCTGAGCGAGTTGGAAGCTTATCAAAAAATGGGCATGCGGGCATTTGTACTTTCCGGTTACCCCCATGTAGATGAATGCAAACACTTTGGCCAAAGGGTACTGCCGCAGATGAAAACCTGCTCGCTTCCCGAAGCTTACGGGCGTGTGCCCGCTGAAACCCCGATGACGCCGCTTGGCGCAGGAGTCCGCCGTTAATGGAACGTATCTCTCTTTCTTCCGACCTTGAACTGTCGCGCATTGTTTATGGCATGTGGCGTCTATCTGAGGCCGAAGACACCTCTGCTGCTCATGTTGAAGCAAAAATCAATGCCTGTCTTGAGCAAGGCATTACCAGTTTTGATCAGGCTGATATCTATGGTGGTTATGAATCCGAATTGGTGATGGGTAAGGCCATGAAAGCCAATCCCGCTCTGCGCGATCAGATGGAAATCATCACAAAATGTGACATCGTTTTGCCAATGGGCCCGTTTTCCCACAAGCCAGTTAAAATGTATGACACCAGCCGTGATCATATCTTAACTTCGCTGGAAAACTCATTGAAAGCGATGGAAATTAATGAAGTAGACTGCCTATTGATCCATCGCCCTGATCCGTTTATGGATCCAGAGGAAACCGGGGCAACACTGGATGAAATCGTTACATCCGGCAAAGCCAAATCTGTGGGTGTTTCAAATTTCAAACTCCATGACTGGACTCTGCTGCAGTCTCATATGGACACGCAACTGGTGACCAATCAGATTGAAATCAGCCTGCTGGCCCACGACGCGCTCAGCAATGGCGATTTGGCCTATCTGCAAGAACGCAAGATTATCCCGATGGCTTGGTCTCCTCTTGCTGGTGGCGCATTATTTGCACCTGAAAACGCAAAACTCTTGGCGTTGCTCACAAAAACGGGCGCTCAATTCGGTGTGGATGCAACAGCTGTGGCGATCGCATGGATTCTTGCGCATCCCGCGAAAATTCTACCCGTATTGGGCACAAACAATCTGGACCGCATCCGCGCAATGAGCGATGCTTTGAACGTAGAGATGACCCGCGAGCTATGGTTCACCCTCTATTCCGAAGCCCTCGGCGACGAGGTTCCCTAATGGCCGACGGAGGACGTATTTCACCAATGGATAGCTTTGTACCCGGACCGGATACGGCGCGATTGTTTCGCAATTCGTTGGGCCGTTTTGCCACGGGTATCACCGTAGTGACGGCCCAAACACCGGATGGTCCTATCGGGATTACCGCCAACAGTTTCGCATCTGTCTCTTTGGAACCAGCACTCGTGCTTTGGTCGCCTGCAAAGGACTCTAAACGGTTTAAGGCTTTTTCAAACGCCGAGAATTACGCGATCCATGTTTTGGGTGAGGACCAGATGGAACTCTGCCAGACATTTGCCAAAAAAGAACATACGTTCGACGGGCTGGCATGGACCCCCTGTGATATGGGCGTTCCCCTGATTGAGGGCTGTCTTGCACGGTTCGAATGTAAAAAACACGCCGAAGTAGATGCGGGTGATCACGTCATCATTATCGGTCAAGTAAAACGCGCCGGCATCCGTGACGGCGCGCCTTTGTTGTTTTCCAGTGGCCAGTTTGGGCATTTTGCTCCGGGTCACTGATCCACGTCCAAAGCTGTGGAGGAGATAGCTTTGGACGTGTGAAGAATAATCGTTCCCCCAATCGGGGACGGCAATACATTGGGAGGGGACATGTATGGCGCTTTTGTTCGGGTTACTGACACCTTTGCAGGTGATCAATGATATCGTTTTGCGCATTGGCCGAGGCGTAGGCATTGTAGCGGTTGCACTAATGGTTGCCGCAATTTTGTTGCAGGTTTTTTGCCGATATGTGCTGAATAATGCACTGCCCTGGCCAGATGAATTCGCGCGTTTTTGCATGTTATGGATGACTGGGCTTGTTGCACCAACAGCTTTTCGCCAAGGGGGCTTTGTGGCTATCGACATGCTAGAGCGCGCCATCAATGTGCGTGTCGCAGCGATCCTATCACTTGTTCTTTTGATCGTATCTTTGTCTGTGCTCATTGTTGGGGCGCAACTGGGATATAAACACGTCAACTCTGGCTGGTTGTTTTCCTCTTCATCCTTAAAAATTCCACTGGAATGGCTTGGCATGAAGACTGTCAAAATAAAACTGGCTTGGATGTATATGTCCCTTTTTGTCGGTTTAATCCTCCTCATATCCGTAAATATTGAGCTGATCTTACGCAAACTGATCACAATGCTGGGCGCAGGCGCAGCACTTCGCCCTATTCCAGGCTTAGCGGTTGAGGTAGAATGATATGTTAATTTGGTTCCTTCCTCTCTTTTTACTGTTCCTCTTGATTGGGTTGCCTGTGTTTTTTGGCATGCTTGCCGCACCTGGCTTACTGCTTTGGATGAATGGCCAAGAACGAGACATCGCACTGCTGTATCGTAATGTTTACAATGGCATGGACAGCTTTCCTCTGATGGCCATCCCATTCTTTATGCTCGCCGGAGAATTGATGAACCGTGGCGGCATCACCATGCGTTTGGTTGAATTTTCTCAGGCGATGATGGGCCACTTCCGGGGTGGTCTTGCGCATGTAAATGTGTTGTCTTCAATGTTGTTTGCTGGACTATCAGGCTCTGCTGTTGCAGATACCTCAGCCCTTGGATCCATGCTGATCCCCGCTATGGAAAAACAAGGCTATACTCGCAAATTCGCCGCCGCGATCACGGCTGCCTCTTCGGTCATTGGTCCGATTATTCCGCCGTCCGGAATTATGATCATCTATGCTTATGTTATGGGCGAAAGCGTTGCTGCACTCTTTCTGGCTGGTATTGTTCCGGGCGCAATGGTGGGGATCGGCTTAATGCTCATGGTTAAGGTCATGGCCGACAAATATGACTTTCCGGTTGCGACCCGCAAATACACTTGGCCTGAGCGAGGACAAGCCAGCCTTAAGGCGTTTTTCCCGTTATTGACCCCGGTTATCATTCTGGGCGGCATCCTTGCAGGTGTCTTTACGCCGACAGAAGCCGCCGCTGTGGCCGTTGCCTATGCGCTGGTGATTGGCTTGTTCGTTCTACGCACAATCAAGTTCAAGGACATTGGCGATATCCTGTATAAATCGGCGTTCACATCCTCGGTGGTGTTGTTGTTGGTGGGTTCTGCAATGGCGTTCAAAACCGTGGTTAGCTTGTCTCACGCCCCCGAAATCCTTGCGGAATTCATTCTGGGCCTGTCACAAAACCCACTGTTGCTTTTGTTTCTGATCAATCTGCTGTTGTTCGTGGTTGGAATGTTCTTGGATGCAGGGCCAGCTATTATCATTTTGGGACCAATCTTGGGGCCAATTTTTGTCGACCTCGGCGTTGATCCCGTCCATTTTGCAATCATCATGAGCGTGAACTTGACCGTAGGACTGGCGACGCCCCCCATGGGACTTGTACTCTTTGTGGCATCCTCGGTCTCTGGGGAAAGGGTCGAAACCATTTCCAAAGCCATATTGCCTTTCTTGGCCGTCGAAGTCGTCGTGATCTTTTTGATCACCTATATTCCGGCCATTTCCATGACAATTCCTCGTCTCACGGGGTTTGTGAATTAATTTGAAACGTGCACCAAAAACTGGGAGGTTTTTATGATTAAAGGCACTTTGAAGTCGCTCATGATTGCGACAATGCTTGCAGGGTCCGCTCTGTCAGCAGCGGCAGCGGATTACACAATCCGCGCGACAGCCAACTCTAACGAAAATGACGAAGACTACGACGGTCTAGTGGTGTTTAAAAACTACGTCGAAGCGGCATCCAATGGTGCAATCGAAGTAGAACTTTTCATCGGGACACAGCTCTGCTCGAAAGGCGCTGAATGTCTTCAAGGCATCGCCGATGGGTCCATCGACGTTTATATCTCCACATCTGGCGGCGCGTCTGGCATTTTCCCTTACGTTCAGGTTCTTGATCTGCCTTACTTAATGGCGGATGACCGCATCGCAGAGGCCGTCCTGCAGGGTGATTTCACCCGTACAATGCGCGACATGGCGCTCGCCTCTTCTGGTGATAAAATTCGCCTGATGACCATTGGGAACACCGGCGGCTGGCGCAACTTTGCCAACACGAAACGCCGTGTGGCATCCCCGTCCGACATGGAAGGTCTAAAGATCCGAACAGTGGTCGCCGATCTGCCACAAGAGCTGGTCAAAGCCCTTGGTGCATCTCCTACCCCGATCCCATGGCCTGAGCTGTTCACATCCTTCCAAACTGGTGTTGTTGAAGGGTCCAAAAACGGCATCACAGACATCATGGGTATGAAATTCCCAGATGCAGGTCTGCAATATGTAACACTTGATGGCCATGCTTACATGGGTGCCTTGTGGTGGATGTCCAACGATACATTCATGGCCATGCCAGAAGACATGCGTCGTGTTGTGGTCGATGGGTTCTACGCCCTACAACAAGCCACATTTGCCTCACCAAAGCGTAAATCCATCCAAGCTTACTCTGACTTTGTTGCAGGTGGTGGTGACCTTTATGTTCCGACACCAGAGGAAAAAGCTGCGTTCAAAGACGCCGCAGCTCCGGTTTATGACTGGTTCAAAGGCAACATCGATGGTGGTCCCGAAATTTTTGAAGCTCTAGAAGCTGCTGTTGCACAAGCCGAAGGCAACATCAACGAAGGCCGTGACAAAGACCTTAATTAATCAATCCGAAAAGATTGTACAATTTTGGGGCGCTGGATTTTCCAGCGCCCCTTTTTTAAAACCACCGACAATCGACCTGCGGCCCCGGCCAAAGTATTTACCGCGAATGGAAATTTTGTTGGAGTTGCCCCCTTAAACGCAACCGCTCAGGGTAATCCGCAAGAAATTGATCTGGTGGTACACCATCCCAAACCTGCGCATATACCCGCATTTTGTTGCCGCCATATATTTTTGCCAAATCTTCATTCGAATAACCCCGTTCCCAAAGATCATCCGTCATTGCCGCAAGAATCTTTGCCAGCTCTCCGCTGCCGGTTGCCCCTTTGTTGAATGCGTCGATCATATATCCGCCGTCATCATACATCGAAGCGTTCTTGGTCGCAAAATTCACAATTAGCTCGGTCGAAAACATGTCATCTGTGGCAATTCCCACATGATCCACCCCAAGGAGCTGGACATAGTAATCAACCATATCAGCCGCTTGCGCTGGCGAAATGTCGTCCGGCCAGATCCCGTCTAACATCCATTCCGTAAATGTCGGAGAGACATACCCGCCAGAAGCTGCCGCCCGCAGGGCTTCGTCATCTGGAATTGCGCGATAACACCCGCGCGGCGTTGCATCAGGTTCATTTTCATAAAGCCCCGCCGGAACAGAATGTGTGTAGACAAAGGGTACGCCCGGGTAGTTTTCCTCCATGTAAGTCATCGCATCATTGGCGGTCTTTGATCCTGTATGACTCAAGTCCAATAAGATCCCAAACCGCACCATTTCATCGATCACCGATTTACCCCATGGGGTCAGGCCAACATCACGCCCATTATACGCCGCCAATTGCCCAGATCCGGTGCGGAAGATATCGTTATAGGCAAGGATCATGCTCTTGATCCCCATATCCTTTAGTGTTGCCATTTTTTTCAGATCCCCATTTAGGATCGTCGCTGTCTGGCTATTCCAAATCACAGCTGTGCGCCCTTGAATGTGGGCCGCTTCGATGTCGCGTGTATTGTTTACAATTTGAAAGTTTTGGGGTTGTTCTGCAATGGCCGCTCGAAAATGATAATGCTGTTCTAACAACGTTTCAAAAGACATATCAGCTGCCGTTAACGTTATTTCGTGGCCTGTAATCCCATTGTCCCGAGCACGCTGAAAATAGGTGTGTAATTGATCGTAATCCGTCCATCCTGTACCGTACGGGCTTGCCAACATCCCGATGACCAACGTGTCTTTTACAAATTGGACGGCCTCTTCGGATGCAGGCCATGTTTTGCTTTCTTCACTGGCCATTGCTGCGCATCCGACAAAAACCGAAGCGCAGAGTGACGCTAACATCGTTTTGATCATTATACTTCTCCTTAAATTCTATATTCGTTCAACATCGTATTTCGATGAACCAAGTCAAAAACACGGTTAGCAATCGCCGGACGGTAACATTGTGACATCAGAGTAGCGTCCCTGGGCGGTGGTAATTTCGGCGCAAGCACCATTGGAGCGGTTAACCCAATAGCTGGTTAAACCTTCAGACCTGATTAACTCAAATCCGAGTGTCTGAATCCCCATCTCTGCCTGCCCAGCTTTGGCCCCTTCAAAAGAAGACAAATCACTATTGCTGCCAACAATGGGCGCAGATGCGGGCGCTTCAACTGCTTGGCAAGCGCAAAGCCCGATGGACGCTAGAAAAACAAATGCAGCGTTAACATGGTTCATCGTCTTCTCCTTATTCAATCCCAAAGATCACGGTGTATTCTTGTAACTGATTGCTGCGATTGACGATTTCGACCATGTGCTTTCCGCTTTGCCAAAGTTGACCACGGTATTCCCTGTCTGACGCCGTCAGATCCAAAAGAAAGGATCCATCCGGATTAAATATTTGATAGTCCAGAGGAGCGTCAGAAGCAGCGACATGCACATATAGAAATTGTCCATCCTGAGCACCCAACGTGTACTGTGCCGAGCTGCCCGGAGTAAGCGTTCCCATCAATTCCGTTCCGGACGTCCCCTTCGCAAACTGAATGGATTGCCGCGTGATTTCAGGCTCTGACACAACACCCTTATTGTCATCCATCGCATTTATAACACGCAACGTCTCAACCGCCCCGTCGGAATAGGCCAAACATTCCCAGATGGTTCCTCCGGCATCCCTTAAAGTGACCAAAGTTGCAGCCTCGGAAAATTCTGAGTCTAAAACGGTCCCAGACGCCCCGTCCGCCCCCCCATCTGCCCGTAGCCTATCAATACATCCGTCTATTGCGGCCTGTTCCGCTGCGGCAAGCTCGGTTCCCATTGCACAAGCAATGATCAACACCATTGGGTATATATTCTTGTGCATGCGTCCTCCCGAAAAACACAAACTCGTTGTTTTAATAGAAAATCAGATGAGTCTGCGCCCCATATTAATTGTGATTCTATGCCGAATTTTTTTCAGGCTTACACACAATTAGGGATTCTCAATGGAGAAAATTAGAAAAACACCATTTCCACACCATAAAAAACGTTGTGAATACTGGGCAATGTGCCAAAGGTGACCTTTGAACCCATTATCAAAATGCTAAACATCCGAGGCCCATTTGCAATCAGATACTCTTCACACCTATTCTGAAAATTCGGATCTATTTATCCAAAAATATGAAAGCATTTCTTCGGAAACGCTTTTGTCTCATGTGTTCACATATTTTCCACCAGCACCTGCGCGCATTCTAGATATCGGGGCCGGCACCGGCAGAGACGCCAACTGGCTTTCTAGACTTGGATATATTGTTACGGCAGTGGAGCCCGTCGCAGCCTTTCGACAAGCGGCAGTCACCCTGCACCCAACACCCAAAATTACTTGGCATGATGATCATCTGCCGGATTTATCCAAATTGACAAAGCGCGGGGGAACATTTGATCTCATTCTTTTGAGTGCAGTCTGGCATCACCTCGATGCAAAAGCACAGGACAAATCGCTGAAACGGTTTCAAGAACTCTTAGGGCCAAACGGGAAAATAATTCTGTCCATCCGGCAGGGCAAAGACATTTTGGATAATCGGGCTGCCACGCAATCAACCCTCAACACAACCAGAACGGCAGAGCATCTTGGTTATAGAGTTGAGGCCCGTCAGATCACACAATCCGTCCAGACACAAAACAAAGAAGACGGTGTCGTCTGGATCTGGTTGGTGCTTGATAAATACGCCTAAACGTGTAGTCGACATTGACGACACACCCATAGCGTTAAACCCTGATTCCCCACGAAATTGGCCTATCGGTCCAAATATAGCGTAGCCTCCCTAAAAGGCTTCCATCACAACACCAAATACGGCGCGTAACATAGGAAAAAATCCCGTTTTTTCAGCAATGCTAGACTCAACACCGACGTCAATGTACTAAGGCGAAACCTTGCCCATCCTGAGCATGTTCGATTGCGAGAAACCCAATCGAGATCACCGTTCAATTAGGCCAGACAAACCACCTCGCGGCACTCTGCCGGGGGAACGATACAAGAAAAGATACAGGCCCAAATGAACGCATCTCTGCCGCAGTCCCTCACCGAGGCTGCACCAGTTACGCCCGCGCTGACGCCCTCTAAAGATGCCCGTGAATGGGTGCGTGTTCTGGCCCAATATCGAGAGCCAAACACCGCACGTAGCCTATTGGAGCTGACTCTGACATTGCTGCCATTTTTTACTCTGTGGGGCGCTGCATGGGCCGCGTTGACAGTGTCACCATTTTTATCGCTTGCGATCGCAGTATTGAATGGCTTTTTTCTTGTTCGGTTGTTCGTAATCCAACATGACTGTGGTCATGGATCTTTCTTAGCGAACCGGCGCGCCATGGATTGGGTCGGCCGTAGCCTCGGCGTTCTGACGGTGACCCCTTACATGGTTTGGCGCCATTCTCATTCGATCCACCACTCCGCGGCCGGAAATCTGGAACAACGTGGCATAGGCGATATTAATACGCTTACCCTGAATGAATATCGGGACCTCTCCCGGTTTGGACGGTTTGGATATCATTTGTACCGCAATCCACTGTTCATGTTCGGAGTCGTACCTGCCTATCTGTTTCTGTTCCAACATCGCATCCCTCTTGGTTACATGACCGAAGGCAAACGGTTCTGGATCAGCACCCAAGGCTCAAACCTTGCAACCGGGCTTTTGATTGCAACAATCGTATATTTCGGCGGATGGCAGCCCATTTTTTGGATTTTCATCCCAACCGTGATCGCCGCTGCGACTCTTGGCATGTGGTTGTTTTACGTTCAGCACCAATTTGAAGACACCCATTGGGATCATGATGTTGATTGGCAACTGCATGAGGCCGCCCTGCACGGCTCCTCTTTCTACGACTTGCCGCAACCGTTTCGGTGGCTGTCTGCAAATATTGGCGTGCACCACGTCCATCACCTTTATTCCCGCATTCCATTTTACCGCTTGATGGATGTCATTCGCGATCACCCAGAGTTGGCCGAAGATCAACGTATGACTCTAGGCGAAAGCCTCGTCTCTGCGCGCCTACACATCTGGAATGAAGACACGCGTAAACTGCTGTCTTTTAAAGATGCCCGCGCACTTTTGTAATTCTGAATAAAATCGCTGTTTTTCCGTTTCGCTTATGTACAAAACGGGAAAACAGGTGAAAACTCTACCGAAACGGATACATCCAAACACGGTAGTCATCGACCAGAATATGCGCTTTTTCAATCTGCTCTTTCGTCATCTTTTTAACGACCTCTTCTTGCGAAATCGCCGCATCCGGGTCGCCTCCGATTGCGCTAAGCACATACCACATGTAAGCGCGCATCAAATCAGGCGTGGGCATGCCAAGGCCAACCTCATAATACCATCCAACACCGGATTGCGCACCTGGATGTCCTTTCATGGCGCTCCTCAGATACCAATCAAACGCCCGTTCATAGTCTTGCTCAACGCCCAGGCCCATCGCATACATGACGCCAATCAATTCCTCTGCATCGGCATTGCCAGACCGGGCAGCAGGCCAAAGCGCCTCATGGGCCTCTACAAATTCACCGGCCTCCATCATGTCGCGCGCAACTTCGATGTCAGCCAATGCTGGCGCAGCCATCAGCGAAATCGCAAGAACCCATTTAAACATTTGATCTTCCTATTACTTATCGGAATGACTCCTGGGACGTCTATTGCCGATACTACACCTCTGCGTGCGGATGATTTTCACCCGGTCTCAGAGGAAAAAGCAAGGATCGGTCAGCTATTATTCTACGACAAAATTCTGTCGGGTAACCGAAATATCAGCTGTGGCACCTGCCATCACCATGACCTTGGTACCGGCGATGGCTTATCGCTGGGCATTGGCGAAGGTGGCGTTGGGTTGGGGCCAGAGCGTACCGCTGGCACCGCTGCAGATCGCATCCCAAAACGTATCCCACGCAATGCTCCTGCCCTGTGGAACCTTGGACATAAATCCATCCACACCCTTTTTCATGACGGCCGCCTTGAGCTATCAGATCTTTATGAAAACGCTTACGACTCCCCTGCTGAGGAATGGTTGCCGGAAGGTTTGGACACCATTCTGGCTGCGCAGGCTATTTTCCCGCTCGTGGCACAATTTGAAATGGCAGGAAATCCCCGGGAGAATGAGATTGCCGGAGCCGTCCATGACCGCATCGATGCCGCTTGGCCAATCCTTGCCAAACGTGTGCGCACTATCCCAACTTATGGGAATATGTTCGTCAAAGCCTTTGATAATATAGACGCCCCTGAGGATGTCACAATTGTTGAAATTGCCAACGCATTGGGCGCATTTCAAGCGCTTGAGTGGCAAAGCCTCGACAGCAAATATGATCAGTATCTCTCCGGAGATGTGACATCCCTTAGTCCTGCGGCCCTGCGTGGCAAGGATCTGTTTTTTGGAGCTGCCAATTGCGTCTCTTGCCATTCGGGTCCGTTGTTCACCGATCAAGATTTCCACGCACTAGCCCTGCCCGCGTTTGGCCCCGGACGCACCCGCGTGTTTGACCCAATGCCACGGGATGTCGGCCGCATGGGTGAGACAAATGCATTAGAGGACGCTTATCGGTTCCGTACCCCTGCCTTGCGCAATGTCGCCCTGACAGCGCCTTATGGTCACAACGGGGCTTATCCCACGTTAGAGGGAATTATACGACATCACTCCAACCCACTAAAATACCGAGAGAGCTGGAACCGCGATGACGCAAAACTTGCGGCAGCCGAATGGTTGTCCGCAATTGATTTTGTGATTCAAAGCGATTCACGAGAGATGGCCCGGCAGATAGCCAAAGTGGATATAGAACCGATTGACTTATCTGCTCATCAAATCGACGATTTAGTTGCGTTCATGCACAGCCTTACAGGAGAGTGCTCGCACAACCGCCCCCTAGGTCGCCCGGCGGAAGTTCCGAGCGGTTTGCCCGTAGATTAACAACGGATCAAGACCTGTAAATCCGCGACATTCGTGCCCGTCGCTCCTGTCATTAACAAATCTCCAGATTTCTGTAGCGCATGATAGCTGTCGTTATTTTCAAGCATAACCGCAGGATCAAAGGATGCTGCGCGCATTCGGTCCAAACTGCCTGCGTCCACAAGACCACCGGCGGCATCACATGGACCATCACGCCCGTCAGTGCCGCCAGATAAAAATACCCAATTACCGCTCCAACATGACTCCGCCAAAGTCGCAACACGCATTGCCAGCTCTTGATTTCGACCACCAACCCCGTCGCCTTTTAATTGGACTGTGGTCTCTCCGCCGAACAAATAGATTCCCGGTTCCTGTGCGATATCTATAATCCGCTGAGCAGCCTCAGACACGTCCCCCTCAATCGGATCATTGATCAATATCGCACTTTGCGCGGTCTCTTTCATCGCTTGAACGCTCATGAGGTTTGAACCGATCAATGTATTGTCCGCTGCTGGCGGTGCATTTGCAGCATCAAGAGTCCCCAAATGCACACGGGCACATTCAGGTAAATCTGACCAAACTCCACGGGTTTCTAGAATTTTACACGCGTCCGCTTTCGTGCCAATCGGCGCAACGGTCGGACCACTGGCAATCACACGAAGATCATCGCCAATTACATCTGAAAGGATCAAAGCACGCACTGGCGCTGGGTCAGCTGCGGCACTCAACCCACCGCCCTTAAGGCGAGATAATTGCTGCCGCACGAGGTTCATTTCATGTATCGGTGCGCCGCTGGCCAACAACAAACGGTTCACTTCGGCCTTATCTTCTAGAGAAATCCCATCAATCGGGGCAGGCAGCAAAGCGGATCCTCCGCCACTGATCAGCGCTAGGACCTGATCCTTTGGGCCTAGATTATGAAGGGCCGAAAGAACCTCAGCTGAGGCCCTGGCCCCACCGGAATCTGGCACGGGGTGACCGGCTGCAAAGACCTGAACTCCGTCCATCGGCGTTGCATTCTCATAGTTTGTGATTGCCAAAACTGCCCGAGGGTTTTGAACAAAAGGCATCGCGGCTTCGACCATACGCAGCGCTGCCTTACCCACTGATACAACAAGGGTTTTTCCTCCTTCGGTCACTGGAGGCATGGGGGTTTTCCTTAATGCCGACTGAACACCTGCATAGGGATCGGCTGCCGTCACACCCGTCAGGAAAATCCGTTTAGCTTCCTGACGGAGCTCTTCAATCTGCGTCATGAGACATCCTTTCGCTGATCCATCAAAGTGTCTGTTAAACACCGAAACCGGTTTTGACACCTCTATTTTAACACGATCCTATTTTGCTTGTTTTCTAGGCATTTGGCTATGGGGTGATCGACTTTCACAGAATAAACCTTGACCAAACGGTCAGGAAATAGGCAGCTTGGTCGCATAATCAGAAGATCAAACGGGAGTCTGACATGGGACATATCACCAAATGGACGCGCCGCGCCCTGCTGGCCAGCGCTGTTACAATGGCGGCGGGGCTTGCGGCCGGGGCTGCAGTGGCTGAAAAAGTAAAAGTCGCAGCGATTTATACGTTACCGGTAGAACAGCAATGGATCAGCCGCATCCACGCTGCCTTAAATGAAGCACAAGCACGCGGTGATATTGAATACACCTACTCTGAAAATGTCGCCAATACTGACTACGAACGGGTGATGCGTGAATACTCTGAAGCCGGTCATCAGTTGATCGTCGGAGAGGTCTTTGGCTTGGAACGTGCTGCGCGTAAGGTTGCAGCAGATTATCCTGAAACAGGGTTTCTGATGGGATCTTCATTTGGACCTGCAAAACCAAATTTTGCGGTCTTTGACAACTGGATCCACGAACCATCCTATCTGACTGGGATGATTGCAGGCAAAGCGACAGAATCCAATGTGATTGGTATGATCGGTGGGTACGCAATCCCAGAAGTGAACCGGTTGATGAATGCTTTTATGGATGGTGCACGGGACGTCAATCCCGAGGTCAAATTCCTCGTGAACTTTATCGACAGCTGGTACGATCCCCCCAAAGCCAAAGAAAGCGCCATCGCTATGATGGATGCTGGCGCCGACATCATGTACGCTGAACGCTTTGGTGTGTCAGATGCTGCCGTTGAACGGGGTGTCAAAGCCATCGGTAATGTAATCGATACATCGCAGGATTACCCCGACACGATCCTGGCCTCGGCGATCTGGAATATGGAACCTACCATAAACGAGGCCGTTGCAGCCGTTGCTGAAGGTCGGTTCAAAGCATCCGATTATGGTCAATATAGCTTTATGGGCTATGGCGGTGGTGCTTTGGTTGCAGACCCCGAATTGGTGCCTTCTGATGTGATGGACGAAGTCGCCGCGAAAGAGCGTGAAATCTTGGACGGCATGTTTCGTGTCAACGTGAACGACGCGGCGCCAGGTTCTGATAAATAAAGGAAAATGGCGGATCCCGTGTGGTCCGCCAACACATATAAATGGATAAATCACCTGTCCTGCGTTTGTCAGGCCTTACCAAAACCTTTGGCCCCGTAACCGCTGCAGATGCAATTGATTTGACCCTTTATCAGGGCGAAGTTTTAGCTCTGTTAGGTGAAAATGGTGCGGGCAAAACCACCCTGATGAATATGCTTTTTGGGCATTACACCCCCGATGCGGGCACGGTAGAAATCAGTGACTTCAAAGGCGGGATGATCAAACTCCCTGCAGGACAGCCACAGGCTTCAATTGATGCTGGTATAGGAATGGTGCACCAACATTTTACGCTGGCTGAAAACCTAAGCGTGATGGACAATATCATGCTGGGATCAGAGCGGCTATTGGCCTTTGGACGTGACCGGAAAACCGCCCGCGCCCGACTCCGCAAACTAATGGAGGATACGGGCCTGCATGTCCCCATTGACGTGCGTATCGGAACGCTATCGGTCGGGGAACGCCAGAGAGTGGAAATCCTAAAGGCTCTGTTTCGGGACACTCGAATATTGGTTCTGGATGAACCCACCGCAGTATTAACTCCACAAGAGGCAGACGGGCTCTTCATTGCGTTGCGTACTATTGTGGCACGCGGACTTTCGGTAATCTTCATTTCCCATAAACTGCGGGAGGTTCTGGCGTTTTCAGATCGATTGATGGTGCTTCGTCACGGTAAAGTACGCGGTGAAATGCCCACCTCAGAGGCAGATCGCAAGGCCATTGCGCGCTTGATGGTCGGCGCTGATGCCCCTGCCCCTGAACGACAGCTCGTGGCCCAAGGTCGCCCGATCTTAGAGCTAGAGAACATCTCTCTAGCCACAAAGAACAACCGGACAAGTTTAACGAACCTGTCGCTTACGCTGCACGGCGGTGAAATTCTTGGCATCGCAGGGGTTTCTGGCAACGGCCAAAGCACTTTGGCACAAATGCTTAGCGGGCTGGCGCTAGCGGACAGTGGCACATTAACATTATTAGGAGAGGTGCAAAAACACCCGACCCCTAAATCCATGATTGATGCAGGCGTCGGACGTATCCCCGAAGACCGCCACCATGATGGGATCATTAGCACCATGACCGTCGCGGAGAACATGGTCTTAGAACGATTAAAAGACCCAAAAATTCAAAACCGAGGCTTCCTTAACAAACGTACCCTTGCCGATAACGCGACCCGCCTTAGCAAGGCCTATGATGTCCGTGGCCCCGGTATTCATGCGCGGGCAACATTGTTGTCTGGTGGCAATATTCAAAAGCTCATCCTTGCACGGGTGCTGGATCTATCTCCGAACTTGATCCTTGCCAACCAGCCGACACGAGGGCTTGATTTTGGAGCCGCTGCCGAGGTTGCCCGCCGCCTATTCGATGCCAGAGCAACCGGGTCAGCCGTCGTTTTGATCAGCGAAGACCTTGACGAAATTCTACATCTGTCAGACCGCATCATGGTGATGCACGATGGTCAACTGACTGAGACCGATAGTCGAGATCGCGCAGAAATCGGCCTTTTGATGGCGGGACAAACACAATGATTCAAATGCAACCACGACAATCGCAATCCGCAGTTATGGGGGTCATTATTCCCGTTGCTTCGGCGTTGGTCGCACTATTGTTGGCCGCCATTCCGCTTTTGTTTGCAGGTGCCAATGTTGTTGAGGCTTACCAGCAGATGTATAATGGCGTGTTCGGCTCGACGTTTGCCTTCACCGAAATGCTCACCCGAGCGACGCCCCTAATTTTTACCGGTCTTGCCGCAGCGGTCGCGTTTCAGGCGCGACTTTGGAATATTGGGGCCGAAGGACAACTGTATCTGGGGGCAATGGCTGCCGTTTGGATCGGAACCGGTCTTTATGACGGCCCTGCTCTCATTATGATGCCACTTGTCGTTTTGTTTGGAGCTTGCGCCGGTGGCCTTGGAATGCTTGGGCCTGCGGTTCTGAAAACCCGCTTTGGCGCGGATGAGGTCGTCACCTCGCTTTTGCTTAATTTTATTATCCTGATCTTTGTACAAATGATGCTGGAGGGTCCTCTAAAAGACCCGATGGGTCTTGGGTGGCCACAATCCATGCCAATCCTCGATCAGGCCGCCTTACCAAAATTGATGGACCGTATGCGGATCCACGCTGGTCTGCCTCTTGCTTTGGGTTGTGCTTTGATTGCCCAAATTATGCTAACCCGCAGTACGTGGGGCTTTCGCGTACGGGCCGTCGGTGCCAACCCGGCTGCGGCGCGCCATGCTGGCATAAATGTTAATCGCACCCTTTTGGGTGTGGCGATGATTTCAGGCGCACTTGCCGGTCTGGCTGGTGTCTCTGAGGTGGCAGGTCTAAAGGGCTATCTCACGACCGATCTATCACCTGGGTTCGGCTACACCGGAATTGTGGTTGCCATGCTCGCAGGCCTGTCCCCTGCCGGTGTAGTAGTTTCGGCCTTGTTCATTGCATCTGTCTTTGTCGGCGCAGACAGCATGAGTCGTGCCATGGGCGTGTCCAGTTATCTGGCAGACCTAACAGTGGCGCTGTCACTTATTTGCGTGTTAGTCGGCGGCGTCTTTGGACGGTTTAAGTTCCGCATGATCCGAAAGGGAGCAGCATGATGGATATTCTGCAGATCTTCCTGAATGAAAGCTTTTGGACAGCCTCTTTGCGCATTGCGACCCCTTTAATTTTCGGAGTTATGGGGGCTTTGCTATGTGAACGCGCGGGTGTGCTTAACCTTGGTATCGAGGGCATTTTTGCCGCCGGTGCCATGGCTGGTTGGTTGGCCGTTTATCTGGGCGCCCCTCTATGGCTAGGGGTTGGTGCAGCCGCCATGGCAGGGGCCTTTTTTGGCTTGCTACATGCTATTCTAACCGTTCCACTGGGCCTATCCCAACATGTCTCGGGCCTTGGTATCACCTTGCTGGCCACAAGTACGTCATATTTTTTATACCGCACCGCCCTACCCGATGTGACTTCTCCACCCCGCATCACCCCCTTTCAACCCTTGGATACGCCCCTGCTGTCGGACATCCCCTTTATCGGTACAGTGTTATTTGGCCAAACAGCACTGACTTGGTTGGCCTTGCTCTGTGTTTTCATCGTCTGGTGGGTATTGGAACGCACCCCATTAGGCGTCGCGATCAAAGCGGTCGGCGACAATCCTGACGCTGTAAACGCACAAGGGCTCTCGGTCTATGGCATACGATTTGGCGCTGTCATCGCAGGGTCTGCCTTAATGGCATTGGGGGGCGCATTTTTAACAATGTCGGCCTTTGATGCGTTCTTTTTCGGAATGGTCAACGGGCGGGGATGGATATGCATCGCACTGGTGATCTTTGCCAGCTGGCGTCCGGGTCGTGCCATATTCGGAGCAATCCTCTTTGGGATGTTTGATGCCCTACAAGTGCGGTTACAAACCGAAGCCGGGGCCATCATTCCAAGTCAGATTTTCCTGATGACACCCTATGTGCTATCCATCATCGCACTTGTGTTGGTCGCCCGCCGTGCTGATTATCCGCGCGCGCTCCTGCAACCTTGGTTCAAAGGACAACGTTGAATGTTTGATCTTCTCGTCACAAACGCCACCCTGCCAGATGGTAGGACAGGTATATCCATTGGTTGCGCTGCCGGGAAAATCATAGCCCTTGGCACAGATCTAAAAGCCGAAGCCATAGAGACCATAGATGCACAAGGTTATCTGCTCGCCCCACCTTTTGTTGATCCACATTTTCATATGGATGCAACCCTATCCTTAGGCACCCCCCGGATGAATACATCTGGCACTTTACTTGAGGGTATCGCGCTCTGGGGGGAGCTTAAGACAGTACAATCCGTGGATGACATAATCACACGGGCGTTACGCTATTGCGATTTGGCTGTCAGCATGGGGATTGGGGCAATCCGCAGCCATGTAGATGTTTGTGATGATGCCTTAACGGGCGTTGACGCCCTTTGCGAAGTTCAAAAGCAAGTCGCACCCTATCTTGATTTGCAATTGGTTGCCTTCCCGCAGGACGGCGTCCTACGGGATCCAACAGCCCATGGAAATCTCATTCGTGCTTTGGATCGCGGTGTCGATGTCGTGGGAGGAATCCCACATTTTGAACGCACGATGGAGGACGGGGCCGCCTCGGTTCGGCTGCTCTGTGAATTGGCCGCCGACCGCGGATTAATGGTCGATATGCATTGCGATGAAACCGATGATCCAATGAGCCGGCATGTAGAAACCCTTGCGGCTGAAACCACCCGATTGGGCTTACAGGGTCAAGTGGCGGGCAGCCATTTGACCTCAATGCATTCCATGGACAATTACTACGTTTCCAAACTGATCCCGTTGATCGCCGAAGCCGAACTGCACGCCATTCCGAACCCTTTGATCAACATCATGCTACAGGGGCGACACGACAGTTATCCAAAACGCAGGGGCCAAACCCGCGTGCGGGAATTGCGCGATGCCGGGATCAATGTTGGCTTTGGATCTGATTGCATGATGGATCCTTGGTATTCACTAGGCAAAGCCGACATGCTGGATGTCGCGTTTATGGGGTTACATGTTGGACAGCTCTCTAGCCGAGATGACATGCGCTGGTGTTTTGATGCAATCACGCATAATTCGGCCAAAGCAATGGGGCTGCAGGGGTACGGTTTAGGGGTAGGCTGCGACGCAAGCTTTAATATCCTTCAGGCTATGGATCCCATCGAAGCCATTCGTCTGCGCGCAACCCGCCTAAAGGTAATCCGGTCGGGTAAAACAATTTGTGAAACCCCTCCCTCTCATGCCTCTCTAAATGTGGCAGGACGGCCCGATAAAGTGATCGGCTCAGATTATGCCCCAACACCCTAAAGCCACATCCTCAACCTAAAGCGTATACCTCAACCCACCAAGTTACGAAATCATAATTACGCCGATGTTCCTGTGGTCCAATTCCAAAGCACACGAACTGATATGCGTCCCCTTTCCGGCGACACGTCTTCCTACGTTGCCTCTAAGATAAACAATCAAACTCAACGTGGTCAGTAACGCAAAAAGGCCAGCGCAATGCACCGGCCTTTTGATTGTGTCCTCAGCCAAACGTTAGTTTGCGAAACGTGTATAAAAATTCTCTCCGTTGGCGGCCATTTCGCGGAGCAATGCAGGCGTTTCAAAACGCTCTCCATTTTTGGCGGTCAAGGCGTCTGTCATTTCTACGGCTTTCTTAGCGCCGAGAATATCCAACCAGCTGAACGGGCCACCGGACCATGGCATAAAGCCCCATCCCAGAATTGCACCGACGTCACCTTCGCGGATATCCTCAAGCACACCCCCCTCTAGGGCGCGGACAGCTTCAAGCGTTTGCGCCATGGCCAAACGGTTTTGCACCTCTTCAAAAGAAGGCTGATCCGCAGCGACAGGCCAATTGTCGGCTAACCCCTCCCAAAGCAATCCACGTTTGCCTTTTTCATCATAGGTATAGAACCCAGAATTGGACTTGCGCCCCAAACGCCCTTCTTTGAACAGTTTAAACAGCACATCGTCGGATGGGCTTTCTGGGTACGCATCCCCCATCGCCGCCTTGGTTGCTTTGGCAATTTTGACACCCAAATCAATTGATGTTTCATCGGTCAACTGAAGTGGTCCCAATGGCATACCCAACTGACGCGCGGCATTTTCGATCATCGCCGGGGCAACGCCCTCAGCAACCATACGCACCCCTTCATTGATATATGGGATGATGCAACGGTTCGCATAGAAGAAGCGCTCATCATTTACAACGATGGGAGTTTTGCGGATCTGGCGGACAAAATCAAGCGATTTAGCAACCGCCTCATCCCCAGTATTTGCGCCTTTTATTATCTCAACCAAGTTCATTTTGTGAACTGGGCTAAAAAAGTGGATGCCAATGAAACGTTCATCATTACGAGAGGTTTTTGCTAACTCTGTAATCGGAAGCGTTGAAGTATTCGTCGCAAAGATCGCATCCTCACCCAAGTGGGCCTCTGCCTCTTTAGTGACGGCGGCTTTAACACCAACATCCTCAAACACGGCCTCAACAATTAGGTCGCAACCCTTTAGGTCGGCATAGTCACAGCTCGCTAAGATACGGCCCAACACTTCGGCCTTTTTCTCTTCGGTCACTTTTTTGCGTTTGATACCGCCATCCAGAATACCGGCGGCATGGGCTTTGCCCTTGTCCGCAGACGCCTGTTGTTGATCCAACAGGACGACCTCAATCCCCGCCAAAGCGGAAACATAAGCAATACCAGCCCCCATCATACCAGCACCAAGAATACCGATCTTTTTGACCGACATATCAGGCACACCGACTGGTCGCACCGCACCTTTTTCCAAAGCCCCTTTGTTGATGAACAAAGTTCGGATCATCGCTGCAGAGGACGGGTTCATCAGAACAGATGTAAACTGGCGCGCCTCAATTTTCAGCGCAACATCTGTGGGCACCTGTGCGGCCTCATACATGACCTGAACGGCGGCTTTGGCAGCCGGATATACACCTTGGGTTTTGTGCTGAACCATAGCGGACATGCCGACAGACGTCATAAACCCGGCAGGTTGATAAGGTTTACCGCCGGGCATTTTATACCCTTTGGCATCCCATGGTTTTACCAAATCTGCAGGTTTGGCGGTTTTAACCCAATCTTTTGCTGTGGTGATTAAGTCATCTGCTGGCACAACCTCATCGATTACACCAATTGCTTTTGCCTTTTTAGGATCAAGCGTTTTGCCCTCAAGGATCAAACTGGATGCAGTCATTGCCCCAAGTTTTTTGGTCAAACGAACCGTGCCACCTGCACCCGGAAAAATACCAACCAGAATCTCTGGCAAACCGATTTTTCCTTTGCCATCAGCCGCAAAAATCCGGTGTGTTGACAACGGTAGCTCCAACCCCAATCCCAGAGCCGTGCCCCGGATCGCCGCGACGATTGGCTTACCACCTTTTTTTGTTTTGAAATCCATACCGGCTAGTTCGATTTTCCGGAACAATTTATGGATACCCATGGTGCCGTCAAACACGCCTTTGGCCGGATTTTCGGCGTCAGCTGTTTTCATGCCTGCAATCGCGTTTAGATCCATCCCTGCGGCAAAATCCTTCTTGCCTGTGGTGATCACAGCCCCGATCACCGCATCATCCGAAAGGACCCTGTCTATGGCATCATTTAGCTCTTTCAATCCCTGAACAGAGCCGACATTCATAGATTTCTCAGGAACATCCCAAGTGATCATGGCGATGCCGTCCGCATCTACGTCATAGTGAAATTCAGTCATTTTGTCTCTCCCGTGTAGGGGGTGCCATCTTTGTGCATGAACGTGGCTGAACCACCAATCATATCCACTTTTAGATCGACATCAGAATAGGTTGCGTGTTCTGGATCTTTCTTGCTGCCAACCACAAGAAACTCTGCAACGTCATCGGATTTGTTAATAAAGTGATGGCCATTGGCGACGCCAGCCGGAAAGGCTGCGCAATCCCCAATGCCCATCTGAGTTTCACCTTCATCCATGACCAACGTGCAAACACCTTTGGTCACCATGACGAATTCATCCTCGTTCTGGTGCCAATGGCGCAGCGAAGACAAAGCACCCGGCTGCAAGATCACAAGGTTCGCGCCAAACTGCGTTAACCCTCCGGCCTGCCCCAGTCGAACAGAAGATCGGCCTTGCATCATCTCATCAAACGGGGCGGGATAAATTGAACCCATTTTGTGTGGCGAGTTTTCTTTGTTGATCACACCCATGATTAAAGACGCTCAATGATGGTTGCCGCACCCATGCCTGCCGCCACACATAGGGTTGCCAAAGCGGTGCCTTTGCCTGTGCGCTCCAGCTCATCCAAAGCCGTGCCGATGATCATCGCACCTGTTGCGCCAAGTGGGTGCCCCATAGCAATCGCGCCGCCATTGACGTTGACCTTATCGTGGTCGACATCAAAGGCCTGCATAAAGCGCAAAACCACCGCAGCAAAGGCTTCGTTCACCTCAAAAAGGTCAATGTCAGAAATCGACATACCACTTTCGCGCAATATCTTTTCAGTAACGGGCACCGGGCCTGTTAGGTTCATGGTCGGGTCAGTACCGATTTTCGCAGTAGACCGAATGCGCGCCCGCGCGGTCAAACCATGTTTTTCGCCAAATTCTTTTGACCCAACCAACAAGGCCGCCGCCCCATCCACAATACCAGAGGAGTTCCCGGCGTGGTGGACATGGTTCACCTTCTCAAGGTGCGGGTATTTCATAGTAACGAGGTTATCAAAGCCCGGCATGGTTTCACCCATGTCTTTGAACGCAGCTTTCAGTGCGCCCATCGCTTGCATATCGGTGCCCGGACGCATGTATTCGTCACGATCCAAAATGGTCAGCCCATTGATATCTTTGATTGGAACAACCGAATTTGCGAACCTGTTCTCGTCCCACGCCATTGCCGCACGGCGCTGTGATTCAACCGCATACAGATCACAGTCATCGCGAGAGAACCCATATTCCGTTGCAATCACATCTGCAGACACACCCTGAGGAATAAAGTACGTTTTCTGCGCCAGATAAGGATCAACAGCCATCGCACCACCGTCAGACCCCATGGGCACACGGCCCATCATCTCTACACCGCCGGCAACATAAGCATCGCCGGAACCACCACGCACCTGATTGCCCGCAAGGTTCACAGCCTCCATGCCAGAGGCACAGAACCGATTGATCGAAAGACCGGGTACCTGTTCATCAAAATCAGAATATAGAACAGATGCACGGGCCAGACATGCACCGTTTTCGCCGACTTGGGTAACATTGCCCCAAATCACATCTTCGATACTCTGTGTGTCCAGATTGTTTCTGGATTTCAATGTGTTCAGGACTTCGGCAGAGAGGCGAGCAGAAGTCACCTCATGCAGCGCACCGTCAGGGCGGCCTTTGCCTCGTGGGGAGCGGATCGCATCGTAGATATAGGCTTCGGACATTCTGGGTCCTCCCTCTGAAAAATCAGGTCATTGCGGTTGGCGTGCCGAATGCGGCAACACCGAAAATCTATTGCCCCTCTAAAATCTGAGGAACGCCCTGCCCCAAGTGTAAGGGCGGGACAATTGGCTCTCAGCTTGGCTTAAAACGCCTCAGCATCCAAGGCCATGACAGTGTCAGGACCACTTTCAACGCGGGCGCGATGCATACGGACCGCGGGCATCATGCGCGCCATGAAATAGCGCCCCGTGGTCAATTTGTTCTTGTAAAACGCCTCATCCGTGGTGCCCGCAGCCAAAGTATCCTGCGCAGTTTTCGCCATCCTTGCCCACATGTAGCCAAGACACGTGAAGCCAAACAACTGCATGAAATCATTGGATCCTGCCAGAGCGGCATTTGGGTTCTTCATACCGTTCTGCATGAAATACATCATACAGGCTTGCAGATCTTTGGACGCATCTTTCAGAGGGACGGTAAAGTCAACCAAGCCTTCGTCGTCTTTGTTTTCCGTCAGGAAGGTTTTGATTTCCTCAAAGAAAGCCATCGCGGGTTTGCCGCCCTCAGCGCTAAGTTTCCGCCCCACAAGATCCAGCGCCTGAACGCCGTTGGCCCCTTCATAGATCATAGCAATCCGGGCATCGCGGGCAAATTGGGACATGCCGTGTTCTTCGATGTAACCATGACCGCCATAGACTTGCTGGGCCTGAATGGTCATGTCAAAACCCTTATCCGTCAAAAAACCTTTGAGAACGGGTGTCAGCAGAGAAATCAGCCCATCGGCCGCTTTGTCATTTTCGCGATGCGCCTTATCGAGCATCATCGCAGACCACAACATAAAGGCGCGACCGCCCTCAACAAAAGATTTCTGATCCATCAAAGAACGCCGAATATCGGGATGTACGATCAGCGGATCCGCTGGACCTTCGGGATTTTTCGCCCCCGTGACATCGCGTCCCTGCAAGCGATCCTTGGCGTAATCAACCGCGTTTTCATAAGCAACAGACGCCTGAGCCAAACCCTGCATGGCCACCCCAAGACGCGCTTCGTTCATCATCGTGAACATCGCCCGCATGCCTTTATGCTCTTCGCCAAGTAAGAACCCCGTGGCCTCATCGTAGTTCATCACACAGGTTGAATTCCCGTGGATGCCCATTTTCTCTTCTATGTTACCTACGGAGACGCCATTGCGTGCGCCCAAAGATCCATCTTCGTTGACCATATATTTGGGGACAATGAACAAAGACACGCCTTTGATGCCCTCTGGACCACCAACAATTTTCGCTAACACCAAATGGATGATGTTGCCTGCCATGTCGTGCTCACCCGCCGAGATAAAGATCTTTTGGCCGGAAATCTTATAGGACCCGTCATCCTGCGGTTCCGCTTTGGTACGCATCAGCCCCAGATCCGTCCCACAATGGGGTTCGGTCAAATTCATGGTGCCGGTCCATTCACAGGAGGCCATGTTCGGCAAATACGTCTGTTTCTGCTGATCAGTACCATGGGCATAAATCGCAGAGGCGGCACCGTGGGTTAGACCGCCATACATCGCAAATGCCATATTTGCGGAGCTCATTAATTCACCAATCGCTGTATTCAGGACCGCAGGCATCCCCTGCCCACCGTATTCAGGGTCCATATCCAGACCATACCAGCCGCCTTGACGCACCTCATCAAAAGCCTGCTTAAACCCGGTCGGCGTGGTGACAACGCCGTTTTCCAATGTGCAACCTTCTTGGTCACCCACCACATTCAACGGGGATAAAACCTCGCGGCTGATCTTACTGGCTTCTTCAAGTACAGCACCAGTGAAATCAGCCTCTAGTTCATCGTAACCAGTGATGGAGCTATCGTGGATTTTCAGAAGATCGTGCAATACGAACTGTGTGTCCCGATAAGAAGCGTTAAATGATGGCATTGGTCTCTCCCAAAAAATCGCGCAGGTCCCATAAATATGAATCAGACCTAAAATTCTAAAGCGACGTCAGATACGGCATCGCTACATTCTTCTCCTCTATAGAACAGCTCAGAGGCCCCCTGTTTCAAGCGCAAAAATCGTCAGATTTCTCAAATCACGCTACGTCGCAACCTCCGGATAATTCTTAATTGATAAAGGACGTTACGTCGTAATGTTCAGTTTTTGCTTGTTCCATATTTATGCCCCATCGCCTCTTTATCAATCGAGACTCACAAACAATCTGATGTGACGCCACGTCGCAACTCCTCTCAATGACAGAAGCCAAGAAACCCATTAGTTTCGGACCTTACTCACATCGAAACAGGACAAAACATGAGTGAACTCACCACAAAAGTTGCCAAACGCATTAACGCTCGATTTGGCGAAAAAACTCTGGACGGTACATACAAACTAATCCTCGAAGGAGAGCCAGTATTTATCGACCAAAATGGCGCACATCTGATTGATGAAACCGCTGATTGCACGATCACCATGTCCGAAAAAAACTTTACAAAACTCATCAAAGGCGACCTAAATCCAGCCATAGCTGTCATGACTGGAAAAATTAAAATCGCAGGTGATCTTAAACTCGCAACAAAACTATCTTCATTGCTGGGATAGAACCGGATCCCCGCAACCGAAGCAATTCAACTCCGTTCAAGAAAACGTTTAGGGCGTCATAACATTGGCGCGCTCAAATTGAGCCTCCGCCAAGACACCATCATCATAGGTCAACTGGACTGAAATTGTTTGAATGCTCGAAAGGTCATACCGTTTATAGGGCAAAAGCGTTTCAGATTTTATTGCATTGGGAGTTGGCTCCGCCTCATAGCAAGGTTCGATCTCCCACGCTTCTTGTGGTCCGCCGTTGATTGCAACCGAAATGGACTGCAGTCCGCAACGCCACGCCAACAAATGCGTAATGTAAAGCAAATCTTGGCCATCATACTCTCGAACTGCCACCCAACCCCCTTGGGTGGCCTCGAGAATTGGCCGAACTTCGGCGGCTGTTGTGAACGATTGTGCAATTCCCTGAGGTGCGATGAAAATGGCCAACAACGGCAAATACTTAATCGACATAAAAAATCTCTCCCTGAAACATAATTGCGTCTTTTGGGTCGTGAACTGAACGCATATACTGAATCCAAACGCGTAAACTGACACAGGACAGACTATGACAGATTCCGCCCCGGAACGCCAAAAATTCAATATTGCGGTGGTCGCACAGGGCGGCAGGCTCCAATATGAGGCCTTGTTGTTCTTTGCCAGCTTTCAAGCTGCAAACCCTGAATTTCCGGGAAACGTCTATTTCCTTGAACCGCAGCACAATCATCGCTGGAGCCGTGACCCAAAAATCAACAATCATGAGTTAAAGGCTCAAATTGAAGATATGGGTGGCATTATCGTCCCCTTTGAAAATCATCATTTCGGGGAATACTACCCATACGGCAATAAGATAGAGGGCTTAAAAGCGTTGCCCAAGGGCGAACCCTTTGTGTTTTTTGACACCGATACGTTGGTCACAGGATCCTTTGATCAAATCCCGTTTGATTTTGATCGCCCATCCGCATCAATGAAACGCGAAGGCACCTGGCCGACGATTGAACTCTATGGTCCTGGCTACGGTCAAATCTGGAAATCACTCTACGATAAATTCGATTTGGATTACCAAAGCTCACTTGATTTGAGCCAACCCGATGAATTCTGGGAACGGTATCTCTATTTTAACGCGGGATGGTTTTTCTATAAATGCCCCCATGAATTTGGCGACCGTTTTTTGCATTACGCGTTACAAATTCGCGATCATGCCCCCGAGGAACTGGTCTGTCAGGAAATGGATCCGTGGCTGGATCAAGTTGCCCTGCCCTTAACGATTCACAGTTTTGGCGGTGGCCGTCATACCATTCCGGATGGGCTGCTTGATGGGTCGGTGACATGTCACTATCGCGTTTTACCGCTGGCCTATGCCAGAGAAAATGACAAAGTCATTGAAACGCTAGAGGCCGTCGCAGCCCCCAATAAGATTAAAAAGCACTTGAAAAACTATGAGGCATTTAAGCGGATGATATTTCAAGGGCGCGGTCAAAAAGTCCGCGCCATGTTTGACCGGGATAACCTCCCGATCAGAGAGCGCGCGATCCGCAATCAGATCAAACGCGCCAATTTTTGGATGCGCTAAGGCGCGTCTTTAAAACGTTGTCGTCTCAATGACACCTAAAGGCTCAATAGGACCAGTTGAGGCCACCATTTTGTTAAACCGACCTTCGCCTGTGAAGGTACAGGTGAAATATTCATTGAAATCATCGCCTCGGGGTACTGTGACATTAACTTCGTAGTTGCCCCCAACGAGCTCGGCCTCAGTTGTGCGAATGCTGGTTGCATCGACTTCAGTCGCATTAGACACTTGCCCGCGGCAAAAAGACGGCATGTCAACCAACGGGTAAATCCGCGAATCCGCGCTGGATGCCCGATATTCGACACCGGCTTCATTCGTGGTCGTACCACTTCCAGGATTGCTTGAAGGGGTCGTAGAAGTACAGGCAGATAGGCTAAGTGCGGTACCCATTACAATGGCAGCTATACGCATTGGGATCTCCGGTTTTGTTAAAATGTTGCCTACCGTTGAACAATCGTTCTGTGAAAAGGTCAAGCCAATGCCTTGAAACGGCAGGTTTTAGATTAGAGGTCATGCAGGACTGCCGCACAGAAAACGAATAGTTCATTGTTTGACGCGCCCGCTTCCCCTAACGTTTCGTTCAGCATTTAAACCGGAGGAATAAAATGAGTGACACACCAGCCATGGGCTTTGACACGCTGCAGATTCATGCAGGCGCAAATCCAGATCCTGCGACCGGCGCCCGCCAGGTTCCGATCTACCAAACCACAGCTTATGTTTTCCGGGATGCAGATCACGCAGCGGCTTTGTTTAATCTTGCCGAAGTTGGCTATATTTACTCTCGATTGACCAACCCAACCGTTGGTGCACTTGCTGATCGTATTTGTGCATTAGAAGGCGGTGCTGGGGCAGTTTGTTGCTCGTCTGGTCATGCGGCCCAAATCATGGCCTTATTCCCCTTAATGGGTCCAGGTTGCAATATCGTAGCATCCACCCGGCTGTATGGGGGGACCATCACACAGTTCAGCCAGACGATTAAACGGTTCGGCTGGTCGGCAACTTTTGTCGATTTTGATGACTTGGATGCTGTCAAAGCAGCCATTAACGACGATACACGCGCCGTATTCTGCGAATCTATCGCAAACCCTGGCGGATATATCACCGATCTTGACGCGATTTCAGCGATATCCGATACAGCTGGCGTACCACTGATCGTTGATAATACGTCGGCCTCGCCCTACCTTTGCAATCCGATCAAACATGGTGCGACTTTGGTTGTGCATTCCACTACAAAATACCTGACCGGTAACGGCACGGTTACTGGCGGGTGTGTTGTCGACTCTGGTAAATTTGACTGGTCACAGAATGATAAATTTCCGTCCCTGTCACAACCGGAACCAGCTTATCACGGGCTAAACTTCTACGAAGCACTCGGAGGTATGGCCTTTACGTTCCATTCAATCGCTGTGGGGTTGCGGGATTTGGGAATGACTATGAATCCCCAAGGTGCACATTATACCTTGATGGGCATTGAAACCCTATCTTTGCGGATGCAAAAACACGTATCCAACGCACAGAAGGTGTCTGCATGGTTGGAAACCCATCCCGCCGTAGAAAAAGTCACTTACGCTGGGCTGCCGTCTTCTCCGTATGCGGAGCGTGCGGTTCGGATTTGTCCCAAAGGGGCCGGTGGCCTGTTTACCGTCGCATTGAAAGACGGGTATGATGCATGTGTTAAGCTGGTTGATAGTCTAGAACTATTTTCCCACGTGGCCAACCTTGGTGACACACGGTCACTCATCATCCACTCAGCCTCAACCACTCACCGTCAATTGTCGCCCGAACAGCAAGACGCTGCAGGGGCGACGCCAAATGTGGTACGCCTGTCAATTGGGACCGAGGACCCAGCTGATATCATTGCAGATCTGACGCAAGGGCTTGCCAAAGCTACCGCTTAATCGGTGATTTCAAATACCATGGTGACCGTTACATTAACGGTCACCTCCCCTTCGGCGACGGGCACCGCATCCCGTGCCATCATGGCGGCTTCCATCATACGGGGTTGTGGCGCATAGCCTCCGTTTTCGGTAATCGTCACGACAGATCCCAATGAAACACCGGCGGCTTGTGCATAAAGCTCAGCCTTATCCCGTGCATCCGATACCGCCGCGCGACGCGCATCATCCGTATGAGCCTTAGGATCGGACAGGCCAAACTGTAACCCGTTTAATTGATTGGCCCCCGTATCAACCGCAGCGCCCAACACATCACTCAAATCCCCCAGCGCACGCACACGCACCTGTACGCCATTGCGCGCCACAAACCCGACAATCTGTCGGTCATTCGACCCGGTTTTAGTTTGGCTCCACCGCGGAGAAAGGTTCAGGGAATTCGTTTGAATGTCACGTGGTTCAATCCCGGCCTGGGCCAATGATTCTAAAATCATATGAACTTGCGCAGAATTTTCCTTCATCGCCTCAGAGCTTGTTGCGCCTTCGCTTGTCACACCAAGCGATATCGTCGCCATATCAGGGGCCGCAGCGATTTGTCCTGCACCGGTGACCGTGATCAATCTACTGGGCGCATCCGCTAACGCCGCAACCGGAAGCAACAAAGCCATTGTGATCATCAATTTACGCATGGAGAGGCCTTTCATTTGTGAAACGAACCCTTCGTAGATAAGGGCTTCTTTAGGTAATCCAAATTCTTTTGCAGTTACACTGCGCGAAATCTTGCCTCCTCCCGCAAAGGGTGGAAAGGTTACTTCTGCGCACCTCGCGGATCATGTAGAAAAACCATATGCTTCCTTACTTTGCATTAGACCTCGATCATTCCGGAATTCGCCTGCTTTTGCAGGAGGATGACGGCTGGAGCGTACTCGGTACGGTTGAACTGTCCTCAGATAGCTTTCCAGATGACCTCAAAGAGCTCCGTACAAAAGGGTTACAGAGCCGCGCAGGGACATTCTGCACAAAACTGATTATTCCAGAATCAGAGATCCTTTACCGCACAATCGCAGCCCCGGGGCCCACAGACGATGAACGTCTCGTACAAATCCGCACTGGGTTAGAGGGGCTAACACCTTATTCTGCCGATGAACTGGCATTTGATTGGCGCATAAAAGGGGAAGAAGTTCAGATTGCTGCCGTGGCGCAACTGACGCTGCGCGAGGCGGAGAGCTTCGCCGTTGAAAACAATTTTGCTCCGGTTGCATTTGTTGCAGCCCCACCGGAAGGGGCCTTTGAAGGAGAACCTCTTTTTGGTCATCCGCAAGCCAAAAGTCCACTGGATGCGATCTATACGGCCCAATCAGAAGCCGTAAAAATTGTTCTGCCGAAACCTGAGGTCAAAGACAGCCCCTCTGAGCCATCAAAAGAGGCCACTGACTCTTCACCAGAAGATCCAAAGGAAGACGCACAAAATATCGCTGCCCGGTTCCGTATAATGGAGCCAGCGACTCCCTCAGAGCCAGAAACCTTAGACACAAGCGCGCCGCTGCCGGTTTTTGCGAGTCAACGCGCTGTTCTTTCGGAGACTGCGGATGTTGTCCCACCAGTAGAGTCCCTAACTTCAACGAACCCCGCTGAACAAACAGTTGCCACACCAAAACCCAAGATTGTTCTGGCGTCTTCGCAAAATGATAAGATCGACGTCTCAGCAAAAATCCCTGTTGCCAAGATTAAGACCGATGCGTTTCCTTTGCCCGACTTTCCGGAACCAAAAACCCGCAAACAAACGCTGATACGGCAATTGGCGCCGATCGGGGCATTGGCTGTTGTTGTTGGCGGGCTAATTTATGGTTCAGGTATGCTACCTAATGCATCCCTTGATCTGTTTAAGTCTGATAACCCTTTTTCAGAGCCAACGGCCTTTGATCAAACCAATGGTGTCGACCTAGAGGCCCTGCCAGTCACGGATGCCGCAAACAAAGTAGAAACCGCCCTGATCGAAGGGTTTGAGGCCGGTGGAACTGATCCAGACACCGTTTTGGCCAGCTTATCAGACGCAACAGACCCCACACTCTTAGACATCCCGGTACTGCCTGATGCTCCACTCATCCCCGTTCCAGAAGGACCAGCACTGAACTTGCTTCAAGGGCCTGCAGATTTAGACGGCCTTTATATCGCGTCCATAGACCCGAACACCTCGGCCTCTGATGCTGTCGCATTGCCCGATCCTGCAAAATTGTTGACCGATTTCGCACCGAACACCCAAAGCAGTCCCGCGACCGCTGAAACAACCTTTGCGCTGGATGAAAACGGCTGGGTCATAGCCACACGATCAGGTGCCTTGACTCCTGATGGCGTGACAGTCTTTGCAGGCCCCCCTAACAAACCGTCCCTGCCCCGACCCGAGAATTTGGTCCCCCCCGAAGAAATCATCGTGGACAATAGGTTGGCACAATTCCGACCTGTAGCGCGCCCCTCGGACATCATTGAAACCGATGAACGTGCCCGCCTAGGCGGACGGACCCTTGAACAACTCTCGGCGATCCGTCCTGTGCCCCGCCCCGTTTCCGCAATTGACGTCGCCTTGCAAGAAGCCGCCGAGGTTGAACCCCCTAAAGAGGATGCGTTTGACACCCCGACCGAACGTGCTGTTGCACGCTCTCCGAAACCCAAACCACGGCCGAAAATTGTGACGCGCAAAGTGGCAGCACCGGCTGCCACGGTGAAAAAGCCCGCTGCAAAGACAGAAACAGCGGCTGTGGAAAAAGAAGGACGGACCGGCGGCAAAAAGCTGTCGCGTCAGGAAGTCAACTCTAAGACAAAGACATCAAGCATCGTGGCCCAACAAGCAACTCTGAAAAACGCGGTGAACCTGCGCAAAATCAATCTCATTGGCGTGTACGGAAGCCCCTCCAATCGGCGGGCGTTGTTGCGCCTGTCAAACGGAAGGTATGTCAAAGTCAAAGTTGGTGACCGAGTGGACGGTGGTAAAGTATCCTCAATCGACACTGGGGAGCTTCACTACGTAAAAAGTGGTCGCAACATCACATTGAAAGTACCCAAAGGTTAATTCCTAAATACCGCACAGACACAGCCCGCTTTGCGAAGGCTATTGCACAGTTTGCTGGCTTGTCGGCGGTCATTTGCCCCCAACCGTGCCATATAGTATCCCTTTATCGGGGAGGCCCTATTCTTCACAAAAACAAACTCGAGCGATGCACTCTGGGCTAAGACGCGACAGCTTTTTGTATTCGCTTTAAATTTCCGATCTGCGGCCGCAGGTGTCAGCCCATACGCGATCTGTACCCCATAATTATGCAAACGCGGCGTCGCAGGTATCAACGGACTTATTTTACGCTTCTTCGCCAAACCCAAACAGGCTTGTTGAAATTCAAGATCTTTATCAAGAGCCAAATCAAGAGCCTCCGGCGGATCATCTCGCCATACTTCGGCGGACATTCCTGTAATGATGCGCACATAATTACGAGTTTCGCGGGGCAAACCGCCAACGCCTTTGATAAAACGCTCCGCACGGTTTTCGCCGCCATTATATGCCACCGCTGCCAAACCGGCATTGCCGAACCGCTGCTGAAGCTCCGCAAGATATTGCGCCGAAAAATCCAACGCTTCTGCAGGGTTAAATGCGTCCTTTAGTTTACGCAGTTTTGCTGTCGACGGGATAAATTGGGCAATACCCTGTGCGTTCGCAGGGCTTAAGGCATAAGGATCAAAACGGCTTTCCTGCCAAATCAATCGTGTGAAAAAATAGGGATTAATACCGTGGTTTTCAGAAACAGTTTGCAATATTTGACATGTATCAAATGCAAAATACGCCTCGCGCACGCAGTGCTGATGACCAAATGCACCACTGCTACATTGACGATCCGGGGGCTCCGCCAAAACCGGGCCTGATAAGAAAACACCAGCAAACAACAACATTATAAACAACCGCATACGACATGGATGCGATGTCACCTTCGATCCTGCAAGCCTGAAATGATTTTCCACTGCCGTCGCGCCGTCATGCGCGGTATAGAAGTGACAGACAAGACGGAGCCCTCCCCCCATGCGCGACACCCCTGATTCCCTTATTTTTGATCCCAATGGCGGAATGCCACGCCTTCTTGAAATTATGCGGCGCCTACGTGATCCTGACACTGGTTGCCCCTGGGACATCGAACAGGATTTTGCGACAATCGCCCCTTACACTATCGAAGAGGCCTACGAAGTCGCTGACGCCATTGAACAAAAAGATTGGCCCGCCCTCGAAGGGGAGCTTGGGGATTTGCTACTTCAAACCGTTTATCACACCCAAATGGGACAAGAAGCGGGGCATTTTGATTTCGATTCTGTTGTAAAATCGATCTCTGACAAAATGGTGGACCGTCATCCCCATGTCTTTGGCGACGAAAGCCGCAACAAAACCGCAGAGCAACAAACCATTGATTGGGAGGCCCAAAAGGCAAAAGAGCGCGCAGAAAGGGCCGAAAAAGGTACATTAGATGGCGTCGCGATTGGGCTGCCCGCCTTGTTGCGGGCCTATAAATTACAAAAACGGGCTGCGCTGGTTGGATTTGACTGGCCATCAACGATTGAGGTCCTTGATAAAATTCAAGAAGAATCCCGTGAACTCATCGAAGCCAAAGAAGAATTGTCGCAGGCAGAAGTCATCGAAGAATATGGGGACCTACTTTTTGTAATGGCAAACCTAGGACGGCATCTGGGAATCGAACCCGAAGAGGCCCTACGCGCAGCCAATGCTAAATTCACTCATCGGTTTGAAAAGGTTGAGAAAAAACTGGCCGCACTTGGAAAAACACCGTCAGAGTCCAACCTTCATGAAATGGATCAACTTTGGGATGAGGTTAAGCACGAAGCGCGAGAAGCTTAATATCCGACTAAATTAATCACCTATTGACCCAAGCAAAACAGTCAGGTTAATAAAGCTTCGAAAACGAACACATTAGGACCAGTCATGTTTAACACTATGCGCACCTCAACCCTTGCCCTTATGGCCGCTTCCGTTGCCGCCCCGGTATTTGCGGAAGAGGTAAACATCTATTCGTATCGTCAGCCTGAGCTGATCAAACCTTTGACTGATGCCTTCACTGCTGAAACAGGCGTTGATGTAAACGTTGCATTCCTTGCCAAAGGCATGGTTGAACGCCTCGTTGCAGAGGGCGACCGCTCCCCTGCGGATGTTGTCCTTACTGTTGATATTTCACGTTTGAACAGCGTCGTTGAAGCTGGGGTGACCCAAGCTGTTACCTCCGACATCCTGAACGAAAATGTGCCAGAACAATATCGGGACCCAGACCATCAGTGGTATGGGCTGACAACCCGTGCGCGGATCGTTTATGCCGCGAAGGATCGAGTCGAAGACGGCGAAGTTACCACCTACGAGGATCTGGCCGATCCAAAATGGGAAGGCCGTATTTGCACCCGTTCCGGCACCAATGCCTATAACGTCGCGCTGACCTCTGCTTATTTGTACCACCACGGCGAAGCAGAGACCCTTAAATGGCTCGAAGCCGTCAAAGGCAATCTGGCGCGCAAGCCACAGGGCAATGATCGCGCTCAAGTCAAAGCGATCTGGGCCGGAGAATGCGACATCTCAGTCGGCAACACCTACTACATGGGTAAAATGCTAAACGACGAAGAGCAAAAAGAATGGGCTGATTCAGTTCGCATTATTTTCCCTGAATTTGAGGGCACCGGAACCCACATCAATATCTCTGGTGTTGCAATGACAAAGTCCTCACCAAACCCTGAAAATGCCTTAAAATTCATGGAGTTCCTTACATCTCCCAAAGCACAAGAAATTTACGGTGCTGCGAATTTTGAGTACCCAATCGCACCGGGAACCGCCCCGGTGGATCTGGTGGCTGGCTGGGGTGAATTCACGGCTGACCCGGTCAATCTGATGGAGCTAGCCAAACTGCGTGGCGAAGCTTTAAAACTGATCGAAAAGGCCGATTTTGACGGCTAACCCCCGAGAATTTTGACCGCGATTTGATCGGGCCGTCCTGTGTTTCACCGGGCGGCCTTTTCTTTATTCATCCCCACTAGACTTTCACCAAGGCTTACGTCACGGTGCCTCTTTGGACAGGTATAGGAGGCTCACATGACACGCAAAATCATCATCGATACAGACCCCGGACAAGATGATGCCGTGGCAATTCTACTGGCCTTGGCCAGCCCGGAGGATTTAGATGTTTTGGGTATTGTCGCTGTAGCCGGCAATGTGCCCCTGCCTTTGACACAAAGAAACAGCAAAATCATTTGTGAACTGGCCGGAAAACGCGATGTCAAAATATTTGCAGGGTGCGATGCGCCTCTAAAACGTCCGCTTCATACCGCCGAACATGTTCATGGCAATTCTGGTTTGGATGGTCCGGTCTGGGATGAACCAACGATGCCGTTACAAGATCAACACGGCGTTGATTTCATCATCGAAACCTTACGTGCGGAACCCACGGGTACCGTTACGTTATGTCCCCTTGGTCCTCTGACAAATATTGCCGCAGCGTTTATCAAAGCCCCTGATATCGTCGAAAAGGTTCAAGAAATCGTTCTAATGGGCGGCGCTTATTTTGAGGTCGGGAACATGACACCCGCAGCTGAATTCAACATTTACGTCGACCCAGAAGCTGCTGAAATTGTATTCAAATCTGGAGTAGCACTGGTCGTCATGCCATTGGACGTCACCCATAAAGCGTTGGTGACACAAGACCGCAATGATGCGTTTCGAGCGCTTGGCACTAAAACCGGTGTGGCCGTCGCACAAATGACCGAATTTTTTGAAAGATATGACCGGGAGAAATACGGCTCCCCCGGTGCGCCGTTGCATGATCCGACAGTCACGGCCTACTTGATCAAACCGGAATTGTTTACCGGTCGGCATATCAATGTTGAAATCGAAACGACGTCTGAACTTACACTCGGGATGACCGTGGCGGATTGGTGGGGCGTTACGGACCGACCAGCCAACGCTTTATTTATCGGTGACCTTGATGCCGAAGGCTTTTTTGCGCTCCTGACGGAACGCATTGCCCGTTTACCATAAATGGCGGCTTCCTGCTGATTGGTATAATCGGACGTGCAAATTCGCACGGCCTCCCTCATGATCCCTGCCAGACAGGACTCTCCCACAAAGGCCCGAAATGAGCGCGAAACTTCACTTGGCGAAGCCGTCAGACATCGATAAATTGCAATCTCTTGTCGCCCGATTTCACACTGGCATGGGCATTGAGCGCACAGAGGAACAACAACGCGATGCGCTGTTGCCGCTGCTAGAAGGCTCTCCCCATGGGGTGGCTTACCTTATCGGGCCACGTACGTCTCCAGTGGGGTATATTGTTATTAGCTTTGGGTACTCTATTGAGTTGGGTGGCATTGATGGGTTTATCGACGAATTCTTCATCCGGGAAAAGTTACGTGGTCGCGGCTTGGGAGGAGAAGTATTGCGCACATTGCTGCCTGCGCTCGCAGAAAACGGCGTCATGGCCTTGCACCTTGAGGTCGACAGTACCGATGATAGCGCCCAACGACTGTATGGGCGCTTAGGCTTTAAGCATCGCGAACGTTATCAATTGATGTCCCGTACGTTCTGAGGCTGGCAATACACCGCATGAGGTCTTAGATCAGGAAGACGCTACAGGAGCCTTCCATGACACCCGAATTTCATTTCAACAATAGCTATGCAGGCTTGCCCGATCGGTTTTATGCGCGGCAACGTCCAACTCCGGTCAGTGCCCCCGCTCTTGTAAAAGTTAATCACACACTTGCCCTTGATTTAGGACTTGATCCTGAAACACTCGAAGGACCGCAAGGTGTTGCGGTACTCGCCGGCAACGCCGTACCCACGGATGCCACCCCGTTGTCACAGGCCTATGCGGGTCACCAGTTCGGCGGATGGTCCCCACAGCTTGGCGATGGCCGCGCGGTTCTATTGGGTGAAGTCATTGGCAAAGATAAAAAGCGCTATGATATCCAACTAAAGGGTTCCGGACCCACCCCGTTTAGCCGGAATGGCGATGGTCGGGCATGGCTTGGCCCTGTGCTTCGGGAATATATCGTTTCAGAAGCAATGCACGCGCTTGGCGTCCCAACCACCCGTGCTTTGGCGGCCGTAACTACGGGTGATATGATTTATCGCGAAGGCCCAATGCCCGGCGCTATTTTGACCCGCGTTGCAAGCTCTCATATCCGGGTTGGGACGTTTCAGTATTTCGCGGCACGAAATGACACAGATGCACTAAGAACCCTGACGCAATACGTAATTGATCGCCATTATCCGGAGGCCGATAGCCCGTTAGATCTGCTCAAATCTGTGGTCTCGGCCCAGACGAAACTAATTGCGCAATGGATGGGTGTGGGTTTCATTCATGGGGTCATGAACACAGATAATACTCATGTTGGCGGTGAAACCATTGATTATGGTCCTTGTGCGTTTCTGGACACCTACCACCCCGGTACAGTGTTCTCCTCCATAGATCGCAATGGGCGGTATTCCTATCAAAACCAGCCCGACATTATGGTCTGGAACCTCGCACAATTTGCAACATCTCTTATCCCAATCATGGGAGAGGACAAGGGCGGTGCAGTCAAAGAGGCAACGGCGGTTCTCCACGGATTTGCGGATCAGTTTAAGGCAGACTGGTTGGCGCTGTTTTTGCATAAAATCGGACTTACAACACAACAAGATGGCGACGACGCGTTAGTTGCCGGATTATTGCAAATGATGGCAGAACAGCAGGCAGATTTTACAAATACGTTCAGATCCTTAGGCAACCAATCAGCACGCGATCAATTTATTGACCCCACTGCCTATGATGCATGGCATTTGGCTTGGATTGAGCGTCTTAACCAAGAAGGACGTAATGTTGACACCGCCCGTGCAGAGATGGCCAAAGTAAACCCCGCAGTCATCCCGCGAAATCACCGGATTGAGCAGGTAATCCAAGCAGCGGTTGATGGGGATTTCGCACCATTTGAACGTCTCAATGCCGTGCTCGCATCTCCTTATGAAACCCAACCTGACACACAAGATCTGACACGACCACCAGAACCTAGAGAAGTTGTCAAAGCTACATTTTGCGGAACTTGAATTGCCAATTTAAAACCCATCTCTGACGGGACCCAATACACCTTATGACGACCTATCGCCTTGCCAGTTACAATATACGAAAATGCCTTGGCACCGACCGCAAACGTGCGCCGGGGCGTATTCTGGATGTGATCAATACGCTGGACGCCGATGTTGTTGCCTTACAAGAGGTTGATCTACGTCTTGGGCCCCGTCCGGCGGCATTGCCACGTGATATGATCAACACCTACAGCGATTTCAAGGCAATAGACGTCGCCACCAGTGCTGTTAGTCTAGGATGGCATGGGAACTCGATCTTGGTTCGAAATGGGCTAACGGTTACATCGGTCCTCCGGATTGACCTTCCCGGTCTGGAACCTCGTGGGGCAATCTGTGTAGAGATCGGAACGAATGACGGCCCCCTGCGTGTCGTGGGCACACATCTTGGACTGCTTCGACGATACCGGTTGCTGCAACTGCAAACCATCGCCGACCGAATAGAGACATTTGCGCTGGCCCCGACCGCAATTCTTGGTGATTTTAATGAATGGTCAAACAAAGGTGGCATGACGCCCCTAAGCAAAGATTACCATGTTCATGCGCCGGGCCATAGCTTTCATGCGCAACGCCCAGTGGCAAAACTGGACCGGATTGCCGTCAATGAATACGCCCATCTACATATGGCGGGTGTCCTCAAAACCGGCCAGGCCCCCCGTGCGTCAGACCACCTACCTGTTTGGGGGGACGTTCACCTGAGAACACCTTCCTAAAGCGGCTCTATAATTGTCTCACAAACATCGCACTATCGACTAGCCGCGCCGATGGCCTTATCGTAAACAGCGAAAAAGATCACGAGACGAGCGGACCATGGCTGACACCACTATCATTGATCGTTGCGAAACCATTGGCCTGCGTTTGACAGACCAAAGGCGTACAATTGCGGCCGTTTTGCAAGACTCCGCAGATCATCCCGACGTCGAGGAACTTTATGCCCGCGCTTCGGGTGTCGACCCCAAAATTTCTCTGGCTACCGTATACCGCACAGTGAAACTGTTCGAGGAATCAGGGATTCTCGCCAAACATGAATTTGGCGACGGTCGCGCGCGGTATGAAACGGCGGATCGCGAACATCATGATCATCTCATTGATATGAATTCCGGCGAAGTCATTGAATTTGTAGATCCCGAGATAGAGGCGCTTCAGGAAAGAATTGCAGAAAAACTCGGGTATCAACTCAAGGGCCACCGCCTTGAGTTATATGGCGTCCCACTTAAGAAGTAGTGCTCAACCTGCTCAATACGGCTTTGGCCGCACGAATGCCCGGATCTGAGTCACCTCGCCCCAATCGGGTCATTGTCGTTTCCATTGCCACCTCTTGATCATTTGGATTTGCAATCAAATCCAAAAGTCCCCCGGCAATCTGATCTGGTTCACAGTCGGCACCCAAAAATTCGGGTACGGTCCGGCTCTCAGCAACCAAATTGACCAACGTAACGGTATTAACCTTCAACATCCGCGCAATGATCTGACGAGACATCCAGTTCATATCATAGGCAATAACCATCGGCGTTTTGGCTGCGGCAAGCTCCAGAGATACGGTTCCCGATGCAGCCAAGGCCACATCTGCGGCGGCAAATGCCACACGTTTGCGATGTAGCGCGGTTTCAAGATCAGCTTCATTGGGGTCTAAGACGATTGGATCGCCGGGCCAATTTCGGCACTTTTCTTTGACCAAATCAGCAACAGGAGCAGCCGCAGGCACAATAACCCGTGCGTTAGGGCGTTGCGCCAAAACGGGCACCAATGCTTGCCCAAATGTATCGGTGAGCCGAGATACCTCTCCGCGACGCGATCCAGGAAGCGCAAGAATCAAAGGCGCCCCTGGTAAAAGGCCAATTTCGTCACGAAAGGCCTGTGTCTCTTCCTCAGAAGCCTGCGTCTCAGACACCACGGGATGGCCGACAAAGTCGCATTCCATACCTGCTGCCTCCATATAGGGAGGCTCAAACGGGAACAGGGCCAAAACATGATCGATGACTTTTGCCATCTTTGCCGCGCGCCCCTCTCTCCATGCCCAGACGGTGGGCGCGACGTAATGGACAGTACGAATATCAGAAGCGGCCTTCACCAACTTTGCCACGCGCAGTGAGAAATCCGGGGAGTCGATTGTGATCAACACGTCTGGTTTTCCGGTCAAAACAGCATCTGCGGTTTCAGCAATACGGCGTTTTAAATGTCGGTACTTTGGCAGGATCTCAACGATCCCCATTATCGACAATTCCTGCATCGGAAATAAGCTACGTAGCCCCTGCTGCTGCATCATCTCACCACCAACACCGTCAAAATGCGCGCCAGGAACAAGTTGTTTCAACCCCTTCATCAATGCTCCGCCAAGTTTGTCGCCAGATGGTTCTCCTGCAATGATAAAGATTTTCATGCAACCTCCTGCGCCAAAAGGAAAATACCTTCTTCCACGGCAATTTTTTCAATCGCGGGTCGATCCAGCAAGAGAACCTTATTCGCCTCAATCACAACACCGGACAATCCTGCCTCAGCCGCATTGCGCATCGTATCCGCACCAATCGCCGGCATATCCACTCGCAGCTCTTGTCCCTTCTTAGGCGCCTTGAACAAGATACCGCCATCATCACGGCGCAAATGTTGAGGTGTGCGTTTTACAAAATCCAACAGCGCGTCCGTCCCTTGAATCGTCTCAACCCCATAGCACAACCCTTGGCCAACCACACAAGCCTGACCAAGATCAAGCGTTGAGGTTGTTGTCAGGATATCCACGGCTCGACAGGCATCGACCAAATGCTGTTTTTTGGGCTTTGGCCCCGCGATCAAACCAGCAGCCGCGGTCAAATCAGGCGCTGCCTGATGGGCGCCGATGACCGTAAATCCTGCATCCTCAAACACGGATACAACGGTCCGCAACAACGTATCATCGCCTTGCTTCATCGCAGTCAGCAACTTCGGCGCAAGACGTATCATTTTGCTGTCAAAGCGAACGGGGTTAAGCGCAGGACGAGACATGGATCCAGCAAAAACGACACGCGTGACCCTTTGACGTTTTAGAGTTTCAAAGAGGCCACCCAATTTTTCGAATGTTGCGGCGTGACCGGAAATCCCAGCCTCAACCCCTTTGAACGTCACCACAAACGCGTCCGGGTTGGCTTGTTGGATCAAACGGGGCAGCGCCCCTCGACCTGCAAGTATCGCTACCCTGCCTTGCCCCATTGCTTTTTATCCCGGTGTTAGGAAATGACGGTCACTTTCGCCAAGAATGAATTCGACGATTTTTTGGACATATTCGCTGTTATTCTCTTCACCCAGTCGACGCGCGCGTTCTGCAAAGGCCCCCTCACCTTGAGCCAGCATTTGGAAACCAGCCCGAAGAGCCGTGATATCGGCCCGAGAAACCCCGCGTCGCTTTAGACCAACAAGGTTTAGCCCATCGAGTTTTCCACGGGGTCCCTGCACAAGTCCAAACGGAATGACATCATTGGTCACCATGGTCACAGCGCCAATTATTGCGCCCTGACCAACCCGTACCCATTGGTGGATGCCAGACAGGCCTCCAATGATGACGTCATCATCAATGATACAATGTCCAGCTAAGGCTGATTGGTTCGCAAGCACCAAACGATCGCCAACCTGAGCATCATGGCCCACGTGGGAACCGGTCATGAACAGACAATCATCACCTACCCGCGTGATGCCCCCACCACCGTCAGTTCCGATGCTCATTGTGGCACCTTCCCGGATCTGGTTGCGTTTGCCGATGATCAGCTTTGTCTCTTCGCCCTTAAATTTCAGATCCTGTGGAATTTCACCAAGACAGGAAAAGGAATAGGCAACGGTTTCGTCGCCGATCTCGGTATCCCCAGTGACCACAACATGACTTTTCAGAACGACATCGCGTCCCAATTTCACTTTGGGGCCGACAACACAAAACGGGCCAACTTGGCATCCAGGGCCGATAATAGCCCCTTCTTCAATCACAGAGGACGAATGCACCTGAGCTGATGGATCAATCTGCACCCGGCTTACTCCTTCGGCATATCCATCATTGCGGTAAACTCGGCTTCTGCCGCCAGTTCACCTTCAACGAAAGCTTCGCCCCGGAATTTATAGATTTTGCGACGTTCTTTGAGGATTTCGACGCGCAGTTCAAGGACATCGCCCGGCACCACTTTGCGTCTAAATTTACAGCCATCAATCGACATGAAATACACAAGCATATTTTTGTCAGCGAGCTCAAGGTTCACCCCAACCATTACCGCAGCTGTTTGCGCCATGGCCTCTACTATTGTCACTCCGGGCATAATAGGGGCACCCGGGAAATGGCCCTGAAAATGGGGTTCATTAAAGGTGACGTTCTTAATACCAACGGCAGATTTTTCCTGAATATCCTTCAGTTTATCAACGAGCAAAAAGGGATATCGGTGTGGAATAATCCGCTGAATAAGCTCTAGATCTGCAGTTATATTCGTATCGGTCATGAAACGTCCTGTAATTAGACTGCGGCCCTTGCCGCCAATGGGTTTCCCTGATTAGCAATTCACAGCCTGCCGTACAAGCAAGACGGTTTTGTTAATCAGCCGGGACAGATGGTTGGGTGTCAGCGGCTGCCCCATCTGAGCCGTCACCGATGGCAGCATCGATGCGCCTCACAGCTTCGTCGGTGATATCAATTTTGCCTGCGCTCAGAAAAACTGTGTCTTTGTCCAAAATCGCAACAGCACGTCGTTCAATGGAAATCTCAGACAAAACCGACAGCAACATTTGTGTAAATTCCTGCCGCGCAATTTCAACTCGCCGTGATATATCCCTAGATTTTTGATCTTGAGCAATTCGGATCTCTTGAACTCGTGAATCAAATTCATCCGCCATCGGCGAGAACTCTTCCGGGGAAATGGATCGTCTTAACTTGGTGAGGTCAAGTTCCTCGGCCTCCAGTGCTTTCTGGATCCGTCTGTTTTCGTCAGTAAGAATTCGACCTGCCTCTTTGGCCTCCCTTTGGACCCGTTGTCCAAACAGAGAATTAGAGAACAGAATGTCGCGATCAATCGTCAAAATGACCGCGACTTCGGCCGGTGTGTCAGGAATAGTTTGGGCTGCACCAGTCTGTGCAAATCCAATTAGCGCCAAACAGAAGACGCTGCCTAAACGAAAGTGAGAGCCCATCAACACCCTTAAAACGTTGTAGAAATCGTCAAATCGAAGGTTTGTTCCTCATCGTAATCCTCTTTGACAATTGCCTTTGTAAAGTTGAAACGAAGTGGTCCAATTGCTGATACCCAATTTACGCCAAAACCAACAACGGCACGCAATCGAGCGCTGTCATCAATGGTACAATCGGTAACCGGACAAGCGCCACTTTGTGGACCACCTGCTGTATCGTCAAGGCTCCATACAGTTCCGACATCCATAAACAAACCGCCAGTGATGCCATATTCTTCGGGAAGTCCCAGAGGAAAATCTGCCTCAAACCGGGCTAAAGCAAAGGCATTACCACCAAAAGCATCTTCATTATCGACATTCAAATCTCGCGGGCCAACGCCATTGGTTTCAAATCCACGCATATTGCCAAGATAAAATCGATCTGTACTCCGGCTGCCTGTACTTGCGGAATATACATACCCCCCTTCAAGAATGGCCCGGATGGTGACCTCTTCGTTGAAGACTTTAGTTTCTCCCCCCAACAAGGCTTCGCTGGTGATATATCGCGCATCCCCGCCAAATCCCGCAACGTCCTGGCTGAAACGAAATACCATACCCGTATTTGGGTTTAACCCTGAGCGACGGGAATCAAACGAATATGTATACCCCAATGCAGATCGCGTTATGTCCCCAAGTTCAGAAACGAGCGCCTTTGAAGAGCCCTCATCTAGATTGCTTATGTCATCATTAGACAAAGTATACCGTAGGGATAGCCGTGCATTTTCGCCCACAGGAAATGTGAGGCTTGGCGTGATCCCAATTGATCGAGTGTCATAAAAAGCGTTGTCGAAGGAGGATTCGTCATAAAAAATCTGAATACCGCCGCTGAGGTCTCGCCCCAAAAGCGCAGGCTCACGAAATGTTAAAGACGCCTCACGAGAATCTGTTCCAGTGCTAATCTGAGCGGACAAAAATTGTCCTCTTCCCAAAAAGTTGCTCTCGGAGAAGCCAACAGTGATACCAATCCCCGCCTCCAGACCGTAGCTTGCACCAAAGGTCAAAGCCCCTGTTGGTTGCTCAACAACATCAACGTCTACAATGATCCGATCCTGCGCAGAGCCTTCGCGGGTATTGACCTCTGACTCAGAGAAAAATCCAAGCGCCCGAATGCGTTCTGCAGACTCGCGGACTTCTCTCGGGTTAAAAGGATCACCTTCCACGGTCTTAAATTGATGGCGAACAACACGATCAAGTGTGGTGGTGTTTCCCTCAATGTCGATGCGTTCCACAAATATACGAGGGCCTTCAACCAGAGCATATTCAACATCCAAAGTTTGGTCGCGGTCGTTCCGGTTAATACGGGGATCAACACGGATGAAGTTTAATCCCTGATTTAGCGCCTGATTTTCAAGGCGTCGTATAGAATTATCAATCCGTGCAGGGGAATAGGTTTGGCCCGTTTTCAATTTGTTTGCCGTTACAAAATCAGCGATATCAATTTGAGGTAAGTCTGAAACCACAGACACTTCACCGATTTCAAAACTTTGACCTTCACGAATGTTAAACGTCAAGAAATAACCATCTCGTTCGCGTGACACTTCAGACGTCACGGAAAGCACTTCGAAGTCCACAAAGCCACGAGATTGGTAAAAATCCGTCAGAACCTGTTTGTCGAATTCAATCCGATCCGCCACAAAGCTATCGCTTTTGATTAAACGGCGGAAAATTCCAGCCTGTTTGGTTTCAAGCACGCGGCGAAGGCGACGATCAGAGTATACACGGTTTCCGACAAAACTCAGCCGTTCCACTTCAGAAACGCCCCCTTCGGCAATTTCAAACACCACGTCGACGCGATTATCACTGCGGCGGATGATTTTTGGCGTAACTGTGGCCGCCGTCCGACCCGAAATATTATAGGCTTCTGTCAAGGCCTGCGCATCTGCCTCGACGATGCTAGGGCTGAATACACGACGGGGTTTAGAAGATAATACAGTTGAAAGGTCTTCATCTTTTAGGCGCTTATTTCCCTCAATACTGATCTGGTTGATGGTCGGATATTCTTCGACTTCGACAAAGAGCGTGCTGCCACGCGGCTCAATCGATACATTTTCAAACAACCCAGAGGATAAAATCCGCTGATAGGCATCATTTAGCTCAGCAGCGCTGACGGGTTGCCCGGTATTGATTCCCGCGTAATTTTGGATCGTTGCGGTTTCAATTCGATTATTTCCTTCAACCTGAAACGTACCGAATTGATAAGTCTGCGCATGCCCAGACGTTGGAAACAACAACCAAACCGCTGATAATACGAACAAAAATATAGCCAAACTGGCGCGCATTGCACCAAATGAACTTCTATTGAGCCCACCAAAAATACTGCCCATCACACCAATTCCGTCGCCTTGTTTCCTCTGCGCTCTGAGTATCGGTTATGGGCCTGATTGTCAAAAGACGAAAACCCCCAAGTCTACATAGACACAGGGGGTCAAAAGGGGAAAAACCCTAGATATAGCGTTGAAACCGATTATTGGATGGGGAAGAACAGCATACCAAAAAAGGACCCAACAAAAAGAGCAAAAGCAATCGTCGCTGCATATAAGATCAGCTCCCAATTAAGATTCAATACCAACGCCAGAGCTTTGTAATTGCTGCGAACCGTGTCCATCTCTGCCTCCACGACAAGTGAGTCTTCAGAGGTGACAATAGGGATTGAATGTGGCCTCAATAGGGCGAAATCAATCAGGGGCAGAACAAATCATTCGACAGGGCGAAAACCATTAAGCTCAACATTAATGTCAAACCAATGGTCATCAACAGTTTCAGCGCTTTATCGCTGGGAGGACGCCCGGAAACGGCCTCATAAGCAAAAAATACCAAATGACCGCCATCGAGCACCGGAATAGGAAACAGATTTAGCAGGCCCACAGCAGTCGACAAAACAGCTATGAAAAAGATAAACGAGTTAGCGCCCTGACTGGCGGCAGCCCCTGAGGTTTCAGCGATACCAATCGGTCCGCTCAAATTGCAGGTACTAATTGCCCCAGTAATGACATGGTACAAACCGGACAACGAAGACTCGATGATAAAGCCTGTCTGACGAACGCCATATTTGGCAGCATCCCATAGGCCCAAGGTCCCGCGTTGCGGTTCAAAAATGAGACCGCCCGTGATGCCAATTAGCCACCGGGTTTCAAACCCACCCTCTGGCAACGGCAGATCAACACGTTTGGGGGTCATCGAAACCTCAATGACATCCCCTGCCCGCCAAACGGTCATGGCCAACGCGTTCCCGTCAGAGTCACCGACAAGTGTACGCAGATCCTCAAACCCAGTAATCGTTGCCCCATCTACGGTCAGGATAATATCGTTTACCTTCATTCCCGCAGCTTTGGCGGCCGAACTTGGTTGCACCGCTTGAACCTGAGCTGGATAGGGATATGGCCCGTCCAAAACAATTGTCTCGCCGTCGCGGTTAACCTCATAAGAAACGGTATCAGTTACCTCTAGAGAATCCATCGTATCGCGGAATTCCTGCAGTGTCGTAACGGGTTGCCCTTCAATAGAAAGGATTTCATCACCTGTTAGCAGGACGCGTTCCCCTGCTGGATTTGGCAGTAGGGTTTCAACGGTCAAAGGTTCGCGGATTTGGCCTTGCCAAACGGCCAATACACCAAAGATCAATATGGAAAGAATAAAGTTGAACACAGGCCCTGCAGCAACAGTCGCAGCACGTGCCCAAAGCGGCGCTCCATGCATAGTGCGGCGCATGTTAGATTGATCATCCCCAAGGGCATCAATTGCAGCCGTATCTTTACCCGACGCCGCGTTGGCATCGCCCAAGAACTTTACGTATCCTCCTAGAGGAAGGGCTGCGATCTGCCAGCGCGTCCCATGCTGGTCGTGCTTGGACCATAGGATAGGCCCAAACCCGATGGAAAACACCTCAGCGTGGATGCCACTCCAGCGGCCGATAATATAATGGCCATACTCATGAATCGCCACAATCACAGACAGTGCGACCACAAACGCGGCAAGAGTGAACAACACATTCCCAAAAGAAGGGAGCAAGCCCATAATATCCACGGTCAATCCTTATTTTGTGACTGCAGTGATGCAGGTTGATGCAATCTGACGTGTGAGATGATCGGTTTCGCGGACGTTATCAAGGCTGACCTCGACATTTCCAAGGTCATGATCTGTCGAAATTTGGTCCATAACCCGCTCAACGACATTAGCCATCTGCAGGAACCCAATCCGTTGATTGATAAAGGCAGTCAATGCCTCTTCTTTTGCGGCGTTGAAGACACAGCCAGACAGGCCACCTTCCTCCATGACGCGTGTCGCCAGAGCAAGTGCCGGATAACGTTTGGGATCAGGTGCTCTAAAATTCAGTTGCCCAATTTTTGAGAAATCAAGACGCTCAACGGGGACATCTGCCCGTTTTGGCCAGTTCAAAGCATATCCAATCGCGTGCCGCATGTCTGCAGGTCCAACATGGGCCATTAGCCCACCATCACAAAACCCTACAAGGGCATGAATGAGAGATTCTGGGTGAACAATCACTTCGATTTGATCAGGTTGAACGCCAAAGTATTCTTTGGTTTCAATCAGTTCCAATGCCTTATTAAACATTGATGCTGAATCTATCGTGATCCTCTGCCCCATATCCCAATTGGGGTGCGACGACGCCTCGGCAACAGTTGCCTGCGAAAGCTTTTCAAGGGGCCAGTCCCGAAACGCGCCACCGGATGCAGTGATAATCACCCGCTCAACGGTGTCCAAATCTTCTCCCTGCAACGCTTGAAAGACAGCGGAATGTTCGGAATCTACGGGTAAGACCTTGGTGTTATTTTTGCGCGCGGTCTCCATCAACAATGGGCCTGCACAGACGAGGCTTTCCTTATTGGCCAACGCCAATTGTGCCCCCTGCCCAAGCGCGCGCAACCCGGGCTCCAGCCCTGCCGCACCGACAATGGCAGACATCACCCAGTCTGCGGGGCGGGATGCGGCCTCTTGTATCGCTGTCGGTCCTGCAGCGGTTTTCACCGAACTGCCTTGAAGCGCGGCCCGAAGGTCATCCAAACGATTAGGGTCAGCCGTCACGGCAATATCGGCATTTAGTGCACGGGCATCCGCAGCAAGCTGTGCAATGTTCTGCCCACCGGTCAAAGCAACTACATCATACCCAGACGGGTTGCGCCGGATTAAGTCAATTGTACTTTGACCGATCGACCCAGTCGCGCCAAAAATGGAAATTCTTCGCATTAAATCATAACCTGCGGCAGTGTAATGAAATATCCAAGGATGAACAAAAACAATACCGCCCCAAGGAATCCGTCAAATCGATCAAATAAACCGCCATGTCCCGGAATTAGATCAGAGCTGTCTTTGACCCCCATCCGCCGCTTAAACGCGCTTTCGGCGATGTCCCCCATCTGACTGGCAAATGACATCGCAACAGAAAGCACGGCGAGTAAGAAATTCGCCTCTGTAAACGATGCAAAAACAATGCCGACGACTGCTGCGGCAACCCAGCCTCCTGCGGTTCCAGACCATGTTTTCTTGGGACTAATTGCAGGCCAAAATTTCGGACCGCCAAACGTTTTACCCGCGAAATATCCTGCAACATCAGTCGCGATGACCACCAAAAACAGCCATAAAACCCAGATCAATCCGTACACTTCGCGCAATTGCGTTAGGGCAAAAACAGCCCAAAGCACCGCAACGGCAAAAAACGCAAACCGAAGCTTTTCACGAGGAAGGAAAACAACGCCAACGATTGCGGGTATCAAGAACAACAAAGGGGCAATGGCCCTTGGTACGATGTCCGCATGGGGTAAACTAAGAAAGGCAAGAAAGGCCAACCCAAGAGAAAGGCTTTTTTGATCCGGTGCAATCATGCGGGACAATTCCCAGACCATTCCGGCCCCGATCACCATACAAAGCGCGAAAAAGGTCTGCCCGCCAAGCCAAAGTTCAAGACCGCCAACGAATAGCATCAGCACCGCAGAGATTACTCTGGGTGCTAGATCATCCCATCTGGCATCGCCACTCATTTTTTAACGCCGCCATACCGACGATCACGTCCACCATATCCTGCCAAAACCTGTGCAAAGACCTCTTCCGAAAAGTCAGGCCAAAGGGTTTCTATAAATTCATATTCTGCGTAGGCAGATTGCCACAACAAAAAGTTAGAGATACGGGCCTCTCCGCTCGTGCGGATAACAAGGTCCGGATCAGGAAGAACATAAGTATCGAGGTATTTTGGAAGAGTTTCTTCACCCACATCATCAGGGCTGAGGCTCCCATTGGCAACATCCTGAGCTAGTCTTTTTGTCGCCCGTGCAACCTCGTCTCGGCCACCGTAGTTTAACGCAATTGTCAGATGGGTTTTATTGTTGCCCTCGGTCATAACCTCAAGCTCATCCATCAAGTCGCGCAATTTTTTATCGAGCTTGATGCGATCTCCAATAAACCGAACACGGACGCCTTGACGTTTCAACTCACGTGCTTCTTTGCGAATATACATCCGAAACAAAGACATAAGCCCAGCAACTTCGGTTTGCGTACGTTTCCAGTTTTCAGTCGAAAACCCAAAAATCGTTAAGTACTTTACGCCGTAATTCGGGCAAGCTTCTACTATTTCACGCACTCGCTTTGCACCTGCGTGATGACCGAATAAACGTGGTTTACCACGCTGTGTTGCCCAACGCCCATTGCCATCCATAATGATAGCAACGTGACGTGCTGAAGTCCCTGAACTCACTAATTGTCCCCTACAAGGATTATGCAGGCCTTAAACCTGCATGATCTCTTCTTGTTTGTTTTCTAATGCAGCATCTACCGCGGCAATCGCTTTGTTCGTCAGTTCTTGAACTTCGTCCGACCAAATTTTGTTGTCGTCTTCACCCATACCTGCGGCTTTAGCCTTTTTCAGCTGGTCCATGCCATCCCGACGCACGTTCCGTACAGAGACACGCGCGTTTTCAGCATATTGAGCGGCAACTTTGGTTAGTGAACGACGACGTTCTTCGTTCAGCTCTGGAATCGGCAACATAATAATTGTGCCATTCAACTGAGGATTAATCCCAAGCCCGCTCTCGCGGATTGCTTTTTCAACTTTGCCAACCAGACCTTTATCCCAAACATTGATCGTCACCATCCGAGGCTCTGGCACGTTTACGGTACCAACCTGATTGATAGGCGTTTTGGATCCATAGGCGTCGACATTGATAGGCTCTAGCATCGCGGCCGAAGCCCGGCCCGTCCGAAGCGAGGCAAATTCGGTCCTCAAAGATCCCATAGCACCATCCATGCGGCGCTCCAGGTCGTCCAGATCGATTTCAAGTTCTTCGTCAGACATTGATTATCACTCTTCTTTTTGTCATCAGCTACGGCTCTTTTTAAGAGCCAGTATAGAATTATCCAAGAACCTTTGTATAGGTTCCTTCACCGGCCAAGATCCCTTTGAAACCTCCAGGTTCATCCAAACTAAATACAATGATCGGCAGATTGTTGTCGCGCGCCAATGCAATTGCCGACGCATCCATGACACCAAGGCGTTTCTGCAAAACATCGTCATAGCTAACCGTGTCATAGCGAACCGCGTCGTCAAACTTTTCAGGGTCCTTATCATAGACCCCATCCACTTTTGTGCCCTTAAAGATCGCTTCACAGCTCATCTCATTTGCGCGCAGCGTGGCCGCAGTGTCTGTGGTAAAATACGGATTACCGGTTCCGGCTGCGAATATTACAACACGCTTTTTTTCAAGGTGCCGTACGGCGCGTCGGCGAATATACGGTTCACAAACCTGATCCATTGGGATCGCCGAAATGACCCGGGTAAACACACCCAAACCTTCAAGTGCGCTTTGCATTGCCAAAGCATTCATAACGGTCGCCAACATCCCCATATAGTCAGCCGTCGTTCGTTCCATCCCTTGAGCTGAGCCTTGCAAGCCCCGAAACACATTGCCCCCACCGATGACCATACATATTTCAACACCCAGATCATGGACAATTTTGACCTCTCTTGCGATCCGTTCAACGGTTGGCGGGTGAAGGCCATAACCTTGGTCTCCCATCAGAGCTTCGCCAGATATCTTTAGCATTACGCGGCTAAAAGTTGTGGCAGCAGTTTGAGAGGTTGCGTCGCTCATGATCATCATCCATCGAATTCGGGATTGCGTTTGGCGCAAAATGTCGGAAAACGGGTCCGGGTTCAACGCCGAAACGGGCAAATACCGGGTTTCGGCAAAAAGATGTTAATATAACAGCCCACGTGCAAAGGACAAAAATACGACATGGTGGACATTTCTTTGATCCCTCCGCATCAGCCAGTCCTGATTGCGGGACCAACGGCCTCTGGTAAATCTGCGCTTGCGATTAAGATTGCGCAACACTCTGGTGGGATCATCATCAACGCGGATGCCTTACAAGTCTTTGATGGTTGGCGCATACTGACCGCGCGACCCGATGACCAAGAACTGTCACAAGCCCCGCATCATCTATATGGGCACATTCCCTACGATCAGACATACTCTGTCGGTCATTGGCTGCGGGACGTTTCACCATTTCTAAAGCAGGACACTCCTCGCCCCATAATCGTTGGAGGGACAGGTTTGTACTTTCAGGCCCTGACCAAAGGGTTGGCAGAGATCCCCCCGACATCGCCTGACATTCGCGCCGAAGCTGACGCCCGTCGTTTGTCTGAGGGACATCAAGGAATGTTGTCAGAGCTCGATCCTGAGACCGTTTCTCGGATCGATGGGCAAAACCCTATGCGCGTTCAGCGTGCCTGGGAGGTTTTTCGTGCAACATCCAAAGGTCTCGCGATGTGGCAGGACGAAACCCCTCCACCGCTATTGCAGGGCGATCACTGCGCAAAGATTGTAATGACCGCAGACAAAGATTGGTTGAATAATCGAATTGATCGCCGGTTTGACTCGATGATTGCAGCAGGCGCGATGGAGGAGGCAAAATCCATGTTACCCAATTGGGACCCAACCCGACAATCTTCGCGTGCAATTGGCGCACCGGAACTGGTCAATTACCTAATTGGATACTGCACTAAAGCCGAAGCCATCACCGCCGCAAAAATTGCCTCACATCAATATGCAAAACGCCAACGCACGTGGTTTAGATCAAAAATGGCCCACTGGGAGCCCGTTATGTTGCCCTAACATTGGGCGCAAACGTGCAGAAATCACACAACTTTATGGCTTATACACACCCCCACACGACTTTTCCCTAACGTTGTCGGACAATTTACCTGTAGTCTCTGCCCTTAGAGACCTCTGTTGCCGGATGAACCATGGATTTGTTGACACACCGTATACCAGAAATTCGGATCACACCAATCCCACGGCTTGCTCAAGGGGGTAAGTGGCGCGTTGAAGCTATGCGAAGTTATTCCAAGGATCTGTTGCTTTGGTTCACACGTGGGCAAGGGCGTATTACCATCGCAGGCACGACGCGCGGTTATGGGGCCCATAATGCGGTATTCATCCCAGCCGGCACCATGCATGGATTTGAAGTTTCAAACCTTGTTTACGGGTCTGCCGTATTCATCCCCCGAGAAACAACATTAACTCTGCCAGAACACCCTACTCATTTGCGCATTCGAGATGCGAACTCTCAGTCTGAACTCTCGATGACGCTTGACGCACTTCAAAAGGAACTTGATGGCAGCCGTCCTGACAGAATTCGGGCCGCCCATCACCATGCTGGACTATTATCTGTTTGGCTGAAACGACAAATCCTATTGCATGAGACTGATAATGCCTCACCTGATGCAGGACAAAAACTTCTCCAACGATATACCGAACTGGTCGAAGCGGAATACCGCAGCAACAAAACCGTTGCCGAATACGCCGAGATATTGGGAGTAACGCCGACCCATTTATCCCGGGTGTGTAACAAAGCTTGCGGGCGCCCAGCCTCTTCTATCTTGACAGACCGCGTACTATTTGAAGCTCGTCGCTTACTAACCGAAACAGACACGCCGATAAAAGATGTCGCTTTTGGGCTAGGATTCGCATCAGCAGCGTATTTCACACGTGCATTTCAACATCATACCGGTCGCACACCTTCCTCTTTTCGCAATCAGACAAAATAATTAAAAAAACCATGGTTTTCGCCCTAATTTGAAATGTTCCGAACAAAATAAGGGTTCCCGCACCCCGCATGTCGCATTTGAAATCCGATAATGTCGTTTTTGTGACACGAAAAGCCGATTGTGCTCATTGACCCTGACGTCATTCTGTTGCCGAATAGGGGTCGCGAAGGTGCTAAATCTTTTCACGACGTCCTACCACGTTGTGGCAAAAATTATAAATCAAGCACCGCAACGACAAAAAAAAGACGTGTCACAGGGAGAAAATGATGACTCGAACTACCGATCGGCCGCTGCACCCAGCGGCTAAGATGTATGCGGAAGAATTCAAGGCTGGCAAACTGAGCCGTCGTGAATTTTTGGCCCGCTCCTCAGCATTGGGTGTATCAGCAACTGCTGCCTATGCGGCGATAGGTCTAATCGCTCCAAGCAAAGCAAAAGCCATGGCCGCGCAAGGCGGTACGGTCCGGATCCAAATGGAAGTACGCGGCATGAAAGAGCCTCGTCTTTATGATTGGTCACAGATTGGCAACATTACCCGTGGTTGGCTGGAATATCTTGTCCACTACGAAGCGGATGGCTCGTTCACACCTGTTCTGCTCGAGAGCTGGGATGTCAACGACGACGCCACTGAATACACTCTAAACCTTCGCAAAGGGATTAAGTGGAATAACGGTGATGATTTCGTTGCTGATGACATTGTTTACAACATTGAGAAATGGGCCGACAGCACTGTTGATGGCAACTCGATGGCGACCCGTTTTGCGGCATTGGTCGATGCTGACACAGGCAAATTGCGCGAAGGTGCGGCAACTGCTGTGGACGCGCATACTGTCAAACTGACAATTGCAGCACCTGACATCACATTGATTGCAGGCATGGCTGACTACCCAGCCGCAATTGCAAGCCCCAAAGCCAAATACGATGATCCAATCGGTGATCCAATCGGAACCGGCCCTTATCGTCCGGTCACACACGAAGTTGGTGTAAAATCCATCATTGAGCGCAACCCAGATCACACATGGTGGAACGAAGGTAACGGCGCATATCTGGACCGGATTGAATTCATTGACTTTGGCACCGACCCTGCAGCCCACATGGCCGCAATCGAAGCCGAAGAAGTCGATATGCTGTACCAAACGACTGGTGAATTTGTAGACATCATCACCGGTTTGGGCATGGAAGAATCCACTGTTCCAACAGCTGCGACAGTTGTTGTACGGACAAACCAAAAAACCGAAGTTGACGGCAAGGCACCCTATGCAGATGCCAAAGTACGTCGTGCTCTGCAGCTGGCTGTCAACAACGCAGTCATCCTAGAGCTGGGGTATAACAACCAAGGCATCGTGGCAGAAAACCACCATGTTGCACCAATCCATCCGGAATATGCAGAAATGCCTCCGGTTGAACATGATCCGGTCAAAGCTCTGGCCATGATGGAAGAAGCCGGCATGGCTGATTTCGTTCACAACATTACGTCTTTGGACGACCAATTTAACAAAGACACTTGTGATGCTGTTGCCGCACAACTCCGCGACGCAGGGATGCAAGTTGAACGGACTGTTCTTCCTGGGTCAACCTTTTGGAATGACTGGGCAAAATTCCCATTCTCCTCCACCGAGTGGAACCAGCGCCCCCTTGGCGTGCAAGTTCTGACACTGGCTTATAAATCTGGTGTGCCTTGGAATGAGACTGGCTTTGAAAATGCCGAGTTTGATGCACTTCTCGCCGAAGCAAATTCCATCGCTGATGCGGATGCTCGACGCGATGTTATGTTGAAGATCCAAACAATCATGCGCGACGAAGGTGTAATCATTCAACCCTACTGGCGTGCATTGTTCCGCCACTACAAACCAGGTCTGGTTGGTGCTGAAATGCATCCACAATTTGAGATCCGGTATCAATTCATGGGTAACCCGGCCTAATTCAGACAAACAAACATGGCCGTCCGAACTTCGGGCGGCCATTTTGATTTAACCCATGACATCACAATGTTGATCTTCAACATATGTGAGACACAGGAAAATTCATGACACGATTTATACTCCGCCGTATCGGGGTCATGCTGCTCACGTCACTCGCGTTGACGTTTATCGTATTTTATCTAACGAACCTGCAGCCTAATCTCGAAAAAGTCGCTAAATTCCAAGGCAGTCAACGAATGTCAGACGAGGAAGTGATCTCCTGGTTAGACAAAAATGGCTACACCCGCCCCACTGCAGTGCGCTTTGGCGAATGGCTCGGCGTCGCCTCGGGTTGGACCTACACAGACGACGAAGGTGTGAAAACCGGACGCTGTATCCAAGCGGAACGCCCCGACGGAACATTCTGTGGCGTCATTCAAGGATACTGGGGAAAGTCCACGGTCTTTAAAGAAGACGTAAGCACCATCATCGGAATTCGCTTGGCGCTGACCGGCAAGCTGATGTTCTTTGTGATGCTTTTGATGGTCCCATCGGCGTTGATCATCGGCGTTTTGTCAGGCATGCGTGAAGGGTCCAAACTAGACCGAACCCTGTCAACATTCTCTATCGCATCTACGGCCACCCCAGAATATGTGTCTGGCGTGATCTTTATCGCTGTTTTTGCTTCTTCGGCTTTTGGTTTGAAATGGTTCAAAGGCACAGCCACCGCCGCCATGGATAATGCAACGTTTGAGAATTTTTTCTTACCAGTTCTCACGATTTCACTGTACGGGATTGGATATATCGCACGAATGACCCGCGCCTCTATGACCGAGGTCATGACAGCGCAATATATCCGAACCGCCCGCCTAAAAGGCGTGAGCTTTCCAAACATCGTCATGAAACATGCCTTACGCAATGCGTTAATCGCACCGTTTACGGTTATCATGCTTCAATTCCCTTGGCTTTTGAATGGCGTCGTGATCGTCGAGACCTTGTTTAACTACAAAGGGTTCGGCTGGACGTTGGTGCAAGCCGCAGGCAACAACGATATCGATTTGTTGCTTGGGTGCTCTGTCGTGGCCGTTTTCGTCGTTCTGGTAACGCAGCTGATTTCTGACATCGGCTATGTTTACTTGAATCCACGCATCCGAATTTCATAAGGGGGACTGAGATGGAATTGCTTTCTTGGGGCCAAATCTTTGGCCAAATCTTCGTCCAGTTTCAACCTGTCTGGATTTCACTTGTGGTGCTGTTCGCAGTCTCCATTTACTACAAACGCAAACTGGGCCTTTACGGCAAAATGTTCGACAGCCCCATCGGCATGGTCGGCTTTGCGCTGGTCATGTTCTGGGTCTTTACCGCCTTATTTGCTGATATGATCGTAACCCACGATCCGCTGGTCCAAGTTTCGGGAATGAAAAACAAAATTCCGGGCACGCCAACACCAGAAGGAACAGCCGGGTTTGAATACTACCTGCTTGGGGGGGATAACCTTGCACGGGATGTCTTTAGCCGCATGGTATCTGGCAGCCGCATCGTTGTGCAAATCGCGCCTTTTGCGACGCTCTTTGCGTTTATGGTCGGGATCACATTGGGATTGCCAGCCGGATATTTTGGTGGACGGCTCGATACGGTCTTGTCGTTTATGGCCAACCTTATCCTCGCCTTCCCAGTGATCCTGCTGTTCTATCTGCTGGTAACTCCGGAAATCGTTGCGACGGGTTTGCCACGATATATGGCTGCGGTCTTGTTCCTCTTTCCAATCGTATTCTTGATCATCCTGTTTCAGTCCCGGTTCTTTACCCTACCTAAAAAACGTAATCTCTACATTGCGATCACGTTGGTTATTGGGGGATGGATCTATCTGGGAACGGCTTGGAATGCTGATCCATTGGGTATCATTACGATGCAGCCGAACATTCTAATCGTGTTTGTCTCGGTGGTATTTGTGAACTCCCCTACCGTGTTTCGAATTGTGCGTGGTCTAACAATGGACATTCAAACGCGTGACTATGTGGCTGCGGCTCAAACACGTGGTGAAGGTCCTTGGTACATCATGCTGTGGGAGATCCTTCCAAATGCACGTGGTCCGCTGATCGTCGATTTCTGCCTGCGTATTGGCTACACCACGATCCTTTTGGGAACTCTTGGTTTCTTTGGCTTAGGATTGGCACCAGAAAGCCCCGACTGGGGGACGACTATTAATGCTGGCCGTCGACTATTGTCTGTGTATCCACATCCGGCACTTGCACCAGCCTTTGCATTGATGAGCCTTGTATTAGGGCTCAACCTATTGGCGGATGGGCTGCGCGAAGAAAGCCTGAAGGATTAAACATCATAGGAGGGATGCGGGGGATCACACCCTCGCGCCCCCGAGATATTCCGGCGAAGAGAATGTGAGAAACATTCAATATCGCCCCCCTAAATGGGAGAGATGACATGGCAAAATGGGACTATGACGGACCGATCCTAGAGATTGAGAACCTGTCGATATCCTTCTTTACGCGACTACGTGAAATTCCAGCAGTGATGGATTTTTCATGTGTTGTACAACCCGGAGAGGCCATGGGCCTTGTTGGGGAATCTGGTTGCGGAAAATCCACTGTGGCGCTTGGCGTCATGCAAGATCTCGGCGTGAACGGCAAAATCGTTGGCGGTACGATCAAGTTTAAGGGCCGCAACCTGAATGAGATGTCTCAAGCAGAATTGCGTGACATTCGGGGCTCTGAGATCGCGATGATCTATCAAGAACCAATGGCCAGCCTGAATCCGGCGATGAAAATCGGGTTGCAACTGATGGAAGTCCCCATGATCCACGAAGGGGTCAGTAAGGAGGAGGCCTATAAAAGGGCGTTAGAGGTGGTCACCGATGTCCGCCTGCCCGACCCAAAACGGATGTTGGAGAGCTACCCGCACCAGTTGTCCGGTGGGCAACAACAACGGATCGTCATCGCGATGGCCTTGATGACTAAGCCGTCCTTGTTGATTTTGGACGAACCCACGACCGCTTTGGACGTCACCGTCGAAGCAGCTGTTGTTGATCTGGTGAAAGACCTTGGTAAAAAATACGGCACATCAATGCTCTTTATCAGTCATAACCTTGGTCTGGTGCTTGAAACCTGTGATCGCCTCTGTGTGATGTATTCTGGTGAAGCCGTTGAAACGGGGTCGATTGCCGATGTCTTTGATAAGATGCAACACCCCTATACGCAGGCTTTGTTTCGTTCGATCCCATTGCCCGGCGCCGATAAGAATAGCAGACCTTTGGTGGCTATTCCGGGGAATTTCCCTCTTCCTCATGAACGCCCGAATGGATGTAACTTTGGCCCGCGCTGCGATTATTTCGAAGAAGGCCGCTGTAATGCCACCGACCTAAAGATGATAGATATCCCCGGAGATGACCGCCACGGGAGCCGATGTTTAAAGATCGATGAAATTGATTGGAACGCACCAATTCAAGCCGGAGAACAAACCGAAAAAGCCGAAATCGGCGATGTCGTTTTGAAGATCGAAGATCTAAAGAAATACTATGAGGTGTCTGGCTCAGCTCTGTTTTCCAGCGCTGAAAAAAAGGTCGTCAAGGCAAACGAAACAATCAGCTTTGAGGCACACGAGTCCGAAACGCTTGCGATTGTTGGGGAATCCGGCTGTGGGAAGTCCACTTTTGCGAAAGTATTAATGGGGCTGGAAACCGCTACTGATGGGCACATCAGCCTGAATGAATCATCAATTCAGAACATCCCGATTGAAGAGCGCGACACTGAAACCGTGTCGACCGTACAAATGGTATTTCAGAACCCCTTTGATACGCTCAACCCTTCTATGACGGTTGGGCGGCAGATTATTCGGGCACTTGAAATCTTTAAGGTTGGCAAAAACGAGCAAGATCGCCACCAAAGAATGCTTGAATTGTTGGACCTGGTGAAACTGCCACGGGCTTTCGCTGAACGTATGCCCCGACAGCTGTCAGGCGGTCAAAAGCAACGTGTTGGTATCGCTCGGGCCTTTGCCGGTGATGCGCAAGTCGTGGTGGCAGATGAACCTGTGTCGGCATTGGATGTTTCGGTACAAGCTGCTGTGACCGATCTGTTGATGGAGATTCAGAGACAGAACAAAACAACTCTGCTGTTTATCAGTCATGATCTGTCAATTGTGCGATATTTGTCAGATCGCGTTATGGTAATGTACTTAGGGCATGTGGTGGAAATTGGCACGACTGATCAGGTTTTTGCCCCGCCATATCATCCATATACCGAAGCACTTTTGTCGGCCGTCCCCATCGCGGATACGTCAATAGAAAAGCGCAACATCGTACTGGAAGGCGATATCCCTTCGGCCATGAATCCACCACCCGGTTGTCCATTCCAAACTCGATGCCGTTGGAAATCAGACGTACCCGGTGGGCTTTGTGAAAAAGATGTCCCCCCCGTTCAGACTTTAGTCGACGGTCATCAAGTTAAATGCCATTTGGCAGAAGATATCCTTGCGAAAATGGAGCCTGTCATTAAGGTCGCAGCTGAATAACAAGACAAATGTTCCACGTCAAAAGACCGGGCATTTGTCCGGTCTTTTTATGGAACACAATATGACTCGTTTTGCCCCCCTACCCGATCCCCCCTACTATGCTGTCATTTTTACGGCACAACGCACTGAGGTTGAGCATGGATACGACAATATGGCTGAGAAAATGCTTCAGCTTGCAGGGCAACAACCCGGATATATCGGGGCAGAAAGCACCCGTGACGCCGACGGTCTTGGAATCACCATAAGCTATTGGGAAAGTGAAGAATCACTTCTGAATTGGAAATCCGTCTCTGAACATCTCCTTGCTCAAAAGCTCGGAAAGACACGGTGGTATGATTTCTATCAAATTAGGATCGCTAAGGTAGAACGCGCTTACAGCGGCCCGAACGGACGTTAATCCCCAAAAATGAGAAAAGAGGGGCCTACACGCCCCTCTTTCCAATCGTCAAGCGTTCCGTGAGCCGGTATCGCTATGACAAACTCGCCTATGTCAAAACACAACATTTACGAGCTGACGAAGTCAGCACTTCCTTAGTTCTATATCAGGATACTCATTAAGCGGGCATGGCATGACTAAGCCCTTCGCCCTAATTAAATCAGATTCTTTAGCCGCTGCCCAGAATTTTTTTCACGTAATTTCGAGTTTCTCTATACGGCGGAATTCCGCCGTATTTCAGAACAGCCTGCGGTCCAGCATTATAAGCCGCCAATGCAAGCCGCCAGGATCCGAACCGATTGTACTGAATCCGCAAGTAACGCGCCCCACCCTCTAGGTTTTGTTTGGGAACTTTGGGATCAACTTTTAGATGACGCGCTGTTGCCGGCATTAATTGTGCCAAACCCAATGCGCCCTTGTGTGATTCTGCATTTGCATTCCAGCCACTCTCTTGCTGGATTAACCTTAAAAACAGATCCTCTGGAACGGAGTGCTTTCGCGCGGCAGCACGCGCTAATTTTGTGTATTCGCCGCGATATTTACCAGTATAGCGCGGTAAAGATGCGTCTTTCATGTTGCTGGTGATGGAATCCGGCTTCAATCGAGACGAATTGGAGTACTGCGACGCAGCCCTCCCATCTAGAACAGCAGTCTGAGATTGAAACAAAGACGTTCTGGACTTTGACTTCAGAGTTAAAGACTCTGCAGATACACCAGACGTCATGACTAAACTTAACGCTAACACAGCACCAAAATTGGCTTTCATCGCGCGCCTCACTAAAACTATGTCCGGCACTATACTTAATTTTCTTCAAACAGGAAGTACCAGTCTGTTTTAGCCTTTTCTTAACAGCCCCCCAATGGTGTAACGTCACTCAACAACAATGGATTCGAAGGGGGCACCGATGGCCGGCTCAGTTAACAAAGTCATTCTGATTGGGAACTTGGGACGCGACCCAGAAGTTCGGAGTTTTCAAAATGGCGGTAAAGTCTGTAATTTGCGGATTGCTACCTCAGAAAACTGGAAAGATCGCAACACGGGTGAACGTCGCGAAAAAACCGAATGGCATTCCGTTGCAATCTTTAACGAAGGTTTGGTTCGGGTTGCTGAGCAATTCCTGCGCAAAGGTTCTAAGGTCTATATCGAAGGCCAACTGCAAACCCGCAAATGGCAGGATCAATCCGGCAATGATCGCTATTCTACTGAGGTCGTCCTCCAAGGGTTTGGCAGCACATTAACCATGCTGGATGGCCGAAATGAATCTGGCGGCGGTGGCGGCGGTGGATATGGCGGCGGCAACAGTGGCGGCGGCGCAGGTTACGGCGGCGGTGGATACGACTCCGGTCCCTCAAGCGGCGGTGGTGGTGGCTACGGCGGTGGAAACAGCGGCCCAGCCAACGACATGGATGACGAAATTCCGTTCTAAACCCAGACTATTTATCAATAGACAGTCTCTATAGGTTTTACCTACGGGGACTGTTTTTCATTTTAAGGTCGAAACCTAATATTTATCCCTTCGTCAGCAAATCTATCCTGACGCAGCAATGACACTATTCCGATATTGGTAGCGTCGATTACACCGATCTGGTTGAATCAGCATCATATCCAGTTATCCAAAGCGATTTGGGGATAATTACACATCATAATGCCCGTTTATATTATCATTTCCCCATGTATTAATGCAAAAGATCAATCAATTCTTGAAGAACTGAATATCAAATCAGTACGCTTGATACAAAAATGCTTGTAGTCCTCAAAGCGCTTTGACATTCTTCCAAAATGAATTTGAAAGAGCTGTCCAATCATTTAGGCCTGTCACAAACGACAGTGAGCCGCGCGTTGAATGGATTCCCAGAAGTGAATGAAGCCACCCGCCGCAAGGTTCTAGAGGCCGCACAGCAACACAACTATGCCCCAAACCGGAGGGCTAAGAGCCTTGCGACGGGCCGTGCGATGTCGATTGGCCATGTCATTCCAGTTACTGTAAAGCATGAAATGGTGAACCCTGTATTTGCAGATTTTATCGCCGGCGCCGGAGAGACCTATTCAAACGCCGGGTATGACATGTTGCTATCGGTTGTCCGTGATCATGACGAAGAGCAAGCCTATCGGAATATGGCTCGGAAAGGCTCCGTTGACGGAGTTATCCTTCATTCCCCCCGCGAAAAAGATCCCCGTCTAAATCTGTTAACCGAACTCGGGCTTCCCTTTGTCGTCCATGGACGTATCGGGGACGAAAGCGCGCCGTACTCTTGGTTGGATATTAACAATGGGCATGCGTTTGAACGGGCGACGGACCTGCTGCTTGATCTTGGGCATACCCGTATCGCAATGATCAATGGCTTAGAGTACATGGATTTTGCGCGCCGACGGCGTCTAGGCTATGAAACGGCTCTGAAAAATAGGGCTATCGTCCCGGATCCTATCATTTGCTTTTCAGACGAAATGACGGAACAAAACGGATTTTACCGCACGATGGAGCTGTTATCTCAGGAGAACGCCCCAACCGCGATATTAGTTTCCTCTTATATTTCAGCAATCGGCGTAGGGCGTGCGATTGAAAAATCTGGCTATCGGATTGGACAGGACATATCCGTCGTCACCCATGATGACGACCTTTCCTTTCTGCGGAATGGCGATGACATTCCTACATTTACAGCAACCCGGTCATCGGTTCGGGATGCAGGGCAACGTTGCGCCGAAATCCTATTGTCACAGATCGAGGGGACTTCGAGTCCCCCGGTGCAAGAACTATGGGAGGTCAAACTCATGCTCGGACACTCCACCGGACCTTGTCGACCTCCACAATAAATGAGGTTTGACTTTTTCATCGTTAGCGCTATCAGCGTATAAACTAAGGGATTTGGCCCACTGCAATGACATCATCATTGAGGTTTAGCCACACACAGAGGAATACTGGCGATGACAATTGATCGCTCTTCAAATCGTTACAGCCTTGTTGCCGATATTGGTGGTACCAACACGCGTGTTGCTTTGGCCAAAGACACCACTTTGGTTCCAGACAGCATTCGTCGTTTTCGGAATGCGGATCATAACGGGTTGGCTCCGATATTAGCGAAATATACTGCCATGGAAGGTAATCCAAATTGTGTAGGGGCATGCGTTGCTGCAGCCGGGCCAGTCCATGAAGGCGTCGCGACAATGACAAATCTGGATTGGGTCATAGACAAACCAATGTTGGCAAAAGCGGCCCAAGCAGAAACAGTTGCGATCTTGAACGATTTACAGGCACAGGGTCACGCCTTGGGGCATCTGGATGACACCGTCTTGCGACCCATCATCAAAGGCCAACCCTCTGGAGCATCAGCGGCAAAACTAGTGATTGGTGTAGGTACTGGGTTTAACTTAGCCGCCGTGTATGACACCGCAGAGGGTCGATTGGTGACCCCGTCCGAAAGTGGTCACGCCAGCCTCCCCGTCCGCAACGAAGAAGACCTACGTCTGAGCCAGTATCTTGAACAAATCCACGGGTTTGCAAGTGTAGAGGACGCAATCTCTGGTCGTGGTTTAGAACGCGTGTTCGCATGGGCCGGTTTGGAAAACAACACACCACAAGAATTAACGGCCGCAGAGATTATGGCTGCAGCCAATGATGGCACAAACGACCACGCAACGCAGGCTGTAGCAATGTTCACGCGCTTATTGGGAAGTGTTGTAGGAAATATGGCCTTGATCAGCCTTCCCTTTGGTGGCGTCTACCTTGTTGGTGGGGTGTCTCGTGCTTTTGCCCCCCATCTAACGCGTCACGGCTTTGAAGATGCGTTCATAGGCAAAGGGCGCTTTACTGAATTCATGAAAGGATTTCCAGTCACTGTCGTCGATGACGATTATGCTGCCCTGACAGGCTGTGCCAATCACTTAGCACATTTGATGTCACGGCACGACTGAAGTCATCAAGTGTTTTAGATTGGAACACGGGCTAAACAGCGATAGGGTAATGAAAAAACAGCCCCACGGAGCCTCCACATGATGAAAATGCTTATATCTGCGGCTTTTACAACTTTGGCCAATGCGGTCGGATTGTTACTTGCGTCCTTAATCCTGCCCAATTTTGCAATTAGCCCCCTGTCCTTCATTATCGTCGTGCTAATATTTACGGCAATCTCAATGGTCGCCTCACCATTGCTTACAAAAATGTCCATCAAGAACGTCCCGGCCCTGCAAGGCGGCGTGGCTTTGATCACCGTATTTGTGGGCCTGTTTATCACCGATATTTTCATGAGCGGCATGACGATCGGTGGTATTTCCAATTGGCTGGCCGCGACTTTGCTGGTTTGGTTGGGGTCTGTCTTGGCTGCGATTGTGCTGCCAATTTACTTGCTAAAAGAAGCACAGAAAAAACACGCTGCCAAATGAAACGAACCGCGCGAACCTTTAGAGGTTCGCGCCTCCGTCATTCCCCCGTAGAAACACCGGCCTCCGCGAATGTGGCCATTCCCGAATGACAGGCCACCGCCCCTTTTAGGATCTGGATCGCCAATGCCCCGCCAGACCCCTCCCCCAAACGCATACCAAGATTAAGCAGTGGCATTTTGCCAATTTTTTGCACAGCGACAACATGGGCTTGTTCAGCAGACTGATGACCTGCAACGACATGATCCAATGCCGCCGGATTGTCTTTGGCCAGACAGGAAAAAGCAGCCGTACAGACAAATCCATCCATAATAACCGGAATTGAGAGAACACGCGCCCGGATCGCCGCCCCTGCCATCGCCGCCAGTTCTCGCCCTCCGAGACACCGAAGAATATCCAGCCCGCTATTCATATCGTGTTGGTTTACGTCAACACCCTGTTCAACCACGGATACCTTGCGGGGCACATCGTCAGCAGAGATCCCCGTCCCTATTCCGGTCCAATCGGCTCCACAACCACCATGCAACGCCATAAATATGGCGGCCGCCGACGTGGTATTGGCGATACCCATTTCACCAACCACCAAAAGATCTGATTCAGTTTGCACTGAATCCCAACCCACATTTAACGCGTCGAGAAAATCCTCTTCGCTCATGGCTGGACCGTGAGTAAAATCTTGTGTTGGCGTATCCAAAGACAACGCGACAACATCCAATGAGGCACCGGCAGCTTTACACAACTGATTGATCGCCGCACCGCCATGCCTAAAATTTTCAACCATTTGCACAGTCACTTCACCCGGGAATGCAGATACCCCCAAAGACGCAACACCATGATTTCCCGCGAACACCACCACCTGAGGAGCCATCACCTCTGGACGGTCCATGCCCCGCCATGAAGCGTACCAAATCGCCAAATCCTCTAACCGCCCCAATGCCCCGGGAGGTTTGGTCAAATTACCGTTCCGCAACTCAGCGGCTGCTTTTGCGTCATTATCACAAACGGGTAAAGTTTGGATCATTTGCGACCATGCGGTCAGGCTGTTGGGCTGCGTCATCATCGGGTCCTTCTCTCATTGCCATGTGTGTAACGCGCAGGACCAAAAGAGAAACCCCAATTAACGGCTTTATACAACAGACAGACGACATGCCGCTGGAACAAATCAGCCTCTCTGTCGCACCTCGGCACGCAAAACTGGGGCAATACTGTTAAACTGTTTTTCAGCCTGCAGGAATATCATTTTTGGGAATTTGGTAGCGGAGGAGGGACTTGAACCCCCGACACGCGGATTATGATTCCGCTGCTCTAACCACCTGAGCTACTCCGCCGTTCCGAGGGCTGATTTATGGGAGGGGCGCGGTATGGTCAATAGAAAAACGTGCGATTATTTTTAGAAACACGCAGAAAATTTGTTGAGCCAAATAACAAGCGGTGTTGCCGGATCACAAAACGCCCTGCCCTTATGGTAAACCTATCGTATCCACGGAAAGAACATCCTTCAGCCGACAAGGCCTAACATGCAGATGAAAAACATTTCGGTCGGCTTGCCCAATGAACAAGGCTAAATGAACTCTTTCACAATCCGTTTCGCCCCACAAGGCCGTCCCAACCATCTTGCCAACTGCATACCTACCACGCTGGCTTGTGCGTTTTGCGGACGCAGTTACCAATTCAATTTGCCAAAGTCAGTGCCTCGTTACAGGCTTAAGATGCGCTGTTTAATCATAGGAGCAAGTAGCTTCGTCCGATCGAGCCGCAATGGGTTTGAACTCAGAAAATAGTTGATACACTTTCCGAGACGTAAATGATCTCGGGAGAAGATTGTCATGCCAGTGTTCAAAAAAAACGGTAAAAACCGAAAGTGATGATGGCGTGGGAAATCCTTGTGGCCCATATCGTGCACTCTTTTTCAGCGATAGCGGAGGGCTGGACCAGTTTGGGGCTTTTGAAGAAATCTTGCCGCCGGGCTCTTCTTCTTCGGTCAAACACTGGCATACAGGTGAAGACGAGATGGTTTATGTACTACACGGAGAAGTCACTCTGCACGAGGGGAACGATTACGTCGTAATGTGCCCGGGCGACGCTGCAACGTTCAAAGCTGCAGATCCTATCGGTCATTGCTTACAAAACCGCAGTAATGCAGAGGTCAGATATCTTGTGATTGGGACAAGGTCTTCAGGTGACGTAGTAGCCTACACTGATCATGATCGCGTTCTGCATTTTGACAGAGAGACAGAGAGCCGCCGCTGGACAGATCATGCTGGCTCTCCTGCTGATACACCCTACAAGATGGACTGAATACATTCTTCGCAACAACAGATCAGTTATTGGGGGTGAGCTTTATTGCCCCTCAGCATCTGAGAAAATAGGCTGCAAGCCGTCATTGGCAGAGGGGTAAACACCGATAGCCTTTTCAATTGAAGCTGCCAGCTGTCCAAATAAAAAAGCCCCGCTGTCCGAGAAAGACAACGAGGCTATTGTTTGATCACAAGCGTTTAAGGCTTAGCCAACCAGTTCAAGACCAGAGAAGAAGAATGCGATTTCTTCTGCAGCTGTCTCAGGGGCGTCGGAACCGTGGACGGAATTTTCGCCGATGGACAGCGCAAACTCTTTACGGATTGTGCCTTCGGCAGCGTCTGCTGGGTTTGTTGCACCCATAACTTCGCGGTTTTTCGCAATCGCGTCTTCGCCTTCAAGAACCTGAACCACGATTGGCTCAGAAATCATGAATTCGCACAGTTCACCAAAGAAAGGACGCTCGGAGTGCACACCGTAGAAGGTCTGTGCCTGAGCCAGAGACAGCTGAATGCGCTTTGATGCAACGATGCGCAGGCCAGCATCTTCGAATTTGGCGGCGATTTTGCCTGTCAGGTTGCGTTTTGTGGCGTCTGGTTTGATGATAGAGAACGTGCGCTGAATAGCCATGTCTATGTCTTTCTTGGTTTTGCCCGCAGACCCCGTGTCTGGTGGGCTTAAATTTCGCCGCTCCGATAACATGCCGCAGCCCAGTTGAAAAGCAGCGATTGACCCCGCCGTCGCCATGCGTCAAACCGCGCCTATGTTAAAGATTTCAGATATCACCTACTCCGTCGAAGGCCGTCCACTATTGGTAGAGGCCTCAGCAGTCATTCCTGATGGTCATAAGGTTGGCCTTGTGGGCCGCAACGGGGCGGGCAAATCGACCCTGTTTAAACTCATCCGGTGCGAATTATCACTTGAGGGCGGCTCAATCAGCCTGCCCTCGCGCGCCCGCATTGGCGGCGTTGCACAAGAAGTGCCCTCAAATGAGGTGTCGCTGATTAATACTGTGCTGGCCGCGGATACGGAACGCGCCAGCCTGATGGCTGAGGCTGAGACAGCAACTGACCCCAACCGCATTGCCGAAGTGCAAACCAGACTGGCTGATATTGACGCCTGGAGCGCTGAGGGCCGTGCGTCCTCGATTCTCAAAGGTCTTGGCTTTGATGCCAAAGAACAACTGCAGCCTTGCTCTGATTTCTCGGGCGGCTGGCGCATGCGTGTAGCCCTTGCGGCCGTTCTATTCGCACAGCCCGATTTGCTGCTGCTCGACGAGCCTACCAACTACCTCGACCTTGAGGGAGCGTTGTGGCTGGAAAACTATCTGGTCAAATACCCGCATACCGTTTTGATCGTCAGCCACGACCGCGAATTGCTGAACCGCTCCGTGAATGGCATCCTTCACCTTGATGAAAAACGATTGACCTTTTACCAAGGCCCCTACGATCAATTTGCCCGCCAACGGGCAGAACAACGCGCAGTTCAAGCAGCCGCAGCGAAAAAACAATCGCTTCAACGCGCCCATTTGCAAAGCTTTGTAGATCGCTTTAAGGCCAAGGCCAGCAAAGCCAAACAAGCGCAATCCCGTGTGAAAATGCTTGAAAAGATGGAAACCATCCGCGCGCCCGAAGATGCGGCCCGCACGGTCTTTACCTTTCCGGAACCAGAGGAATTATCGCCCCCAATCATCGCAACAGAAGGCGTCGCCGTGGGGTATGACGGCAATGCGGTCCTACACAATTTGGACTTGCGGATTGATCAGGATGACCGCATCGCACTGCTGGGCAAAAACGGCGAAGGCAAATCGACGCTGGCAAAGCTCTTGTCTGATCGACTGTCCCCGATGGGTGGCAAACTGATCCGATCCAACAAACTGCGCATCGGCTTTTTCGCACAACATCAGGTCGATGAGCTGTATATCGATGAAACCCCACTACAACATTTGATGCGGGAACGTGCATCAGAGGGTCAATCTAAACTGCGCGCACGTCTGGCCAGTTTTGGCCTTGGCCCGGACCAAGCCGAAACAGAAGTCGGGCGGCTCTCTGGTGGACAAAAAGCACGTTTGTCTTTGCTATTGGCCACCCTACCCGCGCCACATCTGCTGATTCTCGATGAGCCGACCAACCACCTTGATATCGAAAGCCGTGAGGCTTTGGTTGAGGCATTAACCGCCTACTCCGGCGCCGTTATCCTCGTCAGCCACGATATGCATTTGTTGTCGATGGTCGCGGATCGACTGTGGCTGGTCAAAGATGGCAATGTGTCTCCCTATGAAGAAGACCTTCAGGCTTATCGCAAATTGCTGTTGACGAATGATGCGCCCAACAAGGGGCAAAAACGAAAAAATAAACCTGCTCCAGAGGCCCCGAAACGGGCGAGCCGGGATCAGGTTCTGGCCATGAAGTCCGACATTCGCAAATGCGAAGAACGCGTCACCAAATTAAATATGATGCGGGATAAGCTTGCGACAAAATTGGCAAATCCCGACATCTACGAAGGTGAACGCGCAGCAGAGGCTGTCGTTTGGCAAAAGAAATATGCCGAAGTCATGAACGGTTTAGATCGCGCTGAAGCAATGTGGATGGCTGCGTTGGAAAAATTGGAAAAAGCGCAAGCCAGCTAATGGCTTGCATCAAAACACACTGTAGTTGATAGTCAATCGACCTAAAGCAAAGCCAATCGTCTATGTTTGATTTTTCACTCCTGATTACGACGTTTGTCGCCCTGTTTGTGATTATTGACCCTATTGGTTTAACGCCAGTATTCATGACAATGACGTCTGGCATGACTCCTCAAAGGCGACGTTCGATTAGTCTAAGGGCCTGCATCATCGGCGCCGCAATCCTATGCATGTTTGGAATTCTAGGGGATTCCGTTCTGCGGTTTTTGGGAATATCACTAGATGCTTTCCGAGTTGCTGGTGGAATATTGCTGTTTCTGACCGCGTTGGACATGTTATTTGAACGGCGCAGTAAACGCCGTCAGGATCAAGCAGATGCAGCGCAAGCAGACGACGACGTGAACGATGATCCGTCAATCTTTCCCCTTGCGATCCCTTTGATTGCTGGGCCTGGATCTATCGCCACTATCATATTACTCACGGGGCAAATTGAGAACGATCCGTGGCTCTATGTCAGCTATATAGGCGTCATGCTCGTGGTTGTCTGTGTCGTGTTTCTTATGTTTCTGGCGGCACCAACTTTGGAACGCCTTCTGGGGGATACGGGTATCCTCGTCGCCAGTCGGCTTTTGGGAATGTTACTGGCGGCGCTTTCAGTCCAGTTTGTACTGGACGGGGTTGCTGGATTTATGTCCTCTGGCATCACCCCCCTTCATTAATCACGATTTCTGCCTACATATTGGGGACACTATATCGGAGCCCCCATGTCACCTGATCAGATTGCCCGCCTATCCTATTTGGTACTCCTCGGAGCGGCACTCCTGATGTGGTTTATCGCCCAAAATCGTCAAAGCAAAAGCAAAGTCTTTCAACAGGCCATGATTTGGGGGCTGATCTTTGTGGGGATGATTGCAGCCTACGGGCTTTGGGGGGATATCCGAGGCGATATCCTACCCCGGCAAACCTATCTGGCAGAGGACGCGAGCATCGAAGTCCCAAAATCACCTGACGGTCACTACTACCTTGTTCTTGATGTGAATGACACGCCGGTACGATTTGTCGTCGACACCGGGGCTACCGAAATCGTTTTGACCCAAAAAGACGCAGAACGTGTGGGGCTTGATACTGCAGCCCTTGCATATCTGGGCTCTGCAAACACCGCCAATGGCATCGTGCGAACCGCACGGGTTTCATTGGAAGAGGTTGCGCTTGAGGCGATAAAGGACCGCAACGTCGCTGCATATGTCAATCAAGGCACGATGCATGAATCCCTTTTAGGAATGCGATATCTGAGCCGGTATGAAGCGTTGGAAATCCGCGACAATACTCTTATCCTAAAGCGCTGAACACCTCAGGCTGCGTATGCACTATTGGGGGTTTTACAGCCATGCCACATTGACCGCAACGCCGGCCCTCTCCACATATTGATACATTTCAAACGAGCTGCATTTATAAAGTAAAAACGTGAGTTCAAATCAAAGCACACCAAAATTGTAGGAGACGCTAGATTGTCATTTTCTGAAAGCTACTTAGGCAAACTCCGTCTTATGACGGGGAGCATACCGCTTTTGGTCGTCGGAGCGCGCGTGTTAATCGAGGATGACAAAGGAAGGTTCTTAATTATTCGAAGGGCCGACAGCGGAGATTGGGGCCTGCCGGGAGGGGCAATGGAGTTAGGTGAATCCTTAATGGATGTTGTCTTTAGGGAAGCTTTAGAAGAGACAAGCGCGTCTTTGAAAGACGTCACCGCTTTTGGCTTATCATCCAACCCAAAGATCGAAAATCATACGTACCCAAATGGCGACAAAGTGCAAAACATCTCGTTACTTGCCCATGGCTATTTGGCAAACGATCATTACGCCCCCAATGATGGGGAAGCGACCGAAGTCAAATTTATGAACTTTGACGACATTCACAAAGCAAGTTTCGTATCAACGGAACTTCCAACGTTCTATCATTGGCAATCCTATAAGAAGACCGGGCAATTTCAGATTGTTTAATCTATCCTCCAGTCAGCAAGGGAAATTGTAAATACAGGTGTACCTTGTGTCACGTCCGCTAGACAGCAGCCCACGGGATCCCCCAAAGTCAGATAGTTATGACACGCAACAATGGGAATACGCCGCTCTTAGGCTTCATCCTCTTTGTCGAGGCTATAGACCTGAAACAATTTGCTCTGGGTTAAGAAAAACGCGAATACGGCTGCTGTCAAACCAAAGGTTTTAAAGTTAACCCAAGCGTCGGTGCTCATCGTTCGCCAAATCACTTCATTGGTCACGGCTAAGGCGAAGAAAAAGCCACAAAGACGCTTGGTCAAGATCATCCAGCCCTCTGGCTCCATCGGCATGGCATCCTCCATCACAGAACGCAAATAGCTTTCCCCGCGTAACAGGCCGAACCCTAGAACCCCACCAAATAACATATAGATCATTGTTGGCTTCATCTTAAAGAAACGCTCATCATTGAACCAAACAGAAAGGCCACCAAAGACGACGACCAATACCGCCGTCACGATTTGCATTTTGGACAACTTACCAGTGAGCCACCACAACACCCCGGTAGACACCAGCAACAGCGGAATAAAGGAAGCCGTTGCCACGATGAAACCGTCATATTCGGTACCACCAATGGTAAAGACTTCGTCTTTTAACCGGGCATATCCGATGAAAAACGCCACAATAGGGCCAAGCTCAAGGAGCATTTTGACAAATGGGTTTATGGTTTTCACTTCGCTCATTTTGTTTTCTTTCTTAGCCGCCCATCTCAACAACCACCGCACCAAGGGCGATTAAGCCCATGAGTGCCAATCGCCGTGGACCCACATTTTCTTTTAATACCAGCCAGCCGATTAAGGCAGCGAATAAAGTCGATGTTTCCCGCAGAACCGCGGCCTGACCGACCTGATCAATCCGAGTGGCCAACATGATGGACCCGAAACTGAAATAGGCAACAAAAGCGCCAATCATGCCGCGTTTAAATAAGGGGAATAACGCCGGCGGATCCGGCATATGGGTCCACCGGTATGCGGCATAGATGGGCATCGCGATGCCATCAATAAAGAAGAACCATGCCAAAAAGGTAAAAGGATCCAATGTCGCGCGAATACCGTAAGCGTCATAGGTCGTATACGCCGCAACGAACAACCCCGTGCAGACCGCAAAAAACAAGGCTTTCGGAAGGTTATCTCGATCTACAATGGTAAATTTCAGATTGTAGAGTGCAAACCCAAAAATGCCCGACAAAAGCAGACCAACACCCGTCCACTGCAGGGCTGTAAAACTCTCATGAAACAGCAACCCCGCCCCGATAACGGCAAACAACGGACCAGTTCCCCGCACAACGGGATAAACTACGGTGTAAGCCCCGAGGGTATAGGTCTTGCCCTGTAGGATTTTGTAGATCAGGTGAATGACAAAAGCACCCGCAAAGATTGGCCACATATGCGGCTCTGGCCACGGAACCACGAACAACGCGACCGGGGCCGCCATCGTCGCGTAACAAGCATCAATTGCGCCACGTGACAGCCAAGGATCGTGAATCCCTTTTTGCAAAGCCCCAAATATTGCATGAAGCAGGGCCGCAAATAACGCCAAGATGAGCGCCACTTGATGACCTGTCTCTGTTCCCGCTATGGAAATGATCCAATCACTCATGCGGAGATTCCATCGGGAACAGCCGCAGGTATAGCGCGCGCGCCATCCCTCAGAATATGTTCACCAAACTGAATTAGAGTGCCTCAGAACCGGTAAGGGCGCGTGCGTAATCCTCGGGATCAAAGGGGGCAAGATCATCAATCTGCTCACCTACGCCAATTGCGTGGATCGGCAACCCAAATCGATCGGCCAGCGCAACCAAGACACCACCCCGAGCGGTACCGTCAAGTTTTGTCATTACCAACCCGGAAACATCCGCCAATTTTTGAAAAGTTTCGACTTGGTTCAATGCGTTCTGCCCGGTTGTTGCATCCAAAACCAACAGCGTATTATGCGGTGCTGTTTCGTCTTTCTTGCGGATAACCCGAACGATCTTGGCAAGCTCCTCCATCAAATCAGCGCGATTTTGCAAGCGGCCTGCGGTATCGATCATTAAAAGATCTGCACCCTGTTCTTGTGCTTTGGTCATCGCATCAAAGGCCAGGCTTGCAGGATCACTGCCCTCTGGCGCGGTCAAAACTGGAACCCCTGCCCGTTCACCCCACACTTGGAGCTGTTCAACGGCAGCGGCGCGGAAAGTATCCCCAGCGGCAATCACGACAGATTTTCCCGCCGCGCGAAATTGGCTAGCCAATTTACCGATGGTCGTCGTTTTACCGGATCCATTTACCCCCACCACCAAAACGACTTGCGGGGTTTTGGGGTAAATTGGCATTGGCTTGGCCACCGGCTCCATGACGCGCGCGATTTCGGCGGTCATGAGGTGTTTAATCTCTTCGGTGGAGAGCTTTTTGCCCATCCGACCTTCGGCCATATTGGCCGTTACACGCAGCGCGGTGTCGACACCCATATCTGCGGTAATTAGCAATTCTTCGAGGCTCTCGAGCATTTCGTCGTCAAGTTCACGGCGAACAACAGATGTCCCTTTGCCACCTAAAATTCGACCAAACATGCCCGCAGAAGTGTCTTGAGGGGCCTGGGCCGGCGTCACAGGTGCCTGTGGAGATGACGTTACGCTCTCTGGCTCGGCTGTTTCATCGCGTCCATGCGTGGGTTGTGGCAGATCTTGTTTGGGCTCCGAAGCAACAATCGGATCCGCAGAAATATCTTCAGCAGCACCGCCATCTTCGACAATCGCATCGAGACCTTCCTCTAACTTTGAGGAAGATTTGAACATTTTGTTTTTGAGCTTCTTAAAGAAGGACATGGCAGCACCTCTATATCACCCTTCCCACCTAAGGGAGGCCGTCCCCAGATGGAAGAGCAAACCCCAATTAGCGCTGGTTCAGTGGTATAATTCCGTCATATTGAGCCCTGTATTCGTCTAACAATTTGACGGGTAGATAGTTTGAATGATTTTTTTGGCGAGCAGATGACAAATCACACCACAGATATTGAGGCCGCGATACAAACGCATCTGACCCAGACCAATACAAGGATCAGCCAAATCAACGCCAATGGACAACATGTTTGGATAAAGCGGAATGTCCCGGAACGTCTGCGTCGCCGGCTGTTTAAGGGCAATACGAGCAAAGCCTTTGAGGCAGAGCGGACCGCAATCCACACATTGCAAACAATTGGAGCACCTGTCCCTCATATATTGGCTGAAGGTCATGATTTCATGGCTTTTTCTGACAGCGGCCAAACCCTCCACGAAATGTTACGCCGCCGACACGGTACACAAGCCGAGCGTGTTATCGCATTCGAGGCAGCTGGTAAGGCACTGGCAAAATTGCACAATAGTGGATATAGTCATGGGCGTCCAGCAGTCCGGGATATGTGCTGGAAAGACGGGTGCGTTACGTTTTTGGACTTGGAACGATACTCACCACGGCGCAACACAGCGAAGGGGCATCGCAACGACCTGATTATTTTCGTCTATAGTCTATTTTCCTGTGCAGGTGAGGATACACCAGAGGCGCAAATCGCCTGCCAAGCCTACCGAGACAGTGATGAATATGGTCATTGGAATGCTGCGGCTTTGTTGTGCTCTCGGATGGGATTTCTTGATTGGACGACCCGCCCACTTCAAAAGAGAAAGGGTAAAAAATCATGGGAATTCAAAGCAATACCCTTAACTTTTCAAGCATTCAGAAGAGGTTTATCCACGCAATCCATAGAATAAAAGAACCTGCGCAATCACATAGGTGATCCAGATGAGTCCGCTCATGATAAAGGTTTCCAGTTTAAAACGGAATTTTTCTATCGCGATCAAACTGTCGCTGAGCAGGAAAAACCCAGCGCCCAGAATTGCAATTCCATAGGTCGACGGCAGCGACACAGCAACAGCCCCCATCGCGCCAATGATTATCACATATATCCGAATGGGAAATTGTAAGCGGTCCGTATACGGGTGAAGCCAAAGCTCTGTAGAGAGACCCAACAAAAGGACGATCCCAACAGGCAAAACCGAAAAAACTGGTGCGAGCGTCAACATAACAAAAATGTATCCGATATGCGCCATCGCAAAAGCAATCATACCAAGTAGAAAACTTTTGTCGCCCGATCTAGAGAGCGCCCAATCCCCTAGGGCCGAGCATGTCAACGCAGCCAGTAGCCAAATAGGGGCATCAGATAATACGCCTGCCAGTATCAGCCCAACCACGGGAAGCGTTTTGTTGAAAGATCGGCTGTAGGAATACGGCGCATTAACGCGCGGCAGATAGATCAGGGCCAGCCCGATGCTGGCCCAAATCAACAGATAAACAAACATTACACTTCGTCAGGGAAATGCTTAATCACCAACCGGATTGGATTGGGAGCCGCCTGTCCCAACCCACAAATCGACGCATCAACCATCGTGTCGCAGATTTCTTCTAACAATGGTTGATCCCAAGTTGGTGCCTGCATCAATTTGACGGCTTTTTCGCAGCCAACCCGACATGGGGTGCACTGACCGCAGCTCTCGTCCTCAAAAAACCGCAGCATATTAAGTGCAGCATTTTTGGCGGAATCCTGATCTGAAAGCACAACCACGGCAGCGGACCCAATAAAGGTTCCATGAGGTTGCAAAGTATCAAAATCCATCGGGATATCGTTCATATGAGCTGGCAACAGACCAGAGGATGGGCCACCGGGTTGATAGGCGTAAAATATGTGGCCCTCTTGCATGCCGCCCGCCGCCGCGATGATATCTGTGATCGTTGACCCTGCGGGTAACAAATGCACACCTGGGTTTTGAACTCTTCCAGAGACCGAAAAACTGCGTACCCCTTTGCGGTCATTCTTTTCAACCGATGACAGAATTTCAGGGCCTTCTCTCGAAATCCGGGCAACCCACAACAGAGTTTCCACATTGTGAACCAAGGTCGGGCGATTAAAAATCCCAACCTGCGCTACAAATGGCGGTCGGTGACGCGGGATGCCACGCTTCCCTTCGATGGACTCAATCATTGCGCTTTCTTCGCCGCAAATATAGGCCCCAGCACCGCGCCGCAATTCAATGTAGCCCTTTTCAACGATACCGGCATTTTCCAGCGCGGTGATCTCTTGGTTTAGAATTTCAAGGACCGCAGGGTATTCATCGCGCATATAGATAAAGCAGGTATCGGCCTCAATGACCCAAGCCGCGATCAACATGCCCTCAAGAAAAAGATGCGGTGTACGTTCGAGATAATAGCGATCTTTGAAGGTTCCGGGTTCACCCTCATCTCCGTTTACAGCCAAGTAACGCGTGCCTTCGTTTGCGCGCACAAACCCCCACTTACGACCCGATGGGAACCCCGCCCCACCTAGCCCGCGCAGGCCGGATGACAGAATAGACTCTTGTAGAGTTTCCCAATTCCCATTGGCTCGCAGATCTTTCAAGGTCGCATAACCGCCTCCGTCCACATAGGTTGCAAACGCCTCATAGGTTGGAATGTGCACATGGGTGTCATCAGCAGCTATTGCAGCCTCAACCTTATCGACCGTTGCATGGTCGATATGATTGTGCCCGATTTCCAGAACTGGCGCAGTATCGCAACGGCCCATGCAAGGCGCACGTAACACACGCACGTTTTCTGGGTTTAGACCTGTTTCCAATGCCTGACGCAGCTGTGCTGCCCCAGCCATTTCACAGGAAAGGCTATCACAAACACGAATGGTCAGCGCAGGTGGTTGGGCATCCCCCTCTTTCAACACGTCAAAATGTGCATAAAAACTGGCGACTTCATAGATTTCAGCCTGACCAAGCCGCATTTCCTCTGCCAAGGCCCTAAGGTGGGCAGCTGACAGGCATCCAAACTTGTCCTGAATCAGGTGCAAATACTCAATCAGAAGGTCTCGCCGCCGTTCCTGATCCCCCAGCAACAGGCGGACCTCTTCCCAGGCTTGATCATCCAACTGGCGTCCTTTTGGGGTTTTACGCCCCTTCCCCCGACCTGATTTCCAAATACCGGGCTTGTCATCCAACGCCATTGCCGCCTCCTGTTTCCCTCTTATCCAAAACTCTATCGGAAAAAGAGAAATCTTTACGACGACAAAAGCGACACTTTACGCGCAAATCTTCACGCGAAACAAAAATATTAAGGACGTGAATTTCGTATGAGTTACAACGTGTCTCTGATGGCGACCGTGAACCAGAAATGCTAGAGACGATTTATGCCACCCAGACAGATGTTTTTCACCTTTGCAACCGGCCTTCCTGTGGGTTTGCTCTTCACCGCCTCTCTGATCGGAGGGTGCTGGATTTTGATCGCATTGGCATATCTAACTGTGTTCGCAGCTCTGCTGGATGTGCTTATGGCCAAGTCTGTCGTCTCCAATGCTGCAGACAAGGAATTTCCTGCATCCGATTTTTTACTCGCGGGCCTTGGCATTGCCCATTTCGCCCTGTTGGCAACTGTGATCAACCGGTTAAGTGATGGCACCACCCATTCCGCAATCGAGGGAGTCGGCCTTTGGTTCGCTCATGTGCTGTTCCTCGGACAAATTAGCAATGCCAATGCCCATGAGTTGATACACCGGCCCCAAAGGGCATTGTTTCAGCTGGGGAAATGGACATACATATCGTTGCTGTTTGGGCATCACACCTCGGCGCATCGCTTGGTTCATCATAAATGGGTCGGTAGCCGTCAGGACCCAAACACCCCACGATTGGGGGACAGTTTCTATCGTTTTGCCTATCGCGCATGGATCGGATCTTTTCGCAAAGGCCTCGAACAAGAAAACCAGCTCAGAAGGCGCGCATCCCATCAACCTTCTGTTTTTACACATCCCTATCTGCACTATTGTCTGGGTGGATTACTGTTCTGTGCGATCGCTTGCTTCATCGGCGGATTAATCGGATTGCTCATATACGTGCCGATGGTGTTTTGGGCACAGATGCAGCTTTTGCAAACTGATTATGTCCAACACTACGGCCTACAACGCAAAACGGATAACGCTGGAAAACTCGAACATGTTCAGCCCCAGCATTCTTGGAACAGCCCGCATTGGTTCAGCGGCGTGCTTATTCTGCATGCGCCCCGCCACTCTGATCACCACATGCATCCATCGACACCTTACCCAAATTTGAAGCTGTCACAGGAGATGCCAATGCTGCCCTATAGCATGCCCTTCATGGCAGTTATTGCGCTCTTTCCAGTTAAATTTCAGTCGCTTATGGATCCTTTAGTACAAAAATGGCGCGCGCCCTCGGATTAGACCTAAAATTTCCCTCGCCTAACCTTTGCGCCTCTGCGAAACTTACCCCATGAAACGATTTATGTTCGCCGCTGTCTTCTTTGTTTTACCGATCACGGGTTTCGCACAAGAAGCCCTTAGCCCAGATGCTTTTGATCGTTATACCAGAGGAAAAACTATATTCTTCAATCTTTTGGGCACGGAATTTGGCGCAGAACAATATTTCCCAAACCGACGTGTAATTTGGGCTTATGCAGATGGTACATGCATTGATGGGCAATGGTATGTCGAACAGGAGCAAATCTGTTTTGTCTATGATGGACAAATCGAACCGCAATGCTGGTCTTTCTTTCTTCAAGGCGGGCGATTAAAGGCCTTGTTTGAAAATGACCCCGAACAAACAACACTTTATGAATTGCGCAAAACCGAGGGCCCTTTGATCTGCCCTGGCCCGAATGTTGGCGTGTAGAAACGCCCCGGCACAGGGACGTTTCCTTTTAAAAGAACATAACTTAACTGGCTTCGCTCAACTCACCATTGTCGATTTGTTCTTGTTCTATGGATTCAAACAACGCTTTAAAATTACCCTCGCCAAAACCATCATCCCCCTTACGTTGAATAAATTCAAAGAAGATCGGGCCGATTACTGTTTTTGAAAAAATTTGCAGCAGGATTTTGGTCTCCCCACCGTCGATGACACCCTCTCCATCGATAAGGATGCCGTGTTTTTGCATCCGCTCCAGGGGTTCATCGTGATCGGTGACCCGCGTTTTGCTTAGTTCGTAATAGGTTGGAGGCGGACCGGGCATAAACCGCAAACCTCGGTCAAAGATCTCATCAGTTGCATCGTATAAAGACTCTGAACCGACCGCGATATGTTGGATACCCTCACCCTTGTATTTTTTGAGGTAGGCAACAATCTGACCGGTCTCACCACGATCCTCATTGATTGGAATACGGATTCGTCCACAAGGTGAGGTCAATGCGCGGCTAAGCAACCCGGTAAATTTCCCCTCGATATCGAAAAATCGGATTTCTTTGAAATTGAACAAATCCCCATAGAAATTGAACCATACGTCCATGTTTCCCTTGAACACATTATGGGTCAGATGATCGAGGTAATAGAATCCTACGCCGTCTGGGTGGGCGTTGGTGGTCCAATTAAACTCCTCATTATAGGGGCTAGTGTCAAAATACTGATCAATGAAATAGATCAAGGATCCGCCAATCCCGACGATCGCTGGGACATCCATGGATTTTCCGGGGCCATCAAAAGGCTTTGCCCCTTTGGCCACCGCATGATCATATGCATGCTGCGCATCCACGACACGCCATGCCATCGCCGAAGCACAAGGCCCATGCTCCCGCGCAAACGACGCAGCATGTGATCCGGGCTCCATGTTTAACACATAAGTGATATCGCCTTGTTGATAGAGCTCTATCGCTTTGGTCTTATGGTTGGCCACATGGATGTAACCCATTTTATCAAATAAGTCCCGAAGATCTTGTGGCTCTGGATGGCAGAACTCGACAAATTCAAACCCATCGGTCCCTGCAGGGTTATCTTCGGAAATGATCGCCCGCGGGGCATTATGTGGAAACGGACCCATGTCACTACTCCTGTTTACGCAAAATTGTTACGCAAACATACCATCACCCATGTACGGGTTTTGCGCGAAGTTCCACGTGTCGACTGGTTGAAGTGCGTCATTGGATCGTATATGTTAATCTTCATGCACGAAATCCGCACACCAATTGCATTGGACGCAATAGACACGCGCCTTTTGGCAGCTCTGCAACGCGATGCACATCTAACGACACAAGAGTTGGGCGATCTGTTAAACCTATCCCCGTCACAGGCGGGACGCAGACGTCAACGTCTAGAAAGCATCGGGTTAATCAAAGGCTATGCCGCCAAACTTGACCCCAAACAAGTCGGCTTGACCGTACAGTCCTTTGTACAAGTTCAAATGCAAAGCCAAGCGCCCAAAAGCGCACAGAGTTTCAGTCGATTGGTTGAAACCTGCCCAGAAATTATCAGTGCGTGGACCTTGACCGGTGAGGCCGATTATCTACTGCGTGTCTACTGTCGTGATCTGGCGGAACTGAATGCTTTGATCCATGAGGTATTACTTCCCCACCCCGCAGTCGCGCGCGTTCAAAGCCAAATCGTCATGAACCAATTTAAGGCAGACGCCCCTCTGCCGACCTAAGGAATACAATGGAAACCTTCCTGTTTCAGGCTACGATTTATCTTTTCGCCGCTGTTGTTGCGGTCCCCCTTGCAACCCGTCTTGGCCTAGGCTCTGTCCTTGGATATCTTTTGGCCGGGATCGTGATCGGCCCTGTATTGGGCCTTGTTGGCGCTGAAACGCAAGATGTTCAACATTTCGCAGAATTTGGCGTAGTTATGATGTTGTTCATAATTGGGCTTGAGCTAGAGCCCAAAACCCTCTGGGCCATGCGCAATAGATTGCTGGGCTTAGGTGGTTTGCAAATATCACTCACCACAGCCGTTATTGGCCTTGCCGCCTTTTATATGGGGCAACCTTGGCCCGTGGCGTTGGCCATCGGTCTAACAATGTCGTTGTCTTCAACAGCGATCGTCCTGCAAACACTGTCCGAAAAAGGGTTAATGCAAACCACGGGTGGGCGTTCCTCTTTCTCGGTCTTGCTAGGTCAAGATATCGCCGTCATTCCCATGCTCGCGGCCTTTCCGTTATTGGCCATTACCGGCGTGTCCAACCAAACGACAGGCACCCACCACGGCGAAACAGGAATTGAACAATGGGATGGCCTAGTCCAGTATATTCAGGGGCTTCAGGGTTGGCAGGTCACATTAATTACAATCAGCGTCATGGCGGGAATCATTCTGGCCGGCGTGTTTTTAACCCGACCCGTATTTAGATACATTCACGCAGCCAAACTGCGCGAAATGTACACGGCCAGCGCTTTGTTAATTGTCATTGGTATTGCCAGCGTCATGACACTTTTGGGAATTTCACCTGCACTTGGTGCGTTTTTAGCAGGCGTGGTTATGGCCAACACCGAGTTTCGACATGAACTTGAAAGCAATGTGGAACCCTTCAAGGGCCTTCTACTTGGTTTGTTTTTTATCACCGTTGGCGCGGGTATCAACTTTGTGCGTCTGTGGCAGGATCTAGGCGATATCCTTGGAATGACTTTGCTTTTGATGATCATCAAGGGCCTCATTCTATTTGGAATTGGCACATTGTTTCGCCTTCGTGGGGTTCACCGATGGTTGTTTACCCTTAGCCTTGCACAGGCAGGTGAATTCGGCTTTGTCCTTCTGAGCTTTGGCACGCAAACCAATGTTTTTGCAGCCGAACTTTCAGAAAAATTATTGCTCGTTGTTGCCCTCTCTATGCTGCTGACACCTTTGTTTTTCATCCTTTATGAAATCCTATCAAAGCGCAGCGCTGAAAAACGTTCTCAAGGCCCTGCTGACATCGTTGATGAAACCGCAAATGTGGTCATTGCCGGCATTGGACGCTTTGGCCAAGTGGTCAACCGGGTTGTCAGGTCGGCCGGGTATCAAACCGTGGTTTTGGACAATAATCTAAACGCAATTCAGCAAATGCGGCGCTATGGCTACAAAAGCTTTTTCGGTGATCCGACGCGCCCCGAAATGTTAAAGGCTGCAGGCTTAGACAAAGCCAAAGTACTGGTCATCGCCATTGACGACGACGTTGCCGCAGTCAAAGTCGCTAAAATGGCCCGCAATGCCTATCCGGACTTGCACATCATCGCCCGCGCCCATGATCGCAGCCACGTCTATCAAATGTACCAAGCTGGTGCTAATGACATCATCCGAGAGCTATTTGACTCCTCTCTGCGGGCCGGGCGTTATGTGCTAGAAAATATGGGAATGGACGACTATGAAGCCCACGTCGCCGAGGAAGCTTTTTTCAAACATGACCGTTATGCCGTACGCGAATTGGCAAAACTCTGGAAACCCGGTGTCAAAAGTGCAAATAATCCAGCGTATATTGCCCGAGTACACGAACTAGAGGAAGAACTGCACACCACTCTGCTGACACAGCTGGATGCCTTGGCAGATGCGCGCAGTGCCGACAAAAATACCGAAACAGATCAAAATTAATTCCCATGACACACTCCCGACCTCAGAGCTTTGACATTTTGACGGCCTTAGGGCTTTTGACCCGGCTTCCCATAGGGGGCGATTCCACCCATGCACAGGAACGTGGCGCACATGCCGCTTGGTCCTTTCCAATTGTTGGTGCATTTATCGGGTGTTGCCTCGCGACAGTGGCCGCCGTTCTGACCTGGTTGGGACACAGTCCTCTAGTTCAAGCCAGTGCCGTCCTGATCGCACAGGCCTTTTTAACTGGTGCAATGCACGAAGACGGTCTGGCTGATACTGTAGATGGCTTTTGGGGAGGCTGGACGCCAAATCGCCGGTTGGAAATCATGAAAGATTCCATGATAGGCACCTATGGGGTGCTAGCGCTCTGTTTTTCAATGCTCTTGCGATGGGGCGCGCTTTGGGCGCTGTGCGATACCGGGTCAATCCTTTGGGTTTTGATCGCCGTCGGTGCTATGTCACGCGCACCTATGGTTGGCTTTATGGCCTGGATGCCCACAGCCCGTCGCACAGGACTATCAGCATCGGTAGGACGCCCCGACAACCAAACCGCATGGATTGCAATCCTTCTCGCCGCTGGAATTGGCTTAACATGCCTTGGCTGGATCGCATTTTCAGCTGTATTCTGGGTCACTGTTGGATCAGGAATTCTGGCCTCAATTGCACACCGTAAAATTAACGGTCAAACCGGGGATGTTTTAGGGGCAAGCCAACAAATATCCGAAATCATTCTACTTGTTACGCTAGCCTCTGTTTTCTAAACAAAAAAACCGCGCCCAATGGGACGCGGCATTTGAAATCATCGTAAGGATGTTTTAGGCAGCTGCAACACGTGACATTAGAACCGCGCCGATTTTTTCCTGTGCCAAAGCTTCATCCGCGCCAGAAACAGCCGCTATTTCACGCGTTAAACGTTCCAGAGCAGCTTCATACAACTGACGTTCAGAATAGCTTTGCTCACGTTGGTCATCGGTCCGATGCAAATCACGGACCACTTCCGCGATCGCAATCAGATCACCAGAGTTGATTTTTTGTTCGTATTCTTGCGCCCGGCGGGACCACATGGCCCGTTTGACTTTGGCTTTACCTTTCAAGGTATCCATTGCTTTGGATACAACATCTGGGCTGGACAAGGAACGCATGCCGACTTCGGTTGCTTTATGTGTCGGAACACGCAACGTCATTTTATCTTTTTCAAATGAGATCACGAACAGCTCAAGCTCAATTCCTGCGATCTCTTGCTCTTCGATCGTCACAATACGCCCTACACCATGGGCCGGGTAGACCACAAAATCGTCGGGACGGAAATCGGGCTTCTTAGACTTGCTCATATGGTTGTATTCCTTTTCAATCACATCTGATCCCGCCAAAGTCACAAAAGCTAGGTGAGCTGACATATGCCAACTCAGCATTTGCGATTTTTTCGTTAAAAAACCATCCGGCAGGCGATCAGCGCTGCGGATGGGGACCATCTTTCATTCTTCATCTACGTGACAGTATATCACAAAATCAGGCCGCATCCTAGCAAGAGACGCTCGATGACTGTTATCCATTTGTTTTAAAAAGGTGAAACTGGCCCAAATTCGTATAATTCGGCGCCGAGGTGGCAAGAACTGCCGCCCCAGCACGAATCAGCTTCAGCCACCTTCGCCGGGTGCTTCAGAGAAGTATTTCTCTAGCTTTCCTTCTTCTCCGTCACGGGTATCCGCTTCTGGAAGAGGATCTTTTTTGGTGATGATCACCGGCCACATTTCAGAGTATTTGCGATTGAACTCGACCCATTTATCCATTTCTGGCTCTGTATCTGGGCGGATCGCATCAGCCGGACATTCCGGCTCGCACACCCCACAGTCGATACATTCATCAGGATGAATCACCAAGGTGTTTTCGCCTTCGTAGAAACAATCTACGGGGCACACTTCAACGCAGTCTGTGTATTTGCAGGCAATACAATTATCGGTGACGACATAGGTCATGGCAGGAAACCAATTCTGTTCATGTTTAGGCGACTAGCTAAAACGAAGTGCCGCATCATTCAAGCGCTGAGCGATGGGAAAGGAGCGTTTTGCGCCGATCTTTCTTTGTTGGACGTCCTTTTCCTTCAAATCGGGGCGCTTGCGGAACAGCCTCCCGTTCTGGAGTCAGATCTTCGTATAGCATTTGCGCCTCAGGGGCTGGCCCGCGTCGTACTGAAAGCGCAACAACCTTCACGACCCGAATGTGCTGTCCTTGAGGAAAGGTCAGGGTATCACCGGGTCGCACACCGAATGAGGCTTTGGAAATTTTATGACCATTGACGCGTAGATGGCCGGTCGTCACCTGTTTCGTAGCCAGCACGCGCGTCTTGTAGAAACGCGCGTGCCAGAGCCATTTGTCAATCCGAAGGGTCAGCTGTGGGGCTGACATTTAGGTTTTGTCGCGCAAACCCATTAAGGCTGCTGCAAATGGATTGTCCGGGTCGATTGGTTTTTCTTTCTTAGGTGGACGGGCGCTATAGTTTTGCCCCCCTTTATTCGGAGGACCACCCCGTTTGCCTTTTGGCTTGCCACCGGGTTTTCCGCCTGGCTTGCCTTTACCACCTTGCTGAGGACGACGCCCATCCCCCTTCGGGTTATGACGCGGACGTTGAACACGGGCCCATGTAAAGGTAAAGAACACCTCCATCTCAGGTGCCGCTTCTTCGACCACGGTTTCAGCGGGAGCTTCCTCAGCGGTGTCCGACACAGCTTTGTCGGCATTGACGTTCTCCGACTCAGGCGTTGGTTCAGTCGCTGGCTCTGCTTCGTTCAAATCAGCCGGTGCTTCGGCGACAACCGCTTTGACTTTGGCGCGTTCGCCTTTTTCTGCCTTATAGCCCAAACCTTCCAAAAGGTTTGCGAACTGTTCTAGCGACATGCCTGTAATTGACAACATATCGGCCTTCGCTTCAAACCCACCGCGACTGTCTTCAGCACGCAACATATCCGCAAGGCGTTCCAGCATATCGATCCGAATGGCCCGCTCCCCGGCAATTCGATAGCCGGACATTGTATCGGCCCCCGGAATCGTTCCATCCACGGCAGGGATGGTCACCAAACCCGGAGGGGGGCTTTCTGGGAATTCTTGCAGTTTTTGGTGCAGCGACCATAGAACCAAACGCAAGCGCGTTGGTGCTGGTTTCAATACCAAGGGCATAAAGATCGTAAACTGACCGAACCGAATTCCATGCTTACGCAGCACCGAACGCGAATCCTGATCAAGGTCTTTTACCTCTTGCGCAACTTGGTCTCGCGGTAAAACCCCGAATCCTTCGATCATACGGAAGGCAAAACCACGTGCCACACCGGTCAAAGTATCGTCACGTTGCATCGCCAAGAGTGGCTCAAACTGCGTTGCAATCTTGCGGTCAATGAAGTGCTGCAAACGACGCTGCACTTTTTGCGCTACATCAGGACCAGCTTCATCATCAACAAAGGCCTCGGCGCGTGGTTTGAGCGCATCATCGCCCAGCACCAGCTTACCAACAGCTGACGTGCCCCACATGAGGCCGCCCTGCTCTGTAAAATCAATCTCTGTGTCGGGCGCGTTATAAAAACGATCCGCACGCAGGTGGAACTCTGGCTTCAGCGCCTGAATACTCGCGCTGCGCAGAGTTTTTGCCTCATCTGGGGTGGCGCTTTTATCTTGCGAAAAGCGGAAACCCTCAAGACGGCCGACAAATTCGCCCTCAACCGTCACTTCACCTTTATCGTTCACGTCGGCCACAAGGCCCTCCTTCTGTTTCAACCGCCGCAGCAATACAGATGTACGCCGGTCAACAAATCTTTGGGTCAGACGCTCATGTAACGCATCTGACAGCCGATCTTCTACAGCGCGAGTCGCCTCGCGCCAATGGTTTTCGTCATCAACCCAGCCGTTTCGTTGTGCAACATAGGTCCATGTGCGGATATATGCCAATCTTTTGGACAAAGCGTCGATATCTCCGTCCGTTCGATCGATCCTTTTGACCTGTCGGGCCAACCAATCATCCGGCACACGGTTTAACTCGGTCAAAAATTTGTAAATTTCCTCGAGCAAAGCTGCGTGTTCCCCGCTGGAGATTCCCCGAAAATCAGGAATCCGGCAAACATCCCACAATCGCCGTACGGCTGGTCCACCGACGGCGCGTTCAAGAACAGTCTGTGACGCCGATAGCGTCTTTAGGGCCACAAGATCATCACTGTCCCGCGTACGCATGAGCAGATCATCGTTTGTCGGGGTTTCAAGCGATGCAATCAATCGATCAGGTGAGGAAAACTCCAGTCGTGCATTTCGCCACTGTAACTTTCGAACAGGCGCAAACTCGTGATCACATATGGCCTGCGCGACTTCGTCCATCAACGGAGGGGCTTCACCTGTTGTGCCAAAGGTCCCATGGTTCATATGACGCCCAGCGCGGCCCGCAATCTGAGCAAGTTCATTGGCCTGCAATGGACGCATGCGGCGTCCGTCAAATTTGGTCAAGGATGAGAATGCCACGTGGTTGATATCAAGGTTTAAACCCATCCCGATAGCATCTGTTGCCACCAAATAATCTACATCACCGTTTTGATACAGCTCAACTTGTGCATTCCGCGTGCGCGGCGAAAGAGCCCCCATGACGACGGCTGCCCCCCCCTTTTGACGGCGCAATAATTCGGCAATGGCATATACGTTATCCACCGAAAACCCAACAATGGCAGAGCGCGACACCATGCGGCTGATCTTTTTCTGGCCTGTATAAGTTAACTCAGAAAACCGTTCCCGCTGTACGAACTGACATTTTGGGACCAAGGCCGCAATGGCACTGCGCATTGTGTCGGCCCCCATAAACAGGGTTTCATGTTGCCCACGAGACCGCAGCAACCGATCGGTGAATATATGTCCCCGGGCTGGGTCCGCACAAAGTTGAATTTCATCAATGGCGAGAAAATCCGCGCCCAACCCTTCGGGCATGGCCTCTACGGTACAGACCCAATATTGCACCCGCGTCGGGACGATTCGCTCTTCGCCCGTCACCAGAGCTACGACATTAGGCCCCCGGATCGCGACGATCTTGTCATAAACCTCACGAGCTAACAAACGCAGCGGCAAGCCGATAACACCGGTGCGGTGTGCCAGCATCCGTTCAATCGCGTAATGGGTTTTGCCTGTATTGGTCGGTCCAAGGACGGCTGTGATCCTTGCCATGTGCCTGCCCTTTCAACTGCTTTCAACCCGTCTACAGGTCGATGCCGCCGACTTCTTTATCAAGTCGTTCCACAGCCGTGATTACGTCAGGGCGATGGGGATGTATAGCCAGAGCTTCTCGGTAGGCGATTAATGCGTCCTCAGGGTATCCCAACTGCTCCATAATCATTCCAAGCCCCGACATCGCACCAAAGTGTCGTGGATTAAGGGAAAGGGTGGTCTGAATATCTCGTACAGCAGGCCCATAAAGGCCCGCATGGAAGTAGGCCGTCGCGCGGGCGTTCCACCCTTCGGCGAATTCAGGCGCATGGTCGATTAGGGCTGTCAGATGCCCTATGGCTGTCGTCACATCTCCAACACTGATGGCCTCCCGTCCGCGTTCTAGCAAGAGATCCATTGAGTCTGAGCCAGACCGAGACCAATTTTGCCAAATCTGGTTTTCAGTATCTTCCCAATGGCTGTTGTCTGCCTCAGCCAGTTGTTCAAACAAGAGATCCAGATCACTATCCTGCGCAACAGAAGAAAGAGCACACAAAAGTGAAATCAGAATTGCCGCAACGGCACATTTGAGAATATGTAGAGTATTGATCATAACAGAGAGGAGTTTAGCTCTCTGGTCAGAAATTGCGAGATATCTGACATCACAATTTGGAGGTTTTATTATGAGCGACATCATTACAGCGGCTGTAGCAGCCCTAGGCGAAAAAATCGAAGATTTCGACGCTACCGCAAAATTTGTCATCGAGGATGAGGGCTCCATCGTAATCGACAGTGATGGCGTTCGCGCCGCTGAGGACGAAACAGACGTAACTTTGTCTGCAGATGCCGAAACATTTCAGGCCATTCTAGATGGTGACCTAGATGCCACCGCCGCCTTTATGCAGGGTAAATTGGCGATGGACGGCGATATGGGTGTTGCAATGAAACTAGGCGCAGCCCTGAGCTAATCCATGAAAGCTGCCCCCCTATATAATGACGTCGCCGACGCCCCAGCAGGCGGGGCCGCCTATTGGGTTAAAACCTCCGACGATGTCCAAATTCGGGTGGGCGCTTGGTCTAAAGGCGAACATGGAACTGTCTTGTTGTTCCCTGGACGTACGGAATATATCGAAAAATACGGGCGCGCGGCAGGAGAATTCATGTCGCGCGGCTTTGCTACTCTGGTAATTGACTGGCGTGGTCAAGGATTGGCAGACCGGTTGACCGATGATGTGGACACAGGTCATGTGGTTCACTTTACGGATTACCAATTTGACGTCACTGCAGCCGTCATGGCCGCGCGTGATTTGAACATGCCAGAACCTTATTACCTCTTTGGGCACTCTATGGGCGGGTGTATTGGCTTGCGTGCTTTGCAAAATGACCTACCGGTGGCGGCCGTCGGTTTTTCCGGCCCTATGTGGGGGATTGTCATCGATCCGCTGCAACGCCCCTTTGCGACATCTGTTTCCTGGCTCAGCACAAAATTATCCTTGGGGCATATTCGTGCGCCGGGCACCGGCAAAGAGACTTATGTCTCCAAAGCTCCCTTTGAGGACAATCAACTAACCACAGACCCAGAGATGTTTGCCTATATGAAAGCGCAGACCGATGCTTACCCTGACCTTGCCCTAGGCGGGCCATCTCTAGCTTGGCTCTATGAGGCTTTAAAGGAATGTAAGGCTCTCATGGCTATGTCACCACCAGATGTCCCCACGATTAGCTTTCTCGGAACCAACGAGCGGATCGTTGAAAAAGATGCTATTACCCAGTTTAAGGCCCTATGGCCCAATGGCATATTGGAAATACTTGCTGGGGCAGAGCATGAGGCCCTGATGGAGACCCCTGCCATCCGTAATCGTGTCTTTGCGCAAATCACTGATCATTTTAAAGCTCATACCGGGTAGTAGAAAATACATCTGGGTGGTTAAAATACTCCGTGGTAGCCCAACCTCAAACAACACACTCAGGTTTTTTGGTATGGCTCGCACTCCCCCCCACCTTGGCACTCTTATTGCCATGACATCTATGGCCGTGCTGACGCTAAATATGTTTCTGCCCTCCCTCGCTTCGATTGCAGAGGATTTGAACACCAGTTATGCGACCGTAAATTTATCAATTGCCGGGTATCTAGCCATAACGGCAGTGTTACAAATCCTACTTGGCCCATTATCTGACCGATATGGCAGACGTCCGATTCTTTTGATCTGCCTGACACTGTTCTCTGTCGCTTCACTCGGTTGCGCCCTCGCACCCACCATAGAGATGTTTTTGGCAGCGCGTTTTCTGCAGACGGTCTCTGTAGCTTGCGTTGTAATTTCCCGCGCAATTGTTCGGGATCAATTTGCCCCAAGCGAAGCCGCCAGCAAGCTGGGCTATATAGGGATGATTATGGCCATAGCCCCGATAACCGGTCCTATGCTGGGCGGTGTAATCGAAGAGGTCTTTGGCTGGCGCGGTTCTTTTTGGATGTTCTGCGCCCTCGGCCTCGCGCTTACGACTGTGGTCTATGCGGACCTTGGCGAAACAAATACCACCAAGGACCCGAGTTTCGCAGCTCAATTTCGTGCTTATCCCGATCTTCTTCGGTCCGGCCCATTCTGGGGATATTCCCTCTGTCAGGCTTTTTCTGTTGGGGCCTTTTATGCTTTTCTTGGGGGTGTGCCATTGGTAGGCAAAATGATCTTTGCGCTCTCAGCGACGCAACTTGGGGCACTCCTGGGTTGGATATCGATCGGTTTTTTATGTGGGAGCTTTTTTGCAGGTCGGTTTGGCAAACGCATCCCACTGGATTCGCTGTTGCTGATAGGACGTGTGGTGGCAACATCTGGGATGGCACTTGGGCTGTTAATCATGATGTTCCAGCCCCCCACAATTGGTTTGTTTATGGGGGCAATCTTTTTCATTGGCATCGGCAATGGCATCACCCTACCGGGCGCGGCATCCGGCGCGATGTCTGTCCGTCCGGATCTTGCCGGGGGGGCCTCTGGTCTATCCGGAGCGCTAATGGTCGGATGCGGAGCTCTTATGACATGGATCACAGGAGAATTGATCGGACAAAATCCATCCGTGCGCTTGCTCGTGGCAATGATGTTATTGTCCACAGTCCTGTCGCTGATTGCAGCGCTCTACGTCTATTTCAGATCCACCGACCACGTCCCCCATACAGCAAAATAATTCTGACACCCGCCGAAATTCTTGGCAATCGCCTTGAGGCCACCTGCCTGCGGCCTTATCTCTTAGCCAACAGATTAAAATGAGGTCGTCATGATACTAAATTTCCCTGCCCCTGTTTTTGATGCAAATGCCAACGCGGGAAGCAATGAATTCGGGGCATTGCCAGAATGGAACCTCGATGATCTTTATACCGCCGAGGACGCCCCTGAACTGATCCGCGATATGGAATGGCTCGAAAAAGCCTGCTCAGATTTCGCCGCCACATATCAAGACAAATTAGACACCTTGAACGCACAAGGTTTACTCGATTGCGTTCTGGCCTACGAACAAATCGATCTGATTGCAGGCCGGATTATGTCCTTTGCGGGTCTACGGTATTACCAAATCACAACAGATGCGGATCGTGCCAAATTTATGGCGGACTGTCAGGATAGAATCACCACGTTTACAACGCCGCTGGTGTTTTACACTTTGGAAATCAACCGCATTGATGACGACAAGCTACAGGAGATGTTTGCCGAAAACGCAGGCCTTAACCGATTCAAACCGATCTTTGATCGCCTGCGCGCCATGAAGCCCCATCAGCTGTCTGATGAGCTGGAGCATTTTCTTCATGATCAATCCACCGTTGGCGCCGCCGCTTGGAACCGATTGTTTGACGAAACCATTGCCGGATTGACCTTTGATGTGGACGGCACCGAGTTAAACCTTGAATCGACATTGAATTTCTTCACCGATCAAGATCGTAGTAAACGCGAAACGGCCGCCCGAGCCGTGGCCAAAGTCCTTGGCGAAAACGTCAAAACCTTTGCCCGTGTGCACAATACCCTCGCCAAAGAAAAAGAGATTGAAGACCGTTGGCGGCAAATGCCCAGCCCTCAGGCCGGGCGTCATTTGTCTAACCATGTGGAACCAGAGGTCGTCGAGGCCCTGCGCAACGCCGTTGTTGCCGCTTACCCAAAATTGTCCCACCGCTATTACGCTCTAAAAGCAAAATGGCTGGGTCTTGAAACAATGGAGGTTTGGGACCGCAACGCGCCACTTCCGGTTGAGGAAACAAAAACCGTGGACTGGGCCGCGGCACAGAAAACCGTGTTGGACGCCTACGGTGATTTTGATCCACGTATGGCAGATCTGGCCAAACCCTTTTTCACTGAAGGTTGGATCGATGCCGAAGTTAAACCCGGCAAAGCCCCCGGCGCATTTGCACATCCAACCGTGGCCAATGTCCACCCCTATGTGATGCTAAACTACCTTGGCAAACCACGGGATGTCATGACCCTTGCCCATGAATTGGGTCATGGTGTGCATCAGGTGCTTGCCGCCGATCAGGGGGAACTTTTGGCTTCAACCCCGTTGACCTTGGCTGAAACCGCCTCTGTCTTTGGTGAAATGCTGACCTTCCGCAAAATGTTGGATGGCGCCAAGACCAAAGAAGAGCGTAAAACCATGCTCGCCGGGAAAGTCGAGGACATGATCAATACCGTGGTGCGACAGATCGCGTTCTATGACTTTGAGTGCAAATTGCATGCAGCCCGTGCCGAAGGGGAGCTAACGCCCGAGGATATCAACGCCCTCTGGATGAGCGTTCAAGCCGAAAGCCTTGGGCCGGTGTTTGAATACATGGACGGCTATGAGACGTTTTGGTCCTATATCCCTCACTTTGTGCATTCGCCGTTTTACGTTTACGCCTATGCCTTTGGAGATGGGCTCGTGAATGCGCTGTACGCAGTCTATCAAGAAGGCGACCCCGAGTTTCAGGAAAAGTATTTTGACATGCTTAAGGCCGGTGGTTCCAAACACCACAAAGAGCTGCTCGCTCCCTTCGGACTAGATGCTTCTGATCCAAAATTCTGGGACAAGGGTCTATCGATGATTTCAGGCATGATCGACGAACTCGAAACGATGGAAGATTAAACAATGTGGGGGGCTTAACGGCCCCCACATTCAATCTTAACGGTCTTTACTCTGGTGAACGCAAGTTTTTTTGGCGTACCAATCCCACTTTTATCCGCTAAAAAGAGCCCCTGATACAGAAGCACTCTCCTACAAGGATTTGTTTCTAAACCCTTCCGTTTAGTTTCTAAATTAATGCTCTAAAATCTGGCCATTCTGCAGAAATGGGCCTTGTCCTGCCTGAAATGCCTCGGCATGGTTGCAAAAGGAGGGCCGCCATGACCAAGCCTGTACTCATTCTGGATGCCTATTGGCGCACCGTGTCAGAATTATTTTCGGACAGTGACCTCTCTTCTTTGCGGGAACAGTTTGAGGTGGTCTGGGGCAAGGATTCCCCGATCCCTGATGATGTGGTTACGGCCGCTTTACCGGAAGTCGTCGCGCTCATCTCAGCTGCCCCCCAAATCACACAATCCACCCTTGATGCGGCCCCTAATCTAAAGGTTGTTATCGAGGTGTCAGGTCAATTCCCTGATACAATTGACTATGCCGCTTGCCGCGCTCGTAATGTTCAAGTGCTATCCTGTGCGCCCGGTTTTTCCCAAAGCACGGCAGAAATGGCTTTAGCGCTGGCCTTGGCTGGTGCGCGCGGTGTCGTTGCCGAACACGAGTTGTTTCGACGTGGAAGAGAAAGCTGGAAGGCCGATCATCCTCAAAGAGATTTTAGCCTGTTTGACGCTGACATCGGCTTTATTGGATTTGGAGCCATAGGTCGCGAAACGCTGCGACTGCTTCGCCCCTTTCGCCCCACAGTTCGGGTTTATGACCCTAATTTACGCGCCGCTGAGGCCACAGCTGAATCTGTTCAAATTGTTTCTTTGGCTGATGTGCTATCCAACAGCAAATTGGTGTTTGTTGCTGCTCTCCCATCAGAAACGAACAAAGCCATGATCGATGCGCGGGAGCTGTCCCGTCTGGCTGATGGAAGCCTTTTAGTTCTAATCAGCCGCGCCCATCTGGTCGATTTCGATGCACTGTTGCGGGACACCGCTTTTGGCCGAATTCGTGCCGCGATTGATGTTTTTCCCGAAGAACCTGTCGATAAGAAATCTCAGATGCGAGACAATCCCAACCTCATTCTCTCCCCGCACCGCAGCACGGCAGTCTCGGGTGGGCGCCATCTAATCGGCAATATGATCCTCAAGGACTTAAACCTGATTAATTCCGGTGGCAGCCCCTGTAATCTACAGCCTGCTAGCTCGGTAAAATGTCTGTTGTGAATTGACTCAACGGGGATATCTCTTCTAACTCAAAGAGACCGCATTCCGCACGTCTTATGGGCAATGTAGGGCTTTATCTACGGAAACCGCCCCTTCAAATGGACCGATGCGCTGTGCCGTCGCTTTGTGACCATCAAACCGCGTTTCAATGATATCTCGCCAATCTCCAGAAGCCGTGATTAGGCTGACGCGATCGCCGCACTTTCGGACCCCGCCGGTAATAAAATCCTCACCTATACGATGATTGCTAACCCCCGAAACGCTGGCAACTTCAACCAAGGTTCGGTCTGCATACCGCCAAATCCGAAGGGTCTTTACCAAATGCGGTCGATCCACATAGGCGATTTCTATCGCGCCATCTCCATCTAAGTCAGCAGCCCCAACAGGAGCAAGCCATCTATATTTAGTCCCAATATAGGGAGTCGCCGTAATGAGCCCTTTTTGGTTATAAATAGACAAGCGCGCGCCGTAGCTCACATGGCTTTCCACCACAATCACTTCAGGATCACCATCCTTTTCAAGGGCAACAATCCGCGGTGCGATGTCCTCAAACACGCGCTCATGCGGTAAAGTAATGCGCGTCTTGCTGCCATCAGATAGACCAATGACAAGCGACCCATATTCAATCGCATCGCCGAGAACACCATGGGTGTAACGATCTGTTGGATCCGCGTACTCTGCCGTTACGATACGTACCTCGGCAACAGCAGCCCCAGCTGCTACCACACACAACGCGGCCAGCGCAGCACGGCGCAAAAGAGGTTGCAGCGCACGCAACCGTGGACGCCGTGCCCTCGTCAACATCAGATCTGCTTTTCGGGCATTTTGACCACAAGCCCATCCAAAGCGTCGGTTACTTTGATCTGGCAAGTCAGGCGCGACAATGTTGCGTCAGGTTCAAATGCAAAATCCAGCATATCTTCTTCCATAGCATCTTTTGCCGGAACTTTTTCGGCCCAAGCCGCATCCACATAAACGTGACAGGTTGAACAAGCACATGCTCCGCCGCAATCTGCTTCGATACCCGGTACGTTATTGTCCCGAGCGCCTTCCATGACAGTAAGCCCATTGGCCACATCCACAACGTGTTCGGTTCCGTTGTGTTCGATATAGGTGATCTTCGCCATTTCTCGTTCCTGTTTTTTATTGGGTTATCCCCAATTAACGGCGTGACGGTCATCTTGCCAGTGGCAATTGCGTTCTGTGCGGCAAGACTTGCAAAACACAGTAAATGTTCTATGTTTGTTCCCATGCATCTTGCCCCCTATCAAACCTGGCCCCGGCCACCGGCTTGCTTACCCCATAACAGGCTGATTGATCCCCCAAATGGGGCAAGGGTCTGTGTGGCGGGCTTGGTGCTGGTACGCCAACGTCCGGGCACCGCCAACGGGGTCATTTTTCTAACCCTAGAGGATGAGACTGGCATCTCTAATATTGTTGTTTGGCGCAAGATCTATGAACAGTTCCGTCGCGCGGTGATCGCGGGTCGTCTTTTACGGGTCACGGGTCGTATTCAACGTGAAAACGGGGTGGTTCATGTTGTCGCCGATCACGTCGAGGACATCTCTGCCATGCTGGATGATCTATTGATCCCCTCGGATGAGAAATCCTTCTGATAGGTCATTTCCAAAAGGGGGTGTAGCGCGCTACAGTCGCTGCAACATATGTATAAAGCGGCACAAATGAAAAACCTTCCAAAAATCGCAAGCTTCTGGACGGGATCAGATTTGTCCTTTGTAGAGCAATTGGTCATCCAATCTTATCTGGACGCTGGCCATGACTTTACACTTTATACAATCGGAAAGGTCGGAAACCTCCCTTCTGGAATTACGGTAAAAGAGGCGATACCGCTTTGCCCCCCCCCCTTTGACATCAGCGACAATGATCGCACACGTGTCGCGGTTTATTCGGACATCTTAAGGCTCTATATGATCCGCGACGGCGGATATGTTTGGGTCGACATGGATGCCTATTGTTGCCGCCCATACCATTTTGACACCCCTTACATCTTTGGTGAAAATGGCAGAGGACGCGTGCTAACCGGCGTCCTTGGGCTCCCCTCGGACAGTCCAAGCCTGACAACCCTCTTGCAATTTTTAGAAACAGACAATCCAATCATCCCATGGCGTGGGGCCAAATATAGAGCCGAACGCGCACAGGCCTTAAAGGAAGGTAATACGTGGAGCATCGCGGATCTACCTTGGGGCGTTTCTGGTCCCAAGGGGTTGTCGCATTTTTTGAAACGTCACAATGAAAAACATCATGCGCAACCACAGAACGTATTCTACCCGTTGATCAAAAATGATCTCATGGCCCTATGGCGGCCAAATGTTACGCCAGAACAAATCGAACCGCAGGACTGCCATTCTGTTCATTTGTTTGGGATCACGCGCAAAGTTTTGGCCACTCGATTTAACGGGCTCCCCCCAAAAAACGGCTACATCGAAAAGCTTTGTGAACGCCACAACGTGGATCCAAAACAAGCCCCCATCTCAATACAAAGCTGGATGCAGGCGTAGTCAAACAGTATTTCCCATTGCCGCCAGAAACGACCTAAGGCAAGACTGGTAAAAACAAAAACCAGAGGCAACAAATCAACCATGGCAAAAACCGCAATGACGTCCTTGGCGATCTTTTCTTTTCTTGTCGCTTGCGGACCGCCACAGCGCCAGACAGTGTATGTTGCGCAATTGGATAAGGATGGGCTGATCCCCACACAGCTTACGGCACCCACAGCCACCCAGAAAAATATAGCCTGCTGGGCACAAGACACTCAACCCGCAATTGTGCAGACCAAGACCAAACAGGTACTACTAGAACCTGCTACATTTGATACAGATGATACGCTGTTGACCCAGGCTGTTTATGGCACCGAAACACGCCAAGACATCTTACGTGAACGTGCCGAAGCATGGTTTCAGACAACTTGTGACGCCTATATCGACCAAACCTACATTGCGACCGCCCAACGGGCCTTAACCGTGCGTGGATATTATACGGAAACGATCACCGGCGAAATGAATGCCGCCACGCTTGAGGCCATCAAAGATTACCAAACCAAACGTGGATTAGAGAGCACAACCCTATCATTGGCTGCAGCTCAGCAATTAGGGGTCGCAGCGTACGGGCGTCCACCAGTTTCTGAAGATACAGTGGCTTTGCCCGAAGACAGCACAGAATAATCTGTCGCGTTGACGAAAACATCAGACAAAAAAAGAGCGCCCAACGGGGCGCTCTTTCTGTTTCACCTTTAGATCGACTGGATGCAGCCTAGTCCAAGGACAAAGCGACAAAACGCGGATCCCCGGCGCGGCGCACCAGCAGCAACAACGATTTGCGACCTGCATCTTCAGCATCGGCAATCTGAGAGTTGAGATCATCAACGCTTGCGACCTTTTGTTGTCCTGCTTCGGTGATCACATCACCCGCCCGCAGACCTTTTTCAAAAGCTTCAGCATCTTCATCGACATCGGTCACAACCAGACCACCAATGCCGCTGCTCAATTCAAGCTGTTCACGCAATTCATCTGTCATCTCTAACAGCGTCAGGCCCAAAACGTTTTCTTCCACAGGCTCTGTGGCTGGCGCGGACGCAGGCACAGCACCTTCGGCTGTTTCACGACGGCCAAGGGTTACAGACAGTGTCACCTCTTCACCTTCCCGGACAACAACAACATCCACCGCTTTGCCAACGGCTGTGTTTCCGACTTCGCGCACCAATTCACGTGTATCGTCTACCTGACTGCCATCAAAAGACAGGATTACATCACCAGACAACAGACCGGCCTCTTCGGCTGGACCCTCAGGCACATCGGTAATCAGAGCACCAACAGGCTTGGCAAGATCGAGTGCCTCGGCCAGCTCTTCTGTCACGTCTTGAATACGCACACCAAGCCAGCCGCGACGGGTTTCCCCGAACTCTTGCAACTGATCAATCACACGTTCAACCACCGCAGAAGACATCGCAAACCCAATCCCGATCGATCCACCATTCGGAGACAGGATTGCAGTGTTTACACCGATTACATCCCCATCCATGTTGAACAATGGACCGCCAGAGTTACCACGGTTGATCGCGGCATCTGTCTGAATGTAATCATCATAGGTGCCCGACAATTCACGATTACGCGCAGATACGATACCTGCGGACACCGAAAACCCCTGCCCCAATGGGTTGCCCATGGCCATAACCCAGTCACCAACACGCGCAACGTCGCTATTGCCAAAATCGACATAATCTAAAGGATCGTCGCTTTCGACTTTCAAAAGCGCAATATCGGTGTTCGGATCCGTCCCAATAACTTTTGCAGGCAATTCTCCACCTTCAAAAAACTCAATCAGGATTTCATCGGCACCTTCAATGACGTGATTGTTGGTCACAATAAAACCATCGGCGGAAATTACGAACCCGGACCCAAGCGCTTGACTGCGGCGCGGTCTTTGTTGATTGCCCTGCCCCCGGTCTCCGAAATCACGAAAGAAATCTTCAAAGGGGGAACCTTCGGGAACAATTGGTCCTGGGCCGGCTGATGCGGCAACTGTGGTCGTGGTTGTAATATTTACAACCGCCGGACTAATTTTTTCTGCCAAATCGGCAAAACTATCCGGCGCACCTTTGGCCTGCGTCGACAATGTCTGCGCTAAAACCAGAGCAACACCAAGGATCAGTACCCAAACCTGCCGGGGAAACGCGAGCCCCGGACGATTCTGCACCGCAGCTCTTGGCTCTGTATGGAATTGATGGGGTATCACGTCTTACTCCTCTTTTAATGGGGCAGCATATGTTTGGCCGCCTTCTCTTCCACATTTATGTTGAGTTATTTTGGCAGAATTCAACTGTTCGTGGGGTCGCATTTTTTCACATGACCGTGATAAATGGGCGACACCCAACGAATTTATGTTAATTTACGCCAAGTTGGCCGCAATCAAAAAGACGCAATGCACCCCTAGCTTGCCCGGTGAAAACGGATAATCGGCAATGATTGGATATTTTGGTCCTCAATCTCACCCTCATTCAGAAGGTCGTGACGCTGTTGATAGAACCAAGATTGGCACTGCTCTTCTAATCGACAGATCTCTGAGTCAGCACGCAATTCGGACATTTTAGTTTCAAAGTCCTCTAGACGCGCCAAAATCGATAAGTCGGTTTTTTGATTCCGGTTATTCCGGCGATGCAGTCGGTTTTTCAAAAGCTTTTCGGGGCTTTCCAAATTACGATCATCGCTGTTCTGAATCATGTAAAAATCGTCAGACTTAACAGCATAGTGGTTCAGGGATGCCCTCTCAAAAGTCATCTGACTTTCATCAATCATTGATGTGGAGTCACCCTCAAGGTCAAACGCATCTGCGTTCAGACGCACACCAAGTGAGCTTTTGGCAATGACCTTACCTGGTGTCGGAAGCTTGGGCAGATGCCACTCTGCCTTATTAAACCGAGAAATACGGAAAATTGCCTGATACACCGCAATTTTAGGAAGCACCTTGGTCTGCGTCTTGATGAATTGCTTCATCACGCTCCCCCCCGACCAGCGGCTGATATAACTGTTGCCGAATAGCCTTCGAAGCAAAAGAATAGCATCAGCCTCACCGACCGAAGCAATCAAATCCCGAATAGTGCGGAACTCCGGCGCTAGGTTTAGGAACTGATCGACACCAAGCGAAAGCATCCAGTCAGTGTCTCGGATGGTATCTTGGTTCCAGATTTGGGCAACAGCTGCATTGCGGTCGCCAGCCTCCGCGTCCTTTGCTAGCCGCTCATGGGTTATATATCCTAACGCGTCCATCCGGTCGAGCAAAGCAAGAGAGCCATCCTCGCAATGGTTTGAAACGACTATGATTTTTTTAAACCCAAGACGACTGTGAAACGCCACCCACTCAACAAGAAATTGACCTTCATTATGCGCACTCGTCACCAAAGTGACCGAGTCGCCTTCGTGTGGGGGTTCCATGTTTGCCTCAATTTTTATTCGTTTTTTACCAAATTGAGCCAGATCGTGAATTCAGACAAGCCCTGATGTCGGAAGGAACATACCGCGTGGCTGACAGGCAACTATACGCATATGTTGTTTTTACCTCAGGTTGAGAAGGACAACCCCAATCGTCACGGCAACCAAACCAATCAAACGGCGTGTCTCACGAGGTGTTTCGGCAATAAACCGTACCAACTCATCCAAACGCGAAGGGGCCAGTGCGAACACCAGCCCCTCGAGGATCAAAACAAGTCCGATCGCCAATAATATCGTATCGATCAATTGGAACCGTCAGTCTTGAAGTAATTAAAGAAATCGCCATCAGGTGACATCACCACAGAAGAATTCCCAGACTGGAACGCCCGTTGATAAGCCTCAAGCGAGCGATAAAAATCAAAGAACTCTCTATCGGCACCATAGGCTTGCGCGAAAATTGCGTTCCGTTCCGCATCCGCTTCACCACGAACGATCTCACTTTGACGGCTGGCATCCGACACCAGCTCTACCACAGTACGGTCAGCCTGCGCACGAATACGCTGTGCGGCCTCTTCACCACGGGCGATCTCATCAGCAGCCTCACGTTCACGTTCAGCACGCATCCGGTTAAAGGTTGCTTCGAGGTTGGCTTGTGGCAAGTCAGTGCGTTTCAACCGCACATCGATGACCTCAAGACCAAGCCCCCGCGCTTCGGAAATCGCTGAATTCCGAATGCGCAGCATCAGGGCGGCCCGATCAGACGACAGGATATCATTGCTGCTGACAGAACCTAGAACTTCGCGTGTTTCTGCTCGTAGAATAGATGCAAGCTTTGATTCAGCGGCAGATATTCCTCCAGCACCAACAGCTTCGCGAAATTGACGCACATCACTAATTCGATATCTGGCGAAAGCATCCACAACAAGACGTCTGTCATCAAGCGGAGTAATTTCCAGTTCATCGACCTCCTGACTTAGGATTCTGTCATCGTATTTTACGACTTCCTGAATGATGGGCAGTTTAAAGGCCAATCCAGGCTCTTCTTTAACATTCACAACGCGCCCAAGCTGAAGAACAAGAGCTTTCTCTCGTTCATCGACGATGAACAGGGAAGACATAACAATCGCTATAGCCACGACAGCCAAAGGGATCAAAAAGGTTGATTTACGCATTAGTTTGACCCTCCGTCTGTCGATTTACGCAACTCGTTCAGCGGCAGGTATGGCACGACGCCATTGCCGCCCTCACCGTTGCTATCAAGGATCACTTTGTCGACACGACCAAGTACATCTTCCATCGTTTCTAGGAACAAACGTTTCCGCGTCACTTCCGGTGCTTTTGCATATTCAGTCAAAACCGCAGTAAAGCGGCTGGCCTCACCCTCGGCTTCGTTAACCACACGGGCACGGTACCCTTCAGATTCTTCAAGAACCTGAGCAGCTTCACCACGCGCCCCAGCAAGAACACGGTTCGCGTAAGCATCCGCTTGTTTCTCAAGACGGTCACGTTCCTGACCCGCCGATTGCACTTCGCGGAATGCGTCTTTTACGGGCTCGGGTGGATCGGCTCCGTCAAAGTTCACACGAATGATATTAACGCCAGAGTCGTAGCTATCCAACGTCGACTGGATCAGATCTTGCAACCTATCTCCGATAATACCACGGTCCCTGTTAAGGATTGGAGCCAGATCGGATTGGGCGATAATTTCACGCATAGCAGATTCTGAAACCGCTCGGATCGTAAGTTGTGGATCTCTCAGATTAAAAAGGTATTTTGCTGGATCCGTAATATTCCAAGCAACCTGAAAATCAATATCAACAATGTTTTCATCCCCGGTTAACATGAGACCACTATCAGGACCTCTTGATCCAGCGCCAATGTCCTCTGCTCGTTCTGTGGTCACCGGGATGACTTCAACGTTCACAAATGGCCACCAAGCCATATGCGGGCCGTCATCAGTAGTTCGCATGTATTCACCAAGGAATAACTCTACGCCCTGCTCTTCAGGCTTAACCGTATAGAATGACGCATAGCCCCACAGGCCAAGCGCTGCGACAGCAATCAAGCCCACGCCACCACGGGTCAGTTTCGGCATCTCGCCACCACCGCCACCGCCGGAACCATTCGGGCGACCGCCTTTGCCGCCGCCGCCAAGAAGCACTTTCAACTGCTCTTGGCCCTTTTTCACAAGTTCATCTACGTCAGGGATCTGCGGATCATTCTGTCCGGGGCGACGTCCAGGGCCGTTGCCACGATTGTCATCGTCGCCTCCGTTACCACTGTTATTGCCGCCTCCCCCCCAGGGTCCGCCGTTATTTCCAGCCATTAAAGGTCCTTACCTTAAGTGAGTGACACTAAGTCTGTGCCATAAATGTGCCTAAACGCGCGGAAATCAAGCCGTGCGCGTTGGAGTTTTCATTGTGACCAGTTCTTCGGACATGGTCGGGTGAACCGCAACAGTGCGGTCGAAATCTTCTTTGGTTGCGCCCATTTTAATCGCAACACCGGCCAGCTGGATCATTTCACCTGCCTGCGGTGCTACAATGTGACAGCCCAAAACCTTGCGGGTTGCTTGGCTGACAATTAATTTCATCAGAACGCGGTTGTCGCGACCTGCGAACAAAGATTGCATTGGGCGGAACGAAGCAGAATAAACCTCGATTGGTTCCTGCTCTGCCGCGGCTTCTTCGGTCATGCCAACCGTCCCAAGCTCCGGCTGGGTGAAAACAGCACTTGCCACCAATTCGTGATCAGGTTTTGTCGGGCGACCATGGAACACTGTCTCAATGAACGCAGCCCCCTCACGGATCGCCACCGGTGTCAGATTGATCCGATTTGTCACATCGCCAACCGCATAGATCGACGGAACAGACGTCTGTGAATACTCATCGACCTCAATCTTACCACCGCGCCCAAGTTTAACCCCGGCGTCCTCAAGACCCAAACCAGCAGTGGCCGGTGTACGGCCAGTGGCATAGATCACCTGATCATAGCAACGTTCAGTGCCGTTGGTGTCTTTGACCCAGATACCCTCGTCGCGCTTTTCAATCGCAAGCACATCGGTACCAACATGCAAGTTCACACCGCCTGCTTTCATCTCTTCGGCGACATGGCCGCGCGCCTCGTCATCAAATCCACGAAGAACCTGCGCACCACGGTAGAATTGTGTAACTTCGACATTCAAGCCATTCAAAATACACGCAAATTCACAAGCGATGAATCCACCGCCAACAATCAAAACTGATTTTGGCATCGCGTCCCAAAGGAAGATTTCGTTCGACGTGATCGTGTGTTCGATCCCCGGCATTTCAGGCTTGAACGGTGTCCCACCCGTGGCAACCAAAATGTGTTTGGCGGTGACGGTTTCGCCTGTCGACAAAGCGACAGTGTGAGCGTCTTTTAGCGTAGCTCGGGCGTTGAAAACTTCGACGCCGGCGTTGGCCAACACGTTGCGGTAAATTCCTTCAAGGCGATCAAGTTCAGCCCGGAGTTTCGGGTGGAAAATATCCCAATCATGCGCACCTTCTTTGACGTCCCAGCCATAGGCGCGCGCATCTTCAAATTGCTCTTTATAGCCCGATGCAAAAACCATCAGCTTTTTGGGCACACAGCCTCGGATCACACAGGTTCCGCCCATGCGATACTCTTCCGCGAGGGCAACTTTAGCGCCTGCTTCTGAAGAAGCCAAACGCGCGGCCCGTACACCGCCAGAGCCACCGCCAATTACAAAGAGATCATAGTCAAACGTCATGGGAATTCCTTTAGTGTATTTGATTACAGGTCAGAGAACATATTGTCGTCATCAACAAAACTGAGGTGGTCCTCTTCGATTGTCCCTGCATTTATGTCACGAACCTCAACTTTGCCATCCCCGTACCCAATCACAACCGCGTCACAAATATCAAGAAACAGGCCGTTTTCGACCACTCCGGGGATCTGGTTTGTCACCAGCGAAAGCTGACGTGGGTTTCCAATCCGCCTTAGATGCAGATCGACGATATAGTTACCTTCATCCGTGATAAAGGGGGTGTCGCCATTTAAACGCAAAGACGAGGATTGCCCCAACACGTCCAGACCCACAAGGGTCTCTTCGATCAAAGCTTTTGTGGTTTGCCATCCAAACGGGACAATTTCAACGGGCAAGGGAAACGCACCCAGCGTGTCTACTTTTTTGGAGATATCCGCAATTACCACCATCTGATCGCTGGCCGTTGCCACGATTTTTTCTTGGAGCAAAGAGCCCCCGCCCCCTTTGATCAGATTCAAATCGCCATCGTATTCATCTGCCCCGTCGATTGCGACGTCCAACCACTTGGCCTCATCTAAGGAAACGACTTTTAATCCAACTTCCCGTGCAAGATCAGCCGTCCGCGACGACGTCGGAACTCCGGTGATCCGCAACCCCTCGTTTTGAACAAGATCCCCTAGACAGCGCACCAACCATGCTGCCGTGGACCCACTCCCCAAACCGACCCGCATGCCATCTTCGACAAAATCGGTGGCGCGTTTCGCTGCGACAAACTTTGCTTTGTCGATTGGCGACAGGTTTGAGGTCATAGCATCGTGTCCTTTGCAGTTTCACCCAACCTTATAGGAAAGGAATGCCCATCCTGCGAGAGGCAATTCATAGGTTTTTCCATTGGAAACAGAGTGTATGTCGCCGAACCCTTTGCTTTGGTCGAATTCGACGATGGTATTCGGCAAAATTCCTGCCACGATCCGCAAAAGCGATCAAAGGGAATCATTGCAATGTTTCTGTCTGTTTTTGACATGTTCAAAGTTGGCGTCGGTCCGTCCTCGTCCCATACGATGGGGCCGATGGTTGCCGCTGCCCGATTCCTAGAGACATTGCGTGCCAGCCCATTTAACGCCCATGGCCTGCGTGCATCCCTTCATGGCTCTTTGGCTTTTACTGGAATTGGGCATGCCACAGATCGGGCAACCATCCTGGGCCTATCGGGCTTTTTGCCAGAAACCTATGACGCCGTTATGGCGGAGGCGACCCTAACACAAATCAAGGCGGATGGGCGTGTTCTTCCCGATGAACTGCCACCTCTGACTTTTGCGCCTGACCAAGATTTGTCGTTTGACTACGGTCCCCCTCTGCCCGGCCATTCTAACGGTATGATTTTAATGGCCACCGATGCGCAGGGCGATGTCATTTTTCAAGAAACTTATTATTCTATCGGTGGTGGCTTTGTGATGACAGAAGCCGAACTGGCGGAGGGCAAAGACACCGATGATGGTGCGCCGGTCCCCTATCCTTTTAAATCCGCGGCAGAAATGCTTCAGATGTGCGAAGACTCCGGCAAATCCATCGCCGAATTAAAACGCGCAAACGAATTGTCCCGAATCTCTGTCACAAAACTGAACGACGGAATTGATCGCCTCTGGCAAGTGATGAACGACTGCATAACCAGAGGGCTGACATCCGACGGGGTCCTTCCCGGCGGCCTGAACGTTAAGCGCCGGGCGAAATCAATTCATGATGCGTTGCAGGCTGAACGTGGTATGAATCTGTCTGCCCCCCATACTATCAATGATTGGATGAGCGCCTACGCCATGGCCGTAAACGAAGAAAACGCCGCTGGTGGTCAAGTTGTCACCGCCCCCACGAATGGGGCCGCAGGAGTTCTTCCGGCAACGATGCGATACTGGCTGGATCACGTCCCCGGTGCGAGCCCATCGCGCATCCCGGACTTTCTGCTGACCGCCTCCGCCATTGGCGGGCTCGTCAAGCATAATGCCTCAATCTCAGGCGCAGAATGCGGCTGCCAAGCCGAGGTTGGCTCAGCCTCCGCCATGGCCGCCGCTGGCCTCTGTGCCGTGATGGGGGGAACACCCCAACATGTAGAAAACGCTGCGGAAATCGCGTTAGAACATCACCTAGGCATGACGTGTGATCCCATCAGGGGTCTAGTGCAGATCCCCTGTATTGAACGTAATGGTCTGGGCTGCATCAAAGCAGTTTCAGCGGCGTCTCTTGCATTGCGCGGAACAGGCGATCATTTTGTGCCACTTGATTCTGCCATCGAAACCATGCGCCAAACCGGCGAAGATATGCATGAAAAATATAAAGAAACGTCTTTGGGTGGACTGGCCGTCAATGTACCCAATTGTTGAAACATGCAGTGATTATTAGGCAATTAGCACGGGCCAGAGGGACCCCATCAAAAGGATGGCCATGGTCCAGTTGAACAACCGCAATCGCGTTGGGTTGGTCAGGAACCGACGCATTTGTTGGCCTAACACAGTCCAAATACTGACGCTGGGCAAATTGATCACACCAAAGATCAACGCAACCATTAACACCGCCTCCGTGCCACCACTGCCCGCGTAAACCGTCACAGCCGTCAATGCCATAGCCCATGCTTTGGGGTTCACCCACTGAAACGCTGCGGCTTGTAGAAATGTAATAGGCCTAGCCTCTGCATGTCTCTCTTTCGGTGCGGCCGCCGTGGCGATTTTCCAAGCGAGCCAAGACATATAGACGACACTACCTATTTTTAGGATCACATGTGTCATTGGATAAGCCGCGAAAACGTGCGCTAGACCAACCCCTACCAAAGCGGTCATGAGCGTAAAGCCAAGCCCGATCCCCAGCATATGCGGAACAGTACGGCGAAATCCAAAATTCGCGCCCGAAGCCATCAACATCAGATTGTTGGGACCAGGCGTAACTGAGGATACGAAGGCGAACCCTGTTAGGGCAATAAATAGTTCATATGTCATGAGAGCAATTATTCACCAACATCCCAACGATTTAATTGCTTTATGCTATCTCTACCCCCTATTATCGCAACTTATGAGCAAGATTGATCAAATTAACCACAAAATATTGCACGAACTATCTAAAGACGGACGTATCAGTAATTTAGATCTGGCGGATAAGGTTGGGCTATCTCCTTCCGCCTGCCTTCGTCGTGTGCAGGAACTGGAACGGAGTGGTGTGATTACCGGATATCGCGCCAAATTGGACAGGGACGCGATGGGCACAGGGTTTGTGGCCTATGTAGGCGTTGGGTTAAATAATCACACAAAGAAAAGCCAAGAAGCATTTGAACGTTCTATATCTTTGGCGCCAGAGGTTCGTGAGTGCCATAATATTACAGGCACAATTGAATACCTGTTGCGGGTCGAGGTTAAAGATCTATCCGCCTATAAATCTTTTCACACTGATATTCTGGGGGTATTGCCACAAGTTGCCTCAATCACATCTTATGTGGTGATGGACTCACCCAAAGACGATCGCGCGTAACCATACCAATTTACCGGCCCCCCTTTTCCCATTTCAAAATTACTGAATAATTCCACGACCTACTTTATAGTCAACGACAGAGAATAAATCATCCAAGGCGATCTGGCAGGGCATCAACACGAGGACCTGATTGGAAAGCAACCTCATTTTTGGAAGGAATTTCAGATGGAAACCGTCGCAGAACCTCTTAATATTTTGGCCGTAATTGTTGGTGCGGTCGTCGCCTTCTTGCTGGGATGGCTGTGGTATAGCCCAGTCCTATTTGGCAAAAAATGGGCCGAAGGCTCCGGCGTTGAGTTGGGCACCGCAGATGAAATGCCCGCATTTGCGATGGGTGCACAAATGGTGGCTTTAATCCTACTGTCGCTCGTGGTTGGTTTGACCGCGACGCACAATGCGTTGTTTACAGCAATTCTTGCCATTCTGGCAGCCGCAGGATTTGTGGTATCCGGTGGCGCATTTGTCCGTAAAAGCGCATATGCCATCCGAGTGGATTTTGGCTACATCCTCGCCGCTGGAATAGTGATGATAATCTGTCAGGGCATTTTTTGAGCCCCAATTTAATTCCAAAGTCCAACTAGGAACCCGACCGAATTATCGGACGGGTTTTTTCAATTTAGCCGTCGGCCATTCCCGGTAGACTGCGCAAATACAGTACGATTGCATTTAAATCATCATCGCTCATTTGTGCAAGATAGCCATATGGCATGGGTGGTAACATCGGACTGCCATCGGGACGCTCACCCATAACAATCATCTTTTTAAGTTCCTCATCAGAGTAACTTTCAAGCCCATCTGCATGATTGGTCAGGTTCGATGATATCGACGTCCCCCACGGCCCGTGGAATTCAAACCCACCCTGCCCTAAGTTCGTCTCAACCATAGGGCCTTTGGGGCCCATCGGAGTATGACACTCCATACAATGCGCCACGGGACCGGCAAGATAGGCACCATATTCCACGCTAACACCCGCTGGGATATCAGCGACCACCCCAACAGGTGGACCGTATGCCGGAGGCAATGGTATATTATAGACCGACGCAGGAACCTCACTCTCAACAGCCGGAACAGTTCTGAGAAACGCCACAATCGACATAACGTCATTATCCGACAGCCCACGGTACATTGCATAAGGCATCGGCGGGCCAATCAATGTGCCATCCGGGCGCAGGCCCTCGCGAATGGCTTTGGCCAGTTCTGCATCGCTCCATTCTGCGACCCGACCTGCTGGCGTTATATTGGGCGCATAGGCAGAAAAGGCCTCGTTTTTGTCCACAAAACGCCCGGTAAGCTCTTCTCCAGCAACAGGCCCTTCAGGGCCCATTGGCGTATGACAATTTCCGCATCCGGCAATCCCGCGCACCAAATATTCACCACGTTCTACCGAAGGCTCAGCAGATACCACCCCGGCCCCAAATGGTAAGATAGCAGTGGCACAGATAATCCATTTTATTGATTTCATTGATCGTCCCCCTTTTTAAATTCGCCTCACAAATTGAATTCATAAATTGTGTTTTTAGCACATATTTTTGATAATGGGGTAATTTTGGTGTTTTTGGAATTTTTCCAGCCACAAAGCTTTCAATGAACCACGGTGTTCGCAACAAAAAAGGGTCACTCGAAAGTGACCCTTTAAATTCTCTTGACTGACGTCTGGATTTACTCTTCGTCGAGTGCCTCGATGGCTTTTTCCAGCTCATCTTTAGCCACTTCTTTATCAGACACTTTGGCCTGCTCAAAGATGTGATCCACGACTTTGTCTTCGAACAAAGGCGCACGCAATTGCTGCTGCATTTGCTGGTTCTGTTGAATGAATTCAAAGAACTGACGCTCTTGACCGGGATACTGACGGGCCTGGTTCATGATCGCCTGTGTCATCTCCGCGTCTGTCACTTCGACTTCGGCTTTTTGACCCAGTTCCGCCAACAAAAGACCCAGACGGACACGACGCCCAGCCAAAGTGTTGTGTTCTTCTGTTGTTTCGATCTCAGGATGATCATGCCCTTCTACGTCAGGGTTTTCCTCATGCCACAGCTGATGAGCGATCTGCTTGGCTTCGGCATCCAGCAAGCTGGGCGGAAGGTCAAACGATACTTTGGCATCCAATGCGTCCAGCAAAGCGCGTTTCATTACAGCGCGCGCAGCCCCAGCATATTCACCTTCAAGACGTTCAGAAATTTGACCTTTCAAGGCCCCCAGATCTTCGGCACCAAATTGCTTGGCCAACTCATCGTTGATTTCCGCAGCGGCTGGCGCTTTAACAGCTTTCACTGTGCAATCGAAAATTGCTTCTTTGCCGGCCAAATGCTCGGCCTGATAGTCCTCAGGGAAGGAAACAGTCACAGCAATTTCGGCGTCTTTCACGGCACCAACCAGCTGCTCTTCGAAACCGGGAATGAAAGAGTTAGATCCCAATGTCAGCGGGTAATCCTCAGCGGAACCACCTTCAAACAACTCACCGTCAACTTTACCAGCGAAGTCGATAACGATCTGATCGCCATCTTCAGCTTTGGCACCGTCTTCACGATCATCAAAGTTTTGCGCAGTTTCGGCCAAGTTTTTCAAAGCTTCATCAACAGCTTCGTCGTCGGCTTTAACAACCATTTTCTCAAGCTCGATGTCTGAGAAATCAACGTCCGGAATCGCAGGCAGAGCCTCATAGGACATATCGACATTTACGTCGTCGCCCTCTTTCCAATCGTCGTTGGTCATTTTGACTTCTGGCTGCATAGCAGGACGATCGCCGGACGCTTCAAAGTGATCGCTCATCGCACCATCAACAGATTCCTGCATGGCTTCGCCCAAAATCCGCGGGCCGAATTGCTTTTTCAACAGCGCCATAGGCACTTTGCCTTTGCGGAAGCCCTTCATTTCAACTTCGGGCTGAGCTTCTTTCAGCTTTTCGTTTACTTTTGTGTCCAGCTCCGCAGCTGTGATGGTGATAGAATAGCCGCGCTTCAGGCCTTCATTTAGGGTCTCGGTGACCTGCATCTGTTCGTCCTTATCTTGACCGGGCCGCAGAATTCGCGGCGGTGATCTTTGTAAATCTGGCTTCTTCTATTGCCCCAAAGCCCGACGCGCAAGGAGAAACCAGCCATTCAAGGCATTGCAAAATCAAACTCTGTTTCCACTCGCAATCCCATGCCAATCATGCGACTAATAATGTGCTGCACTACGCAGATGAGAACACAGGGAAATATGGCTTAAGTTTATGTCGGAAGAACGCATTGTCCTTTGTATGAAATGGGGTGCCCTCTACCCGGGCAGCTATGTCAATGTCCTCTATAATGCCGTGTGCAAAAATCTGGACGGGCCGTTTCGATTTGTTTGCTTGACCAACGAGCCTGAGGGATTGGCCGAGGGGATCGAACATTTTCCCTTGCCGGACATTGATGTCCCGCAAGAAAGGTATAACGCGGGGGCTTGGCCTAAACTTGGTGTCTTCAAAGAGGATCTTTACGGCCTGAAAGGTCGTGCCCTCTTTATAGATCTGGATTCACTGGTGCTTGGTCGGCTCGAACCTTTTTTTGAAGCCGAGGGTGGCCTGATCTCAATTGCGGGTGGTCCGGGCTGGCGCCGGGGGTCAGATAATCCAGAACCAACGCTCGCCTCAGGCGTCTTTGCATTCAATATTGGTGAACAGCCACAAATTCTTGACGGTTTTCTGAAAGACAAGCAATGGCATTACGACAACTTCCAGAATGAACAACAGGTCGTTCAACACTATTGTAACGACTGGCAAACATGGCCCAAACCATATGTGATCAGCTTTAAAAAGCATTTGCGCCGCCCACTTGTCATTGACCGCGTCCTCCCTCCCCGACTGCCACCTGAGGAAACCCTCATTCTGGCGTTTCACGGCAACCCCCGCCCAATTGAAACGGTTCGGACTGATATAAAGAACTGGGCGCATTTTCCACATTACGGAAAATCACCCATTCCATGGGTCAGGCAATATTGGCTCGATAACGGGTTTAAGGATCTGTAATCCTTAAACTGGCATCTCTTCAGAATAGCCAAGTTTTGCAAAATCTTCGCTATAGATGTGCCGCACCATTTCTGCCGTTTCAGCTGAATAATAGCTTTGAAACGGCTTTTTATCGGTTTTACTTTTTGTTTTATTAACATGGCGTAAGCTGAAATCTGGAAGTTTCAGATCATCGGCCAGCTGGTATAATTCATCATTGAGCGCCTCAAAGCGCACCAAACGATTGACCGCAACCTCCCCTTTATTATCCGCAAGATAATACATTTGTCCCGGCATCCTCGCAAAGATCGTATCCTTTCCAGCAGGCGGTTTAATCCGGTAGGTAAGGTACTGTTCAAAACTCATTTGCGCGACTTTTTCAGCCGTCGCCTTTATTCTAAATTGCTTCATATATTCATAATGAGACACCGCATGATCATAGGGGTTCCGTATCACGGAAAAACTATGAAAAGAATCAAACGCTGGCCGACCCATCTTGTCGATCATTTTATTGACGGCTTCATGTACTCTAAAATGCGCTTTGGCCGGCACCTCTTTAAATGGAAGCCTACGGCTGAGACTACGCAACAAACTACGCTCTTGCGGACGCCCATATTTACCAAACGCATCTGTCACTGACATCCCTGCTGTTTTGGGAATATGAACAAATATAAATTTATACTGCGTTGATATGATCATTTGCGCTGAGCCTTTAGGACAATTTCCACTACATTTAAGCTCAAGAAAGAAACAGGTAAAGGCAAACCGAAACTGAGCCCAATCAAGGGCGCAGATACGTCGGGAACAGAACAAAAACGAAACGTGACGGTGCTAACAATTTCCAAAAGGGGCGCAATTTGAAGGATGCGGCCGCACTTTTTTGCAGTAAAAATAAAATGGTACGGGTGAGAGGACTTGAACCTCCACGCCCTAAGGCGCCAGAACCTAAATCTGGTGCGTCTACCAATTCCGCCACACCCGCACATTTATCAACACGAAAGAGAATCTCTTTAGCTGCTGTGGGGACGTCCTAACAAAGCTTTAAACCGGATGCGAGCAGAAAATTGTGTACTGTTTGCTACGGGGAACCAATCAATGCTTTTCACCTTAATAATTATTCTTTGATCAACCAAATATTTATATATGCTGGTCCTAATAAAAGGCAGGCAAGAGCGAGATATAGCCCATGAAACCGAAAACGGTCGGGCGTTTTGACGGGAGGATTCCCGTTCGGCGTCTAGTGGACCCACCTTGCGGGGTGATTCACGGAACAATAGTTTTATCAATGGACGGGGAAATCCCTGTCGAATTCCTTTCAGTTGGGGATCGTGTCATTTCCCGCGACAAAGGCATGGTACGCGTCACCGAGATTCAAACGGGTGTCGCATCAATTCGGCCAGTCCTGATCAGCCAGAGCAGTCTTGGCCATGATCGCCCGCAAGGGGATATTCTGGTACATCCGAAACAAAACATCCTTATCCGCGACTGGCGGGCACAAGCGCTATATGGGGCAGCTCAAGCAATGATCCCCGCTGAACAGTTGATTGACGGTGAATTTGTTCGTTTCGCCGAAGATGTTAGGCGTTACAGATTTACGGCCATTTGCTGCGATGAGATAGAAACCCTCTATGCAGGCGGTCTAGAAATCGGAAGCCAAACGCGAGTAGATGTTTCTGCTCCGCAAGTTGCGTAAACGCTATAACCCAAGGTTTGAAAAAACCTTGGGCAATTGCTCTGGCAAATCTTCGGCAATTAACCCTGGGCCAAATATTCTTGCGCATTCAACATGAAGCCAAGCCGCCGTTTCCGCTGCCGTCATGGAATCTAATCCTCGGGCTAGCAACCCAGTTATATAACCCGCCAACACATCCCCGGATCCAGCCGTGGCCAACCACGGGGCCTCTCTGCCGTGAAGCGCGGCATGGACACTGCATCGACCATCCGGCGCTGCAATTACAGTATCAGCACCTTTATATAATACGACGCATCCCGCCCGTGCCGCTGCATCCCGCGTGGCCTCAATTTTGGAATAAGCAGGCCCCTTGGAATTTGACGCATTAAGCTTGCCGTACAGATCGGGAAAAAGTCGTGCAAATTCTCCCCCATGAGGGGTCAAAATGGCTCGATCATTCAAGATATCAAACAGTTTATCGGGCGTTTCAGCATACGCAGATAGGGCATCAGCATCCAAAACAGTTGACCGCTCGCCTGCCCCCAATGCAATCGGCACCAATTTGCGAGCACGCTCCAAACCCAAGCCAGGCCCCAGACACACAGCATTGATACGCTCATCAGCGAGACACACGGCGAGATCAGAACCCGTTTCTACGTGCTTCAACATGACCGCCGTTGATTGCGCAGCGCATTCAGGCAGTGATTCCCTTGGTGCTCCAATGGTCACCAAACCCGCGCCAATACGCAACGCCCCCCTTGCAGCCAACCGCGCAGCACCGGTTTGAAAGCCCCCCCCGGACAACACAAACGCATGTCCGTTGGAAAACTTATGCAGCGATACAGATTTACCCAACGGGCGACCCGATACACTTTCTATCCAGCGCACAACATCGCCTCGGGCGATAACAGGCTCCGTCGTCAATCCAATGTCCTTAACAACCAGTCGACCTGACTGCCTTGCGCCACCTTTAAGAACGTGCCCTAGCTTTGCGGCATGAAATGTCACCGTCAAATCAACAACGGTGGAAGCGCGAAAATTCTCACCTGTATCTGAACAAAGCCCTGACGGAATATCAACAGACACCGACCGCGTGCCAAATTCCGCCTTCAGAACATTAAACGCCCCGAGTACCAATGCCAAATCTCTGGGAAGGTCACGCGAAACTCCTGTGCCAAATACCGCATCAACGATGAGATCAGGAGGTGTTTCTGTACAGTCTCCGAATTCTTCAAATGGGCGTGTTTCATTGTTTTCAGACCACCGCTCGTAATTCGAACGTGCATCTGGCGGTAGTTTTTCTGTATCCCCATACAAATAGGCATCCACTTCCCAGCCGCGCTGCCGCAACAGCCGCGCCACAACGAAGCCATCCCCACCGTTGTTACCCGGACCACAAATCACAACCGCCTGCTGAACCACTTCATTTGAGCCAAATCGTGCCGAGGGTGCTGGGATTGGCTCCTCCCCGTTTGTTTCTAATTCTGGCCACATCTCAAAGATCGCATCAACAACCCCCTGCCCTGCCCGCTCCATCAGTTCCAGACCGGTTATTTCACCGCGACCTATCGCGGCTTGTTCACTGGCGCGCATTTGGGCAGACGTCAAAAGTTCGCTCATGACCGGACCTCTATTAGTTTTCAATTTGCACATTTTTTAAACATGTCGCACAAATAGGCATCGCAAATAGGGGATTCCATTCCCCCTCTCTTCGGTGAACACCCTAGCCAATTGTCCCCGCCGAGTGAACGAATATGAAAAAGACCGGATAAGATTTCACGGTCAAGATTCCATGGGAGAAATGGGCATGAAAAAAATTGAAGCAATTATTAAGCCCTTTAAGCTCGACGAAGTGAAGGAAGCTCTTCAAGACATCGGCGTTCAGGGTCTCTCTGTGGTCGAAGTCAAAGGGTTCGGACGTCAAAAAGGCCACACAGAGCTTTATCGTGGTGCGGAATACGTTGTCGATTTTCTACCAAAGGTCAAAATCGAAGTGGTTCTATCAGATGACCAAGTCGACCCTGCGATCGAAGCGATCATTGCAGCAGCAAAAACCGACAAAATCGGCGACGGCAAAATTTTTGTGTCAACCGTTGAGCAAGCCATCCGCATCCGGACCGGCGAGGCTGGCGAAGACGCACTTTAATCACTGGTGTTGTCCGTCTGTCGGACACACTTTCTAACAATCCACTCTATCAATTAAAGGGAAGAGAAGGTCACATGAGCATCGCTGACGTTCTAAACACCATTCGGGATGAAGACGTAGAATACGTAGACATCCGTTTCACCGATCCGCGCGGCAAGTTGCAGCACGTGACAGTTATCAACGACGAAGTTGACGAAGACTTCCTCGAAGGTGGCTTCATGTTTGACGGCTCCTCCATTGCAGGTTGGAAATCCATCGACGAATCCGACATGAAACTGATGCCCGATACATCTTCGGCGTACATCGATCCATTCTACGCGGAAAAAACTCTGGCCATCCATTGTTCTGTTGTTGAGCCCGACACTGGCGAAGCCTATGCACGCGACCCACGCGGCACAGCTGAAAAAGCCGAGGCTTATCTAAAGTCCTCCGGCATCGGCGATACGTCCTTCTTCGGCCCTGAAGCTGAATTCTTTCTGTTCGACGACGTTCGTTTCTCTGTTGAAATGAACAAAGTCTCTTACCAGATCGATGCGGTTGACGCGTCCTGGAATACAGACACCGAATATGAAATGGGTAACATGGGCCACCGTCCCGGTGTTAAGGGCGGCTATTTCCCAGTTAACCCCATTGATGATGCGCAGGACATCCGTTCCGAAATGCTCTCCACTATGAAGCGCATGGGCATGAAAGTGGACAAGCACCACCACGAAGTTGCGTCCTGTCAACATGAGCTGGGTCTGGTCTTTGGTTCGCTGACAAAGCAAGCCGACGAAATCCAGAAATACAAATACGTTGTACACAATGTTGCCCACGCCTATGGCAAATCCGCAACCTTCATGCCAAAGCCAATTGCTGGCGACAACGGCACCGGTATGCACGTCAACATGTCCATCTGGAAAGACGGCAAGCCGCTCTTTGCTGGCGACAAATATGCTGACCTCTCCGACGAAGCGCTGTACTTCATTGGCGGCATTCTGAAGCACGCGAAAACACTGAACGCCTTCACAAACCCATCGACAAACTCTTACAAGCGTTTGATCCCCGGTTTCGAAGCGCCCGTTCTGCGCGCGTACTCTGCGTCCAACCGTTCCGGTTGCGTCCGTATTCCATTCGCAGAATCCCCCAAAGCAAAACGCGTAGAGGCCCGCTTCCCTGATCCGGCAGCAAACCCTTACCTCTGCTTTGCAGCACTTCTGATGGCTGGCCTTGACGGCATCAAAAACAAAATTGATCCCGGCGAAGCTTCTGACAAAGATCTCTATGATCTGCCCAAAGAAGAGCTTGAAGGCATTCCAACAGTTTGCGCATCCCTGCGTGAAGCTCTGGACAGCCTCGAAGCCGATCACGACTTCCTGCTGGCGGGCGATGTGTTCACCAAAGACCAGATCCAAGGCTACATGGATCTGAAATGGGAAGAAGTTTATTCCTATGAGCACACACCTCACCCAATGGAATTCAAAATGTACTACAGCTGCTAATTGGCTGAGACATTAAGGTCTACGAAACGGGCACCTATTGGGTGCCCGTTTTACTTTTTTGTGTAGTGTATGTGTGCGTGTGTAGCGGCGGGCTAGCTTCTGGATTTTTTTGCACTAGCTGCTGGACAAAAATTTTAGCAGCCCGCCGTTCCTGACACTTAGGCTGACATTAGTTCGCCCCGGTCAAAATCTCAAAATTAGAGATCAACAGCTCAGGTCGTTTCCCTCGGCCCGCTCCGCCTTTAGCAATGCTATAGGTCGCCGTCACTTCATTGAACCAAAACCCAGCAAAGACCTCACGCACGCCTTCGGTATCATTAAGGGACAACAGAAAGCGACCCTTTATACCATTGAGCTGATCAGCCATGCGCGTGAAGTCGTCGCGGCAAAACATGTCTTTGCCGTAGTCATTCTCGTTCCCCCAATACGGCGGATCAGAATGGAATAAGCTTCAGTGGGCATCAAATGGTGATGGAACTTCCAAAAATCTAAGGTCGACCCTGTGGGGATCAAAGTGCCACAGACCGCCTGCCATATGGATGATCACCAAGCAGATCAAATCTCCTTTCCGTCTCAATACGCATCGCATCCCTATTGACTCAATGGGTATATTGCCTGAAATGACCCGTGATGGTTTTCGAAAGACAAATGCGCTTTCGGAATGAAAAGGGAATACGGTGAGGAATAGCCAACAGGCGCCAAATCCGTGACTGCCCCCGCAACTGTAGGCGGCGAGCGACCCCGATGAACACCACTGAGCGCACAGCGTTTGGGAAGGTTCGGGGAAGCGAGAACCCGCAAGTCAGGAGACCTGCCATCAAAGATGTAACTTCAACCCGGGCGGGGCGCCCGTTCAGGAGGCCATGATGGCTAAGCGGAATATTCCGTCTAAAGATCAACCTGTACACGCCCCGCGCCATCGCGGAGGGCGACCATGGGCATACCAAATCACCGAATTACCATCTGCACATCGTGCAAACACAAGGGCAGCAATGACTGCCCTGGTTATGAACTCATAAATAATTTGCGCTCGGCCATCGATGCGGCTGGCGATTTGATTACCGAAAACTTCCAGATTTCGGGCACCGCTTGTATGGCAAGCTGCGCGCACCCTTGCACTGTTGCCTATCATAGCACCCGCAAGGCCACCTATCTATTTGGAAATATTGAACCGGGCCAGGATATCAACGATTTGGTTTCATTCGCCCGGCAATATGCGACCTTAGGGGATGGTTGGTGCTCCTCGGTGGACCGTCCGGGCAAATTGCGCACGCATACCTTGGCCCGCGTTCCGTCAATGATGCTGGCTATCGAAGAAACCAAGGCACGTGTATTATGACCCCCGCTGGTTTGATCGCTGAAGATATCTGCTGGGCACCGCATAGGACTCTTCCGCGCATCCTTCACCCTGTCAGCTTTGCATTGCACCCCGGAGAGGTCCTGGGTGTTGTTGGTCCCAACGGCGCCGGAAAATCCACACTTTTGCGGATGATCTACCACTATCAACAACCCACATCAGGGCGCATTCTGATTGATGGTGAAGATATTTGGTCCCTCCCTCCCCGTGCGGCCGCACGTCGGGTTGCTGCTGTTCTACAGGAACAACCCGGTGCATTTGGGTTGACCGTGCGTGATATCGTCATGCTTGGGCGCACGCCGCATTCCCTTGGATTTTCATCCCCTAATGCCCATGACACCGAAATTGTTGAGGCCGCTATGAACCGGATGGATTTATTACATCTGCAGCATAGAGATCTTGGCACATTATCCGGAGGCGAGCGGCAAAGGGTCATGGTTGCACGCGCCTTGGCACAACAACCCCAAGTCTTGGTAATGGATGAACCAACCAATCACCTCGACATCCGTCATCAACTTGAGATTCTGTCCCTCATCCGAACCCTCGGGCTGACAATTGTCGTTTCCTTGCACGATCTCAACATGGCAGCTTCAGTCTGTGACGCGGTTTTGTTGCTTGAGAACGGCCATTGCAAGGGGTTTGGGCCTCCCGAAGAGGTGTTAAACGAAACCCTTGTCTCCGAAACATTTAAAGTTATGGCCCATAGCGAAACACTGAGCCGTAGCAACACCCCACATCTTTCATTTCACTTACCAATTTGAGGTTTCCCAATGAAATTGGCCCTATCTCGATTATTGACCAGCACCGTTTTAACGTTGATGGCCACAACTGCTTTTGCTCAAACGACCGTACAAAGCTGCGACCGCCAAGTGTCTTTTGATGCGCCCCCCAGTGCTGCAATCTCTAATGACGTGAACTTAACAGAGATGATGTTGGTCCTGGGATTGGCAGACCGCATGGTCGGGTATACGGGCATCTCGGGATGGAAAACGCTGGATGCCTCCATGACATCTGGCGTCGAAGAACTGCCAGAGTTGTCGGCAAAATACCCAAGCAAAGAAGTGCTAATCGGCGCCGATGCCGATTTCTTTTTTGCGGGCTGGAATTATGGCATGAAAGTAGGTGGAGAAGTCACACCTGATACACTCGAACCCTTTGGCATCAAAGTCTATGAGCTAACAGAAAGCTGCATTCACATCGGCGAAAAATCCGCCGCCAGCATGGACGATATGTACAATGACTTACTGAATCTTGGCAAAATCTTTGATGTTGAACCCAAAGCCAACACGTTGGTTGACGGGTACCGCGCGGAACTGGCGGATTTTACCGCTGAATTAACCCCTTTGACTGAGACACCGCGCGTATTCGTTTATGACAGCGGCGAAGACGTTCCATTCACTGCGGGCCGCTACGCAATGCCAAATGCGCTGATTGAGGCCGCGGGCGGGACGAACATCATGAACGATCTAGAAAAAAGCTGGTCAACAGTGGGCTGGGAAGCCGTGGTTGAACGCAACCCCGAGATCATAGTGATCGTGAATTACGGGGAAGTGACAGCAGAAGAAAAACGCGCGTTCATGATGTCCAACCCAGCTTTTGCGAATCTGGATGCAGTAAAGAACGACCGTTTCGTCACGCTGGAATATGTCGAGGCAACCCCCGGTCCGCGCAATATTCAGGCCGTAAAAACACTCTCCTCGGCATTCCGGGCCGAATGATATGATCGGAAAGGCAGCAAATGGGCAAGTAACGCGTTTCCGCTTTGTGGTCGGAGGCGGCATTGCTCTGCTGCTCTTTTCAATCTCTGTCGCCGTCAGTGTAGGGGCCGTTTCTGTACCTCTACACACAGTGTGGGGAATTCTAATCAACAAAATCTTTCCGGACACGGACGCTGTTACTTGGTCAGCAGGCAGAGAAGCAATCGTCTGGGATATTCGCTTTCCACGCGCTCTACTGGCTTGCCTTGTTGGGGCTGGGCTGGCCATGGTCGGGGGCAGCCTGCAGGCTGTCACCCGCAACCCGCTCGCGGACCCGCATCTTTTGGGGATATCTGCCGGCGGGGCATTCGGGGCCATTTTAGCGCTGTTGCACACAGGCATGTTCTTGGGCCTTTTGACTGTCCCGCTGTTCGCCTTTCTCGGCGCACTTGGGGCGACGTTACTGGTTCTGGCAGTCTCTCAATTTGCTTCTGCGACAAGTGCTGACCGGCTAATCCTGACAGGTGTCGCAGTATCTTTTATCGTCATGTCCCTCGCCAACGTGTTGATTTTCCTAGGAGACCCAAGGTCCACCCACACAGTTGTCTTTTGGATGTTGGGTGGTTTGGGATTGGCCCAATGGGACCAGCTGATCTATCCCTTATCGATCCTGATGGTTTGCGGCATCTATCTTTGGGTAAACGCCCGTAATTTAAACGCTATGACCGTTGGAGATGAAACCGCATCGACACTTGGCATTCCAGTGGCGCGGTTCCGACTGATGGTTTTTGTCACCGGCGCCTTGATCACAGGAGTTATGGTCGCCTTTTCCGGCATTATCGGCTTTGTCGGCCTAATGGTGCCTCACATTGTTCGAATGTTGGTAGGCGGCGACTATACGCGTGTTCTACCGGCATCGGCATTGTTTGGATCTATATATTTGCTGTGGTCTGATATCATCGCACGCACGGTTATGGCCCCTGAAGATATGCCAATTGGCATTGTGACCGGACTAATTGGTGGCCTATTTTTTGTCTGGTTGCTTGGGCGTAAAACAGGATAAAAATTAGAAATGGGTGCTGACAAAGCCCCCGCTGAAGCCCGTTTGCGCAATTCCACCACCATCCAATGCTGTTCAGCTCATAGCCCAAGGTACAATGTCTGACCGATTAAACTAAAAAAACTAACCTGATACCAAAGCCGCTAGTTGGTCGGCTGACAGGCTTTCCCGGGCCAACAGCCATGTATGGATGCTAAACACGACGGCATCACTTTCGGGCAATCGGAACAAACATTGTTTTTCGGAACGAAAATACGGGTTGTCCGGTCCAGTCTCTAACCGTTTGTTGTTTTCTCGACGTGGGTGATGCAAGGACGGATCTGCATAAAACAACGCATTGTGCCGCCAGATGGGCCGTTCTGGGCGGACCAAATCAAACATACGCTGTACGCGCTTCCCCATAACGGCATCATACTGCGCCACAGGGTTATGAATGGCCATCAATGGTTTTCCGAACTTTTCAGACAGCGTCCAACTGGCAGGAAAGCATAGAACAGCAGCTGTCATGACATGTTCATCACCATGTTTTTGCAAAATCACCAAATCTTCTTGAATCAATTGCCCCAAAGTTTCCAAAGGCAAATCCCAATCCAAGGCCACCCGCCTGTCATCCGGGCACTGAATGGTATCCCCAAACAGCTCAAACCCGTCGATATCCTTGAGCTGCTCCAATACATGCGCCAATAACTCACGGGCCGCAGCAAGCGCACCGGGTTGGATCGCCCTCACTTGATCAGGAATATCCGATAATAAGTGCCGTTTTAGTGCCATCTGCCCTGCATAGGCTTCGTCAATCAATACCCAAGTGCTGCCCTCCAAAGGACGCACCCCTGGCAACCGGTGCCCAAGGCGGATCTCTTTGACAGAAAGCGGATAGCAGTGATGTAATACAACGGACATTATTACATCAATAGCGATATTGAAACCGTGATAAATCCCAAAACCGACACTTGAAGCCTAGAAAAACAGTCGGTTTCAGAACGGACGCCTCTTGTTATGCCACGCACAGTAAACGGGGTCGGAGGGACAGCCATGAATGATCATTATCGTGACAATCGAAAGATCGACCCATCACGTGGCACCACATTGGGCGACGGCTCCCCTAACGACAATGACCGGCTAGAGATTGGCCCAACGCAGTTGGCCTATCAGGAATGGGCTACAGCCGGCTTGCACCTCCCGAACCTGGCACACATGCGCAATTATCGTTGGAACCGGTTGCGACAGCACATCGTAGATCGGGGGTATTGTGGGCTGCTAATGTTTGACCCACTGAACATTCGTTATGCGACCGACAGCACAAACATGCAGCTGTGGAACACCCATAATCCGTTTCGCGCCGTTTTGGTCTGTGCGGATGGTTATATGGTCATTTGGGACTATAAAAACGCACCCTTTCTTTCGGGGTTCAACCCCTTGGTGCGCGAGGCGCGCTCCGGTGCTGATCTGTTCTATTTTGATCGAGGCGATAAGATCGATATTGCGGCCGATGTTTTTTCAAATGAGGTCCGGCTATTGATTGAGGAACATGCCGGAGGTAACACGCGTCTTGCCGTAGACAAAGTCATGATCCATGGATTGCGCGCACTAGAGACGCAGGGCTTTACTGTCGTACCCGGAGAAGAGCTCACCGAGAAAGCCCGGTCGATCAAAGGGCCTGATGAAATTACCGCAATGCGATGTGCATCCCACGCCTGTGAAATGGCCGTGGCAAAGATGGAAGCTGCATGCCTTCCCGGCCATTCAGAAGACGAAATATGGTCCGTCCTACATGCCGAGAACATCAAAAGAGGTGGTGAGTGGATTGAAACTCGGCTTTTGACGTCTGGCCCCAGAACGAATCCTTGGTTTCAGGAATGTGGCCCGCGCATCGTTCAAAACAACGAAATTGTTGCATTTGATACGGATCTTGTCGGATGTTACGGGATCTGTATCGATATTTCCCGCACTTGGTGGATCGGAGACTCCCTGCCCCGTCCCGATATGATTGACGCTATGCAGCATGCTCACGAACATATGATGTTCAATACTGAAATGATTGCACCTGGCGTATCGATCCCAGAGCTGACCAAAAACGCCCATATTCTTCGTCCGGAATTTCAGGACGGAAAATACGGATGCCTCATGCATGGTGTTGGGCTCTGCGATGAATGGCCTCTGGTTGCCTATGCAGATCAAGCTGTTGAGGGGGCGTTTGATCATATTCTACACCCCGGCATGGTCCTCTGTGTAGAGGCCTTGGTCAGCCCCAAAGGAGGAGATTTCTCCATCAAACTCGAAGATCAAGTCCTTGTGACAGAGACCGGATTTGAAGTTTTGACATCCTATCCTTTTGATCAACACCTGATGGGACACAACGATTAATCTAGCCTTGTAACGCCGCCTCACCATGCCGTGAGACTCTCTTGCAGTACCCTTACAGAAGATTAATCTAGCACCATCAGAGATGTAATACGTGAGGCAGGAGCACTCAAAATGCCAACAGAACGGGTAGAATTTACCGGACACGCGGGGGATATATTGGCAGCCCGCCTTGATTTGCCTGATGGCCCTCATTTGGCCACGGCAATCTTTGCGCATTGCTTTACCTGCTCAAAAGACATTCCTGCCGCCCGACGTGTTTCAAGCCGGTTATCCTCTATGGGAATAGCCGTTCTTCGCTTCGATTTTACTGGGCTTGGCCACTCTGAGGGTGAATTCTCTAATACGACATTCACCTCCAACTCACAGGACCTCGTGCTGGCTGCCCGCTATCTTGCAGGCCGCAAAATGAAGCCTGAACTTTTGATTGGCCATTCCCTTGGCGGAGCAGCCGTCTTGAAGGCCAAAATGGACCTCCCGGACATTAAGGCTGTGGTCACTCTGGGTGCGCCCTATGATCCCTCCCATGTTACGCATAATTTCGAGGAATCCATTCCGGAAATCAAACGCGCCGGCAAAGCACTTGTGCAGCTAGGTGGTCGCCCCTTTACCATTGGCAAAGATTTTATTGACGACCTCAGCGAAGAAAAAGTCGAAAAACGAATTGGGCAATTGAATGCCGCCCTTTTGGTTCTGCATGCCCCACGAGATGTTACCGTTGGGATCGAAAATGCAGGGCAGATATTTGCTGCCGCCCGTCACCCCAAAAGCTTTGTCACGCTTGATGACGCCGATCACCTCATTACCGACCCCGGAGATGCCGAATACGCGGCTGAAGTCATCTCGGCGTGGTCATCGCGCTATCTGGATCTACGTCCTCCGGCCCCTCCTATTGGGGCACCCGAAGGGGTTATCCGCGTTGCCGAAGCCGATTCCTCAAGTTTTCTTCAGGACATCAATGCTGGGCCTTTCCACCATGCATTAGCCGACGAACCTTTGGCATATGGTGGAACAAATCGAGGCATGTCCCCCTACGGCTTCCTCTCCGCAGGCCTTGGCGCATGTACCTCTATGACCATCCGCATGTATGCCAGGCGCAAAAAGTGGCCCCTCGACACCGTATGGGTCGATGTCACGCACGATAAAGTCCACGCACAAGATGCAGGCGAAGCGGCGAGCAATCCAAAAATTGACTCTTTCAAACGCGAAATCCATCTTCAGGGTCCGTTGGATGAAACCCAACGCCAAAAACTCTTGGAAATTGCGGACAGATGCCCGGTTCATAAAACCTTGGAAAGCAGTGCCCATATTGTGACGCTGCTTGCTGGCTGACGTTTCTATTTGACTGAAATATTTGGGAATCCGGGGCAATACCCCGGGTTCCCATATCGCTATGGCAAAGAGACTATACGGCCGTTGGAAACTTCGCCTTTTGGACCAGTGAACCGAACCCGCGTTGTATCCTGTGAATTCTGCTCTACCACATAACATGTGATCTCACTGCTTGGTGGCCACGTCGAACAATACCGATCCCGATTGACGCTCCAGCGACCATTCGCTTTTTCGCCGGTGTCATAGATAGTGATTCCCGAACCAAGGAACTCTTGTCGCGCCGCGACATATTCCACGTGTTTGCCGGTCAGAACCTGCAATATTTCGGCATCATTTAGTGTTTTCCACTCTTCTGCAAAGGCCACTGACGGGGCAATGGCCAAAAGAACTCCTAGGATAGCGCGCATCTGGGTCTCCATGATCTTGTCGCTGGGTCCGTCACAGTCTATGAGGAGCCGCGCCCCGCGACAACGCCAGAAAGGTCTCAGACATGATCCCCCGCTATTCCCGCCCCGAGATGGTTGCCATTTGGTCACCGGAAACAAAGTTTAAGATCTGGTACGAAATCGAGGCACACGCCTGCGAAGCCATGGCCAACCTAGGCGTAATTCCGCGTGAAAATGCCGATGCCGTCTGGAAAGCAAAAGACGTTGAATTTGACGTAGCCCGCATCGACGAAATCGAAGCCGAAACCAAACATGACGTCATTGCATTCCTAACCCACCTTGCCGAACATGTTGGGTCCGAAGAGGCCCGCTTTGTCCATCAAGGAATGACCTCCTCTGATGTTCTGGACACTTGTTTCAACGTTCAGCTCGTTCGCGCCGCAGACATCCTAATCGAAGACGCCAAAGGGCTGCTCGCCGCATTGAAAAAACGCGCGATGGAGCACAAAAACACAATTCGTATTGGACGTTCCCACGGGATCCACGCCGAACCAACAACAATGGGTCTGACCTTTGCCCGTTTTTACGCGGAAATGGATCGCAACCTGCGTCGTCTGAAAACCGCTCGCGAAGAAATCGCAACTGGTGCCGTTTCCGGCGCTGTCGGTACATTCGCCAACATAGACCCAGCCGTCGAAGAGCACGTCTGCAACGCCCTTGGCCTTGATCCAGAACCGATTTCAACACAGGTCATCCCACGTGACCGTCATGCCGCCTTTTTTGCGGCCCTTGGGGTTGTCTCTTCTACGGTTGAAAACATCGCCACTGAAATTCGCCATATGCAGCGTACAGAAGTCCTCGAGGCAGCAGAATTCTTCTCTATGGGGCAAAAAGGCTCCTCTGCGATGCCACACAAAAAGAACCCCGTTCTGACAGAGAACCTGACGGGTCTGGCCCGTCTGGTACGCATGGCTGTCGTCCCTGCCTTGGAAAACGTCGCCCTATGGCACGAACGCGATATCTCGCATTCTTCTGTTGAACGTAACATTGGCCCCGATACCACAATCACGTTGGATTTTGCCCTTGCTCGCCTAACAAGCGTCATCGACAAATTGTTAGTTTACCCAGACAACATGCTGGCCAACATGAATAAATTCCCGGGCCTCGTCATGTCGCAACGCGTTTTGCTGGCATTGACACAAGCCGGAGTATCGCGCGAAGATTCCTATAAAATGGTTCAGCGCAACGCCCTGAAGGTTTGGGAAACAGGGTGTGACTTTAAAACTGAACTCCTCGCCGATGAGGATGTGGTCAAAGCCTTAGGCCGTGAGCAAATCGAAGAGAAATTCGACCTTGGCTACCACACCAAACATGTCGATACGATTTTCAACCGGGTCTTTGGCGAAAGTTAAACCCACCATAATTTGATGAAAAGCCCGCTGTTAACGCGGGCTTTTTTCTTGCCTTAATGCTGTTTCAATCTACCCTAAGGGGCATTGTATAAAGTTAAAAAGGTGCTCTCATGCTGCGATTTCTTCCTGCGTTACTAGTTGCGTTCCCGTTGACCGCCTATGCGGCCGGCTCCGACAGCAGCGACTCTCCGCCCCCGCCCAAATGCGAAAACGGGGAGGTTTGGGACGAAAAGACAGAACGCTGTGCTGGCGCAAAAGAGAGCCACCTAAACGACGACACTCTGTATCAGGCGACACGTGAATATGCCTATGCCGGACAATATGAGGCTGCTGAAATAACACTCGCCGCTATGTCAGATCAGACCGATGATCGTGTTTTAACCTACAAAGGGTTCATTGCGCGTAAAACCGGACAAATGGAGCTCGCAATGGATTATTATCATCGCGCGATCACCCAAAACCCCAACAATCTTCTTGCACGCTCTTATATGGGTCAAGGCTTTGTCGATGCCGGGCAACATGGGGCAGCACTGGATCAACTGGTTGAAATCCGCCTACGCGGCGGCAAAGACCTTTGGGTGGAAACGGCTTTGGCCGAGGCCCTTTTGACCGGCGAAACAACCGCCTACTAAGGCACACGATAGTCAACATGGTTGATCTGCAAAGGGGGAGGATCCGCCTCCCTTTGGAGTTGCCCCTTGCGCCCCTCTTCTGTGACGCCTATTTCTGCGCCAACTCAATCGGAGCACTCATGGGCAAGCGTAACTCATTTATCGATGCATCCATCGACCTTAGCGCGCGTGCCATAATTGGTGCAGCCCTAGCGCTGCCGTACCGCAAGCGCGTCAATCTGGTGGGTGCGTTGTCGGCAAATGTGCTTGCGCCCCTTGCGGGGTTTAATAAACGCATTCGGGATAATCTGGCCTATACTTGTCCTAATCTGCCTGAATCTGAAATCAAACGCATTGTAAAAGAAGTGTCTCGAAATGTCGGTCGGAACCTGATCGAAACCTATTCTGGCAACGATTTCAAAACCCACGCGAAAACCTTTGATGTCACCGGTCCTGGCCTCACCACCCTAGAAGCCGCCAAAGCTGCTGGAAAACCCGTTGTATTTATCAGCGGCCACATCGGCAGCTATGACGCACCACGCGCAGCTTTGATTGCGCAGGGTTATCGCATTGGTGTGATTTACAAACCCATGTCCAATCCACGGTTTAACGAGCACTATGTAAATGCCCTTAGCACCATTGGTGATCCAACATTCTCTCGATCCCGTAAAGGTCTTGGGGAAATGATGCGGTTCCTGAAAACGGGTGGAATGGTCGGAATCCTGAATGATCAACATCTGAATGGCGGGGTGGATCTGACATTCTTTGGTAAAACAGCACGGACGCCTACGTCAGCGGCAGAGATGTCTTTGCGGTATGATGCGCCGCTCTTGCCTATTTTTGGGTTGCGAAAATCAAACGGCATCGATTTTGAAATGCAAATTCAAAAACCCATCGTCCCAAGCGATCCGACCCAAATGACCCAAGAATTCAATGATAGGTTAGAGGCTTTGGTCCGTGAAAATATGGATCAATGGTTTTGGATTCACCGACGTTGGAACGCGATGAAACCGCGTTACAATAAAGACTAATTCAGTTTGGCAGCTGCCAAAATGGGTCCGTTGCCGTTGGGTTGAATGATAACCGCTAAGGGTTGATCCCCCATGACCTTCACCTGAATATCGAGTGGCTCGGTTCCATCCCAATCTGACACTCTGCTCCAGTCAGTAACGATGTTGTTGTAATTTAACACTTTACCTGCATTCTCCCCCCGTTTGATATCCACCATTTGGGTTGGCTCAAACCGCACCAACTGAACTGCCAAACTGCCATACCCGGACGAAACGGGCGTGGCTGAGATTGAAATGACATCTCCATCCCGCGACAGTTTCAAATCGACATCGGGTGCGCCCTGTGAATTCTTGGCAATCATAGCAGCCACCTCATCGGGCTTATTGCCCACCACATGATCTTTGCCAGAGATGATCATCTGAGGCGTATAAATCATGCGTTTTCCAATGACTGCAGCATAGGATTTTTGTCGATCAGTATGTTCTGGACGGGCAAAGCTGTCTTTCCAGCCGATATAATCCCAGTAATCGACATGCAGCGCGAGCGCGATCACACCCTCTTGTGTTGCCAGTTCCGCAAACAGCGCATCTGCAGGTGGGCAAGATGAGCACCCCTGAGAGGTATACAGTTCAACCACAACGGCCCGTTCTCCGGCAAACAATGCCCCGGCTGATGCCATAAAGAGTGAGGCTAAGATCCCTGCAAATTTCCGCATACCGAATTCACTTCCAAACTGCTCGTTCCCTTCTGTTTTACTAAAAGTGGTCTGTAATATCCAATCAAGCAATCGCGAGGAAATGCGTGAAATGTTTCAGAATGCGTGGTTTCGAAATGCGAAATCGCATAGGGTTGTTCACAATCTTAGTGAGCACATCCCCAGTCAACGCTGTTCGACAATTACCCATTGCCCCTACAGCCCTAAATTTACCCAACGGAGGCCATCCTCATGACAGTAGCCGTAGGCACTGACACCGCAAAGACCCGCAAAACGCTAAACGTTGGCGATAAATCGATTGATTTTTATTCCATTCCCGCGGCAGAGGCAGCTGGTCTTGGAGATTTTTCCAAGTTACCTGCAGCTCTTAAGGTTGTTCTGGAAAACATGCTTCGATTTGAGGACAACGGCTTCACGGTTTCCCTGGATGACATCAAAGCGTTTTCTGAATGGGCCGATAACGGTGGTAAAAATCCACGTGAAATCGCCTATCGCCCTGCCCGTGTTCTGATGCAGGATTTCACAGGTGTTCCGGCTGTCGTAGATCTTGCTGCTATGCGTGATGGCATTGTTGCCCTTGGGGGGGATGCAGACCAAATCAACCCGTTAAACCCCGTTGATTTGGTCATCGATCATTCGGTGATGATTGATGAATTTGGCAACCCGCGCGCGTTCCAGATGAATGTAGACCGCGAATATGAGCGCAACTTGGAGCGGTATACCTTCCTGAAATGGGGGCAAAAGGCGTTTAACAATTTTCGGGTTGTTCCGCCCGGTACAGGTATTTGCCATCAGGTGAACCTCGAATATTTGGCACAAACAATTTGGACGGATACCGATCAAAACGGGATCGAGGTTGCCTATCCCGATACCCTTGTTGGGACGGATTCCCACACGACCATGGTCAACGGTGTTGCCGTATTGGGCTGGGGCGTTGGTGGTATTGAGGCAGAGGCCGCAATGCTAGGGCAGCCGATTTCCATGTTGATCCCGGAAGTTATCGGTTTTGAGTTGACAGGTGAAATGCGCGAGGGCACCACCGGCACCGATCTGGTGTTAAAGGTCGTTGAGATGTTGCGCGAAAAAGGCGTAGTAGGGAAATTCGTTGAATTCTACGGCGAAGGTCTGAACACGCTGCCATTGGCTGACCGGGCCACCATCGCAAATATGGCACCCGAATATGGCGCAACATGTGGCTTTTTCCCAATTGATGCCGAAACCATCCGGTATCTGACAACAACGGGTCGCGACCAAGACCGCATCGCTCTGGTTGAGGCATACGCCAAGGAAAACGGGTTTTGGCGGGATGAAAATTACGCACCGACCTATACAGATACGCTTCACCTAAACATGGGGACAATCGTTCCGGCAATATCGGGCCCGAAACGACCACAGGACTATGTTGCCTTAACCGATGGCCAAACCGCATTCCGTAAAGAAATGGAAGAGACATTTAACCGTCCCATGGGCAAAGAAATTGCCGTCAAAGGAGAAGGTTACACCATGGAAAGCGGTAAGGTGGTGATCGCCTCAATCACCTCCTGCACCAATACCTCAAACCCCTATGTCATGATCGGTGCCGGCCTAGTTGCACGCAAAGCAGCCGCTTTAGGCCTGAATCGTAAACCCTGGGTTAAAACATCTTTGGCACCGGGATCCCAAGTTGTGTCGGCATATCTTGAGGCGGCTAATTTACAAAAAGATCTAGACCAAATCGGTTTTAACCTTGTGGGCTATGGCTGCACGACGTGTATCGGGAACTCCGGCCCCATCCAGCAAGAAATTTCAGATGCAATTGCCGAGGGAGATCTGGTGGCAACATCCGTGCTGTCAGGCAATCGCAATTTTGAAGGGCGGATCAGCCCCGATGTACGTGCCAATTATTTGGCCTCTCCTCCGCTTGTCGTGGCTTATGCACTGGCGGGCACATTGGATATCGATCTTACCTCAGACGCAATCGGTCAGGATCAAGACGGTCAGAATGTCTATCTAAAGGACATCTGGCCAACAACACAAGAAATCGCAGATCTTGTGCAGCAGACCGTCACCCGCGCGGCCTTTTTAGAGAAATACGCCGATGTATTTAAAGGTGATGAAAAATGGCGCGCCGTAGAAACAACCGACGCCAAAACCTATGACTGGCCCACAGCGTCAACCTATGTACAAAATCCACCATATTTCCAAGGCATGTCCAAAGAACCCGGTGTGATTTCTGACGTCAAGGACGCCAAAGTTCTGGCCCTTCTTGGTGACATGATCACGACCGATCATATCTCTCCGGCAGGCTCATTTAAGGAAAGCACCCCGGCGGGACGGTATTTGACAGATCGTCAAGTTACCCCCCGAGAATTCAACTCGTATGGATCCCGCCGCGGCAACCACGAGGTCATGATGCGTGGTACGTTTGCCAACATTCGCATCAAGAACGAAATGCTCGACAGTGTCGAAGGCGGATATACCAAAGGACCGAACGGCAAACAGACTTCTATCTTTGACGCATCCATGGCCTATCAAGATGCCGGAACACCTCTTGTGATTTTTGGTGGGGAACAATACGGCGCGGGGTCCTCACGGGATTGGGCGGCCAAAGGAACGGCTTTGTTAGGAGTCAAAGCTGTAATCGCCGAGAGCTTTGAACGTATCCACAGATCAAATCTTGTGGGCATGGGCGTGATTCCATTTGAATTCACCGGTAAGGACAGCCGGAAATCTCTAAAATTAACGGGCGATGAAACGGTTTCAATCACCGGTCTTGAAGGGGATCTAAAACCCCTCTCAACCGTGCCCTGCTGCATCACTTATGCCGACGGGTCCGTGAAAGAGATCTCATTGAAATGTCGGATCGATACAGCGGTAGAGATTGAATACATCGAAAACGGCGGCGTATTGCACTATGTGTTGCGGAACCTTGCCAAATCCGTCTGATCAACTTGCACATCTGGCGGCAAAGGCGTCCCATGGGGACGTCTTTTTCAGTTTTTGAGGTTAGTCATGTCAGAACGCAAAGTTGCACTAATAACCGGGGGCAGTCGGGGCATTGGTCGAGCCATCGTGGCAAACCTGATCAAAGACTACGATGTAGCCATGACGTGGAACACCACCGCCCCAGTTGACCAAGATGGTGCTTACCCCATTCAGTGTAATCTTGTGGAGGACGCCGGCCCTGAATACGCCATCGCGCAAACCATAAACCGCTTTGGTCGTCTGGATGTGCTGATCAATTGCGCAGGTCTTGTGAAAACCACCCCGTATGAAAACCACGTAAAGTCCGACCACGCACAAATCATGAATGTGAATTATCACGCCCCAGTCGCACTTTTATCTGCCGCGCTCCCTTATTTGAAAGCCGGTGCGGCCGTAATTAACATTTCATCAGGGAACGCGGATCTTCCGCCTAAGGGGGCTGTTACCTATGGCGCAAGCAAGGCTGCTTTAAATTTGTGGACCAAAGGCATGGCCAAAGAGCTGGGCCCTAAGGGCATTCGCGTGAACGCTGTTGCTCCAGGCGCAACCGAAATACCCGAGGACCCTCGTCCCGATGATTTGGTGCAGCTGTTTGTTGATATGACCGCCCTAGGTCGTATCGGACGTCCAGAGGATATTGCCAACGCCGTCCGTTTTTTGGCTTCAGACGAAGCCGGGTTTATAACTGGGGAAATCCTAAATGTGTCAGGGGGCTACCGACTTTAGCCTTTTTTTCGGCGCTGTTGGCCGTGGATTTAGCGCAAATTGATTTGTGTAAAGCGAAATTGTGGCAAGAACAGAGGTTCTGGAAACAGTGTTTTGAAAGGTTAACGCTAATGGGAATCACTCCAAACATGTAGTCTCAACTCACTTCTTCGTTGTGACCTTGTTTTAAGAGTATTTGTTTATGAATTCTAAATCTCAAAACTGGATTAAGAAAATCCCGTGCCCCGTCTTTGAAACGCTGTTCTTTCTTGGCCTGGTTTTATCAACTCTAGTCTATGGCTGAGTGGCCTGTTCCATGGCCGGACGGATGTATTCTTTCATCACCCGTTCGGTGATTGGCCCTGCAAACCGTAGCACCACAACGCCGTCGCCATCGATGACATAGGTTTCTGGAACACCATAGACACCCCAGTTTAACGCCATGCGCCCCTGTCGATCAGACCCCATTTCCGCGTATGGGTTGCCCAGTTCTGCCAGAAACCCAAGTGCGTCATCGGATCGATCTTTATAGTTGATACCGTAAATGGGTACGCCTTCTTGTGCCAATGCTTCGAGTGCTGGATGCTCCACACGGCAGGGTCCGCACCAGCTGGCCCAGTAATTGACGAGTTTTACACCCGGTTGCCGCAATGTTTCATCAGTAAAAGCCGGGGCTTCTCCGAGATCTTCTAACACCACCATCGGGGCAGGTTTGCCTTCTTGTGCAGATGGCAGAGCATTCGGGTTTTCCCGTTGCATACCCACCAAAAACAACGTGGCAAGACCAGCAAATAGCACGGGCGGCAACACCATCAGCGGGGAGACTTTAGCCATTATCAGAACGCCTCTGTTCAACTTTGCGAAGGGTATCGCGTGTCCGACGACCCCGTGACAGGCTTGCGCAAACAAGCAAAAGGATCAGCAAAATGCTAACGCCATATGCGCTCAGAACTTCGACGGTATATTTCCCCAAATCAGGCATCAGCTTTCCAGTCTTTCACGGGCGATTAGCGCTTGCAGGCGGCGTGAGCGAATTTCCGTCCGTGTACGCAACAGGACCAGCGCAAGGAACAACAAAACAAAGCCCGCAATGCAGACAAGTAACGGAAGGTAAAACACATCCGCGACGTTTTCCTCTTTATCAAGCGACAGCGACGCCCCCTGATGCAGGCCTTGGTTCCAGAACAGCACCGCATAGCGCGACAACAGTGCAAACACAGACCCCACAAGGCACAACACGCTTGTTAAATCGGCGGCTGTATCGGGGTCATCGATCGCCGCCCAAAGTGAGATATACCCAAGATAAAACAGAAACAGAATTAGGAAGGACGTCAACCTTGGATCCCATGCCCAGTACGTGCCCCACATCGGCTCCCCCCAGACGGCTCCGGTGAACAATGCGATCATAGTCATGACAAGGCCAATTGGCGCTGCGGCACGGGCCGCCAAAGCACTGACGTGATGGCGTCTGATCAGCCAGATCAAAGACGTCACCAACATCATAATCCAAGCGTTGATAGCCATCAAAGCACTCGGCACATGTAGGTAAATAATTTTAACAGTGGCCCCTTGACGAAAATCATCCGGCGTAAAGAAAAAACCCCAAATCAACCCGACAAACACACACAACGTCGCCGCACCGGCCACCCAAGGCAACAAAGCCCCCGAAGTTTGCATAAATCGTCGCGGATTCGCATATTCCCAGAATGATGACATGGTTATTTGGCCTTAAGGTCTTGAGTCTCAACCACAGTATAGAGCGATTGCGTCTGTGAATATTGATGCGGATTGCCGCAGCAGCTTTGGCCGTTTGCACTATACACAGATGAAAAACAACCATTTCCTATAATTTGTGTTGCAACCCTCTGAAACAAAGGGAATTTGATGCGCAAAACAGGAGACATCTGATGCGCCCAACCGAAAAATTAAAATCCATGGTTTTGAAAGACTGGCACGCGGCCACCTATCACCCCTTTTGTCGGGACCTCGCTCAAGGAACCCTGCCCTTAAACAAAATGCGTTGGTATCTGGTTCAGGATTATCAGTTTGTCGATGGGTTTATTCGCCTGTTGGCACGGGCTATCTCTCATGCCCCTACCCTGAAGGATGCAATTCCCATGGCGCAGTTTTTGGGGTTGGTTACATCAGAAGAGAACACTTATTTCCTCAGATCTTTTGACGCGCTCGGAGTTACAAAAGAAAAGCAAGAGGCCGCTCCAGCCAAACCAACGGCTGAATTTCAGGCGCTTATGGCGCGTGCTGCGGACAGTGGCGATTATGCACAGATGCTTGCTGTTCTTGTCGTCGCGGAATGGAGTTATCTTGAATGGGCCGCCCCATTCCTTGAACAAGCAGACACCCTGCCATTTTACTTTGGGGAATGGATCACATTACACGCCGGCGAAGGGTTCGAAGGGGTCGTTGCCCATTTGCGCAGTCAACTGGATGCCATATGGCCCAGTTTATCACCAGAAAACACTGCCCTCGTAGAGGCAACGTTTAGTGAGGCAATCCAGCTGGAACGCGCTTTCTTTGATGCGGCCTATCTGGACAGAGATTAAACCCGACGTCCCACTTAGCGAATATTGATACGCAACGCAGCCGCGGCAGCAAATGGCAACAACGCCACGGCCCCGGCTGTGATCCCCGCCAACAAAAGCATCGGTGTTGTGGTGGCCAATCCGTTAATGCCGCGCTGAAGGGTTTCTGCCCCAAAAATAAGCGTTGGAACATACATTGGTAAAACCAAAAGAGACAGCAACAGACCTCCACGTTTTAAACCCACTGTGAGCGCCGCCCCAAAAGCCCCAATAAACGACAACGCAGGCGTTCCCAAAAGCAATGTAATCACCAGCCATACCATTCCCTCGGCAGGCATGCTCAGCAAAACGGCCAAAAATGGCGCTGCGATGGTCAATGGCAGGCCCGTGGTTAACCAATGCGCCAAAGCTTTTACCGCGACGATCCCCTCCATCGGTACAGGAGCCGTCGCCAACAGGTCCAGTGAACCGTCTTCAAAGTCCAGAGCAAAGATCCTGTCCAGTGATAGCAAGCACGCAAGTAACGCCCCAACCCATAGAATGCCCGGCGCAATGCGGGCTAAAATGGCGCTTTCGGGACCCACCCCAAATGGCACTAAAACCACCAGGATTAAAAAGAACGCAATCCCAAGACCAAATCCACCGCCAGAGCGAACCGCCAATCGCAGATCTCGTAGAAGTAGGGCTATCATAAGAACGCCTCATCAAAGCCAGCATCATCCAGAGACGCATCAGTGGCTATCGCCTTATACGGTGTTAAATCAAGGACTTCCGCCTCAAAGCCAAGGTCAATATGCGTGGCAATCAAAGCCGCCCCACCCGCGTCACAGTGGGTCTTAATCGTCTGTGCAAAAAGCTGAACCGACGCCACATCGAGGGAAACAGTTGGTTCATCCAATGCCCAAATACGGCGGCCCGAGACCAAAAGGCGCGCCAGTCCAAGCCGTCGTTTTTGACCTGCCGACAGATTATGCGCGGCCCGATCCGTTAAACCCTTTAGATTGAAGGCTTCAATCGCTGGGTCTATATCATTTGTTCCATAAATCTTTGCCCAAAACCTGAGATTTTCGACAACGGTGAGGGTGGCCTTGATCCCGTCGGCATGTCCGGCATAGGCGAATGCCTCTCGGTCCAACGAGATCGTCCCCGTTAAAGCCGGTTGTAACCCCGCCAAGGTCCGCAATAAAGTTGTTTTACCAATACCATTTGGGCCACGCAGCAACATTGCCTGCCCGGCAGCCAAATCAAAACTAACTCCGGAGAGCACAAGCAGCCCCCCACGCGTGCAGGCCAGATCTGAAACATGTAATTCCATGGGGTTAGGATTAACGGATTTTATCACGCGCGCCCAGAGCCTTAGAGCGGTAGCAGTGCCGCACCCACACGTCGCCCTTCGGAGACAAGAATATTATACGTCCGACAGGCGGATGGGCTGTTCATTTGCTCTACCCCAACGCCGGTTGCTTCAAGTTGTTCGCGCAAGTTTTCAGGTACATGGGCGATTTCAGCGCCAGTTCCGACGAACAAAACATCGATCGTGGACGTGATATCTAACAAAGTTGAAAGATCATCATAGCCCCCCCAGCTTTTGGCTCCTGTGGCCAAAACCAAAATCGGGCCCTGAAGGATTTGGCCCGCCACTCTGAAAAAACCAGGTCCATAGCCATCAATGGGCTGCGCATCATCAAAAGTGATTTCATTCAACTGCATAGTGGACTCCGCTCAGTGATAAATCGGCAAGCCTAAAAGGATTGAAAAGAAGATTATTCCATAGGCCACGTAACGATACACCCCCTGTTTTGAGGGGTCAAAAAACGCCCGGCCCAGACGTGTGCCAACCCCATAGGGTAGGATTAGGAACAAGCCCAAAACGACAACCTCAGGGGTTAACATTCCCTGTGCGATCATCATTGGGACTGTGATCAGGCTGGTCATCGTTAAAAGAACAAGCGTGTTAGCTCTGGAACGGGTGACGCTGTCTTGGCCCGACAGCTGAAACAGGATCATCACTGGCCCAACCAGCCCTGTGGCGCCGCCGACAAGACCTGTTGCTGCGGCTACCACTCCGCGCATCCCCATCGATGGGCGCGCCGTATAGCGCCATCCTGACATCAAAGCGATCAACGTAATTGTGGTGACACCCAGCACCGCCCACCGCATGGTTGTCACATCATTGGTGCGCAAAACATACAGCCCCAAAGGCAACGTCGCAGAGGCCACAAGGATCATCAAGGACACCCCTTTGCGATCCACCTCTCCCCAGGCGCGGGGAACCAAGGTTACTAAAGAAGCTAACGCAGAAACAGCAAAGGCCGCGACGGCCGTTTCAACGGAGAGGAATGCCGTTGCCACTGGCATAAAAACAAGTGCGGCGCCGAATCCGGCAAAACCGTAAACGACGCCTGCAATAATGGTGATCAAGATGACCCAACCAAGACCGGGTATGTGCATGACATCCCCGATCACGGTGCTATATACCTCAGGCATCGATATTGGCGTATTGATTGCCTTGGTTGTTGTCGGTCTTGCTCCAATCGCGTTTCACACCAAAACGAAGCAACATCGCAGAAGCTACAAAGATCGATGAATAGGTGCCTACGATAACACCCCAAATCATAGCAAAGACAAAGCCACGGATCACATCCCCACCTAAGACAAACAGCGACACCAAAGCAATCAATGTCGTGACCGAGGTCATCACCGTCCGGCTCAGTGTTTCGTTGATCGACAGGTTAAGTACGTCTTTCAGCGCTTTCTTTTTGTATTTGCGCAGGTTTTCCCGCACACGGTCAAACACCACCACTGTATCGTTCAACGAATACCCAACAATCGTGAGCAATGCCGCGATGATCGCCAGATCAAATTTAATCTGCAGGGCCGAGAAAATCCCGATTGTCAGAATGACATCGTGGATCAATGCGGCGACCGCGCCGACCGAAAACTGCCATTCGAACCGAAGCCAGATATAAAACAAAACCGCTGCAATCGCGGCAACAACCGCAAGCACCGCTGTTTGCACCAATTCACCCGACACCTTGGGACCCACTGATTCTACGGAAGGGAATGTGATGTTTTCATCGAGTGTTGTCAGCGCATTCTGTACGGCATTGATTGTCTCAATGGTGATGGATTCAGCACCTTCTTGGGCCTGAATACGCACCATTGTCACGTGTTGATCTTCTTCGAATGTCGGATCGAACACCTCGGTGATTGTGATATCCCCAAGCTCTAAGGGGGCCAGAACCTCGCGATAATCCGACACGATAACCTGGTTCGGGCTTTCTGTACGGATCGTTGTACCGCCTTTAAAATCGATGCCGAAATTCAACCCGACAACAAAAAACAGAACAATCGATGCCACCATCGCAAGTGCGGAGAAGCCCAGCGTTAGCTTGCTGTTCTTAAAGAAATCCCAGTTGGTTTGGGTCGGAACAAGTTTCAAACGCATGGCTTATACCTCGATTTTCTTCGGGCGCTTACGCTCGAACCACATGACGATGATCAGTCGGGTAACATAAATTGCGGTAAAGACCGACGTGAGAATACCCAAAGCAAGGGTGATTGAAAAACCACGAACTGGACCAGACCCCATGACAAACAGAATCACCGCTGTGATAAAGGTGGTAACGTTGGCGTCCAAAATGGCCGACAGAGCCTTTTCATACCCAAGCTCAATCGCCCGCGCCGGGCCTTTGCCTGAACTGAGTTCTTCTTTGATCCGTTCAAACACCAGAACGTTTGCGTCAACCGCCATACCGATGGTCAACACAATCCCAGCAATACCCGGTAATGTCAGTGTTGCACCAATGATAGACAGCAGGCCAAAAATCAGGCCGACGTTGATCAACAAGGCGATGTTGGCAATGATCCCAAACCAACCGTATGACAGCGCCATAAAGATAAGCACGGCTGCGAAGGCCACAATACACGCGATCCGACCTGCATCGATGCTGTCCTGACCAAGCTCTGGCCCGATTGTGCGCTCCTCTAGGAATAGCATTTCAGCAGGCAAGGCCCCGGCCCGTAGCAAAACCGCTAGCTGAGTGGATTCCTCAACGGTGAATTGCCCCGTGATGATGCCGGAACCGCCCGGAATATGATCCTGGATGGTGGGGGCCGAAATGACCTCTCCGTCCAAAACAATCGCAAAGGGAGATCCGATATTCTCGGCTGTATAATCCCCAAATTTCCGCGCACCTGATGGGTTGAACCGGAAAGAAACAGCAGGTTGTCCATTTTGGTTAAACGAAGGCTGCGCATCAACCAACTCTTCGCCGGTGACGACAGCGGCTTTTTCGATGATGTAATAGACACCCTCTTCGTCAATGGACGGCAGAACCTCATTTCGCAGACCGGCGTCCTGATCAGCATCGCCGGTGCGCCCCACGACAGGGTTAAAGCTCAGCTGTGCAGTCGTGCCAATCAGCTCTTTTAATTCTTCGGCGGAGCCAAGGCCCGGCACCTGAATCAAAATACGATCTGTTCCCTGACGTTGAATGGTCGGCTCACGCGTACCAACTTCGTCCACACGACGGCGGATAATTTCAAGAGATTGGCGAATGGTGCGCTCATCTGTGGCCAGACGTTCGGCCTCAGACAAGGTCACAACGATGACGTCGCCCTCAGCGCTAATTGTCAAATCAGAAGCGCCTGCGGCCGTAAGAGACGCAACAGGCTGTGCCAATTTGCGCACTTCGGTCAGGGCCGTTGTTATACCGTCGGGCTGGGATATCCGAACCCGCAATTCTCCGGCGGGGCTTTCCTGCAAACGGATCGTGCCCACTGTACTGCGCAAAGGACGCAAGACGTCACGCACCTCTGGCCAAAGCGACTCGATGCGAGCCTCATAGACATCTGTGACCTGAACCTCGCCCAGCAAATGCGCACCACCACGCAGATCCAGACCTAGATTAACAATTGAGGACGGCATCCAGCTTGGCCATTGGCCGACGGCCGCCTCATTCTCGGGCGTGACAACGCCAGCTTCGATCGCCTTAACGGCATCATTGTGACCCTCTACCCGTGGGTAGAACAGGTTCGGCACGGCAAAAAGGAGGCCCAGCACGCAGACCCCCCAAATCACCAGCCGCTTCCAAGTGGAAAATTGCAGCATTCTAAATTACGCCCGAGAGAGAGAAAATTATTTTGTGGGTTCAGTCTTGTTCAGAACCTGCGAGATCGTGGATTGGACCACTTTGACTTTTACACCTTCGGCGATTTCGACTTCGATCTGACCCGTGGAGTCCGCGCCATCCAGCACTTTCGTTACTTTTCCGATCATGCCGCCTTGTGTAACAACTTGATCACCGCGACGCAGCGCTTTGACCATTGCCTGATGTTCCTTCATTTTCTTTTGCTGAGGACGGATCAGCAAAAAATACATGATCGCAAAGATCAGGATCAGCGGAACAAAGCTAGTGATGGCCGAAGCACCACCCCCAAGAGACTGCGCATAAGCAGGCGTAACGAACATATTGTTTTTCCTTGTACGAATGGCCTTGCATTCACAAGGCCGGTTTGGCTGGCGGGCACCCTATCGTCGCCTCCAAAGGTTGGCAAGCAGCCCAAAGGGCAATTCGCTCTTTCAAAGACAGGCGCTCTGAGGCATATGGGGCGGGCATAAACAACTGCCAAGTAAAAAGGAATGGACAGATGCACGACATTCGCATGATCCGCGAAAATCCCGCAGCTTTTGACGCCGCTATGGCACGCCGTGGATTGTCGTCCTTGTCCTCTGAGATTTTAGCCCTGGATGAAGCCCGCCGCGGCAAAATTCTCGCAGCCGAAGAGGCGCAGGCGACCCGCAATAAAGCCAGCAAAGAAGTCGGTGCCGCAAAAGGGCGTGGTGATGAAGCCGAGTTTGAACGGCTGCGCGCATTGGTTGGTGAAAAGAAAGAAGAAATCGCCCGTTTGGAAACTCAGGCCAAGGCCGAGGATGCCAAATTGTCAGAAATGCTGATGGGGCTGCCAAACATCATGTATGATGACGTGCCCGAAGGTGCGACAGAAGACGACAACGTTGAAATTCGCAGCTGGGGTAATCTTCCTAATTTTGCTTTTGATCCGATAGAGCATTATGAACTGCCAGCGGTTCAGGCTGGCATGGATTTCGAAACCGCTGCGAAACTGTCCGGGTCACGATTTGTTGTCCTCTCTGCTGCCGTCGCAAGACTGCACCGGGCGTTGGCCCAGTTCATGCTGGACACCCATGTGGACGAACATCAGCTTTCCGAAACCTGGACACCCGTCCTAGTGCGCGAAGAAATGATGTTCGGCACAGGCCAATTGCCAAAATTTGGTGAAGACAGCTACAAAACCACAGATGGATGGTGGTTGGTCCCAACGGCTGAGGTCCCCTTGACCAATATTGCAAACAACGAGACCGTACCAGAAACAGAATTGCCGCGTCGGTATGTGGCTCACACTCAGTGTTTCCGCTCCGAAGCAGGCAGCGCCGGGCGAGATACCGCAGGTATGTTGCGTCAACACCAATTTGAAAAAGTGGAAATGGTCAGCGTTGTTCATCCAGATAAATCTGAAGAAGAACACGCCCGCATGACACGCTGCGCCGAAGCTATCCTTGAAAAGCTTGATCTGCCTTATCGCACTGTGAATCTATGCTCTGGCGACATTGGGTTCGGGGCGCGCAGAACCCATGACATCGAGGTCTGGCTGCCGGGCCAAAACGCATTCCGTGAGATTTCTTCAATCTCCACATGTGGTGATTTCCAAGCCCGTCGAATGAATGCGCGTTTTAAGCCCGAAGCAGGTGGAAAGCCGGCCTTTTTACATACGTTGAACGGCTCTGGACTAGCTGTGGGGCGTACTCTGATTGCTGTGCTTGAAAATGGACAACAAGAAGACGGCTCGGTCCTTCTTCCTGAGGTGCTGCACCATTACCTTGGTGGACGCACAACAATATCAGCCGATGGTGCATTGATTTAACCTAGATCTAGAGCCGCAAAAGCGGCTCTTTTTCAACCGCATGGCCGTTGCCCATCTGACAAAGGAATGGGCAAAGAACAGCGCCAAAAATGTCTGCGCCACCCTATCGCTCTCATTCCCTCTTGACCTTGGCTGCCCTTCGGTCAAAACCCATGGTATGGGTACAGGACATTTATCAATCGATCTCTCTGCGCTGACCGCCAACTGGCGTGCGCTAAATGCACTTTCAGATAACGCTGTGGAAACGGCAGCCGTTGTCAAAGCAGACGGCTATGGGCTTAGCTCTGACCGTGTTTCAAAAGCGCTCGCCGAAGCCGGAGCCAGAAGGTTCTTTGTGGCAACCGCGGAAGAAGGCGGAAAAGTGCGCGGCGCATTGGGCCCAGGCCCAGAGATTAACGTGTTTGGCGGCCATATGGCAGGCGACACGGACATGATCCATGATCTGCAGCTGACGCCAATGCTCAATTCCATTGAACAAATCACCCGCCACGCAGAATCCCTGCCAAATCACCCTTTTGGGGTTCAATTGGACAGCGGGATGAATCGGCTGGGCCTAGAAGCTGGTGAATGGAGCGCAATTTCAGATATTGCGTTAGAAATGAACCCAACTTTGTTGATGAGCCATCTTGCCTGCGCCGATGAACCGAACCACGGTGCAAATGCCGCCCAACTTGCCAATTTCAGATCTATGACAGACGGCATTCCCGTGCGGCGATCTCTTGCGGCCACAGGTGGTGTTTTGCTCGGTAAAGAGTTTCATTTCCAAGTGACGCGTCCGGGCATTGGCTTATACGGAGGGCAACCATTTGCGGGGGCACGGCCTGTCGTAAAGCTTTCTTTGCCGGTCATCCAAATTCGAGATGTTGTTGCGGGCGAAGTTGTTGGTTACGGATGTACTTGGCAAGCCGAGAAAGACAGCCGCATTGCGACACTATCAGGAGGATACGCAGACGGCCTAATCCGCGCCATGTCTAGCAATACCGTTCTATATGATGGTGACACACCCTGCCCCCTTGTTGGCAGAGTTTCGATGGATTTGTTGACTGTTGATGTCACTCATTTGCCCGAAATCCCGAAATCACTGGATATTCTTGGACCTCAACAAACCGTAGATACCCTCGCGGATGCCGCCGGCACAATTGGATACGAAATCCTGACTTCGCTTGGTCATCGTTACCACCGTAACTACATGGCCCCTTCAAAGTGACGATGCTTTGGCCTCTGACGTGGATAGGTCGCGTTACATTGGCGGTGTTCACTGGCGTGGGACAGGTGACCTTATTCACACTTTCTACACTTAGCCATCTCCTCAGACCTCCGTTCTATTTTCGAGAGTTTCTCACTGCAATGCTCACGATTGGCTGGTACTCCTTGCCAGTTGTGGGCCTCACGGCCTTTTTCACAGGAGGCGCACTGGCATTGCAAATCTATGCAGGTGGCGCGCGTTTCAACGCCGAAGCCGTCGTTCCGTCAATTGTTGCAATTGGGATGGTACGCGAGCTCGGGCCAGTTCTCGGCGGATTGATGGTCGCTGCGCGAGTGGCATCGTCAATTGCAGCTGAAATTGGAACGATGAAGGTCACTGAACAAATTGATGCACTGGTTACCTTGTCGACGAATCCAATGAAGTACTTAACAGTCCCACGCGTATTGGCCGCAACGCTCGCGGTGCCGTTGCTCGTCGCAATCGGAGATATCATTGGAATTTTTGGTGGCTTTGTCATTGGAACAAATCGCCTTGGCTTTAATGGGGCTGCCTACCTTCAAAATACCGTCAATTTTCTAGAATTTTGGGACATTGGTTCTGGTCTCGTGAAGGGGGCCGCATTTGGCTTTATCGTTGCAATCATGGGGTGCTATTACGGCATGACATCAGGGCGCGGCGCCCAAGGCGTTGGCCGTGCAACAAAGTCAGCTGTGGTTTCTGCATCTGTCTTAATCTTGGCGGCAAACTTCATCCTGACAGAGGCGTTTTTCTCCGCATGATAACGCTCACCGATCTGCATAAATCCTTTGGACCCAAACATGTTTTACAGGGGGTGGACCTTATTATTCCCAAAGGGGAAAGCATGGTCATCATTGGCGGATCAGGCACAGGGAAATCCGTACTGCTGAAATCCATTTTGGGGTTAATCCCACCGGATCAAGGTTCCATTGAAATATCGGGCACAAAAGGCGACGACCACGAGGCTTTTCTGGCCCACTTTGGCATGTTGTTTCAAGGCGGTGCGTTGTTTGACTCCCTCCCCGTCTGGCAGAACGTCGCCTTCCGCTTGTTGCGTGGTCGCTTAAAGAAACCAAAAGGCGAGGCCCGCTCCATAGCAATAGAAAAACTAAGACGGGTTGGGTTGTCCGCCGATGTTGCGGACCTATTTCCCGCAGAACTATCTGGGGGTATGCAAAAACGTGTCGGCTTGGCACGCGCGATTGCTGCAGACCCGGAAATCATTTTCTTTGATGAACCCACCACCGGGCTTGACCCGATTATGTCAGGCGTCATCAACGCCCTTATCAAAGAGATCGTTGTCGAAATGGGCGCGACCGCGATGACCATCACCCATGATATGAGCAGCGTTCGTGCCATAGCCGATCACGTCGCCATGCTTCATGACGGTAAAATTCAATGGACTGGCCCGATCAATGAAATGGACACCTCAGAAGATCCCTTTTTATCCCAATTTATCAATGGTCGGGCAGACGGTCCCATCGAATCGGTACGCTGATCGGCGAATTTATTAAAATTGTGCCATCCTGCAAAAAAAACACAACACTTTGCCTTGGGGTGTTCATTTAGTATGATCCTCCAATTTTGATCACACGCTTTGTTACAGTTTGCACCATCTTCTGCGGCAAGTTGTGATCAATCACAAAATATTCCCCCCCTGACCGAATGAGCTTCGTCCGCTATCCTGTTTGAAAGAGTGATTTTTTTAAGATGGTAGATTTATGCAAAGCCCTTCTGAGAGTAATTTTCATCGTTTCCAGAAATTTCTTCAGGTTGCATCTCTATTTGTAATCGTGACGGCAGCCTCTGCGAGCGTTGTGTTATGTTTATTATCGGCAACTGGGTTTTATCCTTGGCTGACAGTCACTGCTCAATTTGGGGAAATTTTAGTCCCCTCTGCCGGTATCTGGATTCAATGCGGCGTCGCCTTTCTCTTTACCCTTTTATGCTTTTACATTCCGGCAAACCGACGCATGACCGCGTTGGAACGCTCCCACAGAGATTTTTCGATGACAATGGATGATGTTGCGCGGGCCTATGCAATCAGCCATGATGCAGATCGACGGGGCGCCTTCATGCTCCGTAGCGAATTTGATGCCGTTCGCGAGCGGATCGTCTATTTGCGCCAGCACCCCGATCTGGACGTCCTTGAGCCCGAAATTTTGCAAGTCGCCGCACAAATGAGCCAAGAGTCCCGTGACATAGCCGAAGTATATGCCGACGAAAAAGTTGAACGCGCAAAATTGTTCCTCAGGCAACGCCAACAAGAGGTTGAGCGTTTTCAGGAACAGATCGATATCGCCACGCGGAGCGTAAAAGAACTAAAACGCTGGTTGCATGAGGTGGAATTGGATGAACACGTCATTCAAACTCAGTTAGAACGGCTGCATAAAGACCTTCAGGACGTATTGCCGGAAATCGGTTTCTCTTTGCCTCTGAGCGATGGGAAAGTGGTTGCGATGTCAAAGCAAAACAAACACTAACCAATCTGGGTTGTGAGGGACTTCGCGGCGTCATATAGCTTTGCGAATGAACTTTCCTGTGTCGACCATTGCACGTTTTAGCAATCTAGCATTGCTCGTCTTGTTTCCAATTGCGTGGTTTGCGCCTTTGATGCGCGCTGGATTGTTACCTTTATTCGGGCTGTCCGAAATTTCCGTTTTCTCAGGCCTGCTATCCCTATGGAAATCGGATGTATTCCTAGCAATTTTAGTTTTTCTGTTGGCGTTTATAGCGCCTTACAGCAAAACACTTATTCTGGCGGGCATCCAATTTGGGGCCCTATCCCCCAAGTATTTGCCTATCATAACTTGGTTAGGTAAATTTGCGATGGCAGATATTTTCTTGGTCGCTCTTTATATCGTGGTCATCAAGGGCACTGGAGTTGGGCGCGTGGAAACCGGCTGGGGGCTATATTTGTTTAGTTTTTGCGTGCTGTCGTCATTGGGATTATCAATCTACACAGATAAGCAAATCAATGCCGCTGGCTAAGTCGCAATTCGCTTGGCTTTCCCAGACTCCTCGGGCAAAAAACAGCATGGCAAAATCTAAATCATACACATGCAACGACTGCGGGGCCGTTACCAGCAAATGGTCCGGCCGATGTGATTCCTGCGGCGCATGGAACTCCATATCCGAAGAGGTCCCCATCTCTGCGGGCCCTTCTTCGAAATCACTGGGAGGAAAACGCGGTCGATCAATCGAATTAACAGATTTGTCCACCGAAGAAAGCCCTCCGCCCAGAACACAGTCTGGCATGGCGGAACTCGACCGCGTGTTAGGTGGAGGTTTGGTGCCCGCGTCTGCCATTTTAGTTGGTGGCGATCCGGGAATTGGGAAGTCCACCCTATTGTTGCAGGCTGCGGCAAGTTTCGCCCGAGCCGGGCTAAAAGCGATCTATGTTTCAGGTGAGGAAGCCAGCGCACAAGTACGTATGCGGGCACAGCGCCTAGATTTAACAGATGCACCCGTTAAGCTTGCTGCCGAAACCAATCTTCGAGATATTTTGACCACGCTGGACAACGAAAAGCCGGATATTGCCATTATCGACTCCATTCAAACGATGTGGTCAGACAATGTCGAAAGTGCGCCCGGCTCGGTTAGTCAGGTCCGCGCGGCAGCCCATGAACTCACCACGTTTGCCAAACGCAAAGGTATGGCGGTCGTCCTTGTGGGCCATGTCACAAAGGAAGGCCAAATCGCTGGGCCACGTGTGGTAGAACACATGGTGGATACAGTTCTTTATTTTGAAGGTGAACGGGGTCATCAATTCCGGATACTCCGTGCCGTAAAAAATCGCTTTGGCCCTGCTGACGAAATTGGTGTTTTTGAAATGACAGGGGGAGGTTTAGCCGAAGTGCTAAACCCATCCGCCTTGTTTTTGTCTGACCGCGAAGACCCCTCTCCTGGTGCGGTGGTTTTTGCGGGCATCGAAGGCACGCGTCCGGTGCTCTGTGAATTTCAAGCCTTGGTTTCCCCATCCCCCCATAGCCAACCCAGACGGACAGTTGTTGGATGGGATGGTGGGCGCTTGGCGATGATTCTCGCTGTCCTCGAATCTCGGTGCGGAATCCCTTTTACAGGGCTCGATGTTTATCTGAATGTGGCGGGCGGAATGAAAATCTCCGAACCCGCAGCTGACTTGGCTGTTGCTGCCGCGCTACTTTCAGCGCGTGAAGACGCTGCGATCCCCGCAGAAACTGTGGTTTTCGGAGAAATCAGTCTATCAGGGTCTCTGCGCGCCGTCGGACAAACAGAAAACCGGTTGAAAGAAGCCGGAAAACTTGGTTTCACCAAAGCAATTGCGCCAACGCGCAGCAAAACAGGCGAAGGTAGTGACGTGTCAGTCAGTCAAATGGCTGATCTAACAACCTTTGTCGGAGATATATTCGGAGCCGGCTAACCGGACAGGAGAGAGAGACGCATGGAAGGCTTTACCATAATCGACGGTGTCGTTGCCGTGATCATCGTCGTGTCAGCGATTTTGGCCTATTCCCGCGGATTTGTCCGCGAAGGCATGGCTATATTGGGGTGGATCGCCGCCGCTGTTTTGGCCTTTCTATTTGCGCCGAAAGCGGAACCCTTGATCAAAGAAGTTCCTTTGCTGAAGGATTTTATTTCTGACAGCTGCGAGCTATCAATGATTGCCGCCTTTGCTGGGGTTTTTGCCCTCGCATTGGTTGTAGTCTCTATATTTACCCCCCTGTTTTCGAGCGCTATTCAACGTTCGGCTTTATCCGGGCTCGATCAGGGACTTGGATTTATGTTCGGTGTTCTACGGGGACTTTTACTCGTCGCGGTTGGCCTCGTTGTCTATGATCGCGTTGTCGTAGATCAGGCCGTCCCGATGGTTGACGACAGTCGTTCTGCCCGTGTTTTTGCGCAGGTTCAGGACAACATTAATGAAAACATCCCAGAGGATGCCCCGGGTTGGATCGTTGGCCGCTACGAAGAACTCGTCAGCAACTGCTCTGCAAACTAATCGATACCTACAAATTCACCCTCGCGTGTAAACGTGGGGGTGAAAATAATATCACGCTGCATTAAGTGCAGGATGACTATATCTCTTTAAGACACTCGTCACCGTCATCAACAATTCATCTTTTCGAACTGGCTTGGTCACACAATCATCCATACCAATCCGTTTATACTCTTCCTGTTGGTCACGCATTGCATTCGCGGTCAACGCAATGATTGGAACACGGACTGTTTGATTTTGTTTTTCAGCAGATCGAATTCGCCGTGTGGCCTCGAGCCCATCCATTGTAGGCATATTGATATCCATTAAAACGACATCAAATTGTTCCTTCAAAACCGCGTCGACCGCCAACCTACCGTTTTCTACAATGTTCAATTTCATTGGTACGGCCTTCATCAAAGCCTTCATAACAACTTGATTGGTTTTGTTGTCCTCCGCCATCAGAACATTCAGCACACCGTTCCAATGAGGCGCTTTTCCAGATTGTTTCAACATCTGTGTATCGTCGCGTTCAGACTGCGCCTTGCTCCCCAATGCATCGATCCAGAACTTAAAACATGTACCTTGCCCTGGCGCACTTTGGACGCTTACATCGCCACCCATTAATCGACATAGGTTGCGTGCAATAACCAAACCCAACCCCGTCCCACCAAATTTGCGTGACGTAGAGCTATCTGCTTGCGTGAAAGGTGTAAACAAACGATCCATTTGTTCAGGCGTAATCCCAATGCCCGTATCCTGAACCGAAACCTCAATGACATCTCGACCCCTTAGCTCAACCCGCCGTTGAACCGAAAGTGTTACCGTCCCAACATCAGTAAATTTAATCGCGTTTGACATAAAGTTATCAATGATTTGGCGCAATCTATGGCCATCGGCATTCAATAATTGAGGGACAGTATTGCCGCAGTCCATATTGATGTTGATCCCTTTACTTTGGGCAATTTCCTCATGAGGCACCAAAATTTCACTTAAAAGCTGACGTACATCAAGATCACGCAACTCCAGCTCTATTTTGCCTGCCTCAATTTTGCTGAGATCCAAAACATCATTCAAAAGTCGAAGAAGCTGCTCGCCCGAATTAGAAAGTGTCTTCAAAAGGAACAACTGCTCCTCATCCAAATCACTTTCTTCTAAGGCTTGGGCGATACCAAGAACTCCATTCAATGGGGTTCGCAGTTCGTGGCTCATCATTGCGAGAAAGGAAGATTTGGCGGCATTTGCGCTTTCTGCTGTTGCCAACAAAGATCGCAATTCTTTGGTTCGGGCCGCAACTCGATCCTCTAGAAACTGCGCCTGTTTCTTAAGCTCAACATTCGCTTCATATAGCTCTCGACTTTTAGCTTCGAGGAGCTCTTCAGCTTCAGCCCGCGCGGTCAGGGCACGATCATATCGACGTCGGGAAACCTTAGATTCTTCGGTTGACGTCATTGGATCAGGCCGCTGATTTAATAATGAAATCGGCGCGGGCTTCTGCCGATTCTGAGAAATCTTTAACGACAATCTGTGCCTCCTGGCCAAAATGCTTCAAGCAGGCTTCGATCATGCCCTTACAGAAGGGAACCAATGGCCGTTCAGACCGATACGACATGATGAAACCGCCATCCGGCGTTCGTTCTGTTGCAAATGTGGGCAGTTCAACCTCGGGATAAAGCTTGCGAACTTCGACGTGAACCTCATCCTCAATAGATTCGAGCATCGTAAAGGCGTCGTTCTTTCCTTCAAAGAATTGAGGATAACCCAAACTAAACCTTTCAAACATCCAAGACCCAAACATGGTCTGCAAATCATCCCCAGAAATCCCGGTTTTTTCGCTAAACCCACCGACCAAAGACATTAGGTCGCTGCAAGGATAATTGCCAACTGCCGTGAATGCGCCTTTGGAAGTGGTTTGATATTCGTCAAGGACGTCATCAACCATTTCCTCACCAACTGCATTTTCAGCCATGTTCAGCAATTCAACAAAAACCATACCCTTCATCGCAGAGACCTCCTTTATCCTTTATTTCTCCTCAAAATTAGGCTCAAAAAATGAAGACGGGATTAATTCGCAACATAATCGGTCATCCATTTACGAAGCTTTGATGACAGTTGCGCTCGGAACCCCTATGACAGGGCCAAATCACTCCTCAGGGATTCGGAGCTGCCGCCAAAATGCTAGAGATGCCCCTCAGCCACCCGTTCGACGATGACAAACTCAAGGAAGAATGCGGCGTGTTCGGCGTTGTTGGCGTAAAGGACGCAGCGAATTTCGTTGCCCTTGGCCTGCATGCCCTGCAACACCGTGGACAGGAGGCCGGCGGAATTGTGTCACACGATCCGGATCATGGCTTTAATTCTGCCCGCCGGTTTGGATATGTTCGCGACAATTTCACCAAGGCCAGTCTAATGGAGACCCTGCCCGGTCCCGTTTCAATTGGCCATGTTCGGTATTCAACCGCAGGCTCTAAAGGCCAAACCGCGATCCGGGATGTTCAGCCCTTCTTTGGCGAATTCTCTATGGGTGGCGCGGCGATTGCGCATAATGGCAATATTACCAATGCCGATTCCCTGCGTCGGGAATTGATCGATCGTGGATCGATCTTCCAAAGCTCTTCTGACTCTGAATGCATCATCCACCTCATGGCACGCTCATTGCAGCGCAATATCCCAGAGCGGATGAAAGACGCCCTACGCCGTGTCGAAGGCGCGTTTTCCGTGGTGGCTATGACCCGCACTAAACTGATCGGTGTGCGTGATCCATTAGGAGTACGCCCATTGGTTCTCGGCAAAATTGCCGATGGCTATGCGCTGTCCTCAGAAACCTGCGCGCTGGATATCATCGGCGCTGAATATGTTCGCGAAATTGAACCAGGTGAAATGGTTGTCATTACACAAAATGGCATCGAGAGTTATCACCCCTTTGAAAAGAAAAAACCTCGGTTTTGCATTTTTGAGCATGTCTATTTCAGCCGTCCTGACAGTATTCTTGGTGGGCGTTCGGTCTATGATACACGCCGCCAAATCGGCGTTGAATTGGCTCGAGAAGCCCCGGTCGATGCTGACCTCGTCTGCCCTGTTCCTGACAGTGGCACACCTGCAGCAATCGGGTTTAGCCAAGAAAGCGGTATTCCCTATGCAATGGGGATCATTCGAAATCAATACATGGGCCGGACCTTTATTGAACCAACCGAACAGATCCGAAACATGGGTGTGCGACTGAAGCTCAACGTCAACCGCGCTTTGATCAAAGGCAAACGGGTGATCTTGGTGGATGATTCGGTTGTCCGTGGAACCACCAGCCGTAAAATCAAAGACATGATTTTGGATGCCGGCGCTGCAGAAGTGCATTTCCGCATCGCCTCGCCCCCAACAATGTGGCCCTGTTTCTATGGGGTCGACACGCCGAACCGCGATAAATTGTTGGCCGCCCGTATGAACGAAGACGAGATGTGTGAATACCTTGGTGTTGACTCGCTTAAATTCATCTCTCTGGATGGGCTCTACCGGGCGGCAGGAGAGGCCAACGGGCGAGACGCCAAAAGCCCCGCCTATTGCGATGCTTGCTTCTCAGGAGAGTACCCCGTGCCCCCCACTGATATGATCGACAAAGGGTTTGAACTGAAAGCCGCTGAATAAGCCGTCATTTCAAATAATGAGCTCTCTGCGCCCTCGCGTTTTTCTTGACGCGGGGGCGCAGTCGCTTTTATCCCAGTCATATGAACAATGCCCGCCCCCCTTTACGCTATCGTCCGCATCATTTCCTGTGCTCCCTCGGTTTTGAAGGCAAAGGTTATTCCGACGACTTCACAGCCAATATGACAGCGATTGTGATGGGGCGTTTGCGGGCGCAATACGGAAATGGGGTGATCATAGAAGTCGTAAATCAGACCGATGATATTTGCGCCCCTTGCCCGATGCGAAAAGATAATCTTTGCACGGATGAACCCAAAATTGCGGCACTTGATGCGCGCCATGCCACACTCCTTGGGTTGTCCAACGGCGAACGCCTGACATGGGGTGAGGCGCAACGCAGAATGCGCGAACTGGTTTCTCCGCAAGATTTGAACGACGCTTGCCAAGGCTGTCAATGGCTTGACCTTGGCGTCTGCCAATCGGCCCTGTTGCGCTTAAAGGCAGATCTCTCTGATGGAACTCAAATGAACATCCCTGCCACAGCCCTGCACATCCGAGAGAGCAACCGATTGAGGCTGGAACCCCATAGCGTTCAGCATCTTGCCGATTTGAACCGAATGAACAATACACCTGAAATCATGCAGTTTTTGGGCGGAGACATCCCAGAACCGTTGGAAAGGACCGAAGAATCTATCAATAAAATCCAACGCCGCTGGGCCAAATATGGCTTTGGTTGGTGGGTTTTGATCGAAAAGACTTCGGATCGTGTGGTTGGTGCCGCCTGCCTGCAACATCTGGCCCACCTTGAAAGCAACCCCCTTGAAGTCGGCTGGCGTCTGTTTCCAGAATTTCAGGGCATGGGCTACGCAACCGAGGCCGGTCAAGCTGCCATCGATTATGCCTTTGGGCCGGTGGGCATAGACTATCTAACCGCAGTGACACATCCCCAGAACATTGCCTCTCAAAAAGTCATGCAACGATTGGGGATGACAAACATCGGCGAGCAAATCCACTATGATGAGGTTTGCGCAACCTATGAATTGCATAAACCCGCGTAAAAACGGCGCGCCGTAAATGTTGGGTCTTGTTCTAGGCGCAAAGGAATGACAAAGCAGTTTTATGGCAGAGAATACTGAAAAAACCGCATTGGTGACCGGCGCTTCGCGCGGTCTGGGCGCAGCACTGGCGTTGGAATTCGCAACCCTTGGCTATCATGTAATTGCCGTTGGTCGGACGACTGGCGCCCTAGAGGAACTGGATGACCGTATTCAGGCCGCAGGCGGATCAGCAACGCTTGCGCCAATGGACGTCACCACTGACGCCGCCATGATGCACCTTTGCCGGTCTATCTTTGATCGGTGGGGTGGGTTGGACCTTTGGGCCCATACGGCCATTCACGCCGCCCCCCTTGCCCCGGCAGGCCATCTGGCGGCCAAAGATTGGGATAAAAGCGTTTTGGTAAACGTGACAGTCCCCGGACGCCTGATTGGCTATGTTGAGCCCCTTCTTAAGGCACGTGATGGGCAAGCTCTCTTTATGAAAGACGAACGCGCGGGCCAAAAATTCTTTGGCGCTTATGGCGCGAGCAAAGCCGCCGAAACGGCTTTGGCGCAAAGCTGGCAGGCCGAAACCGTCACGACAGGTCCTAAGGTACATCTTTTGTCCCCTGCCCCAATGGCAACGGCCACACGCGCCCGCTTCTTCCCTGGAGAAGACCGGGATGCCCTGTCTACGCCCTCTATTGAGGCCAAAAAGATTGTCGCTCAGATTCTCTGACACTGACACGGAACAAGACGGATCAGGATTGCCTGACCCGTCTTGATCAAACGATCAAATTCCCAAACCGGCAGTATCAATTTCCACTAAAGCGCCTCGTTTACCTATGACTTGCGCCGACAAACGACACCCCACGGAAACGGACTCCGATGTGCACAGGCCCGCGTTAAGCCCAGCCAGAAAACCGGCATTAAATGCATCGCCTGCTGCCGTCGTATCAACGATCTCGCTGACAACTTCGGGGGATACACCTTCTGTTTTATCAGCGTGCATCACAAATACCGGGTCAGGACCATCCTTTACGATCACCAATTCGCATCCCTCTGCGAGATAGCGATTGCCTGTGGCTGTCTGATCCGCGTCATTAAAGAATGTGGCTTCATCTTCATAAGATGGCAAAGCCACATCAGACACAGCCGCACCTTTTGTAACCCAATCACACATGTCTGTGTCCGACGCCCACAACCTGGGTCGCAAATTCGGATCAAACACGATCTTTGCCCCGTTGCTTCGCGCATCCTTTAACACTTGGAGCAATTTTAAACGCCCCTCTTCCGGCAAGATTGCCAATGAAATGCCCGAAAAAAAGACGACATCGTCCGCCTTTAGGTCTGGGACCTTCTCCAAATCATCCGCCAAAGTTCGCGCCGCCGAACTGTCTCGCCAATACGAAAAACTACGCTCTCCGTTTTTCAAGGATATCATATAAAGACCCACGTGACCGCCCGGCCGCACGGTAAGTTCGGGAACAATTCCCGCATCGCGCATCAATGTTTCCATTGCAACAGAGGGCGCATCATCACCGATAGCGGACAAATAAGCGACCTCTAGCGAACTGCCCGCCAGTTTGCGCAGATACCACGCGGTGTTAAAGGTATCCCCTGCAAAACCCATAGAGAATTCTCCAAGCCCCGAAGGCGACATCTCTACCATGCATTCGCCAATGGCGGTAAATCGTTTGGTCACGCTTCATCCTCAAAGTAATATCCATGGGCTGCCCGTATGCGCGGCAGTACCCGGTATAATCGTGTCAGGTGGGTGGTCACGATCTCTTCCAACTTTGCAACTGCCCCATCCTCCATAGCCTGAAGAATGGCAAGATGTTCATCGTAGGCGACCTGTCGATCGTGGGTCATCGATAAAAACCGCGCGCGATCCAAATGTGCTTTTTGCCCTTGAACGATCTTCCAAACCGGTCCGTGACCCGCAATTGTGCAAATCAGCTCATGAAATTGGTCATCAGCAAATTGAAACGCCCCCAGATCAACCTTCTCAAGTGCCACGCTTTGTTTGCTAAGATTATCCCGCAATTGATCAAGGTTCGCAGAAGTTAGATTGCCCATCGCTTCTTTAAAGCAGGCCAACTCTAGTGCGCACCGCACAAAGCTTGCGTCTTTGACAGCCCTATCCGAGATCTTCGTAACCAAAGTTGCCCGTTGTGGACGGATGGACAAAAAACCCAATCGACCAAGGGTAGCAAATGCCTCTCTGACAGGTTGACGAGAGACACTGAACTGCCTTGCCACTTCGGTCTCGGAAATTTTAGCACCGGGCGCCAGTTCCAAAGTGATAATCGCATGATAGATCCTGCGAAAAAGTTGGTCAGAAACAGTTTCGGACACAACGGTTGGCTCAAGTGACTGATTTTTCAACTGCTGCAATGAATGTCGCCCTCTATCACTTTGGTTTGCACAATTTGACTTGACCACTAAACTACCATACTAGAATACCACAATCAATAGTGCACCTCTACGCTGAACAACACTATGCCACTCCATCGAGTACACCACATGATCGAAAGCTACGCTGGTTTGGTCTCCTAGATACCATCGCTCTTTCCGATATTGTGCAAACGGGCGTACAGGGCATCGTTACCGCCTTGCATGACCTCCCGTACGGAGAGGTCTGGTCACGTGTTGCAATCACAAAACGCAAAGACCTTAACGCAAAGGCCCCGGCAAACCTGTATTGGAACGCAGTTGAAAGCCTGCCCGTACACGAGGATATCAAACGCGGCAATGGGGAATTGGACAAATTATCGCCAATCTTGCCGCCGAAGGTGTGTCCGTAGTTTGCCACAACTTCATGCCCCCTTTGACTGGATGCGCACAAAATTGGATGCGCCCCTTGCATCAGGCGGCCATGCTTTGCGGTTTTCACAGGTCGATATGGCCGGGTTTGAAGGTCATATGTTGCAGCGCTCTGGCGCTGAAGCGGACTACACCCCTGAGGTTCTTACCACTGCAGAAAGCTCGGCGGCGTCAATGGATGACACCGAAAAGAACGCCTATTAACGGCGGTAATATCTGGCTTACCCGATACTTAGGATCGATATGATATCAATGAGTTAAAAGATAAGCCTCACCCGCGCAGTGGATTTAAAGCCGCCGATCTTCACAGCAATTTCAAACGCTTCTCAAACGAAGCCATACCTACTGCCGCAGATCTCGGCATTCGCATGTGCGTACACCCTGATGATCCACCTCGTCCTCTGCTGGGGCTTCCACGGATCATATCATCCGCAGATGACATTGAACACATACTGAACATAGTGGATCACACCGCGAATGGGCTGACGCTTTGCTCAGGCTCACTTGGTGCGAACATCGAAAATGACGTTCCTGCAAATGCCAAAAAATACGCGGATCGCACACACTTTGCGCACCTTAGAAACATCAAAAAAGAACCCTATAGATCCTTCCAAGAAGCTGCGCATCGGGAGGGGGATACCGATATGGTCGGCTTAATCCGCATCATCCTTTCAGAAGAAAAATGACACCAAACAGATGGGCGTTCAGATCGGAACATTCCATTCAGACCCGATCATGGGCATGCCTTGTTAAGTGATCTGAACAATCTACACCACCCTAGATACCCGATGGTTGGGCGGCTGCACGGCCTTGCAGAACTGCGAGGCGTAATCGCTGGATTGTCAACCACACTGAACACGGTGTCTTAAATCACCCTCTATAGCTTATTCAGGCATAAAATTGGGCGACGGCACAAATCGCCATCGCCCATTTTATTACAGATCTTACCCTAGGGCCGCGATGAATGTGCCGAACCCCTGAAGGGTAACAGCATTATGATCACCTTGTCCGCGAAGCGGGGTAAGTGTCCCCTCAGGAGGCACAAACGTCACCGGGCTGTTGCTCAGGTTAAAGACACATAAGGTCTTTTCGTCATCCAGCGTCCGCACGAACGCCAGACCATCCTCCCAATCAAGGAATGCGATGTCTCCGGTGATCAACGAAGGCCGAGATTTCCGGAACGCCAGATAATCACGATAGAATTCCAGAATCGACTCCTCCACGCCTTCTTGCGTATCGACGGCGGCAACAACATGGGGCTCAGTGACCGGCAACCACGTCTTCGTCGAGGAAGAGAACCCAGCGTTAGGCGCCTTTGAGTCCCAAACCATCGGCGTCCGACATCCGTCCCGCCCCTTAAATTCGGGCCAAAATGTTATGCCGTACGGATCTGTCAAATCCTCAAATTGCAATTCGGCTTCGGTTAAACCCAACTCTTCGCCTTGATACAAACAAACCGACCCCTTGAGAGACAACAACAAGCTCACCGCCTGTTTCGCAACAAGGGTCGGATTATCGGACAGATCAGCCCAACGGCTCATATGGCGGGTAACGTCATGATTGGAAAATGCCCAACACGGCCACGAATTTCCTTGGGAAAATTCAACGCTCGCCGCCTCAAACCGCTCCACACAGCCCCGGAAATGTTCGACCGAATAGTCTGGGCTAAGCATATCAAAAGAGTAGCACATCTGCAGGCGATTTCCATCCGCAGTGTATTCCGCCATGGTTTGCAAGGAACGCTCCCCATCCCCCACTTCACCCACGGCAGCCGCACCGGGATACTCACCCATCAAGGAACGAAATTTCTTAATGAATTCAATATTCTCCGGCTGTGTCTTATCGTAGATATGTTCCTGATAACCATAGGGATTGATATCAGGAATATCGTTATTTGCACCAGTATAGGGTGGATTGCTGCGCAGCTCCTTGTCATGGACATAAAAGTTCACCGTATCCAATCGGAACCCATCCACTCCCCGGTCCAACCAGAACCGAGTGGCATCCAACAATGCTGCTTGCACATCTGCGCAATGGAAGTTCAGATCCGGCTGCGTCGTCAAAAAGTTATGCATGTAATACTGTTTGCGACGCGCATCCCAAGTCCATGCCGCCCCCCCAAAAATGGACTGCCAATTATTGGGAGGGGTTCCGTCTGGATTTGCATCCGCCCAAACGTACCAATCCGACTTTGCATTATCTTTAGAAACGCGGCTTTCAGTGAACCACGCATGTTGATCAGAGGAATGACTAAGCACCTGATCAATCATGACCCGAAGGCCTAAGGCGTGTGCCTTTGCAACCAACGCGTCAAAATCATCGAGCGTTCCAAATTCTGGATCAACATTACAGTAATCCGAAACGTCATACCCCATGTCTTTCATGGGAGAGGTGAAAAAAGGTGATAACCAAATCGCATCAACCCCAAGCCCTGCAATATGATCCAATCGACGCGTGATCCCATTGAGATCTCCGATACCAGACCCGGAATCATCCTGAAAGGAACGCGGGTAGATCTGATAGATCACTGCACCACGCCACCAGTCTATGTCACCAGCCAATAGGCCGTTGGCCTGCGTTGAAGTCATTATTCCCCCATCGAGCAAATTGCCCGTTTTATACAATACCTGAAAGCGCTTTCAATAATTTCAGAAATCCCGCTGCTGTCAATACCAGTAAAATAACTTATTACGCACTCACTTCATATAAATCCTCGACAAAACCTTGATGTCAGCAATATTTTCACGCTACCATTGTGAAAGCGCTTTCAGGCACAACAGCGGCCTACGACACAAGAGGACCAACATGAATCTCAGGGAACTCTCAGATCACTTAGGCCTTTCACAGGCCACCGTCAGCCGTGCGCTGAACGGATACACGACGGTAAACGCCAAGACTCGTGAACGCGTCATGGAAGAGGCCAAAAGACTAAATTATAGGCCTAATACATCGGCGCGCCGACTGGCGACAGGAAAGGCCGGGGCCTTTGGAATCGTTCTGGATCAATCAGATGATTTGCTAAACGACCCACACTTTGTTGATTTTTTATCCGGATTCACCCACGAACTGGCTTCCATGGATTTAGACGTTGTCCTCACTGCGGCACAAGGATTAAGCACGTACCGGCGCTTTGCAACAACCGGTAAAGTTGATGGCTTTGTTGTCTCTGCTCCCAAAGTGAACGATCCCCGCATACTTGCTCTTTCTGAGATGAACTTCCCATTTGTCGTCCACGGGCAAAGCGATATAGAGACCCCCTACGCCTTTTTTGACGTCGCCAATAAAATCGCCTTCGCAGACGCAACCCGACTGTTAATCAATCTGGGACACAATCGCATTGCGTTGATCAATGGAACAGGAGATTCCATGTTCGCTCAAGAACGTCTGGCTGGGTATGAACAAGTCCTGAAAGAAGCTGGCATTCCCATCGATCCAACACTAATCCACCATGGTCCCATGAGCGAAGACGAGGGATATCGCCAAACCCAGATCCTTTATGCACTGGCAAAGCCACCAACTGCGATCCTTTGTTCCTCGACATTACAAACACTGGGTCTAACGCGCAGATTACGCGAGGAAGGCCTCGAAATTGGGCGGGAGGTCTCGGTTATATCTCACGATGACGGCCTTTCCTCTATGAAAACCGAAAACTTCTCGGTTCCCCTAACAGTGACACGTGCACCGATCCGAACAGCCGGTTGCGAGATTGCAAAAATGTTGGTGTCCTTATCGGGCGGCGCGGACGTCAGCGCGTTACAACGCCTAATGCCAGCCGAGCTAATCGTGCGAGCCTCTACCTCTGCGGTTCAAAAATTGTGAAGGCCGATCTGGACTGACATTGCACTCCTGAGTTTGGTAAGCTAAGGCTGACGAAACAGCGCATTCAACCAAGTTCGCGATGTCACAAGGGATCCCGAATGCAGAATGTACGTGGCATAATACTCATGGTTGCGGCGATGGTTGGATTTGCTTTGGCCGACGGTTTCATCAAGCTTGCCACCACCACTTTACCAAACGGACAAATCCTGATTGTCATGGGTCTGGGCGGCACGATTGTCTATTTGGCCATATGTTTGTGGAGACGGGAAAAAATAATTTCCCAAACGTTCTTTTCCCCGATGATTTTGCTCCGCAATGTTGCTGAATCGATTGGTGCCTTTGCTTTTATTACGGCGTTCGCCCTAACGGACATGTCCAGCTCTGCGGCCATCATGCAAGTGAGCCCTCTACTGATCACTTTGCTGGCAGTTTTATTTCTTGGGGAAAAAGTCGGACTTCGCAGATGGAGCGCGATCACCGTCGGTTTTTTCGGTGTACTCTTAGTTATTCGTCCGGGTGGAGATAGCTTTGAGGCCAACTCTCTGTTTGCTGTACTCGGCACAGTAATGCTGTCAGTTCGAGACGTTGCCACACGTGCGGCACCACAGAACGTCTCAACGCCTTTGATGGCGTTGTATGCCTTTGTTTTAATTATTCCGACCGGTATAATTGTGCTGCTATGGGAAGACCCAGCTCAAATACCTGACGCTCAAACCACGGCCTATCTGATTGCCACTATATTCTTTATGACTTTGTCCTATTTCGCCGTAACCACCTCTGTGCGTATTGCTGAAATTTCAGTGGTTGCACCCTTTCGATATTCACGGATCATCTTTGCCATGGCGGTGAGTCTTATCATTTTTAAAGAGCGGCCAGACACGATTACCTATTTGGGTATTATCCTAATCGTGGGCAGTGGGATTTACGCCTACGTTCGCGAAAGACAAGCTGCACCTGCCTCGCATACATAAAATCTTGCCCTACTGAGCAACTGTTAGCGATAAAGGCTCTGTTAGCGATAACAGAATGCATTTACAATTGCGCCGACCCTGCTATGAACCCCTCAAACCCAAGCCATTTTGAGGATTGCCCCATGAGCATGATCGTTGACATTTTCGCCCGTGAAATTCTGGACAGCCGTGGCAACCCGACCGTCGAGGTCGATGTTGTACTCGAAGACGGCACACTAGGCCGTGCTGCTGTTCCTTCTGGTGCCTCAACAGGTGCCTATGAAGCAGTTGAAAAGCGCGATGGCGACAAGTCCCGTTACGGCGGCAAAGGCGTGCTTGAAGCTGTTGCAGCAGTGAATGGTGAAATCGCCGAAGCGCTGGTGGGTCTGGACGTCACCGAGCAAGAAGCCCTTGATGGCGCCATGATCGAGCTGGACGGCACAGAAAACAAAGCGCGCCTAGGCGCGAACGCCATTCTTGGTGTATCCTTGGCTGCTGCCAAAGCCGCTGCCGATTTTACAGCCCAGCCTTTGTATCGTTATATCGGCGGCACATCCGCCCGCGTTCTGCCTGTTCCGATGATGAACATCATCAACGGCGGAGAGCACGCAGACAACCCGATCGACATCCAAGAATTCATGATCATGCCGGTTTCTGCAACCAATATCAAAGAAGCCATCCGCATGGGGGCCGAAGTCTTTCACACGCTGAAAAAAGAGCTCTCCGCAGCCGGTCACAACACGGGTATCGGCGATGAAGGTGGCTTTGCACCAAACCTTGAAAGCACCCGCGCCGCTTTGGACTTCGTCATGTCCGCCATTGAAAAGACAGGTTACAAACCGGGCGAAGACATCTACCTCGCGTTGGACTGTGCTTCTACCGAATATTTCAAAGACGGCAAATATGAAATGAAGGGCGAAGGCATTTCCCTGACCTCCGAAGAAAACGTCGCCTATCTGGCCAAACTGGTCGAAGACTACCCCATCATTTCTATCGAAGATGGCTGTGACGAAGACGACTGGGACGGCTGGAAAATGTTGACAGACACCATTGGTGACAAGGTACAGTTGGTCGGCGACGATCTGTTTGTGACCAACCCAACACGTCTGGCAACTGGCATCGAAAAAGGTTCTGCCAACGCGATGCTGGTGAAGGTGAACCAAATCGGCTCTTTGTCTGAAACCCTAAAGGCCGTCGACATGGCCCACCGTGCAGGGTTCAAAAACGTCATGTCTCACCGTTCCGGTGAAACCGAGGACGCGACTATCGCCGATCTGGCTGTTGCCACCAACTGTGGCCAAATCAAAACCGGCTCTTTGTCGCGCTCCGACCGTTTGGCGAAATACAACCAGCTCATTCGCATCGAAGAAATGCTTGGCGAGACCGCCGAATACGCAGGCCGTTCGATCCTGAAATAACTCTGGCCGATGCCAGTAAGTTCAGCTTAAGGTTTTATCCGGCCCCGCTTTCATGGTGGGGCCGTTTCTATATGAGGACCCGATGAAACACCCTGCCCCGGACAACCATTACCAAACAGAACATGCACGTTTGCTGTTTGATAGCTATCAAAACTTGACAGGCAAACCGCTCCTCAAAACCTTTGATGCCAAGGCACTTTTTGAAGCCCCCTTTGTGGTGGTGTCACACGATGGCGGCGATGATCCCATCCTGACCTACGGCAATCTGGCTGCCTTGAAGTTATGGGAAACCGACTGGAACAGCTTAACGCAAATGCCATCACGACTGACCGCGGAGCCCATGCATTTAGAAGACCGCACTGCCCTACTGGAGGCAACGACACGTCAGGGGTACATCGATGATTACAACGGCATACGCATCAGCAGTACGGGAAACCGTTTTCGAATTGAACAGGCCGTGGTTTGGAATTTGACTAGGCAAGATGGTACGGTTTGCGGTCAAGCGGCGATGTTTTCGAATTATATTCACATCACTTAGACGCATTACTCTAATTTTTAGTTTTTTTACATACGATCTGACAGCCCGGCCGAGTTACCCCTTGCGGAAACGCCACAATGTTCTCATTATGTTCTCATCGCCGAATAATGCGAGTCGAAAGGGCCACGGCCATGAAAACACATTACATTTGCCAATTGTACACCGCCAAACCTACCAAGGCGGGCACCAAAATTGAGGTCAGCAAAATGATTGAGGGCACCAGTGAAAGCGAGGTCGTCAGCCGCGCAGAACGCAGTGTGGAGCGCGGCCTTTGCGCCGGTGCAGACGCCTATATCGTCAGCGTGGACCCCGCAATCGGCGAACCCGGAGATCCTCAATTCTTGGCCCGTGTGGGACAAGTCCCAGAGTTAGAATTCTAAACAATTCCGGTTCATCCTCAAAGAACCTGCGGTACTGTCTTTGAACAATTAAATTCACGACCAAGAAAGGAATCTTGGTCGTTTTCTTATCCCGAAGCACCCTTTTCCCCAACACCGGTTCTCCGCTCCCCATTCGATTGCCGCGTGGGTCGAGCTTAGTATCTGCAAACCGCAAACCCATCGGCATTACATTACGAACACAATCTGAAAGAAAACTGGTGTAAATCCCTACGCTGCCAATAAACGCCCTTCGTACGATTTCAGAGCCTTCCTGGCTGTGCTCCCATATTCGGCGACACCAACTTCGAGTTCGGGGAACAGATCTAGAATCTCTTGCCGTGAATTATAGGCCAATTCCTCCATAATATGGTCTCCGGGATGTAGACTTTCTGTAGGGGCTCCTTCAGCAAAAATGATCTGATGGCTATCAAACAGCAAATGAAAATATTCTACTTTATCAACTTCTTGTGTCTCAATTAGCCCTTCGCATAACAACGCCTTCGCAGTGACAAGAACCTCTTCTTCTCCAAACAATAATTCACACTTCCAACCTTGCAGCAAAAACCGATGTTGCGGTGAAACTAATAAATCATTGTCATTGTTCAAAGCACCTGCCTTGATCAAAATTGGTGACATTGGCTCCATGCCCTCAACAACTTTACTTCCGATCCACCGAATGGGTTGTTCGCCGTGATCCTGCGTCGCAATCAAATCCCCGACGATTAAATTCTCAACCGGAACATTTCCCTTGGGGGTAAGGATATGTGTTCCTCTCACAAAACATGGAAAATTACTGCCACCCACGGTTGGTCCATTGATAACCCACGTCCCGCTATCATCAGGAACTATTGTGTTTTCTGTGTCGCTTTTGAGAGGGTCATCAACGAACAACACATCATCATCACTGAGATCGGCCCCTGTTCCACCAATGATGTTACCTGGGATTGAATTCCCCCAGAACACGTTATCCACAGCCTGCGCCGGATCACTGCTAGTGTCTGAGAGTACAACACCAGATCGAGGATGCCCTCCTAGTGACGTCTCAATAACATAGTAGTCATATGTTCCGTCAGTGGTATACGTCCCTGTGGACACCGCAATTGTAAGATCGATGCGAACGTTTTTGCCCGATTTAACATAGGTTTCAAGGAAAAGGGCGCTAACATCTTCACCGGTATCGACCCGAATTTCAACGAAATCGCCACCTGCGCCACCATAATTATAGGATAGCTCATTTAACTGTGCGGCCACATGAAGTACCTCCAACGTCGTATTTTCCACCCCCCCGAGTAAAAAATACTGATGAACGCACCAAGTCAGTTTCTCCGTCATATCCGACTGACACACAAACAAAACTAGGAAAAAAATTCCGACTTTATATATTGCATGAAAGTCACAACAACCGAACCTGAGCAGGTAGTTTCATGAACGCGGCAGAAATTATTACAAAATTAAATCTACATCCCCACCCAGAGGGCGGATATTACCGGCAGACATGGATAGATGAACCTAAAGAGGGGCGCTCTAATGGGACTTGCATCTATTTCCTACTGAAGGCGGGTGAAAGCTCCCACTGGCATCGCGTCGATGCAACTGAAATCTGGCATTATTATGCGGGGGCGCCGTTGATCTTGTCGCGATCGGAAACAGACACCGGACCCGCCACCGAAGCCGTTTTGGGCCCTGATCTTTTAGCGGGCCAGTTCCCACAACTTATCGTTAAGACGGGACATTGGCAGGCGGCGCGATCAACGGGCGATTGGACGCTGGTCGGATGCACGGTCTCGCCTGGGTTTCGGTTCGAAGGGTTTGAATTGGCCCCTGTTGGTTTTTCTATACCCGGAGCGTAACACGTGCCTGTTCTTGACCTGTCTTATCCCCTCAATACTGAAACAGACATTTATTCAGAAGCTGGCTACAGCGACCCATCGCTTACAATCGCGCCATGGTGTGAAATCTCGGATCAGGGATACCGTGTGTCCCAATTGTCCTTGGGTACGCAAACAGGCACTCACATCGATGCCCCCGCACATTTTGACCCAGAGGGTCAAACGCTCGAATCTCTGACCCCTGACGCACTTATCGGATCCTATACTTTGATCGATCTGCGAAAAGGCCGCTGTGACATCCCGCCGAAAGCTGATCCTATTTTATTGCTGGATGCCCGTAACGGCGCAACGATGACTCAGTTCGATTTGAACACCTTGTTTGCACTGAACAGTCCTGTTTGGGTCATGGCCGGATATATTGAAATCCAAGATACACCATCTCTGGAGTTCCATAGGCAGATCGCTGCCGCCGGTATCTTTCTGGTTGAAGATCTCAATATGACCTCAGTCGATGGGTCCTTTCCAAAGACTGGGGAGATCATTGCACTGCCACTGCGCCTTGAAGGGACCAGTGGCAGCCCATGCCGCGTTTTGTTACGTTACATTTAGTCTACGGGTTTGCTAATTTGCCCGCCACCGATCGGCATCGAAACCCCGGTTGTTGACGGACAAGAGGTTGGCAGCCCTCGCATGACACGAACAGCAAGATAAGCAAAAGCCTGCGCCTCTAACATGTCACCATCAAGACCCGCATCCTCAACAGGGGCAACCGGCACATCAAGCAAAACCGCCAACATCGTCATAAGAGTCGGATTTTTACGCCCGCCACCTGTGACCAAAACGCCAGACGGCGTACCGGGCAAATGTTCCATAGCACGCGCCACAGAGGCTGCACTGATTGCGGTAAGAGTGGCGGCAGCATCCGCGTCTTCCAGGTAGCTTACCCGTTCTAGAACATCAGGGAAATCATTTCGATCCAACGACTTCGGAGGCGTTCTATAGAAATATTCCGCCTCTAGAAAATCGCTAACCAGATCCTCATCAACTTCACCATCCGCTGCCAGCTCTCCGTTTTCATCAAACAAAGCGCCCTGCCGCTGATACATTAAATCATTAATCGGTGCGTTGGCGGGCCCAGTGTCAAAAGCCAGCAGTGCGCCCTCTTCTTCGGGCGTATCATAGCTCGGATCCACCCAAGTCAGATTTCCCACGCCACCAAGGTTCAAGAACACCACCGGCCCGTCACTCTCTATGAATTTCGCGCAGGCAAAATGGAAAAACGGCGCAAGCGGAGCGCCTTCTCCGCCCAGCTCAACATCTGAGCTGCGGAAATCCCAAACGACGGGACGCTGCAGAACCTCGGCCAACACATCGCCACTGCCCGCCTGATGCGTGCCCTCACCATGGGGATCATGGGCCAACGTTTGGCCGTGAAAACCGATGACATCGGCGTCCTCAAATTCTGACAACAGTGTTGCGTGGGCTGTTTCTACAACCTCGGCCGCGTCGTTGACTTCTGGGTAGCCGGGCCAAAGACCCAGCGCATTGGCGATAACCGCCCGCTCCTGCTCCTCATAGGCCCGATAGTGGCTTTCTCCAAATTCAAAAATCTGATGGCCATCTGTCTGCAACAAAGCTGCATCAACGCCGTCCAACGACGTTCCCGACATACAACCCAACGCCCAGACAGGTCCCGCTTTCAACATGGTCTTTCCCTTTTTACCTTGGCCCGATATACCGCGCTTAGTCTACGTTGAACATGGATAATTACCGATGACCTACCACCCAAAATCAGAGTTTATGCGCGTGATGATCGAGCGCGGCTTTTTGGCCGACTGCACCGACTATCAGGCGCTCGATGACGCGCTGGTCGACGGCGTGGTGCCGGCCTATATCGGCTTTGACGCGACGGCGGAATCTTTGCACGTCGGATCTCTTATACAGATCATGATGTTACGCTGGTTGCAAAAGAGTGGGCACAAACCGATTACCTTGATGGGCGGCGGCACAACCAAGGTCGGCGATCCCTCTTTCCGCGCGGATGAACGTCCCTTGCTGAATGACGCACAGATCAACGCCAACATCGATGGCATCCAACAGGTGTTTGCAAAATACGTGGATTATTCTGATGCACCAAACGGTGCATTGATGCTGAACAATGCGGAATGGCTGGACAATCTGAACTACCTAGAATTCCTGCGCGATATTGGACGGCATTTCTCGGTGAACCGAATGCTCGCTTTTGAAAGCGTAAAATCCCGTATTGATCGGGAGCAGTCCCTGTCTTTCCTCGAATTCAACTACATGATCCTGCAAGCCTATGATTTCCTAGAGCTGAACCGCCGCTATGGCTGTGTTCTGCAAATGGGTGGATCAGACCAATGGGGCAATATCGTCAACGGGATCGACCTGACCCGCCGCGTTCTGGATCACCAAATCTTTGGCCTAACGTCTCCACTGTTGACGACGTCGGACGGTAAAAAGATGGGTAAATCGCAGGATGGTGCCGTTTGGCTAAACGCAGAAATGCGCAGCCCCTATGAATTCTGGCAATTCTGGCGCAATACCACAGACGCTGATGTTGGGCGTTTCTTAAAACTTTACACAGAATTGCCAATCCCAGAATGCGAGCGATTGGGGGCACTAGAAGGGTCTGCGATCAACGATGCGAAAATCGTACTTGCAAATGAAGTGACCACCCTGTGTCACGGCGCAGAGGCTGCTGCCGCAGCCGAAGCCACTGCACGGGAAGTCTTTGAAAAAGGCGGTGTGGGCGATGACCTCCCGACCTTGACGCTCTCGGCTGATGACATCGGTGACGGGATTTCCATCGTTCAACTGTTCGTTAAATCTGGCCTTGCGGGCTCTGGCAAAGAGGCAAAACGCCTGTTTGCTGAGAATGGCGCCAAATTAAACGACACACCCCTGAACAATCCCGGCCAAATGATCACCCAAGAATTCCTTGCTGAACCGATCAAGTTATCCGCCGGTAAAAAACGCCATGCTTTGGTTAAAATTGACTAATCTGCACGGTGAAAACATCTGAAACGGGGGGCCATTTGTCCCCCGTTTTTTTGTCCGGAGGTCAATTTAGCATCCACTGACCCTCTGGCCAAAACGCGTGAAACGCAAAAGCGAACATCACATCATGGGGAACATCACGTCCAGAGGCATCCTTGACCCGAATGGATCCAACCTCTCGCCCCTTGGCGATACGCCCACTGTCCAATGCTGACGCCTGACCGGCTTTCCAACTGATGATCACCCCCGCCTCCTGTACACGGCCAGACTTTGACAACCGCTCTAGGGGCCAAGCCTGATCACCGACCCGAACCACGCGGGCCAGTGGTGAAATATCATGGGGAGGGTTTTCACCCGAATACAAAAACGGACGTTTAGAACGATCGTACCCTCGATACGGGTTGCTCCCGTAATCTCGGCTCCAATTTGGTTCATTCATCACCAAACCGTCTGGATTGCGGGCCTTATATTCTGCAAAGCTCTCCATCCACGCGGGCAGCTGTTTGAGCTTGGTTCCGGTATGTTGCCCTACGATGCCAGTGCCAACGGCCTGCTGCCACCAGCTTTCGGTTTCCCGATCATACATCACCATATCAGAATTGCGCAGCTTTCCAGACACCCCAAAACTCAGAACTTTTCCTTGCACCCGTCGATCAAAAACAATTCCCGAGTTGCACAAAGGGCAAAACGTCACCGCGACAGGGATGCCTCCGATCTGATCATTCACGATTTCATGCCACATCAGATAACGGATGGGATACGTCCGGGGCGCTTGCCCTGAAATCTCAACCGTAATCACGGGTTCTCTGGTCTCAATCCGATGTTCAGAGGACGCACGCACAAAACTCGGGTCAGACAACGCCGGAATGCCATCTTTAGAAGGCCCTCCAGACAGGATTTCCCCCCAGCTTTGAACCGTTGTCTTTTCAAAATCAGTTTCTGGCCACTCATGTTTCCAGAAAGAAGGATCAGCCACGACCGACCCTGTTGCCAACACTGTGGCGATCAGCCCCACGATCAAACTGTTTCTTAAACGCATTGGGGTCCTCCTTCTGTTCACGCGTTAGCCTGACAGAGGGAGGACCCCGATTATAGCCCCACTCACGCGGGTTTGAGCAAAAGCGAGGCGTCGCTTAGCGAACCTTGACCGCGGTAATCCGGTCTGGTGCGCCAACAACAGCGCCGTTCGGGCCAGTGCCCAATTTGATCTGATCGACCACATCCATGCCGGATGTGACTTTGCCCACAACGGTGTATTGACCGTTCAAGAAATGACCATCATCAAACATGATGAAGAACTGGCTGTTCGCTGAATTTGGGCTCTGAGAGCGCGCCATGCCAACAACACCACGATCAAATGGCACATCAGAAAATTCAGCCTTCAGGTCCGGCTTGTCTGACCCGCCGCGTCCCGCCAAGCGCATATTGCCACCCAGCTTACCATTTTCCACATCGCCCGTTTGCGCCATGAATCCATCAATCACCCGGTGAAACACCACGTCATCATATTGTCCATCCGCCGCAAGCTCGGTGATCCGAGCCGCATGACCGGGCGCCAAATCTTCGAGCAGGTCGATTACGACAGTCCCATTTGCCTCTCCGGCAATGGTCAGTTCGATTTCAGTGGCCGAGGCCATAATTGGCGCCGCCACTAGCCCGAGGGCTAGCAAAAGATTACGCATCAGCAGCAACCTTAACACTGATCATCCGGTCTGGGGACGCAGGTGGCTCGCCTTTGACGATGGCATCAACATGTTCCATTCCAGACGTCACACGGCCATAAACGGTATATTGACCATTCAGGAAATGGTTGTCGTTGAAATTAATAAAGAACTGGCTGTTTGCAGAGTTCGGGTTTGCGGAACGAGCCGCGCCCAATGTGCCGCGATCGTGGGGCAGTTTCGAAAACTCAGCTGGCAAATCTGGAAGATCAGACCCACCTGTTCCCGCCATGCGGATGTTGAAATCTTTTTCCATGTTGCCGTTGGCCACATCACCGGTCTGCGCCATGAAACCGTCAATCACACGGTGGAAGGCAACATTGTCATAATGACCGGCACGGGCCAGTTCTTTCATGCGTTCGGCGTGCTTTGGCGCAACGTCGGCCAATAGTTCGATAACAACGGTGCCACCTGTTAGCTCAACAAGGATGGTGTTCTCTGGATCTTTATAGTCGGCCATTTGGCGCTCCTGTCTTAATCTGTTGCAGTCTAATTAGGGTCTGAAGGCCAAAAGGAAAAGGGGGAATACAACTGAACTGTTGACCTTAAGGCGGTCATAGGGTGTTAAAAGCCCATAGTTCAGCTGATTGAATACAAAGGATACGCCAAATGGCCTGGAAAACCCTCGACGATATGGATCTGGCTAAAAAGATCGTTCTCACCCGTGTGGACATTAACGTCCCAATGAACGACGGCTCTGTCACCGATGACACCCGCATTCAGCGTATCGTACCAACCGTCACGGACATTCGCGCCAAAGGTGGCAAACCCGTTTTGCTCGCGCATTTCGGCCGCCCCAAAGGCAAACCGGTACCAGAATTGTCCCTATCGCAACTTGTGCCTACTCTGGCCGCGGCCTTTGGCACCGACGTTACCTTTGTTGAACGCCCTAGCCGGGACGCATTGGATGCCCTCCCTGCGGATGCAGTTGTGTTGGTTGAGAACACCCGTTTTACATCAATGGAAGAGGCCAATGATCCGCAAATGGCTGGTTTTCTGGCCTCACTTGGCGATGTGTACTGCAATGACGCCTTTTCAGCCGCCCACCGCGCCCATGCTTCCACCGAAGGTGTTGCGCATCTTTTGCCGTCCTGTGCGGGCCGTTTGATGCAGGCTGAATTGACTGCCCTAGAGGCCGCGCTCTCCAAACCCGAACGCCCCGTTGTGGCCGTGGTTGGCGGTGCGAAAGTATCAACCAAACTTGATCTGCTGGGCAATCTTGTCAGCAAAGTAGATCACCTGGTTATTGGCGGCGGCATGGCCAACACATTCCTCGCGGCGCAAGGGATAGATGTGGGGAAATCACTGGCAGAGCATGACATGACCGACACCGCAGTCGAAATCCTTGCAAAGGCAAAGACCGCCGGATGTGAGATCATCCTGCCAGTTGATATTGTAGTGGCCCGTGAATTTGCCGCCAATGCAGCAAATGAAACCGTCGCGGCAAACGCCTGCCCATCCGACGCAATGATCCTTGATGCTGGTCCAGCTACAGTTGCCAAAATCGCCGCAACGCTAAACACCGCCAAGACATTGATCTGGAATGGTCCCCTTGGTGCGTTTGAAATCGAACCGTTTGATGCGGCCACCAACGCCGCCGCAAAACAAGCCGCTGAAATGTCGCGTGCTGGGTCTCTTATTTCAGTCGCAGGTGGTGGTGACACGGTTGCCGCTTTAAACAAAGCAGGCGCTGCAGCCGATTTCACTTACATCTCAACTGCGGGTGGTGCCTTCCTTGAATGGATGGAAGGTAAGACTCTTCCCGGCGTTGCCGCACTTCAAGATTAAGCTGAAACCTGCTGAAATCTCTACTAAAAACTCATGTTGGCGCTATCATTCACCTTGTTAGCGCCAACAGTCTTGCACGACGCATCGCAGCATTTTATGGCGTTCTTATCGGATAGGCCCAATCCAATTTGAAAGGAACGCGCTATGAAAGCGACTCGTATTGTTAGCAAGATTTTATCCAACTACGAGGGCGAAACGCCAGGCGTCAAAGCCAAACTAAATTCCATCTTGATGAATGGCAAACTTGGCGGCACCGGCAAGATGATCATCCTGCCCGTGGATCAAGGTTTTGAGCATGGCCCTGCGCGCAGCTTTGCACCGAACCCGGCGGGCTATGACCCTCACTATCATTACCAACTTGCAATTGACGCCGGCATGAATGCATACGCAGCCCCTCTTGGTCCCCTCGAAGCGGGTGCTGATACTTTTGCTGGTCAAATTCCTACGATCCTGAAAGTAAACTCCTCGAACTCGTTGATGAGCGACACAGCGGGCAAAAACCAAGCCATCACGGCCAGCGTCGATGACGCGTTGCGCCTTGGTTGCGCAGCGATCGGGTTTACCATTTATCCGGGTTCTGATTGTGCGATAGAAATGTTCGAAGAGATCGTCGAGATGCGCAAAGAGGCCGCCGCCAAAGGCGTGGCATCTGTGATCTGGTCTTACCCCCGTGGTGAAGGCATCACCAAAGAAGGTGAAACTGCTGTGGATGTTGCGGCCTATGCCGCCCATATCGCCGCCCTTTTGGGAGCGCATATCATCAAGGTCAAACTGTCCACCGACCACCTGATGCTGCCCGAGGCTAAAAAGGTTTATGAGGCCGAAGGCATCGACATCGCCAGCCAAGCGGCCCGCGTTGCAGATTGTGTAAAATCCTCCTTTAATGGTCGCCGGTTGATCGTCTTTTCAGGTGGGGCCAAAAAAGGAGCCGACAGCGTTTATGATGACGCACGTGCGATCCGTGATGGCGGCGGCAACGGCTCTATCATCGGTCGCAACAGCTTCCAACGTCCGCGCGAAGAGGCTTTGGACATGCTGGGCAAATTGGTCGACATCTATAAAGGCAAAGCGTAATTTTGACGCCACAGCCAATGTAGCTAAAAAATGCAACGGCCGGCCCGAGGGGGACCGGCCGTTTAAGTGCGAAATCAAATGCTTGTCGGGCCGTGTTCTGTCCCCTTTGTTCAGCCAACCGTTGGATGCTACGTTTGCCATGCTGCACCAAGATAAGCTCACGCCCTTTGGCGGCTGACGATGCTTGGCGCAAAATTCGTATGGTCACGCATTTGGGAAGATCAGACAATCTGCATTCTGTCGCGACCACTTTGGGTTGACGGCATATCGCGTGGCAACGTGCTGATAAAAATTCACGCCCGTTCTCATTGTGTTTAAAGAATATATTTATTCATCTGGACCGAGCAAAAAAACTCGTAGGTTGTATCAAAATCCTTCCGCCTCGGATGTCTTCCCAATCGCCAGCAAATCCAGTTTCGCATCGTCTTTCCGTAAGTGCCTAATCTTTAGACTAAATCATGAACTACCACGGTCATCGATCCATCGCCGTTTCAGGGAAAGCGATGCAATTCGTCCACTTAATGTGCAGGCTCCTATTGGGCGTTTTTCATAATTCACAAAATATCGCCGACAGCACGTTCACAACGACAAATTGAGTTGTGCCCCAGATGTCCTGACTTATAGTTACACTTTGTAAGTTCAGACAAACATTCAAACGTCTAATTTTGTGGATCCCCAATGAAACATTTTCTTCTTTTAACCGCCCTGACAGTAGTCGGAATGCCTGCCCTTGCCGAGGAAACCCGTCAACTAGATGCTCATGAGCATGGGGTCGGCGCATTGGACATTGCTATTGATGGCGAAACCGTTCTGATGGCATTTCATGCGCCAGGTGCGGATATTGTCGGTTTTGAATACCAACCAGAATCCCCGAAGGATCGGTCAACTGTCGCACAAGCCATTGCAACTTTAGCGAATCCACTAAATTTGTTTGTTGTGCCAGAAGCCGCAGCCTGCACCGTGGTTCAAGCCACAGCAGAGCTTGAGGGTAAAGAAGACATGCATGAGCATGACGAAGACGAACACCATGCAGAACATGATGATCACCACGAAGACGAACACCACGCAGAACATGAAGGCGAAGAGGGTCACTCTGAATTCCACGCCGAATATACATTGAACTGCAGCAATCCAAACGGTCTGAACGAAATAAACTTCGCCTATTTTGAGACTTTTGAAAACGCCAGAGAGATCGACGTTCAAGTCATTACGGAAGCTGGCGCTCAAGCCTTTGAAGTAGAGCGCGCTGCACCACTTCTTGATTTGCGCAGTCTGTTTTAAACTTGGAAGCGCCCGTATTGCATGTGTCTGACGCGGCCTTTCGTTGGTCGGGTCAGATCGGGTTTTCGCTAGCGATCCCAGATTTACGGGTGGCTCCTCATGAAACGGTATTGCTATTGGGGGAAAGCGGTTCTGGGAAATCGACGCTTTTATCTTTGATCTGTGGGACTTTGTTGCCGGATAGTGGATCCGTCTGTGTTGCAGGTACAGATTTAACGACCTTATCGGGCGGGGCCAGAGACACGTTTCGCGCCGAACAGATCGGCGTTATCTTTCAACAATTTAACCTACTGCCTTTTGGCAGTGTCCTAGATAATATCCTGCTGCCCTTGCGGTTTGCGCCAGAACGTCGAAAACGCGCCGGGGATGCAAAACACACAGCTTCAGATCTTTGCAGCGCTCTTGGCCTGCCCCCAGAATTGATCACAGCCAAAGCGGGTGCATTAAGTGTTGGGCAACAACAACGTGTCGCCGTGGCGCGCGCATTGATCGGTCGCCCTCCGTTGATTGTCGCTGATGAACCGACCTCTGCTCTGGATGCCAATAGTCAGGCCGCTTTCCTTGATCTTTTATTTAAACAGACGGCAGAAAGCACATCGTCCCTATTGATGGTCAGCCATGACCCACGCCTCGGGGACCGCTTTGATCGGGTGATCCGCATGGAAGATATCGTCAAAACAGAACGGATGAACGCATGATTTTCCGTCTCGCTGTTGCCTCGTTATTTGCGCGCGCCTTAACGGTCGGCATGACCATTTTAGCAATCGCCTTGTCAGTCACGCTGTTTTTGGGCGTCGAAAAAATTCGCACAGGGGCCAAGGCAAGTTTTGCCGATACAATTTCAGGAACAGATCTGATCGTAGGGGCCCGTTCGGGCTCTGTGCAACTGCTGCTTTATTCGGTCTTTCGCATCGGGAATGCGACCAACAATGTCACCTGGCAAAGCTATCAAGACATCGCCGCCCGCCGTGGTGTGGATTGGATCGTTCCCATATCGCTGGGCGACAGTCACCGCCAGTTTCGGGTTATGGGCACAACCTCTGCGTTTTTTGAACACTACAAATACCGGCAAGGGCAATCTCTCCGTATGGCCGAGGGGGTTATTATGGATGACCTTTTTGGAACAGTAATCGGGGCCGATGTTGCAACCACACTAAATTACAAGATTGGCGATCCGATTGTGGTGGCCCATGGATTGGCATCTTTTACGGAACACAAAGATCAGCCGTTCCGCGTCTCAGGTATACTTGCCAAAACCGGCACTCCGGTGGATCGGACCGTAATCGTCAGCCTCGAAGCGATTGAGGCAATCCATGTGGATTGGCAAAGCGGAGCGCGCACCCCCGGAAAAAGCACCCCGATAGAGACGATCCGACAGATGGACCTGACACCAAAATCTGTGACCGCCGCCCTGATTGGGATCGATAGCCCGCTGCAAACCTTTGCCGTGCAACGCGCAATCAATGAATACTCAGAAGAGCCACTTCTGGCGATCTTGCCTGGTGTCGCCCTGCAAGAACTATGGGGCATCGTTGGTATTGCGGAAACCGCATTGCTTGCCGTTTCTGCCATGGTGGTGGTGACGGCATTGATCGGACTCATGGCAACAATTTTTTCAAGCTTAAACGAACGTCGTCGAGAAATGGCAATTTTCAGAGCAATGGGCGCCCGTCCCCTAACGATCCTGAGCTTACTTGTGCTTGAGGCAATGCTAACTGCGGCAATCGGTGCAGTACTTGGATTGGCTATGTTATATGTGGGGCTATTTCTTGCACAGCCTATGATCGACGCCGCTTTTGGTCTTTGGCTACCGATTGATGCCCCCTCCCTTCGTGAACTGTGGGTGGTGGTATCTGTGGTACTTGCTGCCGCAATTGTGAGTTTACTTCCGGCGGTACGCGCCTACCGTATGTCCTTAGCAGATGGTATGATTGTTCGAACATGACTCGGGCGGAGATTTGAATATGTTAAACAGAAGACAGGCTTTCACATTGCTTTCCGCATCGGCAATCATGCCGCGTCAAGCCTTTGCTGCCGCGCCTAAGGAACTCTCATGGGACGATCTATTGCCCCCCGGATTGCCCTATTCTGAGATTATCGGCGAAGGGGAACTGGACGAACAGAACGACTTCTGGAATCCAATCTACGATGAAAATGGTGACAAACTGAACGAAGCGTTAAACGGGGCTTACATCAGAATGCCCGGCTTTATCGTGCCATTGGACATCACCGCTGATGGTGTCAGTGACTTTTTGTTAGTACCCTACACCGGCGCCTGTATTCACACCCCACCGCCACCGCCAAACCAACTTGTTATGGCAAAGTCAAAATCGCCTTGGCCCGGTGACCGGCTTTGGGATGCTGTGTGGGTGGTCGGAACCATGCGAACACAACTGCAGTCGACCAATCTAGGTGAAACCGGATATGCACTGTCTGTGGATGAGATGGAGCTATACCAGTGGTGAATTCCACGGAAGTTCCACCGAAAGGACATGCTGTGTGATTAGCGGTTTTCGCAGGATACGTCGGAGCAAGATCCTGACAACCGCCCTAACGCTAGCGTGGATCATAAGCGCTGCGCCGTCAATGGCATGTGGGTTTCACACCTATCTACCGGAAAAAACAGCTGTTGATCTGATCCTTGGGAGTGAACACCTTGTGATCGCGAGAAACTCTGGCGCATCTAGATTTACTTATACCCCAATAGAGGTGCTGCGCGGCACTGCCCCGGCGGCCAAAATACCCCAGTTGGTTGATGTGGTTAGCCGCCGGAAACTATCGGCCAACCCGGATGACGGGGTATTGTTTGCCTATGACGCCGTGCAAAATAACTGGTCTTTGGTGGCGTATTTAACTCCTGAGTACCGAACCTTTGTAAAAATGGTCATGGACAGCGGATCAGAATGGGGAGATGGATACCCACCGGAACGGCTCAAACTTGTTGAACCTCTCCAAACCCACCCAGAGCCAGCATTGCGATCTCTTGCACTCCGTGAAATTGATCAGGCACCCTATGCGTTGTTGCGGACAATGGACCTTCAAATCCCAGTCGATACCTTGTTGGTAGACTTGTGGGCCCAGAATGGTTACGCCTATCAACCCATCAGAATATTGCTTTTGGGCCTGACGGACGAGGATACAGCCCGCGCAGAACTCTATGATTTTATCAACCGGATGAAGCACTGGGATGACGCGCAAAACCTTGGCCCAATATCCACGGCACTGGTGGAAATCGACGGTGATGATGGCATCACCCGGCTTGAGCAGACCTTGTTATCGGATTCAACGCAGCCCTTGAATAAAATAGAGGCTGTCGTTGAAGCCCTTGCCATTCATAATGAATTTGGATCTGCAGCATTACGCAGTACAATTGCCGATACAATGACACGGCTCGTGACTCTTCGCCCCGACACCGCCCCACTTATCGCTCGGCAATTTGGCAGCCGACAAGATTGGTCCTTGGCGCGGACACTTGAACCGGTAGTGCAAAACCGGATGTTATCAAATACGCAAGACTTTCTTGAGGTGGCCGTCTATGTGGCGCAAGGTCGAGAGAATTTGAAGTAGAGTTCAGCCAGCAACAAGGTGGATCAGATTAATGCGGATCAGACCGGAATTATTAAACCGACGGGCCATTTTGGCCGGGTTAACGGCTTGTGCAACCTTCCCCGGAACCGCGCGCGCAGATGATGTTATCGATTTAGATTGGGTGGATTTGCTTCCGGAGGGCAATGTACTTGCCCCCAATACGCTACGCGGCCTGATTGACCATGAAAGCGCACCGCTGATCAGCCAACAACCTGCAAATAGTGGTGTCCGCAGCGATTGGAATGGCAAAATTGTCCGCCTGCCCGGCTATATCGTCCCGATTGACTACAAGGGCACAGGTGTGATTGCCTTTATCCTTGTGCCATTTGTGGGCGCATGTGTTCATGTCCCTGCACCGCCCGCCAATCAATTGGTGTTTGTCACGACGCAGACACCCTATGAAAGCAACGGCTTGTTTGAACCGGTAAACGTGACCGGGATGTTTGGTGTGTCTTCGATCTCAACCCAAGTGGCTGAAATTGGTTATGCGTTGTCGGCCGAAAAGATTGAGCGCTTTGAACTTTAGCGCCTGACCCCGCTTCAACACAGCCTTATTAACCCTGTGCCTCGCTTACCCGGCGTTGGGAATTGCGGCGCACAATAGACTGTCGACGCACAAACGCTATGATGAACAGGCTCGACAGGATCAGAACGATTGTCGGCGCTGGCGCACTGTCTAAGAAAAAGCTGACATAGGTTCCTACTAACATCGAAGCCATGCATACCAGAACGGAGACCCACAGCATGGTAGAAAATTTCCGGACCAACAAAAAGGCAATCGCACCCGGTGCGATCAACAACCCGATCGCTAAGATCAGCCCGACTGCCGAAAGCGTGGCAACAATGGTTAAAGACAACCCAGCCAACAACCCGTAGTGCAGCCAATTCACCCATAATCCTGATGTTTGCGCCTGTGCCGGATCAAAACTGTGAAGAAGCAAGTCTTTCCATTTGAGGACCAACATAACCGCAACCACAAAAGAAATGATCCCAGCGGTCCAAAGCTCATGGTTTTCGACCCCAAGCACATTTCCAAACAAAATATGGTCGAGATGGGCATTGGTTTCCACTGACACATAAAGCACAATGCCAAGACCAAACATGCCCGAGAACACGACCCCCATCACAGTATCTTGTTTCACGCGGCTGTTGCTGGCCAAATACCCGGTGGTAATCGCACAGGTCATACCAGCCGCAAACGCGCCAATGATAAGTGGGATCCCCAAAATATAGGCCAGCACGATTCCCGGAAGAACCGCATGGCTGACAGCATCCCCCATCAAAGCCCACCCCTTCATCACCAAAAAACACGACAAGAGAGCAGTTGGGACCGAGACGAGGACTGAAATCAAAAACGCCTTTTGCATAAAGGCAAATTGTAATGGCAATAAGAGCGTTTCGACATCCATCAGATATCTCCCTTTGAAAGAGAGGCTGGTCTTTGGATCAAAGCATCCTGTGCCCGTTGCCTTGCGGCTAGAATGCCGTGTTTGGGCGCAAAGACAAAAGCTGTGAGGAATATAAGAGTCTGCAGACAGACAATTATGCCCCCGGTTGCCCCATCCAGAAAGAAACTGAGATAAGCACCAAAGAAACTGGTCAACGTTCCAATGGCAACAGATGTCAAAATCAGCCGCGGAAACCGGTCGCACAATAGATAGGCCGTGGCACCGGGGGTGACGACCATGGCGATCACCAAGAATGCGCCAACGGTCTGCATAGCTGCCACAACAGAGGCCGACAACAGAATGAAGAACATTGCTTTTAAAAGATCAGGACGTAGGCCGATTGTACGGGCATGATTTTCATCAAAGAAGGTAACCATCAAATCCTTCCATTTTGCCAAAAGGATCACAAGCGACACAGTCCCGATCAACACCAACTGCACTGTATCCTCAGGTGTGATGGCAAGGATGTTGCCCATTGTGATGGTCTGAACGGACACAGCCATCGGATTGATGGACACTAAAAACAGTCCTAGACCAAAAAAGGATGTGAAAATCAAACCAATGATCACGTCAACTTTTAGGCCGGAACGTTCCGTTAAAAACAGCATTGCAGCCGCGGCAAGGCCCCCTGCAATAAACGCGCCTAACGCAAAAGGCAGCCCCAGCATATAGGCGCCGGCAACGCCGGGAACAACCGAATGAGACAAAGCGTCCCCGATTAAAGACCATCCCTTAAGCATAAGATAAGACGATAAAAACGCGCACACGCCTCCAACCAATGCAGAGACCCACATGGCGTTCGTCATGTAACCATAAGTAAAGGGCAAAGTAAGGGTCTCGATCATGGTTGACCCTCAGAGCGTTGTGTTTTTTCACCATATTGAACAAAGGGACGCTCATCATCGGTTAGGATCGTCACCTGACGCCCGTCTTCATCGTCATGCAATGTATCACCGCCAAGAGTAAAGTGCCGCAGCACCCCGCCAAAGGCTTCTTCGAGGTTTTCACGGGTGAAGGTGGTTTCGGTCGGCCCGTGGTTTAATACCGTACCTTTCACCAATACTGTACGATCACAGAATTCAGGGACCGATCCAAGATTGTGGGTCGACACAAGCATCACCCTGCCCTCGTCACGCAACTCTCGCAACAAGGCCACAATCTGATCTTCGGTTTTTACATCAACACCTGTGAACGGTTCATCCAATAAAATGACTTGTCCATCCTGCGCCAAAGAACGCGCAAGAAAGACCCGTTTACGTTGTCCACCCGACAACTCCCCAATTTGACGGTGACGAAAGTCCTGCATGTTAACGCGTTCAAGCGCCTTATCCACGGCAGCGTAATCCGCGGCTTTGGCACGCCGAAGAAACCCCATATGCCCATATCGTCCCATCATGACCACATCCTCGACCAGCACGGGAAAGGCCCAGTCGACCTCTTCGGACTGCGGAACATAGGCCACAAGGTTTTTACGTAAGGCTTCTTTGACGCTCATGCCGAGGATTTCGATTTGCCCCTGCGATGCTGGGACAAACCCCATAATTGCCTTAAACAAGGTCGATTTCCCGGCCCCATTCACTCCGACCAAAGCGGTTACAGTCCCGCGCGGGATTTCAAAGCTTGCGTTCCACAGCGCCGTGTGACCGTTGCGATAGCTCACAGTCACATCTTTCGCGGACAGTCCTACTTCATCGGATGTCCCTGCGTTTTTTAGCACAGCTTTAGAAGCGTCAAGCATTTGATATCCCTTCAATGACCGCCCTAGTTCGTGGCGGAAGTCAAACCATCTGCGATGGTTGTCGCGGTAACACGAAGCAGATCCAAATAGGTAGGAACTGCGCCATCAGGTGCGCTGAGTGAATCCACGTAGAGGACACCTCCGTAAGCCACATTTGTTTCACGCGCCACCTGTTCTGCGGGGGCGGTGTTGACCGTGCTTTCACAGAACACAACTGGGATGTTGTTTTCACGCACACCGTCGATTACAGATCTGACCTGCTGTGGTGTGCCCACTTGATCGGCATTCATGGGCCAAAGGTACAGCTCTTTCATTCCAAAATCACGGGCGAGATAGCTAAAAGCCCCTTCGCATGTAACCAACCAACGTTGGTCTTCTTGGATTTCGGCAATTTCAGCACGCAGAGGTTCGATCGTGGCGCGCAATTCTGCCTTGTAGCCCTCTGCATTTGCAGCATAGACATCTGCATTTTCCGGGTCATGTTCGGCAAAAGCCGCCTCGATATTATCAATATAAACCAAAGCATTATCCAATCCCATCCACGCATGGGGGTTTGGTTTGCCCTCATAGCTACCGGACGCAATCGCAATCGGCTCAACCCCATCGGTCAACGTGGCAGATGGAACGTCCTTCATGTTGGACAAAAATTGTTCGAACCACAGTTCCAAATTCATGCCGTTCCAAAGGATCAGATCAGCGTCAGACGCCCGTACAATGTCACGTGGTGTTGGCTCATAGCCGTGAATCTCTGCGCCGGGTTTGGTAATCGAAACAACCTCTGCGGCATCTCCTGCAACATTAGAGGCCATATCCGCCAAGACCGTAAATGTCGTGACAACCTTCATTTTATCCGCCTGTCCGGCGGTGGCCGTGAGAATTAATGCGGCGACACAGGTAGATGCTGTTAAAAAGCACTTGGACATAAGAACCTCAAATGGGATTTATTTTCTGCGACTGTGTAGTTGCAAATCACTCGCAATTACAACCCTTATTGAGAATAATTCTCAAATGCATCAAAGCCCAATTCCTCCCCCGCACAAAAAAGGGCCAGTCGCATTACACGACGGCCCCATTTTTCTTAAATTTTTACAATAACTTATCCAAGAGCACTATCACATCTCTTACATGTGCCGGGATGACGATGGGTACCGACATCTGGTAAGATTTTCCAACACCGCTGACATTTTTCACCCTCGGCTTTTTCAAACACCATTCCGATTCCCTCATATTCGGGCATACGGAACGCCTCTGCGGGCGCAGGATCAGCACTAACTGTCATCCCAGATGTGATGCACATATCGTCAATGTTAAATTTCGCCAATAGATCCCGCGTAGATGCATCCTCAACATGCACAACCGGTGCTGCCTCTAGGCTAGACCCAATAACACCTTCTTTACGTTGCATCTCTAGACCCGCCGTTACAACCCGACGGACACGACGCACCTGTGCGACGTACTCCTCAAGCTGTTCGTTGCGCCATTCCGCCGGTGTCTTTGGGAAATCAAGCAAATGGACAGAATTTTCGTCCCCCGGGAACCGTTCAAGCCAGACCTCTTCCATGGTGAACACCAAGATGGGCGCAAGCCATGTGGTCAAACGGTGGTGCAGAATATCAAGCACCGTCCGCGCCGCCCGACGGTTCGGTGTATCGCCGTCGCAATACAGAACATCCTTGCGGATATCAAAATAGAGCGCAGACAGATCGACCGTCGCAAAATTGAATACAGCGCTGAAAACCCCTTGGAAATCGAATTCCGCATAGCCTTTGCGTACTTGTTCATCCAAATCTGCAACGCGGCTTAGCACCCAACGTTCTAGTGGCCGCATGTCTTCAACATTTTCAACCCGGTCTGTTTCGGTAAAATCAGACAAGGACCCAAGAATGAAGCGCATCGTATTGCGCAGACGACGATAGCTGTCAGCCGTCCCTTTCAGGATCTCCGGCCCAATCCGTTGGTCTGTGGTATAATCGGTCTGTGCCACCCAAAGACGTAGGATGTCTGCACCGTATTGCTGCACGATTTTTTCTGGCACGATGGTGTTGCCCAGCGATTTGGACATTTTGTTGCCCTTCGCATCAAGCGTGAACCCGTGGGTCACAACATTGCGATACGGCGCACGCCCCTTTGTCCCACAGGCTTGCAGCATAGACGAATGGAACCACCCACGGTGTTGGTCAGTGCCTTCCATATAGACATCAGCGATTCCGTCCTCGGTTCCGTCCTCGCGATCGCGCAAGACAAAGGCATGGGTTGATCCAGAATCAAACCACACATCCAGCACGTCAAAGACTTGCTCATAAGCATCAGCATCATGTTCGCCTGCAAGGAAACGCTCTTTTGCGCCATCCGCATACCAAGCATCCGCCCCTTCGGCTTCAAATGCCGCAGAAATACGCGCGTTCACCGTCGGATCACGCAATAGAAAATCTGGATCCGTTGGCAGCGCGCCTTTTTTGACGAAACAGCTTAACGGAACACCCCAAGCGCGTTGGCGTGACAGGACCCAATCCGGCCGAGTTTCGATCATAGAATACAAACGGTTGCGGCCGGTCTGCGGCCACCACTGCACCAGCTCATCAATGCTGCGCAACGCACGTTCACGGATGGATGTGCCGTAAGTGTCCTGATTATCGCCAACGGCTTTGTCGACGCTGGCAAACCACTGCGGCGTATTTCGGAAGATCACCGGCGCTTTGGACCGCCAAGAATGCGGATAACTGTGTTTGACCCGTCCACGGGCAATGATGCCCCCCGCGTCGACCAGTTTGGCGATCACAGCCGGGTTGGCTTTGCCCTCTTTGCCTTTACGGTCAAAGACCTGTAAACCCGCAAAAAATGGAACATGGGGTAAGAATTCGGATTCCTCACCCACATTGTGAGTCATCCGGTCGATCCAATTGCGTTTGACAAATACTTCATAGTCATCGGCACCGTGGGACGGAGCAGTGTGTACAAATCCAGTACCTGCATCATCGGTAACGTGATCGCCATCCAGCATCGGCACGTCATAATCCCAGAACCCGTCTGCACCCTCTATTCCGTTGAACGGGTGAGCACAGACAACCGTTGCCAGATCATCAGCGGTCACATCCGCAACGCGTTTGTACATCTCAGATGATAGGCGTGCGGCCCCAAAGACCTGTTCGGCCAATGCATCGGCCAAAAGATATTTATCACCCGGATTAACCCAGCATTCTTCCGGACGATCCGTCGCTTCATAAACACCATAGCTGATTTTCGGGTTGTAACAGATCGCTTTATTGGACGGAATCGTCCAAGGGGTCGTTGTCCAGATCACCGGCTTTGCATCCCGCAAATGTTCCGGCCCTGAGGTAATCGCGAACGGCACCCAGATCGTGTGACTTTTGTGATCGTGGTATTCGATCTCGGCCTCAGCAAGGGCTGTCTTCTCAACTGGTGACCACATCACAGGTTTTGATCCCTGATATAATGTACCGTTCATGAGAAACTTCATGAATTCTTCGGCAATGACGGCTTCAGCGTGGAAGTTCATCGTCAGATAGGGATCATCCCAGTTGCCGGTGATCCCCAAACGCTTGAACTCTTCACGCTGAATATCCACCCAGCCTTCAGCAAACTTCCGACATTCCTGACGGAAATCAACGATATCGACGTCGTCTTTGTTTTTTCCCTTTTGACGGTATTGCTCTTCGATTTTCCATTCAATGGGCAATCCATGACAGTCCCAACCCGGTACATAACGCGCATCAAAACCCATCATTTGATGGGACCGTACGATCATATCCTTGATGGTTTTGTTCAGTGCGTGACCAATGTGAAGGTGCCCGTTTGCATAGGGAGGTCCGTCGTGCAACGTGAAAGGTTTACGGTCAGCCTTTTCACGAAGGCGATCATAGACACCAATCTGCGCCCAACGTTCCAACCAACCTGGTTCACGCTTTGGCAGTCCCGCACGCATTGGAAAATCGGTTTTGGGCAAACTTAATGTGTGTTTGTAGTCAACGGTTTCGGCACTCATGGTCCGTACATCCTGTCAGGAAAAAATGGGGATCTTATTCGGTTCAGCGCGGAAGTGTTCCATACGCCTTTGCCCGGCGGCTCAGTTGTTTAGAGCGCCGGGGATATAATTCGAATAATGATCGCCAAATAGGTCATTTCAACTGCAGCTTATAGGCAGGGAATACGACGGGGTAAAGTATAGAAACCCCCAAACGTCGCGCACGCGTTGCATGCTATGCCCAACGCCGCTCAAGCGGCATTGGACGCACAAATATGGAAGCGAGATGCCCCTTCTTACAAGATCAGAGCTGTTCCATCACCTCATCTGAGGCCTCAAAGTTGGAGGTAACGCGTTGCACGTCATCATCATCTTCGAGCGCATCAATAAGCTTCATCAGCTTTTGCATGCCCTCCAGATCCAACTCGGTCGTTGTGGTTGGCTTCCAGATCAGCTTTGTGGACTCAGACTCACCCAGTTCAGCTTCAAGTGCATTGGACACGTCGTTCAAATCAGTGTCCGCACAGAAAATGATGTGCCCCTCTTCAGAGCTTTCTACATCATCTGCACCGGCTTCAATTGCAGCCATCATCACTGTATCAGCATCACCGATTTCGGCAGGATAGCTTACAGAGCCTGTGCGATCGAACATAAAGGACACCGACCCGGTCTCCCCCAAATTGCCACCGTTTTTGGTAAACGTAGAGCGCACTGTCGACGCTGTCCGGTTCCGGTTGTCGGTCATGGTCTCAACGATGACAGCGACCCCGTTCGGGCCGTAGCCCTCGTAGCGGATCTCATCATAGCTTTCCGCATCACCACCCTGAGATTTCTTGATGGCGCGATCAATCACGTCCTTCGGAACCGATTGGGATTTGGCCTCTTTCACAGCCAGACGCAAACGCGGGTTATTGTCTGGGTCCGGATCTCCCATTTTCGCAGCAACGGTAATTTCTTTTGCCAACTTCGAAAATAGCTTTGATCGTGCCTTATCCTGACGCCCTTTACGGTGCTGGATGTTGGCCCATTTGGAATGGCCTGCCATCGGTAATCTCCAACCTGTGTCTGTGCTTTGGCTCTCTATAGGGCAAGGCCCCCACCGGCTGCAAGGCCAGCCCGGTTCAGAGAGGCCAGATGAACGGAATCAATGCCGATGCCAGCAATCCTACCGTCAAATTCAACGGAATCCCGACTTTCAAGAAATCGGTGAACTTATAGCCGCCTGGGCCATAGACCATCATATTGGTCTGATATCCAATTGGCGTCGCAAAGCTCGCCGAGGCCGCAACCATAACCGCAATCACCAAGGGGCGTGGATCAATTCCCATCGCTTGCGCCAGCCCAATCGCGATAGGTGTCACCACCACCGCCACGGCATTGTTGGATACGAGTTCGGTCAAAACAGATGTCAGCAAATAAATCGCCCAAATAATCAAGAACGGAGGAAGCTCCGCCAACGCTGGTGCAACACCGTTCACAATTAAACTAACCGCACCGGAATTCTCTAGAGCGACACCAATGGCCAACATCGAAAAAATAAGCGCCAGTAAGCGCCCATCGACAAAAGAGAACGCTTCCTCGGCATCGATGCACCCCGACAACAAAACCACTGCCACTGCCACAACGGACAGGGCCAAAATCGGCGCAACGCCCAGCGCTGCTAGCGAAACAATCCCGATCAGTGCCGCCAATGCAATCGGCGCATGGCTGCGCCGGTAAGCCCGCTCTGAGGGTTTTGAAATATCAACAAGACCCATGTCACTGGCCAGCCGTTGAATATCTTCAGGTGCCCCCTCAACAAGAAGCGTATCCCCGACCCTCACCACCAAATCATCGAGCTGTCGCCCAATGTTTTGGTTTCGGCGATGTACCGCCAGCGGATAAACACCATAACGACGGCGCAATCGTAGGCTGCCCAACGAGCGACCAATCATTCGACATCCCGGCGTGATCAACACTTCAACCGTTGATGTTTGCACAGAGGACAACTTATCCACCATTGCCACGTCTTTGGATTTTTGCAGACCCAATAGTTCTGCCATCTCGGTTCGCAGAACAACACGGTCTCCCGCGTCTAACACCACCGATTTCAAGTCCCGCCGCAAGGATGCATCCCCCCGCAGCACGTCGACCAACCGCACACCGTCTCTTCTGAAAAGATCCACTTTGGTTACAGATTGCCCGATAAGCGTTGAATCCTCTGGCACCGCCACCTCTGTGAAAAACTTCATCTTTGCACGGGTCGATAGCAAATTGGCCATTGATGACCGGTCCGGAAGCAATTTTGGCCCCAGAAAATACAGGTATACCATGCCATAAGCGACAACAGCGAGCCCCAGAGGCGTGACTTCAAAGATTGAGAAAGGCTCAAGCCCCTGAGCACGGGCGACCCCATCCACCAATAAATTGGTCGAGGTCCCGATGAGTGTCAACGTCCCCCCCATGATCGCCGCATAAGATAATGGGATCAGCAGCTTTGACGCCGTGACATTCAGCTTGATCGCCAATTGTACAAACACAGGGATCATCACCACGACAACCGGTGTGTTCGACACAACGGCTGATGCAATCACAACAAAACCAATGAGCCCGCCGACGGCTGTTTTGGGGCGTTTTTCGGCGTTTCGTTCGGCCAATTGGGTAAACCAGTCCAGCGCGCCGGTGCGCACCAAGGCGCCCATGATGATAAACATACAGGCGATGGTCCACGGTGCTGGGTTTGACAGAACCGTCAGCGCAGACTGATAGGGCAATACGCCTAAAACCAACAAGGCTGCCACCCCGCCGATCGCCACAACTTCGGTTGGGAATTTTTCCCTTAGAAATAGAAAGAACATGACCGCGACAACAGCGAGGCTAATCATGGCTTGAATAAAGGGAGGAAACGCAAAGAGTGTCATATTGAACTATGCTTAATGCTATTCACCCTTTTTCCCTTACAACAGCCGTTGCGGCAAGAGATTCTGCTCGGGATTAGGGTAATTATTTAAATAAGTGCATTTTGACGCCATTAAAACCGGCGCATTTTGCTATGGAATGGATTGTTCGAGACGACCACCAAAACGGATCATCTTAGTTCGTTTGGCTTTTCCCGTCCGATCATCGGTTTCAGTAAAGAGCCCGGATAAGGTAGCCTCTCCGGTTGCGGGCGTAAAACGCCCCTTCCCCATTCCAGTTATAAAGCGACGCAATGGCTCGGCTTTCTCCATGCCGATGACTGAGTTGTAATCGCCGCACATCCCCGCGTCACTTTGAAACGCCGTACCGCCGGGTAAGATCTGTGCATCGCCGGTTGGCACGTGGGTATGGGTGCCCACACACACACTGACCTTACCGTCGACCCAATGGCCCATGCCCATCTTTTCTGAGGTTGCTTCGCAATGGACATCAAGCAGGCTTGCCTGTGCAAGCCCCCCTAATGGATGCGCCTTTAACACCTGTTCCACGGCAGAAAACGGATCATCAAAGGGGCGCTTCATAAAGACTTGCCCCAAAACCTGCGCAACCAATATCTTGCGCCCGCCCGTGGCTGAAAACAGCCGTGCACCTTTGCCAGGAGCCGCTTTGGAAAAATTCAGAGGACGGATGATCCGGGGTTCTTGTTCAATAAAGGTGAGCATATCCCGCTGATCAAACGCATGATCGCCTAAAGTGATGCAATCTGCACCCGCCTCTAATATCTCTTTTGCATGTGCCGGAGATAGACCATTCCCGCTGGTGGCATTTTCGCCATTGACCACAATAAAATCGAGGCCCCAGTCTTTTCTAAGCGTCGGGAGGTTATTTTTAATTGCAGCGCGGCCAGAACGGCCCACGACATCACCTAAGAACAAAATTTTCATAGCACCTTGCTAGGCCCCATATTCAAGTTTCGCAAGGTCAGAAGCGCAAAACACCGGCATCCGTAACAATCATGTCCAATGGCTGGTCCGTGGGTTCCAGCGGTAAGGCCTTAGCCTGTTGGGCCTGATAGGCATACCCGATCGCCACAACTGGGCCGCGCTGACGCAATCCTTCAAGGGTACGATCATAAAAACCGCCACCATATCCCAAGCGCCCCCCCGTTGTATCAAAAGCAACCAGTGGTACGATCAACACGTCAGGCACCATCTTTACGCCATTTTCTGGAACGCTGGCACCGAAAGGACCGTCTTTCATCGGACACGCTGCAGACCATTGATGAAAGACCAAAGGTTGGCCCGCGGCCTGAATCACAGGAACCCCAACGAGACCGGAATGTGCGGCCATAACCGCAACCGGATCAACCTCGGTTCGTATCGGCATATAGCCAGCAAGTGACTGATTGGAATACTCAGCCAAGATAGCTTGTAGATGTCCCTGCGCCGCCTCAGAGGCCTCAGCACTATGGGCCGCTTTTCGACGCGCAAAAGCGCGTTTACGGGCCTCGGCTTTGATCGATGTCAGTTCATCTTGGTTCATAACAACACCCATTGTGCAAGAGTAAGAAATGCAAAAAAGCCAACGACATCTGTGACGGTCGTCACCAACGGGGCCGAAGCAAGCGCAGGGTCCAACTTTACCCGTTCAAGAACAACAGGAATTACAATCCCCGCCGTCCCCGCCACAATTAGGTTAAGCCACATGGCAACCATTAGAACGCCACCTAAAGCGATGGATCCAAACCAAAAATACCCAATGACCCCCATCAGAGACCCGTAGACCAACCCGTTTAGAAACCCCACACCGGTTTCGCGCAAAATGACCCGTTTGGCATTGGCGACGGTCAAATCGCGTGTGGCCATCGCCCGAACGGCAACCGCCAACGCTTGTGTGCCCGCATTCCCACCCATCGAGGCAACAATGGGCATAACAATTGCCAATGCCACAATCTGATCGACCACATCAGAGAACATCGCAATCACCAACGACGCTAAAATTGCAGTCACCAAATTGACAAACAACCAACCGAGCCGCTGTTTCGTTGTTTCGAGAATGCTATCCGACAGACTGCTTTCACCACCGACACCCGCCATCAGCAACATGTCTTCTTCGTGTTCTTCGTCCAGTACAACCATTGCGTCATCAATGGTGATCACACCGATCAAACGTTCATTTTCATCCACCACAGGCATAGAAATCAAATGGTACTGATTAAACAGATACGCCACTTCCTCTTCAGGCATCGTGGCCTCAACCACTCGAAAGCTTTCCTCCATCAGATCTGTTAATGGACGGGGCCGCGCCGCGCCCAAGATCATGCCCAAACTGACATATCCAACGGGCTTTAGCCGCGGATCCACAACAACCACATGATAAAACTGATTGGGAAGCTCGTCGGCATTCCGCAGAAAATCAATCGCATCACCGACGGTCCAGTGTTCCGGCGCCATGACAACTTCGCGCTGCATAAGACGGCCCGCGGATTCCTCTGGAAAGGACATGGATTGCTCAACCACAACACGGTCTGCGTCATCCAATGCCTCCATCACCGCTTCGGCTTGTTCCTCTTCCAGATCCTCGATGAGGTCCACAACGTCATCGGAATCCAACTCACGAACCGCCTCGGCCAGCTCATGAGGCTCCAATTGCTCGATGACCTCATCGCGCAAGGATTCATCCAGCTCTGACAGGACGTCCCCGTCAATCGCCCCCATTAGCTCTAATAACTCTGTCCGCTCGGATGGGCTGACCTGCTCGATCAGATCGGCGATATCGGCTGGGTGGAGTTCTTCGAGAGCAAGGTTCAGCTGCGGTTTATCCTCAGCCTCAATAGCCGCAAGAATATCCGCAACAATTCGTTCACTCAGGCCGTGGGGCTCTTCGGTGCGCTCATCCAAAACCTCGATGTCGTCGATATCTTCGGTCATGATGCCCTCCGGGTCTGTACTGTTCAGCGCTGTCGTTTCCTTCGTTTAGACAAAACTGTTTCAAAAAAACAGGGGGCAAACGGTGATTTACCCAAGCAGTTGCCGCGCATACGATGGGGACAGATAATCAGAGGCGAATATGACCGATATCAAGCTGCTTTTGGGCCAGACCCTTCACTTTACCGACGATCCCTTTCAAATGGATATCGCATCGGCCACATGTCACCACCGACACGGTGCGGTCTGCGTTCAAGATGGCAAGATATTGGACGTTGGAGCTGCCGACATCCTATGTGCGCGCTACCCCACAGCAAAACGAACCGATTACGGAGACAAATTGATCACCGCCGGGTTCATAGATGCCCATGTACATTTCCCACAAACAGCCATCATCGCCAGCTGGGGCAAACGGCTGATTGATTGGCTCAACAGCTATACCTTTCCTGAAGAAATGAAATTTGGTGATCCAGAATATGCTGAGGTCATCGCCGCGCGTTACTTTGATTTGATGTTATCTCATGGCACCACCAGTTGCACATCTTTTGCAACCATCCACCCCGAAAGCGTCGAAGCGTTTTTTAGGGCAGCCCAATCGCGGAATTTGCGCGTTGTCACAGGCAAATGTTGCATGGATCGCAATGCACCTGCCGGCCTTTGCGACACCCCTCAATCCGCCTATGATCTGTCAAAAACACTTGCTGAAAAATGGCACGGCGTTGATCGACTGAGCTATGCCATCACTCCACGGTTCTCCCCGACATCCACCCCCGAGCAACTCGAAGCACTCGGCGGGCTTTGGGCCGAATACCCTGACTTATTAATGCAAACTCATTTGTCCGAACAAACGGACGAAGTCGCTTGGGTGAAATCCCTTTACCCCACCCATCGTGATTATCTGGATACGTATGAAGCATATGGCTTGCTTCGTCCTGGTGCCATGTTCGGTCATGCCATTTACCTTGAAGATCGTGAAAAAGATCGTCTACGAGATGTAGATGCAGCCTTAATTCACTGCCCGACATCCAATACATTCATCGGCTCTGGGGTCTTTGACATGGCAGGATTGAAAAGTGCGGGCCACCGGATCGGGCTTGCCACCGATACTGGCGGTGGGTCATCCTTTTCCATGTTGCGCACAATGGCAGCGGCATATGAGCTTGGCCAATTAAATGGCACACCGCTGCACGCAGCACAGCTGTACTGGCTGGCCACCAAAGGATCTGCTCGTTCCATGCGAATGGATGACAAAATCGGAAACCTAGCCAACGGCTTAGAGGCCGACTTGATTGTACTTGACCTTGCCTCCACCCGCGCAATTGCCCAGCGCGCAGCTATGGCTGAGGATTTCTGGGAACTGCTTTTCCCGACCCTGATGATGGGGGATGACCGCGCGATAAAATCCGTATGGATCAACGGTAATCAGGTTCTCAGTTGAAAAGCGGGCCATCGCAGTGGTTTAACTCGATGCATTAGATTTTCGAGGTTCGATCAATATACCCTGAAACGCAAAACTGACCTAAACGGCATGCACCCCAGTTCCAGACCGCACCTTCAAAGCAACTTAATCCAAGGTTCGATGTGCGGGACTGAGCGGACTTTCCCGTTTCAAAGTTGAAAGGCTGCCCCGCGCATCTCTGCCAACCAGCGTTTCAAAGTTCCATGGACATTTCGTGCCAAGCCATTCCTCCATGGTCAGAGGTCGATGATTTTAGATAGCTGAATCCAAACCTCTCATAGAGTGGGACGTGATGCTCCTTGCATATGAGGTAGATTACGGATTTGCCCATCGTTTTCATGCGTCCAACGAATTCGACCATCAATGCCCGTGCGAGGCCTTTTCCCTGCTGTGCCGGGTCAACCACGACAGACATAATGACGACATTTGGAGCGTTGGGATCATGCCCCACAAGCTCCTTGAATTCCTCATCAGACATTTCGACCTCGTGGGTACATCCACAATTCATAAAACCAACGATCTCGTCTTTGACCTCAAGAATAATGAAGCCATCGGGATAGACATCGATCCTTTTGGATATCTTTTTGAGGGTTGCTGCTTCGTCGCCTTCATAGGCAGAAGTCTCGATCTCAAAGCATCGTATTGCGTCGGCGGGTTGGGCGTTTCGAAACTTATTCATGCATTTACACTATGCGCGATCGATCAAATTGGATAGCAGCCTTTGATTCTTTTCGTAGCATTCGATTCTTTGAGCTCAAAGCAGGCGTTAAATACAAAACACGCCGTGCTTAACTATGTAATTTTTCTAGCTCAAAGTCGCGACAGAACCGCCAAAAGGCATGTGGCGTTCAACATAAGAAAATCTCAACGGTGCTCTCAAGATTGGATACGTCCCTATTCCATTAAGCCTTTGACCAAGGCGTTTTGACGTTCCACGACCTTTGGGACATCAATTGTAGCCACCTGACCTTCGGACACAATCCTGCGACCTTCAACAAACAAATCCCGCACTTTCATCGGCCCCGACAACAACAACGCGACAGGATCCCAACTCCCCGCAGCCTCTAAGCCGGAAACATCCCAAACTGCGATGTCCGCGCGTTTACCCACGGCGATAGATCCGCAATCAGACCGCCCCAAAACTTTTGCCCCCCCGAGAGTGGCAATCTCCAGCATTTCTCGCGCACTCATGGCGTTGGCCCCCTGACTAACCCGCTGGAGCAACATTGCCTGCCGGGCTTCGGCGATGAGATTACTACCGTCGTTTGATGCCGATCCATCGACCCCAAGAGCCACATTTACCCCCGCATCACGCATGGCCCGCACAGGCGCGATTCCAGACCCCAAACGACAGTTGGAACACGGGCAATGCGCCACACCAGTTCCGGACCTCGAAAACAGATCAATTTCTTGACCATCTAACTTGACGCAATGGGCGTGCCAGACATCATCGCCAGTCCAACCCAAATCCTCGGCGTATTGCCCTGGACGACATCCGAATTTCTCGAGTGAATAAGAGATGTCCTCATCGTTCTCAGCCAAGTGCGTGTGCAACATGACGCCTTTGTCCCGCGCCAATAAGGCTGCGTCGCGCATTAACTCTCGGCTCACTGAAAACGGCGAACACGGGGCAAGACCTACGCGCAACATCGATCCCTCGGAAGGGTCGTGAAACGCATCCACTACACGGATGCTATCGGCCAGGATATCGGCTTCACGTTCAACGAGGCTATCTGGCGGCAGGCCCCCATCACTTTCACCAATCGACATTGCGCCTCGTGTAGGGTGAAACCGCAAACCCACCGTTTGTGCGGCATCAATTGTATCCTCAAGCCGTGTCCCGTTGGGATACATATACAGGTGATCAGACGTCATTGTGCAGCCAGACAGCGCCAGCTCTGCCAGTCCAACCTGTGCAGAGATATTCATATGCTCAGGCCCAAATCGCGCCCAAATCGGATAAAGCGTCTGTAACCACCCAAATAAAAGCGCATCTTGTGCGGCTGGTACTGCACGGGTCAATGTCTGAAAAAGGTGATGATGGGTGTTGACCAAACCCGGTGTGACAATACACCCCGAAGCATTGAGGACCTCTGCACCCTCGGCCACCAATCCCCGCCCGACAGCGGCAATCACCCCGTCAATAAACAAAATATCAGCGCCAGTGAGTTCTCTTCTGTGATTATCCATTGTGACAACACTGTCAGCATTGCGAATGAGCGTTCCGGGCATAGAATTGTACCCCTTTCCGCCCTCTTCGGTTGCAGATGAACCGGTATCTGGCAGAAGAAAGCAAAGGACCCAGAGCCTTAGAGATCCTGCAAAACCTTCATCAAAATTGCAAGTATTTACGTTGCGTAGTTCCGCAGAATTGCAAGGGCTTTTGCATGGATTTGAGCGTTAGCCGCGGCAATTGCTTGCCCACCATTGTGTGCTGCGCCCCCGCGCCAATCTGTAACGATCCCACCTGCGGCTTGAACCACAGCGATGGGCCCCTGAATATCATAAGGGTTCAATGCGGCCTCTATCACCAGATCAACCTGACCCGAAGCAACTAATGCGTAAGCATAACAATCTGTTCCATAGCGCGTTAGCTGTACCAGTTCTGAAACCGCGTCAAATCCTTCGCGGTCATTTGACGTCCCGACTTCGGGGAATGTTGTAAACAAAATGGCCTTTGTAAGGTCAGTATTTCCCTTAGAAACGAGCGCAGATTGTCCATGTGGCCCATCACAATAGGCCTCTCCAAATCCGCCAACAAATCGTTCTTTGATATATGGTTGATCTATGATGCCAAATTCGGGGCCGTCAGCACCACCAACAGCAATCAAAACACCCCAAGTTGGTGTCCCGGAAATAAAACCGCGCGTTCCGTCAATTGGGTCAAGTACCCATGTCAGACCGCTTGTCCCTGCACGAGCGCCAAATTCTTCGCCGAGAATAGCATCCAAAGGCCGCCGGTTCGCCAGAACGTCCCGCATGGCGCGCTCTGCCGCGCGATCTGCTTTGGTTACGGGATCATATCCAGATTGGTCTTTATTATCTGCACCCAAATCTCTTGACCGAAAATGCGGCAAGATTGCCTCTCTCGCCGCATCCGCTAACAAATGTGCTGTTTCGATCAGATCTTTTCGGGTCGAAAGGTCAATATCGGACATGGTACCGCCTGTGTTTTTGGATACGCAGGCGGTAGCGTGACATTGCCTAACAGGTCAAGCCCTCAAGCTGCGTCCGACAAAACCCGCGCAAGGTCGAACAAACGACGGCGCTGATTTTCTGGAATTGCATAGTATGACCGGACAAGTTCCAGCGCCTCTTTATCAGCCAGAATGTCACCCTGCACGGTGCCCTCTGTCTGATGATTAACGCCGGATTCGTCTGCCATACCTTCAAAAAAGAAACTAACGGGAACATCCAGAGTTTCCGAAATATCCCAAAGCCGGGATGCACTAACCCGGTTCATTCCTGTTTCATATTTTTGAATCTGCTGGAATTTAATCCCAACCTTCTCAGCAAGCTGTTGTTGCGTCATCCCTACCATCCAACGGCGGTGACGAATGCGTTTCCCAACATGCACATCTACCGGATGTTTCATTGTGCTAGTCCTATCACAATTTGTGTTGATCCACTCCGAGTATAGAGTGAAATTGAATCGGCAGCGTCGCATAGATAAGCTATCCCCAGCCCAACTACAAAATGCCGCCTTTATGAAAGATACTCGAAAATAGTAAAAATTCCACCATTAATCCATTTTGACGTGTTTTCACCCGACGCCACATCGACTAACAAATGTATTTTCACCCATGTTCAGATAGTTGCAGCACAGAACTTTTAGGGGGATAAGACTGTGAAAGCTTTTCAAATTCTCGAATACAACCGTACTCAAATACGAGAAATTGATATTCCAACACCAAAACCGGGAGAGATTCTCATCAAAATTGAAGCTTGCGCTTTGAATTTCGCTGATACCCTTATGGTTGCGGGAAGATATCAAGAAAAACCGACCTTTCCCTTTTCCCCGGGACTGGAATTTGCAGGCACAGTGCAGGCCAAGGGCGATGCCATTCACAACTTTGCAGTTGGTGATCGTGTTTCCGGGTTTTCCAGCCACGGAGGTTTGGCCCAATATGGGTGTTTTCCAGCTGACGCATGTGTGGTTTGTCCGGATGAAATGTCCCTTGATCACGCTGCCGCTTTTCAAATTGCCTATGGAACATCGCTTTGCGCCCTGTCCCATCGCGCCCAAATGCAACCCGGTGAAACGTTACTCGTGACGGGGGCCGCAGGAGGTGTGGGATTAACGGCTATCGAAATTGGAAAACTGATGGGCGCACGGGTAATTGCCTGCGCTCGTGGACAAGACAAACTGGACATCGCCCAGAAAGCCGGTGCTGATCACCTCATTGACAGCGACATAGAGAATCTTCGCTCTGCGGTCAAAGCGCTCGGTGGCGCAGATGTCGTCTATGAAACCATCGGAGGTGCGGTTTTCTCTGAGGCTTTGCGTGCAATGAACCCTGAGGGACGTATGATACCCATTGGCTTTGCCGGGGGAGACGTTCCACAGATTCCGGCCAATCACTTGCTGGTAAAAAACCTGACAGTCATCGGGCTGTATTGGGGGGGATACACAAAATTTGCACCCGAGGTTATCGCCAAAACTATGAAACAACTCAACACATGGTATCTTGAAGGCAAATTGCATCCGCATATCAGCCACCGCCTGCCATTATCCCAAACAGAGGACGCCTTGGATCTGCTCAGATCGCGCAAATCGACAGGCAAGGTGGTCGTGCTGCCGTGGGCTAATGGCTAACCCCTTGGACTTATCCTGCCCGAATCATGTAGGAATGCCCGAGCAGTTAAGGAAACTCTGATGCCAAAGTATGAATACAAAGTTGTTCCGGCCCCGGTGAAAGGCACCAAAGCGAAAGGGCTGAAATCAACCTCAGAGCGATTCGCTCAATCGCTTATGGATGTGATGAACGCCGAGGGGTGCAATGGGTGGGAATATCTGCGTGCGGACACTCTACCAGTCGAAGAACGCTCAGGCTTAACAGGCAAAAGCACGACTTACCAAAACATGTTGGTCTTTCGCCGTGCCAACAAAGAAGCCACCCCTGCCCCAGTTTCAACCATGGTCATACAAGAACCCGCAGAGCGGACCCCCCCAATCAGTGTCGATACTCCGGAACAATTGGCCGACACCCTTGCACCCAGAGTAGAAGCCGCTTCAGACCCAGCCGAAGGCGATGCCCCGGCTGTAGGTCCTGCTTCTTTGGGAAATCGTTCTTAATCAGAGATTTCCAACGCCAGGGCATGAATCTGACCGATGATGTCCTGGCCAATCGCCGCATGAAGCGCACGATGGCGTGCCAATCGCGACATCCCCCCAAATACAGGTGCAGAGATTCGGACTCTGAAGTGACTCTGCCCGCCCTCTTGGAATCCGGCATGTCCCCTGTGTTGTTCACTTTCATCTAATATTTCCAACGACAGAGGGTTAAACTCGGCCATTAAACGCTTATGAATTTCATCTGCGATCTTCATTTTTTCATTTTCCCTCTTTCCGCTGCGGCAGCAAAACCTTAAACTGCCCGCCTCGAGTAGAAAAGGTTAGCGCAATGAGCAAGGGCGATCCCTTCGGTTTTGACATGTCAGTGTCAAAAGACAAAAAGAAACGTACACGCGGGCGCCGCGGCATGTCAGGTGCCTTTGAAACGTCCACCCGGCAGTGTGAATGGCCTGGCTGTGAAGAAGGCGGGCAATATCGTGCACCAAAATCCCCGGATCATTTGGATCAATATGTTTGGTACTGCAAAGATCACGTGCGCGAATACAATTTAAAATGGAATTTCTTTGACGGCGCATCCGAAGAAGAAATGAAAAACCAATTTAGCAAAGATCGTGTTTGGGAGCGTGAGACCAAACCGCTGGGCAAAAAAACCATCGAACAACGGGCGTGGGAACGTTTGGGCATTGATGATGCACATCAGGTGTTGGGTGAAAACGCCACCCAGAACCCCGGACGAACCGCTGTTGGACGCCGTTTGCCCCCAACCGAACGCCGTGCGATTGAAATCCTCGAAGCAAAGGATACCATGACCAAAGCTGAAGTGCGCAAACAGTACAAAAAGCTGATCAAGGTTCTTCACCCTGACATGAACGGGGGGGATCGCAGCCAAGAGGAACAACTTCAAGAGGTTGTCTGGGCCTGGGATCAGATCAAGGATAGCCGTAGCTTCAAAAGCTAACGGCAAGATAATTATACGGATATATGGCGGGCATCTTTGGGTGCCCGTTTTCGTTTCAGTCTCATTTATCGTCGGATAATGCCAAAATTCAAAAACCGGCCCAACCACCTCCCCGTTCCCCTTGCACCCTGTCGCATTTTCATGCACCACACTCTGGATGAAAAACACCCCCGTTCTGGGGCCTGACGATGGATGATCTACAATGGCTGACGGTATCTTGGAAGTTGATGCAAAACCGACCGAAGAAATCTCGGTCCGCGAAGTATTCGGAATCGATACCGACATGACCGTCAAAGGTTTTGCCGATCGCAGCAGCCGTGTGCCGGAACTGGACTCGACTTATAAATTCGATCCAGACACGACTCTCGCAATTCTTGCAGGCTTCGGCTACAACCGCCGCGTCATGATCCAAGGCTACCACGGAACGGGGAAGTCGACCCACATCGAACAAGTCGCGAGCCGACTAAACTGGCCTGCAGTACGCGTGAACCTCGACAGTCATATCAGCCGGATCGATTTGATCGGTAAAGACGCCATCAAACTGAAAGAAGGCAAACAGGTTACCGAATTCCAAGAAGGTATCCTGCCTTGGGCCCTGCGCAACCCTTGCGCCATCGTGTTTGACGAATATGACGCGGGTCGGGCTGATGTGATGTTTGTAATCCAACGGGTTTTAGAAACCGACGGTAAACTGACTTTACTTGACCAAAACAAAGTGATCACCCCGCATCCGCATTTCCGCCTGTTCGCAACGGCCAACACCGTTGGCCTTGGCGATACCACAGGTCTGTATCACGGAACGCAACAAATCAACCAAGGTCAGATGGACCGTTGGTCTTTGGTCGCAACCTTGAATTATCTGAGCCACGATGCTGAAACCAACATCGTTTTGGCCAAAAACCCGGTTTACAATACTGAATCTGGGCGCAAGACAATTTCCCAAATGGTGAAGGTTGCAGACCTGACACGAACGGCCTTCATGAACGGCGACCTTTCAACAGTAATGAGCCCTCGGACTGTGATCGCATGGGCTCAAAACGCTCAGATCTTCCGCGATGTTGGCTACGCCTTCCGTCTATCGTTCCTCAACAAATGTGATGAACTGGAACGGCAAACAGTTGCTGAATTTTATCAGCGTTGTTTTGATGAAGAGCTGCCCGAAAGCGCTGCTAGCATGAGTCTTGGCTAAATCTCGATCCTTCTACGGACTACTTGCACTCGCGCTTACCAGTTGCGGCCCGGGTTCGACCTTTCAGCCTCAAAGTCAATCAGGCATTCCCAAAGATCTAAATCCGGAATGCCTGATTACCCGTGTGGTCGACGGGGACACCGTCGCCATGGCCTGTTCTGCCCCAGATGAGAACGTGCGCCTGATCGGTTTTGATACAGCCGAAACGTTTCGCCCCAAATGTGAAGCAGAACGCCAACTGGGGCTAATAGCCAAAGAATACCTTACGGCAACGTTACACAACGCAACCTCTGTACAGACGCGCTTTGACGGCCGCGATAGATACAACCGTCCACTGGTTGAACTAACAATCGATGGCAAAAAATTGGCCGATATCATGGTTGAGGGGGGATACGCCGTCGCCTATGATGGCGGGAAACGCATCGACTGGTGCAACAAATTAAGTGGATCGCTTTGAAGACGATCAAAGGTTTTCAAAACGCACAATTGTCAGGCTGAAATTTTGCACGTAAGCTGCATGTATGGGCAGTTTAAAAACAATTAGACACCTATCGGTTTTGGCCGCGCTTTCATTGCTTTCTGCGCAGCCCCTTGCTGCGCAATCCGACACCCCTGATTTACAACTTAAATTCTTTGCAGGCTGTGCTGGTCGATTGTCTGCCAAAATGGAACATCAATGGATGTTTGACGGGCCGGGATCTGAAAGCACCGAAAAACGCCGCAATACCGTCGTCGAAATTCTAGAAGCGATGATCCCGCCCGACCAAGGACGGACTGTTTTGGCATGGCGTATCGAGGCAAAGATGGCCCATTCCGCCCTTCTGGCACGGGCCGCATTTAGTTTGGATAAAAAAGAGGCGGACTGGGCCTTTAGAACGGCTCAGCGGATGACATCGGAATGTGAATCCTTTCTGCTCAGCTGACGAAACACCGCTGCACCCACTGGTCAACCTCTTCGATTAAAGCTACGTTGCCTCCAACATTCCACGTTCAAGGTTGGGCGCATGAAACCCTCTGATAATCCTGCTGATCCGTTCAAAAAAGCGCTGGCTGAGGCGACCAAAGTTATGGCCGACGATCCAGAACTATCGGTCACATATTCCGTGGACCCTCCGGGCAAAACTGCGGATACAATGCGCCTGCCGCAGGTGACCCGTCGCATGACCCGTCAAGAGGTTCTGCTAGCGCGTGGCACGGCTGATGCACTCGCATTACGGCATAAATATCATGACACTGCGACGCATGGTCGATATTTACCCGACGGTCAAATGGCGCAAGAATTATACAACGCTATGGAAAATGCACGTTGCGAGGCGATTGGCGCCCGCGATATGCCCGGCACCCTAACCAACATAGACGCTCAGATTGAAAACGAAGCACTGCGCAAAGGATATGTCGATGCCAAAGCGCAAAGTGACGTTCCTTTATCCGTGGCGGCAGGTTACTTGATCCGCGAACTGGCAACGGGCCGAAACCTTCCGCAAGGTGCTGAAAATGCGACTGAAATTTGGCGCGGCTTTATCGAACAACAGGCGGGTGGTACACTAGAGGGACTTGAAAAATCTTTAGCGGATCAATCTGAATTCGCAAAATTTGCACGTCAGATCATTAGCGATCTGGGCTATGCAGATCAGCTTGGGGATGACCCAGACAGCGAAGATGATCAATCTGATCAAGATGCCGAACAAACCCCTGACGAAGAGGAAAACCCAGATTCTGAGGGGCAAGACGAGTCCCAGGAACAAGAGGAAGAGGCCAATCCAGAACGCTCTCAAGAAGAGCAGCAAGACTCTTCGCAAGCACAGGTCACAATGGATGATCTGGCCGACATGGAATTAGGTGACGAAACAGAAATGCCCGAAGGCGACGCCCCGATGGAGCCGCCAGCCCCTGCCCCGGTGTCCGATGCAGATCCAAACTACGAAGTATACTTGAGCGAATTTGACGAAGAAATCGCAGCCGAGGAATTGGCGGAAGCGGCCGAACTAGAACGATTACGCGCCTATCTGGACCAGCAACTAGAGCCCCTAAAGGGCGCAGTGTCACGCTTAGCCAACAAGCTGCAACGCCGCCTGCAAGCCCAACAGAACCGAAGCTGGGAGTTTGATCTGGAAGAAGGTACACTTGATGCAGGACGTCTGGCGCGGGTTGTTGCAAACCCAACAACGCCCCTGAGCTTTAAACAAGAACAAGACACTGAATTCCGCGACACTGTCGTGACGCTCCTTCTTGATAATTCTGGTTCGATGCGCGGACGTCCGATTTCAATTGCCGCCATTTGCGCAGACGTACTGGCGCGCACGTTGGAACGTTGTCAGGTTAAGGTTGAAATCCTCGGATTTACAACCCGCGCTTGGAAAGGTGGACTCAGCCGCGAAAAATGGCTCGCCGATGGTCGCCCCCAACAGCCGGGTCGCCTGAATGATTTGCGCCATATTATCTACAAACAGGCTGACGCGCCGATGCGACGGACGCGCTCCAATCTTGGGTTGATGATGAAAGAAGGGCTGCTGAAGGAAAACATCGACGGAGAGGCGCTTGAGTGGGCCCATCGTCGTATGATCCACCGACCCGAAGCGCGCAAAATTTTGATGGTCATCAGCGACGGCGCTCCGGTTGATGATTCCACATTATCCGTCAATCCAGCCAATTATTTGGAAAAACACCTACGCGATGTCATCGCTATGGTAGAGCGGCGCAAGCAGGTCGAATTGCTTGCAATTGGCATTGGTCATGACGTTACGCGATACTATGAACGCGCCGTGACAATTACAGATGTCGAACAATTGGCTGGTGCGATGACAGAACAGCTCGCCGCTCTGTTTGACACTGATCCTCGCGCACGCGCCAAGTTTTCAGGCATTCGGAAAGCCGGATAACTTATTGAAATAATGTCGCGAGTAACATTTTTACTCGCGACACCTTAACTGTTCTGACGGTTCAGTTTTTTAAGATTCAAAGAAATTCGAATTGTATAAACCGAACATTTCTAAATTTTTTCCAATTTTCGCGTAATTACGAAACCAGCACGCCCAGGTATCGCCCCCTCCATTTAAAAACCGTACCTGTTTTCCTGTCCTTATCAATTCCACCTACGCCGAGGCTGGTCAAATTGTGAAAACTCAGGGACAAATACCCAATTCATCAGGAGAGCCAACATTGTTTCAGAGTTTCGACGCCCCCTCTCGCCCCGAACAGGGACCACCTCGTTTAAAGGCATTGCGCGCTCAGCTGATTTCAGAAGGGTTGGATGGCTTTCTGGTTCCACGCTCCGACGTGCATCAAGGGGAATATGTCGCGCCATGTGACGAACGTCTCAGTTGGTTGACTGGCTTTACGGGGTCCGCTGGTTTTTGCGTTGCGCTGATCGACATTGCAGGTGTCTTTGTGGATGGTCGTTACCGCGTTCAAGTACACCAACAAGTTGAAACAAATTTGTTCACCCCGGTGCCATGGCCCGAGCAAAAACTGGGGTCTTGGTTGGCGCAGCACCTTCCAAATGGGGGCAAAGTCGGTTTTGATCCATGGCTCCACACAAAATTCGAAATTGAGGCCGCGGAAAAAACACTATCAGGCTCAGGCGTGGAATTGATCCCTACGGGCAATCAAATCGATCATATCTGGAAAGATCGCCCTGAGCCGCCAAAAGGGAAAGTCATCCCCTATCCTGATACTCTTGCTGGGGAAACGGCCGCCGATAAATGCGCACGCATTGCTGAAATCCTGAAACGTGCTGGCCAACACAGTGCTGTGATCACTTTACCCGACAGCCTTTGCTGGCTCTTGAACATTCGGGGCAGCGATATTGCGCGAAATCCAATCGCACAGGGCTTTTGCATTTTGCATGCCGATGGCCGCGTGGCACTGTTCATGGATCAAGAAAAAACGGTCGATCTCAGCGACCACCTTGGCCCATTTGTCACGCAATACCCACAGGACGCTTTGTCCGGCGCATTGATGGCGCTTGACGGACCGGTCCGTGTTGACACGGCCACTGCGCCCCTAGAGGTGACGCGCTTGCTGGTCGATTCCGGCGTCGCCGTTGCTTATGCCGAGGATCCCTGTCTTCTACCCAAAGCAATCAAAAACGAAACCGAGATCGCAGGAACAACCGAAGCCCATCTGCGTGATGCTGTTGCGATGGTACAATTCTTGTCATGGTTTGATGCAACCGTTTCCTCAGGCACATTAACAGAGATCGATGTCGTGTCTCAGCTGGAATCCTTTCGCAAGAACTCCAATGGGCTACGAGAAATTAGTTTTGACACGATTTCCGGAGCTGGGCCAAATGGGGCCATCGTCCACTACCGCGTGACTGAGGACAGCAATCGTGTGATCACTCCGGGTGATCTAATGCTTGTGGATTCAGGGGGACAGTACCTGGATGGTACGACTGACATCACCCGCACCCTTGCTACGGGGGCCGTTTCAGCGGAGCAGAAATCCTGTTTCACGAGAGTTCTGCAAGGTATGATTGCTGTCTCTCGTGTTCGTTTTCCCCGTGGGTTGACCGGTCGTGATCTCGACCCGTTGGCCCGCTATCCCATGTGGTTGGCTGGGATGGATTACGATCACGGCACGGGTCATGGTGTGGGCGTTTATCTAAGTGTACACGAAGGTCCTCAACGGATTTCCAAAGTGTCTGATGTCCCTTTGGCCCCGGGAATGATCTTATCGAACGAACCGGGATACTATCGTGAGGGTGCCTTCGGCATTCGGATCGAAAACCTGATCGTCGTAAAGTCCGCCCCTTTGCTTGGTGATCAACGAGATCAACTGGCATTTGATACATTGACATGGGTCCCTATTGATCGACGCTTGATCGATACTAAAGTGCTAACTGTTGAAGAACGCAGCTGGCTAAATACTTATCATGATGAGATAATTGTCAAGATTGGTGATCGGTTAGATCCCGAAACGCTCAGTTGGTTGCATAACGCCTGTGCGCCTATCTGACAGGTTACGGCGCAACGCAATCGGCTGTAGTCTTTGCAGACTCGATTCTACGAAAAACATGTGGCAGGGGAAATGCTATGGCGGATTACATCACTATCAATACAATGCCAGGTACTTGGGTTGTACGTGCAGGCGGCGCCGTATTAGCGGAAACCAATGGCGCGCTTGAACTCAAGGAAGGCGACCTTGATCCCGTGGTTTATTTCCCACGCGATGATATTGCTATGGCCTTTCTTGATGAAAGTACAACACAGACTCATTGCCCTCACAAAGGCGATGCCACGTATTTTTCCATCCATACCAAAAGCACCATCATCGAGGATGCAGGGTGGAGCTATGAGGCCCCTGTTGAAGCCGTTGCCAAGATCAAAGGCTACCTTGCGTTTTACACACATAAGGTCACAGTTGAACAACTTTGACTTCGGCGTTTAACCCGCTCAAAAGACGTCAGACTTCGGGCGTTATTTGTATTAGGAATGCTCTTCTGCGGCGGTTTCAGCCAAGGCCTTATTTACGGCTTTTAATGCATCGACATGAAAGAGTGCGCCCAGCAATTCAGGGGGCTCTCCTTCGCCCTTCAGGCGCACAACTGGGATAAAGTCAACGCCAGACGTTTCAAACAACGGCATCGCGGTTTCAAGAGTGGCATTGTCATTCGCATAAACCCCAGCTTCCACCATTCCCCAACATTGTTCCTCCGAGGCAGAATTGGTCGCATCCATGGGTCGCATTACATGACCAACCCCGTACAACGCTAATAAATATGCTTGAGGTCCAGCAGCCAAATGGACATTTCGATGCTCCAACTGGGTCAAAAAGAACGATCGATCAACAAGCCGGCTCGCCACAGCAGTCGACATAGAAACGGCAACCATAACAGCCAGACCCGTTTGCCAATCACCAGTAAGTTCAAAAACTATCAGGGTCGTTGAAATTGGCGCACCCAGTACAGCCGCCGCCACCGCCCCCATCCCCGCCAAAGCATAGAGCGTCTCAGATCCTGACACATCAGGAAGGAGGCCCGTTGCGATAATCCCAAAAGCCAACCCCGTCAATGCGCCAACCATCAAAGCCGGTGAAAACACACCGCCTCCCATTCGACCAGCCATAGTGATACTGACGGCGATGGCTTTGACAACGACAAAGATAAGAGCCGTTCCCAGAGCCAAATTACCAGTCAATGCTGCCAAAGTCGTTTCGTATCCGACACCAATGATATGGGGAAACACAATCGCAATTGCACCCAGCATAGCCCCTGACACCGCCGGCCGTAACCATCCTGGAATACGCAGCCTTCCTTGCAAATGCGTGCCAATGCGGTCCGCTAAGAAAATCGATTTCATGAACGTAACGGCCACCACGCCACATAACAATCCAAGCAATAAAAATGCTGGTAATTCAACATAGAAGCCAAGGGCATTAATCTGAGGTAAGACAAATTCTGTCACATCCCCAAACCACAAACGACTGACGACCGTACCCGCGACGGCGGCGATCACAATCGGTGCAAATGCATGGACAGCAAAATGCCGAAGAACCACCTCTAGCGCGAATATGGCGCCGGCAATTGGTGTATTAAACGACGCCGAAACGGCCGCTGCAACCGCGCAGCCCAACAAATCACGTCCGGTTATGCCACTTGCGTTGATCCGGTTGGACACCCAAGTTGCAGCCAAAGCAGCCAAATGAACGACGGGCCCCTCCCGTCCAGTGGATCCGCCTGTCGACAGGGTGATCATCGATGCCACGCCTGAGGCAATCCCTGCCTTGCGTTCAACGCGCCCATGATACAACGCCGCCCCCTCGATGACGTCCGCGACAGAGCGTACACGGCCATCCCCCGTATAGCGGTTGAGGATAATCCCCACAACGATCCCGCCGATGATCGGGATCAGCAGCACCATGTACCAAGGCAGATCACCTGCTAACGAATGTAATCCGTGAACATCGTCAGCTCCGTAAAACGCTGTTTGCATCGCGGCCACAGCCATTCGAAATCCAACAGCAATGGCTCCACCAACAATTCCTACAATAAGCGCGATGAACCAAAACTGGACCTCGCTTGGCCCTTTACGCCGCATGATCCGAAGACCACCCTGCCACTGTGCCCCGACATGGATGAACCATTTTGATATCAAGCTCGAAGTCGAAGCCATGCCGGATGATCTTCTTTTTGCCGGGCTCTACGCACCTTACTTTCCCTGACCGCCCGTCTGGCCTAGGGTAAGCTCCGGTAGTTTCAGCAAAAGGCACACACCGGATGGGCATTAACGCAGCACTGACCGCGCTTACTTCAGTCCTAGGGGATCGGCTCAGCCGTTCCAAGTCTGATCTCACGCTTCATGGGCAGAGTGAAACGCATTTTAACAACATGTTACCAGATGCAGTGGCATACCCCCAGAACACGCAGGAAGTCAGTGATATATTGCGGATCTGCAATCACGAAGACTGCCCCGTCATAGCATGGGGAACTGGGACCTCTTTAGAAGGACACGCTTTGGCTTTACACGGCGGCGTCACATTAGACATGTCGAAAATGAATCACGTTTTGGCCATCAACGGAGACGATATGGACGTGGTCGTGCAACCCGGTGTCACCCGAGAGGTCTTGAATACGGAACTGCGTGCGACGGGTCTGTTCTTTCCGGTAGACCCTGGTGCAAATGCTTCTTTGGGCGGCATGGCAGCCACCCGAGCAAGCGGCACAACAGCAGTGCGCTATGGGACAATGCGCGACAACGTCATGGCTCTAGAGGTGGTTTTGGCCGATGGAAGGATCATTCGAACGGGCAGTCGCGCGCGCAAATCCTCTGCCGGTTATGACTTAACAGGACTATTTGTCGGTTCCGAAGGAACATTGGGAGTGATCACCGAATTGACCCTTCGTCTTCAGGGGCAACCAGAGGCCACAGCCGCTGCAATTTGCGCATTTAAAACGGTATCTGATGCAGTGCAGGCGGTGATGGCAACAATCCAAATGGGTATTCCTATGGCACGGATCGAATTTGTGGACGCCAGCACAGCCCGTGCTTTTAACATCTATGCCAAACGGAACATGCCTGAGCGACCACATTTATTGGTCGAATTTCATGGGTCTGATTCAGCCGTAAAAGAAGACGCCCAACGCCTAGGTGAGATTACAAAAGATTTTGGCGGATCCGATTTTCAGTGGTCCGCTCAGGCAGAGGATCGCAATGCACTCTGGGCCCTACGTCACAACGCGTATTACGCCTGCCTTGGTTTGCGGCCCGGCGCAACGGCTGTGGTCACAGATGTTTGCGTTCCGATTTCTCGCCTCGCTGAAGCTGTCGATCAGACCCGATCAGATATTGAAGCAAGCCCAATAGAGGGGCCGATCCTAGGTCATGTCGGTGATGGAAATTTCCATGCAATCCTATTAGTGGACCCAGAAAACAGGACCGAAATATCCGAAGCCCTGCGCCTGTCGGCACGCATGACCGATCGCGCATTGCGGCTTGGTGGAACCGTCACCGGAGAGCACGGTGTCGGCATGGGTAAACTTGATTATATGAGCAAGGAACACGGCGACGCATGGTCTCTGATGGGGGATATCAAATCGACTTTGGATCCCAAGAACATCCTGAACCCCGGAAAAGTCGTGCGACGCAATTAACCCGCTAGCAGGCTTTGCGCGGCGGCCTTTGCCTCAGGTGTTACACGGTCACCCGAGATCATCCTGGCAATCTCTTCGACGCGTTCATCCGTATTCAACGGCACGACACGAGAGAGAGTTTTTCCAGCCTTAACCGATTTTTCAACACGCCAATGATGGCGGCCAAGTGCTGCCACCTGAGGGGAATGGGTTACAACCAGCACCTGCCCTTGCATTGCCAAGGAATCCAATCGACGCCCTACGGCATCCGCCGTAGCGCCACCTACACCACGATCAATCTCATCAAAAATCATGGTCCGCTGGGCGGCATCCCGTGTCAGACACACCTTGAGGGCCAACAAAAAGCGGGACAGTTCCCCCCCAGATGCAATTTTATTCAATGGTCCCGAAGGGGCACCGGGGTTCGTTGCCACGGTAAAAGCGATGGAATCAACCCCATCAGGTCCAGCATCGGTTGTTGCAACAGTGGTTTCAAAAACGGCACGCTCCATCTTAAGCGGCGTCAGTTCTGCCCCCATAGATTTGTCCAAACGTTTTGCTGCGGCATTGCGTTTGACTGATAGCGCTTGTGCACGTGTCGCAAATTCGGCTTCAGCTTTGAGCACCGCCTCTATCAACATCGCCAAGGTCTCCCCGCCACGTTCGACTTTTTCCATACGCATTCGCAGACTGTCTGCAAAAGATGAAAGTTCATCTGGGGTCACATTGTGTTTGCGGGCCAATCCTCGAATGGCAAAAAGGCGTTCCTCGACTTGCTCTAGCTCATATGGATCAAATTCAAGACTATTCAGAAACCGCTCGACCTCTTGTTGGGCATCGCCAAGTTCCGACATGGCGCGACTCAGCGCGGCGAGCGCATCGTCCAAACCACCCTCTGCTTGGTCAACGGCACCGTCCAACCACCGAGATGCGCTGGACAACATGCCCTCGGCCCCATCATAGCCAAGTGCCTTATTGGCCCCTTCAATATCTGTGCGAATTTTCTCACCGGCTTGCATCTGACGGCGGCGAATGTCCAAATGCGCATCTTCGCCCACTTCTGTCGATATCTTATCCAGCTCTTCGACAGCGTGACGCAGATATTCCTCTTCCGCCTTTGCCTCGGCCATTTCTGCCTCGGCACTCTCCAACGCCTTCCGAGCCTTACGTGCCTCAGCCCAAGCGGCACGAACACTTTGATGTTGGCTTTCGAGGTTTCCAAAATTGTCGAGTAAAATTCTGTGATTGCGTTGGTTTAGCAATCCCTTGTCGTCGTTTTGCCCGTGAAGCTCTACCAAAGTATCGGACAGCTGGCGTAGCACCTCGCCAGAACATCGGCGATCATTGACCCAAGCGGTCTTGCGCCCTTCACGGGTATTGATACGGCGCAGAATCAACTCATCGGACCGGGCGAATCCCGCCTCCTCTAGCACAGCTTGCGCCGGATGATCATCAGCCAGCTCAAACACAGCCGTCACTTCGCCCTGCTCGGCCCCACGACGAACCAATTCAGCACGGCCCCGCCATCCAAGAACAAATCCGAGGGAATCCAACAAAATAGATTTGCCTGCGCCAGTTTCCCCGGTGAGCACATTAAGCCCCGGTTGAAACGCAAGTTCCAACCGGTCAATAATTAACATGTCTCGAATATCCAACGCCCGAAGCATCAGGTCACACCTTTGAACCGGATCAGAGCCAATCGCCCTGAATTGTCTGGCGATATACGCTGCCTAACCAACCCGAACTAAATAAACCTGGCTCTACACCTTGTTGGGTCAACAGCGAGTAACTGTCTTGATACCATTCAGTCGACTTAAAGTTATAACCAAGGATCGCAGCGGCAGTTTGCGCCTCTCCAACAAGTCCTAAGGACAGATAGGATTCGACCAAGCGATGAAGGGCCTCTGGGGTGTGAGTGGTGGTCTGAAATTGCTCTACCACGACGCGGAATCGTGAAATCGCCGCCGAATAATGGCCTCGTTTCAGATAATACCGCCCGACTTCCATTTCTTTGGCCGCTAAGTGATCGAACGCCAGATCGAATTTCAAGATAGCCGAACGCGCATATTCACTATCTGGATACCGTTCGATGACAGTCCGCAAAGCCTGCAACGCCTGAAAGGTCAAACCCTGATCTCGGCCAATCGCATCAATTTGGTCATAATAACTAAGCGCCAAGAGATATTGCGCATATGCGGCATCTTCATCGGCGGGATAGAAATCAATGTAACGCTGTGCGGCAGACCGACTATTTTCATAGTCGCGGTCCTGATGATACGCAAACGCCTGCATTATCAAACCACGTTTTGCCCAATCGGAATAGGGATATAGCCGCTCAACCTCACCAAACAGAATCGCTGCTTCATCCGGACTATTGATCGACAGATCAAATTCCGCACGTTGGTAAATTTCTTCGGCACTTAATGTTTCAAGATCAACTTCTTCGCGTTCATCCTGCCCAATGCCGCTGCATGCAGCCATAAGGCCGAGCGACATAAGTAAACCTGCTGTTTTTGCCCGAGACCTGACGCGAGTCATTAAGCCCCTACCTCGTCTTTTAAATACCGTGGACCATAAGACAGTCCCATTTCTTAAGCTGTCCTAACACAGAAAACAGCGGGGCAAAATCACTTTACGATGCTTTTTGCAGAGTTAAATGGTGCGCGGCACATCTGCGGCATGAACCCCAACGCCCGGAAGGCGCGCCGCCATGTTTTCATCACATGTTACAAGCCGGTATGCAGTTGGATCCGCGAACAAAGCACGCAATAGTTTATTGGTCATCATGTGCCCTGCACGATGGCCGACATACCGGCCAAGTATTGGCGCACCGGCCAAAGCCAGATCACCCAACGCGTCCAGCATTTTATGCCGTACAGCCTCATCCTTGTGACGCAATCCACCGGGTGTCAGTACTGATGCACCATCCACAACAACCGCATTTTCAACGGAGCCGCCCAACGCAAGCCCATTGGCCCGCATCAAATCAATATCTGATTGACGGCAAAAAGTCCGGCTATCACATAATTCGCGAACAAAAGCACCGTTTGCCATATTCAGCTCTTTGTCCTGACGGCCAATTGCCTTGTCTTCGAATTCGATATGGAAATCGATTTTGAAATTTTCAGAAGGCTCAAGCCGCGCAAAGGCGATTCCGTCGCGAAATTCCACTGGTTTCAGAATTTCTATTGCTAAAACTGGGGCATCCAATTTACAGATGCCCGCTTTCAGCAAACCCTTAACGAATTGTGCAGAACTGCCATCAAGAACAGGGACCTCTGGGCCATTAATCTCTATCAGGACATTCTGAATGCCACACCCAGCCAAAGCGGCCATGATATGTTCGATTGTTTGAACCGATTCACCTGATGGGCTATCAATTCGCGTACAGAGGCGCGCCTCTCCGACGGCATCCCATTTAGCAGGGATCATCGGCTCGTTAGGAATATCAATCCGGCGGAACCAGATACCGTATTCAGCGGAGGCAGGCTGCACGACCATCGTTACGGGTGCACCGGAGTGAAGGCCGACGCCTTTGAAAGTCACTGCTGATTTGATCGTGGTCTGCAAAGCTACACCTATGTCTATCACCGGGTAAATGGGCGGAACCCATCCGGTGATACTGAGGTAGAGACGAACAGCTCAAGTCACAACTCAATCATTGCAACACTCTGAAACACTCTGATTCCAGATGCGCGGAAATCTGCGCAATAAAGACCTCGAACACCATAAGTCATTGTTTTAAAAAGAAAGAGGCCAGCAAAAAGCTGGCCTCTTTTACGAAAATGTTACCTAACGTTAGTTCGCTTGACGCCGAAGAAACGCTGGAATTTCGATCCGCTCCTGATCAGCATCCATCTCTACTTCCTCTTCGTAGGACTGCATCGGAGGTTGGCGACGGGCAGCCTGTTGAGCGCCAGCATCTTGACCTTCGTTATGTCCGGTCATGCGATTGATCAGGCTGTTGATGCCAAAACGAGGCTTTTCCTGACCGGGTGCGGCAGCTGGTGCCCGTCCGGGCGCCTGTGGACGATGACCTGCATCCATACGAACAGGCTGCTGATCAGGCGATTTAGCAACGGCAGCACGAAGACGCGCCAACGCCTCAGGAGACGGAGTACCTGCAGCAGGTGCCCGAGGTGCCACAAATTCCTGCGCTTGCGGGTCTTGGTAATGGTTTGTTGCGCGAGGATCCTCAGCAACTGGATGACGTGCCTGAGGTTGATAGGCTGGTGGCGGAAGATCGTCGGAGATATCCTCTTCAAACAAATCTTCAGCTTGATCATGCGCCGCAAATTCCTGCCCCGTCATATCGCCAAACAAAGAGGGCTCTTCGACAACGGAACGTTCCTGCGCAACAGGAGCCGGCGCGGGTTGCGACGCGGTAACGGGTGCCTCAGCAACGGCTTCTTCAACCGGAGTTTCATCAACAGGAGGAAGTGGTTCGGCCATCCGACGGCGCGGAACCGGCATATCCGCGACACGGTCACTGGCATCGATACCAGTGGCCACAACAGACACACGCATGCCCCCTTCCATTGCGGGATCCAGAGTAGAACCAACGATGATATTCGCGTCTGGGTCAACTTCCTCACGGATACGGTTGGCGGCTTCGTCAAGTTCAAACAATGTCAGATCATGTGCGCCAGTGATGTTGATCAACACTCCGCGTGCTCCACGCAGGCTGATCTCATCCAACAGTGGGTTGGCGATGGCTTTTTCAGCGGCCTGAACCGCACGATCTTCACCGGTGGCCTCACCAGTGCCCATCATCGCTTTGCCCATTTCATCCATGACGGCGCGCACATCGGCAAAGTCAAGGTTGATCAAACCGGGACGAACCATAAGGTCAGTCACACCTTTGACGCCTTGGTACAAAACGTCATCAGCCATGCTGAACGCTTCGGTAAAGGTAGTCTTTTCATTGGCCAGACGGAACAGGTTCTGGTTCGGAATGATGATCAGCGTATCGACAACCTTTTGTAGGGCCTCAACCCCGTCTTCGGCCTGGCGCATACGTTTAGCGCCTTCGAACTGAAATGGCTTGGTGACAACACCAACGGTCAGAACACCTAACTCACGCGCGGCCTGTGCGATAATCGGGGCTGCTCCTGTCCCGGTACCGCCGCCCATGCCAGCGGTGATAAAGCACATATGTGCGCCCGCCAAATGGTCTACAATTTCTTCGATGGTTTCTTCGGCTGCAGCAGCACCCACAGTTGGACGCGCCCCTGCGCCCAAGCCTTCGGTGGCTTTTACACCCATTTGAATGCGGGCCGAAGATTGGTTCTGTTGCAGCGCCTGAGCATCAGTGTTTGCCACAACGAACTCAACACCGTCGAGCTCTTTTTCGATCATATTATTGACGGCGTTGCCGCCCGCCCCACCAACGCCGAAAACGGTAATTCGGGGCTTCAACTCTTCATGCTCTGGCACGGTGAGATTCAATGTCATGCTATGTCCGCCTGTCTTTTTGAATTTTGACCGGTTGATCCGGCGATTTTGCCTATTCTGCCCTAATTCTATCCACAGAATTGGGGATCGTCATTAAAAAAACGCATTTTAGCCGCTAAATATAGCGGCAAATGTTCAGAAATCAGCGGGATTTCGCCAAATAGACGATATATTGGGTCTACCAGTTATCCTTGAACCATTTGACAGCGCGTTTCAAAGATCGGGCGGGATAACGATCATTTGGAATTTCAAAGTCCCACCATTCATCCTGAGGGTGTGCCGCGAATAAACACAGCCCCACCGCAGAGGAAAATGACGCGCCCGTGGCAGCCTGTGGCAGCCCCTGAACACGCAATGGACGACCCAGTCGAACCTGTTGGCCTAAGATCTTTGAGGCCAAACCATCAAGACCAGGTATTTGGCTGCTGCCCCCTGTTAAAACGATCTGCTGGCTCGGAAGGTGATCAAATCCAGCGGCATCAAGACCAGTGCGAACTTCTTCGAGGATTTCTTCGACACGGGGGCGCATGATGCCAATTAATTCGGATCGGCTAACCGTACGACGATCTCGTTCCCAATCGCCACAATCGCTTCCAATGTCGATGATTTCGCGATCGTCCATCCCAGTCGCGACCACCCCACCATGAACCGATTTAATCCGCTCTGCCATTCCCAAGGGAATTTGCAGTCCTTTGGAAATATCGGACGTAATGCTATCGCCACCAAGACGGATGCAATCCGAATAGATCATATGTTTCTTGATAAAGATGGACATGCCGGTGGTCCCACCACCCAGATCAATACAAGCCGCGCCCAGTTCTTGCTCATCTTCAACCAGCGACGATACCCCAGAAACATAAGAAGAGGATGCCAAACCAGCAAGTTCCAGATCACAGCGTTTGATACAATGGAGCACGGATTGAACAACTGCCGCGTCGACCGTAAGCAAATGCATATCCGTCGCCAGACGATTGCCTACCTGCCCGCGCGGATCATTAAGTCCAGTCCGATGATCCAATGCAAAATTCACGGGCTGCGCATGAAGCACCTCGCGTCCTTCGCCGATATCAGGAATATCACAAGAAGACAGCACACGCGCGACGTCTTGCTCTGTGACCACATCCCCCTGCAAATCAATTGCCCCAGCAAGCCCATAGGAGCGTGGACGGGCACCTGACAGACACGCGATCACATGATCCACACGGACATTCGCCATCTTTTGGGCACCTTGAACAGCGGTGCGAATGGCGCGTTCGGTTTCTTGGAGCGTATCAATCTCTCCGAACCGAACACCGCGAGACTTTGTCGTTCCAGCACCAATGACCCGAAAGCTTGATTGCCCAGCCATGGAACCAACACCATCAGCTTCACTAAACTGATCCGGACCATCGAATTTCAGAACAAGACAGGCAATCTTGGACGTTCCAATGTCCAGAATGGCGATCACGCCCCTCTGCATTGCGGCCTGTCGCATGTTTCTCATGCCACGTTGTTGTGCGTAAAGATCCATCATGGTGTCTGTTGCCCTGCCAGTGTTTTCGCCTCTTTCAATTGTTCAGCTGCCGTTCCTGACATCCGTAACGTAGGACGATTTTCATTTCGCATATCGATCGCTACCAGATCTCTGGCAAGCAATTCTTGTACTTTATTCAATGCAATGACGCGCTCCAGCGCCGAGACCGGATTGTCTTCGGGCAACAAAATCCGTTGCTCCCGATCCAAGACCACATCCCAACGCCGCTCTCCCATACGCACCAAACCACGCAAACGCGTGCTGATTGGTTCAGCCGCAGCAAGCAATTCCAACGCCTCGGGAACCGCTTTATTCGCCCCATCCCCTGCTAAAAGGGGTAAATCAGGCCGCTGCGCACGCGCAACCAGATGCGCCACCCGATGGCCAGAATTATCAAGAATTTCTATCGCATCCCGTCCACGCCAAACAACAGCGGGAACCCGCTCTGCAATGTGAACCTGCAAAATACCACCTGGACGAATACGCAGCTCTGCATCTGCAACCGCATCCAATCCCTGAATGGTCTGGCGCATGACTTCTAGGTCAAGATCAAATGACGTCACCGGAAAATCGATTGGCATAACTTCACGAATATCTTCGCTGACTTCTCGAGACGCCCCATCGATCGCCATCAGATTAACCATAAACTCTGGCCGCGATTGAATAGAGTCGCGGATTCCAGCGAACCAAAGCGAAATATTATCGCGACGCTCTTGCCCCGCGATAAACATGCCAAAGCTTAAGGCAACCAAAAGAACCGGCAACCACACCATGGCAAATTTTCGAAATGATGGGGTCAACCAAAGACGTTGCAACCGATACGCCGCACGGCTTGGCGCGGGATCATGGGTGGTTGGCGCTTTGGGCGCGACATATTCGTAGTTATAATGCTCCGACGGAGTTTGACCGTTCAGCGGTTGCATGACGCATCCTCCACCATCCAACGGCAAATATCTCCATAACTCATACCCGTTTTAGCAGCTTGTTCTGGCGTCAAAGAGGTTGGCGTCATTCCGGGCTGAGTATTGGTCTCTAAAAGGATCAACCCAGCAAGGCCTCGGCTTTCATCCCAACGAAAATCGGTTCTGGAAACTCCGCGACACCCTAATACGTTATGGGCCCGTACGGCATAGTCCATACATGCATCAAAGATTTCTTGCGGGATGTCGGCCGGAACCACATGGCGAGAGCCGCCTACCTTATACTTTGCATCGTAATCGTACCAACCATCCGTAATAATGTCGGTCACGCTCAGCGCACGATCCCCAATAACGGTTGTGGTCAGTTCACGACCCGGCGCATAAGTTTCAACCATTACGACATCGGGCATATCAGGGGATAGCTTTGGCGGACCGTTGGCGTCTTTACTTACGATATAGATGCCGACACTGCTGCCTTCATTGTTTGGTTTAACAACATAAGGAGGCTGCATCACGTGACCAGAGCAGACCTCATCGCGCGAGGCCAAGATGCTATCAACAATAGGAAGGCCAGCGGTTTGATAGACTTTCTTACTGCGTTCTTTGTCCATCGCCAAAGCCGATGCCAATACGCCGGAATGCGTATATGGGATCTGCAGCCATTCAAGCAAACCTTGCACACACCCATCTTCGCCCCAACGGCCATGCAGACCATTGAACACAACATCGGGTTTCAGCGAGATAAGCTGATTGGCAAGGTCAGGCCCTGCATCGATCTCAACTACATTATATCCTTCGCCCCGAAGTGCGGCAGCGCATTCGCGCCCGGATGACAAAGACACCCCCCGCTCCGCGGAAGGACCACCCATTAAAACCGCAACTGTCAGGGATGTCCTGCTCGACATACCCACTCTGTGCCTCGTACCGCGGGCCTTTTTGGCCCATTTTTATACTTATTTTTTAACCGTCGGTTCACCGACGCGTCTAATTTCCCATTCTAGCGTCAAACCACTCTTTTGGAAAACCTTTTTTCGAACCAATTCGCCAAGATTCTCCAAATCTGCGGCTGTTGCGCCACCGGTATTGACTAGAAAATTTGAATGCATGGGCGACATCTGTGCGCCGCCGATCTGTGCACCACGCATTCCAGCGTCATCTATGACCTTCCACGCCTTCAAATCATGAACATCATCCGCCGCCCCGGTTGAGCTAAAACCCGCCGGATTTCTAAAAGTTGAGCCTGCGGTCCGGTCCTTGGTCGGTTGAGTTGCATCACGTTTGGCAAGCTGGTCAGCCATGCGCAAGGCAAGTGCTTCTGGATCGCCCAATTCGCCCTCAAACGTGGCCTCAACCAAAACCCATCCTTCGGGCAATTCACTTTGGCGATAGGCAAACCTTAAATCGTCTTTGCTTAGGTCTACTGGTTTGCCCTCTCGGGTTAAGGCTCGGGCGGATACAAAATGATCCGCCACGTAAGATCCGTAACACCCGGCATTCATACGAATGGCCCCACCAATCGCACCCGGAATTGTGCGCAAGAACGTTAAATCCACGCCCGCCTCAGCGGCTTTTCGCGCCACATGCGCATCTAACGCAGCGACACCAGCCGTAACTCGATTGCCATCGACAGAAATTCCGTTGAACCCGCGCCCCATCCGAATGACAGCTGCCCGAATTCCACCATCGCGGACTATTAGATTGCTGCCGACACCCATCGGGAAAACCGGAATAGCAGGATCAAGATCGCGCAAGAAATCACACAGATCTTCTTTATCAGCTGGCTGAAAAAACAAATCCGCTGGTCCGCCAACGCGAAGCCACGTCAGACTATCAAGTGCTCGATCTCTGATCAGGGTGCCGCGCACATCAGGAAGGTTTGTCATTGCGCCCTACGAATCAAAACAGGGCGAAGCTTTGTTGCCCAGACCCACGTCAAATAGCGTCCAACTGGCCCAGCAGATAGAATATACAAAGCAATAGATCCGGCATAAGAGGCGAAACCTACATACCCAAGGTATTCAACATTGCGCTTTTCAAGTTCGCGAGCGTGTTTTCCACCGTGATTTATTGCATCCAATAAGCTCGAAATCAGGGCCGTATGCCAATGCCAAAACGAATGCGCCCACTGTAACAGCAATGCACATACCCTATGCCCGGCCAAAACAACCCCATGGCCTAATCGTTCTAGGCCAAAGGATATGTAGAAAAAGACAAACAAAACTGGCTTCATCGTCACAACTCAAAAAACTGCTTTAGCTAAATTATTCCGGGTTACGAGATGATCGAAGTCCCGACTTTACCCACCGACCTAAATATAGGAGTGGCCAACGCAAGGTGGAAGCCCCTGCAACAAAAACGATCACCCCAAACACAGGGCCGCTCTCATACGTCACATATCCCAGTAAAGGAACCCCTAACGCAATCAAGACATAAGCGGCCGTCCAATGATTGGATTTACTGGGGAGCATTGCAATCAAATTGGCTGCAACAACCCAGAAACAGGCAAGTGTTAATGAAAGGGTCATGACAGATCCTGTGTTTTATGACGCATCAACCGCCGTAAATAATAGGACAATGGTCTGCGATACATAGACAGAACCGCGATTAATCCCGCAAGACACAACCAAAGTCCGTGTTCCATCGCCAAATACGTCAACAGAACCGGAGACACCAACAACAGCACCAATCCCGGCACAAATTGAAATCGCATCGGCAGCATCGCAACAACAGACACAGCGAACACCCAAAGACAGGCCACAAAAAGAGAAATACTCATATGATTACCCCTTTTATCACAACAAAAGTCAGGTCTTAGAAAGACGGTCTGGCAATCCGTTTGCCCAAGCCGAAATTGTCCCCGCACCCAGACATACAACGATATCACCTGGTTTGGTTTGCTCCCGGACCAATCGCTCAAGATCATCTTCATCGGTCACGGCTCTTGCGTGACGGTGACCATGGGCAATCAAACCTGCAACCAGATCATCCCGCAAAGCGCCCTTAATCGGTTCTTCGCCAGCGGCAAACACATCCGCGATTCCAACGACGTCAGCCTCATTGAAGCAGGTGCAAAAGTCCTCAAATAGAGAAGAGAGACGCGAATATCGGTGCGGTTGATGAACCGCGATAACCCGCCCCTCACTTGCTTGACGGGCGGCTTTTAATACCGCCTCGATTTCGACAGGGTGATGCCCATAATCATCAATGATGGCGACACCGTCTACCTCGCCCACACGGGTAAAGCGGCGATTGACCCCAGCGAAACCCGCCAAAGCGTCTCGGATTTCGGATTTTTTCATTCCAAGATGCCGCGCAACGGCAACACCAGAAAGCGCGTTGGATACGTTGTGATCCCCAGGCATCGGCAAAGAACAGCCCTCTATCAGATCACCTTCAGCCTGCAACTGAATATCAAAATGCGCCACCCCAGACTTATAGGTCAGATTCACAGCACGCACATCTGCCTGTGCATTAAATCCGTAGGTCACAACCCGGCGATCCCGAATTCGCCCAACAAGGTTTTGCACTTCTGGATGATCTGTGCAGCAAACAGCCAGACCATAAAATGGGATGTTGGACACAAATTGATAAAACCCATCGCGTAGGGTGTCGAAGTCACCCCAATGCTCCATATGTTCAGGATCAATGTTGGTCACAATGGCAATGGTCGCAGGTAGCCGGTTAAACGTGCCATCACTTTCGTCCGCCTCAACCACCATCCATTCCCCCTGCCCCATCCGGGCATTGGAACCATAGGCATGAATAATGCCGCCGTTAATGACGGTCGGATCGATCCCACCCGCATCCAGCAACGTAGCCACCATCGTGGTCGTGGTGGTTTTCCCGTGGGTACCAGCAACGGCTACGTTGGATTTCAACCGCATCAGCTCCGCAAGCATTTCGGCCCGTCGAACGACAGGCAATCCGCGCAGCCGCGCCGCATCCAATTCGGGATTCCCCGGTTTAATCGCCGAGGAAATAACAACGACCTCGGCATTTTCAAGGTTTTCAGCCCGCTGGCCGATATAGATTTCAGCCCCAAGCCCCGCCAAACGGTCGGTTATCTTGCTCGCTTTTAGGTCGGAACCCTGAACTTGGTAACCATGATTGAGCAGTACCTCAGCAATTCCGGACATGCCGATCCCACCAATGCCCACAAAATGGATTGCACCCAGTTCCAAAGGGAGTTTTGTCACAGCGTTCATATCGTCTACCCTTTCGCGGTCAGCGCTTTAACCATGTCCACCAAACGCTCTGTCGCGTCAGGTCGTCCTTGCCCCAAGGCTGCGATCGACATTTGCAGCGCCGCCTTTGGATTGCCAAGAATCGCGTCTATTTGCTCTGACAAAGCATCAGGATCAAGCACCGTTTCAGGCATAAGTACAGATGCACCAGCATCCACCAACCCTTTGGCATTCGCAGTCTGATGATCGTTCGTCGCCGCCGCAAATGGCACAAGGATTGATGGGCGCCCAATCACTGCAATATCAGCAACGGATGATGCACCCGACCGACTGATAATCAACTGAGCGTCTGCCATTCTGTCAGGAATATCGTCGAAGAAAGTCTGCACATGGGCATTGATCCCATGTTCGGCATAATAGGTCTCTACTTGCGCAAGATCCTCCTCCCGCGCCTGATGAGAGACCCGAACATGCGCCCGAATATGATCCGGCAATTTGACGATGGCCGCTGGTACTGCTTCGGACAAAACCCGAGCCCCTTGCGAGCCACCAATCACCAAGATCGACATTGGATGGGCACCTGGCGCAATATAGGGTGCACCCGCCCGCGCCAATACAGCCGCACGCACCGGGTTACCCGTGTGCACACCCTCAACCCCGTCAGGCAATTGAGTCGGCCAAATCCCACAGGCAAACGCATCCACTTTTTTGGCAAACTTACGGTTCACCAATCCCGGAAATCCATTTTGTTCGTGGATCATACGCGGCAAGCCCAAAAGCCAAGATGCCGCAATCGCCGGAAAGGACGGATACCCACCGAACCCTACAACCACGCAAGGAGGGTCCTTGCGCAAATTTTTCATCGCTGACATCACACCTCGAGCCAGCTTAAATGGAACGATCAGCTTACCAATAACCCCGCCTCGTGCAAAAGTCGCAGAGGTTAAAACTTCGATATCCACGGCCTTAGGAAAACCATCCGTATAGCGTGCGCCGCGTACGTCGGTTGACAGCTTCACGCGCCACCCTTCGGCCAGCATTTCTTCGGCCAAGGCCTGCGCGGGAAACATATGACCACCGGTCCCGCCGGCAGCTATAATCAACAGTGGTGTATTCATTTGCCGTGACCATGGCGCAGGAAATGATCCCCCATCTCGCCCTGCGGACGGGTGCGGGTCAATGCCAATAGCATCCCCAACGCGATCCCGCCGGCAATCAAAGAAGATCCCCCATAAGAGACAAACGGCAAGGTCATGCCTTTGGATGGCAACAAGCGTACAGCAACGCCAATATTAATCATCGCCTGAACACCGAACAGGCAAGCCAAACCCGTACCAGCCAACCGAATGAACGCATCACGTTCCCGGATTAAACGCCACAAAGATCGGACTGTGATCGTTCCATAAAGTGCAATAATGCAAATAACGAGGATCAGGCCGTATTCTTCGGCAGCAACTGCAATGATAAAATCAGTATGCGCATCCGGGAGCGACCATTTCACTTGTCCCTCACCAACGCCAACACCAAAAAAACCACCCTCACGGATCGCATTGGTAGCATATCCCATCTGCGTCGTCGGATCGATTTCCGGATTTAAAAAGCCATCGATTCGTCGGGCGAAATGCTCAGAGCTATTATAGGCCACCATGCCAAACAGCACGACGCCAACAGCCATGCCAATCAATAAGACCATTGGTGCACCGGCGACAAAATACATAACACCCCAGCCGAACAGGATCAGTGCGGATTGACCAAAATCAGGCTGCATTGCCAAAAGCCCAACAATCGAAATGACCAAAGCAAAGGAGATTGTTTTCCCCTGTGGGCCGTTAATTTCCTGGCTCGCAGCCATCAACCACGCAGCCATAATCATAAAGACTGGTTTTAAAAACTCTGACGGCTGTAGCGAAGCAAACCCAAGAGAATACCAACGCACGGCCCCTTTTCCGAAGTCAGTTCCAAAAAACGGCAGCATCAACAACGCAATAAATGCAGCAAAAAACCCGAGAACGCCAAGCCTACGCACCATAAGCGGGCTTAGCATCGAACAAATGAACATCACCGCGAATGCCATCGCACCAAAAATCAATTGTCGTTGAACGTAATGAAATTGATCTAGACCATTTCGCGCGGCCAAAGGCGGGGACGCCGCTAGCCCCAGCAAAATTCCGATCCCGAAAAGAATAAGAATACAAGACATCGACCACTTGTCGACTGTCCGCCACCACCGTGGAAGAATAGGTTCACCGTCGATTGCAGGAACCGACCCATACACCATTTCCGTCATAGGAAACCGCCCAATACTGCCTCAAAAATCGCCCGTTTTCCGGGTCTACTCAAAAGTGTAACCTGATTTTGCGTTTCACACCAGAGAACAGTTGCAAAACATTCGGCCGCAGTTTGGTTTCCCACGATCCATCGCGTGTCGATTTGGTTAAAACAGATTAAGAGACGGTACAATGCGCAGTCGCAATCGCTTGGAAGGTGGGATCAATTGGATCCTATTTGGCGTTGGTTCGACTTTGTCTCCTGTCTTTCGTCATCGCGATTTGCAAAATCGAATGCGCTTTGGCGCCGGTGCACCGAAACGCGATCAAACTTTCTATGTCGTCCCCAAGGATGTTACACACATGCTTCATAGAAAAGTACGGGCCACTCCTCGGATTGGGCGCGATGACAGCGGACGTATCTGGGATGGGGCTGGAAAAAAACCAAAGTCCGTATCGATACCTTTCCCAAAGCCAAATATTCACATCGCCATATTGTGGATGGATTAAGCTGGGAAGGTGCAGGAGCCTACGATTTTATGCGCGATGCCATCGCAAAATATGGTCAATGTGACGGCGTTAAGACCAAAGATGGCATGCTCAAACGCTACAATGGTCTTGAGCCAGCATTTCGACCCATGCAATCAATTGGACCGTTAAAGACCCGCAAACAGCTCAAAAGTGGCTCTTTGAGAGAAAAGGCGGAGTTGTCATGCATGTCGGCGCTACCGGAGAACCTATATTTGCGGGGAAAACGCATCGATTGGTCATGAGCCAAATTTTAGATTTGCCCCGCGTTCCGACACATCTGGGTATCGTCCATAGAGATGCAATACAATCTGAGGCCTTTGCAGCACTTTAAAAGCGTGTTTCTCAAGTCGCTCAGCGTTGAGCTTTTAACTCCAAAACCTCTGCGACAAAAGCCTCTCCCCGTTTTTCAAAGTTAGGAAACTGATCAAAGCTGGCCGCTGCCGGTGCTAATAAAACGGTATCACCTGGCTCGGCGTCCTTGGTAGCAGCGCCCACTGCCTGCTCCATTGTTTCGCAAATCACATAGGGCGTCTCGCCCAACTGCAATGCAAAATCGCGAGATGAGAATCCTATCAGATAGGCTTTGCGCACATTGGTCAGTGCTGAGGACAGTGATTCGATACCGCCATCTTTGCCCAACCCACCGGCAATCCAACGTATGTTGGAAAACGCCAATAAAGCCTTTTCAGCACTATCAACATTGGTTGCTTTGCTATCATTCACATAGGTCACATCATCAATTTCTGCCACGATCTGAGATCGATGTGGCAATCCCTCAAAGCTGGCGAAAGCCTGTTCAATCAAACGTGGCGCAATACCAAGCGCCCGAGTCGCAGCATAGGCACAACAGGCATTCTGGTGATTGTGCTCTCCGGGGAGGCCTTTCACTTGACGCAAATCAATTGATCCGATCTGCCTGCCTTTGCGGGTCTCTGATAAAAATCCTTTGCGAACGAAAACCGACCAACCGGGGCCGCTTAGCTTTTGTTTGGTAGACACCCGAATGACCCGATCATCCGCCGCCCCAAGGGAGAGTTGATTGCAGAGATACCGACCCTCATCCTCATCAATGCCAATAACAGCGCGATCAGGTCCGCCCTCTGCAAACAAACGACGTTTAGCAGCAAAATATCCCCCCATACCATGATGGCGGTCCAGATGATCAGGTGAAAGGTTTGTGAATACAGCAATATCAGGCGTCAGTGCACGTGCCAGATCGGTTTGATAGCTAGAGAGTTCCAGTACAACGACCTCGCCATCTTGTGGCGGGTCAATATCCAGCACGCCCCGCCCAATATTCCCAGCCAATTGGGCCGGTTTGCCCGCCACGGTCAATATATGATGAATCAGTGCAGACGTCGTTGATTTCCCATTACTCCCCGTAACAGCAATAACACGTGGTGCATTGTCAAAATTATCCCAGTCACGGGTTGCGAAAGATCGAAAGAACAAACCTATATCATTGTCAACGGGCACGCCCATATCCCAAGCTTTGGCGATATGGCGATTGGGTTCTGGATAAAGATGAGCAATCCCCGGAGAGGTAATCAACGCCGCCACCCCTTCCCAACATTTATCTCGGCTCAGGTCTTCGCAAATGAACCCCTCATCCTGCGCAATTGCGCGGGCTTCGGCACTGTCGTCCCAACAAATCGGGATTGCTGCGCCTGCCTTTAACGCACGGGCTGTGGCCAAACCTGACCGGCCCAAACCCAGCACCGCAACTTTTTGTCCTTCGTAACCTTGTACTGGGATCATAGGGAATTTTCCGTCTTAACGTAGTTTCAGAGTCGCCAAGCCGATCAACGCCAGGATCAGTGAAATAATCCAAAAACGAATGACGATCTGGCTTTCAGCCCAGCCGCGCTTTTCAAAATGGTGATGGATGGGGGCCATCAAAAACACCCGTTTACCTGTCATCTTAAAATAGCCAACCTGAATGATCACCGACAAGGTCTCAACCACAAACAAGCCACCAACAATGCCGAGAACCAATTCGTGCTTGGTCGCAATTGCAATCGCCCCGAGCGCCCCCCCCAAAGCCAGCGAACCGGTATCACCCATGAACACTGCCGCAGGCGGCGCGTTGTACCATAGAAATCCAAGCCCTCCGCCCATTAGGCCAGCACAAAATATCAAGATCTCTCCGGTACCCGGCACATAGTGTACATCAAGATATTCTGTAAAATCGACACGCCCCACCGCGTAGGCAATGGCGCCCAAAGTTCCGGCTGCAATCATCACCGGCATAATCGCCAAACCGTCAAGACCATCGGTTAGATTCACCGAATTCGCCGCCCCCACGATGACAAAGATACAAAACGGTACGAAAAAGATCCCAAGGTTCAATAAAAGATCTTTGAACACGGGAAACGCCAATTGATTGGCCAAAGCATCCGGGTGGAACGCACTTGTCCAAACCGCGGCAATCAAACCGATAACGCAGCCCAACAAGAGCCTAATTTTTCCGGGAACCCCTTTGGGATTGTTGTGCGCGACTTTTTGATAGTCATCCACAAAACCAATAAGCCCATAAGAGATCGTCACAAAGAGGATCATCCAGATATAGGGGTTATCCCACCGCGCCCAAAGCAAAGTTGACAGGATCACCGCGCCCAAAATCAGAACGCCGCCCATGGTTGGCGTGCCTTGTTTGGTCTCAAGGTGACTCGCAGGACCATCTTCGCGAATGGGTTGGCCGTTGCGCTGCTTGGCTTTTAAAAGGTTGATCAGGGGTTGCCCAAAAACAAACCCAAAGATCAAAGCTGTGAAAAATGCCCCACCAGCGCGTAAAGTAATATAACGGAACAGGTTAAAGACGTCCCCGCCATCAGAAAATTCAGTCAGCCAATACAGCACGGAAACGTCCCTTGAATTAAATCTCTGCCTTGCGCTCTAACTTTCGGATCGCATCAGCAACCCGAGACACATACGACCCTTTGGACCCTTTTACCAACACCACATCGCCGGCATCCAACAGTTGGTGCGCTGAGGCCACAAGCACGTCAGCATTTGCCGCCCACTCGCCTTTTTTTTCTGCTGGAAGCGCATCCCAAAGATGTTTCATTCGCGTACCAACGCAATGAATTTTGTTAATACTCGCCATTGCGGGGTGATCCGCAAGGCCACGGTGGATGTCATCCTCTTCTGGGCCGAGTTCCAACATATCCCCCAAAATCGCGATCCTGCGTCCCTTTCCAATTCGACCAATACCGTTGACCGGAATCGACACGGCAAGCACCTCAAGGGCGGCGGCCATGGAAACAGGGTTTGCGTTAAAAGCATCATCGATCAGTTCAATCGACATTTCCGCCTCAGCCGTATCCAACTGGACAGTTTCCTTGGTGCCCCGCCCCGCAGGTGGTGACCATTTTGCAAGGTCCGCTGCCGCAAGACCGATATCCGCGCCCAAAGCGTCGACTACTGCAAGCACCCCAAGTGCATTCAATGCAAAATGTGGTGCGGGTTGTGACAGTTTGAAAATTACGTCCAGCCCGTTTGCGTTTGCCTTCATCACGGTTGCATCCGATGATAGCGTCAATTGCTCGAGTTGATAATCACTGCCCGGTGTCTTTCCGAAGGTTGATATTTGCGCACCGGATTTTACAGCCGCATCCGCCAGAACAGATGCGGTCTGCACATCTGCATTGTAAATCGCTGTCCCGTTCGTTGTCAGCGCGGTAAAAATCGCGGCCTTCTCATGGGCAATGCCTTCTATGTTTTCAAAAGCCTCCATATGGGCGGCAGCAACTGTCGTAATAAGCGCAACGTCCGGGCCGCTCAAAGCCGCCAAAGGTGCGATTTCTCCGGGATGGTTCATTCCGATCTCTATCACGGCAAAATCCGTGTCTTGCGGCATCTGCGCCAATGTAATCGGCACACCCCAATGATTGTTAAAACTTTTTTCAGCGGCGTGGCATTTGCCTTGTCGTTGCAAAACCGTGCGCAACATTTCCTTGGTTGAAGTTTTCCCGACCGACCCCGTAACACCAACGATTTTGGCATCACTGCGGGTGCGAGCGGCTCGCCCCATATCCTCTAGCGCCTTTACGACATTCGCGACGATCAGCAGCGGTGCCGTCTCTTCCACACCGTCAGGACGATGAGAGACCAACGCTGCACCTGCCCCATTCTTCAACGCCTGCGCGACAAAATCATGGCCATCCCGGACGTCTTGCAACGCAACAAACAAATCACCCTGCTGAAGGCTGCGAGTATCAATCGAAATGCCAAGAACATCCCAGTCGCCTATCGCCTGACCACCTGTTGCAGCCGCAGCTTCGGCTGCTGTCCAAAGAGCTATCGTCATCCCAAACGTCCTTCTAGCGCGGCGACAGCCACACTTGCCTGTTCCACATCGTCAAAGGGCAACACATCATCGCCAATCGTTTGCCCCGTCTCATGCCCTTTACCCGCGATCAAAAGTGCATCTCCGGGTTGGAGCGCATCAACCGCCCGCAAAATAGCTTCGGCGCGATCCGCGATCTCAGTTGCCTCGGGGCAGCCTTGCATCACCATAGATCGAATTAAGGAAGGGTCTTCACTGCGTGGATTATCATCGGTGACAAACACCACATCTGCATGTTCCGCCGCAGCTGCACCCATTAATTTCCGCTTGGCTGTGTCTCTGTCCCCACCAGCACCCACAATTGCAATCAACCGCCCCATCACGTGCGGGCGCATGGCCTGCAAAGCCGTTGCGATTGCATCCGGCGTATGGGCGAAATCCACAAACACCGCCGCGCCATTTTCGCGCGTTGCTGCAAGCTCCATCCGCCCCCGCACCGTGCCGAGATGGGACAGCGTCTCAAATACCGCATCAGGCTGTGCCCCACATGCGACGACCAACCCGGCCGCCAACAGAACATTTTCTGCCTGAAACCCACCTATCAAATCAAGTCTTACGGATTGCGTCCGATCCTCATATTGAATCAGCACCTCTTGACCGGTGGCATCAAACCTCTGAGCTTTGAGCTGCAGATCAGCGGTATCGTGTCGTCCGACGCCCAAGACTTTTTGACCGCGAGACATTGCAATTTTCGCAACCTCTTGACCTTTTGGATCATCCATATTGATGACCGCCGTCCCATCCTGAGGCAACACCCGGTCAAACAATCCCATTTTTGCGTCAAAATACGCAGCAAAGGTCGCATGATAATCGAGGTGGTCTTGTGTGAAATTCGTAAATCCAGCCGCCAAAAGGCGCACACCATCCAAACGACGTTGCGCCAACCCATGAGATGACGCCTCCATCGCGGCGTGGGTCACATCGGCCTTAGCGCAATCCGCCAAAACCCGGTGAAGCGTAATCGGTTCGGGTGTCGTGTGGTGCAACGGTACTTGAAAACGACCCTCAACCCCAGTGGTGCCGAGGTTCACCGCAGACAGCCCAAGTTCTAACCAAATCTGCCGACAAAACGTTGAAACCGAAGTTTTTCCATTGGTCCCAGTCACCGCAATCATATGTGCGGGTTGCTGTTCGTACCAAAGAGCCGCCGCATAAGCCAAAGCAAGACGCGGATCTTCGGTGATGATCACCGCAACATTCGGCTCCGCCAATAAATCAGCGGCAATCTCAGCCCCCCGTCTATCCGTCAGAATCGCCGCTGCGTCCATGCGCAGCGCATATTGAATGAACTCACCGCCGTGGACTTTGGTGCCCGGTAACGCGGCAAACAAATGCCCCGGCTTTACTCTTCTGCTGTCTACTGCAAGACCGGTGATCTGCGCCTCTGCCCCGCCTTTTGCGGTCAGGCCAAGGGCCGCCAATGATTTGACCTGTGACTGCTCTGCCATGCCCGTAGCCTTTGCGTTCGCATTAATGACTGGCGAGTGTTACCTCAGATTTAGCACCGGACGCAACGTCCGGACGCACCCCCAAGAGCGGGGCTGTGCGACGGATCAATTCTGCAGCCACCGGAACTGCTGTCCAGCCAGCGGTACGACGTTCTTGCCCCAACACAAACGTCGAGGGCTCATCGAGCGTAACAATCACAACGTATTTCGGATCATGGGTTGGAAAGACCGATGCAAATGTCGCGATGACCTTGTCTTTATAGTAACCACCGCCATTTTCCTTGGGTTTATCTGCAGTGCCCGTTTTGCCTCCCACAGAATACCCCTCTACCTCACCAAAACTAGCTGTACCGCGCACCACCACCTGTCGGATCATACTCCGTGTCATGGCTGATGTTTGCTCACTGATGACACGTTCACCACGCTGTGGTCCCTCTTGCCGCAAAATCGTTGGAGTGATCCGTGTTCCGCCGTTCAAAACAGTTGCATAAGCCGACGCCAGATGCAGCGGGCTGGCCGACAAGCCATGGCCATAGGAAATGGTCATGGTTGAAATATCGGACCAGTTCTTTGGCAACAAAGGTTTCGCGCTTGGCCCTTCGACCAATTCAACTTCGGTCGGTTCAAAAAAGCCCAACTGCTTCATAAATTTCTTTTGGCGGTCTGTGCCCAACATCATCGCAACACGAGCCGTGCCAATGTTTGAAGATTTTACGATAACATCGGTGACCGACAGTTCCGGACCATAGTTTTTAAAATCCCGAATGCGATGCTTGCCCCACGTCATTGGACCTTTGGTCTCGATCATTGTAGAGGGGTTTACCAATCGCTCTTCCATAGCTTGAGCAACGGCAAAAATCTTAAACGTCGATCCTAATTCATAAAGCCCCTGCACCGCGCGGTTAAACAACGGGCTGTCAGACGGATCACCTTCGATTGCCGGGCGAGGACGATTGTTGGGGTCAAAATCTGGCAAGGACGACATGGCGATGATTTCACCTGTATGCGCATCCAGAATGATTCCGGTCGCACCTTTGGCGTTCATCAGTTTCATCCCACCATACAGCACGTGGCGCATAGCCGATTGTACAGTCAAATCAATCGACAGCTCTAGCGGAGCCCCCTGATTGACCGGATCCCGTAGATAGTCGTCAAAGATTTTCTCAACCCCGGCGACGCCAACGACTTCGGCAGAATGCACACCTTCACGCCCAAAGGATGCCCCACCCATGATATGGGCCGCGAGTTTACCATTGGGATACAAACGCATTTCACGTGGCCCGAATAACAGACCAGGATCACCGATATCATGCACCGCCTGCATTTGCTCTGGGCTGATTTTTTTCTTTACCCACAGAAACTTACGCTTACCTGTGAAATCTTTCACCAAACGTTCTTTGTCGAGATCCGGGAAAATTTTGACCAATTCCTCGGCCGCGCGCTCCTGATCAATCATGATCGGAGGTTGCGCATAAAGCGAATGTGTCGACAGGTTGGTGGCCAGGACACGACCGTTGCGATCTACGATATCAGAACGCTGCGCCAAAATTTCGGAACCCGATGCTGCCGCCCGAGGTTCGCGCGGGTCAATCGAAGCGATATGCCCCATCCGCAAACCTACGATCATAAAAACAAATATGAAAAACCCACAGAGCACCAACAACCGCCCTTCGGCACGATGCCGTGACTGATCACGCATTTCTTCATGGCGTTGACGAATGTTCTCTTTTTCAATCGCATCGGGGTTTTCCCCTTTGACACGAGCCTCAAGAATTCGAGCCAAGGGACGCAAAGGAATACGGGTCATGGTTGTTGCTCCACTGTGCCGAGGACTTCGATTGGGTTCAAAATTGGCAGCAACTCAGGTGCTGGATAGCTAACTTGATCAACGCGTCCGAAATGGCCGGATTCAAGTTCCATCAGACCAAGGGTTTCAAAGTTCAACGCAGCCAGTTCACGCAAACGATCCGGCCGGTTCAAATAGGCCCATTCCGCTTTGAGTATAGCCAAGCGTTCGCGTTTTTGTGCAATTTTACGCTGCAGCTTTGCCACATCCTTTAGAGTTTGCTGTGTTGCGTAATTTTCCTGATAGGCGTTGAACGCAAGCCCCATCACAATCAACGCCGTCAAACAATAAAGAATGGTGCGCATCACCGCTTCCCCTTTGATTTACTCTTATATCCTGGCATGCCCAATGCACCACGATCCACAGAACCCGCTGGTGCATCGGTTCGAATACCAACGCGTAATTTGGCCGAACGGGATCGAGGGTTCTCCGAAAGCTCTTGCTCATCTGGACCCACAGCTCGTTTCGATCTTAACTTGAACCGAGGGGCCTCAGTTTCGGCCTCAGGTGCATAGCGGTTTGCCCGCCCGCCCCCACCTGAACGATCCGTAAAGAACCGTTTTACAATGCGATCTTCAAGCGAATGAAAGGTAACAACAGCCAGTTGACCACCGGGTTTTAACGCGCGTTCAGCAGCCTCAAGCCCTTCGACCAATTGACCGAATTCGTCGTTCACATGAATACGTATCGCCTGAAAGCTCCGCGTGGCCGGATGGCTTTGACCCGGCTTTGGCCGTGGCAAGCATCCCTCTACGACCGCCGCCAATTGCAGGGTTGTCTCAAACGGAACCTCTGCACGTTCACGTACAATAGCGCGGGCGATACGACGAGAAGCACGTTCCTCTCCGTAATGGTACAACACATCTGCAATCGCGCCTTCCTCGGCGGTGTTCACAAAATCAGCCGCCGATTGACCGGATTGGCTCATACGCATGTCAAGCGGGCCATCCTTGTTAAACGAAAACCCTCGTTCAGCCAAATCCAACTGCATTGAGGACACGCCTAGATCCAGAACAACACCGTCCAGTAAGTCACTGTGGTAGCTGTCCATTTCTGAAAATGTACCTTCAACGAGCTGTAGTCGATCGTCATATTTTCCGGCCCAAGATGCCGCCATGTCAAACACCATTGGATCACGATCAACGCCCAGAACCAGATCAGCGCCAGCATTCAACAAACCAATGGTATATCCGCCTGCCCCAAAGGTCCCGTCAAGCCAAACGCCAGAGACAGGCGCGACCGCTGCAAGAAGCGGTCGAAGCAAAACGGGAATATGGGGATCTTTGGCGGGATTATCAGGTGTACTCACCACTTATTCCCCCTCATCACCGTCCAGATAAACGGAAGGATCAACATCCGGGTCGAAATCATCATCGGCATCAAGGTCCGCATAGATTTCTTCCTCATAAGTGTCCGGATTCCAAATTTCGAAAGTATCGCCGTTGCCAGCGAATGTTGCAGCCGTTTCAATCCCGATCTTATCGCGCTGTGCTTTCGGCAGAACAAGGCGTCCGGTCTCATCGACGGTGGTTTCAAGGGATTGCGCCAGATAAAGGCGCTGCAAAGACCGACGTCGCTTAGAGCCGCGCGGCATGGCTTCGATCTTATCTTCGACCTTGGCCATGGCGTTCACACTAAAACATTCAAGCTGTTTGCGGGTTGGGCCGCCGTAGACAACGATCACGCGTGGGGCGTCACCGCTCTTCCACTCTGGGTCATTGGCCTCCAGAACGCGGCGAAACGGGGCAGGAATGGACATCCTACCCTTCGTATCCACCTTATTCTGGTGTTCGCCTCTGAACCTCATCGCCACTGTCCCTGCGGCTCCTATTGTTTGTTGGAGTTCGGTGATCGAACCCCTGAAATGGAAACGGCGGATTGAGCTGCTGCCACTGCTCATATCCGCCGCCCTCGTCCCATCACTGGGTGTGTCCAACTGCGTGCGCCACCTGGGGGGATGTCTGCTCGCGTCACGCGTCGGATCTCTTAATTAGATGAAATCGGGTGCCTGTATGAAACCTGACTTGGTGCCTTACGGGGTCTTTGTTGCCCCTTTTTGTTTAGCCCGTCCTCATCTTGTGATCATTGATGACATGGGAATTCATGGCACACAACACCTTTTTTCATAGAGAGGCCTCAAATTGCCCATATTTCAAAGGGAATTACTGCACCCCGAGAGTTCAAAACCACCGAATATAAGGGCTCACCCGAATCGAAACACCATATGTAGTAGAAAAAAGACAATCCCAAATTTTCCCATTTTTTTTCGAATTAGCGGATTGAATCCTTTTTTGTTGCTTCAACGTCATCATTTTCGCCCAAAATTTGCCACAATTCCCACAAGAGGCCACAACCACCGGCAAATCCACAGACTCAAATCACAAAAAAGGCGCTTCCTTTTACAGAAGCGCCCAAATAGGCCCATGCATTCCCACATGCCCCATATTATCCCAAATCAGATCAGGCCATTCCGCCTGCGACCAATCCTTTTGCAAGCTGCGCGTAAGCCTCAGCCATTGGTCCGTCTTGCGCTGCGATTGGTATCCCCCCATCCCCAGCCAAGCGGGTATCCAGATCCAAAGGCAATTCACCTAAAAACGGCACGCCTACCCTTTCAGCCTCGGATTTCACGCCACCATGACCAAACAGATGCGCTTCATGTCCACAACTCGGACATATATAAGTCGACATATTTTCGATCAGACCCAAAACCGGAGTTTTCAACTTGTCAAACATATCCAGAGCCTTGCGCGCATCCAGCAGAGCGACGTCCTGCGGGGTAGAGACAACAATAGCCCCTGTAAGCTGAGTTTTTTGGCAAAGGGTTAATTGCACATCTCCTGTTCCCGGCGGGAGATCGACGATCAAGACATCCAACTCCCCCCATTCAACCTGCCCCAACATCTGCTGCAGTGCGCCCATTAACATAGGCCCCCGCCAGACAACGGCCTGATCCGGGTCCACCATAAAGCCAATCGACATAACAGTGACGCCATGAGCTTTAAGTGGGATAATGGTTTTTCCATCTGGGGAGGCAGGCCTTTTATTCACTCCCATCATACGAGGTTGAGACGGACCGTATATATCCGCATCAAGCAAACCAACCCTTCGCCCCTGTCGCGCCAGAGCCACAGCCAGATTACTAGAGACTGTGGACTTCCCAACGCCACCCTTTCCGGACCCAACTGCAAGGATGCGATCTACACCCGACACTTTAAGAGGCCCACTTTGTGGTTTTGGGTGTCCGCCGACCTTTAACGTGGGTGGCGCTCCTTTTGGTGAAGCTTTTGCAGCCGGGCCATGCGCGGTTAGAACGGCAGATGTCGTTTTAACTCCAGGCAATGCTGACACAACAGCCTCGGCCTCCGCACGCACATTTGCAAGCGCCTGCGCAGCAGCCGGATCAACGGCCTCAATGACAAAACTAACCGATTCTTCTTGAACTGTGATGGCCCGTACAAGATCTGCAGAGACGAGGTCCCCCCCCCCTGAAAGCTTTACGCCACGGAGCGCCTTGACAACATCTTCCCGCGAAATCGGCATATTTGAGTCCTTTTTGATAATCTGAAGCATAAGTTGTGGTTTCCCACACAAAGAGCAAGGGCCGTCTTATTCGGCTGCTCAAAATCTCACCGACATGAGAACAATTTAACCGCATTAACGTATGCATTTGCTGCATGGCAGCATTGACCCCTTGTGGGATTGTGCATCTGCAGCATTTCCTTACATTGATCCTTGTTAGCGCAATCGAGCACTAACGAACATTAGAACGAAGAGACGAGACAATGGCAGTAGCATCAAACATCACAACCGTGAACACTGGCGCCTTTGACCGCATTGCGGCTTACTTCCGAGGCCTGAGTGTTCGCTTAGAACAACATAAAGTTTATCGCGCGACACTTTCCGAGCTGGATGTCCTGACAGATCGTGAACTTAAGGATCTGGCTCTCTCCCGTTCCGACATAAAGCGTGTTGCTTACGAAGCCGCGTACAGAGGCTAAGAAATTTAGTTTCGGGCGCTCCCCCCCTCCCTAGGAGCCCCTGAAAAAAAGCGGTGGCATTCACTCCTCCTCCCGAGTGTCACCGCAAAAATACGGAGCCAAACGCTCCAGACATGCGATGGGTTCTTCTCCTCCTCCCTAGGACCCTGAGCTTACTTCGGTGACACCCTCTCCTCCTCCCTGGGTGTCACCGATCAAAATTTCGCGGGGCGTTCGGCGGCTCCCATCAGATACGACAGATCCTCTCCTCCCTTGGATTTGTCGGCATGGCGACGGTGCTTTCCTCCTCCCTAGCACCGTCGCTCCAAAAATACGGAGCCTATGCTCCAAACTGTTACGACCGGCCTCTCTCCTCCTCCCTGAGGCCAGCCGTGAAAATGCGGTGGCTCCGCTCCTCCCTAGGGGCCACCGCACAAAAATTCCCGGCCACGGTCGGACATGAACATTTGCGTGCGGTCTCGCTCCTCCCCTGAGGCCCACGCAAACTGAGCGACGGTGCTTTCCTCCTCCCTAGCGCCGTCGCTCCAAAAATACGGAGCCTATGCTCCAAACTGTTACGACCGGCCTCTCTCCTCCTCCCTGAGGTCAGCCGTGAAATGCGGTGGCTCCGCTCCTCCCTAGGCGCCACCGCACAAAAAATCCCGGCCATAGTCGGGCACGTGTTACGCGCGGTCTCGCTCCTCCCCTGAGACCCACGTAAATTGAAAGACGACGCTCTCCTCCTCCCTGCGTCGTCTTTCCAAAAAAAGTCAGAACCTCTTGAGGTTCTATTCATTCCGCGGGCCATCTCCTCCTCCCTTGGTACGCGCGAAATAGAACGGCGACGCTCACCTCCCTGAGCGCCGCCGTTTTTTTATGTTTTAGGTTTTGAATGGCAACCACACTATACGCCCCGTCCTAACGATGGTTTCAAAACAATTCGTTTTGCGGGATGTGCAGCGGGTTGAAAGACACTCAATCAGTCAAAAGAGTCGCGATTTTTGATTACTCACCGCTAAAGGGTGGAATTTCGATAACGACGTCAGCAAGGCGATCCAGAGCATTGAGATAAGAGAGCCCTCGCTCAAAATGCCCCGTTCGCAAAAACGCTTCGGTCTGCACAATCGACATCGGACTATTCATCATAAATGTGTGGGTGACGGGTAGAACAATATGTTCTTTCATGCCCTTAACACGTGTGGATTCCACAGAAACTTTGCCATCATTTGGCCCATCTATAATCGCGGAATACACCGGATTTAGGGTGCGATCCCCTGCAATTATACCAAGTTCGAAAGAGGCCATCCCCAATTTGTTTGGAACAGAATCTGCCTCTGTCCCCAATTGCAGTCCCGCAGGGCCGTTCAGCCATTCAAACGGTTCAAGATCCCCAAAGGCATCGACCAATTCAGATCCCTGGTTGGGTGGTCCCAACATAACCACACGCCCCATATTCTGAGGACGGTTCTCAGCCAACCATGCGCGGACCAATATCCCCCCCATAGAGTGGGTTACAAAATGGGTACGTGCCGATTTACATCGCTTAACGGCGTCAGGCACTGCATATTCCACCAAAGTCTGAATGGACGCTTTGGTGGAAGGATAACCATCGTTTACCGTTTGATATCCCATGGCTTTCAAGGATTTCTCCATGACGACCATCGAGGACGGGCCGCGCGCAAGCCCATGGAGTAGAACAACACAATCTGCTGCCACGGTCTGAGGCGTAAGTAAGACGATTAAGCTAAGTTGTTTCCACATGATAAAAAGATAGGGACGCCCCCCTATACCGCACAAGACCTACTTTTGGTTATTTATGGGCGTCACGTTTTATCAAAGAAATAAGAACTCCGGATACAACCAAAATAGCTGCGATCCAAAACCGTTGGTCTGGTGCTTCTGCCAAGAAGACCATCCCACCTGCCATTGCAATTATCGGCACAGTTAACTGGGCCACAGCCGCAACCGTTGCTTCTAACCTTGGTAAAATCGCATACCAAAGTGCATAGCCAAGACCGGATGTTACCGCGCCAGACAATATCGCAAGGATCGCGCCTCCAGCGGTAATATATTGCCCAGCAGCAAGCACAAAAACCACAGCCACAAAAGCAACCGCATAGTTAAAATTCAAGGCTGTTGCCGTCAACGGATCTGCCGCCATTTGTCCCCGCAACGAATAGACACCCCACCCCACGGCGGCTGGGATCATCAAAGCGGCCCCAAACAAAGAAGGCGCACTCCCCCCACCTGATGGCCAGAGCAAATAAACAAGCCCCGCAAAGGCAATCCCCGCCCCCAACCAACGTGTTTTAGGAACGCGGTTGCCACGTACAATCGCACCCGCAAACATGGTCACCTGCACAACACCAAATAAGATCAGCGCGCCAATGCCCGCATCAAGCGTCACATAGGCGTAGGAAAACCCGATCATATAAATGACCAACGAAAGGACGGCCCAGTGATCCGGGCGGCTTCGTAAATTTGCCCCATTGCCACGCAGGACGACCAACACACTCAGCATTGCCGCGCCGGCAATTGTGCGGATCAACGCAAAACTGGCGGGGTCGATCGCCGCTCCAGCTAAAGCCAATCGGTTCAACACTGAATTACCAGCAAAAGCGATCATCGTTAAAACGGTTAACAACAATAGGTGCATTGAGTTATTCTTCCATTTGGGAAAAAGCGTCGGGATACATCAGTTTGGCTGCAACCGCACCGCGATCAGTTTTTAGCCAGCACAGAGCTGTGGATTCCGAAGGGTATGGTGTGATTAAATTCGCGGCGTTCGCCACTGAAAACCCAAAACGCTCATACAAGGCCGGGGCACCCAGAACAACAATTGCATCCCATCCCAAGTGTGTGGCCCGCTGCTTAACTTCTTTGATCAAGGCCCCGCCAATACCAGATCGATGATGTGCCGGGGCCACTGCCAAAGGTGCAAGCACCAACCAGCCGTCCGGGGCTAAAAACTGCGACAATACGATGTGTCCGACAACCATCGAATCCTGTACGGCCACGAGTTCGCACACAAGCTGCTGGTCCCGTCGCAATATATCGCACAGATGAGCCTCAGCGACTTGTCCAAAGGCATCAAGGATCACGGCATCTATGGCCGGAAAGTCATCTGAGGTGGCGCTTCGAATCTCCATGAAACGGGTCTAACATGGTTCTTGATCCGGGACATCTTCACGATGCCTTGTGTCACCTTTTGGCTCAGTTATTCGCAACAAAACGACTATTGCCGCACATTTTAACACGCACGGAAAAACAGCATAGCAAAACGTCAGCACCCCCAAAGCGGTTGCTGTGTTTTCACCCGATGGGACAAATCCCACTCGATCCAAAATAGGTAAAACAAGCCCAGCGACAAGGGCCAAAGAGGCTTTGGCCGCAAATGACCAGAGAGCAAAAGCCATTCCCTCGGATACACCTTCTTGATCCACCGTCACAGAAAACAGAGCAGGCAGCAGTACCATATCTGCGCCCAACGCTAAGCCTGAGGTCAAACAAATCACGGCAAACCAACTGACCTGCCCTTCTCCTAAAAGGGCTGCCCCTGTAAAACTGAGAATCGACAAAATCATCGCCGGAACCAAGATATGTTTTGCGCCAAATCGCTGACCAAGTTTTGACCATATCGGCGCAGATAGACCGACCGCAGCAAAGAACACCAACAAGAAAGGGCCTGCCAAGTTTGCAAGCTTCAACCGATCTTCGACAAAAAATAGAAACAAAGTTGACGTCGCGGCCACGGGCATCGCATTCAAAAACCCGAGCAATAACAATTGCCTGATGCGCCCATCTCCAAGGGCAGACATAACAGAGCTCTGTTGATCATGTTTAAGGTGCGGTTTGGCCTTTCCTTGTGGCCAAATGGGATGCATCAACCATACCGCAACCAGAACGCATACAACGAATCCAATTGCGAAAAGGCGAAACGCCTTATCGGCATTCAAAGTTATTCCCAAGAGGGTTGGAATAATCGCGGCCAACAAAATGCCGATAACGGTGCCTGCCTCTCTCACCCCGGCCAAACGATAATGGGCAGCGGCCCCTTGCCCTGATAGAACACGAACGCCTTGCCCATAATACAGAATGGTCAGAAGACTAAAGCAGGTAAAGACAACAGCCAGCGCCCCAGCCAACCAAAGGGCGACGTGGGTCGTTGGGGTCCAGCCAAACACCGCATAAAACCCACCCGCCAATCCAATGGCACCGAAAATGGCAAGCGCCTGTCGATTGAGACCTGGACGGTCTGCGATCCAACCCAATGCTGGGTCCTGAAGGAAATCGAAAAGGCGCAAGCCCAATAAAATGGCACCCAATGTTGCCAAGGGCAGTTCAAGCTCAACGCTGACAAAACGCGGTAGATGAATGTAAAGTGGGACTCCCGCGGCTGATAGGACAACGGCAAATGCAGCAAACCGTGCATGCATCTAGCTTTGACCGCGCAATTGACGAGAGAGGTTCGGATCTCTGGATTGATCCGATAACCAGATTCCCATGATGCGATCGCGAATGCCCGGATGGCTCAATGAACAGCGCAACGCACCATTTCGCCAAAATTCTACGACGCTTTGCCCTCTTGGTATTGCTGAATACCGGTCTCCTTCTTTGACCGATAGAAAACAATCGTTCAGTTTTTCTGCAATCTCAGCATGATCTGCCCGTTTACCTTCCATCCGGCGCATCTCTCGAAGTGTCGCCTTGATCAAAGTGCTCCCTTTTATGGAGCGTTCATAAACCAGCGCGAGGCTATAGGGCTGATCCACCTCAAAATCCGCACCGCCCTCGGTAAAAAGCTGCGCCCGGTACAATTCTGCCCCCAACAAACGGAAACTGGCCTCACCGATAGGTTCAGCTGCTCGAAGCCGTTTGGTAATCTCTGAAGGGGCTGCAATCGCGGCCCCGACCGTCATGAAAATCAGTAAAACCAAAGATACCCCTAAAGGGGTCAAGTTAGGATAAAATCTCAATCGATGCATGATGGGCTCCTGATGAAAAGAAAATCATCAGTGACTCTTACGTCTTAGCCTCCCAACTGGATCACAATCAGCCAACTGTCTCGCCCACAAAAAAGGGGCCGCGAAACCGCGACCCCTTCTTAATCAGCAAAAGCTGGATGGCTTACATCATGCCGCCCATGCCGCCCATGCCGCCCATGTCAGGCATGCCGCCTGCAGCAGCGCCGTCTTTGGATGGCTTATCAGCAACCATAGCTTCGGTTGTGATCAGCAGACCTGCGATGGATGCAGCGTCTTCAAGAGCTGTACGAACAACTTTGGCCGGATCAATAACACCGAAGGAGAACATGTCGCCATATTCTTCTGTCTGTGCGTTAAAGCCGAATGTGCTATCGTCGCTTTCGCGAACTTTGCCAGCAACAACCGCACCGTCAACACCAGCGTTTTCAGCGATCTGGCGCAAAGGCGCTTCGATTGCTTTACGCACGATGACAACACCAGCGTTTTGGTCAGAGTTTGCACCCTCAAGCGTTTCAAGTGCTTTCGCAGCCTGAACCAGAGCAACACCACCACCAACGATGACGCCTTCTTGAACAGCAGCACGTGTCGCGTTCAATGCATCGTCAACGCGGTCTTTGCGCTCTTTAACTTCAACTTCGGTCATGCCGCCAACGCGGATAACAGCAACACCGCCAGCCAATTTGGCAACGCGTTCTTGCAGTTTTTCACGATCGTAGTCGGAAGTTGTTTCTTCGATCTGAGTGCGGATCTGAGCAACACGTGCTTCGATCTCTGCTTTCTCGCCATTGCCGTCCACAACTGTGGTTTCGTCTTTGGTGATCGCAACTTTCTTGGCTGTCCCCAGCATGTCCATCGTAACGGACTCAAGCTTCATGCCCAGATCTTCGGAGATCACTTGACCACCGGTCAGGATCGCAAGGTCTTGCAGCATGGCTTTACGACGGTCGCCGAAACCAGGTGCTTTAACAGCTGCGATTTTCAGACCGCCACGCAGTTTGTTCACAACCAAAGTTGCCAAGGCTTCGCCTTCAACATCTTCAGCAATGATCAGAAGTGGTTTCTGAGACTGGATCACAGTTTCCAACAGCGGAACCATTGGTTGCAAAGAAGACAGTTTCTTCTCGTGCAACAAGATCAGGCAGTCTTCCATGTCTGCGATCATTTTGTCAGGGTTTGTGACAAAATAAGGGGACAGGTAGCCGCGATCGAACTGCATGCCTTCAACAACATCGGTTTCTGTTTCCAGACCTTTGTTCTCTTCAACAGTGATCACACCTTCATTGCCAACTTTTTGCATCGCGTCTGCGATCTGACGACCGATTTCAGCTTCGCCATTGGCAGAGATTGTGCCGACCTGAGCAACTTCGTCAGTGTCAGCAACGGGACGTGCAGAGGCTTTGATCGCTTCAACAACAGTGGATGTTGCCAGATCGATGCCGCGCTTCAGATCCATTGGGTTCAGGCCAGCAGCAACCTGCTTCATGCCCTCTTTGACGATGGCTTGAGCCAGAACAGTTGCGGTTGTTGTACCGTCGCCTGCTTCGTCATTGGTCCGGGAAGCAACTTCCTTAACCATTTGTGCGCCCATGTTTTCAAACTTGTCTTCAAGTTCGATCTCTTTGGCAACGGAAACACCGTCTTTGGTGATGCGTGGTGCGCCAAAAGATTTATCCAGAACAACGTTCCGGCCTTTTGGACCCAAAGTTACTTTAACAGCATCTGCCAGGATGTTGACGCCGGCAAGCATGCGGTTACGTGCGTCGGTGTCAAATTTGACTTCCTTAGCCATGTGGATTGCTCCTAAATTCTATTTCGTAGGGGACGACGATCAGGCGATAATGCCCATGATGTCGGATTCTTTCATGATCAGCAGCTCTTCACCTTCAAGGGTGACTTCGGTGCCGGACCATTTGCCAAAGAGGACTTTGTCGCCTTCTTTAACGTCCATCGCGATACGGTCGCCGTCATCGTCTTTGGCGCCAGCGCCAACAGCAACGATTTGACCTTCGGCTGGTTTCTCTTTTGCGCTGTCAGGAATGATCAGCCCGCCAGCGGTTTTCTCTTCGCCTTCTAGGCGACGAACCAGTACGCGGTCGTGAAGTGGTGTAAATGCCATCTCGAACATATCCTCGTTTCGAGTTTTCTCCCAGTGTTATCACTCACTATATTTGAGTGCTAACGAGCAAGAGATAGGTGTGTGATCAGAGTGTGTCAACCACAGAGCTAAAAATTTCGTCTCAAAAGAAAATCAACCTGCTATTTCGCATAGCAGTATAGGATTTCACCAAGCCCCCTTTGACAGAAGCGTCAACATCGGGCAGCAAGGACTAAACGCTTTGTTAACGAATTAGTTACCAGTGGATTGTTTTGTCACCGGAGCGGCAATATCGCCAAACCATAGGACTAATAGAAAAACCAAAGGCCTGAGATCAACCATGGCAGACGCAAAAATCCGTATCCCATTTGTCCAACAATTGCTTCACCTCTCCGAAAGCAGTGCAATCCTGTCGGCAACTGATGAACTGTTTAATCACGTGGACACGAACGATGTAATGTGGTCAAGCGACGGTCCGCGACGGGTCGAACAAAGCTTTGTTTTCAAGCAACCCTTTTTGGATGTGCCCGTTATGTCCATCGCCTTGTCAGGTATTGATACGGATCAAAGCCGGAACATGCGTTTTAATCTGACCACCGAAAACGTATCTGCGACCGGGTTCACAGCTGTGTTCTTAACATGGGAAGATACGCATATTGCTAGAGCGTCTGTCACTTGGACTGCAATCGGCCCCATTTCCCCACCGCGCAGTACGCGGCAAGGTGGTCAACAGGCTGGCAATAAAAAGTAACAGCTTCGCCAAGGGCATCATGCACTTAACGCAGTTTTGCCCGCTGGGGTGAGCGCATATATGCCGCGTTCAACCCGTTCAAACCATCCATAATGATTGGCCGCCATAACTGCCGTTGCCCTCTCAACCATTGTAGCGCGTGCAACGTCTTGGCCACGAGCCGGGCCATTTTGCGCCAAATAGGTCGCGATTTTCTCGGCATCCTGTCGGTAGGCAGTGACGATACCGCCCTTGGTTCCGCCTTTATTTGGATCGCCCTCCCGCCGAGAAAACTCTCGCAGCAATCGTGCAAGGCGTGGTTTAGACTTGCGCGGCGTATAAGGGGCTGGATCCAAATGCGCCTCAACAAAATCATCTGACAAACGAACGGTCAGCAATCCCAAACCCAATCGCCGACACAATGAAACATTGGATTTAAGCGAAGATTGGAACCGTTTGCCACGCCCCCGAGGAACAGCAATATACACAACGTCGCTGATTGATTGCCGCGCCACCCCTTGGTGAAACAATGTCAATGAAAAGGCAGTCTTCATCTCCACCAAAACAGGGGTGTCCTCGCCCCGTATTCCGACAATATCAACAGATCCAACTTCGCTTTTGACCTCATAGCCCTGCCCTTCAAGAAAGGATTTAACAGGTGCATAAAGATCCGTTTCAAAGATTGTTGCCATTCAGAGAGTTCCGGTTTGTCCAATCATAGTTCACCTTGAAAGAATGGGAATTGCAACTACTTATAAGAGGGCAGACGATACAAAGGATGTTCGCCTCTCCCCCCTTTCAACAAAACTATGGTGTCGCTATGTCGATTGAAACTCTTGCTACATTTTTTGGTTGGTACACTGTGGTGAGCTTTGCGTTTCTAATATTTGCGTCCATTGCATTGACATCCATGCGCGGCTTCGCGGTCAACCTGCACGCGCGGATGACTGGCGTGGCCCAGACAGAGCTTCCAAAACTATATTTCACCTATTTGGCAAACTTCAAAATTTTGGCGCTCTGCCTCGGTTTTATTCCTTGGCTCTGCCTAAAACTAATGGGCGCGTAACTCCGCTTAGGGTTTTTGCAAGACCTCAAGATAGGCCACCAAATCAACCAAAATGGCAGGCGTTGGTGTTTCGATTCCATCGCCTGTATCGTAAAGGATGGTCTCGCCGCCCTCCAAAATGTCTCCGAATGCGGGCATGAGGCTGACGTGGCTACCTTCCCGAAAATAACCATCTATCGTGGACATCGTTTCGGCTTCTGGAAATACGCCGCCGTTTTGCGCTGCTATCATCGTTAAATTTGGAACGGTTTTGGGCAGGGTTGCCGCAAGGGGACCATCCCCCAAACCGCTCTCTCCGTGACATTGCGCGCAATACTGTGAATAGGTGTTGCGCCCCACATCAACCGGAGGCATCGCGCAGGCATAAAGCCCAAGTCCTGCAAAAATCAACGTACTCATTCGACCGATCATGCTTTGCCTCATCAACAATTGTTTTTCAAAACAGTACACGTGCGAAGGCGTATGTCTATGATGCATATCAAATATGTTCCCCCGCGACACCAACGCCCGTGACAAATCGAACGCAGCTGCCTATAACCCGCGCGAAATCTTTCTCCATATTGATAAAGCGGATCAATCCCATGACAATCAAAGTATTCGGCCACAAATCTCCTGATACAGACTCCACAGGCTCCCCCATTTTGTGGGCGTGGTATCTGAGCGAAGTTAAAGGCCAAAAGGCCGAAGCTGTGCTGTTGGGTGAACCCAACACGGAAGCCGCTTTTGTTCTGAAGCATTGGGACTTGCCAAAACCCAAAATCATCACAGACGTCAGCGCCGATGACACCTGCGTCATCGTTGACACCAACAACGTGGCCGAGCTGCCTCCGTCAATCAACGACGCCAATGTTGTTCAGATCATCGACCACCACATGCTGCAAGGCGGCTTGGTCACCAAAAAACCAATCGACATCACAATTCGCCCGCTGGCCTGTACGGCGACAATCATGATGGATCTGATCGGTGATGACGCCGCTAAGATGCCTGACTGGGCAAAAGGTGCCGCTCTATCTTGCATCCTGTCTGATACGCTGGAATTCCGCTCCCCGACCACAACGGATCACGACAAAGCAGTCGCGACCAAACTGGCTACTGATCTGGGAATCGACATGGCGGCTTATGCCTCCGAACTGTTTGAGGCAAAATCCGACGTGTCCGCATTCTCCGATGCTGAACTGCTGCGCATGGATTCAAAAGAATACGCTCTGGATGGCACAAAATTCCGTGTTTCTGTTCTGGAAACCACAGCGCCAAAATTGGTTCTGGACCGCAAAGCCAGCCTAATTGAGACCATGTCCACAGTGGCAACCGAAGACAACGTCGATCAGGTTTTGTTGTTTGTTGTTGATATTCTAAACGAAGAAGCAACCATGCTGATCCCGAACGCGCTAACCAAAACTGTCGCTGAGAAAAGCTTTAACGCTACGGTTGAAGGTGACGCAGTTGTCCTGCCAGGTGTTATGAGCCGGAAAAAACAGATTATTCCAAATCTAAAAGTCTAAACTTTAGACTTAATCCATACAAAAAGAGCAAAAAGGCGCCTACTCACGCCTTTTTGTGTTTCGAATTCCAAAAGACGATATTAGGCATATAAGCTTAACATAATTGCGCGACTCCCCTAAAATATGCGCAAATCATGAGCAGTACATCTTATGTCCAATATGCGTTTACCAAAGCTGGGAATTCCACCTGCTGAAAAATCCAATCTGGCGCGTTTATTTCAAGGCGGGGCACTGCCCCAGGCTCAAAAGGTCGCCAGCAGACTAACGGCTCAATACCCGCTAGACGGGTTCGCTTCCAATATAAGCGGCCTCATCTCGCAGGCCTCTGGCGATTTTTTTGCGGCACGTGACCATTTCGCCGAAGCACTAAAACGCACTCCGGGATCCGTTGATTACGCCGCAAACCTTGGATATATCTTAAGCGACATTGGGGACAGCAATCAGGCTGTAAGCTTGCTGACACCATTTGTTCGCAAATTTCCTAAACACATAAATGCCCGTACAAACCTGATCAGAGCAATCTTTGAGACCCAACATGTGGCCGACGCGCTGCCCCATGTTGCAAAGCTCAAGCAATTGACCGGCAACACTGCTGAAACACTCCGCATCCAAGGCACAGCGTTAACCTTTACCAAAGATTTCGAAAATGCGCTGCCCATTTTGATAAAATCGCGGGAACTTGCCCCAAAAGAATTCAAAGATTATCGCTACATTGCGACCTGTATGGACGCCCTAGAAGGGCCAACAAAAACAATTTCTTATCTACAGCTATTGATAAAAGATCCGTTGACAGGACCCGGGGCACATGTGGCGCTGGCCAACCATTTCGCTTTGATCGGTGATTTCCCGAATGCAATCATTCATTTTGAAGAGGCGCTCAAGCAAGCACCGGATCAAGGGAAAATTTATGTTGGGCTTGGCCGGCTCAGAAAATGGACCGCAGATGATCCGCATTTAAAATCTTTAGAGCAACTCGCTACCCGTCCTGACATCCACGAAGGGCCAAAAGGGGACGCATTGTTTGCACTTGGTAAAGCATATCGGGACTTGGGGCGAACAAAAGATAGTTTTGAGGCCATTTTAAAGGCCAATGCAGCCCATCGCAAACTCACGCAATTTGATGGCGCCCATATGAAGAAGGCCTTCCTCGCTTTACCCTCTGTGGTGTTTGGCGCTAAACCTCAGCCTCTTCTTCCAACCCTGACGCCAGTGTTTATCATTTCATTGCCCCGCAATGGCAGCACTTTGGTCGAGCATATCCTGTCTCGTCACCCCGACATTGCAACAATGGGCGAAGACTCCACAGTCTATAATGCCGCAAACCAGACGATGAGCACGGGAAATCTAAAAAAGCTATCGCGTGTCGCGCTGTCTCATTATCAACGGGCAGCCAATGGAAAGCCCGTCGTTACAGACAAATTCCTAAATAATTACATGTGCTTATCCGCATTAGCTGAGGCCCTACCGAATGCCAAATTCATTGACGTTCACAAAGAACCAGCGGCCTCCGGTTATTCATTGCTGACAAGCCCTCTTTCCGCTGTGGGTCATCCATTTGCGTTTTCGCAAGAGGACATTGCCGACTACATCGCAGCGCAACGCAAGCTCATGCAAGCATGGAAAGTCAAATACCCTAACCGCATTATTGACCTAAGCTACGAAGCACTGGTCAGTCAGCCAGACCAGAAAATTCCTGAACTTCTGAAACAACTTGACCTAAGCAACTGCGACGATTGCCTGTCACCTGAAGAAAGCACACGACAGGTTGATACATTTAGCCTTGTACAAGTTCGTCAAAAAATTACGACTGCTTATCAATCTCGTTGGAAAGCGCACGAAGAGCAGCTTCAGCCAATGTTGACAAGGTTAGCCGCACACGGGCTCTAAAAGGTTTCGCAAAAACAACGACAATCCATGATGGCCTATGTACGGCGACCATTTGCATGTTGTACGGATAGATATCTCAATTCATGGCAGGGTCTTATGTCGCGTATTATCTCATCTCTTTCTGAAATTTCACATAATTACGACGCGTTATTTGTGGACCTCTGGGGCTGTATTCACAATGGTTTACGCCCATTTGAAGACGCCTGCCTGGCCATGAAACAGTATCGCGCTGATGGGGGGAAAGTGGTTTTTGTCACCAACGCCCCCCGCCATCGTGGATCGGTTGCGGATCAGTTGAAAAAGATCGGCGTCTCAGAGGAATGCTGGGATTCGATTGCCACATCTGGAGATTCTGCGCGAAGTGCAATGTATCGCGGCATGATCGGTTCCAAGGTGTATTTCATCGGTAACCCGGCCACGGATATGAACTTTTTTGATCCCCTTGAAATTATTCAAGATCCTGTCGACATTACAACAGTCCCACTGGCAGAAGCCGACGGTATTGTTTGTACCGGCCCGTTTGATGCAATGGCTGACCCTGCCGTAAATCGTTCCGATTTTCTAGTCGCAAAGCAGATGGGCCTAAAGCTACTTTGCGCCAATCCTGACATCGTCGTAGATCGCGGAGAGACGCGTGAATGGTGCGCCGGTGCTTTGGCTAAGCTCTATACCGAAATGGGCGGAGAAAGCCTGTATTTCGGCAAACCGCACCCTCCGATCTATGATTTGGCGCGGCGGCGCTTAGCGGCGTTGGGCACGGATATCCCCGACAGCCGTATTCTCTGCATCGGTGATGGTATCTTTACCGACATCCAAGGGGCCGTTGGTGAAGACATCGATAGTCTCTTTATCACTGGTGGCTTGGCAGCGGCAGAAACCGAAACGGTTTCAGATCCCAATCCAAAGCATCTCCAATCATATCTCACCAAACACATGATGGAACCGACCTTTTCCATTGGTTTTCTGCGATAATGAAAGATTGCAGGGAAACATAATTACCCCAATCGGCGGAAAAGTGACCAAAAATTACCCAACGGATTGCCAAATGCTCAAACCCAACCTATGCTGCACTGCAGTATAAGGTTGGGAATCATGACAATGTTGGACAATATGCCTCGAGGCACAATTTGCATCGAAGATCTTGAAATCGGTATGACCCGCTCGCTTCGGAAAACCGTAACCGATCGAGATATTGAACTCTTTGCTGAGGTTTCTACCGATCGAAACCCGGTGCATCTTGACGACGCCTATGCCCAAGATACAATTTTCGAAGGCCGCATTGCCCATGGCATGCTAACGGCCGGGCTGATATCGGCAGTGATCGGCGAACAGCTTCCGGGTCATGGCACGGTTTACTTGGGCCAATCCTTAAAGTTCCTTGCCCCCGTACGTCCTGGTGACACTGTTTTGGCCGAAGTTGAAGTTTTGGACATTGATCATTCCAGACGTCGTGTCAAATTAGATACGCGTTGTCTGATTGACGGAAAAGCTGTCCTTAAAGGGGAAGCCAACGTTCTGGCCCCCAGCCGCAAATTCGACTGAACGAAAACAGCCTTTGAAGGTTGGATCACCTTGCGTAGTCGCATCGTTCAGGCTACCTCGTTTTCATGCGGATTATCAGAGATTATCAATACATCGAAACAACGGACCGCGGTGCCATCGCGGCCATTGGTAATTTCGATGGCGTTCATATCGGCCACCAAACCGTTATAAAAAAAACCCGGGCTCTGGCAAAAGACGCAGGGGTGTCTGCTGGCATTCTGACGTTTGAACCCCACCCCCGCGAATTTTTTGCCAACAACGCGCCGGCCTTTCGATTGATGAGCGCTGAGGCCAAAGCACATCGGCTTGAAAAATTAAGCATCGATGTCCTCTATGAGCTCAGTTTTAACACCGCGCTGTCTTCATTATCCGCAGAAGAATTTGCTTCCGACGTGATCGCACGGGGGTTGGGTCTGAGTGGTGTTGTTGTTGGAGCTGACTTTTGCTTTGGAAAAGAACGTAGCGGGTCCGTCGAAGACCTAAAACGATTTGGTGCAGAACACGGCTTTTCCGTTCATGCGATAGATCTGGTTCAGCACAGGCAAGGCGAAGTGTCCTCAACTAACATCCGTGCCGCATTGGCAGAAGGACGCCCGGCTGACGCCGCAACCATGTTAGGGCACTTACACCGCATTGAAGGCACCGTGATCCGAGGGGATCAACGCGGGCGTGAATTGGGCTTTCCCACGGCCAATATGTCCATTGACGGTTTGCATCCTCCGAAGTTCGGAGTTTATGCGGTACAAGTTGATGTGTTGGATGGACCCCACATTGGGAGTTACATTGGCGCCGCCTCTATGGGAGTCAGGCCAATGTTTGGGACAAACACACCCAACCTTGAAACCTTTTTGTTCGACTTTAAGGGCGATCTGTACGGTGCGACTTTATCTGTCGCCTTTGTCGAATATTTGCGTCCCGAACAAAAGTTTGAAAGCCTAGACGCGCTAGTCGCCCAAATGGATGCAGATTGTCAAAAAGCCCGCTCCATTATGTCTATTGGCTGATCCACGCCAAATTATGGCCCATTTTTAACCGGATGCGTTGCGGATTATCGTTCATCGTATCTCCACACAAAGTATGCTTATGAACGATCCGATCCACCGCACCGGCCTGCGCCACAAGTTCTGGGAGCGCCATAAGATTACCGATCTTTCCCCCAAGGAATGGGAGGCCTTGTGCGATGGCTGTGGAAAATGCTGCCTGAACAAACTAGAGGATGCGGACACAGGTGAAGTCGCTTTTACCCGCGTCGCATGCCGCCTGCTGGACGACGAAAGCTGCCGTTGTTCACAATATGAAATCCGCAAACAATTTGTACCGGAATGTGTGGTCCTCACCCCAAAAACCTTAGCAGACATTGCCTATTGGATGCCTTCAACCTGCGCTTATAAATTGTTGGCCGAAGGAAAAAAATTATACGACTGGCACCCTTTGATCTCGGGTACTGCAGAAACCGTCCATGAGGCGGGTGTTTCTGTGCGTGGCTGGACGGTCCCGGAATTTGAAATTCCAGAAGACGAATGGGAAGAGTACATCATCGAGGAACCAACCTAGTGCAATTTGCGTCAGACAACACCGCTCCGGTTCATCCAATTGTCATGTCCGCCCTACAGAAAGCCAATGACGGTTACGCTGCGTCCTACGGAGCGGACGTCTTAATGGCAGACGTGGTTAAACGCATTCGGCGTATTTTCGAAGCCCCAGAAGCAGACGTCTACTTGGTGAGCACCGGAACGGCTGCGAATGCCCTTATCTTAGGCACATTGGCGGCGCCATTCAGCACCATATTTTGCAGCCGCAACGCCCACATTCAAGAGGATGAATGCAACGCACCGGAGTTCTATTCCGGGGGGGCCAAATTAACCCTAGTGAACGAAGCACATGCGAAAATTTCCCCTGAGGATTTGAACGCTGCGTTAAACAATGAGGGCAACCGACATCCCCATGGTCCCTCATTGGGCGCCCTGTCAATCAGCCAAGCCACCGAACGGGGCACGATCTACTCTGTGCAAGAGATTAAAGCACTAAGCGCCTTGGCGAAGGAAGCCAATATGCCCACCCATATGGATGGAGCACGCTTTGCCAATGCCCTTGTGGAGCTTAACTGTAGCCCCGCAGATATGTCATGGAGGGTGGGGGTGGATGCCGTTACTTTTGGTGGAACCAAGAACGGTCTAATGGGTGTTGAGGCCGTGATCTTTTTCAATCCGAAACACGCTCGAGACTTTGAGCTGCGCCGTAAACGTGGTGGACACCTTATGTCCAAACACCGCTTCCTTTCGGCTCAGATGTTAGCGTACCTGACAGATGATCTATGGCTCAACCTTGCAACATCTGCCAACGGAACCGCTCGGATGCTCTTGAATGGATTGACCCAAGGCAATCGAGCGAACATCCAATCCCCCGTTGACGTTAATATGTTGTTTGTGGATTGGGACATCGAAACTCATGATCGTCTAACGACTGCAGGGGCGCAGTTTAGCGCGCTACCCTTTGATACTGAGGGACGAATGAGTGCGCGCCTCGTGACCAACTGGTCCACCAGCGAAAGTAGTATCCAAGAGTTCCTGGAAATCTTGAACAAATAAGATCGTTGCACCAAGGATGTGCACCCCGGAGCATGACAATAATGCTCCGGGGATACCGATTTAAACTGTGCTCAGATAACGATCCAAGTCAGCCAGACGGTCCTGCCCCCAATACCGTTCATCGCCAACGACATAGAATGGTGCGCCAAACACGCCAGCATTTACGGCATCCTCTAGGTTTCGAGAATAGGTCTCTGCCCCAGACAACAACCCAGAATTTGCCAACTCTGAGTCAAACCCCGCCTCGTTCAAACACCCTCGGATCACATCATCCTCGGCAATGTTTTTTTCTTCGGACCAGCACGTCCGTAAAATGGAGTGGGCCAGCAACCCAACATCGCCACCACCTGCGGCTTGGGCTGCAATAATCGCATAAGACGATGGTGCTGCGTTGGTGGGCCAATGGGCTGGTTTCAATTTAAGATCCAAACCCGTGCTGTCTGATTGACGCCGCATCTCTTGCAGACGATATTCGGCACGCGACGGGTGACGATCTTTAGGCGAAACACCACCTGTACGTGCAAACAATGCCATAATATCCAACGGCTTATAGTTGATTTGCGCCCCGTGTCGCGCAGCAACCTCCTCCAGGCGCATCCCGGCCAGATAGCTAAAAGGAGAAATCGTTGCAAAGTAATAGTCAATCGTAGCCATCTGGCTTTCCTTATCCATGTCAGAACTTTGCAAGACACTAGAGTGGTGATAAGCGATGTCAACGTGCCGAATCCCTATCTGCTCCCTGCTCCGACGAAAGAAAGCTGCCACAATGCCATCACTCACCGAGCCAAAACTTATCTCCGGAAACGCCAACCGACCTTTGGCCAAAGCCGTTGCCAGGCGCATGTCGATGCACCGCGGCATGAACGTCGGACTTGTTGACGCGCGTGTCGAACGGTTCAACGACGGAGAGATTTTCGTAGAAGTTTATGAGAACGTCCGGGGTGAGGATATGTTCATCATCCAACCAACATCCAACCCGGCCAATGACAATTTGATGGAGCTTTTGATTATCGCAGACGCGCTGCGACGTTCATCAGCTGGTCGTATCACCGCAGTGATCCCCTATTTTGGCTATGCGCGCCAAGATCGCCGCATGAAAGCCCGCACGCCTATCTCTGCAAAATTGGTCGCCAATCTTCTGACCGAAGCCGGTGTGGAACGCGTTCTGACCATGGATCTGCACGCCACCCAGATTCAGGGGTTCTTTGATATCCCGGTGGACAATCTGTATGCCGCACCCATTTTTGCACTCGATATCATGCACCACTTTAAGGACCGCATGGACGAATTGATGGTCGTATCCCCTGACGTTGGGGGTGTCGCCCGTGCCCGGGAGCTGGCCAAACGAATCAATTCCCCCTTGTCCATCGTCGACAAACGCCGTGAAAAGCCCGGTGAAGTGGCTGAGATGACCGTCATCGGTGATGTCAAAGATAAGGTCTGTATCATCGTGGACGATCTCTGCGATACCGCTGGCACGCTCTGCAAAGCAGCCGACCACCTGATCGAACATGGCGCAAAAGAAGTACACAGCTATATTTCGCACGGTGTATTGTCGGGCCCCGCCGTTCCGCGCATCACATCATCCAGTATGAAAAGCTTGGTCATCACAGATACGATTGAAGCCACCGACGCTGTTAAAGCCGCGCCAAATATTCGGATCGTCCCAACAGCTCCAATATTTGCACAAGCTGTTTTGAATACGTGGAATGGGACATCTGTATCCTCTTTGTTCGAACAAGATACATTGGGCCCAATCTACGAAGGTCTGTACTCACAAACCTGAACAGAAATTGTTGTGGGGCCAACGTGGCCCCATAATATCAATCAACGTCCCAATCATCCTCATCGCCGAGCTCCCCAAAGGCGAGCCAGTCCGCACGTGCGCGTGCAACACGCGTGTCCCCCCATGTTCGGAACACGATCGCAAAGCCCTTGCGAGTGATATTCTCTGCTGAGATATCTGCCCTTTGATTGGTGTCTTTGTCAAAATCCCACATAGAGATCGCAACATGCACGATCGGCTTGCGAGAAAAAGGTTGATCAAAACTGACGATCTGACGGAATTCGCGGGCGCCCCGTCCAGTCCACATGACACCGTCATGTTGATAGTCAGAAAATAGGTTCGTAGATCCCTGCTCTACACCCAGATTATGTGCTGTAAATTTGTTCATTTGTATTCATATTCTTTAGTCCTGATCCAGCGTTAAGGGATAAACTGGTCAAAACAAAGGCAAAATTAAAAAAAAGGCCCCACAATTAAGCGAGGCCAATTTAATTTCAATTGTCGGTACGCTTTGAAATCAATCCATTGCGTCCAAAAGTGCGACGATGTCAGACACAAATTTCTCTGCGCCGTCTTTCTCTTCTGTCGCAGCGGAACCGGCTTTTGCACGTGCTTCAGCAAGTACGTCTTCCAGATCCGCCTTGGTCACTTCGGTGCCCGCATGGGCACGTTCTGCGATCACAGACACAGAATCGGCTGTGACTTCGACAAAACCGCCAACCACAACGAAATCTTTTTCGCCTTCGGCTGTCTGCACCCGGACAACGCCCGGACGCAGAGAAGTAATCACCGGGCTGTGGCCCGGCATTGCGGTCATATCGCCATCGGCGCCAGGAATCTGGACTTCTTTCGCGGCAAACGAAGCAAGGCTCCGTTCGGGCGATACCAGATCAAATTGCATGGTGTCAGCCATGTGTTAGGCCTCCTTCCAGCTTAGGCGGCTTCTGCAGCCATTTTCTCGGCTTTTGCGATCACTTCATCGATGCCGCCAACCATATAGAAGGCGCCCTCAGGCAGGTGATCGTATTCGCCAGCCACAACGGCTTTGAACGAAGAGATAGTGTCTTCCAGTGGAACCTGTTTACCGTCAGCGCCGGTGAACACTTTCGCAACGTCAAACGGCTGGGACAAGAAGCGCTCTAGTTTACGCGCACGTGCCACGGCCAGTTTGTCGTCCTCAGACAGCTCGTCCATGCCAAGAATGGCAATGATGTCTTGCAGCGATTTGTAACGCTGAAGCACTTTTTGAACGTCTGTTGCGACTTTGTAGTGCTCGTCACCAATGATAAGCGGATCCAGCAGGCGGGATGTGGAACCCAGTGGGTCAACCGCAGGATAGATACCTTTTTCAGAGATCGAACGGTCAAGAACCGTTGTCGCATCAAGGTGAGCAAACGATGTCGCAGGAGCCGGGTCAGTAAGGTCATCCGCAGGTACGTAAACGGCCTGAACCGACGTAATGGAACCGGATTTCGTGGAGGAGATGCGTTCCTGCATCGCGCCCATGTCGGTTGCCAATGTTGGCTGATAGCCCACAGCGGAAGGAATACGACCCAGAAGCGCGGACACCTCAGAACCAGCCTGTGTAAACCGGAAGATGTTGTCCACGAAGAACAGAACGTCAGAACCGGACTCGTCACGGAACTGCTCGGCCAGTGTCAAACCGGACAGAGCAACACGCATACGCGCACCGGGAGGCTCGTTCATCTGACCGTAAACCAGAGCAATCTTGGACTCTGGAAGATTGTCAGGAACGATAACGTTGGATTCGATCATCTCGTGGTAAAGGTCATTCCCTTCACGTGTACGCTCACCCACACCCGCAAACACGGACAGACCTGAGTGTACTTTCGCGATGTTGTTGATCAATTCCATGATCAAAACTGTTTTGCCAACACCCGCACCACCGAACAGACCAATTTTACCACCTTTGGTGTAAGGGGCCAAAAGGTCGATCACTTTGATGCCTGTTACCAGGATCTCAGTTTCTGTGGACTGTTGGTCAAACGCAGGTGCTTCGCCGTGGATCGCACGGGTTGCAGTCGCTTCAACAGGGCCCTTTTCGTCAACGGGCTCGCCCACAACGTTCAGGATACGGCCCAGTGTCGCAGTCCCGACTGGAACCGAAATCGGTTCCGCTTTGTCGGTGACGACTTGACCACGAACGAGACCTTCGGTCGCGTCCATAGCAATGGTACGTACTGTGTTTTCACCCAAGTGTTGGGCGACTTCCAGGATCAATGTTTTACCATTGTTGTCTGTTTCCAGAGCGTTCAGAATCTGAGGAAGTTCATCCTCGAACTGAACGTCGACAACGGCGCCGATGATCTGGGTCACTTTGCCTTTAGCGTTGGCCATGTGAATTTCTCCGGTTCCTTAAAGCGCTTCTGCGCCTGAAATGATTTCGATAAGCTCGCTGGTGATCACAGCCTGACGGGAGCGGTTATACTCGATTGTCAGACGGTCAATCATGTCGCCCGCGTTCCGTGTTGCGTTATCCATCGCAGACATCCGTGCACCTTGCTCGGATGCGCCGTTCTCTAGGAGAGCGGTGAAAATCTGTGTGGCAACACCACGCGGCAACAAATCGGCCAAGATGGCCTCTTCGCTGGGCTCATAGTCGTATAGCGTGCTTGCTTCCGCGGTCTCTTCAAATGAGGCCGGGATGATCTGCTGTGCGGTCGGCACCTGACTGATGACGCTTTCGAAACGATTGTAGAAAATCGTTGCGACGTCGAACTCACTGGCGTCGAAACGTTTCAGAATGCCACCGGCAATTTCTGCAGCGTTGGAATATCCAACACGTTTGACCTCTGTCAGATCGACGTGATCGACCATCACATCGCTAAAGTCGCGTTTCAGCTGGTCACGACCCTTTTTGCCAACTGTCAGAATCTTGACAGTTTTGCCGTCTGCGCGCAGCTTTTCAGCATGCGCACGGGCCAGCTTGGCAATGGAAGAGTTGAAACCACCACACAGACCACGTTCTGCTGTCAGAACCACCAAAAGGTGAACCTGATCAGCACCCGAGCCTGAAAGCAGCTTTGGTGCGCTGTCGGAACCGCCGGCTGCTGCCGCCAGTCCCCCCAGAACGGATGTCATCCGCTCTGCATAAGGCCGTCCTGCTTCCGCAGCTTCCTGGGCACGACGGAGCTTAGCCGCCGCAACCATTTGCATGGCCTTGGTGATCTTCCGAGTGTTTTTAACACTCTCGATCCTGTTTTTTAGGTCCTTTAGGTTGGGCATATGCTCTTTTCCTAAGGGCTAATTAAGCGAAATCTGCTGCGAAACCGTCAAGCGCCGCTGCGATTTTATCGGCCAATTCACCCTTAACCTTACGGTCATTGTTGGTGATGTCGGACAACAGATCAGCGTGATTCTGACGCAAGTGGCTTAGCAAACCAGCCTCAAAGCGGCCAACGTCAGCGACGGAGACTTTATCAAGGTAGCCTTTGGTACCTGCGTAGATGACGCAAACGATTTCGGCGTTTGTCAGAGGCGCGTACTGTGGCTGTTTCATCAGCTCAGTTAAACGTGCACCACGGTTCAGAAGCGCCTGAGTAGACGCGTCCAGATCGGAACCGAACTGAGCAAATGCTGCCATCTCACGATACTGAGCCAATTCCAGTTTCACCGGACCCGCAACAGATTTCATCGCATCAGTCTGAGCAGAAGAGCCCACACGAGACACCGACAGACCAGTGTTCACAGCAGGACGGATACCTTGGAAGAACAATTCAGTTTCCAAGAAAATCTGACCGTCGGTGATGGAGATCACGTTGGTTGGAATAAACGCAGACACGTCGCCGCCCTGAGTTTCAATGATCGGCAGAGCTGTCAAAGAACCGGAACCGTTATCTTCGTTCAATTTCGAAGAGCGCTCCAGAAGACGGGAGTGAAGATAGAAAACGTCACCAGGATAAGCTTCACGGCCAGGTGGGCGACGCAGAAGCAAAGACATCTGACGATAAGACACAGCCTGTTTGGACAAGTCATCATAGATGATCAGCGCGTGGCGACCATTGTCACGGAAGTGCTCGGCCATCGCAGTCGCTGCGTATGGGGCCAAGAACTGCATAGGTGCAGGGTCAGAAGCGGTCGCAGCAACAACGATTGAATATTCAATCGCGCCTGTTTCTTCCAGTTTCTTAACCAGCTGTGCAACTGTTGACCGTTTTTGGCCAATCGCAACATAAACACAGTACAGTTTTTTATTTTCGTCGTCGCCAGCAGCCTCATTGTAGGACTTCTGGTTCAGGATCGTATCCAGCGCGATGGCTGTTTTACCTGTCTGACGGTCACCAATGATCAGCTCACGCTGGCCACGGCCAACAGGGATCATCGCATCCACAGATTTCAGACCAGTCGCCATAGGCTCGTGAACCGATTTACGTGGGATAATGCCGGGGGCTTTGGAGTCAGCCACCAAACGCTTAGACGCGTTGATCGGGCCTTTGCCATCGATTGGGTTACCCAGACCGTCAACAACACGACCCAGCAGTTCGTCACCAGCAGGGACGTCCACGATCGAGTTGGTGCGCTTAACTGTGTCACCTTCCTTGATGTCACGGTCAGAACCAAAGATAACAACACCAACGTTGTCAGCTTCGAGGTTCAACGCCATGCCCTGAATTCCGCCTGGGAATTCGACCATTTCGCCCGCCTGGACATTGTCCAGACCGTACACACGCGCGATACCGTCACCTACGGAGAGCACACGCCCCACTTCGGCAACTTCGGCTTCTTTCCCGAAGTTTTTAATCTGGTCCTTTAGGATCGCAGAAATTTCGGCTGCTTGGATACCCATTTATCCGACCTCTTTCATAGCATTCTGGAGCTGGTTGAGTTTCGAGCGGATCGACGTGTCGATCATCTGAGAACCCACTTTTACGACGAGACCACCGATGAGCGAGTCATCAACAGCAACATCCAATTTCACGTCTTTGCCTACCGAAGCTTTCAGCGCCTTTGAAAGGTCAGCTTCTTGCGCTTTGGTGAGTTTCTTGGCGGCAACCACTTCTGCGGTTACTTCGCCTTTTTCTTCCGCGATCAGACCTTTTAGAGCTGACAAAAATTGCGGGAGAACAAAAAGACGACGTTTCTGGGCCAAAAGGCGCAGAACATTCTGCATGTTGGGGCGCAGCTTCATTTCTGAGGCAAGCGCACCAATCGCTTGTTCCTGCGCTTCGCGACTATAAAGCGGCGAATGGATCAGATCACGCAGTTCTGCGCTTTCTGCCAATGCAGCTTCAAGATCGGCCACGTCGGACTCAAACTTTGGTAATTTCTTGGCTTCTTGAGCCAAGTTGAAAACGGCAGTCGCGTAACGCAACGCGATGCCGGAGGAGATCGAAGCTGGTTCGGACACGTCCACCCTTCCGATGTCTTGAGCCCCATGTTCACGAGCAACGTGACAGTAGGGCAGGCTAAAAAACACATATGGTCACATACGCGTTAAAATCGGCGTGGGTGTAGCAGAGGATTTCTAACCTCGCAACAGCGATGAGATACCTAATGCGCTCTGAAATCGCTTTAAAGGGCGACCTAGCACATTCTTTGCATTCAGGCGCGGCCAAATGTCCCGATCTGAGGCGTGTTCAGAGCCGAATTCGAATCTCATCAATGGACAAAACGACTAAATAGGTTCAACGCCGGGTTGCGCGATGCCATCCAAAACCCGCAAAGGACGCCTGACAGCCTCTGTCAGACCCGGACGTCGGGGTTGAAACATCTGCTTGGACGCTTCGACCATCACGACACCACCCGCAAGCGCCGAAGACACCCGCCGACCGGTGCTTTCCCAAACTCGACCGGTTCTAAGCCAGAACCGTTTATGTGAGGGCGGAGCAAACAACGCTGCCACATGGCGCTCAGGCTCAAAAGAGTGCTGCTTTAGCTGCGTTTCGAGCTGACCAAGGCTGTAAGGCCTCCCGTATCCAAATGGAGTAATGTCCCGACGCGCCCACAGACCAGCTCGATTCGGAACAACTATAATCATCCGCCCCCCCGGCCCCAACACGCGCCAACATTCCTTTAAGACGGACGAAGGCATGTCACTTGTTTCCAAGCCATGCATAAGAACCAATTTATCGACGATGCCGGTATCTAGGGGCCAATGGGTCTCATCACAAAGGGCTGCAACATTTTTCATTCCAGCAGGCCAGCTCATGACCCCTTGGGGTCCGGGCATCAATCCAATGACCCTGCGGGCATCGTCCAGATACGGGCGTAACAACGGAACCGCAAAGCCAAAACCCACAACGGTCTGACCTTTCGCTTCGGGCCATAAGCTTAACACCTGATCCCGCACAGCCTTTTGAGCCACACGCCCCAAGGCGCTACGATAGTAGAAATTCTTTAGGTCAAGCACATCCAAATGCATTGCAAGGGGCCTCAGGATCGGCAACAGTTAATTTGAGAGAGAGACTACACAGTTAAGCCGGAAACGCCATGCCCCTTGAGATCATCACAATTCCCTGCTTGTCGGATAACTACGCCTTTTTGATTCACAACGCGGAAACCGATGAAACAGCCCTTGTGGATGCACCAGAAGCTGACCCCATACGTGTGGCGTTAGATGAACGTGGCTGGTCCCTTGATTATATCCTTTTGACACATCATCACTGGGATCACATTGACGGCGTCCCGGATCTGCTTGAAACCTACGATGCCAAAGTGATTGGCAACGCTGCGGATTCTGAACGTTTGCCCCGTTTGGATATCACCGTCTATGCCGCTGAGGAGACGTCACTCCTCGGCACACCCGTGAAAATATTTGACGTCTCTGGACACACCATTGGGCATATTGCGTTTTACCTGCCTGATGAAAAGGCGCTGTTCTCTGCAGACAGCCTCATGGCCATGGGCTGTGGACGCCTGTTTGAAGGGACGCCCGAAATGATGTTGGCCAGTTTATCTCAATTGTCCGCCCTGCCTGATGACATCACCGTCTATTCGGGCCACGAATATACCAGTCATAACGCAAAATTTGCCGCAACGATCGAGCCCGGCAATACAGATTTACAAGACCGCCTACAGCGGATTTCTAACCTTCGCGCCACTGACACGCCGACTGTCCCAAGTTCTCTGGCCGACGAAAAAGCAACAAACCCGTTTTTGCGATGTCACCTCGACTCGGTAAAATCTGGTGTGGGGCTTCCAGGAGCAGATGACGTGGCGGTATTTGCCGAGGTTCGCAATCGACGGAACAATTTTTAAGAGTTATTATAAGGAAAGGTAGCCAAAATTGTTCCTTGCCTCCTCCCGCTTCCAGCAACGGATCGGGCGCAGTAAAAATTTAATTATACAAATCTCGGGTATTTTAGGACGAAAGTAACAAGTCCGCATAAAAACTGTCACAAATGCGAAAGTTTCCAAATTAAACCTTGAAGACTGCGCAATAAACCCGAAGTCTACTAAGGAAGGGGCAACGTCCACCCGGGCGCTCTCAGACCCCACAGGCAAGAAAGGAAAGTGTTATGCCGTCATTTTCCAAATCCCTTGAGTCAGCGATTCACAACGCACTGGCCCTTGCGAATGCACGCCGCCATGAGCTTGCAACGCTAGAGCATTTGCTGTTGGCCCTGACCGAGGAACAGGATGCAATCAAGGTCATGCAGGCGTGTAACGTCAGCATTTCAGAGCTACGGACGTCGCTCGAAGAATTCATCGACGATGATCTTTCAACGCTCATCACTGATGTCGAAGGGTCCGAAGCCGTACCGACAGCCGCGTTTCAACGTGTAATACAGCGCGCTGCCATTCATGTGCAGTCCTCCGGACGTACGGAGGTGACCGGTGCAAATGTCCTCGTCGCAATCTTTGCGGAACGGGAATCCAATGCAGCCTATTTCCTTCAAGAACAGGAAATGACTCGCTACGACGCGGTTAACTTTATCGCTCACGGCGTCGCCAAAAACCCAGAATTTGGGGAGGCGCGCCCGATTACCGGCGCAGAGGAAGAAGAGGAAATGGACACCTCGGGAATCGAGGATGCAAAAGAGCAAAAAGAGACCGCGTTGGCCAAATACTGCGTGGATTTAAACGAAAAAGCACGTGAAGGCGATGTTGACCCGTTGATCGGACGCGAGCACGAAGTTGAGCGTTGTATTCAAGTTCTGTGCCGTCGTCGCAAAAACAACCCTCTGCTCGTGGGGGATCCCGGTGTTGGTAAAACGGCCATCGCCGAAGGCTTGGCCCGTAAAATCGTTCAGGGCGAAACCCCTGAAATTTTGGCCTCAGCCACAATCTACTCTTTGGATATGGGCGCTCTCTTGGCGGGCACACGGTATCGCGGTGACTTTGAAGAACGCCTCAAGGCAGTGATGACAGAAATGGAAGAGCATCCAGATGCTGTTCTCTTTATCGACGAGATCCACACTGTTATCGGCGCAGGCGCCACATCAGGTGGGGCAATGGATGCCTCAAACCTGCTGAAACCCGCACTTCAGGGCGGTAAACTGCGCTGCATGGGCTCCACGACGTATAAAGAGTTCCGCCAACACTTTGAAAAGGACCGCGCTTTGTCGCGCCGGTTCCAGAAAATCGACGTCAGTGAACCAAGTGTCGAAGATTCCGTAAAAATCCTACGTGGTTTGAAACCCTACTTCGAAGAACATCACGACATCCGCTATACAGCAGATGCGATTCGCACTGCAGTAGAGCTGGCCGCGCGCTACATCACTGACCGTAAATTGCCAGATAAAGCGATTGACGTCATTGATGAAGCCGGTGCTGCGCAACATTTGGTTCCTGAAAGCAGACGTCGCAAAACCATTGGTGCCAAAGATATCGAGGCCGTCGTGGCATCTATTGCCCGCATTCCGCCAAAGAATGTGTCCAAAGATGATGCCGAGGTGCTTAAGGATCTTGAAAACACGCTTAAGCGGGTTGTGTTTGGCCAAGACAACGCAATTGAGGCGCTTTCAAGTGCGATCAAACTGGCCCGTGCCGGATTGCGCGAACCTGAAAAACCCATCGGTAACTATTTGTTTGCCGGACCAACCGGAGTTGGCAAAACAGAGGTCGCAAAACAACTCTCTGACTCGCTCGGGGTGGAGTTATTGCGGTTTGACATGTCAGAATACATGGAGAAACACGCAGTGTCCCGTTTGATTGGGGCGCCTCCTGGTTACGTTGGGTTTGATCAGGGTGGTCTGCTGACGGATGGGGTGGATCAACACCCCCATTGTGTCCTTTTGCTTGATGAGATCGAAAAAGCGCACCCGGATGTGTATAATATTCTGTTGCAGGTCATGGATCATGGCCAGCTGACCGACCATAATGGCCGCACAGTGGATTTCCGCAACGTTATCTTGATCATGACATCCAACGCGGGCGCTTCTGAACAAGCCAAAGCAGCCATTGGTTTCGGACGTGATCGTCGCGAAGGCGAAGACACCGCAGCGATTGAGCGTACTTTCACACCTGAATTCCGCAACCGTCTGGATGCGGTGGTCTCTTTTGCCCCACTCGGTAAAGAGGTCATTCTGCAAGTCGTGGAAAAATTCGTTTTGCAGCTCGAAGCGCAGTTGCTTGATCGTAACGTTACGATCGAATTGACCCAGCCTGCGGCTGAGTGGCTTGCGAAAGAAGGTTATGACGACAGAATGGGTGCGCGCCCATTGGGTCGAGTGATCCAAGAGCATATCAAAAAGCCATTGGCCGAAGAGTTGCTCTTTGGGAAACTCTCCAAAGGCGGAAACGTCAAAGTGGCGATGAAAGATGGCAAAATTGACCTTCAGGTCGAAGAGCCCCAAGCCCGACAACTGTCGACTAAAAAGCCGCCTCTTCTAACTGCGGAATAAACATGCGGACGGCTTCGTTCCTTCTTCTTTTCTCCCTCGCAACCCCTGTTGCGGGGGAGATTTCGTTTCAGCAACCGATTGATTGCGAATTGGGGCAAAACTGCTTCATACAAAATTACGTTGATTCAGATCCATCGGACCAAGCCAACGACTTTATGTGCCGCCACTTAACCTATAATGCGCACAAGGGAACCGACTTCGCGCTCCATTCCGATGTATCGATGCAGGACGGAGTATCCGTTCTGGCCGCGTCTGACGGGGTGGTCATTGGCCTTCGCAACTCAATGCTCGACATCAGGAGCAACGCCCCTCAGGCCCCTGCCCTTGGCGGCCAGGAATGTGGAAATGGCGTTGTACTGGATCATGGTGATGGTTGGGAAACTCAATACTGTCATTTGAAGAAAGGCAGCGTAACCCAATCCCTCGGACAATCAGTTCAGGCGGGTGAGGTCCTCGGGGAAGTCGGGCTTTCTGGTCAAACAGAATTTCCGCACCTCCACCTCTCAATCCGCAAAGACGGCCAGGTTGTAGATCCATTCACCCCAAAACACGCAACATGCGGATCCTATTCCAGCGCAGAAGCTTTGTGGCAACAACCAATCGATTACGTCCCCGCAGGTTTGATTTCCATTGGGTTTGCAGATGCAATTCCAGATTTTTCAAACATTTCTAAAGGCACGGCGCACATCAAAGTATTGCCGACCCAAACACCTGCGCTGGTCCTCTTTGCCTCTGTCTTTGGCGCTTCAGATGACCTTTCCCTTGGATTTAGAATCGAGGGTCCTGATGGAGTTTTCCATGAAGCCAAAGCCTCATTCGAAACAGATCAAGCACAGGCATTCAGGGCATCAGGGCGCAAAGTAAACAGCACACTAGCACCGGGCATTTACCAAGGGACGGTTACACTGCTTAGGGGCAACCAGATCATTGGTCATCGCCGTGTGGACGTTACAATAACCAAATAAACCGTCAACGCCTCCCAAAATGCCAAAGACGTTGCCACAATTGGATCAGTCTAGCGCATGATTAAATACGACTAAGACAATACTCTTAAACGTGCAGAATTTCACCCCCAAGAATCAAAAAAGCCACGCGATATCGCATGGCTTTTTTGTTGTACGTAGCTCAAATCAGGCTTATTTGATTTTGCCTTCTTTGTACTCAACGTGCTTACGAATAACTGGGTCGTATTTGTTTACAACCATTTTTTCAGTCATTGTGCGAGCATTCTTCTTGGTCACATAAAAGTGGCCAGTGCCCGCGGTCGAGTTCAGGCGGATTTTAATAGTGGTCGGCTTCGCCATTGTAGTGCTCCTGCGCGGGGCGGAAATGCCGCCCGTGAATTCATGAAGCCGCTTTTTACCTTCTATGGAACCGGAGTCAACCAGAAATCAGGCGGTTTATTACTTTCTGTCAAAGACTATTCAATCAAGCACCCTGACGAAGCTGAACACCACGCCTACCCGCCAGATCCACAAAGTATTGCCACGCCACACGACCTGACCGACTGCCGCGTGTGGCCTGCCATTCAATCGCCTCGGCATAGAGCGTTTTTTCGTCAATCCTCACCCCATGCACCGCACAATATCCCCGGATCATATCAAGGTATTCGTCCTGTGAACACGGATGGAATCCAAGCCACAAACCAAAGCGATCTGACAATGAAACCTTCTCTTCGGTAGCTTCTGACGGGGAAATCGCACTTGAACGCTCATTCTCTATCATGTCGCGGGGCATAAGATGCCTTCGATTTGATGTCGCATAAAACACCACGTTTTCAGGCCGCCCTTCAATACCACCATCCAGCACAGCCTTTAGTGATTTGTAGTGCTGATCATCGTGAGAAAACGAAAGATCATCGCAGAACAGAACAAATCGTTCCTCAGAAGCCCGAAGTAACCCCAACAGACGCCCAATAGACGGCAGATCCTCGCGTTGTACTTCAACGATCTTAAGAGATAACCCTTGCCTGATAACCTCAGCATGGACAGCCTTAACCAATGAGGATTTCCCCATCCCGCGCGCGCCCCACAACAGAGCATTGTTCGCAGGCAGTCCACGCGCGAATTGCAACGTATTCTCCAGCAAAGTGTCCCGAGATCGATTGACCCCAATCAATAAGGAGAGATCAACGCGATTAACCTGCGGGACCGGGGCAAGATGATCCGGTGAAACATGCCAAACAAATGCATTCTCTGAGCCGAAATCAGGGGCATCGGCGGGCGCGGGATAGCGCCTCTCCAATGCCTCAGCGATCCGAAGTAAAGCCGCCTCAGTCATCATCTGCACCCTCTCCGTGGATGTCTTCATCCCAAAGACCTTCGGCCTTCAATTTAGCCTCTCGCTTCTTTTCGATGCGTTTCACCAATTGAATGGACATTTCATAGAGACCGTAAACGACCACAAACAAAATGACCTGGGTGATCACATCCGGTGGCGTCACCAATGCCGCAAGCAATAAAATACCGACGACGGCGTATTTACGCACATCAGCTAGCCCTCGCGAAGACACAAGCCCTGCCGTGCCCATCAACGTCAACAATACAGGAAGCTGAAAGCAAAGACCAAAAGCCACGATGAACTTAATCGTTAGATTTAGATATTCCTGAGCAGACCCTTGAAACACAACGCTCGGCCCTTGAGGCCCCGATGGCGTCGCCACGGCTTCACCACCCGTTCCAAATTGCTGAAACCCGAGGAAAAAGTCATATGCCAGTGGTGTCACCACATAAAAGGCAAAGCTCGCGCCTAGGAAAAACATGAACGGCGAGGCAATTAGGAACGGTAGAAACGCGCCTTTTTCAGACTTATACAATCCCGGTGCCACAAACCGCCACATCTGCATGCCAATATATGGAAATGCGAGGATAAAGCCCCCCAGCAGCGATATTTTGATCGCGACAAAGAACCCCTCTTGGGGACTGATAAAGATCAGCGCGCAATCCTGACCTGTCTTCGCCAAGACCGAACACAATGGCGCGGTCAGAAAATTAAACACCGGCGTCGCTACGGTAAAACAAATTACCATACCAATAATGAACGCCACAACTGAATGAATCAGCCGATTGCGTAATTCTGTCAAATGCTCAATTAGTGGGGCGGCGGAATCTTCTATATCGTCGGTGCTCATGTTTTGTCTTCCGGCGTCGCCTCTGACGTTTCAGCTACACGGTCAGCGGCTGTCGTTTCTGCCGCTTTCAGCTCTTCTGCTTCGCGGGCCAGACGTTCCTCTGCCCGTTTTGCAGTTGCCTCTTGAATTTTACGCGCCTTTTCGGCCCGCTCCTCCGTCATTTTGGCCGTTTCGGGGCCGCGATGAATGGATTCGGAGGCATCTTTGTCTTCGGGATGCCAATTCTCAAACTTGGTGGCAGCCTCTTGAAGCTTATCCAATCCAAGGTTCTTAGAAGATGTCGCCTTTTTCAAATCAGAAGCCACATCTTTAACGCCAGCTTCATCAGCGGCATCGTTCATAGCATTCTGAAAATCACGCGCCATCGCACGGGCTTTGCCGGTAAAACGGCCCAACGTGCGAAACATCACTGGCAGATCTTTTGGCCCCACCACGATCAGCGCGACGACACCAATGAGCAAAAGCTCAGTCCAACCCAAATCAAACATATTTTTCGTCCTGTATCAGGCCCAGGGTTGCTTACGCTTTGTCTTTTTCGTCTTCGGGCGTAACGTCCCGCGCCGCATCTGCGGTGTTTTCAAGTTCTTCTGTGCCTTCAGCAACGCCTTTTTTGAATGACGTAATGCCTTTGCCAACTTCGCCCATCAGCGAAGAGATTTTTCCGCGTCCAAACAGGACCAGAACAACGACGGCAATCAAAAGAAGGCCGGGCAAACCGATATTGTTGAGCATTTGTTTTCTCCAACTGGCGGCATCACATTTTGGGATGCCAAGTAATGACCCATTAGGCGTAACGGTTTCTGCCCAAAGTTAAAATACCCAAAACACCTCAATTTCCCCTATTTCAAAGGGAAATATTGCTTGTTTTTAAATGCCCCAACTGACAATTTAATGTCAGTTGAGGCCAAAGCCATTCGGCATATCCAATGAAATAAGGAATTTTTGCTATTTTTCCCTGTCCACACGCAAAACACATGAAGCTGCAAAATGATTCGGCCTTATTGGGCAAAACAACACAATGAAAAAAGGCGGGAAAAGCAGCACCACCAATCGGACAGATCGCCTATTTGAACTAATTCAGATTATGCGGGATGGACAACTGCACCTTGCACGGGACATCGCCGCGCAACTGACCATCTCTCAGCGTACCGTTTACCGGGACATGGACACACTTATCGATGCGGGCCTTCCAATTGAGGGTGAAAGGGGGGTCGGTTACACGATGGCAACCCCAATCAGCATACCACCTTTGCACCTCACCCCCCTTGAGTTAGAGGCGCTGCATGTGGGGCTTGCGATCGTGCAACAGACCGCAGACCGAGAGTTACAGGCAGGCGCCCGCAGTTTCGCCTCAAAAATAGAAAGCGTCGTCCCCAAAAACAGATCCGCGCCTCCTATGGGGTGGGATACAGCCGTTTATCCGTTTGCTGAGGCGCTATTGGGGTTTGATCACATGCCTCTTCTTAGGCAAGCCATACGTCAAAAACGGAAAATATGGCTCGATTATAAAGACGAGGAAGGTCGGCGAAGCCAACGGATGATCCGCCCCCTACAACTCGAATACTGGGGCCGTGTTTGGAGTTGTCCAGCCTGGTGCGAACGGCAAAAAGGCTTTCAGAGTTTCCGTGTCGACCAAATGCATTCCGTTAAATTAACGTCTGCGCGTTTTCGGGAAGAAAACGGCAAAGCTTATCCGGACTTTCTCGCAAATCTCACATTGACGGAGGGTTGATCTTTCGAAGACTTGAGCAATCGTTTTGGAGCAATTCTCCGGAAAATCACGACTAAACCAAGTTTTGATTATCCACGTTGAAACAAAAAGCAACGCTCCCTGCGTACCGTCAGCCAAAGTGGCGTGCCAACCTTAGGTAAGAACACCGACGGCACCGTCGCCTTTAGCGTCGAACCATCAAAATCCATTGTAAATTCAACCAAAGACTCCCGCCCCATGAAGCGGGCCCGCGCAACGATGGCGCGGGCGGGCGTTCCCGCCAAAGCCGTTGGGTTTGGCCCTTTTCCCGCGCGATCAAAGTCGATTTTTAGGTGTTGAGGGCGAAACACAATGTCCACATCTGATCCATCCGGATACCCCGGCGCAAGAAACTGCCCAAAAGGTGTATCGGTCAAAGCCCCCTGAACTTTTCCTCGTATCACATTGATGTCAGAGAAAAATGCGGCAGCTGCGCGATCTATTGGTGCATTGTAAATATTATAAGGCGCACCCTGTTGGACAATTTTTCCATCCCGCATCAGTGCGATTTCATCGGCCATTCGCATGGCCTCGTCTGGCTCATGGGTCACCAGGAGCACTGCCGCCCCTTCCTCTTTTAGCACCGCTAAAGTTTCATCACGGATATCGTCACGCAGCCTATTGTCCAGACCAGAAAATGGTTCATCCATCAGCATAATTTTCGGTCGCGGAGCAAGTGCACGGGCAAGGGCCACACGTTGCTGCTCCCCTCCGGACAGGTGATGCGGATGGGATTGAGCGTAATGCATCAGCCCCACACGCTCCAACATCTCAGCCACCCGTGCCTGGTTCTCGCTTTTTCCGCCGGACAATCCAAATGCAACATTTTCAGCAATGGTTAAATGTGGGAACAGCGCAAAATCCTGAAACATCAGGCCAATGTTTCGCCCTTCGGGCGGGACCCTATAAATCGTATCGCAAACCAGTTTGCCATCGACGTAAATTTCGCCCTCATCCTGCATATCGACGCCGGCGATGATGCGCAGCGTCGTTGATTTCCCACATCCAGACGGCCCAAGCAGACAGGTCACCTGCCCCGGCATTACCTGAAGGGACACATCATCTACGACATCTCTCCCGCCAAACCGACGCCGGATATTTTTGATTTCAAGTCGGGGTATTTGTTGTGTCACGCCTGCGCTCATCCATTACCCGATAAATTTCATCGGGCTTTGATCCTGCGAATATCAGCCTGCACAGCCCTCGACAAGCCTTCTGCCCTGCAAGGCCAATAACGAATAGAAATCAGTTACCGCCGACGCACAACGGCCAGAACCCGCTGCCACCCTCCTGGGACCAGAACGAAGGACAACCCAAACCCAGTTAGAAATCCGGCAAAGTCAGCAACCCAATCTCGTGCACCCCCAAACAAAATGCCAAAGATCAACTGAATCCCCAACAACATCGCAATCAATGAGAACGCCCGGTATTTATTCGCGCCCTGCACTGCCAAATCAACCCACATCAAAAATGTGAATGACCCAATTAACCCATAGACCGCAGGATATCCGCCGACCAATGGTACGCCCTCATTCAGAAGTAACCCATAGGCCAGCGCCCCCACGATAGAGGCACCGAAAAAGATCAACAGAACGGCCCACCACGAAAAGACTTCTCCGGCCATTTTGCCAAGCGCCAATAAAAAGACGACGACGAATATCATCTGGGTAAAGCTTACGTGGATCAACGGATAGGTGACGAAACGGATCAACTGATCGGGTGGGTAAATACCATTGGCCAACATCCAATCCAGAATATCACCGGAAAATGCAAACCTCTGAATCGCCTCTAATCGCCACCCCACCGCATCAGGACCTCCGATCAATCCACGCCCCCCAAGGGTTAGGAAAACTTCGATCCCAAATAGCAGCAGCGCTAATACCACCACAACGGGCGGCAACGGGTTTATCAGGGATTCATCATGTGGATTACTCATGCCTGCGGGCTCCATTTGGTTGACGGCCTTTGGTTGCATGGGTAAGCCAGCAGACAACATAAATCCAGACGGAGTACGCATCATGACGGAGGTGGTCCACACACCGCGCGTCTTTTCAGGCATTCAGCCCTCGGGCGGCCTGACCCTTGGCAACTATCTCGGCGCGATCAAACGCTTTGTTGAGATGCAAGAAAGCGGCGTTGAAACGCTGTATTGCATGGTTGATCTTCATGCGATCACTGTCTGGCAAGAACCCGAAAAGCTCCGCCATGCCACGCGGGAATTGGCGGCTGGCTTTATTGCCTCAGGACTGAGCCCTGAAAAATCTATGTTGTTCAACCAAAGCCAAGTGCCCGAACACGCGCAATTGGGTTGGATATTCAACTGCGTCGCCCGTATGGGCTGGTTGAACCGAATGACTCAGTTCAAAGACAAAGCCGGTAAGAACAAAGAAAACGCCTCTGTTGGCTTGTTTGCCTATCCCAACTTAATGGCCGCAGACATTCTGATTTACCACGCCACACATGTACCCGTGGGTGAGGATCAAAAGCAGCACCTTGAACTGACACGCGATATTGCGACCAAGTTTAACAATGACTTTGGCGTGGATTTCTTTCCGATTACAGAACCAGTCATAGAGGGGGCAGCTACCCGCGTGATGTCTTTGCGGGATGGGTCCAAAAAGATGTCCAAATCCGATCCATCAGATCTAAGTCGTATCAACATGACCGATGATGCGGATGCAATTGCTAAGAAAATTCGCAAGGCAAAGACCGACCCAGATGCGCTCCCGAGTGAGGCAGAAGGACTGTCAGAACGTCCAGAAGCCCGCAATTTGGTGAATATCTATGCGGCCTTGGCTGACCAGAGCGTTGATCAAGTTCTTGCAGATGCTGGAGGGAAACAATTCTCTGAATTCAAACCCATGCTGGTCGATCTTGCGGTGGATAAACTCTCTCCTGTCTCAACGGAAATGGCGCGCCTGATGCAGGACCCGGCGGAAATTGATCGCATCCTTGGCCAAGGCGCTCGGAAAGCACGGGCCATCGCGGCACCGATCCTTGATCAGACCTATGATATTGTTGGTATGGTTCGGTCCTAATCAGTCCTGCTTATCAACCGTGACAAAGCCCTGCCCTAACGGACAGGGCTTTTTAGGTTTAGGGGTTTGGTTAGCTTCACGCCCCGGCTTGTTGTTTGTTTGAACCCATTTTTTTCATAGACCGTGCGTGCACGCCAATTGCTATTGGATGTGCCGATGGTCAAAACCTGGGCATTTTGCTTGCGTGCGGCATCCTCAACAGCATTCAGCAAATGTGTACCGACCGCCTGCCCGCGCTGCCCCGGTTCAACATAAAGATGATGCACATCCGCGATTTTTCGGCCAAATTGTAGCTGGCCCACAACTGTCATGGCCGCATATCCAACGGCACGACGTTCCCGCTCGGCAACGAACAACTGCACCCAAGGTGTTGGCCCAAACCCTGCTTCTAACACGTCCTCTGCAGAGACGCTGGATTTATCATTATTATAGGACGCAAGGGCGCGTATCATCCCAGCAATCACACTGGCATGGTTTGGCTCTGCCAAACGCACAAGAACGGATGCAGCAATCCGTTGGGCGTCGGTCATGGAAAGGGTATTAATGCTCATGGGGTGTCCTTTGTCAGGAGCCACACAAGCACCCATGAAAAAACCGCCTGTGCGGCGGTTTCAAGATGATATAACTCTGTAAACCGCGCCTATATGAGGTCGGTAAAAAAATACACAGAGGTTATGTTCACGGGATGGGTCATGCACCTTATCTGCCGAACTTAATGTCCTGCGTCAATCCCCCCCTTAGAATTGCGCAAAACGCTTGTGAGTGTGGAATGAATGCGATATCCGGCTGCCTCTTTCGGAATTTCTATGTTGCAAAAGGATTTGGGCAATGGCCGCTAATACGCTTGGAATCGACTTTGGAACATCCAACTCAGCGGCGGGCGTTTCGGTCAATGGACACCCCTATCTGATCGAAATCGAAGCCGGGGAACAGACGCTGCCGACGGCTGTCTTTTTTGACTCCGAAACACGATCCATCCGATATGGGTCCGCGGCAAATGCTGCATTAATTAGTGGATCCGAGGGGCGCTACATGCGTGCGCTAAAATCGGTTCTGGGCACATCCTTGATGCACGAGCCCCGACGGATGCTGAATGAAACCGTGACCTTTGTCGACATCATCAGTCGCTTTTTAAAAACGCTCAAGGATAAGGCTGAAGCAACATGCCACCAGACATTTGACACGGCTTTGTCTGGGCGGCCTGTGCATTTTCACTCTGTGGATCCTGCGAAAGACACGCAAGCCCTTGCTGATCTTACGGAATGCTACATGAAAGCTGGGTTCAAGGACGTTCAGTTCATGTTTGAACCCGAAGCCGCCGCCTTTGCGAGCCCGCCACCGGCCTCTTACCCATCAGTTGGCTTGATCGTCGATATTGGCGGGGGTACATCCGACTTTACGCTTTTCCGTCATACCACCCCGGGACAGCCGCCCGAAGTGCTCGCCAGCCACGGTGTCCGCATCGGTGGGACAAATTTTGACAAACTGATCAGCGTGGATCACGTCATGCCATTGTTGGGGCATGGCAGTACATTGCGCCGGGAAATGGGGACCGGGCTGTTGCCTGCCCCCAATGCTCTGTATCAAGAATTGGCCACATGGGAGAAAATTCCATTCCTCTATACGGGTGAAACGCGCCGCAAAGTCAAAGACATGGAACGTCTTGCATCAGCGCCGGAATTGTTTGCGCGACTGCGAACTGTTTTAGAACTTGAACTGGGGCATGAGATGGCCTTTGCGGTGGAGCGTGGTAAGATTCAGGTTAATGACCCCAACACCGAACAGTCAGCCATCGATCTGCGGTTCATTGAAAAAACACTAAGGTCAGAAATTACCACACCAGAGGTCGCAACCACGCTAGACCCTCTTAGTACTGCGATCCGTATGAGCGCAGCAGACACCCTTGCCATGGCGGGCCTTAGCGCTGAACAAGTGGATCGCGTTATATTCGTAGGCGGCTCCAGCTTGATGAGCGTGGTACGTGATGCAATCTACACATTATGCCCCGAGGCAGCCGTCGAAGATGGCAAAGCCTTTACCGCCATTGCGGATGGCCTAGCACTGGCCGCCGCCGAAGCATTTTAAGACCCAAAACGAAAACACGCCCCAAAAAGGGCGTGTCACATCGTCAAAATAGGGTATTCTTAGATCAAGCGGACCTGTGTGCCGACTTTGGCCAGATCGAACAATTCGGCAATCTGACTATTGTACAGACCGATACAGCCGCTGGAGGATTTACGTCCAATTTTGCGCGTATCATGAGTGCCGTGAATCCGGTAGTATGTCCAGCTGAGGTACAGCGCATGAGATCCAAGTGGATTATCCGGGCCGGGGCCAACAACGGCAGGTAATCCGGGGGTACGTTCCAGCATAGATGGTGTCGGACGCCAGCTTGGGCCAACCACTTTTTGCACCACTTCTGTATAGCCAAGACGGGTCAACTCAGGTGTGAGGGGAACCGATGATGGATACAGTTTATAGATACTCTGATCTTCTGACCAAAAATGCACAGCCCGAGATTTTGTATCGCAGACAATGGCCCCATTGGTCAGATTATCAAAATGATCTTGCCAACGGACGTTGTGAAAGCTGGAAATATTACGTGATACTTTCGGCTGATAGATTTGACCCGGCACAGGCCCATCACTGCTTTGGGCAGAGACGATAGCAGGCGTGGCCAATGCCACAGCTGATGCAGAGGCCAGTGTTAAAAACCGGCGGCGTTCCATGGGCTTCTGAGCCATTGGGGGTTCCTTATCTTCGATCGCAGACAGGCATTTCTAGCAGATCTGACGAGAACATCCAACAAACAGATTTGTGAGCAAGCAATGAGCCAGCCTCCTACTCTTTTCGCAAAAATGCACAGAATATGTTACTATCCGCCCAGTTCCCACACGCACGCGCAAAGCCTAAATTTCCACCAGATCTGTGAAAGGACAAACACATGACAAATACACCCGTTCATCCTGACACCCGAGTCGGGCATATTCACCTAAGAGTCGCAGATCTTGATCGTGCCATAGGATTTTATAGCGATGTCTTAGGATTTCGGGTCACTCAACATTATGGAAAACAAGCCGCATTTTTGGCGGCAGGTGATTATCATCATCACATTGGCCTTAATACATGGGAAAGCCTTGGCGCCACGCCACCACCTGCAGGTCACACGGGGCTATATCACACAGCTTTCCTCTATCCAGATCGCCCGGCGTTAGGCGATGCAATTCACCGCGTGCTCAAAGCAGGTATAGAGCTGGAAGGCGCAGCCGATCACGGCGTAAGTGAGGCCGTTTACTTAAGGGACCCAGACCAAAACGGAGTAGAGCTATACAGGGACCGCCCACAAACCGAGTGGACGTTCGATAAAGACGGCGCATTGGACATGGTTAACCGCCCACTTGACGTAAAAGCTATTTTGGCGGAGAAAACCCAAAATACCACATAAAAACAACGCACTACATCAAACTCGATACAGCTAATAAATGCAGAATCGGCTTTCCTGTGCTTCGTACGGCAAATCTGGAGGCTAAGCCTGCGCGGATTGAGCCAGATCAACACACAGATAAGCTGTTGCCAGCAGTGTACGTTTGGAACATCATTGCCTGCGGAACGGTAGAGAGAGAAAAATATGCGTAAATTCCTTGTGGTGCTAGACGAAAGCCGAGAGTGCCTGAATGCGATGCGTTTTGCTGCGATGCGGGCCGCCCATACCGGAGGTGGCGTCGCAGTGGTATCGATCATTCCGCCTGAGGAATTCAATCACTGGATCGGCGTTGGTGATATCATGCGTGCCGAAGCGCGTGAACGAATCGAAGTTCATTATGAAGTATTCGCAAAGTGGATGCGTGATCGGCAAAAGGTTGAGCCAGAGTTGATCATTCGCGAAGGGGAATCTGTTCCGGAGATCCTGAAACTCATTCAAGAAGATGAAGAAATCGGCGTTTTGGTTCTAGGGGCAGGCAACGGCAAAGGCGGCCCCGGCCCACTTGTCACCCAAATGAGCCGCAATGCGGGAGAATTACCAATCCCGATCACAATTGTCCCAGGGGAACTATCCAAGGAACGTCTTGAAGCGATTACTTAAGATCATTTTAGAATAGCTCTAAATCTTGACAGTCCCACGAAGAGAGCGCATATCAAAGCCTCAGATGAAAGGCATCCGCATGTTTATTCAAACCGAGTCAACACCAAACCCTGCAACGCTCAAATTCCTGCCCGGTCAAACGGTTTTAGAAGCCGGAACCGCCGATTTTCCGACAGCTGAGGCAGCGACGAAATCACCGTTGGCCAATCGCGTATTTGCAGTCGACGGCGTAACAGGTGTGTTTTTTGGCAATGATTTTGTCACTGTGACGAAAGCGGACTCGACAAATTGGGACCATATTAAACCCGCAATTCTGGGTGCAATCATGGAGCATTTCCAGTCCGGTCAGGCCGCGATGGAAGGCACAAATGAAAACGCCGGACATGCGGCGCATTCTGGGCCGGATTCCGAAATAGTCAATCAAATAAAAGACTTACTTGACACGCGCGTGCGCCCTGCTGTGGCACAAGATGGTGGCGACATCACATTTCATGGCTTTGAACGCGGCATCGTCTATTTGCACATGCAAGGCGCCTGTGCAGGCTGCCCATCGTCTTCATTGACGTTAAAAATGGGCATCGAAAACCTGCTGCGACACTACATTCCTGAGGTGATCGAAGTGCGTCCGGTTGCCGCCTAGACCAGGCAACATCAACGTGAGCACGGATACTCCACCAATTACCGGGCGCTGCTATTGCGGCGCCCTTTCTGTGTCTGCCCGAGCGCTTCCAGATGTGGTTACTTATTGCCATTGCAACACGTGCCGTCGTCTATCTGGCGCCCCGGTTTCGGTGTTCGCGGCCTTTGCTGAAGACGCTGTCGCTGTCTCTCCAGTTTCTGGACTAAGCAAACGAATGTTTGGCACAGTAGAACGTGCTTTCTGTACCGAATGCGGCACGCAGATCTATGCGACCTACGATTATCTGCCGGATCAGGTTTATTTGCCAACGGGATTACTAGATCAGGCCCACGCCCTGCCCCCAACGTTGCACGGGCATGTTGCATCTGCGTTACCGTGGCTGCATATCGATGACAACCTGCCTCAGAACGACAAAAGTTCCCGAGATCACTTCAAGGCCACCAAAACAGAGACCCGATAATCATGTCCGAATCCCTCATACTGGCCTTTGACACCTCAGCCCCCCACTGCGCTGTTTCTTTACTGAAAAACGATCAGATCATTGTGTCTCGTCAAGAAAACATGACCAAAGGACAAGCGGAGCGCATAATGCTGCTCATTCAGGAAGTACTGCAGGAAGCCAATGTCGGATTTAAAGATTTGACTACAATTGGTGTCGGGATTGGACCGGGGAATTTCACGGGCATTCGGATTTCAGTATCTGCCGCACGTGGTTTGAAACTAGCCCTTGGAATTCCGGTGGTTGGGGTCTCTACACTTGAGGCGATGTCTTATGGCTATGACGGTGTTCGGGTCAGCGTTATGGATGCCAAACGCGGTAATTTTTACGTGCAGATATTTGACGGCCCCAATCAACAAGAGCCTTTGCGTTGTACGTCTCAGGACATGCCGCGTCCACCAGTCGGAACACAACCGCGTTTCCTCGGAACAGCCGAAACAATCGCAGAGTTAACTGATACGCCCGCATCGCAGTCAGTTATGCCGTTGACAGATGCTATTGCGCATATTGCTCAAACGCGGACTCATTCGGAACTCTCAGCGCCGTCGCCGCTTTACTTGCGCGCACCAGACGCCGCACCGTCCCGGGATACGGCCCCGCAGCTGATCAAATGACCCCCACAGAGTTATCCCTGATCTACTCTGCAGCATTTCCGCATAGTCGCTCTTGGTCGGAGCGGGAATTCGCGGATCTGCTCAACGAGCCATTCACGTACCTTTGCACGTGCCCCAATGGGTTTAGCTTGGGGCGCGCCCTTGCAGGCGAAGCGGAGCTCATTACCATCGCTGTACATCCAGATGCTCAAGGAAAAGGATCTGGCCGCATACTTCTGCGGCGTTTTGAAGAACAGGCATGTTCGCATGCAGCAGATATCGCATTTCTAGAAGTCGCCGCCAACAACATGCCAGCCATTCGATTGTACACGGCATCGGGGTACCGCGAATCTGGTAGACGACGCGGTTATTATCGTTCTGAAAACGGGCAAAAAACGGATGCATTAATCCTCAAAAAATCGTTAATTTGTGCTTAACCTCAGGTCAATCTGCGATTTGACGTAAGATTGTGACCAATCGGTCAAAAAATTCATTGACCCTCACGCATTGTCCCGTCCTTAATTACCGATGATCTTCTTGTGATCACCTAAAGTCACGGGGTAACGTCGTGGAATAAACGACGCCCAATAAACAACAACCGGGAGACGACACATGACCCTGATGCGGACATTCCTTGGCGCAGCTGCTTCGCTGGCGCTGACAGCTGGTGCAGCATTGGCTGACCCTGCCATCATCTTTGATCTTGGCGGCAAATTCGACAAATCCTTTAACGAAGCAGCCTTCAACGGTGCCAATAAATGGGCTGAAGAAACTGGCGGAGCCTTTCGCGAAGTTGAATTGCAGTCCGAAGCGCAACGTGAACAAGCCCTGCGTCGCTTTGCAGAAAACGGTAACAACCCAATCGTTATGGCCGGCTTTGCATTTGCAACTGCACTGGACACAGTTGCCCCGGATTTCCCGGATACAAAATTCGTGATCATCGATATGGTTGTTGATCAGCCTAATGTACGTTCAGTTGTCTTTAATGAACACGAAGGCTCCTATCTTGTTGGTGTCATGGCCGCCAAAGCATCTGAATCCGGCACAGTCGGATTTATCGGTGGCATGGACATTCCACTGATTTCTAAATTTGCTTGTGGTTACGTTCAGGGTGTCAAAGCGACCAATCCCGACGCAACTGTGATCCAAAACATGACAGGGACAACACCTGCGGCTTGGAACGATCCCGTCAAGGGCGGCGAATTGACCAAAGCGCAAATCAGCCAAGGTGCTGATGTTGTCTATGCAGCTGCTGGCGGCACCGGTCTTGGCGTTCTTCAAACCGCCGCTGATGAGGAGATCCTATCTATCGGCGTAGACAGCAATCAGAACTACCTCCACCCGGGTAAAGTACTGACATCCATGATGAAACGCGTCGACGTTGCTGTATTTAACGCGTTCTCTGATGGTGGTGATCTGGAAACAGGTTTCTCGGTTCTTGGTCTAAACAACGACGGTGTTGGTTATGCTCTGGATGACAACAACATGCCTTTGGTGTCAGACGACATGAAAATGGCCGTCGAAGCCGCAAAAGCGGGCATCATCTCTGGAGAGATCAAGGTGCACGATTATATGTCTGATGAATCCTGCCCGGTAATGTAAGCCACTATGGGTCAGGCAATAGATACGGGGCGGCAGGAGACTGCCGCCCCAGCCATTGAGCTTCGCGGCATTTCCAAAGCATTTGGACCAGTGCAGGCGAATAAAGATATTTCGATCAAAGTTTCGAAAGGCACAATCCACGGGATTATCGGTGAAAACGGCGCAGGGAAATCGACCCTGATGTCTATCCTGTACGGCTTTTATAAAGCGGATTCGGGTGAAATCCTGATCAATGGCAAACCAACGACAATCCCCGATAGTCAGGCTGCGATTAGCGCTGGTATTGGAATGGTGTTCCAGCACTTTAAACTGGTCGAAAATTTCACAGTACTTGAAAATGTGGTTCTGGGCGCCGAAGATGGAAGGCTGTTAAAACCGTCATTGGCCAAAGCTCGAAAACTGCTAAAGCAACTGTCTGAAGAATACGAACTCCGCGTCGATCCGGATGCGCTGATCGAAGATCTCTCCGTTGGCCACCAACAACGAGTTGAAATCTTAAAAGCCCTCTATCGCAAAGCAGATATCCTGATTTTGGATGAACCCACCGGCGTTCTTACCCCAGATGAAGCGGACCACCTGTTCCGCATTCTAAAAGGGTTAAAGGATGAGGGGAAAACCATCATCCTGATCACGCATAAACTGCGCGAAATCATGGAAGTGACCGACACTGTTAGCGTGATGCGGCGCGGTGAAATGACATCGACAGTCAGAACCACAGACACCAGTCCCGAAGACCTTGCCGAACGCATGGTTGGTCGCAAGGTATTGCTGCAGGTCGACAAAGTCCCTGCCTCCCCCGGAGCGCCTGTTCTTGAGGTCGATAACCTACAGGTGATCGATGAACAGGGAGTGGAGCGCGTCAAAGGAATTTCATTGAATGTGCGCGCTGGCGAAATCCTTGGGATTGCTGGTGTTGCGGGCAATGGCCAATCTGAATTACTCGAAGTCCTTGGTGGATATGCACATGGATCTGGTAGCATTAAGCTCAATGGGCAACTACTTGATCTAACGGGGAAAGAATCAGACGGAAAATCTCGGCGTGATCGTGGGATCGCCCATGTTCCCGAGGACCGTCATGCTGAGGGTTTGATCCTAGACTTTAGTGCTTGGGAAAATACCGCCTTTGGGTATCAGGACGACCCGAAATACAATCGCAATGCCATTCTTATGGATAATAAAGCCATCCTTCAAGACACCACCGAAAAGATGGAACGTTTTGATGTACGTCCACCGAACCCGCGTCTGGCTGCCAAAAGCTTTTCAGGCGGCAACCAACAAAAAATCGTGCTGGCGCGGGAAATTGAACGCAACCCGGACCTCTTGTTGATCGGGCAACCGACCCGCGGAGTGGATATTGGTGCGATTGAATTCATCCACCAACAGATCGTCGCGCTCCGTGATCAAGGCAAAGCGATCTTGCTTGTTTCTGTAGAGCTTGAAGAAATCCTGTCCCTTTCAGACCGGATTGCGGTGATGTTTGATGGTCATATCATGGGCGAACGCATGCCTGATCAGACTGATGAAAAAGAACTTGGCTTGCTGATGGCTGGCGTGAATGAGGAGACGGCACCATGAACAAGATGCCAAAATGGGCGGATGTTCTATTGATCCCTGCGATCAATCTGTTTCTCGCGTTCTTCATCTCTGGTCTGGTGATCCTTGCGATTGGCAAGGATCCAATGGTCGCGATCAAAACTATGGTTCAAGGGTCATTTGGCGACAGTCGCGGCCTTGGCTACACCCTTTATTACACCACCAACTTTATCTTTACCGGCCTTGCTGTTGCCATTGCCAGCCACGCACGGATGTTCAACATTGGTGGCGAAGGTCAAGCCGCCATTGGTGGTCTCGGTGTTGCCTTGGTCTGCCTTGCCGTCCCGTGGCCACATTGGTTGGTTGCCCTTCCAGCCGCCATTGTTGGCGGAGCCGTCTTTGGCGCGGCCTGGGCCTTTATTCCTGCGTATTTACAGGCCAAGCGCGGCAGCCATATCGTGATCACCACCATCATGTTCAACTTTATCGCAGCCGCATTACTGGGGTATTTATTGGTCAACGTACTGAAAGAGCCGGGTAATATGGCTGCTGAAACGCGCTCCTTCCCTGCGGGCGCGGCGTTACCAACGTTTCACGAAATGTTGGCGCCCTTTGGGATCGAGTTTAACAAACACTCCCCCGCCAACGTGAGTTTCTTGGTCGCCATTGCCTGTCTGATCGGCTTTTATATCCTAGTCTGGAAAACCCGATTGGGCTACGCAATCCGCGCCTTTGGTCAAAGCGAATCCGCCGCTGTTTATGCAGGCATTTCCCCAGCAAAAATCACGATCATCGCGATGATGATCTCTGGTGCATTTGCGGGATTGATGGCCATCAATAATGTAATGGGTGAAGCTGAACGTCTGATTATGAATTCCGTTGAAGGTGCGGGCTTTATTGGCATCGCCGTGGCCTTAATGGGGCGCAACCACCCGGTTGGCGTATTCTTGGCGGCGCTTCTTTTTGGTTTTCTCTATCAAGGTGGCGCAGAACTGGCACTATGGGAAAATATCCCACGTGAGCTGATCGTTGTTATCCAGGGCCTTGTGATCCTGTTAACTGGTGCTTTGGACAATATGGTACGAACACCGATTGAGAAACTGTTTGTGTCTCTACGGAAAGGAGGCGCGTAATGGATTTCCTAACGCTTATCCAAATCTTGGACTCAACCGTTCGTCTTGCAACACCTCTATTACTTGCCTGTTTAGCGGGCCTGTTTTCGGAACGTGCTGGTGTTTTCGATATTGGGCTTGAGGGAAAAATGCTCTCTGCTGCGTTTCTATCTGCAGCGGTTGCGGCAACCACGGGTAGCGCATGGCTTGGATTAGGCGCCGGTATTCTGGCGTCTGTCATGATGGCGCTTTTACATGGCATCGCATCTATCACCTTTCGCGGTGACCAGCTGATTTCCGGTGTTGCGATTAATTTTCTGGCTGCCGGCTTAACGGTTGTGATTGGTCAAAGCTGGTTTGCCCTAGGGGGACGGACACCTTCCCTCGTCGGAGGCGGCCGTTTTAACGAAATCACCCTACCCTTCGCCGATTCTCTGGCAAATGTGCCTTTCCTTGGCCCGATTTATTCCGAACTGATCTCCGGACACTCCGTCCTTGTATATGTTGCAATGGCAATGGTGCCATTGTCGTGGTGGGTTCTATTCCGTACGCGTTTTGGCCTACGTCTGCGCGCCGTTGGGGAAAACCCCGGCGCAGTTGACACCGCTGGGGTTTCAGTGGTGCGTCTCCGTTATACCGCGGTTCTGATATGCGGCGTGCTCTGCGGCATTGCGGGCAGTTATCTTGCGACGGGCCTTGCGGCAGGATTTGTCAAAGACATGACCGCCGGACGCGGCTTTATCGCATTGGCTGCTCTGATCTTTGCAAAGTGGCGTCCTTGGCACGCCCTTGGGGCCTGTATGCTCTTTGGATTGCTTGAGGCCATTGGCAACCGTTACCAAAACATTGAGATACTTGGTGTCACCCTGCCCGGTCAATTTATGCAAGCCTTACCTTATATTTTGACGGTGGTGATTCTCGCTGGGTTCGTCGGGAAAGCCATTCCCCCACGTGCTGGCGGAGCCGCATACGTAAAGGAACGCTAGATTCGATCCGATTTGTCGCAGATGTGGCTATATGCTGCATCTGCATCTTGTCGTATGGCAAAGGCCTGAACAGAAAGACAACCCATGCAAATCTATCTCCCTATTGCCGAAGTATCGGTAAACGCCTTTCTCCTCTTGGGATTAGGCGGGTTGGTGGGCATCCTGTCAGGCATGTTCGGTGTTGGCGGCGGGTTCTTAATGACTCCGCTGCTCTTTTTCATCGGCATCCCTCCGGCAGTGGCCGTCGCCACCGAAGCAAACCAAATCGTAGCCTCTTCTTTTTCAGGCGTCCTTGCTCACTTCAGGCGAAAGTCGGTGGATTTGCGAATGGGGCTTGTGCTCTTGGTTGGTGGCCTTATTGGCGCTGCCCTTGGGGTACAAGTCTTTAACGCACTGAAAAGCATTGGTCAGGTCGATCTGCTCGTTACGCTTTGTTACGTCGTTTTCCTTGGCGTGGTGGGCGGTTTGATGTTCCTAGAGAGCCTCAACTCAATTCTAAAGGCAGGCAAACCGGGCGCGGTGCCAAAACGTAGGCGGCATAACTGGGTACATAACCTTCCCTTTAAAATGAAGTTCCGCACATCTGGGCTCTATATTTCGGTCATTCCACCTATTTTAGTTGGGATTTCTGTTGGCGTGCTCGCGGCAATCATGGGGGTTGGTGGTGGCTTTATTATGGTTCCGGCAATGATCTATTTGCTTGGAATGCCAACCAAAGTCGTGATCGGGACGTCTTTATTCCAGATCATCTTTGTGACTGGGTTTACAACCATGCTGCATGCAACCACCAACCAAACGGTGGATATGGCGCTGGCTGTGTTATTGCTAATCGGTGGCGTCATTGGGGCCCAAATCGGGACACGGATTGGCGTCAAACTCAAGGCCGAACAACTCCGCGTGTTGTTGGCCCTTTTGGTCTTGATCGTCTGCGGAAAACTTGGGCTGGACCTCTTACTTGAACCAGCTGAGCTTTATTCACTCGGCGCACCGGGAGGTCACTGATGTATCGTATTCTTGCACTGCTCTTTTGCCTAACCCTCCCCGCCCATGGCGAAACCGTCGTTGCGGGCCTGTCTCAAAAGCAGGTCGCCATCACGGCCAATTTCGACGGCTCTGATATTTTGGTATTTGGTGCGGTTAAACGCGACGCACCTGCACCCGGCGGTGGCCCTATTCAAGTGGTTATCGCGGTCTCTGGCCCGCAGGAACCTGTTGTCGTTCGACGTAAGGCCAAACGGATGGGGATTTGGATAAACACCGATACCGTTGAGGTCGACTCGGCCCCTAGTTTTTATGCGGTGGCGACCTCTGCCCCTTTTGCTGAAACCATCTCAGAAACCGAAGATCTTCGGTTTCATGTGTCAACCGAACGTGCGATCCGCACAGTTGGCGCTCCAGACACAATAAGCGACTCCAAAAGCTTTACAGAGGCCTTGATCCGAATTCGGAAAAAAAATGAGCTGTATCAATTGAACGAAAGCAGCGTCACAATGACAGATGACACACTGTTTTCCGCCTCCTTTGAGCTGCCATCTAATCTAAGCGAGGGCGAATACACCACGCGTATTCTTTTGACACGAGACGGGTCCGTCATTGATGAATACAAAGCGATCCTCGACGTCCGCAAAGTCGGGTTGGAAAGGTTCCTCTATAACCTTGCCCACGAACAATCGTTTGCCTATGGGATCCTGTCTTTGGCCATTGCCATTTTGGCCGGTTGGGGCGCTTCAGCGGTGTTTACTCTGTTTAGAAAATAAACCTATCGCAGCGTGTAACTGGATTTACCCGCTGCGATAACTTTCATGTCTTCTAACAGAATTGTTCGTTTTTTCTCTAACCAAGTCTCAAATGCCCAACGAGAATAAGATTTGAGGCGTATAAATGTATTCTCTGATAGACCGTCGACCACCATTAATTTGGTCCCATTTTCTGGGCAGGCTCCGACCACAATATTGCGCGCCGTTAAATCGAACACCACTATCCGATGTTTTTTCAGCTGATCAACAAGAGAATTTACCTGCGACACAAGGGAGGGACTAAGGCCCTCATTCAGCAGATATTTATGCAGGCTCGGCGCTAGGTTTCCATCTGGCCCATCCACACGTTCAACAACCATTGCCAGACCGAGATTCGTATTAACGAACCCCATCATAGACGGAAGGTAGCTGGGCATCTCATTTAGCCGTGCAAGCGCAGAAATGTATTCCTCGTATTCCAGATAGGCCGTTTTAAGGGTCAGAAACCGACGCTTTATCGGACGACATTTATAAGACAGGCCCAAAGGTTTAGTGCGTGGTTTGAATACCTTAACAAGTGCACCTGCTTCCTCAGGATGTTGATAGATTACTCTGCCAGATCCTTGTGCAAGTATCTCATCCGGGTTTAGCCAAATTGAACGGTTCATTAGGAAAACTCCATCGGCAATGGGATAAGTGTGTGTAAGTCAAGCCTGTTCATCGGCTTCGCTTTCCAAAGTCAGTTGAGCTGGAGCGACCTTAAGATCACTTGTGATCAAAGGGCCTGTCGGGCGTGCGAGACGATTTCGAACCACCCAGTAAAGCCGAGTTTCTGCCCTTGTAATGGCCACATAAGCAAGCCGTTTCCACAGCGGTTGCCCCGCCTCTACACGCCCCATCCGGGCGGCGACAAACAAATCGGGTGCGAAGACTTGGACGTTTTCCCACTGGCTGCCTTGCGCTTTGTGGATTGTCACCGCAGCACCATGAAGAAACGCAGCCCCCATACGTGCCGCATAGGGAATAAAGGGTTCTTCTTCATCGGGAATTTCGATTTTTACAATCGATGCTGCAGACACTTGTGGGTCTTCGGCACCCATTACATGCAAACGAGAGAACCCCGGTTTTCGACCCGGCCCAAGATAGACCACTTGGGCGCCCTTGATCAGCCCCCTAGCCTCTAGGTCGATGCGTTTTTTGCGGTGTTTCATCGGCAATTCTATGCCGTCACATATCAAAGGCTCGCCCGCCAACAATTCATCCGATGGGGCAGAAAACGCACCGCGAAACGCTTGTATCAATCGCACCCGCGTCGCATTGCGCCATACCAAAACCGGAGATCGTGCCATCAAATCGCTTTCGACCCGGCTTGCAAACACCACTCGGTCGTCCCGCTTTGAGATGTCTTCGATCATCTGCTCAAAATCGTTGAACTGCAGCTGTGGGTCCGCGAGAGCATGTGCCAGATCCAAAATCGGATTGTCCTGCGTCTGTCGGTGTACCCGATGCAATTCCATCTTGTTTGTCTCGTCAAACTTATCAAAGATCATAGCCCCCGATTGTCCGACAGGCGCAAGCTGTGCAGGATCACCAAACAGTATTAGCGTAGGAAAGATCTCTTTTAGGTCTTTGAATTGCTTTTCATCCAACATAGAGGATTCATCAACGAACCCAATATCCAACGGATCATCGCGACGTTTCCATCCCGTGATAAAGTCTGACCCACGTAGACCAGCCGCAGCCAAAGCACCCGGAATTGATTTGTTGTTGTCGAAAAACTGTTTGGCCCGATCCAACGCAACATCTGTTAACCCTTCCACTTCGGGCCGTTCGCCATTTCCCGACAACCATTCAGCAATGCGCTCATATTCCGGGTCATAGACAGGTGTATAAAGAATGCGGTGAATGGTGGTCGCTGGAACCCCTCTATTGCGCAATACACTGGCGGCTTTATTCGTCGGGGCCAAAATTGCCAACGTTCTTTTGTCTTTGCGCTTGCGGCTTTCATAATCACCTGAAATTATGTCGACCCCTGCCTCTTCGAGCGCCTTGTATAACCCCGCCAACAGCAGTGTTTTGCCCGAACCAGCTTTGCCAACGACAGCCAAGACTGCATCGTCGGAACTGGCGGGCGGCGCCAGTAAAGAATCATCAAGATGCACGCCAGATTGGCGTAGTATTTCGGTGACGCGATCAAAAGCTTCGGCCTGATCGTCTGAATAGGTAATTGCGGGCACATTCATAGTCGCGACCCTATCGCGGAGCCCGCCCGGGTGCCAGCCAAACCAGATCGCAACCGTGCAAAAGCCAAAAGAAACCGGCCCCATGACGGGGCCGGTCTAGACTGCAGAAACGACAGAATTTTAATGCGCTATTTTGCGTCGAGAGCCTCTTCGAGCGTCCGAAGCCCGGTACGTGGGGCCTGAACCAACACTGCCATATTCCCCGGCAAGTGTTGATTTTTACGCATCTTTGTATGGGCCTGTGGAATTTCGTCCCAGGGAAAAACTTCAGACATGCATGGATCAAGGCGACGCTCAATCATCAGTTTATTGGCAGAAGCCGCCTGTTTCAAATGTGCAAAATGGCTGCCTTGAATACGCTTTTGGTTCATCCAAACATAACGGGCATCCATAGTCAGATTATAGCCGGTGGTCCCCGCGCAAATCACAACCATCCCACCTTTTTTACATACGAAGGTCGAAACAGGGAACGTGGCCTCACCGGGATGCTCAAACACCATGTCGACGTTTACACCTTTGCCGGTGATGTCCCAAATGGCCTTACCAAACTTGCGCACTTCGCCGAACCAAGCTTTGTATTCTTCGCTGTTCACGACGGGCAGCTGGCCCCAACAGTTAAAGTCTTTCCGGTTGATGACACCTTTCGCCCCCAAGGACATGACAAAATCGCGTTTGTCCTCTTCTGAGATCACTCCGATGGCATTCGCACCTGCGGTGTTGATCAGCTGGATCGCATAAGAACCAAGCCCCCCTGATGCCCCCCAAACCAGAACATTCTGACCCGGTTTTAGCTCATGAGGGTGATGCCCAAACAACATTCGATACGCGGTCGCAAGTGTCAGAGTGTAACACGCGCTTTCTTCCCAAGTGAGGTGTTTTGGACGCGGCATAAGCTGCTGTGCCTGAACACAGGTAAATTGTGCAAAAGAACCATCAGGGGTTTCATATCCCCAGATCCGTTGGCTCGCGGAGTACATTGGGTCGCCGCCGTTACACTCCTCGTCATCTCCATCGTCTTGGTTGCAATGGATAACGACTTCGTCGCCAACCTTCCAACGCGTTACCTTATCGCCAACAGCCCAAACAATGCCCGCGGCATCGGAACCGGCGATATGGTATTCAGCCTTGTGAACGTCAAATGGGCTGATCGGAATACCAAGGCCCGCCCAAACGCCATTGTAGTTCACGCCTGCGGCCATGATCATGACCAACACTTCGTGACTGTCGGGTTTTGGCGTTGGAACAGCCTCTAGCTGAAACGCTTGTTCTGGTTCGCCATGACGCTCTCGACGAATGGCCCATGCGTACATCTTTTCTGGGATGTAACCCAACGGCGGCAATTCACCGACTTCGTACAGGTCTTTCTCCGGCGCATCATATGCGGCGATCGCAGTATTTGTATCCAGTGCCATCAGAGCCTCCAATGTTCAAATTCAGTGCTGCAGCGCAGAATCGCAACAGCCTTGACCCTGAAATATCGACGTCAAAGTAATTATGCAACCTTTATTGGGTGGAAATTGTAATTTTATGACCTTGCAGTTGCGGCATTTTCAACGCGAGATTTGATTTCTGACAAATTCCCGACGGATTCGGCGATTGAATTGGCGTAGTACTGCACCAGTTCACGCTCTTCTGGTTCGATGGAATACTGCCCATCTTTTTCTTTAAACATGCGCCGCAAGGTCAAAATTCTAAGACCTATGCGCATAGCTTCGTCCAAATCATTGTCCGGAGCGTGAAAAGGAACACCTTTAGTTCGTAATAAAGGAACGAGATCGATCAACGCCAACTTGATTTCTTCGCGGCCCATAGACCCGGACGAACAGGCCATGACGTAACAAATAGTCGGAACAGAAAGCGCCGGTATCCCGGTACTGATCCGTTTCATCAATTCACGTCCCACCTGCTTTGTTGCGCTGTCTTTTGTATTCAGGGGAAAGTTACGAAGAGACATTGGTCGGCCAAAATGCACTGCAGCATCGCCAAATCTATGGAACCGACGCTGAAACATCAGTTTGATTTGACGGAAAATAAATCCAAGTATCCCAACAAGCCGAAACCGGAACGCGTGGCGCCCAGATTGTGTAGCCTCAAGCAAGAAACGGTCTTCTAACACCCGATCATAGTTCAGAGACACCGGCACAAACACCACATCACCTGATGCCTGCGGGTCAAAGTCTTTGATAATATAGTTCAGAATTCCCAGCTTTGCTGGCGCAGTATGCCCCGTAAGGCTCAGCTTTCCTTCTGGGAAGACAGCCTGCGTAACCCCGCCTTTGGTGGCCAGCTGCACGTATCGCTCTAGAACAGTGCGATAAAGATCATTGCTATTTTTACGGCGGATGAAATAGGCACCCATCGCTTTAATCAATGATGTTAACGGCCAAATTCGAGCCCACTCCCCTACGGCATAAGAGAGCGCCGAGCGTTCGGCGGCCAAATAGGTCACCAGAACATAATCCATATTGGAACGATGATTCATGACAAAAATCACAGTCGCATCTGGATCAATCCCACTTAGGGCGTCCTCGTCTGCAGAACTGGTCCGAACCTTATAAAAACTCTGTGCGATAAGTCGCGCCAAGCGAATGGCAAATCCAAAATATGCGGTCGCACTAAAACGTGGCACGATTTCACGTGCATAGCGGCGTGCTGTTTCAAAGCCAACATTCTCAGGCACACCTTTGGCTTTGGCCCATGCCCCTGCGGCCTCTATCACTTGCGCATCGTAAATCAGGCGTTGGATCATGTCGTGACGACGGGCGAGTTTAAACGGCTGAATTGGACGTTCGAGCCGTTTGTTAAGTCGCGTCACTACGCGTTCCATACGTCGACGGAAAAACCAACGCACAGAGGGCAAAAGGAAATGGCTTAATGCAGTCACCGCCGCAAACAAAAGTATAAGAATCAAAAGCCATAACGGTATTTCAACAGTTGAAAACATATAGCTATCCTGACTTATTTCCGGCCTTGATGAAATCAAATCTGTCAGAACTCAAGCCCCGCCCCCAAGATACGCAGTTTCGGTGGAAAAAAAGTTTTCGAAAGTTGTCTTAGATCACCGTGATTATGCTGCGGCAGCGAAAAAACTTGGGCATCGCCGCAATGCAGCGAATTGACAAAGTCATAATGTTTCAGATATCAATCCACAAGTGGAATAAAATTACCCATTTCGTAAAAGAGGCCCTGATGACCGAGATCAAAAAAGACCGCCCCTGGCTGTTCCGCACCTATGCAGGGCACTCGACCGCAAAAGCCTCTAATGCGTTGTACCGTAATAACCTGTCCAAGGGACAAACGGGATTATCAGTCGCTTTTGATTTGCCAACCCAAACGGGGTACGACAGCGACCATGAATTGGCCAAAGGAGAAGTCGGTAAAGTCGGCGTTCCTGTAAGCCACCTTGGTGATATGAGGGCCTTGTTTGACGACATCCCCTTAGAAAAAATGAACACTTCGATGACAATCAATGCGACCGCCCCTTGGCTGTTGTCGCTCTATATTGCCGTCGCAGAGGAACAAGGTGCCGATGTCAGCCAGCTACAAGGCACTGTTCAGAACGACATTATCAAAGAATACTTAAGTCGTGGGACATATGTCTGCCCACCAAAGGCGTCTTTGCGGATGATTACGGATGTTGCAGCATATACCCGGGAAAACTTACCCAAGTGGAATCCAATGAACATCTGTTCATATCATCTACAAGAGGCCGGGGCGACCCCTGAGGAAGAGCTGGCCTTTGCATTGGCGACGGCAACAGCTGTACTTGATGATCTAAAGGACAAAGTGCCTGCTGAACATTTTCCCGCGATGGTGGGGCGTATATCATTTTTTGTGAATGCAGGGATTCGATTTGTCACCGAAATGTGCAAAATGCGCGCCTTTGTAGAGCTGTGGGATGAGATCTGCCGCGAGCGATATAAGGTTGAGGATCCTAAATTCCGCCGGTTTCGATATGGCGTACAGGTCAACAGCCTTGGTCTGACCGAGCAGCAACCAGAAAACAATGTCTATCGCATTTTGATTGAAATGCTGGCTGTGACGTTATCGAAAAATGCCCGCGCCCGCGCGGTGCAATTACCTGCGTGGAACGAAGCCCTTGGCCTCCCCCGTCCTTGGGACCAACAATGGTCTCTACGAATGCAACAGATCATGGCATATGAAACCGATCTGCTGGAATATGATGATCTGTTTGACAACAATCCAGCCGTTGATCGCAAAGTATCTGCGTTAAAGGACGGAGCACGGGCCGAGCTGGCCCAGATTGATGCAATGGGCGGTGCGGTTGCAGCGATCGAGTACATGAAATCTCGATTGGTCGACAGTAATTCAGCGCGCATTGCCCGGATCGAAAGCGGTGAAACCACAGTCGTCGGTGTAAACCGTTGGACCGAAGCCGCAGAAAGCCCCCTGACGTCAGGCGAAGAAGCGATCATGGTCGCAGACCCCGCCGCTGAGGCCGATCAAATCAGCCGTCTGAATCGTTGGAAATCGGATCGTGATCAAGACGCGGTCACGGCAGCCCTCGATAATCTACGTCAGGCTGCGGCCTCGGGTGAAAATATCATGCCAGCATCCATCGCGGCAGCCAAAGCCGGGATCACCACCGGTGAATGGGGTGCCATGGTGCGCAATGCCTTTGGGCAGTATCGTGCTCCGACGGGGGTCTCAAAGAATCCATCTAACCGCACAGAGGGTCTTGATGAGATCCGTGAACAGGTTAGCGCTGTGTCTGACAAACTGGGTCGGCGCCTAAAATTCCTCGTTGGCAAACCTGGGCTAGATGGTCACTCTAATGGCGCAGAACAAATCGCGGCCCGTGCACGGGACTGCGGGATGGATATCACCTATGAAGGCATCCGACTCACTCCGGCCGAAATTGTTGCCGCCGCCGTAGAAGAAGACGCCCATGTTGTCGGTTTATCAATTCTATCCGGCTCCCATATTCCGCTGATCAAAGATCTAATGGCACAAATGCAATCATCAGACTTATCCCACATTCCGGTTGTGGTTGGCGGCATTATCCCGGACGAAGATGCCGAACACCTTTTGTCCATGGGAGTTGCACGGGTCTACACCCCAAAGGACTTTGAACTAAACCGTATCATGTTTGATATCGTCACATTGGTGGACCCGTCCCCCATCGCGGCAGAATAATCAATCGATCTCTGGGGCAAGTTCTGATTGCAGCCCCTGATAAGCTATGAAACGGTTCCCAAAGTTTTCACACATCTTGGGAGCCGCCTTTATGTTCATCAAACACAGTCTTTTGGCCCTTGTTACCTTTTTCGCACTGCAAAACGCAGTACAGGCCGCGGACACGCCTATCCCAGAACCATTCGTTGAAATTCTCAACAATCGCGCCAAGGATTGTGACCGTATAGAGTTTGGCAATTTGACCGTAAAGGATGAGGCCATTCAGGCAGTCGATCTAAACGGGGATGGTGCCTTGGACCATGTGTTGAACGAACATCATCTAAACTGTGACACCGCTCGCAGCCTGTATTGCGGGACCGGAGGCTGTCAGATCAGTTTTCTGATAGGTGACACTATGGATACGCGTTTGGCAAAGGGCTGGAAGCTAGTTGAATTCTCACCCATGTCAGTGGTTTTATTGCCGATCCACGGCAGTGAATGCGGCGGGGACAATACGACCCCATGCGTTCAGGCTTTGGTCTGGGACGCAGACAAAAACGCCTTTAGTTCCATTGCCCCAGACCCGCAATAAGGCTGCTAGAGCACCAACGGTTTGGTACATGTGGTTACAATACGCCCCGGAAAATAGGGGCGGTATTTCGCCTCAATACGTTTTTTCTGGGTTCGATAAGCTGGGCCCTTGCTCGCTTTTCCATAGTGGAACATATGGAAATCAATGACATAAGCCGACCCTCCGGCCAATTCCGCTTGCAGACACAAATCCGTCCCAAAAAAATGAAACCCACCCAGATCAACAGAGCTTTGTGAAAACCGACGCCTCGGTGCGAGAAGAAAACACTCATCGAGTGATTCCACGCGACGCGGAAATGGCCCCAGCACACTGCGAGCTGGTCCCCAACGGTCTGAAATCCGCGAAGCAATGCGCCGCTTGCCATCATCCTTGAACCCTTTGTAAACACCTCCTGCGACACCAGCAGCCATCCATTTTGGATCTAGTTTCTCAAGCTCCGCGAGGCGCTTCAATAAATCCTCTCTGCTGTCTTGAATAAGTTCAATATCATCATGGCAAAAGATCAAATATGTCCCGCGTGCCTCAGTCAACGCCAGTCGCGCCCCAAGGTATCCGTCGGCAATGTTTTCATCTCGATTATCAATCGCAATGAACTCGGTATTCTCTTCCGTAAATCCAAATTCAGCATAACTGCGAAGCATACGATTGTACGAACTTGGGGTTCGCATCAAGGTCACGATGCTGAAATCGAGCGCATCCTTGGGGACTTCTGAAATAAGGCGCAAATTGTTTTGCTCTAGCAACGGTTCCGCAGAGAGATCTTTCGGGGCTTCTAAATAGGACAATACGACATCTTCATGGGCAACAAAGGGTCCGATATTCTCTTCCATGCGAAGAATGACACGGTTGGAGCTGCCCACAGGCAAAACAACGCCATTGCTGCTCCACTCGGGCGCAAAAACAGTTAATCGCGCCCCATCCTCACGCCACCCCTCCGGCGCATCACCCTCAAAGGCGACGATCAGGAGGCGGCCATCAGCCCGCCGTAATTTGGCAGGAACTTTATCCTGATCATTCTGGTGATCTATGTCCATTGCCATCGCCCTGCTCGCCTAGTTTTGTTTCAAGTATTTTAGCGCTTCAGAGGCGACGAAACCAGCCTGACAATGAAGTGGAAGCAAATATTAGGCGTACGGGTACAAATATGTTCCGAAGAATCATCCCCCGATAGAAAGAAGCCGCTATTGTTACGCAAGGTAATCGGAATAAGCCCCCTATCGGATCAGTGTCTCCGACTTGCATTGTTCTTTTCTCTATAGTTCAAAACGCTATAGTCCAAGCAAACCACAGGAGAATTCTCATGACAGTGCATATTGGTGCCGCTCCGGGCGACATCGCTGAAACCGTTCTGTTGCCCGGTGATCCCTACCGCGCGAAATGGGCTGCAGAGACCTTTTTGTCGGATGCAGTCTGCGTCAATGAGGTGCGTGGTATGCTCGGTTTTACCGGCACCTATAAAGGCAATCGCGTGACCATTCACGGATCAGGGATGGGGATGCCATCTCTGTCTATCTACGCCAATGAATTGATCCGGGACTATGGCGCGCAAACCTTAATTAGGATTGGGTCATGTGGCGGAATGCAAGAGGACGTCAAAGTTCGTGATGTGATCATTGCGATGACCGCAAGCAGCCTGTCGACCCCGTCACACGGGATATTCAAAGAGTTAAACTTTGCCCCCTGTGCCGACTACGGATTGCTCGAAGCCGCCGTGGCCGCCGCAAAGGCCAAAGGCACCGCAACCCATGTCGGTGGGATTTATTCCTCGGATGTGTTTTATGACGAACGGCCAGACCTCACCGCCGAAATGACTCGTCACGGGATACTGGGCGTCGAGATGGAAGCCGCAGAGCTTTATAATCTTGCTGCACGCTATAAACGCCGTGCATTGGCCGTCTTAACCGTAAGCGACCATTTGCAAACTGGTGAGGCATTGCCCAGCGAGGATCGCGAAAAGAGTTTTGGCGACATGGTTGAGATCGCCCTACAGGCTGCATTTGCCTAAACCTTCAATGTTAAAATGATAAAGGCCGGACCCGCATCCGGCCTTTATTGCATCTAATTCACGGCATCCTCAAACCACTATGCGTTTTGCCCTGCTTTTCTCCCTGAAAAGAGGCAACCACCGAGGAACGTTCCCTCGAGCGCATTGTAGCCATGATACCCCCCGCCTCCGAAACCTGCGACTTCTCCGGCTGCGAACAACCCCGGAAACGGGGTTCCATCCTCACGCAACACTTGACCGCTAAGATCTGTATGGAGTCCACCTAGGGATTTGCGGGTTAAAATGTTTAACTTGACCCCAATCAATGGTCCGTTCGCGGCATCTAGTATCTTGTGTGGCACGGCCGTCCTGATCAATTTATCGCCTCGATAGGCCCGTGCCCCACGAATAGCCGTCACTTGGGCATCTTTGGCAAACGGATTATCAATCTGCATATCTCGTGCCTCTATCTGAGAACGGATGTGATTTAGATCTAACGGTGCATCAGGAGAAAGCGCGTTCATTCCAGCGATCAGATCTTTTAGATTATCCTTTACGACAAAATCCGCCCCGTTGGCTTTGAATGCCTCTACGGCGGCAGTCGCCCCTTTTCCAAGACGCGATTTTAACACCTCGCTCCATGTGCCTGATGTCAGGTCCGGGTTTTGCTCAGAACCGGACAGAGCAAATTCCTTTTCGATGATCTTTTGCGTCAGGATAAACCAGCTGTGTTCATGCCCTGTTGAAAGGATACGCTTCAAAGTGCCAAGGGTATCAAACCCTGGTAGAAACGGCGCTTCCATCCGGTCACCATTGCCATCAAACCAAAGCGAACTTGGCCCCGGAAGGATGCGAATCCCATGATTGGGCCAAATCGGATCCCAGTTTTGCAACCCTTCTACGTAGTGCCACATCCGGTCACCATTGATCAGCCCAGCCCCGGCTCTAGCGGAAATTTGCTGCATTTTGCCGTCTACATAGTCCGGCACACCGGCAACCATGGTGGTAGGCGCTTTGCCCAAACGGTCTGTCGGCCAATTCTCCCGCACCAAATCATGATTTCCACCTATGCCACCGGTGGTCACGATCACGGTTTCAGCACGGTAAGAGAAATCATTGATAATGTCCCGACTGGTGGGTTTTCCACGATCCGCCGTATCTTCGGCCAGTTGGTTCCCTTGTACCCCGACGACCCGGCCATTCTCTACAATCAGATCAGACACTTGATGACGATGGGCAAATTTCAACAGCCCACTCGCTGCGGCGTCATCAGCCAATTGTACAAATGGCTTTACCACACCGGTACCCGTCCCCCATGTAATATGAAACCTTGGAACAGAATTCCCATGTCCTCCGGCCAAATCGCCTCCACGTTCAGCCCAGCCCACAACAGGGAAAAAGCGTAAACCGATCCCCTGAAGCCATTCGCACATCTCCCCTGATGCGAAATCGAGATAAGCCTCTGCAAAGGCCTTGGGATTGGCGTCTTCTGGGCGATCAAATTGCGCAGATCCATACCAATCCATCGCAGCGAGATCACGGCTATCCTTAATCCCCATGCGCCGTTGTTCGGGCGTATCGATCATAAACAACCCACCAAGAGACCACCACGCTTGCCCCCCAAGCGATTGTGGGCCCTCTTGATCCAACAGCAGGACTCTGCGTCCGCGTTGCGTGGCCTCATGCGCCGCAACAAGGCCAGAAAGCCCCGCGCCGATGATTATGATATCTGCTTTAAACTCTGATGCCGTCATGATGATCCTCCGCCGGACCAAATTAGGCGATATGTTAAACGAACCGAACTGCAACGCCACGTCAACTGGACTATTGAATGGTCATATAGCCTAACAACCCAAGTAGAAATCCGGCCACGGCAGCGAATGGAGGGGCCGTTGAATTCTCCAATGGGACTTTGGGTGCGATTTCATTAAACATCAGAAACAAAATTCCCCCTGATGCAAAAAGCATGAGCACGCCAAGGGTAACCTCGGCCTCGCGTAGATAAGTATACCCAAGCCAGGCGGACAGAGGTCCCAACAGGGCAAGGCCACAAAAAATGATCAACAACCGACGTCTGGGCCAGGATTTGGCCTCTTGTAGTTCTCGGTAAGCGTTAAACCCCTCCGGAAGGTTCTGCAACGCAATCATCATCGCCAACAGAGTTGCCAAAATCGACCCAAGGGCAAATTTCGCCCCCATTGCGATGGCTTCTGGCACAAAATCAAGCAACATTGCCAACAGCATGCCATAAGAGCCACCCGTTTTAGACAACAACGTGGATAGAATGGCAAAGCTCACAGCGCCGCCACCAAAAGCAAGAACCGCTTGCCATGGGCGCAATACAGCCGCACCCTCAGGTACTAAAACCAACGCAACGGCTGAAATCAAAGCGCCCGCGCCGAATGCCAAAACCGAATGTCGCAATTCAGTTTCAAGCCAGCGGGAACGCATGTTTTCAATGCTGGCCAGGTATCCACCAACCGGAATTGCAATGCCCGCGATAAACGCAAAAAAGAGTGCCGTTAGTAAACCGTCCATGAAGCCTCAGTTCTTTGATAATGGGTTGCGACCACCCTGGCTGGATTTCAAACCTTTCACAAAATAAAAAATACCAAATGTTTAGCCCACAAATAGTTCGCCTTGAAATTTTTCAGCCATGCCCAACCTCATACAAGTATCTGCAGCCGCGGCATTTTTATGTATTTTCACCTTCGCAGGCATTCGTAAGGCTGAAAAGAAAAGGGCCCGAAACGCATACACATTTCAGGCCCCCGTCTATAAATTTGGGATGATCCGATTACATCGTACGCTCAACCATCATGTGTTTGATAGCGCCGATGGCTTCTGCTGGATTTAGACCCTTCGGGCAAGTTTTGGCGCAGTTCATAATGGTGTGGCACCGATACAGTTTGAACGGATCTTCGAGCTCGTCCAAACGTTCGCCTGTTGCCTCATCCCGGCTGTCGATGATCCAGCGATAGGCGTGCAACAAAGCTGCTGGCCCTAGGTAGCGGTCACCATTCCACCAATAGCTGGGGCAAGATGTTGAACAAGACGCACACATTACGCATTCATACAAACCGTCAAGCTTTTTACGATCCTCAATGGTTTGCTTCCACTCTTTGGCCGGACGATTGGTTTTGGTTTCCAACCACGGCATAATAGAGGCATGCTGCGCATAGAAATGCGTTAGATCAGGAATCAAATCGCGCACCACTGGCATGTGCGGAAGCGGGTAAATTTTGACGTCACCCTTGACCTCATCCATGCCATAGATACAGGCCAATGTGTTGATCCCGTCGATATTCATCGCACAGGATCCACATATGCCTTCGCGGCAGGACCGGCGGAATGTCAGCGTGGGATCAATCTCATTCTTGATCTTGATCAACGCATCCAGAATCATAGGGCCGCATTTGTCCATATCGACAAAATAGGTGTCGAGCTGGGGATTTTTGCCGTCTTCCTCGTTCCAGCGGTAAATCTGGAACTTACGGACATTGGTTGCACCCTTAGGCTTTGGCCAAGATTTCCCGGTAACGATTTTGGAGTTCTTGGGAAGTGTAAACTGTACCATCTTCAGAGACCCTTTTCGCGGATGCAAGCATTAGCGGCGTCAGCCTTGGCCTGAGGGACCGCGTCGGACGCCTCCACCATTGCGGACAAATTGCCAGCGTCATTTCGGACTACACTTGTTGTGAAATTACCAGAAATTCCAGCCTGAGCGACACAGCTGCGGAACACTTCTGCCTTCGCTTCATTAGCTGCCTTTTGCTCCGGTCCGGCACAGCCAATCAGAGCTAAAGCAATCAGCGAGACCCCGGTTGCTTTTAACGATGATTTCAGAGCGCGCTTCTGTAAATCCTTCATCAGAACGTCCTCGCTTTCGGGGCAATTTTAGCCATGCTGATGCCGCCCTCTTCCTCGGTGCTCAGTGTCTCAGTGACAACTGGACGATAGGAAAGGTCAACTTTGCTGCCGTCAACGTGGCTAACGGTGTGAACCCGCCAGTTGTCGTCGTCCCGTGCCGAGAAATCCTCATGGGCGTGTGCACCACGGCTTTCGTGACGGGCTTCTGCACCAACGATGGTTGCCATCGCATTTGGCATCAAGTTGGTCAGTTCCAAGGTTTCCATCAGATCTGAATTCCAGACCAGGGTTGTATCTGTCACCTTCAGATCACTGATTTTGTCAGCGATGACCGTCATTTTCTCGACCCCGTCCTTAAGCGTTTCAGACGCGCGGAACACAGCCGCATCGGACTGCATGGTCCGCTGCATTTCCAGACGCAGGTCAGCTGTTGGGATTTCCCCTTTGGCATAACGCAAGCCATCAAACCGATCAAAAGCTTTGTCAATTTCTGACTGAGGCGGGGTTGGCACTGCTGTGTCCGGATCGATGATTTTACCCGCCCGGATAGCCGCCGCACGTCCAAAGACCACAAGGTCAATCAACGAGTTGGATCCAAGACGGTTAGCGCCATGCACAGAGGCACAGCCCGCCTCACCCACAGCCATCAGGCCCGGCACGATTGCACGTGGATCTTCCGCGGTTGGATTTACAACTTCGCCCCAATAATTGGTTGGAATGCCACCCATATTATAGTGAACAGTTGGCAACACCGGAACCGGCTCTTTGGTCAAATCGACCCCAGCAAAGATGCGTGCACTTTCCGAAATACCTGGCAAACGTTCTGCGAGTGTTTCTGGAGGCAAGTGATTGAGGTGCAGATGGATGTGATCTCCATGCTCACCAACGCCGCGACCTTCGCGGATTTCCATGGTCATCGACCGAGAAACATAGTCCCGAGGCGCGAGGTCTTTATAGGTCGGCGCATATCGCTCCATAAAGCGTTCGCCTACGGAGTTGGTTAGATAACCGCCTTCGCCCCGTGCACCTTCGGTGATCAGACAGCCAGAGCCATAGATCCCCGTTGGGTGGAACTGAACGAATTCCATGTCCTGCAACGCAAGGCCCGCACGGGCCACCATGCCGCCGCCATCACCAGTACAGGTGTGGGCAGAAGTTGCAGAGAAATAAGCACGGCCATAACCGCCGGTCGCAAGAACAACTGTTTTCGCGGCAAAGACGTGGAAAGTTCCGTCATCAAGTTTCCAACACAGAACACCTTTGCAGACGCCGTCTTCCATCAGAAGATCGATAGCAAAATATTCGATGTAAAACTCGGCGTTGTTTTTCAGCGACTGCCCATAAAGTGTGTGCAAGATCGCATGGCCGGTTCGGTCAGCAGCGGCACAGGTTCGCTGTACAGGGGGGCCTTCGCCATATTCAGTGGTGTGACCACCAAACGGACGTTGATAAATTTTGCCCTCTTCGGTCCGAGAGAACGGCACACCGTAATGCTCCAGTTCGTACACAGCTTTGGGGGCCTCACGGGCGAGGTATTCCATCGCATCCGTGTCACCCAACCAGTCAGAACCTTTGACGGTGTCAAACATGTGCCATTGCCAGCTGTCCGGGCCCATATTGGACAAAGACGCTGCAATTCCGCCTTGCGCGGCCACAGTGTGGGATCGGGTTGGGAAGACTTTGGTAACGCAGGCGGTCTTTAGACCCTGCTCTGCCATACCCAAAGTTGCACGCAAACCCGCGCCACCGGCGCCTACGACGACAACGTCGTATTCGTGCGTTTCATATTCATATGCTGCCATGAGTCAGGCTCTCCTTACAGCGCAAGTTTCACGAGGGCAAAAAGCCCGGTCGCGACTGCGGCATAGCTGATGCAATTTACGGCGATGATGAGGGCACGCAGGGTTCCACCGTGCACATAGTCCTCAAGCATCATCCGCGCGCCATTTGCGAAATGTACAAATCCAACGGTGATGGTCAATGCCGCCACAATGCTGGGAAACGGATGCGCGTAATAGGCAGAGATCTCTTCGTATGATCCGCCCAGCGCAGAGCCGAATGTGAAAATGAACAACGGTACCAAAATGGCCAGAGCCACAGACGTAACAGTCATGTGCCAGTGGTGTGCGGTACCCGATTTTGCAGAGCCAAGGCCAGCAGCACGTTTACGGTCGGTCAAATAAGCCATGATCGTCCCCTTAGATGATGATGGCTGACACGAGGGTCAGGACCAAAGAGCCACCAATAACAGCGTAGCCGAGTTTTTCAGCGGTCGGGAGATCAAACCCACGGCCGGAATCCCAGTACAAATGACGCAACCCGGACAGCATGTGGTACCACATAGCCCAAAGCGAGCAGAACATGATCAAATCACCAAACCAGCTGGTGACCACGCCATTCGCAACGGCGAAATAGTCAGGGCCAGACGCTGCAGCGAGGAACCACCACACAATCATCAGCGCCGCCACCAAAAGGGCGTTGCCGGTAATCCGGGTGAAAATGGATGTAATTGAGCCCATCTGTGGGCGATAGACTTGCAAGTGTGGGGAAAGCGGTCGGTGCCCCCTATTCACGTCTGCCATGGGATACCCTTTCAGGATAGTTATGCCTTTGGTTCGCGATTGCGACTATAAATAACAAATTATTCGTCGGAGTCACGCGCCCTTAACACCTGTGAGCGCTATTTTCATAGGTTTCTGGAGTTTTTCGCGAATATGTGATCACACGCACAATTCATGTGATCACAAAACTGCTCAATATGCGGCCATCTCTTGCAGGTGGGGCACAAACTCTTCGCAGATGGTAATAGCGATGGACTCAGGATCATAGAAAGCGTTGGCTTCGCCGCATTCTTCGATCCGAACCTCAAGCGATTGCGGAAATTGCAACTGCTCATTCAGTGCGGATACCTCTGGCGCAATGATATCATGGACAAATCCAGCAACTTCATTGTCGCTTTCAGGGGTCCGATAGCCTATCGTCTGCCCTCCACCATTTTTCCCCATTTCATCCAAAACCGCACTCCAGCTATCATAGGCCAGATCAAACTCCTCTGGGCAACTATCCCCACGATACTCTGGAAGCTCAAACGCCTCTGCAAAATCCTCACGCTCGTTAGGATTTGCCCCGTAGAACAAACACACGAGGTTATAGAAACGCTGTTCGTCCAAGCCATGCACATCCCAGTATGCAGGTTCATCATTCGCAACAGCGGCGGCCTCTCCGAGGAAACCCAAAGCTGCATCATAGGCTAGGGCCGTCGCGGTTTCTTCATCAAAGAATTCATTGACCAGTAATATGCTAAAAACGTCAGCTGCGTCTTCCTCCTGTCCAAAGACGGGAAGCTGCATCAAATCGATAACAGCGTGGCCTAATTCATGATAAAAAATGCCCAGCAGATTGCTATCAACAAATTGATCCTCGTCGTCCCCTGCCATCCCTGCCATCCCTGCCATCGGAAGTGTTCCCAAGCAGGTCGTTAGGAATATCGTTCTAAGTTTAAACATATTGCTCCGCTGCTTGCTTTGTCTAAACAGGTATCAATGCCCAATAATCCAAATCAAGCAAGACATCAGGGTTATATTTTCCATCCCCACCTCGCAATGCAAACGGTTCGGCACCTGCCTTGGTTGCCACAAGACGAAGGCGGATCGCCCCTACACCTGGAGCTGATGTTTTAGCTGTGTCCAAAACTTCACTCCACGCCTTGATTGTATCGCCTGAGAAACAAGGATTGGCATGAGCACCGGCATTGAGGCCCACAATCATCTGCGCATTGGCCAATCCGTTAAATGACAAGGCCCGCGCCATCGATATGACATGCCCGCCATAGATCAAACGCTGACCATCTGGGCGAAACGTTGCATCAAAATGCACTTTGGCTGTGTTCTGCCAAAGACGGGTGGCCAGCATATGTTCAGCTTCTTCGATTGTGACACCATCTACATGGTCGATTTTTTCGCCGATGTCGTAATCACCAAGCCGATGTGCCTCTCCCGATTGGGTAAAGTCGTAGGAGGTAAAATCAAGCCCCTCTGGTAGGACCAAATCCGCAACCTCCATCACATTGGTTAGCTTTGGTATTACCGTTTCAGGCGCTGGTGCTTCAAGGTTTCCCTTGCGCACCATAACCCACCGCACATATTCAAGGACGGCTTCACCGTTTTGATTTGTCCCGGTCGTACGGACATAAACAACGCCTGATTTGCCGTTGGAGTTTTGTTTTACACCAATCACTTCAGACGAAGACGTCAGAGTATCGCCTGCGTAAACGGGTTTCAGAAATCGCCCTTCGGCATAACCTAGGTTTGCGACCGCATTTAAGGACACGTCAGGTACGGTTTTTCCAAATACTGTATGAAACGCAATCAGGTCATCCAAAGGAGATTCAGGCAGCCCGGAGGCCCGCGCAAATTCATCCGATGAGGCAAGCGCATGACGTGCAGGATACAAGGCATGATACAGCGCGCGCTCTCCTCCCGTTAGAGTGCGTGGCACCGCATGATGGATGACATCACCAACGGAATAATCCTCAAAGAAACGACCTGTGTTGGTTTTTACCATGCTACTGTTGCCCCAATTTAACGTCTGGTGTGTAGGTCCCGTCGACCTCTTTGATCACGGCCTGACCACAACGCATCACACCGTTGCTTGCGTCAAATGCATAGGTTGGATTGCCATGCAATTCCCAACCTTTGTTCAGCGCATCCGTTACTTTGTGACAAAAAGCCGAGGTATCATCCTCGGTCAGCAAACGATAAAGTTTCATCCGTATGTTCCTAGGAATGGATTGTAACCAAGGAGCGTATGCACCCCAGTAAAGATGACGAAAAGGATCAGCGTGATGCCGATCAATTTGATGTCCTTGGATTTGGGGCCTGCTTGGGGGGCAATCCACGGCCCTGTCGCGCGGTTAATGACAATCATCTCAGCTACAGCCCAAACAATCATACCACCGAATAAGAGTATTGAGGCCAGATCCCCATTTACCAACAGATGCGCGACGCCCCAAACGGTAACGCCTAACAACATCGGGTGACGAAGCTCGGATGCCAAAACACCCTTAGAGCTGCCAACTCCTAAGAGGAAAATCGCACCAAACATAAGAAGATTGTTCAGATGTCCAATCCCCGGAATTGGCGTATAAACGGGAATGATGTCCGATGTCCGATAGCCAATTATCATGAGCAACAAAGACATAACCAAGACAATAGCGACTGGCCCTTTGCCTTTTTCACCCATAGCTGCGCGGCACTCTGGCGCGAAGCGCATAAAAAAATGGGCAATCATCCAAATGGCGAGGCCGAGAGCCAGTAGTGTCATGTGTTATCCTTCCAAAGCTGAGATAGCGTCTGCTTTGGAGAGTGTCTGACGTGCGGTGACAATGTGCAAGTTCTCAACGATCTTTCCGTCGACAACCGCGACCCCCTGCCCGGCGGCTTCTGCGGCCTCAAAGGCGTCGATCTGTCGGCGCGCCAACTCAATTTCTGCCTCAGATGGTGCAAAGGCAGCATTCGCAATTGCCACCTGTGCTGGATGGATCAAGGTCTTGCCATCAAACCCCATATCACGGCCTTGTTCACATTCGAATTGCAGCCCCGCATCATCCTTAAAGGCGTTATACACACCATCCACAGCCACAACGCCATGTGCGCGGGCCGCCAGTAAACAATGCTGCAGGCTGGTCATCATCGGCAATCGGTCCGCCCGAAAGCGACTGTTCAGGTCTTTAGCAAGATCATTGGTGCCCATCACGAAACCCGTCAATTGAGGATGCGCCGCAATCTCTGCCGCATTCAGAATACCCAGAGGGGTCTCCATCATGGCCCAAATTGGTGTATCACCCAGCACAGAGGCAAGTGCTTGCACATCGGCAGCTGAATCCACTTTTGGCAAAAGGACCGCATCGGCACCCGCGTCTTTTAAAGCGGCAACATCCTCTGCCCCCCATTCCGTATCCAATGCATTAATTCGCACGATCTTCATTCGTGCGCCATAACCACCGGCCCTCATGGCTTCGGCCAAAAGTTTCCGCGCAACACCTTTTTCCTCGATGGCCACAGCATCTTCGAGATCGAAAATTATGGCATCAACCGGTAACGTCTTGGCTTTTTCAAGCGCCCGCACCTTTGAGCCTGGGATATAAAGAACCGAACGGTAGGGTCGAGATTGCTGTTCCATGATTCCGCCTTTGAAATAAAGTTGCGCAAATCAACCCAAATTTGACGTAAATAACAAGGTAAATTTCGCCGCAGCGCAGAAAAAGTACCTTTTCATCGCCCGCGCGCCCACCATTAACCACTTTTTCGGGACCTAGGCGCAGGTTAATTCCCGTGCGAACCTAATCTAGGTTCCCTGTGAAATGGAGGATCTTATGAAAACCAACCTCATTACATTATCGTTAGGTGTTGGCGCGATGTTGCTGGCAACGGAACACGCCTTTGCCGACAACAACTGCGCCGCAAGAACACAGATTGTTGATCGCCTTGCCAGCCATTACGGCGAAACACGGCAATCTATGGGGCTGGGGTCAGACAACGCCCTAGTTGAACTTTACGCATCTGAAGAAACCGGAAGTTGGACGTTGACCGTTACCAAGCCAAACGGAACAACTTGCTTGCTGGCCTCAGGGAAAGCGTTTGAAACCGTAGGTCAAGCGACCGTTTCTGCCCATGGCTCCGATGCTTAGAGAACTCCATCATAGATGAGTTTTAAGCCCGTGCAGACCAGCAGAACATAAGTCACATTAAAAAAGATGTGTTCCGGCAAGAAATGGTGGGCTTTCACACCGATGAAAACGCCCACCACAGCAACTGGGGCAAGAATAATATCTACCAAAAGCGTGTCAGCTGTAAACAGCCCAAGCAACGCATAGGGCAGCGCCTTAAACAGGTTGATCGCCCAAAACACGATGACTGACGTCGACTGATAAGTCGTTTTCCCTACATTTTGCGCCAACATATAGATCGCAACCAGGGGTCCGCCAGCATGGCTGACATAGCTGGTGAACCCGGCAGCCGCCCCTGTCAGATAACCAACCCATGGGCGAAAAACGACCGGGCGTTTAGGCAGCAGGCTAAATTTTCGGCTCAGTTGATACCCAACAAAAGATAACGACACCAACCCAAGGATCACTCGCAGAACATCCGGTTCGGCATAACGAAACAACAATGCACCCAAAGCAACACCGGGCAGGCTCCCAAGGATGAGGCGCTTCACACTCCCCCCATCCCATTTCCCCCAAAACGGGCGCAATGCGGTCGCATCCATCAACATCAGCAATGGCAACATAAGACCCACGGCATAGTCAGGCTCCACCACCAATGCCATGAGAGGCGCGGCCAAAAAGGCCGCCCCTGACCCAAAACCTCCCTTGGAAATCCCCGCATAAAGAACCGCAATAGTGGCAAGCAGAAAAAATTGTATATCCATTGTCATTCCCAAGAGATGACAAAAATATCGAAAATTGTCCTGTAAAATCCATTAAACGCGGGTTGTCCGTAATAATATTTCGTATTGCCGCACCGCAGCGCACTTGCGCGAAAGGACAGAAGCGATTAGGCAATCCGTCAAGTTCAACCAACTTGGAGATCGTACCAATGGCCAGACCTAAGATTGCCCTTATCGGCGCCGGTCAAATCGGTGGCACACTTGCCCACCTTGCTGCTCTTAAAGAACTTGGCGACGTCGTCCTGTTCGACATCGCGGATGGCGTCCCTCAGGGCAAAGCGCTCGACATCGCTGAATCCGGACCTTCCGAAGGTTTCGACGCGACGCTGAAAGGCACAACCGATTACGCCGATATCGCTGGTTCCGATGTCATCATCGTCACCGCTGGTGTGCCCCGCAAACCAGGCATGAGCCGCGATGATCTTTTGGGTATCAACCTTAAAGTCATGAAGTCCGTTGGCGAAGGCATTGCGGCAAACGCCCCTGACGCGTTCGTCATCTGCATCACCAACCCACTGGATGCCATGGTTTGGGCTCTGCGAGAATTTTCTGGCCTGCCACATGCTAAAGTATGCGGTATGGCTGGCGTTCTGGATTCCGCGCGTTTCCGTCACTTCCTTGCGACCGAATTCGAAGTTTCCATGAAAGATGTCACTGCCTTTGTTTTGGGCGGCCACGGCGATACCATGGTTCCTTTGACACGCTACTCCACTGTAGCCGGTGTTCCGCTTGGCGATTTGGTCAAAATGGGCTGGACCACTCAGGAAAAACTGGACGCAATCGTTCAGCGCACCCGAGATGGCGGCGCAGAAATCGTTGGTCTTCTGAAAACCGGTTCCGCGTTCTACGCCCCCGCGACCTCTGCGATAGAAATGGCAGAAGCCTATTTGAAAGATCAAAAACGCGTTCTGCCGTGTGCGGCCTATGTTGAAGACGCACTTGGTCTGGACGGAATGTATGTTGGTGTTCCAACCGTAATCGGCGCCGGTGGTGTTGAGCGTGTTCTGAACATCCAAATGACCAAAGACGAGCAAGCCATGTTCGACAAATCTGTCGACGCGGTTAAAGGCTTGGTTGAGGCCTGCAAAGGCATCGACGGTTCTTTAGCTTAAAAGAGATTGACTGGCCGGTCTGGCCGGTCAGACAACCCAACGCGATCGGGCCTTACGCCCTGTCGCGTTTTTTCTTATTCATTAGACGAAACTTTGGTTTATTTTCAACCATCGCCATTTTGTACTCAGAGCCTTTTTTCACCGGCGTTTTCCAAGTCGGCCCATACAGATATTCACAAACTGCATCTGGCTCAGCCGGGACCTTTATTTCGATCCCTTGCATGTCCACACTTTTCAAAGGGTAAATCAAAGATTTTGGCACGTGCAAATGTGTCTCAGGTTTTCGCCAGGTTCCTTTGAAATTCCAATCCTCTTTGATGTATTCTTCGTGTGTGTCATCAAAGAAATAGAAATCGGCAAAAGTTTTTACCCCATCCTGAAACCGCGAGAATTGAACGATAAGAGGCGCTTCACCTGATCTGGCTTTTGGCGAAACCTTTGGCTCAAACACGCCATCGTCAAAGGCCGCTAAAACCTCATCGCGGGAAGATTTGTTGATATACACATCAATATCATCATCATGCGCAATAATATTCCCTTCTCGGGTGTAACCGAGAAGGGTTCCAAAAAATACAAATGCGTCCAAATGAGCGATGCGTTTATAGACTTCGCGCAGATTATTAAGGTTCATTTCTTGGGGAACTGAATTAATCATGACGCCTCTAAGATGATACGCGCCACATAAGCATCATCAGCTTTATACTTTGCAAAACCAAAACCTTCTGCGAAATAGCTGCACTTAAACCCATGTGCCCCGGCTGTCAGGATAAACTGTGCAGGATCAACATACCGACGGTAATGATCTGCCGTTACCTTGACTAATTGCTCATCCTTGGGTGTTCTGAATTCAAGGCACAGCTTTCCGCTATCACCCACAAAACTGCGCGCAACTTTCAAAAAGTTTTGCTCGGCAGCCGCGTCAATCGCATGCAAAAAGAAGCGCGCATAAACAATAGAATTTGAAGGAATGCCGTGATCAGACGCCAAAAACGTATCACAGCCAGCTGCGCTATTGAGGTTTAAAACATCAAAATGAGTGTTGGGTATTTTGCGTTTTTCAGCGGCATCTCTACAGAAAGAAACCGCTTCCAAAGACCCGTCAATTCCAAATAGGTTCTTACCGAATTCCGCGAAAAACAGACTGTCCCGTCCATCTCCACAGCCAATGTCGACAAATGTTGAATTACCCGAAAATTCATTTAACACAAACGATGCAAATTGAGACGGGATCGACTGAACGGTTTTTTGAGCGTAGTAATCATTCCAATACGCGTCAGTTTTCTCATTCATGTTCGGCTCCTAAACACTAGTTAAAATTTCACGCATTCGACCAATTGCGTCGGCTTGTGCCAATGGAAAACACGTAAAGCATTTCGAAGTTTCCAACTTGTGTCTATTTGGACGCAGGCGGTACATAACAAAGCACAAACTTACCTTTCTCCGGCCATATTTTACCCAAATTGACCCGTTGATCGAATAGTGACCAGAGCCTCATTGTCCTCCGAATTCAGAAGTGCGAACATGGCTTAACACTCTAAGGATTATTTATGGCTTGGCCCGCAGCATCTTCGCAGAAAAACACCGCGCTTAGGCTTGTCGCGTTATCGCTAGCCATCACGGCATGTGCACCGACTGCAAATCTAAGCAATGCGCCTAATTCTTCGGAAACAATTAACCGGATGGCCAATCTGTTTTTACAATCCTGCGTGGCCAATCGCGATAGCTTTGCGGCAACCAAAAAGGTTTTTGATCAATACGAATTCTCCGCCGACGCCGGTTTTGGTAATATCGTCAACTACGTCGATACCGAGAATTTCATTTTAGCCTCTTTGGGTGAGGTTGAGGTAACCACAAAATCCGGCAATGAAACCCTTGCCCCTATACGTGAAACATTTTGCAGCGTCGGTTCCCCCAATGTGTCTTCTGCACAAGCAAAGCAAGCATTGGATCAAATTGCCGCCCAAACCCTATCAGCAACACTGACCGTCACAAGTTCTCGCACCTCTCGCCAGGACGGGCTTGAGCACATTTTAATGCCCGCCCCAAGTGATCCAGAGGTGGGTACGCTCATCCTTGCAGTCACAGTCGAAGAAATTCCGTTCGCGGATTTCTTTCTAGAGGACGCGATTGATCCTCAATCGAACGTGCCCACATTCACAACGTTCAATCTTGCCCTATTGCAATCTCAGTAGTTCTTGTAAAATATATCTGGAAACTTGCCAAACGACGATCTCCTAAACGAGAATCGCACACAAACTTGTGTTTCACCCGAATTTTGTGATCACACTTTTTGCGGCTGTGATCACAAAATTCAAATTTTTGGCATTTTTTCGAAAAAACCTGGAAAAACCCTTTTTTCGTTGACCCTAACATGCTTAGTCATGTTGGAGAGCAATAAACGTAGGGATAGAATTCGTGAACATTCATGAATATCAGGCGAAGGCACTCCTTCGCGACTACGGCGCGCCTGTTTCAGACGGCCGCGTTGTATTGAAAGCCGAAGACGCCAAAACGGCCGCCGGCGAAATGGATGGCCCTCTCTGGGTTATCAAAGCACAAATTCATGCAGGCGGACGCGGCAAAGGCTCTTTTAAAGAAGCCGAAGCTGGCGAAGCCGGTGGCGTACGTCTGGCGAAATCCGTTGAGGAAGCCGCAACAGAAGCCTCCCGCATGTTGGGCCGCACTCTGGTCACACACCAGACAGGTCCTGCGGGCAAACAAGTCAACCGTATCTACATCGAAGATGGCTCCGGCATCGAAACAGAGATGTACCTTGCGTTGTTGGTTGACCGTCAAACATCTCGCGTGTCTTTCGTTTGCTCCACCGAGGGCGGCATGGACATCGAAGAAGTTGCAGCTGCAACACCTGAAAAGATCCTGTCTTTCTCTGTTGATCCAGCAACAGGATATCAGCCTTACCACGGTCGCCGAGTCGCGTTTTCGCTGGGCCTAAAAGGCAAGCAAGTCAAAGAATGTGTTGCTCTGATGGGTCTGCTCTACAAAGCGTTCCTTGAAAAAGATATGGAAATGCTGGAGATCAATCCGTTGATCGTCACTGACGCGGGCAACCTCAAAGTGCTGGACGCCAAAGTCAGCTTTGATGGCAACGCTTTGTATCGGCATGCCGACATCATGGCCCTGCGCGATGAGACCGAAGAAGACTCCAAAGAGCTCGAAGCTTCTAAATATGACCTGAACTACATCGCCCTTGACGGTGAAATCGGGTGTATGGTGAACGGTGCGGGTCTGGCCATGGCGACCATGGACATCATCAAACTCTACGGTGCTGAGCCTGCCAACTTTTTGGACGTCGGCGGTGGCGCTACCAAAGAGAAAGTCACCGAAGCGTTCAAGATCATCACCTCTGACCCACAAGTCAAAGGCATTTTGGTCAATATCTTTGGCGGCATCATGCGGTGTGACGTAATCGCTGAGGGTGTTGTCGCTGCGGTTAAAGAAGTGGGCCTGCAAGTTCCACTGGTTGTGCGTCTCGAAGGCACCAACGTCGAAGAAGGCAAGGCCATCATCAACAACAGCGATGTTGACGTGATTGCGGCGGATGACTTGAAAGACGGAGCCCAGAAAATCGTGAAAGCGGTAAAGGGATAATAGAAATGGACGCCCTTCGTTTATTCATCGGTGCTTTTTGCTTTAGTTTTCCAACCACTCTTGCGGCGCAGGACATTCTAAATCTGGACGGTTATAAATTCTACGACCCTTCTGTCACGATTTTGGACGAATCTTGCAAAAGCATTGCGGTCGCAAATTTGGGAAAAGAAGCTGAAGGACTTCAAGCCGTTGGATTTGGAATGCCCGCTAATTGGGATTCTCTCTTTGAAGGCGTTCATTTTTTTAGCTACGGAAACGTAAGTTTCAAATCCACTGCTGGGGATGTAACAGGCACCATGTTGTGCGCTGTCATCCCGGCAAAGAACACAATCGTGGAAATCGCATTTAACTTTGATGGGCGAGGTTTGGCAGGTTTTAGAAGCATTACCAGCAAGCCGCGTAACGAAAGCTACCGTACAAGTCATATTATACAGACTCCCACCCAAAGTTCAGGAACTGAGTAAATGGCAGTCTTCGTAAATGAAACCACTACGATAATCTGTCTGGGTCTCAGCGTCTCACAGGGCAAATAGGCCTGAGGTTCAGTAGTGAAAAAAACGGGGAGGCTATCTTTGGATTGCCTCCTGTAGCGAAAAGAAACACGTATCGAAACTATAGCCACCTGCAACGACCTTTATTCGTTGGTGGAAGTGAGAAGTTAGTAATGAAAGCTATTGTCCATATCGGAATGCCTAAAGCTGGATCAACTACGATTCAGACATTTCTTCAAAAGAATATTAGCAATCTGCAAAAGCAATCATTTCGCTATTTTCGGAATTTACCAAAATCCTCTAGTCAAATCGAATTTCCGGCTGCGGCGCGTGGGATGCTTGGAGAAGTTATTCCGCAAACCAACAACATGGCTGATATGTTTTCTCTTCGCAGCCCAGAAGACCACAAATCTTTCCTTGAAAAATTCGAGCGTGAATTTTCGTCCAAGGTGGAAAGCTGGAATGAGGATACATATCTTATCTCGAGCGAGCATATCGTACCATGGACTCGAAAATGGCCTCATGTCCAAGCGATGGACGACTTTCTGAAGAGATACTTCAGCGAGGTTGAATATCTAATCTATGTCAGGCGACAAGAAGAGCTGATCCTAAGCTCGTACTCCGAGCGTATTAAACGCGGAGAAACTTTGTCGTTCGATGAGCATTTCGAATCCCGCAAAAAATACAACTTCATGAAAATGATCCGTCAATGGTCGGATGGTTTAGGTCGTGACAGACTAACCGTGCGGCTGTTGGAGCGTGATTTTCTGGTAAACGGTGATCTGCTGGACGATTATTGTCAGGTCACCGGAATTGACCGTGCCCCCCTATCCACGCCAGGCCGTGTTAACGAATCTTTGTCTGCTGAAGCCACGGAATGCCTTCGCCGCATTAATCGCTTTCTATCCACCTATGAGAAAGACGGTTCCCGGAATGAATTTCGAGACCGCTTTCAAAATCAATTAATGAGAAAGTCACAGACACAACCAAATCAAAAAATGACATCCGTTCAATTGGCTGAAGTACGTGAGCTAAACGCCAAGTCAAATGAACTGGTCAGACGTCATTGGTTTCCCGAACGCGCCGAACTTTTTCCAGACACCCCCGAACGTTATGTTGATGAAGCACAAAACTATCAGTCCGCGTCATCTTTTTCTCTGGCAAGAAAGAACTTGTCTTGGCCATTCCTCTTAAAGCCTTACGGAGCAAATAAATGAAAGCGATTATTCATATTGGGCGGCAAAAGACAGGAACGACGTCGTTACAATCCTTTCTAAAGGTAAACGCCCTTGAGCTTGAATCTCAGGATTTTAGATATTCTCTCGTCGGGCAAAAGACCATCACTCAAAGAGAATTTGCGATTTCCGCCAAAGTGGCATCCGGACGCCCCATTCCGAAAGGCAATACAAAACTGTTCTACGGGCTTAAGACAAACGAAGATGCAAAGAATTTAGCCGATCGTTTTAACAACGAGTTTGAGCAAGAAATGAGCGGCTGGAACGAAAAGTGCTTCTTGTTGTCGAGCGAATATCTGAATGCTTGGTTCGATCAAACGGACCAAATTAAGGAATTGGACGCCTATTTTTCACGTTTTTTCTCCGAACGTGGTTATGTCATCTATCTGAGACGACAAGAAGATCACGTACTGAGCTCATACTCCCAACGGCTTAAATCAAGTAAAGTCATCACTTTGGATGAGTACATCCAACAGAGCCATAAATTTAACTACAATCGACTGGTAACGAACTGGGCTAATGCGGTGGGTAGAGAAAACCTTGCTGTCCGTTTGTTTGAAAAAGACAATATGCTCAATGGTGATCTGATTGAAGACTATTGCCATTTGGTAGGGATAGATCTGGCAAACCTAAAACGCCCGGCACACAAGAATGAGGCACTTTCGTCTGTTGCGATGGACGTGTTGTATCAACTCAATAAAACTCTACCAAAGTTTAAGCCGGACGGAACGATGAACGAAGCCAGAAAAGGTGTCGTCACTCAGCTAATGAATTTAGATGAGACTACCGAGAAAAAACGCCTTACGTCCTCTCAACTTGATCTAATTCGATCCGCTAATAAGCAGTCAAACGAGAAGTTAAGAGCAGAGTTCTTTCCAGAATTGGCAGAATTATTCCCATCTCGGCCGGATCAAGTATTCGCTTCTGCTGACCGTTCCCATGAGGAAAAAGTCTCGACGTTAATGAAAAAAATAGAAGCTCAATTGAATCCTCGCCCTTCTCGACTGAAATCGCTTCTGAAATTCAGAATGTAACCGAATATAACGACTTCCAAAGATAAACCGGAGTAACCAAATGGCCGTCCTCGTAAATGAAAATACCAAAGTGATCTGTCAGGGCCTTACCGGCTCGCAGGGCACATTCCACTCTGAACAAGCCATTGCCTACGGCACAAAAATGGTTGGCGGTGTGACCCCTGGCAAAGGAGGATCCGAGCATTTGGGCCTTCCGGTCTTTAACTCAGTCCATGAAGCCAAACACGTCACCGAAGCCAATGCATCCGTAATCTATGTGCCTCCGCCCTTTGCAGCGGATTCAATCCTAGAGGCGATTGACGCTGAAATGGAGCTGATCGTTTGTATCACCGAAGGCATTCCTGTGCTTGACATGATGCGTGTTCAGCGTGCGCTGGACGGATCTAAATCCCGTCTGATCGGGCCTAACTGTCCCGGCGTGATCACACCTGATGCTTGTAAAATCGGCATTATGCCTGGGCACATCCACCAGCGTGGATCCTGTGGTGTTGTGTCCCGCTCTGGCACATTGACATACGAAGCCGTAAAACAGACTTCTGATTTGGGTCTGGGTCAATCTTCTGCTGTTGGTATCGGTGGTGACCCTATCAAAGGCACTGAACACATCGACGTGCTAGAGATGTTCTTGGCGGATGATGAAACACAATCCATCATCATGATCGGTGAAATCGGCGGGTCCGCCGAAGAAGAAGCCGCGCAGTTCCTTGCAGATGAAAAGAAAAAAGGCCGTTGGAAACCAACCGCTGGTTTCATCGCAGGTCGCACAGCCCCTCCCGGACGTCGAATGGGCCACGCAGGCGCGATTGTTGCAGGCGGAAAAGGTGGTGCTGAAGACAAGATCGAAGCCATGCGCGCAGCAGGCATCGTAGTTGCTGACAGCCCGGCCACTTTGGGCGAAGCCGTCGTGGAAGCGATCAACAAAGGCTAATTTAATGCAAAGACTGCTGACAAGTTTGTCTGTTTTTCTGATGATTGCGGGTATTGGCGTATCCGCATCTGCAAACGATAGATATGCAGTCTTAGCTATTAACGAAGTTTGTCTTGACCCCGCACTCTCTCAGAATGCGCGGGGTCAAGCGCTGGAAACAAAAAGCTGGGTGAAACTTCACCAAAGTGATTTGAAAACTTATATTTCAGCAGCCAAAACCATCGAGAAAATGACTCCCGTCAAGGATGATGCGACCAGCAGCGAAGCGACCAGTTTAGACTATCGTGAAGACCTTGTTGCGCTGACGGAACCTCAATGGTCCGTCGTTCAAGTATATCAGGCGTCAAATGGCGCTGTTGTCGTGCTGGCAAATACTCTTGATGGCCCAGAACTCTGCATTTTTCTTGGACCTGACCCCCGATCACTCATTTTTAAGACTTGGGGGCTTCAGGGAAGCGGGACAAGGAAAGACGGAGTTTTCCGTTTTCGTGGAGATCTCTTCCGAAATGGTTCGATTATCGAAGTCAGTGAACTGGACAAGCGAATTCTTAAGTTTGTACCGGAACCACTTCGTTTCAGATTTATGGCCGTCGTTCTCATCAATCGGGAACAACAAGCTCTCCTGACAAATTCGCGGGCAATTCCGCTCAGTACTAAATACGGTCCCAATTCACATGAGGTACAGTCATGACCGACCAATCCCCAAACGACCAATTCCACGCTTCATCCTTTCTACAAGGGCATAACGCGGAATATATTGAACAACTTTATGCGCAATATGCCAACGATCCGAATGCGGTCGATGAGGCATGGCAGGCGTTTTTCGCCGCTCTCGGGGACGAAGGTCTGGATGTCAAAGCTGAGGCATCTGGCCCCAGCTGGGCACGCAACGACTGGCCGCCGGTTCCAAATGACGATCTCACCCAAGCCTTAGACGGGCAATGGGCTGCTGAACCCGAAGCCGCCGGCAAAAAGATTAAGGACGTGGCTGCTGCCAAAGGTGTGAAAGTTTCTGACGATGCGGTCAAACGCGCCGTATTGGATTCGATCCGCGCCCTAATGATTATCCGCGCCTATCGTATTCGCGGTCACTTGGCGGCTGACCTTGATCCATTGGGCATGCATTCCAATGGCGATCACCCTGAGTTGGACCCTAAAACCTACGGCTTTACCGAAGCAGACATGGATCGTCCGATTTTTATCGACAACGTGTTGGGTCTTCAGATTGCATCGATGCGTCAAATCGTCGAAATGGTAAAACGCACATACTGCGGCACATTTGCGTTGCAGTACATGCATATTTCAAACGGGGCTGAGGCCGCGTGGCTCAAGGAACGCATCGAAGGGCTGGGTAAAGAAATCCAGTTCTCTCGCGAAGGGCGCCGCGCTATTTTGAACAAGATGGTCGAGGCCGAAGGCTTTGAGAAATTCCTGCATGTTAAATACATGGGCACCAAACGCTTTGGTCTGGACGGCGGTGAAAGCCTGATCCCAGCCATGGAGCAGATCATCAAACGCGGTGGTCAGTTGGGTCTTCAGGATATTGTCATCGGTATGCCGCACCGCGGACGTTTGTCGGTTCTGGCCAATGTCATGAGCAAACCGTACCGGGCCATTTTCAACGAATTTCAGGGCGGCAGCTACAAACCTGAGGACGTCGACGGTTCTGGTGATGTGAAATATCACCTCGGCGCGTCCTCTGACCGAGAATTTGATGGTAACAATGTCCACCTGTCTTTGACCGCGAACCCATCTCACCTAGAGGCTGTAAACCCCGTCGTCTTGGGCAAGGTCCGTGCGAAACAGGACCAGCTGGGCGACGAAGAGCGCACCAAAGTACTTCCCATTCTTTTGCACGGTGATGCGGCCTTTGCAGGTCAGGGCGTTGTGGCAGAGGGCTTTGGTCTGTCTGGCCTGCGTGGACATAAAACCGGCGGCACGATGCATATCGTGGTGAACAACCAAATTGGTTTCACAACCGCACCCCACTTTAGTCGATCCTCCCCCTATCCCACAGACATCGCCCTTATGGTTGAGGCGCCGATCTTTCACGTAAACGGGGATGACCCCGAAGCTGTGGTCCACGCCGCACGCGTCGCGACAGAATTCCGTCAGAAATTCCACAAAGACGTTGTTCTGGATATCTTCTGCTATCGCCGGTTTGGACACAACGAGGGCGATGAACCAATGTTCACCAACCCGTTGATGTACAAAAAAATCAAGTCGCATAAAACAACGCTTCAGCTCTATACCGAACGTCTGATCAAAGACGGTTTGATCCCCGAAGGCGAAATCGAGGATATGAAAGCTGCGTTTCAGGCACATTTGAACGAAGAGTTCGAAGCTGGTAAGCAGTACAAGCCCAATAAGGCGGACTGGCTGGATGGGCGTTGGTCCCATCTTGATACCAAAGATGAGGATTACCAGCGCGGTAAAACGGCCATTACCAAAACCACCTTCGATGAAGTTGGCAAGGCATTGATTACCTACCCAGATGGCTATCCAATCCACAAAACTGTTGCCCGAATGTTGGACAACAAAAAAACCATGATCGAAAGCGGTGCAGGCATTGACTGGGCCACAGGAGAGGCACTGGCCTATGGCTCATTGCTTGCAGAGGGTTACCCAGTGCGCTTGTCTGGTCAGGATGCGACGCGGGGCACATTCTCCCATCGGCACTCCGGCCTCGTAAACCAAGACACCGAAGAGCGGTACTACCCTCTTAACCACGTCCGCGCGGGACAGTCTGAATATGAAGTCATCGACTCAATGCTGTCTGAGTATGCGGTCCTTGGGTTTGAATATGGCTACACCTTGGCAGAACCTAATGCGCTGACCCTGTGGGAGGCCCAGTTTGGTGACTTCTCAAACGGTGCTCAGATCATGTTCGATCAGTTCATCAGCTCCGGTGAAAGCAAATGGCTGCGTATGTCGGGTCTTGTGGTGCTCTTGCCACATGGGTTTGAAGGGCAAGGCCCAGAGCATTCTTCAGCGCGTCTGGAACGCTTTTTGCAAATGTGTGGTCAAGACAACTGGATCGTTGCCAACTGTACCACACCTGCGAACTACTTCCACATTCTGCGTCGTCAGATGCACAGGTCTTTCCGGAAACCCCTGATCCTGATGACCCCGAAATCTTTGCTGCGCAACAAAATGGCCGTCTCAACGGCTGAGGATTTTACCGAAGGTTCTTCGTTCCACCGAATCCTGTGGGATGACGCAGAGCGCGGTAATTCCGACACAAAACTTGCAACCGATGACAACGTCAAACGCGTGGTCATGTGTTCGGGTAAAGTGTATTTCGATCTGCTCGAAGAACGGGATGCGCGTGGCATCGACGACGTCTATCTGATGCGTGTCGAGCAGTTTTACCCCTTCCCGGCCATGTCTATGGTCAAAGAACTTGAACGCTTCCCGAATGCCGAAATCGTTTGGTGTCAGGAAGAACCAAAGAACCAAGGCGGTTGGACCTTTATGGAGCCAAATATCGAATGGGTTCTGGGCCGCTTGAAAGGCAAAGCAAAACGTCCGGTCTATGCCGGTCGCCCTGCCTCTGCCTCTCCGGCTACGGGGCTCGCCAGCCAACACAAAGCACAACAAGCCGCGCTCGTGAACGACGCGCTCACCATTAAAGGATAAGTATTATGTCCACAGAAGTCCGCGTCCCAACACTGGGCGAAAGCGTTACCGAAGCAACCGTTGCCACTTGGTTCAAAAAACCAGGTGATACCGTCGCCATAGATGAAATGCTCTGTGAGTTGGAAACAGACAAAGTCACCGTAGAAGTCCCAAGCCCAATCGCAGGAACTTTGGCGGAAATCGTTGCCGCCGAAGGCGACACTGTCGGCGTCGATGCGCTGCTTGCCAATATTTCTGAAGGTGCCGGAGCTGCTGCCGCACCTGCCCCAACGGCCTCCCCAGCAACAGAAGCACCCGCAGCCGCAGGTGGCGACACCGTTGACGTCATGGTGCCAACCCTTGGCGAAAGCGTGACGGAAGCAACCGTTTCCACTTGGTTCAAAGCGGTCGGCGACTCCGTTGCCCAAGACGAAATGCTCTGCGAACTGGAAACCGACAAGGTCTCTGTAGAAGTGCCATCGCCCGCCGCAGGTGTTCTTGCTGAAATTACGGCTGCCGAAGGGGCAACCGTGGATGCCACCGCCAAATTGGCAGTGATCTCCAGCTCTGGCGCGGTGGCAGCCGCATCAAGTGCTGCGCCCGCAGCTGCTGCCGCTCCTGCGGCTGTCGCAACAGGTAAAGACATTGAAAATGCCCCATCCGCAAATAAAATGATGGCTGAGGCCGGATTGGCCACTGGGTCCGTTGCAGGCACTGGCCGGGATGGGCGTGTTATGAAAGAAGACGTCCAAAATGCTATAGCAGCCGGCGCAACCGCCGCCCCTGCATCAGCCCCTGCCCCTGCAGCCGTTCCACGTGGTCCGGTTTCCGCAGGCGACGCTTCTCGCGAGGAGCGTGTGAAAATGACTCGCCTACGCCAGACCATTGCACGCCGTCTAAAGGAAAGCCAAAACACCGCGGCTATGCTCACCACCTATAACGAGGTCGACATGACCGAGGTGATGGCCCTGCGCAACGAATACAAAGACCTGTTCCTGAAGAAACACGGCGTGAAACTTGGTTTCATGTCGTTCTTTACCAAGGCGTGCTGTCATGCGCTGAAAGAAGTGCCCGAAGTAAACGCCGAAATCGACGGCACTGACGTTGTGTACAAAAACTTTGTCCACATGGGGATTGCGGCTGGGACACCAACAGGTCTGGTTGTACCAGTGATCCGTGACGCTGACGCGATGTCCTTTGCGGATATAGAAAAAGCGATCGCTGAAAAGGGCAAACGTGCGCGGGACGGTAAATTGTCCATGGCCGAAATGCAGGGCGGTAGCTTTACCATCTCTAACGGTGGTGTGTACGGCTCCCTGATGTCTTCGCCGATCCTGAATCCTCCACAGTCCGGCATCCTTGGCATGCACAAAATCCAAGACCGCCCCATGGCGATCAATGGTCAGGTTGTAATCCGTCCGATGATGTATCTGGCCTTGTCCTATGACCACCGGATTGTGGATGGCAAAGGCGCTGTGACCTTCCTTGTGCGCGTCAAAGAAGCGCTTGAGGATCCACGTCGTCTGTTGATGGATCTGTAAGAAGCGAATTTACGCGGCGGGGTAAAACCCCGCCCGACCAAAAACAGATGAACCGTCGTCGCCTTTTAAGGAAAATGACAATTGATTGAATCCTAATGTCACTTAATGATCATCAATCAAGGACTGATTTTGAAAAGTGGAATTACGAGCTTTTAAAGGAGCTTGGACCACTGGCGCTGCGATTTTTGATTACGTTGAACGCCGGTGGATTTGTGATCCTACTAACGTTTCTAGGTGGTATCAACAGAAACTCCCAATTTGTACTGCCGCTTCAGTCCCTTAAATTCTCTTTGTCACTAATGCTTGGTAGCATTGTCTTTGCATTCTTATTGCTGATTGTTTCGTATATAAATGCAGGAATGAATAGTAAGGGATCACCTATTAAATTCCTTTCAAATAGTATCATTGGGATTAATGCATTAGGTGCGTTAATCTCTATCCTCGCATTTGCATTTGCTGTTTTGGCCCTAGTTCTCTCTTTCGAAATCAGAACATGACCCCCGAGCTCACATCCCTCGCCCTCATCGGCCTGCTGCACGCCGCGCTCTTCAGCGCAATGGCCGTCAGTTCAAACCGCGCCTTGCCACTGCGACAGACACTCGGCCCAAGAGATACCCCGCTGGAGACCGACCTCTCTGGTAAAACCGCTCGCATTTATCGAACTCTACGCAACAACACAGAAAACCTTGGTTTTTTCACTGCCGCCGTCGCGGTTGTGGAACTCTCCGACAGCAACACTACCGTGACTGCTGCACTTGCCGTCATCTATGTCATGGCACGTGTGTTATATGTACCTGCCTATGTGTTTGGCTGGGTGCCGTGGCGCAGCGTTTTCTTTTGTATCGGCTTTCTGGCCACGACGTTCATGTTTCTGGCGGCGCTCTTGTAATGGCCGTCTGTTGTTCAAATATCCAGAGGGAAGCGCCGCTGCGCTGGGGGTCATGCCCCCTTTTCCCTCGCCCTTATTCACTGGCACTTGATGCCACCCATCTTACCCCGCCAAAACGCCAACAGCTGGCGAAGGAGATCTAAAATGGCAGATTATGACGTCATCATCATCGGCGCAGGCCCCGGCGGCTATGTGTCCGCAATTCGGTGTGCTCAACTGGGCCTCAAAACAGCTTGCGTAGAAGGTCGCGAGACCCTTGGCGGCACCTGCTTGAACGTGGGCTGTATCCCGTCCAAAGCCCTGTTGAACGCAACCCACCACCTGCATGAAGCAGAACACAACTTTGCAGAGATGGGTCTTAAGGGAAAATCGCCATCGGTCGATTGGGACCAGATGAAGACCTACAAACAAGACGTTGTTGACCAAAACACCAAGGGCATCGAGTTTCTGTTCAAAAAGAACAAAATCGATTGGCTGAAAGGCTGGGGATCCATTCCTGAGGCGGGCAAAGTCAAGGTTGGTGAAGACGTTCACACCGCGAAAAACATCATTATCGCGTCAGGTTCTGAGGCGTCCTCTATTCCGGGTGCCGAAGTCACCATCGATGAAAAAATAGTCGTGACCTCTACTGGCGCGCTTGAGCTGGGCAAAATCCCACGCAAATTGGTTGTTGTGGGCGCAGGCGTTATTGGTCTGGAACTCGGCTCTGTCTATGCCCGTTTGGGATCAGAAGTCACGGTCATTGAATTCCTTGACCATATCACACCCGGCATGGACGCGGATCTGCAAAAGCAGCTGCAACGCACTTTGAAAAAACAGGGATTAAAATTTATCATGGGCGCTGCGGTGTCCAAGGTTGAAACCCTGAAAACCAAAGCCAAAGTTACCTATAAACTGCGCAAAGACGACAGTGAGCATACTGTTGATGCCGATACCGTTTTGGTCGCCACTGGTCGTGCACCATTTACGGATGGGCTTGGCCTAGAGGCGCTGGGTGTGAAGATATCCAAACGCGGACAGATCGAAACCGACGCCCATTGGGCAACCAACGTTAAGGGCATTTATGCCATTGGGGATGCCATCGACGGACCAATGCTGGCGCATAAAGCTGAAGACGAAGGCATGGCTGTTGCAGACGTCGTTGCGGGCAAAGCAGGTCATGTGAACTACAACGTGATTCCCGGCGTGATTTACACCACACCAGAGGTCGCAAGCGTTGGCAAAACAGAACAACAGCTAAAAGAGGAAGGCCGCGCCTACAAGGTTGGCAAGTTTCCTTTTATGGGCAACGCGCGGGCCAAGGCCGTTTTCCAAGGCGACGGCTTTGTGAAGCTGATCGTGGACAAAAACACGGACCGGATTTTGGGTGCGCATATTATCGGCCCTTCGGCGGGTGATTTGATCCATGAGATCTGCGTAGCGATGGAATTTGGGGCCTCTGCTCAGGACTTGGCGATGACCTGCCACGCACATCCGACGTATTCCGAAGCGGTGCGTGAAGCGGCCCTTGCCTGTGGTGATGGTGCGATCCACGTCTGATATTCAGCGAAACGATTGACGAAACGGCGCAGCATTATGGTGCGCCGTTTTGCGTTACGCCTCCTTGGATACTCAGTTGACCAAAAGGCGAAGGCCCTGCGTCACATCCGTACGTATCGCCAAGCGTAAACCCGGTTCATCTCCCGCCTTGAGCGCAGCAATGATCAAACGGTGGTGATAAGGTTGCTCACTACGCCTTAGCTGCCCATACAAGGCCCGCATAGTCGGTCCAAGCTGCAACCATACAGTTTCACACATGGCGAGCATCGCCGGTGCCTGAGCGCGCAAATAGAGCGTACGGTGAAACTCCAGATTACTGCGGATATAACCCACAGCGTCCTCTTTCGCGACGTATTCCGCAATCGTTCCATTTATTGCCTGAAGCCGTTCGATCAACGCATAATGCGCTCGAGGCAATGCCCGAGACGAAAGCTCTGGCTCTAACAATGAACGGATTGACGCAAGCTCCTCAATTCGCTCTGGTTTTAGCTCTGGCGTGCTGATCCGACCGGACACCGATAACGTTAATGCCCCCTCAGCAGAGAGTCTGCGGACGGCCTCTCGTGCCGGGGTCATAGAGACCCCAAATTCCTTGCCAATTCCGCGCAATGTCAACGCTTGTCCCGGCTCAATCTCCCCATGCATAATTTTGCCGCGCAACGTCCGATACACGCCCTCCGAGGCGGATAAATTGGGATCAACGGGGCGATTGAATGACTGCATATCTAAATGTGATCACAAAATCACAAGGGCCGTCAATCGCCAAAGCGATATCGATGCAAATGATGGCCATGCTCCCGAAGCCAATGGCGTGGCCTTTTGTATGCTGGATAGAGTTTTTCCACCACGCTCCAGAACTCTGGCGCGTGATTCATTTCCTTTAAATGCGCCACCTCATGGGCGGCCACATATTGCAGAACCTCAACCGGCGCCATGATCAGACGCCATGAATACATCAAATTCCCCTCTGAGGAACACGAGCCCCACCGTGATCGTGTATCCCTAAGGGTCAGCTTGTGATACCGAAGACCGAGTACCGCGCAGTACTGATCGCTGGCTGCTGCCAATCGCTCCCGTGCCAAAGCCTTTAAAAACCCCTGAAGCCGCACTGGAACCCTATCCACAGGGCCGGGCACCGCAATCTGATCGTCTGACAAGGTCACACGCCGAGCAGCCCCCTGAACGATCCGGCGATCTTTGCCCTCAACTGAAATAAGCCCCTCCATTCGCGGTACGACCACATCAGGTTGTTCTCGCAAATGCCCCCGGATCCAATCCGCCCTTTGGGTTGCAAAAAGACGCGCCTCCGTCTCTGGAGCCCAATTTGGCAGCGTCAGTGTCACCCGCCCATTCAGACGCGATACGCGCAACGACATCCTTTGGGCACGCGTAGATCGTTTCAGGTGAACTGTGATTTCCGGTTCCCCGGCAATACGCATTTCAGGCATGATGTCTTTCAATCGAATTTTGTCTGCTCAGCTTCAGAATAGCCACACTCCCCCCTGTTTGCCATGTCCATTCGCATAGCTGGCACGGAAATCCGGGAAAGCCTTTGACACCCGCGCTGACATATGGCAGTTGGCTGCGACTCTGATAATGTGAATGCGAATTGGAAAGGCTTTGCCATGCCCAAGGAAGAATGGGGCGTAAAGCGCGTCTGCCCAACAACGGGCAAACGGTTTTATGACCTGAACAAAAACCCGATCGTCAGCCCCTATACCGGGGATGTTGTTGCAACCGATGACGCGAACAAATCGCGGATGATGATTGCAGACAAAGAAGACGCCCAGAACCCCGCCAATGCGACGGACGCGGAAGACGTGGTTCTAGAGGACGATGACGACACAGATATCGATCTGGGTGATGACGTTCTGGACGATGATGATGAGGACGATAACGTCCCCCTCGAAGAGATCGCAGACGTCGCAACCGAAGACGACGACAATTAATTTTCAGAGCGGGGATTTTTTCTCTTGAACCTCTCCCCGCTCTTCCTTAGATAGCCGCTCACGGACGTTCGCAAACGCTTACATCCGGTTGGTACGGGGCCTTAGCTCAGCTGGGAGAGCGCCTGCATGGCATGCAGGAGGTCAGCGGTTCGATCCCGCTAGGCTCCACCAAAACACTCATGATAAACACACCATAATAGTTCCTTTTTGGCAGCGTATTTTTCACTTTTGCGGGAAAATTGGCAATTTTGGCAAACCTATTCATTTGAACAGGCTAAGTTGGCAAATTGCATGCCATCGCAGACGCGGGCACCTTAAGCATTATCGGAAGCCGAACGACTTAACGGAAAGGATGCGATGTGAAGCTGCCTAAAGACACTACTGATGAACAGCGGATAGCAAATGGCATCAGTGCTCGATCTCTCGCGGAAAGCATGACGGCCCTGCAAGAGGCTGCGGACAAGATCGGCCCTGTGGACCCTAGCTTTGCCCAGAAGTCGTTCTTCAACGCGCTGTAAAGATCAAGACAGCTACATGGTACGCAAACCTCAATTGCGCTTGTTACAGCACTGCGTGAAACCTCAATCATTTTCGCAATGCAGATTGATGTGGGCATTCTGAAGGAGCGTGTGGACCTTTCCAAAGTTGTTTCTACTATGATCACAATTGCGGACGCGATACTGCTGCGCGCATCAAAGCCATAAGGAACAAAATGGAATCGAAAACGACAAAGTTGATATGGATGTCAGACCTCCATTTTACGGAAGAAGGCGATGTTCTCGGGCATGATCCCCGTGTGAGGCTGGATGCCGCGATTGCCCATATCAACCGCAATCATGCTGATGCCGCAATGTGCATTATTTCAGGCGATATCGTAAATAAAGGGACCCAAGCAGGCTACGAGGGGGTGAAGGGCAAACTCAGTAATCTGGATATTACCTACCTCCCTATGGTCGGAAACCATGACAATCGGGACCTGTTTCGAGAAATTTTACCACTGCCTGACAGCTGTATGACCGATTTCATTCAATATCAGGTGGCAACGCCTGATGGCATTTTGCTCTGTCTGGACACGCATAAAGCGGGATCAGATGCTGGAGAGTTTTGCCCAACACGCGCTGAATGGTTGCGTAAAACACTTATTGACGCCGGAAATACGCCAGTCATTCTTTTCATGCACCACCCTCCTATGACCCTAGGCTTGCCCATGCAGGACACAGAGAACCTTGACGACGGAGACAGCTTCCTCGATCTCATTACAGACTTTGCCTGCGTCAAATATCTGTGCATTGGACATGTTCATCGACCAATATCAGGAACAGTCCGAGGTATTCCTTTTTCGACCATGCGTTCGGTTCTATACCAAGCGCCGCCGCCGCGCCCTGAATGGAGTTGGGAGACATTCAAACCAAGCAGCGAAGCCCCAAATATCGGGGTAATTCAGCTAGAAGATTCTTCTGTGAAGATACAGTTTGATCAGTTTTGCAAATACCAGATTGGCGTTACATAAGATCAGGGAATTCATTGAACGCGGCTTCTTCTGGTCGCGCCTAAATTTCTTAGTGCGGTCATTGGAGCAGTCGCGGCGAAAGGTCACTTCGTCCCGCTCTAAGGACACCAGCCTTGCCCGAGATGAAGGTTCGATTCAAAGCGAGTGAGGAGCATCCTTGCGGCAGACCTTCAACGTTTCAACGAAGCGTATGGAAAGCTTGATGGCTGCAAAGGTTTTTATTTCAAGTAAATCACCTGTGTCGGATAAGTTCCGAAGGTTAATTTCGTGTACCAATTGCTCATCTGATTTCTGCATTTATCTTTCGGCTCCCGTTGTCATCTCACCATTTCAACCCAAATTCTTGCGCTATCGCGGTGTCCTGCCCTGCGGTGTTTATTAATGCCTGCGTATTGAGGGCCGCTAATTTCGAAATTGATACCGTCTGGTTGGAAGGCCAAGCATATTCATAAAGACACTCAAGATCATGCCACTCGTTTGCTCTAAAAAGTTACAAAATCGACCCAACTTGGGTTTCGTCGAAATGAGATCAAGACAGAACCTATAAGCGCTTGGATACCGCTGTTAAGCCCGATTGGAAATGGATGGGCTACCTACTCGAAAATCAGCCTTATACTGCGCCTTCGCAATCGTATTTAAGACTTTCACAAATACGCTAAAACCCTGACCAATTGATTGGCCTACGCCGATTGTTACGCTTGGTCGTCAGTCAACCCTTGGCCCCAATTGAAAATTACCTTAGAGGACAAACTCCGGTCGCAGCCTACCCGGATATCAAAACAAGGGTTATAGAAAATGAAGACTATAGTGATCTGCTCTGGCGGACTCGACTCTGTTTCTCTTGCGCATATCATCGCGCAAGAACAAGAACTGACACGCCTCGTGTCATTCGATTACGGCCAACGTCACCGCAAAGAGTTGGACTACGCGGCCCTATGTGCCCAACGCTTAGAAGTCCCTCATGACATTATTGATTTGCGTGGCATTGGTGCGGTCCTAACGGGGTCCGCACTAACGGACGACATTGATGTCCCCGACGGGCATTACGCCGAAGAAAGCATGCGGATCACCGTTGTGCCGAATCGCAATGCCATTATGCTTACGGTGGCTTTTGGCGTGGCGGCAGCGCAAGGCGATCAGGCCGTCGCAACCGCGGTCCATGGCGGGGATCATTTCATCTACCCCGACTGCCGCCCGGCCTTTACACAAGCGTTTGAAACCATGCAAAAAGCAGCTTTGGACGGATATGCGGATGTGTCGTTGTACACGCCATTCGTCCACCGTACCAAGGCTGACATTGTGACCGAAGGCGCACGCCACCAAACACCATTTGCGCAAACATGGTCTTGCTACAAAGGAGGTGCACATCATTGCGGCCGTTGCGGCACCTGTGTGGAGCGGCGCGAGGCGTTTCATTTGGCAGGTGTTCCAGACCCCACAATCTACGAAGACCCGGACTATTGGACCGTTGCAATAGCACGAAAGGACCAAGGCTGATGTACCGGATCACCAAAGAATTCCACTTTTCAGCCTCTCATCAACTTTCGCATTTGCCCAATGACCATCAATGCGCGCGGCTGCACGGTCACAACTATGTTGTCGTTGTAGAATTGGCGGCTCCAACGGTGAATAAAGATGGGTTTGTGCGTGACTACGGCGAGTTGAAACCGCTTAAGACATATATCGATGATACGTTTGACCATCGCCATCTTAATGACGTCATGAACGAAATCTCAACCGGAGAAAACATGGCGCGGCATTTTTTTGAATGGTGCGCTGCACGCTGGCCAGAAACAAAAGCCGTCAAAGTTAGTGAGACGCCCAAGACATGGGCAGAGTATCGGCCATGAGCCAATTGCGCATTGCTGAAATATTTGGACCCACCATTCAGGGCGAAGGCGCTTTGATCGGAGAGCCCACCGTATTTGTGCGCACTGGTGGCTGCGATTATCGCTGTGCATGGTGCGATAGCTTGCATGCGGTTGATACGTCATACCGTCACACATGGACCGCGATGAGCACGGACGCGGTTTGGGCCGAAGTGTCACGTCTGTCCTCAGGTAAACCTCTGACTGTGTCTTTGTCCGGTGGAAACCCCGCAATCCAAGATTTCTCCAAACTCATCGCGCTCGGCCATGAAAAAGGTTATCGTTTTGCCTGCGAAACCCAAGGATCGATTGCAAAACCGTGGTTTAGCAATCTCAATACTCTGGTGTTAAGCCCGAAGCCACCCTCCAGCGGGGAAACCGTTGATTGGAATGCCTTCGATGCCTGCCTGTTGGCCGGGAAAGGGGCAGGCAATACGGTGATGAAAATTGTGATATTTGACGATGCCGACTATGCTTGGTCACGCAAAATAACAGAGAAATACCCCAATCTGCCCGTCTACTTGCAACCCGGAAATCTTGAGGTTGACCCAGACGTGCCAGTCGATCCGCAGGTGTTGTCGGATAAACTGCTGTGGTTGGTCGACAAAACCATCACTGACAGCTGGTTTGCGCCGCGGATTTTGCCGCAGTTACACGTCCTGCTTTGGGGAAACAAACGCGGGGTCTAACCCGTTCAAGGAGATAAATATGGAAACGATTTACAGTGATTTAGAGCAACTTGGCGGACTGACAGAATTGCCTAACTCCCCCGAAGAGGCCAAGCTGGAGCGTGTTTCAAACCCTCAATCAGATGTGGACTATTGCGTGCGTTTCACAGCGCCAGAGTTCACGTCCCTGTGCCCGATGACCGGACAACCTGATTTCGCACATTTGGTGATCGATTACGTACCGAAAAAATATCTGGTGGAGTCAAAATCGCTTAAGCTATTCCTCGGAGCTTTCCGAAATCACGGTGCATTCCATGAGGATTGCACGATCTCAATTGCGCGGCGTTTGGTCGATTTTCTCGACCCAAACTGGCTTCGGATCGGTGGTTATTGGTATCCTCGCGGCGGTATCCCAATAGATGTTTTCTGGCAAACAGGGGCTATGCCGAAAAACGTATGGATTCCCGACCAAGGCGTACCTCCCTATCGAGGCAGGGGATAAACATTTGTTTTTTGGAATAATCCGATAAGAGATCGAGAAATCTCTTATAGCTTGGCGGGCACATAGTGCCTGGGCCATTCAGCGAAATGTCATGGTTTTAGCGGCAAACTACTGCGCCATTTGTTCGAGAAGACTGTGGCAGGCAACATCACAGATGGTTTGATGATTGGGCAGTCGCGCGCAAAGGGCCAGGCCTCTTTGCGCGCGCAACCAATTATTTATTCGACACTGACCGTGGCGGCATCGTGGACATTGAATGTATGTGATCACCCCGACAGACCGAAGTCTGTTTGGTGTGGCCTGTGCTGGATTAGACCAAGGATCTAACTGACTTCCACCTGAAGGCGAGCCATTGAAATGACGAGTTGCGATCAAATCGCCCACCAAAAAAGAAAAATTTAGCTGATCATTCCAGACATGGATTGATCAGCTATTGAGTTATCCAACAATGGTCTGAAATTCTCGCCATTCGCCTTTGCTCATACCGGAGTTCTCGTGGGTGACCTCTTCGCCCTTGAGCATACGCCGAACACAGTCAATCGCTTTACCGGAAAGCGTTGCACCGCCCATACGATAATCCTCGAACGCGCTAAACGCATAGGGAACCCAATCCGCAACGAGTTTACAAATTTCATCAGCGTAAACCCGGATTTCATATTGGGCATGGGCATCCGCACGCAGGCGCAAAAAATGGAACAGATTATGAAGATCCACTTTCCAATACCATTGTGTGTAAATGTTGGCGGGAAGGTTCATCCGGGCGAGCTCTCGGGCCAAACCCGATTGTCCATCGTCGCTGATCATCTTTTCATAATTGTCATAAGCACGATTGGAATCCGCTTTCAGGATCTCAAGCACCCGCGCGGCCTCTTCCCCTTCTAGGGTTGCCCCCCGCCCCTGATTGTTCACGACAGATTGCGCGGCCAATTGATCTGGTTCAGGGATATAGAACTCCCGGTCCAGAATCGAATAGCGCGCTGAGTATTCATTTACGTTTGCCGTACGGTGACGAATCCACTGACGCGCGACAAAGACCGGCAATTTGACGTGGAGTTTGATCTCACACATTTCAAATGGTGTCGAATGCCAGTGCCGCATCAAATAACGGATTAAGCCCTCATCATTGGAGACGGATTTTGTGCCCTTACCATAAGACACCCGCGCCGCCTGCGTAATTGCATTGTCATCGCCCATATAATCTATGACGCGAACAAATCCATGATCTAAAACCGGATAGGCTGTATAGAGGTGTTTCTCCATTCCTTCAGAAACCGCCCGTAGGGTTGGCCGAGTTGTGGCGCGTTGGGCCTTGATTTCTTGTTGTTGTTCCGGTGTCAGCGTCATGGGACTTCCTTTAAAGGGCCTGAGTCGTCCACGTACTATATATGGCAACATTACAATGGGGAACGACCAGATGAAGTAAAATCATACGGATGAATATGACACACCTACAAAGTTTCGACTGGTTCATATTCCAGAATATTGACTTAAAGTAAGAACGACATTTAGCTACCTGAAAAACGAGCAGAAACGATTGAAAAACACATGACACAAACATTGCGCCTTTCTGGGTTATTCTTGACCGCAGCCTTATTGGCCGCTTGCTCTGGTTCCTCTGACATCGGTGAAGATGTAATCGATGATGATACATTTGACGGCGATGGCTTGCTGCTTGACGGAACGGAAGAGCCCTCCTCGAGCGCCTCAATAGAGCGGTATGATGGTGATCAAGAAGTGTCACTTGTGTCTTACGATGAATCGACTGACGTCTTTACAGTCAACAACCTGCCGTTTGATGGTTCTGGCGCATATGATCGTGATGATATCATTTTGTCGGTAAATGGGTTTAACGTTTACGAAAACAATAATGATACCCCAATCCGAGAATACAAGGCCTTGCATAGTAGCAGCACCTCTGGAAAAACATCAGTATCTATTGTTAAAACAGGCAGTTACATCGACCATGGCTTCGGCGGCTTTGTTTACGCACGAAATGGTTCCGTTAAATTACCAACAAGTGGACAAGCGGTATTCGCAGGAGATTACGCCGGGTTAAGAACCAGTGACACCTCAGCGGTTCTGCAATATGTCGCTGGAAATGCCTATCTAGAGGTGGATTTCGAGGACTTGGATTCCTCAAATGCCGTTGAAGGATACATTGAAAATCGCCAAGTGTATGATACCAACGGAAACGCTGTGGACAGTACTGTTCCAACGATCATCCTAGCCACTGGGGGAATTACGCAAGCCGGGGAAATCGTCGGTAGTGCCTCTAGTTTCACTGAAAATGAAGATGGTTCTTCTACAGAGTTTGAAACTGGTAATTACTATGCAGTCATTGCTGGCAAGAACGCCGACGAAATTGCCGGGGTTATCGTGATCCAACAGGGCGATGTGGAAGAAACCGGCGGCTTTTTTGCTTACGAAGTTGAGTAACCGCCGCCATGTCCAACGGATATCTTAGTGCGGTCAAGTCTGTTTTGGCCGCACTGTGCCTTGCGGCCCTGCCCGTTGAAACCGCTGCCTTTGATATTCCAGCCGAAAACGCGTCAGACTCTGCTTTCCTATTGCTGCAGAATGGCTATGCGAAACAAGCCGTCGAGCTTGCTGAGGCCATCGTTCTGCGTGATTCAGACGACATTCGTGGATACATTGTGCTGTCCCAAGCTCGGCGGGCGCTAGGGGATTTTGATCGCGCTATTGAGGCCGGAAAAACCGCTTGGCAAAAAGCAAAAAAAGACGAGTCGCGGTTTGCGGCTGCCCTTGTTACCGCGCAAGCTTACTCTTCAGCTGACAAACGCACGCGGTCCATGCTGTGGTTGCGTAGGGCCGCAGAAATCGCTCCGGATGAAGCACGCAAAGCACAAGCTCTTCGGGATTTCAGATATGTGCGTGGGCGTAATCCATTGGCAACGACCCTGTCGTTTTCTGTACAGCCGTCTTCCAACGTGAATAACGGATCAAAGTCTGACACCTTAATTATTGACGGCCTACCCTTTGCCATTAGCGGGGATGCCCGCGCCCTATCAGGTGTTGAATATTCCTTAGGCGGTCAAACCGCATTCACAAAACGACTTGATCCACGACGACTGATCCGCATTGGCGGGCGCTTTGAAACCAAACATTATACCCTGTCATCCGAGGCCAAAGAGATGGCACCGAACATTGACGCAAGCGACCTTTCCTATACTGAAATAGAGCTTACATTTGGGCATACATGGCTGAAAGGTCCGGGAAATAGCATTACCGATCTCAGCTTTGATCTTGGCAGGACATGGTATGGTGGACAAGAACTTAGCAAATATTTCAGAACAACGCTTCAACACCGCCAAAAGCTGACAAAATCCATAACTGGCGTTTACAGCCTGTCTGGAACCCGGCAATTGCGTGACGATTCCTCTGTCCGAAACTCCACCGAAATAACGGGGCGGGCGAATTGGGTTCACGTCAGACCCTCTGGGTCTGTTCTTGGATGGTCCTTGGGTGTGAGAGATACCCAATCAGATGCAGCAACCATTTCACATGATGCATTCATGGTCGGCGCCTCCGTTCAGCCAAAAGTAGAAATTTTTGGAACCAGAAGCGTATTTCAATTGGATCTTGAGAAAAGATTTTATGACAAAAGCCTCTACGGGACATTAAGAGAAGATGACCGAGTACGCGCCGGCGTGACAGTTATTATGAACAGGTTTGACTACTATGGATTCGCGCCAACCCTCAACATGAGCTATTCACGGACCCAATCAAACATCTCACTTTATGACACGGATGATATCGGTGTCAGCCTAGGGATTAAATCAACGTTCTAATGCAAACGCCCTTATACGATAATTTTCACCGGGCGATTAGCATCCCCCTGCGCCAAAAGCTGCCTCATCGCCTGTCAGAGTTTGCAATTCTGATTGCAAAATTGCTTTGGGCGGCCCTGTTCGGTATACTCTTTCTGCTTGCCTTGATTGTCACACGCGCAATCTGGCAACCGGATTGGACCTTGAACCGATATGATGCATTACTAATTTATGCGCTTTGCGTTCAAGCGCTTATGCTCTGGAGCGGTGCTGAAAGCTGGGATGAGGCAAAGGTGATTTTCCTATTTCACCTAACCGGTACAACCATGGAAATCTTCAAGGTAAATGCGGGCAGCTGGACCTATCCCCATGACGCCCTGATGATGATCAAAGGGGTGCCACTTTTTACCGGTTTCATGTACGCTTCGGTCGGTTCAACAATCGCGCGTATGATCCATCTTTTCCAAATTCGTTTCGCCCCCTACCCCCCTTACGGGCTGACACTGCTTCTTGCGGCGTCCATCTATATCAACTTTTACTCGCACCACTTCCTACCAGACATCCGCAACATTCTATTTGTTGCGACCCTTGTTTTGTTCTGGCGCACACGTATGTGGATGTATGTATCAGAACATCCCTATTGGGTTCCCCTGCCCATAGCGATTTTTCTGGCCAGCTTTGCGCTTTGGGTTGCTGAAAATGTTGGCACCCTTAGCAACACATGGACTTATGCCGGTCAACAGTCCTTACAACTCGTGTCCTTGTCCAAAATGGGCAGCTGGTACTTGCTGCTTTATGTATCCTTTGTCACGGTCACGCTCGTGTTTCGTGACATGTTGATTAAAACACCCTTGCAGCCGGATCGATTGAAGGGTTCTCTATCTCCGAAACAATAAGGTCGCCATAACTGCGGCTCAATTCAGGGAATATGAGAATGGGTATTAAATATCTGCACACCATGGTCCGCGTCAAAGACCTCAACGTCAGCATGGCGTTTTTTGCGCTATTGGGCCTAAAAGAAACGAAGCGGTATGACAGCGAAGGCGGTCGCTTTTCGCTGATCTTTATGGCACCTCCTGGTCAGGAAGACTGCCCAGTTGAGCTGACCCACAATTGGGATGGGGACGATGCGTTGCCAGACGATTCACGTCATTTTGGCCATTTAGCTTATGAAGTCGACGATATCTACGCGACTTGCCAATACTTGCAAGACAACGGTGTCGTAATCAATCGTCCGCCACGTGATGGGCATATGGCCTTTGTTCGCTCACCGGACAATATTTCGGTTGAACTGTTGCAAAAGGGTGAGAGCTTACCCGCCGCCGAACCTTGGGCCAGCATGGACAATACAGGTCATTGGTAAAACGGACCAAATCGGTGGTCCTTTTGGGGACCACCTTTTTTCTGACTTGCGCACAAGCTGCCTTTTCAGCCCCGCTGTGTCGCCAAGCCCTAGCATTGGGATTGGATGTGTCAGGCTCCGTGGATCAGGCTGAATACCAGCTCCAAATACAGGGCCTTGCAAAGGCTCTCATTGATCCCGCCGTTAGCGATGCTTTGCTAAAAATGCCTGACGCTCCCGTCTCTCTACTCGTATTTGAGTGGAGCGGATCTAACTATCAATCAGATATCACCGGTTGGCGCAGCATAAAAACATTGGATGACATCCATCAATTGTCTAACCAATTGACCACTCAAGATAAGCGCCCCACCTCAGGCTCCACTGGGATCGGGGCGGCAATGCGGGCCGCAGGTGGTTATTTTCAACAAGTCCCAAACTGCTGGCGTCATACATTGGACCTTTCTGGGGATGGGCAAAACAACGATTGGCCCGCACCCGAAACTGAGCGACAAACTGCGTCTCTGTCGCGGGTTACGATCAATGGGCTGGTGATTGGGACCGATCAAAGAACTGGCACCAAAACACTCAGCGCTGACTTTGGCTCTTTGGTTCGATATTACCAATCTCAAGTCATCAAAGGACCAGACGCGTTTGTCGAAATCGCGCTTGGGATTGAAGATTATCAGGCCGCAATGACACGAAAACTATTGAGGGAATTAGAGGTCATTGTCCTTGGACAAGCCTCCCCCCTTTTTATCAAAGGTTCCCTCAAAATGACCTCGGCCAGATCAATAAATATACCGAATTTGATCACCCCAGTACCGCTCCACCCTCCGCAATGAGACGTTGATATCCTCAATCCCATCCGGACCAAGAACCCCTCGGGACTGAAGACCATCGGCATGCCGCGCAAAAAGAGTTGCAACGATATCGCGGATGTTACGTCCCTTTTCAGTTAGCCGGACCCGCACGGAACGCCTGTCCACTTCACATCGTTGATGGTGCATATACCCCATTTCCACCAATTTCTTTAAATTGTAGGATACATTGGACCCTTGATAATAACCTCGGCTTTTAAGTTCACCCGCGGTGACCTCATTTTCGCCTATGTTAAATAACAAAAGCGCCTGAACTGCATTTATTTCCAAAATGCCAACACGTTCAAACTCATCCTTGATCACATCCAAAAGCAACCGGTGAAGGCGCTCTACCAGCGCCAATGCCTCAAGATATCCGTTTATAAATCCCTGAGTTCCAGGGATATCCACACTGTTGTGCATCGTCATTATACTCTCCGCCGCTTACTGCGTCAGAGAGGAGAATCACCGCAAAAAACCAAGATTGAGTTAATTGGTGTAAATTCAGGACAAAACTCCTAAAAATCGGCGACATTCCCGCGCTTATGGTCCGAAATAATCGTCATCAACTCAAGATATTCAATGGGAGTCGCAGTTTGACCAGTCAACCAGCTTAGCAAATCCTGATCATTCTCGGACAACAGTTGATCATATAAAACCAACATTGGCTCTGCCATTTGATCGATTTCAGTGTCTGAAAACGGACCCAAGACAACATCCATTTCCTTCATACCCCGTCTCCACGACCGCATTTTCATACGCTTCAATCGGGATTCTGCAGTCTCGACCATCAAATTTGATCCTTTAAAAGGGCACGCAAACGTTTTTCCAACTGTGCCAATCGATCAGCTGTTTGACTCATACCGATCTTGACCTGTCGAATTTCACCTAAAATGTCGCTGACATCTGATGGAAGGGCGACCTCCTCGGCGGGGCCAGACAACCCTTCCCCCTCGCCAGTCAACAGCCATGACATTGAAACATTCAAGATGCCCGATAGCATCTGCAATTTATTGGCACGCGGTTCTTCGAGGTCTTCTTCCCAGACACGAATTGTCTTTAGCTTTACACCCAAACGTTTTGAAAGCTCTGACTGGCTCATCCCCATGGCTTCTCGGCCACCGGCTACGCGATCACCAAAAGTTGCATTGTTTGCGCTAAACCAACTGTCTTCAGCCTGTGACAGGTCTGACATAGTCTTCTCCATTTCGGATTGCCATCTTGATTGGCGTTCCGGCGCACCCTAAGACATGAATTCGGCAGATACAAACCGGAGCTTCTTATGTCCTTCCTTTCCGCGACACTTGACCGCGTCAAACCTTCTCCGACCATTGCGGTGTCTACCATGGCCGCTGAGCTCAAGGCTGCAGGCCGTGACATTATTGGGCTTGGCGCGGGCGAACCCGATTTCGACACACCGGAGAACATCAAACAGGCCGCCGTGAAAGCCATCGCTGCAGGCAAAACCAAATACACAGCCCCTGACGGCATTCCAGAGCTAAAACAAGCCATTTGCGACAAGTTCAAACGTGACAATGCGCTAGAATACACTCCCAAGCAGATCTCGATCTCTACGGGTGGTAAGCAGGTTTTGTATAATGCTTTGATGGCCACATTGAATCCAGGTGACGAAGTCATCGTACCCGCCCCCTATTGGGTCAGCTATCCCGATATGGTCCGCCTCGCGGGTGGGGAACCTGTGGTGGTAGAGGCCGGGATGGAAACCGGTTTCAAAATGACGGCACAGCAACTAGAATCCGCGATCACGCCAAAGACAAAATGGCTCATCTTTAACTCCCCGTCCAATCCCACAGGCGCTGGCTACCGCCATGAGGAGCTTAAGGCATTAACGGATGTCTTGATGCGCCACCCCCAAGTTTGGATCATGTCCGATGACATGTATGAACATCTGACTTTTGGCAATTTCAAATTTTGCACCCCGGCGCAAGTAGAGCCCGGTTTGTTTGACCGTACCCTAACGGTCAATGGCGTTTCTAAAGCCTATGCAATGACAGGCTGGCGGATTGGTTATGCAGGCGGACCTGAGCGCCTGATCACTGCAATGCGCAAGATCCAAAGCCAATCCACATCCAACCCTTGCTCTGTCAGTCAGTGGGCTGCGGTAGAGGCCTTGACGGGGACACAAGACTTTTTGGCCCCAAACAATGAGATGTTTATGCGTCGCCGGGATTTGGTGGTCGAGATGTTGAATAATGCCGAGGGTATCACCTGCCCAACCCCAGATGGGGCATTCTATGTCTATCCGTCGATCGCTGGCTGTCTGGGAAAAACTTCCGAAGGGGGCACGCTTATTGCCACGGATGAGGTTTTTGCAACCGCTCTACTCGAGGAAACCGGCGTTGCTGTAGTATTTGGCGCTGCCTTCGGGCTTTCGCCAAACTTCCGTGTCAGCTACGCTACGTCTGATGCCGCACTTAAGGAGGCTTGCTCTCGGATACAGCGGTTTTGTAACGGTTTGCGTTAAGAGGTTAGAATGTCAGCAGAGTTGCCTGAGTATTATTTTCGGATTCGCGAAAACGGCGCGACGGTTTTCAAAGTCGATACTGAAAACCGTCAACGCCGGATAGAGATGAATCAGATCGCGATGGCGCATGTCAAAAACGGTCAGATAAAACCTCAGGGCGACTATAAATTGACCGACCAAGACAAAGACGTCATTGGCAAGTGGATTGTGGACCGGCGTAAGCTTCAGGCAAACCGAGACATCGATGATATCCTACGCGCGGTGGATTACCTGAACACCACGACTCATTGGGTACAGACGAAGGCCGAAGACGAAGAGCTGGATATGGTGACCGATTCCTTGCTGCTAGCAATGCATGACCTTCGATCTGTATTGGTACGCAAAAAGGCCGACCGACTCATGAAGGGCAAGGTCTAACCTTTTGATTTTATCTCGAGAATAATCAGTGTCCGCAGATTACGTTTGGGCACAGATTTTCAGATCGGGCAGCGTTTTCAGCCAAAACCTAGAGAGCAATAGCACAGCTGCAGAGGCAAGGCCCGTCACGAGCCCATACCAAATACCTTCGGTACCATATCCGAGATGAAACCCGAAATAATAGCTGGCGGGCATTCCCACTCCCCAGTAGCTAAACGCAGCAATTAGCATTGGCATCCTCGTGTCCTGTACACCGCGCAATAAACCAAGGCCAACTGCCTGCGTGCCATCGACCAACTGAAACAATCCGGAAATTATCAACAAAGCGGATGCAAGTGGAATGATTAATCCCCGCTCTGGATTGTCAGGGGACAAGAATAAGCCCGTGATGAATTCTGGGTAGGTAACAAACACCACAACCGCCACCAATGAGAATAACACTGACATAATCAATACGATATGCGCACCGCGCTGAAGGTCGTCAATTTCATGACGACCTAAGGCCCGACCGGCCCGAATTGTCGCCGCATTGGACAGCCCCAGATGTACAAGAAACGTCGCTGAAGAGATCTGCAGCGCAATTCCATGAGCCGCAACCTCCATTGTTCCGATCCAGCCCACCAAAACGGCGGCACCAACAAAAAGACCAACCTCGGCCAACATAGTCACCGATATGGGCCAACCCAAGGTAAAGACCCGGCGCAACGCATCGGTGTCACTGCGCCACAGCCGTTTAAACAATGCGTATCGACGCAATTCCGGCAACACCACAGCATAAAGCGCAAACATCGCGAATGTGACAGTCTGGGCTGTCAATGAGGCAATCGCAGCCCCACGGACGCCCATTTCCGGCATCCCAAGTTTGCCAAAAATGAAGACCCAGTTCAGCACCCCGTTCAGAACCGCGCCTAGAACAGACACCCATAAAATAACTTGTGTCCGCTCCAAGCCAGACAGAAAACTCTTAAGGACCATTATCAAAAGTGCCGGAAAAATTACCGGCCCAATGGTGAGCAAATACTCCTGCCCTAGATGGGCCAAAACGTCCCCCTGGCCCAGCGCCAATAGGATAGGTCCAGAATACCAAAATAAGGGCAGAACCAGAATGCCGTAGGCCAAGGACAGCCAGATCCCCATGCGGGACGCCCGACGCACCTCGACCTCATCGTCATTCTCAGAGGCCTCGGCGACCATGGGCATTACCGCGAGGGCAATTCCAGAGCCAAAGATGAACACTACAAAGTAAAACGAGGACGCCAGCACAACTGCTGCGAGTTCTTCTACGCCGTACCACCCCATCATTACTGTGTCGGTCACACCAATGGCGAAATTGGCGAGGTGTGAACCGATCAGAGGCAAGCCCAATGTTAGGATTGCCCGAATGTGATTTGATATCGGGCGTGCATTACTCATCAATCCCGCTTAGGTCACTTAGTGCACCACAGCAAGAAAGAAGTGCGTGGCACGTTATTCACCCGAGGTCTTGCGCCGATTATCAGGGTGCAACGCATGGCCCAGAATATGTTCTGATTTATTGATGACATGCCCTGCAGACCCCACAATCAAAGGATCAGGCTCGCCGACAATTGAGACATCTTTTCCGGGATAATCAAGTGTCGACAGAAAGTGCCGCATGCAATTGATCCGCGCTCTTTTTTTGTCATTTGACTTGATGATGGTCCAAGGCGCATCTGCAGTGTTTGAATAAAAGAACATCGCCTCTTTTGCTTCGGTATAGTCATCCCATTTATCCAAAGAAGCGATATCCACAGGAGATAACTTCCATTGTTTCAGAGGATCGCTCTTACGGGAATCAAACCGGCGCAACTGTTCGTCACGATTTACAGAAAACCAGTATTTATACAGCTGAATTCCGGACCGAACCAACATCCGTTCAAGCTCAGGTGTTTGGCGCATAAATTCCAGATAGTCATTGGCATCACAAAAGTTCATCACCCGCTCTACACCAGCGCGATTGTACCAACTCCGATCATAGAACACCATTTCTCCCGCGGTGGGCAATTCACGAATATAACGTTGAAAAAACCACTGTCCACGCTCTTCGTCTGTCGGTTTATTCAGAGCGACAACACGCGCATTACGTGGATTTAGGTGCTCCATGAACCGCTTGATCGCCCCACCTTTGCCTGCGGCATCTCTGCCCTCAAACAACAAAACGAATTTCTGACCACTCTCCAGAGCCCAGTGCTGAACCTTAAGCAACTCTGCCTGCAACGCCGCTTTTTGCTTTTCATAATCTGCGCGCCCGAGTTTATCCTGTTTGGCACCATGTAAAATCGCAGGGGTCATTGCGAGAGAGTCTGATGTCTGGCGTGTCTCTGAGTTTGGTCTTTCAATGCTGCCATTGCGACCGTTTTCTTGTGTTGCTTCTGTCATCTTATGCCCTCGTGTGGTTTCCGATTCAGCACGGACATTAACGATATTTGCTGTCCCACAACCTTGACACAAATCAATTTTAACAACGCAATCAATCCCAATGGTTGAATCAACTCTTGCCCAGATCTTGATGACAGGCTAATCTGAAGATGGTGAGAAACACAGGAATGGAGTGAGTGACCAGACCGACAGACTTCCGAATCATATTTCCCCAAGACATTCGGCGGTGTGAGTGGATCACCGGTTTTTTCGAGACGTATTAATCCCCAACGTGGAAAAACCCGTTCAATTACCCAGGCGGGAACTGTCGTAAGCCGGTTCCCGTCTATTCCCCCTTAAAATCTTAATATGTATCTCTCGCATTATCCTTTTTCTGTGGGCCTTGGATTTATATTCGGAGTTGAACACGCTAATGGGATGCGACACATCTAAAACCTAACAATGGAGGTTCTATGTCTCGTCCTGTTTCTTCGATTCGAAATCTTGGCCCTGCGTCTGATGCGTCTTTCGCCCGCGCTGGTATTCAAAGTGCTGAAGAGTTGATCGAAATGGGCCCCGATGAAGCATACAAACGCTTGCTTGTTGCGGGCAACCGTCCTCATTTCATTGGCTATTACGCAATGGTCATGGGGCTTCAGGGACGCCCTTGGAACGACTGCAAAGGAAAAGAGAAAGAGGCCTTGAGAGTACGGTTTGATCAAATAAAATGTGACGCAGGCCCCAACCCGCTGGCTGGAATAGAAAAAATCTTGAACGAAATCGGCGTTGTAGAACGCAGCTGACAGAATGTGTCAGCTGAGATGGTCGCCGACTATTGTGATCTGCGTCGGCATTGGCAACATACCGGTTAATCCTGAAATCCGGAGCGTCCGTGGAACCGTTTAAAAACCTTATGTCAGAAGAGCTGGTGGGGCACATTGGTCATCACCTGTCTCAACATATTCCAAGTTTGAATGCAGAAGCCTTTGCGACCCCCATTGTCGCAGAACTACCAAAGCTTGAACTCAAACAACGCGCCGCATTGATTGCGGACCATATACATCAGGCCCTTCCCCAAGATCCAGACGCGCGTCGACAGATCCTAACTGCAATACTACATCCCAATGATCTGGACAGCGCCACCCAAGAAAGCGGAACAGAAGGTCTGTGTGGCTGGGGCATCTATCCATTAACAATGGTAGTCGGGCAACACGGTTTAGATGATTTTGACGCATCCTTAGAATTACTGCGAGAGATGACAAAACGCGGGACTTCTGAATTCGACGTACGCCCATTTATCGCCCAAGATCCCGAACGCGCGATTGCCATTATTGGCTCGTGGGGCGCGGACCCCAACGTACACGTGCGTCGATTGGTGTCCGAAGGCACGCGTCCCAGATTGCCGTGGGGAATGCGTCTAAAGAGTCTGGTCGCTGATCCGTCCCCAACTTTACCCCTGATGAAATCGCTTCGGGATGACCCCGAAGAATACGTTCGGCGTTCGGTCGCCAATCATCTAAACGACATTGCGAAGGATCACCCAGATTTAATTGCAGAACTGGCCTTGGATTGGATGAAAGGTGCGGATCGAAATCGCGAACGCCTTTTACGCCATGCTTGCAGGACGCTCATCAAACAGGGCCACCCTACAGCGCTTGAGGCCTTTGGAATAAAACCTCCACAATTGGATGTTCCAGATTTGACAATTGAAACCCCAGTCGTTCCCTTTGGGACGACCCTGTCGTTTTCGACCACCTTGACCTCCCAGTCTTCGGCGGATCAAAAACTCATTATCGATTATGTTGTTCATTTTCGCAAAGCGAATGGAACCTTGGCGCCAAAGGTTTTTAAGCTGAAACAAGTTACTCTAGGGGCCAAGGAACGCATAACATTAGAACGGCGCCATGCCATTCGGCCAATCACAACACGAACTTATTATTCGGGCATTCAGACCGTTGCATTGCGCATTAATGGATTGGATTTCAACCCTGCCTCGTTTGAATTAGATATGAGCTCAGAGACTTAATCTCTGCATTTACCGACTATAACCCGCGCTATTCCCAAACGATAACGGGATCATGCGATTCTGATGCAGATCCCTGAGGATATCCGAAAAACCCATTGATTGACCGAATAAGTAATACCCGCAGAATCTAAGGGATCTACCTTTGATCAGACCCACCTTGTGGCAAGCCATTGCGCTTTGCCAGCGCCCCGCCTAACGTGCCCGAATGTCTCAGGATCGGCCAGTTCTCGGTATTCTCTTTATGCTTGGATTTTGCGTATTGGCCCCCATGGGCGATGCCATGGCAAAGCTATTGGGCGACACCATGGCCGTTGCAGAACTCGCCTACCTACGCTTCCTGTTTCAAATGATTATCCTGCTACCCATCGCGCTACTGACCGGCGTTTCGCTGCACGTCAGCCGCATGGTTCTATCATTGATCGCGTTGCGAACTGTATTTCACATTTTGGGACTTAGCTTTATGTTTCTGTCCCTACGATATTTGCCACTGGCAGAGGCCGTGGCAATCGCTTTTGTGATGCCCTTTATAATGTTGCTGTTGGGTAAATATGTGTTGCACGAAGAGATCGGCCCGCGCCGATTTTTCGGCTGTGTGGTGGGGTTCATTGGGACGATGCTTGTTGTACAGCCCAGTTTCGTAGAAGTCGGTGCGCCCGCCCTGCTCCCCTTGGGTGTTGCAGTCTTTTTTGCGCTGTTTATGCTTGTGACCCGAAGTATTGCAAAACAAGTCGACCCAATCGGCATGCAAACACTCTCAGGTGGGATCGCGGTTGTGATCCTGTTTCCCGTTTTGCTCTGGACAGATTTGTCTGTGTCGCCTGTTCGGACAGATTTACCGGGTTTTGATCTGACCCTGATCTTTATGATGGGGATCCTAGGCACTGTCGCCCATTTATTTATGACTTGGTCGCTGCGGTATGCCCCATCGGCAACCCTTGCCCCCATGCAATATCTGGAGATCCCCATTGCAACTTTGATCGGCTGGTTGGTCTTCAAAGATTTTCCAAATGGATTGGCTGCCCTTGGCATTCTGATTACTATGACAGCGGGTCTTTATATCATTTTCCGCGAACACGCGGTGCAACGCCAAAATGCGACATCACTTCAAAAAGCGCATCACGAGGCAAAATAATCAGCATTTGATCACTTTCAAACGACAGCTCAACCGGGCCAGTTACCTGATTTGATGTACCGATTGATCCACCTGGTCTGAATTCCAACCCTTCGATAGGCCACTTTAGACCAGTTGATCGGCCCAAAACAGGCCCCATTGGAAACAAGGACACCCGGCTTCCCACCGGCAGATCCAAGGAAATACTCCGCGGCGCTTGAAACACAATGTCCTCATCCGTGAGCACGATCACAGGAGAGGATTCATGGCGCACCAATGCGTTATAGACCGCTAGTTCGTGATCCACGCGTCCTCCACTGAATCCAACTGCCAATATCAAGGGTGCTTCAATATGACGAAGTGCTTTTTCAAAATCGGTACTGTTTTGTTCCTCGACATGAAGAATCCGTTCATGCGGAACGGATGACAAAGCAGCCACATCAACGGAATCCAAATCCCCGATGATCCAATCAGGTACAAGTCCCGCAGCCAAAGCGAGCGAGGCCCCCCCATCTGCGGCGATAAGATTCGGTGCAAGGTCAAACACCGACTGGATGCGATGTGGCCCGATCGGAGCAGCCCCCAATAACGTTACAACCTCAGAATACGCAACAATGAATGATTTTACATCTTCATTATTGCAAATTATAGAACTGTTCACATTATGGCCCTTAAATTACACTGGAATTACCCAGTTCCGATCCGTTCCGCGCCTTTTGCGCATGTAAACACAGTGTTGCCGAATTAGAGAAAGCGAGCAATCCGATGGTTGGTGCGAGTAAAATTTTAACAGTCTCTTATGGAACTTTCTCCTGTACACTGGAGGGGTTCGACGATTCCTTTAATACAATGAAGGCGATCGCTGAATATTTTCGCGATCTTTCTTCAGAAGACAGATACTTTGGTGCGGAACCCCCTGTTCCTGATGCCGAGATGCTGACACGGATTGCCGAAAAAGAAGTGAACCGCCGGGTAGAGGCTCGGATCACTGACAATAATGTTGTGCTTCGGACATCTGAGCCCGCAGCGCTTGAACAAAAAACACCCGCAAACTTTACACCTGTGCGCAAGAGCAAACCAGTTGCGACAACTGCACCCGTTGTTGATCGTGCCGAGGCCGCCGTTGATGCAGACAGCATTGCGGCCAAACTCCAGCGCATTCGGGCCGTCGTTGCCCAAAACAAGGCGGGCACATCTGACCGCCTATTTGACGAAGATGAACAAATTGGCGAAATCGCAGAGGACATAAACAACGTCCCCGCTGAAGAACCTGAAATCACACCTTTGGTCGATGATCCTGAATTGATCGTGTCTGCGGTTTCACAAGAAGCGGACGCAGAAATTGAGGAAGATGATCAAGGTGCTTTGTCCGCCCTAGAAGCATTTGAACAACAAGACTTTGCTGAGGAAGAGGACGAAGAGATCGTTCCGGAATTCTCTGCTGACGTTTCCGAGCCAGAAGAAGATGTTGTATCTGATGAGCTGATGGAGAAGGACAATGATGCAATCCTGCAATCGTTGCTGGTCGATCAATCCGCAGTAGACGAAGATATTTCACCCGAAGTAAGCTTGGACTTCTATGAGGACCATATTCAAGAAAATCCTCTAGAGGAGCTCATCGCAGAAGCTGAACCAGCTGAAGATGAAGATACAGAAGAAGAGCTTCAGGTTGAAGAAGAGCTTCAGGTTGAAGAAGAGGTGTTTGAGGAGGAATTCGAAGAGGCAGAGACCGAATTCGACGACGTCGATCTTTCCGACGACATCGTTGACGAGGATGCCCCTATCGAGGACGCAATCCCTGAAGAGGACACGGCGGAGGAGGTTTCTGCCCCCGAGACGACAGCAATGGCCGCTGCTGCCCGTGCACGTGCGCGCGTCATTAAGATGAAAACCTCAGACGTCGAAGACGCCATTGCTGCAGGCACGTTGCAACCGCTTGAACTGGAAGAGCAAGACGACGATGAACACCTGACTGAACCAGCTTCGCTTACACATGACGACAGCACTTTGTCTGACGACGAAGAAGCTGACCTGGCAGCTGAACTTGCCAACGTTGAGGCCGAAGAGCGCGCAGCCGTACAGCCAAGTCGTGTCCGCCCGCGCCGCGCTACTGTCGACACTGAGGGTCACGATCAAGCTGTTGAGCGTCTCCTTGAAGAGACCAATACAAAACTAGAGGACGCCGAGGGCACACGCCGCCGCAAAGGATTTGCGCATCTTAAAGCAGCCGTGGCCGCTACGGTTGCAGACCGAAAATTCTTGGGTGGCCGCAGTCAAACGAAAAAAGACGATGAACCTTATCGCGAAGATTTGGCTGCCGCGGCCGCACCTTTGGTAAAATCCGACGCGGTCCAAAAAGACAACCAGGAACAAGCGCCATTAATGTTGGTGTCAGAACAACGGGTGGATGCCCCGTCACCAAAGCGTGGCCAAATGGCCGCCGTTGGTGGAAATGTCTCCCCTTCGATGTCTAATGACATCGAAATAGCATCCCCGGTCGAAACAGGACCGGCAACCTATACGTTGGCGAATGCCGAACGTATTCTATCAGACAGCACTAGCTTTGAAGATTTTGCAAAAGAACTTGGTGTTGAAGAACTTCCAGATTTACTCGAGGCCGCTGCGGCTTATGTGGCCTATGTGCAGGGTCGCCCACAGTTTTCACGGCCTCATCTTATGAGTATTCTGGCAAAAGCGGAGCAAGCTGAAAGCTACAGCCGCGAAGACGAACTGCGTTCCTTTGGTCAGCTGCTCCGAGAGGGGCGTCTGGAAAAAGTACAACGTGGTCAATTTAAAGTTTCGAGCACCACTAAATTTCGCCCGGAACAACGATACGGACACGAGTAACCATCTGGCGATCAGACTGAAACCACTCGCTCAGATCTGTAATGAGTAATTAGGGGAGGCGATATTTTCGCCTCCCCTAACCTATTTTAAAACCGAAATTGATGACGTCTGATCAACAGTAAATCACAGTTATCCATCTGTATCCTGCTGGTCAGGATCAGCTTGACCAATCCCCTTAAAGACAGCTTTGAACGGAATTGCCCAAAGAATCCCAAGCACGACATAAACGATAAACTCAACCAATAACGACGGGCGACCCAGAAGGTTCACAATTGTAATCGCCACGACGATGTAAAGCGGCAGCCCCACAAGCAAGATCAACAGCGACAACCTCCGGCGGGCTTTATAAGACAGCGCCATCAGTCCGCAAAAGGATCTGTAACGAGGATTGTGTCATCACGCTCTGGGCTTGTTGACAGCAATGCGACAGGGCAATCAATTAGCTCCTCGACGCGACGCACATATTTAATGGCATTCGCCGGAAGCTCTGCCCAGCTGCGCGCACCTTCGGTGCTTTCGCTCCAACCTGGCATTTCTTCATAGATCGGAGTGCAGCGCGCCTGTTGATCCGCCGCTGTGGGCAAGTAATCCCAACGTTCCCCGTCCAACATATAGCCAGTGCAGATTTTTAAAGTTTCAAAACCATCGAGCACGTCGAGTTTGGTTAATGAAATTCCATTCACACCAGAAGTGGCGCATGTTTGGCGCAGTAGACAGGCATCAAACCAACCACAGCGACGCTTACGGCCAGTGGTTGTGCCAAATTCATGGCCCCGTTCCCCAAGGCGTTGACCATCGGCATCATCAAGCTCTGTTGGGAAAGGTCCCTCACCCACACGGGTGGTATAGGCTTTAACAATACCAAGCACAAAATCAACACTGCCCGGGCCAATGCCCGTCCCAGTCGCGGCTTGACCCGCAATAACGTTAGAGGACGTCACAAATGGGTAGGTGCCAAAATCAATATCCAATAGCGCACCCTGTGCCCCTTCGAATAGGATCCGTTTGCCGGCTTTGCGTTTTTCGTTCAGAACTTTCCAGACTGGCGCAGCGAGTGGCAGAATATGCGGCGCAACGGCTTGGAGTTTCGCGATCAGTGCGTCCCGATCCACAGGATCGATCCCCAGACCTTTGCGCAAGGCATTGTGGTGTTCCAACGCGCGATCCACACGTGCAATCAACGTGGCCTCATCCGCAAGATCCGCAACCCGAATAGAACGACGGCCAACTTTATCTTCATAGGCCGGGCCAATGCCGCGACCCGTGGTACCGATTTTTGTTCCCTTTGAGGCCGCTTCTTCCCGCGCCCGATCTAATTCGCCATGAATTGGTAGAATCAGTGGCGTGTTTTCAGCGATCATCAATGTTTCAGGGCTGATCTCGACACCTTGCTCGCGCACGGTTTCGATTTCTTTCAACAGATGCCATGGGTCCAACACGACGCCATTTCCGATAACGGACAACTTACCACCCCGGACAACCCCGGACGGTAGCGCATGTAATTTGTAAACTTTGCCATCGATCACAAGAGTATGGCCTGCATTGTGCCCCCCTTGGAAACGGGCGATCACATCAGCACGTTCACTGAGCCAATCTACAATCTTGCCTTTACCTTCGTCGCCCCATTGAGCGCCTACGACAACCACGTTGGCCATGCCAGATATCCACTTCGCGTCGGAAAAAAACCCGCCCTCATATAACGAGCTGCAGCGATGGGCGAAACCGAAAAACACCTACGCCACGAGGCTAATTCCATTCTAAACGTGGTAAACAGCCAAAAAGCGCTCCTCAGAAACGCCACATTGTTTCATTATCGTCACCAATAACCCGAAATTGAGTGTGCATAGGACATGAATCGAAAACAACAATCATTTCCCAAAGGTTGGTTTGACCTGACCCCCGAGACCTACGCGGATCTCGGGGCGATGATGTATCTTTCCGCGTTGACGGCGACCCATCGCAATCGTTCCCTCGTTCAGGCACTCATCGCTTTTGAAACACCATTGCGGCTAAACCAATATAAAATCTTTCGACAAAATGGTTTTCCCCGCGCCTTTGTCACCTACGCGGGCCTGTCTTTAAAGGCGGAGCGCAAATTTGCCCTGGAACAGGCGCCCTTATCTGCGGAAGATTACGCCTCAGGGAATTCATTCTGGGTCATTGATCTGGTTTCGCCATTTGGCCAAATCAATCAAATTCGCAAAATCATGCAAGACACAATTCCGTTTAATCGCATGCGCGCCAATCGTCTTGATACGGACATGCAGAACCCACGTATCGTAGAGTGGACTCGCCGCCCCACGGGTGATGTCGGAATAAACGTCTATCGACGTGCAGAGTTTGAGCAACTGATGGATGAGGCAACGCGTAACGATGGTTAGCAATGTCATCATAGATCCAATTTACGATGCCCCAACCGTGATTGTTACAGGCGATTCCGAAGGCAGTATTGATGCTGACAGTGCATTTCTCGGGGATTTCGGCGATCTTAATGCCATTGTGGGCCTGCCCAATGACAATTGGGAGCTTGAAGGGTTTACGTGGAGTATTGCAGAGGATCCCTCTGTCGGTCAGGCGACGATCTTTCAAAATGGCACATGGCTCTACACGGTTGATCAGACCTATTATGACAGCCTTGACTACGGGGAGGTCGTTACCGATCAGTTTCTTGTTTTGGTCCAAGCGAATGTTTTAAACCCCGGAGGAAATCCTCAGCAAGCTTTCGAATCCCAACTTGTGACAATTACAATAGAAGGCGTCTGTTTCTTAGATGGCACATTAATTTCAACTCCGACCGGCCCAGTAGTCGTTGAGCAGCTTGCCGTCGGGCAATTGGTTCAAACGTTAGACGGCCCGAGCGCATCAATTAAGTGGATTGAGGGGCGAGAAATATCCCAAAATGACGTTTCCCTTAATCCTGCCCTTCGCCCTGTATGCATTCAAGCCGGCGCATTAGGCCCCAATACACCGAACCGCGATCTGCATCTCTCTCAGGAACACAGGGTTTTAATTAGCGGCCCCAAAGTAGAATTGCTGTTTGGTGAGCCGGACGTGTTAATTGCCGCAAAAGAACTCTTGAACTGGCCCGGAATCGCGCTGTCCTTCCCACAGTCACCCTTTCGATATTTTCACATCCTGCTTGAAAACCATGAAATCCTGATTGCAGAGGGAGCATATGCAGAAAGCCTCTTTTTAGGGGACGAAAGCTTACATACCTTAAGCAGCGCGGCTCTACGTGAATTATCCGATATTTTTCCGGCCAGCTCTGACGGTCAAACAGCAAAATTCGGCAAGGCTGCCCGTCGACTCCTCAGATCATTTGAGGCAAAAGCCCTGATCGAGGCGCATTCGGGCGTCAATTGAGCGAAATGGGGTTGCGGGGACGGATGCGAGAGCATAGATAGCCACATCTAAAGAAATTGCGGTGCTCATCCATGGAAAATGTCGTCCTCGTCGTTCATCTGATCCTCGCTCTGTGCCTGATTGGCGCAGTGCTACTACAGCGATCCGAAGGCGGTGGCCTTGGAATGGGTGGCGGTGGAGGAGCCGGCGGCGGCGTTGTCTCGGGACGCGCTGCAGCAACTGCCATGGGTAAGATCACTTGGGCCCTCGCCATTGCATTTATCGCAACATCCATCAGCCTGACTGTGATTGCAGCAAAGAATTCTGCTGACAGTTCGGTTCTGGATCGTCTGGGCGTACCTGCTCCAATTGCAGAGGACGTTACTCCGGCCCTACCGGGTGCTGACGACCTTTTGCCACCAACATCTAGTGACGCACCGGCTACGCCACCGCGCGCTGACTAAGATCTAAAAACACAACATTTGACTTTGGGGGCCTCGCCCCCAACAGCATCTTGCGGTGATGTTGCCAAAGCGGAGCGAATCCGTTATGGCTTTAATCCCGTGGTGCTGCGGATCTTTGTGATCTGATCAGCAAGACATAACAGCTTTAATTCACGGGGGCGCCAGTCGCATGGCACGATATATCTTTATCACGGGTGGCGTTGTTTCTTCGCTAGGCAAAGGTCTGGCATCAGCTGCTCTGGGTGCGCTGCTTCAGGCGCGCGGCTATACTGTACGGCTGCGTAAACTGGACCCCTATCTAAACGTAGATCCAGGCACGATGAGCCCATTTGAGCATGGGGAAGTTTTTGTAACCGATGACGGCGCAGAGACTGACCTTGATCTAGGGCACTATGAACGGTTCACCGGTGTGTCTGCGCGCAATTCGGATTCCGTATCCTCTGGCCGCGTATATTCCACAGTTCTAGAGAAAGAACGCCGGGGTGACTATCTGGGTAAAACAATTCAGGTTATTCCGCATGTGACGAATGAAATCAAAGATTTCATCAATATCGGTGATGACGAAGTTGATTTCATGCTTTGTGAAATCGGCGGCACTGTGGGCGACATCGAAGGTCTGCCGTTCTTTGAAGCGATCCGTCAGTTTTCACAGGACAAACCACGTGGTCAGTGCATCTTTATGCATCTAACACTACTACCATATATCGCAGCCTCCGGTGAGCTGAAAACCAAACCCACGCAACACTCTGTAAAAGAACTTCGGTCTATTGGCATTGCGCCCGACGTTTTGGTCTGTCGGTCCGAAGGTCCAATTCCCAGCAAAGAGCGTGAAAAATTAGCTCTGTTCTGTAACGTCCGTCCCGATAGCGTCATTGCTGCTCAGGATCTGAAATCTATCTATGAGGCCCCCCTAGCCTATCATCGGGAAGGTATGGATCAAGCTGTGCTAGATGCTTTTGGCATCGCACCTGCCCCACGCCCCGATCTGAGCCGCTGGGAGGATGTGTATGACCGCATTTACAATCCAGAAGGCGAAGTGAACGTTGCCATCGTCGGCAAATACACCCAACTCGAAGACGCCTATAAATCCATCAAAGAAGCCTTGACCCACGGTGGCATGGCCAACCGGGTCAAAGTCAATGTGCGTTGGGTTGATGCCGAAATATTCGACAATGAGGACGCAGCGCCCCACCTCGAAGGTTTCCACGCGATTCTGGTTCCCGGAGGGTTCGGCGAACGCGGAACCGAAGGTAAAATCAAGGCAGCGCAATTCGCACGTGAACATAAAATTCCGTATCTTGGCATTTGTCTTGGTATGCAAATGGCCGTCATCGAGGCCGCCCGCAATGTCGCGCACCTAAGCGATGCGGGGTCCGAAGAATTCGATCATGAATCCGGTGGTAAACGCTTTACCCCTGTTGTCTACCATCTCAAAGAGTGGGTGCAAGGCAACCACGTGGTGGAACGCAAAGTCGGCGATGACAAAGGCGGCACTATGCGCCTTGGTGCGTACACAGCAAAACTGGCAAAAGGCTCAAAAGTAGCAGAAGCCTATGGCACAACCAAAATCGAAGAGCGGCATCGTCACCGCTATGAGGTCGATATCGCTTATCGTGAACAATTGGAAAAATGTGGCCTGCAATTTTCTGGAATGTCACCGGACGGGAAACTGCCGGAAATTGTGGAATGGAATGACCATCCATGGTTTATTGGCGTGCAGTACCACCCAGAGCTAAAGTCCAAACCGTTTGAACCACACCCCCTGTTCAAGGACTTCGTCCGCGCGGCCAAGGATGCGTCCCGTTTGGTTTAACACTGCACTTTAAGGAGAGAACGATATGCCCAAAGGATATTGGATCGCACATATGGATGTGAAAGATCCAGACGCCTATGAAAGCTATCGTTCTGCCGTTGTGCTCCCCCTATCCAAGTTTGGAGGGCGATTTATCATTCGAGCAGGGACATCGGAAATACGCGAGGGAAAGCAGCGTAACCGTTCCGTCGTCATCGAATTCGGCAGCTACGAAACCGCGCTGGCCTGTTACGATAGCCCCGAATATCAAGCTGTTCGAAGCTTACGGTTAAATGCGGCGGATGGTGATCTGATGATTATCGAAGGGTCCGGTGCGTAGAGATTTTGGCTGATTACATAAACTAAGAGATCGCAGGGCAAGGCACGAAAATACGCTCCCGCTCCCCAAAGGTGATCTCCGTTTCGATCAAGCTTGTTCGTCGTATTCCACAGCGGTAAAGCCAGCGGTTTCCAAACACAACCTACCAAAATTCATTCAACTTCAGATCAAAATTTACGGTGCCCGGGCATTAAAAAAATGCGCCGTCTTGCTCATGGACAATTACATCGTACATTGCTGATGAGACGAACATCTGCATCATTAAAAAAACCTGATCGAACCTAAACAAATCCGGCCGTTTTCAAAAATCGAGGCTAATTCGCCGCGTTAAACCGACCTCAAGCCTGAGGATTTCATCACTGCCTTGCTCAACGATTGGTGAATCCGCCGCGTCCCCAAGTAGTTTATTATAGGACAGGATACCTTCAACACCCCAACGTTCATTGAAGTCATAACGCGCACTAACTTCCAAACCAGCCTCTACCAGTCCGCCGTCAGGATCATAGGCTGCAAGCCCACTGCTGACAGATTCATCCCCCGTGATCCCAAAATAAGTATCCGTGTAATCACCACTGCCCAAAAGCAGCCTTGGCCCGGCTGTCAACGTCCACCCATCCGCCGGACGAACGATATAATCCGCCCCGATTTCGCCAACGAATGCATTGTGGCCAATCAAACCATATCGGACGACACCATAAAATCGATAGTCTTCTGCCTCATATCCGGCACCAAGACCCAATTCCCATGCCCAATCGACATCATCAAGTCCCGCCAATTCAGAATACTCGGTCGAATCTCGTTCCGGAATATAGCGCGCGGAACCACGCAGCCCCCAACCTTGGCCAAAACCAACAGAATTCCCGGACGAATATTGTAGCCCGTTCGGAAATTGAACGAAGTCAAAGCGAAACCCAACATCGGGACCCAATTCGATATCATCGGAACCAAAATAAGGCCTGGCAGCCTGGCCACCTAAACGTATTGAGAATACAAGGTCTGGGTTATCTGCATCCAAATAGCCCCCCGCATCCAAAATGCCGGGATCGCTGGCCTCTTGAGCAAGAACAGGTGTCGTCGCAGCCAATAAAGCGGCGATGCCGAATGACAAATATCTAACCGAACCAATGCCCACAATACGCCTCTATTTGATAACCATCGCCCCTCAAGTTAAGGACGATTCTCTTATGAACATCCTAATCCGTTTCCAAAAGATCTCAAATATTTTCGAGCCTTATTACATTTTCTTCGCTTCATGCAGTCGCAAGAGTTGCTAAGTTATCGGTGCCGGCTATGATCGCAACATGTTCGATAATTTACTTTCCCAACTGCGGGCAAAAACCGCAACACCTCTCCCGGATCCGGATGCAAAGCGTGCCCTAGGTGCGCTATTGGTCCGAATTGCAAAATCAGACAAACACTATGCATTCGAAGAGATCAGTCAGATCGACACAATTCTAGCCAAACGATATGACTTATCTTCTGTTGCGGCTGCGAAACTTCGTCACGAATGCGAGATGTTAGAAACCCAAGCTCCAGATACTGAAACCTTTGCCGCCTTGGTAAAGAACTCTGTCCCTTATGCGGATCGATCTGCCATTATAGAATCTTTGTGGAGCGTGGTCATGGCCGATGGTATTGAACGTCCCGAAGAGGATTTGATTTTGGACCGGGTTGCTGCAATCCTTGGCGTTGCGACACAGGACTTAAAACACCCACCCACCTGATCACAATCAATTGACTGCCCCATGGCATCCACACACATGAGTATTGAGAGTTTATGTTCGGTAATCTTCTTGGCCGCTTAACCGCCCCACAACCCAAAACGCTTTCTGACGAAGACGCGCGCCTTTCGTTGTCAGCCCTTCTGGTTCGGATTGCCCGTTCGGATGGGGATTACGCCCAAGCCGAAATAGACCAAATCGATCGCGTTCTTGCACATCGCTATAAGCTATCAGCGTTTGAGGCGACCGAGCTGCGCAAACAAGCCGAATCTCTGGAAGCAGAGGCCCCGGACACCGTTCGCTTCACCCGAGCCATCAAAGATGCAGTTGAATACGAAGATCGAGCCGACGTTATAGAGGCCCTATGGGCTGTAGTTCTTGCCGACGGTGAACGCGACATCGCGGAAAACTCGATTATGCGAATGGCGGCGAATTTTCTAGGGGTTAACGATCGTGACAGCGCAATGGCACGCCAACGCGTCCAATCAAAATAGGCTCTATCAGCTCGACAGGATGCAACCCAAGGGATGCATTCGTCAATCGCGATGACGCGACTCGCCTTCCTTTTTGGATCTTGAAGACCAAAAGTTAATCTAAGCGCAGCATTCCGTCGCGTAAGTTAACCTTTGCCAATTGCTTTTTAGGCATTTTTCCGCCCTATTTAAGAAAGAAAAAACCAGAACAGAGACCGCGTGGCAAAATCAGATACACCCGTAATCGAAATCCGAAACTTGCATAAGCAGTACGGAGAGTTGGAAGTCCTTAAGGGCGTGGATATTGTCGCGCATAAGGGAGATGTTGTATCGTTGATCGGATCATCGGGGTCTGGAAAATCAACGTTACTGCGATGCGCCAATCTGCTTGAGGATAGCCAACAGGGCGACATCCTCTTTGAAGGGGAAAGTGTATCTTGGCAGGGCCAAGGTTTGGCCAGACATCCGGGGGACAAAGCCCAAGTCATCCGTATTCGCACAAATCTGTCTATGGTGTTTCAGCAGTTCAACCTTTGGGCCCATATGACAATTCTGCAAAACGTGATGGAAGCCCCCGTCACTGTTTTGGGCCGGGATAAAACCGAAGTCGAAGGGTCCGCCCGCCGTTACCTTGAAAAAGTGGGAATTGGCGATAAATGCGATGTGTATCCGGCGCAGCTGTCTGGTGGGCAACAGCAGCGGGCTGCTATAGCCCGCGGCTTATGTATGGAACCAAGAGCATTGCTGTTTGATGAACCAACCTCTGCTCTAGATCCGGAACTAGAACAAGAAGTCGTCAAAGTTATCAAAGATTTGGCCGAAGAAGGCCGTACAATGATTATCGTTACACACGATATGCGCCTTGCCGCAGATGTCTCAGACCATGTGGTCTTTCTGCACAAAGGCAAAATAGAAGAGGAAGGTGATCCTACTGCGCTCTTCGGCAATCCGAAAACGGAAAGACTACAACAATTTCTGAGTGCAACAACGTCAGCACTCTGAACAACAGGAAGAAAAAAATGAAAAAACTAATTCTTGCTACCACCGCACTGGCGATGTCTGCTAGTATCTCAGCGGCAGCTGATGTGGTCCGTATGGGCACAGAAGGCGCTTATGAACCATGGAATTTCGTCAACGATAAAGGCGAAATTGACGGCTTTGAACGCGAACTTGGCGATGAATTATGTGCCCGTGCCGAGTTGACTTGCGAATGGGTTAAAAACGATTGGGATTCAATTATCCCAAACCTCGTGTCTAGCAACTACGACACAATCATCGCCGGTATGTCGATCACTGCAGAGCGCGAAGAAGTCATTGATTTCACGCAACCCTACACGCCACCAGATCCCTCTACCTACGTTGCCCTGTCCGCCGACCTTGACTTAGACAGCGCCGTTGTGGCGGCTCAAGCGTCTACTATTCAGGCCGCATTTGTGGCAGAACAAGGCTGGACCTTGGTTGAATTCGCAACGCCCGAAGAAACAGTCGCGGCGGTACGCAACGGCGAGGCCGATGCCGTTTTGGCAGACGCAAGCTTTATTGAGACCGTTGCAGGCACCGACGGTCTTGTTAAGCTGGATCGAGAAGAAGCCATCGGAGGCGGCGTTGGCATGGGCTTGCGCGAATCTGACAGCGAACTGCGCGCCACATTCGACGCTGCGATCCAATCCATGAAAGATGATGGATCTCTGAATGAGTTGATCGCCAAATGGCAGGTTTCTTCTCAATGGTAACCATTTAGGCTTCGGCCTTTTCAGGCTCGCATTGGCGGGCCTGATTTCCATTTGATTACAAGGTCTTTTGGCCTTTAACGCATCCAGCGCAGACAGGCCCGGCCATGTTCTCCTATTGCACAGATCCATCCACCCTTGAGGGGCTAACCTGGCTCAGTTGTTACCTGACGACAGGTAAACACATGGGGTTTTACATGTCCTTCCTGACGGTATTGGCCCTGCTGGCAATCACCGCCCCTACCGCCTTGGCCTTTGGCTTTGCCGGTGCATCGGCTGCACGCTCTCGTATTGCGCCCATTCGTTGGTTAGGCAAAGGTTATACCGCCATTGTACGCGGCGTCCCAGACATCGCCTTTTTCCTGTTTTTCGTTATCGCCCTTGATCAAGGTTTTGAATGGATGCGGCATAAAGTTAAATGCCCTGACTGGGATGAACCCATCCGTCAGGGGGCCGATTTTATCGTGTGCCAATCCGCTAAACTACCTTTGTCGGCATCGCCGCAGTGGGTTCATGAAACCTACGGCTTTTTCCTTGCCGTTCTCACCTTTGCCATTGTGTTCGGGGCTTTTGCGTCGAATGTTATTTTTGGGGCCATGCGGGCCGTTCCTCGTGCTCAAATGGAAACCGCTGAGGCCTATGGCATGACACAACGACAAGCTTTCTGGAGGATCCTTGTTCCACAGATGTGGGTCTACGCTGTCCCCGGCCTATCTAACCTATGGATGGTATTGATTAAATCTACACCCCTGCTGTTTTTGCTAGGTGTTGAGGACATCGTATATTGGGCCCGTGAATTGGGCGGCACAAAAAACGCACGCTTTACAGACTATCCCCACGGAGATTGGCGCATATGGTATTTTACCTTCCTTCTGGTGTTTTACCTCTCCTTTACGAGGGTGTCTGAAATTGCGATGGAAAAACTGATGAAGCGGTTAACCCGTGGCCAAGCCACCACCGCAGGTGAAGCCCAAAGAAAGGCCACCGCATGAGCGCTTGCATCCAAACCATTCAGGATTACGCTCTTCGATCTGTTGGGATAGGGGAACGTTTACTGCCAAAAGGCGAATACACACTCTGTGAGCATTTCACCCTGATTGGGTCTGGAATGATTTGGAATATCTATTTCGCTGTGACAGCCCTAATTCTTGGCTTTTTCTTTGCAACGGTTTTGGCATTGGGCAAGGCGTCCTCAAACAACTGGCTTCGCAAACCATCAGAATGGTTCATCTTTCTGTTCCGCGGGTCACCGTTGTTTATTCAATTCTTTTTTGCCTATTTTCTGTTTCTTAGCTTAAAACAAACGAGCCCGTTGTTTGATGGTTTTACGGCGGCTTCTGTCGGGGCCCTGATCGTTTTGTTCCTGAACACATCCGCCTATTCCGCTGAAATTTTTTACGGTGCGCTGCAATCGGTCCCCAAAGGTGACATTGAAGCCGCAGACGCCTATGGCATCACTGGAAAAACGCGGTTTCGCCGGATTGTCTGGCCCACAATGTTACGACTGGCTTGGCCTGCTTACACGAATGAAGCCATCTTTTTGTTTCATGCAACGACGCTGGTCTTTTTCTCGGCCTTTCCCGCGTGGCAGCAAAAAGGCGACGCACTGTATTACGCGAGCTATTTCGCGGATAAAACGTTTAACCCGTTCATCCCCTACCCCATCCTGGCAATGTATTTCATCATGGCCACATTAGTCATCGTTGGCCTATTTGGAGCCATCAACAGACGCTTGAACCGCCATTTACCGCAAGAAGCGCGTCCCAAACTGAAACTGCGCCCCCAAATTATTCGGTAGTCACTAGCATTCTTCGGGGTCAGCAGCGCAGGCAGCACGTTCACAGTACCCTTTGAAGTTCCAATACAGGATCTCGCCTGCATCATTCATGATCGGGTAATAATTGCACTCGGGATAATCCGGATGCGGACGGACCTCTCCGTTTGTGTTGGCCAGAGCTGCCGCTGCAGTAAAAGAAAAAAGGGACAGGGCAGCTATTCCGGCACGTAATAGTGTAAAAGGGGACATCAGATTCTCTCCATCAATATCATCTATAGACAATCTATTTCTCAGGCACTGGATCTCAATAAATACTGGTGACTAAGGTAAAGTTTCCTGCAGTCGCCATACGTTAATCAGCTAAATTGCTTAACCAGAAAACTGGGGTTTGGCCTCCCCAATTGCAATTTCCGCTCGGATAATGTGTGTTACCACCAGCTCATTAACGATGTCCCGATGGGTAAAGGGGCCCATATGCGCCGCGCCCGTCACACAATGAACTGACGGACAGTTAAAACGGCCAGACAGAACGTCTATAATTCGCCGAGTCTGAAGTTGCGTATGCTCCCCGTAAATCAGAGTCACCGGGATATCTGAGTTTAAATCTCCAGCAGTCTCTGCTTCCCACAACAACGCTTCAAAGTCGGGAACCGCTTTGGGGGCAAAATAACCAAGGGCTTCTTTGCGTTCCATAGTAAGCGCGTCATAACTTCCCTCACCACTCCAGAAATCAGTAAACATACGCGCCGCCAAATCGCTCTTACCTTTGAGCAAAACAGTTTTTAGGCGATCATTGAACTCAATAATACTTTGAAGCAATTCAACTCCTTCCTCGTCCAAATCCCGCAAAACATGGAAACACGTCGGCTCATAAAGGCATAGAGAGGCAACCAACTCCGGATGATGGCGCAGAATATGAAGCCCTACCGCCCCACCAAAGGAATGCCCGACAATATGACACGGCCTACCCAATTCCAAAAGAGCGGTCAGAAAACCAGAAGCCTCATCAGCTAACGAAAACTTTCTCGCTTTTGTCCAATGCCCTCGGGACGGGTTTCCCAGAAACTCTGGTAAGACGACAGCCCCCGGACCGGCGCTAAGATTAGCCAGTCGTCGCCACTCTAATCCATTTGCTCCCGAACAATGCAGACCCAAAACCGGGGATATGTGATGCAAAGATCTGTTATCCATGTCGACCAGACCTTTCTGGTTGTGTCAAATGTCAAATATTATCGCAAAATGACTGTATGAGTTCATTCACTCGTCGTAAAAGGATGCACATACAGAAGTACATTTTCAACGACTGAAATGAGCCACGCGATGCAAGCCCCAAACCTATACGATTCCGAGGCGATACCAGCTGAGGCATTGAGTGAAATAGAACGTATGTTTCAAAAAGGAGACCTTTTTCGTTATGGCTCTGAGGCCTCTCCCGTTGCCTTGCTCGAACAAGAATTCGCGGACCTCCTAGGGTGTCGCTACGCGCTTGCTGTTGCCTCTTGCTCTGCAGCTTTGTTTTTATCTTTGAAGGCCCTCAATCTTCCACGGGGTGCCCGCGTGCTGATCCCAGCTTTTACCTTTGCAGCAGTACCGTCCGCTGTTGTACACGCCGATTGTACTCCGGTTCTGGTGGAAGTTGGCGATAATTACCGTATTGATCTCGAAGATTTTCGTACAAAACTTGATGGCTCAATTATGGCCGTCTTAATCAGCCACATGCGTGGCCATACTTCTGATATGGACGCCATCCTATCCATGGCAAAAACAGCCGGTATACCTGTTATTGAGGATGCTGCGCATTCCCTTGGAACCAAATGGAACGGCCATAACATCGGAACTTTGGGCGACATCGGTTGTTATTCATTTCAATCGTACAAGATGCTGAATGCGGGCGAAGGAGGCATATTGATTACCGATAATGCCAATCTAGTTGCGCGTGCCGTCATAATGTCCGGCGCTTATGAACATAACTGGAAGAAACATCCGGTACTACAGGATCAATTTTCTAAATGGCAGAACACGCTGCCTCTGTATAACACAAGAATGTCAAATCTATCCGCTGCCGTCATTCGTCCGCAACTCCCCGCATTGGAGCAGCGGGTAATAGATGGACGAAACGGGTATAATTACGTTGCAAAAAGAATTAACGAATTGCCGTGTATTTCAGTTCCACCAGCACTATCAGCCGAACTACGGGCACCGGATTCAATCCAGTTTAATCTCGTTGATATGTCGGACGAAGATGTCGCAAACTTTCTAAAGCATACAGCCGATCGTGGTGTCCCCGTTCAAGTTTTTGGACGTTCCAAGGATAATGCCAGAGCGTTTTGGAATTGGAAATTCTTAGGGGACCTTCCCGAACTACCGCAAACCAGATCCATGCTGATGCGGGCCTGCGACGTTCGCCTACCGGCGCGGCTCAGCAAAAAGGATCTTACCTTTGTAGCCGACACGATCATTACCGCAGCGCAACAAACGAAAGAGCTACCTGTCAATTGATGTCGTTGCGGCTATGCGGGTTCTCTGTATAGCCGCAACAAAATTGCGTGATACTAAATCGGACAAATCTCAATTGTTCAGTTTAGATAATTTCTGCTGAAGTTCTGCCAACTGCTTTTTAATATCTGCCAAATCATCAGACGCCCCATCAGCGGCCCCTTCAGACGCCTCTGATTCTGGGGTCCACCCACTGGTCATTGCTTTGACAAAGGCCTTCTGCTGCGACTGCATAGCGTCAAACCCCGGCATAGATTGCATAGGGTTTGGAATGGTGGTCAGGTTCTCCATCATCTTGGATTGCCCATCTCGAAGCATATCAAATGACATGGCTAGAAAATCGGGAACGATGCTCTGAGCCTGATTGGTGTAACTGCGTACAAGATCAGTCAACACATTGATCGGAAGCACATTTTCACCCCGGCTCTCATGCTCCGCGATAATCTGTAACAAATACTGCCGCGTGAGATCATCACCACTTTTTAAGTCAATAATCTGTACTTCACGACCATCACGAATGAAGCGAGCAATATCCTCAAGCGTTACGTAATCGCTTGTTTCCGTGTTATAAAGACGACGGCTTGCGTAGCGTTTAACCAACAGTGGTGCTGTAGTATCGGACACAGTAGACCCTTTCTTCTGCAGTGCAGAGGAGCCTATGCCACACAGCCAGAAAAGCAACAAAAGAAAAAGGCAGATCCGCTAGGATCTGCCCTCAACTATTTAACCCTGCTTAGAAATCCAAGCATTAGATTATATTGTCAGCTTATTTTGCTGCAGCTTTGACGGCAGTTTTTGTCGCTTTAGTTGCCTCTGTAGTGGCTTTTTTAACAGCAGCAGTTGCATCTTCTGACAAGTTTTTACCGCTTGCCATCATCAGTTCAACAGTTTCCATTTGAACTTTTTTCGCAACTTCAGCGAAAGCTGCCATGTTTTCAGAAGCTGTTTCAGCAGATGCAGAAGCAAAATCTGTCAATGCTTTACCGTAGTCGGACACATCAGTTTTAGCGGCAGAAACAGAACCCAGACGCGCGATGGTGTCTTTTGTCCATTTTGAGGAGATTTCTGCAGATTTGTCAGCAGCTTCCAGAGCAACATTGGTGAATTTTTCATTCAACTCTGTAGTCGTTTTATATGCGTCTTCAAATGCTTTGGTGTCCACTGGGAAGGACGCCATCATGTCTTGCATCATTTTTGTGAAATCTTGTGTGTTTGTCATTTTTCGTACTCCGATGGGCTCAAACGAATCTGGGTCGTAGCCGATTAATTTCTATTTTCAATCTATATGCTGCGGCGCAGCATTTCAAGTTTTTTTCTGCAATGCAGCGTTAAATATTCTGCAGTCGCACACTGACCTGAATTCATTAATTTTTTCATAATTCCCACAAAACAAAAGGGGCCTGCATAGCTGCTGACCCCTTAAATTCTCACCTGAAAAAAGACTAGGTCTTATTTCTTGGCTTTGGTTGCAGATGTTGCCGCAGCCGTTGCCTTTTGCATAGCTGATTGAGCATCTTCGCCCATTTCCTTACCAGCGGACATCAGCAATTCAACGGTTTCCAGCTGCACTTTCTTTAAAATTTCGGCAAATGCAGTCATGTTTTCTGTTGCTGATTCAGCGGAAGAAGAAGCGAAATCGCTTACGGCTTTGCCCATATCTGCAGGCTCTGTTTTGGCTCCGCTTGCAGCGCCGATTTTCGCCAAGGTGTCTTTGGTCCATTTGCTTTGAAGCTCAGCGGATTGCTCTGCAGCGGCCAAAGAAATTTTGGACATTTTTTCAGCAAGAGCAGCTGTAGACTTAAAGGACTCTTCGATTGCGGATGTATCAACATTCAGAGAAGCAAGGCCATCCTGAAAGGCTTTTGTAAAATCGTTAGGCGTGTTCATTGGATCTCTCCTGATCTCATGAGGGTTAGTTTGTTTTGTTAACACCAATATGATCGCTGCATCGCAGCATTTCAAGAGATTTATTGCTGCAATGCAGCATAAAATCTCAAACCTTTAATTTACTTCACTATTTTGGCAAGACATAGGTCCCTGGAGCTGAGCAAATAATCGCATTTCCACCATCTCCGGGATGTCGGGCATCCACTTTAGCACCTGATTTTTTCGCCAACCAGGCCCCCCAGGTGGGCCACCAAGAACCATTGTTGAAGGTTGCTTCTGCTTGCCAACTCTCAGGATCACCTTTGGGCGCTGCACCGGTATAGTGACCGTATTTCTTTTTGCTTGGCGGGTTCACAATCCCGGCAATATGTCCAGATTCGGACAGAATAAAAGTTTTAGATCGCGAACCAAACTGCTTCACGCCATTAAAGCTCGATTTCCACGCAGCGATGTGATCGGTTTCACACGCCACAGCACAGACCGGCACGGTCACATCCTGAATATGAAGCCGTTCACCGCAAACTTCAAAACCACCATTCGCAAATTGATCATTTTGACAGAGACCGCGCAGGTACTCTACTGCCATGCGCCCGGGTAAATTGGTCGAGTCACCGTTCCAAAACAATAAATCAAACGCCGGAGGTGCTTCTCCAAGCATGTAGCTTTTTATTGCAGGCGTGTAGATCAAATCATTTGAGCGCAAATAAGAGAAGGTACGAGACATAAAGTAGGAATCCAGAATTCCCGTTTCTTTGCATTCCGCCTCTATGCCATCTACAAACCCATCATCTAAAAAGACGCCAACCTCTCCCTGATCGGAAAAATCGGTCAATGTTGTGAACAACGTGGCAGATTTAATTGACTTATCACCGCGATGCTTCATCAGCGCCATCGTTAAACTAAGCGTTGTTCCGGCAATACAATACCCAACAGCGTTAACCTGTGGCTGATCCGTAATTGACTTTACCTGTTCAATTGCCTTGAGATATCCCTTTTCGATATAATCACCGATGCCAACATCCGCGTAGCTTTGGTCTGGGTTCACCCAGCTGACTACAAACAATGTGATACCTTGCTCAACGATCCAATTAATCAAGGAATTTTTTTCTTTTAGATCAAGTATATAAAATTTATTTATCCAGGGCGGGAAAATGATCAGCGGCGTTTTATGCACTTTCTCAGTCTTTGGCGCATATTGGATAAGCTCAAATAGCTCATTGCGAAACACAACCGACCCTTCGGAGGTCCCAATATTTTGGCCAACCGTAAAGGCGTCTTTGTCGGCGAGCGTTACGACCAAATCACCACTGTTCGATTCAATGTCACGAACAAGATTTTCCAATCCGTTCACCAAGGATTGCCCCTCGGTTTCAACGGCTTTCTCCAAAGCATCAGGGTTGGTTCCCAGAAAATTGGTCGGGGCCATCAGATCCAAAATTTGTTGAGAAAAATACTCCAAACGTTTTTTATCTTTGCCATCAAGTCCCTCAATCTGGGCCACTGAGGCCGAGACGGCCTCAACGGTCATCATATATTGTTGCTTTATGTAGTGGAAATATGGATGGCTCTGCCAAAGATCATTGGAGAAACGACGATCCATAGGTGTTTCATCTGCGGGCGCAACGAACTGGCCAGATGTCAGCATTTGCTGCGCATCCATGTATTGCTTGAGCGCTTTACCCCAATAGGACACTTGCGTTTCAATGATTTTCGACGGGTTATTGACCATATCTCCCATATAGGCTGCGGCAGCCTTCATGTAGAGATCCTGACCAGGGCCCTGCAAACTCGAATCAACTTTACGAGAATGTGACAACGCCGAAACCAAACGCTGGGATAATGCCTCAATTTTGGTGAGATTCTCATTCAGTTTGGTCAAATCCACGGCATCATTTTGCAGTGTGTCGTTCTGATCAGTTGTCATATTAATAAGTTCCCAATAGAATTGCCGCAAGTGCACAATAAACCGACCGCGACTTTTGGTCAAAGCGGCGAATTGAACCGGTTTTTACCGGAGAGGGATGATAGCGATGCGTTACATGGCCACTTACGATTTGATGGAGACGGTCCGAACAACCAACCAGTGGATGGGGGCTTCGGCGTTGGCGATTGCATCTTATCCCGCGACAGGATTGGTCGCAAACCCAATGATCCAATGGATGGCGGCCTGGGGCGAAGTCACCGAACGCAGCTTTTCGCGCATGGTGGCCAAACCTGACTGGGGCATTCAATCTGTATCTTGTGAGGATGGCCGTGATCACCTTGTTGAAATTGAGATAGAAGTATCTCGCGCGTTTGGGGATTTGATCCACTTTAACGTCATTGGTCGCCCTGAAAAAGCACGAAAAGTTCTGTTGGTCGCCCCGATGTCTGGTCATTACGCGACCCTCCTTCGGTCTACCGTAAACAGCCTTTTACCAGATTGCGAAGTATATATTACCGATTGGCACAACGCCCGTGATATCCCTGTGTCAGAAGGCAAATTCGACATCGAGGATTATACCCTATACCTCGTCGAATTCATGAAACACCTTGGAACTGATTTACATGTTATTGCGGTGTGCCAACCCGCGCCCTTAACATTAGCAGCGACCGCCTACCTTGCAGCCGAAGATCCCGATGCTCAACCGCGTTCGTTGACGCTTATTGGTGGTCCGATTGATCCGAATGCTGCCGCCTCTGATGTCACTGATTTTGGTCGACGTGTCACAATGGGTGTCCTTGAGGAAATGGCGATACAACGTGTTGGCTTTAAATACGCTGGTTCGGGACGGATGGTTTATCCCGGCCTACTGCAACTTAGCTCTTTCATGTCGATGAATGCCGAAACCCACGGCAAAGCCTTTACCGACCAGATTCAACGTGCCGCTCGCGGTGAAACATCAGATCATGATCGTCATAACCGGTTCTATGATGAGTATCTCGCGGTCATGGATATGCCTGCAGAATTTTACCTTACGACGGTCGAACGAATTTTCAAAAACGGTGAACTCGCCGCCAATGAATTCGTCGTTGACGGTGTGAAGGTAGATATCGGAGCCATCACAAAGGTCGCTGTGAAAACGGTTGAGGGCGCAAAAGACGACATCACCGCCCCAGGTCAATGCGTTGCGGCTCTTGATATGCTAACAGGTCTTGATGACAGCAAAAAGGCCAGCCACATTGAGCCAGAAGCAGGTCACTACGGGATCTTTGCAGGCAAAAGCTGGCGGAATAATATCCGTCCGTTGGTGCTGGAATTCATTGATGCCAATTCGCCACCACCCGCTCCGGTGAAAAAGGCAGCGACAAAATCTGCCAGCAGATTGAAAGCTGTTTAGGCCATAAACGTATAAAATTGAATTTTGGGCTCGAGATCAGGATCTCGAGCCCTTTTCCATTACGTTAATGCAGCATCAGGGGGGCTTCGAGCCAATCCCCGAGAGCCTGTGTCGTTGCCTCCGGTTGCTCCAAAGGCAATAAGTGACCGGCGTCGGGTACGGCTTTCAGGGTTCCATGGGGCATTAATGCCGCCATAACCTCGTGCCGGTGTATTGGACACAAAGTGTCATCCGCACCACATAAGGCAAGTGCGGGAAGCCGAGCCATGCGTAGCGTTTTCTGTTGATCGGGGCGTCGTTGCAACGCGCGCGTTTGTCGGACAAATACATCGGACCCCAAATCCATCCCCATAGTCCGGTAAATCCCCAATACTTGATCCCGATTCACCGCTGGTGACAAATAATCCGGTTTCATTTCACCTTCTAAGACCTCTTCTAACCGACCAAGCCGCGCCGCGATGATCAAGGGCTCACGATCGGCGGCCATATTCGGCGATTCGGCTAAAGGGCTGGTATCGATAAGCGCAATGCGGCTGACCCGATCTGGGGCGGCTTTCAGAATTTCCATCGCGACCATGCCCCCCAGACCGTGGCCGGCAAGGGCAAATGTTTCTGGCGCACCGCGTAGAATAAAACGTGCAATTTCAGCAGTGCTTTGACCCATAGTCGTTGGGCCAATCATGACGCAGCGGTCTTTCGATAGCCGGGCAATCTGATGTGCAAACAGACGCGCGTCGCACATCATTCCTGGCAGTAATAACAATGGTTCCGTCATCTCTCCCTCAACCCTTCCATTCTTTTACATGAAGGTTGCAGCAGAAGACGTTGTTTCCAAAGCAAGATAGGGGTGCAAAGTGTCATTTACCACAGAGTGTGGCTAAGATGCCCTGCCACACAGCACGCCTATCCCGCCCTTTCACACGGCGCGTTCAGCTCTTTCCCACGGCCATCAAGAGCCGCTTTTGATCCACGTGGATCATGTCACGCCGTTCCATTGGAATTCCCCCTGTGGACCAAGAGGCGAGAAGGGATTGTGAGCAACTTCCCAGATATGACCGTCCAAATCTGAGAAATATCCATGATGACCACCCCAAAAAACATCTTGGGCTTCTTTCAGAATTTTTGCACCGGCGGCCCCTGCCCGCCTCAAAAGCTGTGCAACGTCAGCCTTGTCGGCAACATTATGGCCCAAAGTCACCCCCGAAAAACCGCTGATGTCTTCGACATTCATACCCCATTCCTGTGCAAGAAGCTCTTTTGGATACAAACCAAGCGTTTGCCCAATCAAATCAAAAGCCACAACGCCATCAGGGCTATCGACACGCATCCACCCCAAAGCCTCGTAAAAATCAGCGGCACGACCCAAATCTGCCACACCAAGAGTAATCAGGCTAACGCGTTGTTCCATAAAACCCCATGAATAATGTTCCCCTTACGTTCCCACGCAAGCCCCCTTATTGCAAGCCCTTAATCCAATTGAGGATTGCAGCAACCGCCGGTTCGGTGCCTTCTGGGGAAACCACCCGACCAGCTATCACGTGATGGGTCGGATCGCCCCCCAATCCCGGTGCCAAATGAACCGTATGCATTGGCCCACCCCATTGTCCGGCAATGTCAGCGGTGATGTCCGGGCGAACGACTGAATCCTCGGGTGAATACAAAAACAATGCAGCGGTTGAGACTCCCCGGTAATCCATTCCAGCTGCCTTTTTTACAGCGGCCGCCATCGGCAAAACCGAACGAGTAGGATACTCATAGGTCCAAAAAGCTGCGTGTTCATCGTTTTTTGGCTCGTAACTGCGGGTCGGGCCACCCACCGTTTCGATCCAATAACGGGCCGCCGGAAAGGTCAGCAAAAACGACAATGGGTTCGCAATTCCGAAATTCGGCGATAAAAACGTCACCCCCTTCACGCGCGCCATCATGTCCGGATCAAACGTAGCCAAAGCGACAAACGTCCCGCCGGTAGAGGTCGTCAACACGATAACCTCATCCCCAATATCTCGTCCAATCGCAAGGGCTTCGGCGATGTCTTCCATCCAGTCGCTGACAGTCGGTTCGGCCATGGCCTCCCCGTTTCGCCCATGGCCCGTCAACCGTGTAAAATACAGATTGGCTCCTAAAGCATCAGCCACCCTATCCGGAACAGGACGAATTTCTTCTGAGGTTGCGGAATACCCATGAATGTACACGATCGACAGCGGGGTTCTCCTGTCTGGCTCGCTTGCCCAAATCACACGTTTTTCAATTCCGGGACGCAGATCCTTAATGCCGCTTTCTTCTGCTGCAAGATAGGCATCTACACCACCTTCTAGCCTTGTCGCATCAAAGTGAGTTCTGTCAGGTAGCGGTTCGTAGGGCCCGAATAGAAATAGCATTGCAACCAATAGAAACACCGCAACCAACACACGCCCCAGCCATTTCCCCAAACTGCGCATCTCTATGCTCCATCAATGCGGTTCAGAACCTTTTCGATGGTTTTCTCGATTAAAACCAAACAACCCGGCGTGGAAAAACTGTGATCCTCTCCCTTTACTAGGGTCAGACGAATATCGTCACATGTAGCATGTTCCAACAAACGCAGTGCTGTTTCCGTAGACACCGCCGCATCTGCGGTCCCTTGCAAACACCTAACAGGAAAAGGCAATGACAACGGGGATCGCAGAACCAGCTGCTCGCGCCCATCCTCGATCAAACGACGTGTAATGATATATGGGTCGCCGTAATCCGAAGGCACGGCGAATTGTCCTTCTTCCATGACCTGCGCCCGCTGTGATTCATTAAAGGCGGCCCAATATCCGTCCTCTGTAAAATCAGGTGCTGCAGCAATCGTGACCATGCCGGCAACCTTCGTGGTGCGCTGGCTCATCAATAGTGAAATCCACCCCCCCATCGAGGAACCAACCAATACCTGCGGCCCATCCGTCAGCGCCTCTATCGCGGCTTTAGCATCCTCAGCCCAATCTCCGATACATCCCTCTTCGAAAACGCCACTGCTTTGACCGTGCCCAGAATAATCGAATCGCAAAAATGAACGCTCGTGCGCTATTGCCCAATTTTGTAAATGTTGCGCCTTGCTGCCTTCCATGTCGGATTTGAACCCTCCCAAAAAGACAACGCCTGGTCCCTGACCATTGATTTTGTAATACGCGATACGACGCCCTTGCGGTGTTTCAAAAAATTCTGGCTGTGACATAGAGGCCTCCTGCTGCTCAACTTAAAATATGTCAGCCGTGCACCCATAGAGCAATCTCCAACCGAGAACTTGACGCCAAGTTAAAACACTTCAGACTGATCATTCGATTTTCTCGCGCAAAAACTCAAAAGTCGGTCTTGAAAAGATTCCATGCAAAAGCCCCAAAATTCTGCAAAACATACATAGCGCTGCAGACTTGACTTACCCTCGTCACCCCGTCAAAACACCTGCGAAAACCATAACTTGCAACCGGGCGTTCCGTGGGCGCCAAACTGACGAGGAGGCCAACAAATGGCACAAATCTCTCTCACTTTTCCAGACGGCAATGCACGCGATTACGACGCAGGCGTAACCCCTGCCGAAGTCGCCGCATCCATCTCGACTTCGCTGGGCAAAAAAGCGATCTCCGCCACGGTTGATGGCGCGCATTGGGACATGCAATGGCCAATCAACAGCGATTCCTCTATCGCGATTAACACCCTCAAGGACACCGAACCCGCTCTTGAACTGATCCGCCATGACTGCGCCCATATTATGGCTCGCGCTGTCCAAGAGCTTTGGCCTGACGTCAAAGTCACAATTGGCCCCGTGATCAAAGACGGCTGGTACTACGATTTTGATCGCAAAGAACCTTTCACACCCGAAGACCTCACCGTCATCGAAAAAAAGATGAAAGAGATCATCAACAAACGTGAGGCTGTTCGCACTGAAGTCTGGGACCGTCCCCGCGCCATCAAACATTATGAGGACAATAATGAGCCTTATAAAGTAGAACTCATTGACGCCATTCCGGGGAACGAAGATCTGCGCATGTATTGGCATGGTGATTGGCAAGATCTGTGTCGCGGACCACATTTGCAGCACACCGGCCAAGTCCCCGGCGACGCGTTTAAACTGATGTCCATTGCCGGTGCTTATTGGCGTGGTGATAGTGATCGCGCAATGCTTCAGCGGATTTATGGTGTTGCCTTCCAAAACAAAGAAGGCCTAAAAAAACACCTTCATATGCTAGAAGAGGCCGCCAAACGCGACCACCGAAAACTCGGCCGCGAAATGAATCTTTTCCACATGCAGGAAGAAGCACCGGGTCAAATCTTTTGGCATCCGAACGGTTGGAAAGTTTACACAACATTGATGGACTACATGCGCCGCATGCAGACCAAAGATGGCTACCAAGAAGTAAACACCCCCGAAGTGGTGGATCGTAAGCTCTGGGAAGCCTCAGGCCACTGGGACAAATACCAAGAAAACATGTTTATCGTGGAAGTTGATGAAGATCACGCACGCGAAAAAGCCGTGAATGCCCTGAAGCCGATGAACTGCCCCGGTCATGTTCAAGTATTCAACCAAGGTTTGAAGTCCTATCGTGACTTACCTCTTCGGTTCTGCGAATTCGGCTCCTGTCATCGTTATGAGCCATCAGGTGCGTTACATGGCATCATGCGTGTGCGCGGCTTCACACAGGATGACGGCCACATTTTCTGCGGCATGGATCAGATCGAAAGCGAAACCAAAAAATTCATCGCTTTTCTTGCAACTGTCTATGCGGACCTTGGGTTTGAAAACTGGACGGTAAAGCTATCAACACGCCCAGAAAAACGCATTGGATCAGACGAAACCTGGGACATATTAGAAAAATCGCTGGGTGATGCCTGTAACGCTGCCGGCTATGATTTTGACCTGCTTCCCGGTGAAGGGGCGTTCTATGGTCCCAAGCTTGAGTTTACGCTGACTGACGCAATCGGTCGGAACTGGCAATGTGGTACACTTCAGGTCGATACCAATATGCCAGAACGTTTAGGCGCTGGTTATATTGGGCAAGATGGCAACAAGAATTTGCCTGTGATGCTACATCGCGCAACACTGGGCTCTTTTGAACGCTTTATCGGTATCTTGATCGAAGAACATGCAGGGAAATTCCCATTCTGGCTGGCCCCTCGGCAAGTGGTTGTCGCATCCATCGTTTCTGATGCGGATAACTACGTTCATGATGTCGTGGCTCAACTCCGCGCGGCCGGTGTCCGTGCAGAAGCCGACATTCGCAACGAAAAGATCAACTACAAGGTCCGTGAACACTCGTTGGGTAAGGTGCCGGTAATTCTTGCCATTGGCATGAAAGAAGTCGCCGAAAACACTGTGTCAGTGCGCCGCCTTGGTGAAAAACAAACCTCAGTGCAGCCCTTGGCGGATGTGGTCGCCGGATTGTCCGCCGATGGCACACCACCAGACATGCGCTAACCAACACGCTTAGACGTTAGATCGATAGAACGGCTCTTTGTTTCAAGGGGCCGTTTTTTTTCGGTCTGCGCAGGCTCCTTTTCACAATCGATTCCCTGCGTCCAATCGAGCCATTTTCCAAATAGCTCAGCCAAAGCCTCAACCACACGGAACGTGCAACATGCCCCCTTTCCCCCATGAAGGTGCATAAATTCATCCTCTGCCCGTAACCGTGCCTCAGGGGTTGTGTCGTTAGCTGGCTTGGCGGACTGTGCCATTTGAGATGTGATAAAATACATCCTGTATCCTTTCTGGAAAGTTGACCAAGGCTCAGCAAGCACATCCTGATGGTCCGCTCCTCTTACGTCTTGACCTGACCCCACTTTAGAGGATCAACTGCATGCACAAAATGAAACGGATTGAAGGGGTCTTTTCATGAATGAAATGAACTTGGACTGGCGCGATCTACAACTCTTTCTGGAGGTTGCGCAAAACAAAGGTCTATCCCCCGCTGCCCGCAATACAGGAACTAGCCCCGCAACCCTAAGCCGGCGCATGGTTGCGCTCGAACGTGCAACCGGTAAAAACCTGTTTGTCCGACATGACCGGGGCTATGATCTAACGCCCGAGGGCCACCAGCTTCAAACCCAAATGGCAGACATAGCTGACCGAATGGCACGTTCGATTATGCGATCTGGAAAAAATGAAACCCCCGCCGTCCGTATTTCAGCAGGCACATGGACGATGCTAGGTCTATTGCAACGCATTCAGGATCTGACCGGCTCCCCGCCAGACATCAACATCCAATTGCTTTCGACCGAACATCATTTAAATATTGCCCGTCGCGAAGCTGTCATCGGCATTCGAGAACGTCGCCCCACCGAAGACGGGCTGGCAGGCCGACAGCTTAAACCGATCGATTTCGCCCCCTACCGAATGAAAACAGCACCGGACGAATGGATTCGGGTCGTTGCAAAAACAAACTCCGCGCTTTGGGTACAGAAACACATAAAAAACACGGCCAGATACGAGGTGACATCCCCGCGCAACAGTCTTGATCTGGCTTTAGCAGGCGTTGGGATCGCCGTTCTTCCGACTTTTATCGGGGATGTGCAGCCCACTTTAATTCGACACTCCCCCCCGATTGCCGAACTAAGTCACAATCAGTGGGTCGTTATGCACGAAAAAGATCGCTCTCTTCCGGAGGTGCGCCAAGTCTTGGATCGAATTTATCGCCTTTTCGACCGCCGCTGACCAAATTCAGCTCATTCAGGCTTCAAAAATACAATATTGTTCTGGCCGAACTCAAAAAAACGGGCCGATTTTTGTTACATTTAAAGTAATTTCCCTCGAAACGTCTGACACACTTCGTCATATTTAATGGTTTTTAAGGCTGTTTCTTTCACATAGGATCACGCCGCTGTGAATGACGTCGAAGTGAGTGGCCATTGCACCGAATGATCCGCTATCTCTATTCCTGTTGCTGAGGGGCGACAAATGAAACAGTTTTTAACAAAGAGGAAACTCTCACATGTCTAACCACGTTAAAGCTCTTGCCGTAGCTGGCGCCGTTGCCGCTGCACTGACTGCAACAACAACTACCGTTGCACACGCTGCTGACAAAGAGAAATGCTTCGGTGTTTCTGCGGCTGGTAAAAATGACTGTGCTGCTGGCCCAGGTACCACTTGTGCGGGTACATCCGTTGTTGATTACCAAGGTAACGCTTGGACTTTGGTAGATGCAGGCACTTGTGAAACCATGGAAATTCCTGGTGACCGTATGGGGTCTCTGGAAGCTCTGGACCGTGACCTGCCAGCATAAGCTGAAAAATATAAGTGTTTCCGCTATGAACAGCGGGAGCACTTCAAGAGCCTGACACACATATTCAGGAAGACTTCCTATGCTTGACGCCACTCCGCGCCGCTTTGACTCTTTGCCAAATCGCCCTGGGGTTGGGTACAAGCCCCAGCATTATTCCGACATTCTAAAGAACCCAACCCCGGTTGAATGGCTGGAAATCCATGCGGAGAATTATATGGGGGACGGTGGTCGCCCACTTGCCCAACTCAAACACCTTGCAGAACGCTTTGCGATTTCTGTGCATGGGGTTGGTCTTTCGATCGGGGGCGAAGGTCCACTTAACAATGATCATCTTGCGCGCCTGAAACATCTAAATGAATGGTTACAGCCAGCCAGTTTCTCTGAACACCTTGCTTGGTCAACACATGAAAGCCATTTCCTAAACGACCTTTTACCGTTGCCATATACGCAAACTACCCTTGATCGCGTGGTCGACCATATTGATCAGGTGCAGGACACTGTTGGTCGCAAAATGTTATTGGAAAATCCATCCACTTATTTGGCATTTGAAGAAAGCCAGATGGCTGAGGTTGATTTCCTGACTGAAATTGCCAATCGCACTGGCTGCGGGTTGTTATTTGACGTCAACAACGTGTTTGTCTCAGCGACCAATCAAAAAACCGACCCCTATTCTTACATCGATGCTTTTCCACTGCATTTGGTCGGAGAAATCCACCTTGGTGGCCATGATGAAGATATGGACGAACATGGCGCACCTTTGCTAATCGACAGCCATGGACGCGAAGTCGTTGATCCGGTTTGGGAAATGTATCGTTATACGATTGCTAAAGGTGGATTAAAGCCCAGCCTGATAGAATGGGATAACGATGTGCCTGACTGGCCCATCCTTGCGGCAGAGGCAAAACGCGCGGCAGACATCTTGGATAAAACCAAAGAAGCGGCCTCGATATGAACGTCGGTCAATCAGATTTCACCACCGCCATTCTGGATCCAGAATTGGCAGTGCCTACGGGGTTGGTAGATCCTGATGGGCGTCCAGCGGGAAAACGGTTTTCGGTTTACCGCAACAATGTAGTCGTTAGCTTGACCGAGGCCCTTGGCACGGCTTTTCCCGTGATTAAAAAACTTGTCGGAGATACGTTTTTTGACGCATTGGCCGGTGTATATTTGCGCCGATTTCCCCCACACAGCCCATTGATGATGTTCTACGGGGAAAACATGCCTGACTTTCTAGCGGGCTTTGAACCGGTTCAACACCTCGGCTACTTGCCTGATATTGCACGGCTCGAATTGGCGATGCGTCACAGCTACCATGCGGCTGATACCATCGCCATCTCTCCTGAACGTTTGCAGGACCTCTCACCAGATCGCCTCATGGCATCGACTTTGCGTTTTGCACCAGCAGTTCAATTGTTACGATCTCACTGGCCAATCGCCGGAATTTGGACCTTCAACATGATTGAGGGTGCAGCTCAGCCGGTGCAAACCGGTGAAAACGCTTTGATAACCAGACCAGAGTATGATCCGACGATCACTGCTCTTCCCCCCGGTGGCGGGGTTTTTGTTGCGGCACTCACATCCGGAGAGACCTTTGGAGAGGCCTTGGATAAAGCTACCGCCGCCACAGAGGCATTTGACCTCAGCCAAACACTGGGCATCCTGATCACAGGCGCTGCCATTACCGATATTGTCGAAGGAAAGAACTTATGAACCCGCTTTTAGCAATCCACAACGGCCTATTCCGCTGGGTTGAAAGACTAATGGAACCTTGGTTCCTGCCAACGCTTGCGCGTTTCACATTTGCAGCGACCCTGCTGATCTACTTCTGGAATTCAGCCATGTTAAAACTTGGCGATGGGATCTTTGGATTTCTGTTTCCTTCTGTTGGGGCATACGCACAAATCTTTCCCAAAGCGATGGAAGCCGTGACCTATGACACCAGCCAGTTGTCGATTTTTCATTGGGTTGTGGTTGTGGCTGGCACTTGGGCAGAATTCATATTGCCGCTGCTGATTGTCATTGGTTTATTCACGCGTTTGGCCGCGATTAGCATGATTGGATTTACCATCGTTCAAAGCCTTACAGATCTGTACGGTCATGGTGGTATCGAGCATCCAGAAACTATGGGCGCCTGGTTTGATCGTTTCCCTGATAGCGCAATTATGGATCAGCGTTTGTTCTGGATTACCATACTAGCTGTCTTGATCGTTAAAGGCGCAGGTCCCCTCTCTGTTGACCGCTTTTTGATAGAGCGGCCCGAAGAGGTCTAGTCACAGAACATTATATTAAGAAAAAAAAATCGGGCCACGTCGGCCCGATTTTTTTATGCCGAATCTGGCTCACGGGCCGTTACCGCAAGGAGGGCACCCAAACTACAGAACGCGATTGGGAACATGGTGAATACACCAAACCCAAAGGCAAAATACATCGTGATTGCAGCAGCCCCCATTAATACCCCACCCGTCATCGCTTGACTGCGCGCCATTGCCCCTCCGGCAATAGCCATAACCGGTGCCACAAGGCTTGCGGTTTGGATAAGTGCGATATTTTCAACCTGCTCAATCAGATCGGGTACTTCACCGAACCAACTGACAAAACTTGTGTACCCAAAGCTGAAAAAGCCAACAATCATCCCGATTGTTCCGCCAATAAGCCCAAGTACAAGTGCCGCGTTTCGCATTTTTTCTCTCCGTTCGTTCTGCCCTAAATAGGAACCGCGACCGATTTATCCAAGCACTTGAGTTTGAACATCTTGCGTCCATCCCAAATATAGAACGCCGTCAACATCCAGTACCGGGCGTTTCATCAACGCAGGATGTAAAGCTAATAATTCTTCTGGTGGGCTATCTCGTTGCTCAATTGTCAATCCACGCCATGTTGTAGATCGTTGATTGATCAATTTATCACCAAATGTGTCTAGAAATCGAGCCAGTGTCACCTCAGAGACAGCATCAACCCTAACATCTATAAAATCGACTTCCATCTCATTATTTTTAATTTTTTTCAAAGCCTTACGACATGTATCACATGCCTTTAATCCATATAACTTCATTGCTTCACCCTGCTTTTGCGACGATATATATCAATAACCTGCCTTCATCACAGACCCTTTTTCTTGCGTTTTCTTTCATCTGTGCCAACATCGACATGTTGCTTCGTTTAATTTTGCAAACGGTAATTTCACCCTAGATTATTTCGGAGCACACACACCCGCCAAACTGTTTCATGGCGGAAAGAAAAAAGATTAGAAGGAGAAGCGGCATGCCAAATGGCACCGTGAAATGGTTTAACACAACAAAAGGCTATGGTTTCATAGCACCCGATGATGGCGGCAAAGACGTATTTGTCCATATTTCAGCCGTCGAACGCTCCGGCCTGACGGGCTTGGCTGACAATCAAAAAGTGGAATATGAACTTCAAGAAGGGCGTGATGGTCGTGAATTGGCCTCTGCGATCCGTCCCGTAGACTAATTGTTCCTATCACTCGCGGTCTAATGATAACGCCTTTCCCCATTTACCGAAGGGAAAGGCAATCTAAAATTATTCCCACATGTAGATTTGAGGAGCTTTGGTTAATCCTAAGATTGCATGCGAGAACGTCGAAGATCGTCTTTGCAGCAAGGCCACAGCGGCAAGAATCCCTATATTGCATGCTTTACGCTCTGGTTCAGCTGCACTATTGCTCATGGCAACGAATAAGGGACAGAGCATGCGCATTCTCATAACTAATGATGACGGGATCAACGCGCCCGGATTAGAGATTTTGCATGCCATCGCGACAGAAGTCGCTGGTCCTAACGGCGAAGTCTGGACTGTTGCGCCCGCGTTTGAACAATCCGGCGTCGGTCACTGCATTTCTTATTCGCATCCAACTATGATTGCCGAACTTGCCCCGCGCCGTTACGCGGCTGAAGGTTCTCCCGCTGATTGTGTCCTCGCTGGGCTCTATGACGTCATGGCAGACGCGACACCTGATCTGGTTTTATCTGGGATAAACCGAGGGAACAACGCCGCTGAAAACACATTGTATTCTGGTACAATCGGGGGGGCCCTTGAGGCCGCACTTCAAGGGGTGCCCGCAATCGCTCTGTCCCAGTTTTTTGGCCCTGACAATGCATCCCTCGAAGATCCTTTTGAAGCTGCCCTAATCCATGGTGCTAAGACTGTCAGAACCATCTTGCAAAATTCACCCTCTGATGATCAGCCCTATAAACTCTTTTACAACGTGAATTTCCCGCCTGTCCCTGCCACCCAAGTGAAAGGCACGCGGGCCGTGTCACAGGGACGACGCACCGGAACAAATTTTTCGGTGGAGGCCGCGCAATCGCCAACCGGACGCAAATTCCTATGGGTTCGCGGCGGACCGCAACACACCCCAACCGCTGAAGGAACTGACGCGGCAGCCAATCTTGAGGGATATATTTCGATCACTCCGATGCGGGCAGATCTAACAGACCATACTGCCCTAACAGAGCTAAAGGACGCTTTAGAGGGATGAGTGACGCAGAACGCAAAATGCAGTTTATGTTCGCCCTGCGCTCTGCCGGGGTAACGGATAAACGCGTCTTGCACGCCATGGAAAAAGTAGATCGCGGCCCCTTTGTCAAAGGGATTTTTGCAGAACGCGCCTATGAGGACACACCACTGCCCATCACGTGCGGACAAACGATCAGCCAACCTTCGGTGGTTGGGCGCATGACCCAAGCGTTGCAAGTGCAACCCCGCGATAAGGTCCTCGAGGTGGGAACTGGAACTGGGTATCAAGCTGCCATCCTGAGCCAACTGTCCCGCCGGGTCTATACAGTGGACAGATTTCGAAGCTTAGTGGTCGAGGCGCAAGCATTGTTTCAGAAATTGGATCTGCACAACATAACAGCCATCCACCGTGATGGCAGTCATGGTTTACCCGATCAGGCTCCATTTGATCGCATCATTATAACGGCGGCCGCCGAGGACCCTCCCGGCCCCCTCTTGGCGCAACTGCGCGAAGGCGGTATCATGGTGGTTCCTGTTGGGCAGTCTGACGCCGTCCAGAGCCTGATAAAGGTCACCCGGACGCCCACGGGATACGAGTACGAAGAGCTAAACTCTGTGCGGTTTGTACCGCTTCTAGAGGGGCTCGGCAAAGAATGATCAGTTGAGGATCCGAGTAATGGCAATAAGCCAAACATCAAAAATGCAAACGCTGCTTTGCGGCACGGCCCTTCTGGCGTTGGCCGCCTGTGGCGTTGACTACGATCTCCGCAGTTCCGTTGGTGCCAACGGATTAGACACAAGCAACGCGGCAGAACAAGCGACAGCACCACGCCCCGAACCAGATAATCGTGGCGTAATATCTTACCCGAATTATCAGGTTGCCGTTGCCAAACGAGATGACACCGTTTCAGACGTTGCCACCCGCGTTGGCGTTGATGCGGCCTCTCTGGCTAAATATAATGGCATTTCCCCTGACGTTGGGCTGCGAGAAGGTGAAATCCTCGCCCTACCCAACCGGGTCTCTGAACCCTCTACAGCTACGGGCACTATTCAACCTACCGGTCAGATCGACGTGACCACATTGGCCGGCGACGCCATTAATCGCGCAGAGGCAACCGGAACCACGGCGACGACCGCTGCGACCTCGACCGTTGCGACAACCGCAACCCAAGCGGCGCCAACGGGCGCTGAACCGGTTCGACATAAAGTCGCGCGCGGTGAAACCGCCTATTCCATCGCCCGCCTTTACGACGTTTCTGTCCGATCCTTGGCGGATTGGAACGGCCTTGGCACCGACCTCGCTGTCCGCGAGGGACAATACCTTTTGATCCCGGTAGCCTCTACAACTGCCCCCGCAGTTCCCGCCGCTTCTGCGGTTGCCGCCACCAGCATCCCAGGAGAAGGGTCCCCGACACCTGAGCCTCCCAGCGCGGAAAAACCTTTACCTGAGGTGAACGAAACACCCCAAGCACCGGCGGAAACGCCACCGTCACCCGACCTCGGCACTAGTGCAAGCACTGCGTCTAACTCTGCGGCTTTGGCCTATCCTACGTCTGGCAACATTATTCGCCCTTATTCAAAGGGTAAAAATGAGGGCATTGATATCGGAGCCAGCTCTGGCGCCTCAGTCAAAGCCGCTAAAGATGGCGTTGTCGCTGCGATTACGCAAGACACAAATAACGTCAATATTGTCGTTCTTAAACACGCTGATAACCTGCTGACCGTCTACGCAAGCGTCGACAACGTAAGCGTCAAAAAGGGCGACAAGGTTAAACGCAATCAGCAAATCGCCAAAGTACGCTCCGGCAATCCAAGTTTCTTACACTTCGAAGTCCGCAAAGGCCTCGAAAGTGTTGATCCCGTTGATTACCTTAAATAACGACAGATACGGACGCACCTTCACCTCTTGCGTCGGCAAGGGGTGAGGCAAGGATATCGTTTCCGTTGGGCGCTTTGTACTGTATGGGATAATATGCGCGGACGGCCTGTAAGCCGGATTTTGTCCAGGGGTTGCCCCCTTGGATGACCATTCATCTAGGCGGCCCGTTACCGAACCACCTCTAGCCGCCAACCCGAACCTGCTCGGGGCAAGACGCCCCTGTGGCCTAGGCCACGCGCGATCCCTATTTGGCGTTGCTCCCGGTGGGGCTTGCCATGCCAGAGATGTTGCCACCTCCGCGGTGGGCTCTTACCCCACCGTTTCACCCTGACCCACCTGTGATATCGGTTGCCCGATCCGCCGATGGGCGGTCTATTTTCTGTGGCGCTATCCCTCGGGTTACCCCGGCCGGGCATTACCCGGCACCGTTGCCTTGTGGAGTCCGGACTTTCCTCGCCTTTGTTGCCAAAGCCGCAGCCATCCAGCCATCCGCGCAATTATTGAATTAGGTGAGCATGTCACGCCCGTCAACCGGATATCGATGTGCTAAATCTTCTGCACGACCAAGATCCGCCTGACAAAGCGCCCCGGAACCCCATGGACGAAACCGCAGGCGAAAGGCTTTGACCAAAGTGGGCGCAGCTACGGCATCCGTCGGATACCCAATGCGCGCCAGCGCCGTTATGAACCTATCTTCTGAAATGATACCGCGACACGTGTCCTGTTCGCTCCAAATCGCCTGATCCATCATCGCCAAACGACGCCAATCGAAACGCGGGCCCGGATCAACTTTGCGCAAAGGTGCAAAATCAGAATGCCCAATGACCCCGGCTGGGCCAATATCCCATCGTTTCTGGATTGAGGCGATCAAACATTCCAAACACAGCATTTGTGCTTCGGAGAAAGGATGCGATCCGTCATTGTCCAACTCGATTCCAATTGAACGGCTGTTCACATCCCCAAAACCGGCCCATTCACCCGCCCCTGCATGCCACGCACGGGCGGCCTCATCGACCATTTGGTAACACGTCCCGGCTGTAGAAATCAGATAATGCGCTGACACTTCAAATTGCGGATCACACAACCGCTCAAGAGCGACCTCAGCCGACGTCATCGCGGTGTAGTGAAGGACAATAAGCTCTGGTAATATTCCATTCCGACGTTTGCCGAAATTCGGTGACGGGCAAGATGTGATGTCCACACCTTAACCGCCGCGTGCGGATCGGAACGGGGCCGGGTTCCAATAACAAGCAAACCCATCACCATCCGGATCAATATCGTATTTATCCTTTTGAGGCCCCCCCGAACTCAGTAATTTTTGCTGAGCCTCTTCGGGATTACGATACTTTGCGCAATTTTTCGCCAATTTATCTGCCGAAACCGCGCCGTCCCGTGGATAGATAGATTGCCCAACGGCATTACTCGTTGCCAACGCAAAAGCCACAATATTTGGAGACCCATCAGAATTCACCGACGATGGTGCAGACACTTGAGTCACAGTGTTTGGGGCGATCGGAGCAGTTACCGCAGGCACCGACAATGCACTTAACGGCGCCCCACTTTCGACGGCTCCCTCCACCGAGACAGCCCCTGCCTCTGGCAATGGCTTGCCGCCTGACAATGCGGCATCCCGTTGGGCGCGTTCTCGTTCATAGGCTGCGTAATCGTTAAACCCCACACCCGATGCAGAGTTCGGGACCGTCGGCGCACAGGCCGACACCCCCACCAAAATCAAGGTCGATACAAAAAGGCGCATGATGATCCCCGTAAGCCTGCTCTTTTTTTACAGACTTACCACCATTTAGCTGGTTTGGCTACGAAACCGGCAGCCTGTTCGAGAACATAAGCTGTATTAAGCAGCTCTCCCTCTTCCCAAGGTCGACCAATCAATTGCAAGCCAAGCGGCAGCCCTTGTTTGTCCATCCCTGTTGGCACAGCGATACCAGGCAATCCAGCCAGATTCACGGTGACCGTAAATACGTCATTGAGGTACATTTTAACCGGATCAGCATCCTGCATTTCACCCAGACCAAAGGCGGGCGAAGGTGTTGCAGGCGTCAAAATCGCGTCAACCCCAGCGGCAAATACGTCCTCAAAGTCTTTCTTGATCAAGGTGCGAACCCGCCGCGCGCGATTATAATACGCGTCATAGAAACCAGCGGACAAAACATAAGTACCAACCATAACACGGCGCTGCACTTCATGCCCAAACCCTTCGGCGCGGGTTTTTTCGTACATTTCTGTGATACCGTCACCCTGCGCGAGCTTTGCACGATGACCAAAGCGAACACCATCATACCGCGCCAAATTTGAAGACGCCTCGGCTGGGGCAATCACATAATAGGCGGGCAATGCGTATTTTGTGTGCGGCAGTGAAATATCCACCACCTCGGCCCCCGCATCACGCAACATCGCAGTGCCGTTCGCCCAAAGCGTTTCAATCTCTTCGGGCATTCCATCCATGCGGTATTCTTTTGGAATTCCGATCTTTTTGCCGCGAATATCGCCCGTTAAGGCCGCCTCAAAATTAGGAACGGCAAGATCAACACTCGTGCTGTCCTTGACATCATGACCACACATTGCTTCTAACATGATGGCGGCATCGCGAACATCTTTGGTCATCGGACCCGCCTGATCCAATGAGCTTGCAAAGGCTACAACACCCCAGCGCGAACACCGACCATAGGTCGGCTTAATACCCGTAATGCCTGTAAACGCCGCAGGTTGACGGATTGATCCGCCGGTATCCGTGCCAGTTGCCGCAAGACACAAATCAGCAGCGACAGCAGACGCTGACCCGCCAGACGAACCACCGGGGGTCAACGCCGTCTCTTCGTTTCCGCGCCGCCAAGGATTGACGACATTGCCATAGGTCGAGGTCTCATTCGAGCTGCCCATGGCGAATTCGTCCATGTTCAACTTACCCAACATAACAGAGCCCGCATCCCACAACTGCTGTGTGATTGTGCTCTCATATTCTGGCTTAAACCCTTCTAAGATTGCCGAGGCTGCCTGCGATGGCACACCTTTGGTACAGAAAAGGTCTTTGATCCCCAAAGGAATACCGCACATGTCTGGGGCATCCCCGGATTGAATGCGCGCATCTGCTGCCTTGGCTTGCTCTAAAGCGATCTCCGGCGTGTTGTGAACAAATGCGTTCAATACACCAGAGGTCTCAATTTCTGACAGGCAGGATTGGGTCAACTCAGCAGACGTAATATCACCAGCGCGTAATTTATCGCGGCCTTCTGCAATCGTTAGTTTGTTCAGCTCTGACATTATTCAACTACCTTCGGAACCGCAAAAAAACCTTCTCGTGCATCCGGTGCATTCGCTAGGATTTTCTCCTGTTGACGGCCATCCGTGATCTCATCCACTCGGCGTTTTAAACGCATAGGTGTCACGGATGTCATAGGCTCAACGCCTTCGACATCCACCTCATTAAGCTCTTCAATAAAGCCAAGAATGGTATTGAATTCGGACGCGAGGGCCGGCAGGGCGTCATCTTCAACTTTGATGCGAGCCAGTTTGGCCACGCGGGCGGCGGTTTCCGTGTCAATCGACATGGGGGTCCCCTTGTGTATCTTAAGGCGTTTTCTGACCAATGCCTTAACTTCCCCCGCTTCCACCCGCAAGGCAGAGAGCAAAAATAGCCCCGAATTCGGATAAGTTTCCCAAACTTTTGGTTTGATAAAAACCACTTTGGCCGCGGCTAAGGCGTTTTAAGCGGAGATCAAAGATCTATCAACAAATCCGAAAAACAAATATTAACGCAATTTTTGGAAAAATTCCCGAAGCAGAGCAGCGCATTCTACCGCTGAGATTCCATCATAAACTTCTGGGACATGATGGGCCTGAACATGAGAAAATATGCGAGGGCCTTGTGTAATCCCCCCCGATTTTGGATCGGCAGCACCGTAATATAGCCGTGCAATACGCGACGAGGAAATCGTCATCGCACACATCGGGCAAGGTTCCAGAGTAACGTAAAGATCGTGCCCCGTCAGCCGTTCAGAGCCGAGCGCCTCACATCTTTGCCGGATCACAAGGATCTCAGCGTGCGCGGTTGGATCAGACAGTTCGCGTGTTCTATTTCCCGCCCGCGCAACAATATTGCCTTCAGGATCGACGAGGACTGCCCCGACCGGAACTTCTCCGCGATCAGCAGCGGCACGCGCCTCGATCAGCGCTTCTGACATATAACTACGAAAGGGGCTCATTTGAGCTGTTTTGCATTTTGCCACAGCTTTTGCCAAGCCGCTTTCTATTTACGACAAAGCGCTGTAAGCCAAGCCTATGACAGAAGAGATCAAAAAAGGCGACCGGATCGCCAAGGTTTTGGCCCGCGCAGGTGTGGCCTCGCGGCGTGAAGCCGAGCGGATGATTGAAGCCGGGCGTATCGCCGTGAATGGCAAAATCATCACCAGCCCCGCGTTGAATGTAACAGCCAAAGATCGCATTAAAGTGGATGATGTTGACCTCGCAGAGCCGGAACCGCCCCGGATTTGGCTGTATCACAAGCCTTTAGGGCTCGTGACGACCAACCGCGATGAAAAAGGCCGTGAGACAGTATTTGATTCATTACCCAAAGATCTCCCACGGGTGATGAGCGTTGGGCGTTTGGATATCAACTCAGAAGGCTTATTGCTGCTGACGAACGATGGTGAAATCAAACGCAAATTAGAACTCCCTTCGACTGGTTGGGTCCGGAAATACCGTGTGCGAGTTAGGGGTTACCCGTCAGATGAGACCTTTGAGCCCTTGCGCAAAGGCATCGTTTCAGATGGGGAACGATTTCAACCCATGACGGTGCATTTGGATCGGCAACAAGGTGCAAACGCATGGCTGACCGTTTCATTGCGTGAAGGTAAAAACCGAGAAATTCGTCGCGCCATGGAAGAAATCAATCTTGATGTAAACCGGCTCATGCGGGTTAGCTACGGGCCCTTTCGTTTGGGTGAATTAAAGGCCGGACAAGTCGAGGAACTCAAATCGCGAGTTGTGCGGGATCAACTTGGTCTTCCTGTTCCGGAAACACAAAAACCAAAGCCGCGTCCGCAACGCAGTCGACGCCCGCAACGTTAATAATGCGATCCTTTGCGGGGAACACGTCACGTAATTCCCCGCATATTCCCGACCTTGACGCTAGAATCCTATTGATCTCTGACTATATTGGGGGCTGAATGAGCACGCGTTAACAAGGAGAACAAATGTCGGGCCGCGGATTACAGATGGTTTCTTTTTTCGTGCTGATTGCATTGATCGCCTATGTCTCAGCGACGGGCGGTGCCTGATGGCGCAAAAATTTGGCGGGCAATTTAGTCCTGATGGACACCAAGCCTCTGAAGAGGCCCCTCTGCGGAGAAATCCATATCAAGGTAAAAAGCGTAGTCGTGCCGGTGGCCGAACAAACCTGTTGTTTTTTGTTCCCGCCCCGCTTGCAATCCGCGCTTTTACGGCAGAACCCATTGTTATGGCGACAAGCCTTGCGGCATTTGCCTCTTTGATACTGGCCGCATGGCTGACTCGTGAGGGCCTTTTGGCCGAAGAGGCTTATGACGCGCGTAAAGTCGCACGTCGCCCCACGATTCCTCGCAAAATCATGGCGTCTTTGTTAACAGGTGCAGGCCTTGGCCTTGCTGGGTTGGCATGGCACGGCCCTATTGATGCGCTCATTTTTGCTCTTCTTGGCGCCGTTGTTCATTGCCTGTCATTTGGACTGGACCCGCTTCGAAACAAAATCGCCGAAGGGGTCGACACATTTCAAACGGACCGAGTGGCCAACGCTGTAAACGAAGCCGAAACCCACCTTAAGGCAATGACGGACGCTATCGAACGTGTCGGAGATCGCCGCCTACAAGGCCGTGTTGAAAAGTTTCAGGCCTCGGCGCGCCGAATGTTCCGAACCGTAGAAGAGGACCCGCGTGATCTGACCGCGGCCCGCAAGTACCTTGGCGTTTACCTCAAAGGGGCACGAGACGCTTCGGTCAAATTTGCCGACCTTTACGAACGCACCCAAGATTCAAAAGCACGCGCAGACTACGAAGAGTTGCTTAACGATCTTGAGTTGAATTTCGATGCACGCACCGAAAAACTCTTGCTTGATAATAAATCGGACCTCAACGTCGAAATTGATGTCCTGCGCGAACGCCTGCAACGGGACGGCATCGCCCGCTCATAATCTATATTTTTAATACCACCTGTGTCTGTCACGAGGGAAGGAAGTCAATATGTCTGAAACTTCGAAACAAAAGGCCCAAGCTGTTTTGGCCGAAGTCGAACAAGCCACGTCAGTCGTTTTGGCCGAACCCGCCCAAGAAGTGGTGCCCCTTGAAAAGGCGGATGCGCCTATCGCCCAGGGCATCCGCAGCCGTATGGCAGAATTAGATATGACCGACACCGGATCCATCATTGGGTTCGGCTCTGCGGCGCAAGCCGAATTACAAGAAATCAGCCAGTCCATGTTGGCAGACGTCAAGAACAAAGACGTTGGCCCGGCTGGGGATTCTTTGCGTGGTATTGTTTCCACAATCCGTGGCTTTTCCGTCGAAGAGCTCGACCCCAATCGCAAGCGTTCATGGTGGGATAAACTTTTGGGCCGCGCCACCCCGATGGCAAAATTCGTAGCAAAATACGAAGATGTTCAAAGCCAAATCGACAATATCACCGAAGACTTGCTAGAACACGAGCACACACTTTTGAAGGATGTGAAATCGCTCGATCTTCTTTATGAAAAAACGTTGAATTTTTACGACGAACTTGCGCTTTATATTGCTGCAGGAGAAGAAAAGCTAAAAGAACTAGACGGCACCACCATCCCGGCCAAAGAAAAAGATGTCGAGGCCGCGCCTGAAAATGATCAGGTTATGGTCGCGCAGGAACTGCGTGATTTGCGGGCTGCACGGGATGATTTGGAACGCCGGGTGCATGATCTCAAACTGACGCGTCAGGTAACCATGCAGTCGCTTCCTTCAATCCGCCTGGTTCAGGAAAATGATAAATCACTGATTACCAAAATCAATTCAACACTCGTAAACACAGTGCCACTCTGGGAAACTCAGTTGGCACAGGCTGTTACAATCCAACGGTCATCCGAAGCCGCCAAGGCCGTTAAGGATGCAAACGATCTGACCAATGAGTTGTTGACGTCTAATGCGAAAAACCTGCGGACCGCCAATCAAACCATTCGTCAAGAAATGGAGCGTGGGGTCTTTGACATCGACGCCGTTAAAACTGCCAATGCCGAGTTGATTGCAACCATCAACGAAAGCCTCGCCATCGCGGATGAAGGCAAGGCCAAACGCGCGGCCGCCGAAAAAGATCTTATCTCTATGGAGCATGAGCTGCGCGATACGCTTGCGTCCGCAAAAGCGCGTAAGGATGGCCTTGGTAGCAACGCAGGTGAATCGGTTCCTGCATCTTGATGGGGTACGGGGTGCTGACATTTAGATCGGTCTTTTGCGCAATGCTTGCTTGTTTAGGCCTGTCCGCATGCAATTCTGCCACCACCACCCCGGTGACCCGATCGTCAGTCTCCCTTAGCCCGCCCGCTGGACCATCTGAGCTGCACAATCATTACGCCAGAATACAGCAAGATTACCTGAAATATGGATTCTTACGAACAGATCAGGGGCGGTCTGTTTCGTATGATCGCCTTGATCTTGTGAACGATTTTTCCGCAATTGCCCTATCATCGGAATACGACCAAAGCAGCGGCGGGCTGTCCGGCACCTCTAAACAAACCCCATTGAAACGGTGGGTTGATCCTATTGCAGTCCAGCTCTCCTTTGGTGCGCATGTTCCAGCAGCCCAACAAAACAAAGACAGTAAGTGGGTGGCAGCTTACACACAAAAACTTGCCAGAGCCTCCCGCCATCCTGTGCGCAAAGTCCCTGCAAAAGGTAATTTTCATGTATTGATCATGACGGAGGCCGAACGCAAAGCCGCCGGCCCACTGATCAAAGGGCTTGCCCCCGGAATCAGCAAAGCATCCTTGCGTCACCTCACACGCATTCCCAGATCGCAATTATGTCTAGTTGTCGCTTTTGATGGGAAAAACGGCAACAAAGGTTACAGCAATGCGATTGCCATGATCCCCGCAGAACTACCCGATCTTTTGCGCCATTCCTGCATCCAAGAAGAGATCGCCCAAGGTCTTGGCCTGCCCAATGACAGCCCCCGCGCCCGGCCATCTCTTTTCAACGACGACAAAGAATTTGCCTATTTGACGCAACATGACGAATATCTACTGCGTATTCTCTATGATCCGCAGCTAAAAATCGGCATGACAGTGGATCAAGTACGCCCTATTGCAGACCGTATTGCATGGGATATGTCCTCGCGCTAGACCTTTTACAAAGGACCATTTTATGAGCATTTTTGATTTTCTTTCTGGCCAGTTCATCGACGTCATCCACTGGACAGATGACACCCGTGACACACTGGTTTGGCGGTTCGAACGCGAAGGCCACGAAATAAAATACGGTGCAAAACTAACCGTACGTGAAGGACAGGCTGCTGCCTTTATCCACGAAGGTCAGTTGGCTGACGTGTTCTCCCCTGGGCTCTATATGCTAGAGACCAACAACATGCCCATTATGACCACACTGCAACATTGGGATCATGGGTTCAAATCTCCGTTCAAGTCAGAGATTTACTATGTGAACACCACGCGGTTCACCGACCTAAAATGGGGGACCAAGAACCCAATCATCGTGCGCGATCCAGAATTTGGACCTGTACGTCTCAGAGCCTATGGCACCTATACGATGCGGGTCACAGATCCGGGCAAATTCATGGTCGAAATCGTTGGAACGGACGGTGAATTCACCACTGACGAAATCACGTATCAAATCCGCAACATCATTGTTCAAGAAGCGAGCCGGGTATTGGCCGCCTCAGGTATTCCGGTGCTGGATATGGCAGCCAATACCGCGGATCTTGGCAAATTGGTCGCCTCTCAAATTTCAGAAACCCTCGCGGCCTACGGCCTGTCCATGCCCGAGCTTTATATCGAAAACATCTCACTTCCTCCTGCAGTTGAGGCCGCATTGGACAAACGTACGTCCATGGGTCTTGCGGGGGATCTCGGAAAATTCACTCAATATTCCGCGGCAGAAGCTATGACTGCCGCAGCCAACAACCCCAATGGCGGCGGGGGCATGGGTGCGGGGCTTGGCATGGGGATGGGCATGGCGATGGCTGGTCAGATGGCCAATCAGGGTCCTTGGGGCGCACGCTCTGAAACCGCAGCTGCCCCGATGGCACCTCCTCCTCCACCCGTAGAGAAAGTCTGGCATCTGGCAGCGGACGGAAAGACCACAGGTCCTTTTTCGAAGGCAGATCTAGGCCGTATGACGACTCAAGGCACCCTAACCCGGCAAACTCATGTCTGGACCCCCGGTCAGGATGGTTGGCTGCGAGCTGAAGACGTCGCAGAATTGGCACAGCTGTTTACAATATTACCTCCTCCTCCGCCGCCCGGCATATGATCTGCGTCTACAGGATTGATTTGTAAATAGAATATGACAACTACTTCTGAATTCCAATTACGGGCAACTCTAGCTGATGACTGATAAAACCGCACATCGTTTTCCCTGTCCGACCTGTGGATCAGACTTCCGTTTTGACCCCGCGAAAGGCCAATTGGTATGTGACCACTGTGGTCATTCAGACTCCATTGACGGCGTGGGACGTGTGCAAGAGGCCATCAAGGAACTTGATTTCAAAGCAGCCCTGAAATCGCTGCTACCTGATGCTGAGATCGAGGAAACCCGTGTGGTGTCTTGTACCAGTTGCGGTGCACAAGTTGAATTCTCAGAGGAAACCCATGCAGCGGAATGCCCATTTTGCGCAACACCTGTGGTCACAGACACCGGCACCCATCGACACATCAAACCTAAGGCGCTTTTGCCGTTTCAGTTGGAGGAACGTACCGCTCATAAATCCATGAACGATTGGCTTGGGCGTCTATGGTTCGCTCCAAACGGCCTAAAGGAATACGCCCGTAAGGGACGAAAATTACAAGGTATATATGTTCCGTATTGGACCTACGATGCCGATACCAAAAGCCAATACTCCGGTCAGCGCGGGACCTATTATTATGTCACCCGCACCGTCCGAGTTGATGGGAAAACCCAACAGCGGCAAGAGCGAAAAATTCGCTGGTCTCCGGCCTCTGGCCGCGTTGCGCGCTTCTTTGATGACGTCATCGTCTTGGCTTCAAAATCGCTGCCCAAATCCTATACAGACGCTTTGGAACCGTGGGATCTATCGATGTTAGAACCTTATCAACCCGAATTTCTCGCCGGAATGCGGGCTGAAGGTTATCAGGTTCAACTGGACGAAGGGTTTCACGAGGCACGCGCCCTAATGGATCGAGTGATTGAACGTGATGCCAAGTTTGACATCGGTGGGGATGTTCAACGCATCAACAGACTCGACACCCAAGTTTCAGATGTTACGTTTAAACACATTCTGCTGCCTGTATGGATGGCAGCTTATAAGTATCGCGGTAAAACTTACCGGTTTGTTGTAAATGGGCAAACTGGCCGAGTTCAGGGCGAGCGCCCCTACTCGGCTTGGAAAATCGCGCTGGCAATAATGTTTGCGCTATCATTGGCGGCGATTTTCGGTTATCTGGCTGCCCAGAATGGCGGAATTTAGGAAAAGATCATGGTTGTTTGTTGCGGGGAAGCCCTCATTGATATGTTGCCTCGGCTTAGCACCGATGGCGAACCAACATATGCCCCGTATTCCGGCGGCGCCGTATTTAACACATCAATTGCCTTAGGACGATTGGGAACACCTTCGTCTTTTGTCTCGGGGCTTTCGAATGATCTTTTCGGCGAACAATTGGTCAAATCGCTTGAAGCAAGCAATGTCGACATCAGCGGGTCTATTCGCTCTGATCGCCCAACGACCCTCGCATTTGTCACTCTCATTGATGGTCAGGCCCGTTATGCATTCTACGATGAAAATACCGCTGGTCGGCTTTTCAATATCAACGATTTACCTAAGGATCCCGATCTAACGCAGCCCCACTTTTTTGGGGGAATTAGTTTGGTCTCAGAGCCAGGGGCCACATCTTATGAAGCCTTTATGACCAAAGTTGCGCCTCATGTTGCGACAATGATTGATCCGAATATTCGACCAGATTTCATCAAAGATGAAACTGTGTTTCGCGCTCGACTGGACCGTATGATTGGCTTAGCTGACATCGTAAAACTGTCCGACGAAGACCTTCATTGGCTTCGAGGCGAAGGAGACCTCGAGATCTTGGCGCAAGAATTAATTGCTGCTGGTCGCAAACTTGTTTGCATCACCGAAGGCGCAAAGGGTGCTCGTGGTGTCTGGGCCGGTGGCAGCTGTTTCGTTCCGGCAAGGGCCGTCACGGTTGCGGATACGGTTGGGGCTGGTGATACGTTCAATGCCGGCCTTCTGGCGGGTTTGAATCAACAGCAGCTACTGACCAAGGAAGCCCTTTCATCTTTGACACAAGACCAAGTCGAAAAAGCCTTGAGCTTAAGCGTTCAAGCTGCGGCCATAACCGTATCACGCGCCGGTGCGAACCCACCATGGGCGCATGAAATTGCATGAGAGCGCTCCTTCAACGAGTCGCGCGTGCAGAGGTTTCAGTTGATGACAAAACGATTGGTCAATGTGGTCAAGGGTTACTGATTTTGATTTGCACAATGGTCGATGACACCCCCGCTGTCATTGAAAAATTGGCCAAAAAAATTAGCAATTTGCGTATCTTTTCAGACGAAACCGGACGCATGAATCGATCCATCATCGACATTGAAGGCTCAGCACTTGTGGTGAGCCAGTTTACTCTGGCCGCCGACACAAAACGTGGCAACCGTCCCGGGTTTTCTGCCGCCGCTTCCCCTGAAATCGGGCAAAGCCTTTATAATACATTTGTGCGAGATCTATCCGCGCACGGCGTGCCAGTTCAAACTGGCCAATTCGGCGCAAACATGGCTGTATCCCTCATCAATGACGGTCCAGTCACAATTTGGATCGATACAGAAGAAGAATAGTCAGGAGTGAAGCTCCTGCGCGCTGACAGCAGCCTCTTCCCGGCTTTCTCTACCCTTAGGGGCTTCCAACTCTCCCAGGTCCTCCGAAAAAACAGTGAAACATGCTTTGCCTTTATGCTTCGATGCATAAAGCGCAATATCCGCATCATGTAACATCACATCCGCATTCGGTGCAGGATAAAAATCTGAAATTGTGGTCCCTATACTTCCTGAGATACGGCACGTTTCTCCATTAAAATCAGTTGGAACCTCAAGGCCGAGAATGATCCGTCCCGCGATTTTGTTCAGCTGATCTAGATCTGTAAGGCCCGCAAAAAGTAATACGAACTCGTCCCCTCCAACACGAGCGACAAGATCATCTGCACGCGTCTCTTTCATCAAAACTTCTGCGACTTGCAACAATACTTTGTCGCCCGCCGCATGACCAAGCGTGTCATTGATGTCTTTGAAGTAATCCAGATCCAAATGCATCATTCCGAAATTCATATCCTGCGCAATTAGACGTTCCAATACGACATCCATTGCCCTCCGGTTTTTCAACCCCGTTAGAGTGTCGGTAAAAGCTTGCTCCTCAGCAGCAACACGTGCCCCCTGCAGTCTGGACATCAACCGATTCAGTTCACCCATTACGGCCGATTTGGCCTCAATAAGATACAACATCTCAACCGTGAGATCCGTTGGCGCAAAATCTGCATCCGTCAGATCAAATTGTCGAACGGCGTCAATCACACCAATTCCAAAAGACAGATTCAGCAATGCCCCCCCACCGTCAAGAGCCACGACATGTCCCTTAAAAGCCGGTGCATCCACGTTAAGTGCCGTCAAATAAAGACGATCTTCCCCTCTCAATAAAAGATCCGAAAGCGACTGAATATTACGAGGGCGATCCACCCGAAAGACGTCGAAAATCGATTGCCCGAGTGGCGCTCCATATGGCCACAGACAATGCAACGTTGGCCCAACATGTTGGATGGCTCCACTTGCATCAACCATCACATGCATTGGCATCAACCGATCAAGACCAGAGGTCGGCAGAATTGCGGGATGAAAAGCGCTCATGATACAACCCCTTGTGCGAGTGAAAACCGTCGACCTCTTGTATGATCAGCATTAAGCAACTGAACCGTAATCGTCGCGTTTCCCTCTTTTGAATGCGATGAATCCAACAGAACCAAAGCACCGTAATCATCCGCGAGAGCCCGCAATATACCGACAAGAACATAACACATTCCGACTTGCACCCCAGTGCACACCAATTGGAATTCTTGTTCCCCATCAGTTCGCAATTCAAGCCGAGGCATTTCCAGATCAGGAACGGCCAGTTTGACACGCCCCTCTAGCTCGTCCAGGGAATACAAAAATTCTCGAAAACTAACCCCGCCGTAGCGCAATAACCTACGCACCACTTCGGTACGGCTACTAGTGATAAGATAAGTCCCAAGATCCTCAAGGAGGTCAGCTTCATTGCGCTGCAATCTGCGAGAGGCAATTGCCACAATATTTGTGGTAATTGCGTCCTCATAGGGCAACATCGGTTCAAACCGATTGTCCGGCACTTCTGCCTCAGAAGCGATTTCTTTCCATAATGCCGCCCCGTGACGATCCGTGAGATAAAGTTGAAGAGAGCAATTAATCAGGCCGTGCATTCCTATCCCCTACTGACTACTTTCTTGCAGATTAGGGGGAAAGCGTTAATGAAACCCTGATGCCCATATGTCAGAAATCAGTTGGTGCACCGCCTTCAGATTTACGTCTGGCGACGAAATCAGTAAGCTCCTCTTGAATAGCGGGATCCATGGCAGGGGGCTTAACCTCAGCCATGATCGATTTATAGATCCGATTTGCACGTTCGACGGTCCAAACTGCCCCGTCTAAACGCCACCCCTCATAATTACGCCAGTCACTTAGAAACGGTTGATAAAACGCCGTTTCATAACGATCCTGCGTATGTTGCACCCCGAAAAAATGCCCGTCATTTCCAACATCTTTGATCGCTTCAAGAGCGATATCCTCAGGCCCTGTCGCATAGGTTTCTGGCTCAAAATATCGCTGGATTTGTTGCAAGACCTCACAGTCCATTATGAATTTTTCCGGGCTTGCTATCAGGCCGCCCTCAAGCCAACCTGCGGCATGATAAACCATGTTTGACCCCGACTGCACAGCTGACCAGAGCGAATTTGATGTTTCCCACATCGCTTGCGCATCCGGGACATTGGCCGCACAGACCCCGGATGCCCTTAGCGGTAGCCCGTAGAAACGAGCCATTTGTCCGGTCATTTGCGTCGCACGCATGTATTCAGGTGTTCCAAATGCCGGAGCACCCGATTTCATGTCGACATTAGACGTAAAGGTACCAATTGCGGTTGGTGATCCCGGTCGCATGTATTGCGCCATGGCGACGACACATAAAGCTTCAGCAAGGGATTGCGCGACCGCCCCCGCCATTGTCACCGGTGCCATTGCCCCTGCTAGGGTAAACGGTGTGACGACCGTCGCTTGGCCCCGTCGGATATGACGCATATAACCATCCAGCATCGGTTCGTCATGTTTTAACGGCGATGTGGAATTGATATTGGTATACATGTAAGGTTTTTGCTCGAACGCTTCGTGGCTTAAGCCCGCTGCGATCCGGACCATTTCCATGACATCTTCGACCCGCTCTTTCCCCAAACTATAGGCATGCGGCACTTTATCTGTCAGCGTCAACTTATCATAAAGCACATCGAGATGGCGAACCGAAGCATGTACATCAACGGGTTCAACGGGATACCCACCGGCCACGTGAATACAGTTAAAATACTGAGTAAGCCTTAATAGATCCTGACACTTTTCACGGGTTCCCGGAATTTTTCCAGTTTCCATATCCCAATAATTTGGCGGCGACGACACGTTCACAAAGACCATATTTTTACCGCCGATGGTAATTTCACGCTCTGGGTTGCGTGGTGTAATGGTAAACTTAGACGGTGCTTTCGCCACCATCTCCATTACGAAATCCCGGCCCATCCGCACGTTTTCGCCGTCAATTGTGCAGCCGGCTTTTTGCAGAATAGAAAGCGCCTCTTTGTTCAGAAATTCAATTCCGACGTCTTCAAGGATACACATAGCACCATCATGAATCGCGGCAACACCATCCTCCGTCAGAGGTTCGGTCGGCGCATCGGTGTTATACGGAATACGCCAGTCCATCTGCTCAATGGTTTTGCCACCACTACGACGTGCATTGGCGGCACGACCACCGGACCGCCGACGTTTCTGTACAGGATCTGACATTCGATTACCCCTTTTACTAAGGAGATCGTGCGCGCTCTAACGCGATCTGAATTGCCCATTTGCGACAGTTTACGTCGTTACTGAAATCAACGCTAAGGGAAGTCCGCGCCTAATGGCGCTAAATTTTTGGCCAGAAGCCACTCTGGCAAGTGTCCAATATTTGGGACGACCACATCCGCAAACGGCGCAAGCTGATCGTGCCCTGAAAGTCCGGTCAAGACAGCCATTGTCTGCATTCCTGCCGCCCGTCCCGCCAATAAATCGTGACGACTGTCTCCAACCATCAATATATTCTCCGGCGCGAGCGATACGTGGTTGGCGAACGCAATCAACATACCCGGATCCGGTTTCGCGCCAAACCCACTATCGAATCCCGAAATGAAATCAAATTCTTCCATAATGTCGGTTGATATAAGATGTGCTTTGGCCGGTGCTTCGGCATCGTTGGTCGCTATCCCCAGACGAAGACCACTCTCTCTTAGGCCGCGCAATAAAGGCAATAAAGGCGTGGCCTCTACCATGGGGGCAACTGCCGCAGCTTGGTTCATATGTTCAACCAAAGATGATGCACTATGGCTCGGCAATAATGGCAAAAGTTCTTTTGCAATATCCTCTGGCGTTCCAGCAATGACCGGACTATTCAAAGCAAAATTAGCCTCTATAAGATCGAACCCTATCGCATCTGCCATAGCCTCCAGTCGTACATCATCCCCACCCGATAGGTCAGACAAAAAACCTCGAGCCCATGCGCTCCATGTTGCCCGAAAATCAAAGAGCGTTCCATCCTTGTCAAAAACCACAGCGCGAATGATAGCCATTTTCCCCTCGTTTGCTGTCAGCACCATGTGACTTTGTCCCTGCCCAATCAACTCTTTCTTTCCACGCTAGCGTTGACAAATCCTCAAATATAGTTAACAATGTCAATTATGCAAACCACAGCGAATTACAACCTTCACGAAGCCCTCGGGTACCAATTATCAATGACGGCCCGAATTGTCGAAAAACGGTTCGAAGACCGCATAAAGCGCCTTGGCCTTACCCGTCTTTATTGGTGTATTTTATTAGCCTGTAACTTTGAAAACCTTACTTACCCTTCTGATATAGCAAGATTTATCGGCGTGGATCGCACTGCCATTTCTCGTGCATTGAAACAGATGGAGGCAAATGGATTTATTGAACGAGAAACCGGCCAGTCTGATCGTAGAACCACCACTGTTAAAATCACCAAACACGGGGCGGAACTAACAGAGAAATCCGCAGAAATCGCACGAGAGAACTCCGCCTATTTCTTAGGCAAATTAGGTGAAGAAGACTGTACGGAACTCAAACATCTGCTGCTAAAACTTAGAACCGGAGAAAAACGCGACTTGCCCGGACTTTAATGGGAACTGAGCCTTCATGACAAAACTACGATCTTATCGTACCAGACCTGTTCATCTGGGCCCTTTTCCTCTTGAGGATCTAAACCGGATTGAAACACCTGATCTTAGTCGCTTAGCTCCCCAACTCGCCACATCTTTTCGTCGCCCGGATGATCCTTTATCGGTCGTGAATGCGATGCAAGAATATCAAGCCATGCTGGATGCCACACGTGACGGCCTGATAAAAAAAGAACGCGCAGACATTCCTGATGATACAAAAAACCGATCAAACCACCTAAAGGCATTTGGGTACTACTGTGATGCCTCAATGGTTGGGATCGCCCGTATTGATTCAACAGACTGGCTCAAGACTCCACGTAAAAACCCAGACGTTGTGCGGCTGGCGCAGACACTTGAAGAAAAACAAGTAAAGACACTGACCGCCGGAATCGACGTAATTATGGCGGGCCTTCGTGAGGCATTGAAATTACCAAAACGATCCTGTGCGCATCACACACATGCCATTGTATTTCTTTATGATTCACCTCGTGCGCCACACCCTGAGGAGATGGGTTGCGACTGGATAAAAGGCGCAGAAACACAACGCGGATGCCTCCGGGCCATGGAAACGGCCGTCACTCTCGCAAGCTACATTCGGAGTCTCGGCCATGATGCCCGAGCCCATTCAGGGGCAGAACAAGATGTAGATATGGGTCGGCTTGCCGTCAGAGCCGGTCTTGCGACTGTTGAAAACGGACGGCCCGAGAATATCTTCCTCGGTGCAGATTTCCAATTGGCAGTGGTAACGACCACACTTGCGTTAGAGGAGGACCTCCCTATTCAACCGGGGCAACCCGTGCCGGTTCGTTACCGCAGAGGCACAGGTAACCATGCTAAAAACGCTGGAAACCGGGATTCATATTCCAAACGCGACTATCGCGATGGCCCCCACCCCTTTGAAACGTTAAAACGCGTTGACGTGCCAACCACCTATATTGATCGCCCAAATGTTGCGCGCGTGCCAAAGCGCGCTAATATGTTCGCGCGCGGCCTCTTTGGTGATCTTGGCAAAGCTGTGCAAGACGCAGCCAAAAACGGCAATTATGTTCGAAAGTCTGCCAGTGCTTTTGCCTTTCGCCCTTCTCTGGGGGCGTTTACCGTTCTGCAAGACGGAGACGCCGCGCCAGAGATCCATCCAACAACACATGACCCCCAGCGCAATGCCGATAACCTCAAAGCCACCCTCTATTTTCTCGGCGTTGATGCGGTCGGGTTATCGGACTGTCCTGACTGGGCTTACTACAGTCATGACGCAACTGGATCCAAGATTACACCCTATCATTCAAACGCCATCTCAATGATCGTTGATCAGGGCCATGAGACCATGGAGGGTGCCAGTGGGGATGACTGGATCGCCTGTGCACAATCCATGCGGGCCTATTTACGGCTTTCGCTCCTTGGTGGAGTACTTGCGGCCCACATCCGGCGCTTGGGCTACACGGCTCGTGTTCACTCCGTCATGGATGACGAGGTGCTCCATCCGCCGCTATTACTTTTGGCGGGCTTAGGAGAAGTCAGCCGTATCGGAGAGGTCATCCTAAACCCTTTTTTAGGGCCGCGACTGAAATCTGGCATCGTTACAACAAACATGCCCATGACCCACGATAAACCGATCGATTTTGGTCTGCAAAAATTTTGCGACGCTTGCAATAAATGCGCGCGCGAATGTCCATCTGGGGCGATCACCGCTGGGCCTAAATTGATGTTTAATGGCTATGAAATCTGGAAATCCGATAGCCAAAAATGCACAACCTACCGCGTCGGGCAAAAAAACGGCGCCATGTGTGGGCGCTGTATGAAAACATGCCCTTGGAACCTCGAAGGCCTATTCGCAGAGGCACCCTTTCGCTGGTTGGCGATGAAAGCCCCCAGGGCCGCAAAACCTTTAGCACAGTTAGATGATTGGCTTGGTAACGGAGAGATTAACCCAAGAAAGAAATGGTGGTGGGATCTGGAGATGGTTGATGACGGCGCTTATCGCCCATCTGAACATTCCACAAACGTCCGCGCGTTACAAAAGGACCTTGATCTTAAATTTGAAGATCAAACTCTCGCAGTTTATCCCGCTCCATTAGCGCCCCCTCCTTATCCTTGGCCTTACCCGATGGATCGTGAGGCCGGCATCAAAGCCTATCAGGAAATGTTAACGCCAAAAGAACACCAAGAAGCACGCGTGTCAGGCAAACCAACCGAACATAAATATACAAATGACCAGACCAAAGCTCCTGTCCTTGAAACCGTCATCACCAAAGCCGAACACATGGCAAATGGCGTCACAAAATATGAGTTTTCCCGCCTTGATGGTCGCCCTATGCCCCCGTTTTCTGCCGGTGCACACATTGACGTCGTCATTGCGCCCGAATTTTTTCGGCAATATTCGCTGACGGGTGATCCAGCAGATCGAAGCCGCTATCAGATTGCAGTCCTAAAAGAGCCTAACGGACGGGGTGGATCATCCTTAATGCACCGGATATTTGAAAAAGGCAGACGTGTTTTTCTATCCTATCCAATCAACCATTTCCCTCTGCATGAAAATGCCGATTTTAGTTACCTTATGGGCGGTGGTATCGGGGTGACACCGATGATTGCGATGGCCCATCGGCTGTACGCCATACAAAAGGATTTTGCTCTACATTACAGCTGTGGCAGCCGAAAAACCGCTGGCTTCTTGAATGATCTAAAAGATGCACCCTGGGCCGATAAGGTTCATCTACATTTTTCAGACGAAGGTAGCAGAGCTGATTTGGACGATGTAATGGCTTTCCGCCCCAATGCCCATGTTTACACCTGTGGGCCAGAGCGTTTCATGCAGTCTGTAATGGATGCCGCAAAGGACGCAGGCTTTACCGAAGAACACCGCCACCAAGAGTATTTTTCAATCCCAGAAACCCCTGATTACGAAAACAACAACTTTACACTGCGACTTTTGAAATCCAAACGAGACATTCCCGTTTTGACAGATCAAAGCGGGGCAGATGCGCTAATAGCGGCGGGTTTTTCTGTTAATCAAAAGTGTTCCGATGGTCTTTGTGGCGTCTGTAAATTTGCCTATGCCTCGGGTAAAGTTGAACATCGTGATTACGTTCTGTCAAAAGCAGAACAGAACCATCAGATCATTTTGTGCCAATCTCGCGCGGCAGAAAAAGATGGGGTGATCGAGCTTAACCTTTAGGTCCAATGGACCTGCTCTGCCCCAGGGAGCGCTTGACGAGCGAGCATTGGCGTTTCGTAAGGCACGTTCTCTGCATCACAAAAGGCGATCACCCAAGCATCATCCATCAGAATAAAATCAAGAGTTGAGGCCAAAAATGCCGGATCTTCGGCCTGTGCTTTCAAATCATTCAAAGACGCCCCAGACGCCCCCAGAAAAATCGGAAGCAATTCATCGTTTCCCGCTAGCCAACCCAAAACGCGGATCGCTGTCGTCAATGCATCATTAGAAGTCATGTTCTATGTGGCCTTTCGAAAGAACTTATTAACCATACCCATAGAGAGTAACTCTGCGAACAATAAATCATTTACAGAAGGATATAGAATGGCAGCGCGTATTGTCGTGTTTAGTGAGCCGGGTCAAGAAGTCCTTGATCTACGCGCCTGCCTGTCAGCAGCGGGCCATGACATCATTAGGCTGGATTTTGGCAGCCTGTCCTCAGACTTTTTATGCGACGTATCCGCAGATATTTGCCTGATTGTGTTGTCTAGACCCGAGCGGCTCTCGAAAATTGGACGGCACATGCGTATTGGAAATCCGGACTCTACGCCTTGGATCGCACTTGGTACGGGGATGGATGATTTGCGTTTGCTGGCTCTGCAAGCTGGAGCTGAAGACGGATTATCAATTCAGATTGCGCCGCGCTATTTACTGGGCCGCATTAACAATATTTTGGATCAAGTCAAAATTCGCAAAGTACCTTTGGCCGTTTCTGGGTTTCAAGAAGCTGCACAAACCTTTGCATCGCGCCCGCATGTAACTCTTTTGACGCAAAGTGTCGTAGATCCCCAAGCCGACTGGGTTCTCAACCTTTCCCACACAGCGCATGTCACGGCGTGCAAATCGGTTGATGATGCTCGTTCAGATCAATTGCTGGTCATCGGCAACGCGGGGCTACCGGTCACGTTTCTCACGTCTTCATATGATAAAACAACCAAATTAGCTCCATTTGTGATGTTCGCAGAACATCCAGCATGCATGATGGGCATAGCAGCGCTACAAGATGGAGCGCTGGACGTTATCGGCACCAATCAAGAAACCGCTGAACAAGAATTCCGCATTCGCCGTGCCGCATTTCGGGCACAGCAATACATACGAAATGAAAACTGCAAAACATCACCTGAGACTGTCCAAAACCAGTACAGACTCGCATGAAATGTTAAGGCGTTTTACCCGGCTTTCTGGATTTACGTTTGAATTTTTCCTCAAGCGCATCCGCAAGAACCAAGCGATCAGCTGCGCTCATTTCGCTGATATGTTCAAGAAAAACCTCACGCCCAATGGCTGCTTGTCTATTACGCGCGCTATCGATGGACTCCATCACTTCGCCAACAGAGGCTGAATCAAAGGGATCTGCACGCATGGCAGATATCAACTCCACATTAAGCCGACGAATATCACGCAAATTTGGGCGATCGCCTTCTTTCAATTTTTCGGACAACCGATCATGCAATGCCTTACGTTGATCTTGGGGTAGCGCGCCAACCAAAGCATTGCCGCTGATGTCTTTGACCCGTGGCGGGCGCTTTCGATGATCGTCGGGCGCAAAAAACGCACCCAATAATGCCATTATCACCAAGGCATTCAAACTAAGGGATGCCGTCAGCAATATTTTACTGCGCCGGGACATTCCGGATTTGATGGAGTCTTGTGGCGTTGGCAACTGATCGTTCATTCTTTTATTCTCCAGCATCCGTCAAATCAAAACCAGGTAGATAATCAGAAACATAAGCCGTTTCAGACGTGTCCGTCAGATATCCATTTGTCAGGGCACTGACCCCTGTTGGCGCCATGATCCCAAACCAAAGCCCTGCCACAGCAGCCGTACTGACCCCCGCAACAGCAGACCACCCCCCAATCATCGCAACCAGCCCGGCCAGAAATCCAACTTTGGCAATCGGCGTTGATCCGACCGGTGTGTCCCGCGCATCCAGTATCGCATCAGCATCGCCGGCAATACGCAGCAATAAATCAGTTGATGCGTCCGCCGTTTGTGTCTGAGCGGCATCAAAAAACAGTTCCAGATCAAAATCGTCATGGTCAGTCATGATCAATCCCCAATGCTTCGCGTTGCCCGGCCAATACTGTGGCCAATGCGCGTTTTCCGCGTGCTGTCAGGCTTTCCACTGCCTCAACACTAATATCCAATACTTCGGCGATTTCAGGGTTCGCCAACCCTTCTATGTGTCGCAAGATCACAGCTTCGCGCTGGCGTTCTGGCAGAGTGGCCAAAGCCAGAGTCAATGCGCGCGCCCGTTCTTGTTGTTGCATCTGAGCCTCAACACCAGGCGTCTCATCGATTGGTTCATCGACCTCATCCAACGTTGAACTTCTTTTTTTACGCAACCGGTCGGTACAAAGGTTTGCCACGACCCGGTACATCCAAGTTGAGACTTTTGCCTCTCCTTGCCGCCAGTCCGGTGCGATTTTCCAAAGCCGTAACATCGCCTCCTGCGCCACATCGTCGGCCTCTGCCCGATCGCCAAGTACCCGGCTTGCATAACCCAATACCCGCGGAGTCAAACGCATAGTCAAAGCGCGCGCAGCAGCGCGATCCCCGTTGGCGTAAAGAACCAACAGCGCTTCATTCGAAACATCATCAAGGGCATCAAAGGGCATATTCATTCCCAAAACTGCGTATCCCGATCCGTCCAAAGACGCAATTGCCAGGGACCGACCTTCCGGTCCCTGAGCGCTTTAATGACAAGAAGAGTTACTTTTCTTCTTTGTCCTTACCCTTGCGAGGGCCTTTACGGTCCTTCATCTTTTCTTGGGCTGCAGCGAATTCTTCTTCGGAAATTTCACCATCTTCATTGGTATCAAAATGTTTGAACATCCGTTCACCACGGTCTTTTCCGCTCATTTCTTCGGCGGATAAAACGCCATCGTCGTTCTCATCCATATGCTCAATCATCCGTTCTGATTGCTTTTGCATACGCTCTTCATTTTCGCTTTTTGCGTGGGCAATCAGCTCTTCTGCGCTGACTTCACCATTGCCATCAGCATCAAGGGTCGCAAACCGTTCGGCCTGTTTTGCCACTAAATCCTCAGCTGTGATTATTCCATCACCATTGGTGTCCATCTGTTCAAACGTCATCGCCTCTTTACCGTGATGACGGGGGCCTTTTTTTGCCTCCGCTACCGTTGCGCCCGCCATTGTGGTCGCCACGACTGCCAGAGCTGCTACACCTGCGATCAATTGAGTACGTTTCATTTTTGCATTCCTCAGTTTTGGTCTTGATCAACGCGTCGTTTGTTTGCCGCGTTCACAAAGTAAAACGGGGATCCGAAGGACTTCCGTCGGACAAATATCAAAAAGTTTGAACTATTTTGCGACATCCGGACGCAAGGACATTTCGTCAGCTCTCATATTTGATAGGAAAGACATACATCAGCCTCTCGTTATTAAGGCATAGGACAATTCTCACATGAGTACCGAGACAAACATCGAACAAACTGATCGTCCAGCGCGCCCGGCAATGCTACGGGGATGGCGTCGGAAATGCCCAAAATGTGGGGCTGGTGATCTGTTCAAAGGATTTCTAAAAGTGCGCGACGAATGTGCTGTTTGCCACGAAGAGTTCCACCACCAGCGTGCAGATGATGGTCCCGCCTATCTTACCATTTTGATCGTCGGTCATATTCTTGGGTTTGCGATGCATATTTCATTTACCCAATTGCGTCCCGACCCTTTGCTGCTAGGCACCGTTTTATCAGTGCTGAGTGTTGCATTGGCGCTTTACCTTTTACCCCGCATTAAAGGTGCATTTGTCGGTCTGCAGTGGGCAAAAAGAATGCATGGCTTTGGGATTATAAATAGAAAAACAGAGGCCGAGGTACCGGTTGGATAAAACCGCGATCCGCCACGCCGCAACAGTCATCGTTCTTCGTGACAGGCAAACTGATCCTAAAGTCCTCATGGGACAGCGCGGAGCCAAAGCCGCGTTCATGCCTAATAAATTTGTTTTTCCCGGGGGCGCCGTCGATGCAGGAGACTATGACATCCCATTAATGTCTCCGCCTCGTTCTATCTGCTTTGATCGTCTACAGTTTGAAACCGATCCCGCGCTTATTCCCGCACTTTATGCGGCTGCAATTCGTGAGCTCTGGGAAGAAACAGGTTTACGGGCTGGCATTTCCAACTCTTGGTCTAATGCCCCACTGGATTGGCAGAGTTATGCCGCGACAGGCCTTCGGCCAACCGCAGCTCCACTCTCTTTTGTGTTTCGTGCGATCACGCCCCCCGGTCGACCCAGACGGTTTGATGCGCGGTTCTTTTTGATGGATGCCGTGGATTTAGCCGGAGATCCCGACGACTTTTCCCAAGCTTCCGATGAATTATCCCATCTCCAATGGGTGCCCTTACGGCAGGCGGGTGGTTTTGATCTGCCCTTCATTACAGAGGTTGTCCTCTCTGAGATTTCTAAATATGCGCGGACAGGGGCACAGCCTGAAACAGTCCCGTTTTTCCGAAATGACGATGAAGAGGCGCTGTTCTTACAACTTTCGGGCAAAGGCCCGTTACTTCAAGAAAATCAAAAGAATAATACTTAGGCACAGTAAGGCCATTGCGATCAATTCGCGACCTGTAGATTTTTCCTTAAAAATGAAGACCGTCGCAAGAAAACTAAAAATCAGTTCAACTTGCCCGAGCGCTTTGACATAGGCGGCATTCTGCAGCGTAAACGCTGTAAACCACCCTAAAGACCCCAACATTGACGTAAGACCTACCATGATCCCAATGCGCCAATTGCTCAGAACTTTGGTGATCTGTCCTCGCTCTTTTGCTGACAACCAGATCGCCATCGCAATCGTTTGTGATGCCGTCACACAGGACAGCGTAAAGCAAGACCGAAGAAAAAAGTCCAAATCCCCAAGCGACAAAGACGCGCCGCGATAGCCAACGGCTGAAAACGCAAACAAAATACCTGACAACACGCCCAACCCAGACGCGCGGTTGAAAAATCTTGATATCCCGGATGCGCCTGAACTTTTCGATGAATCTGACAACAATACGACCGCTACAAACCCCACCAAAATGGCCAAAAGACCTCCGCGGCTGATCCCCTCACCAAGAATTAGAAACCCGACAAAGGCCGTCTGTAAGACTTCGGTCTTTTTAAATGTGATCCCAACGGCAAAGTTTCGCTCCGCAAAAAGAGCGACCACACACATCGTCGCTAAAATTTGGCTTAGCGCGCCAACAAGTGCAAACCCCCAAAACCGCGCACTGGTCTCTGGTAAACTGTGACCGCCTGACGAGGTATAACCCCATAGCAACAGCGCAACCAAAGGGGCGGAAAATAGAAAGCGTGCGAATGTTGCCCCGCCAGTCGATAAACGCGTCGCTTTCAGATGCTTTTGCAGCATAAAGCGAAAATTTTGCGCAAGGGCCGCGCCAATCGTGATTGGTATCCAGAGTTCCATACCAAATGCCCTCTCATTTCCGGAAATACTTGTCCAGTGGAACTTGGATCAATCCTTTATCAAAGGATGGACGACCGGATCTTTGGCTTTCAGAAAATAGCGTGCAACAATTTCAGCGTAGCTTTTATATCGATACCCCTCATTTGCCGACAGAAATCGATCGCGGTTGTTGGCATAGAGTTTAGGCAAATTGTACCAAGGAACATTTGGGTGCATATGATGAACAATGTGCAAATTGTTGTTCAAAAACAAAAGGGCCAATGGCCCTCTATCCTCAATTACCACCGTCCGCGCGCGACTTTTATCATGGGCCCTATGTTCCAGATAGGTTCGAATTTTCAACACTGATAGCGCAAAATAGGCACACAACAGATATCCCCAAATCGGTAAAGATGAATAACGCACAACGCTGCAAACAATGATCGCAGATGAAAGCGTATGGGACAGCCAACTCCCCACGATTCTCATATCCCCAGAGCGAACATCAGATTTCATAAAACATATTTGCCCCAAAGCAGGACCAATAATCATACGACCCAATAAAGTGTTGTTTGCCACAAACAGAGGACGCCTGATGGCACACAGACCAGACCACTGCACAGGGGCCAAAAAATTGGATTCCGGATCATCGTAGGGGTCCGTCAGATTGCTATCTTTATGATGGGCCAAATGTGTATCCCGAAATCGACCATATGGAATGGCCAATCCAATTGCAGGAAACACAAGTGCGTCGTTTAAACGGTGGTTCTGAAAGGGATGGCCATGTATGATTTCGTGCTGTAACGAGGAATGCTGCGCAATCGCCAAAGTGGTTATCACACCTGCCAATACTGGCTGGCTATCTGCCAACCAATAGACCGCCCCGCCCCACAATCCGTAACATGCAAATACCATGAAAAGCGTTATCCATTCGAACCTGGGTTGATCACCCATGAGCAACACGTGGCTGGCGACCCCATTGTACTTTGGACCAGATGCGTTCGTATAGGATGTACGTCAGAAACCCCGTCGCCGAATTGATCAGAGCAAAAGCCCCTCCTGTTTCAACTGACCCGGTGATCAAATAGGCAACTGCAAACATAACGATTAGCCCCAGCACCTGCCATATTATGGCTTTGACCAAGCTGCGCAGTCTGGTTTCCATAACGTCTCCTGTTTTTTGAAATGTCCTTTCTTCTAGGTTAAATTGGTGTGATGCAGTATTACGGGTTCACACCGCATTTTCTCCACATTGGTGATATAAAACAACAATGACGAACAAAATAGACAAGCGTGATCGTGCCGCCCTGTTTCGCGACAGGTTGGCAAGTGCGATGACCGATCAAGGGCTAAACCGAAGCGCGCTATCGCGTGCCATTGGAGTTGATCGTTCAACAATCTCTCAAATTCTCACTTCCGAAGTTGCCCGTCTGCCCAATGCGCAAGTCGCAGCAGAATGCGCTCGTGTGCTCGGTGTTTCGGCGGATTGGCTGCTTGGGTTAAGCAATCGGCCAGAAAGTGCAACCAGTCTGATGGCCTCGGCTTTGCGCATGACCGAGGCCCCACGCGCCCTCGTCGATGAGCAAATCTTTGCGTGGCATCAAGAAGCCGCTGGCTATAAAATACGCCATGTTCCTGCGACCTTACCTGATATGCTAAAAACCCATGATATGTTGACTTGGGAATATTCGCCGCAATTGGGGCGCACAACAGAACAGGCCATCGGCGCAACTCAGGATCGGCTCAGTTGGATGCGACAAGCACCGTCGGACTATGAAATTGCTCTGCCCATGCATGAGCTTGAAAGTTTCGCCAAGGGCGAAGGGTATTATGCAGAGCTTCCTTTGGACATTCGTCGGGCTCAGCTGGAGCGGATGATCGAAATATATGATCAATTGTACCCAACATTGCGCATGGTTTTGTTTGATGCCCGTCGCCTTTTTTCCGCGCCAATCACCGTTTTTGGCCCCCTGTTGGCCGTGATATACCTTGGCAGAAACTACATCGCGTTTCGCGACGCAGAACGTGTCCAAGCCATCACACGCCACTTTGACTGGCTCGTGCGTGAGGCTGTTATCTCCTCTCGCGAGGTCCCAAACGAATTACAACGCCTCAAAGGTATGCTGTAAACGTTACACCAATCTAAAACGGCATCGGATGACATCTATGTGCTGCAATAATGTCGGCAAGGACCTCATCATTGAGGGCGACATCCACGGAACCAAGCGCCAACTTTAGCTGTTTCTCTGTCACCGCCCCAAATATTGGGATCGTTTTAAAAGGCCGTGACATGCACCATGCGATGGCCATTTGCGATGGATCTAAGCCATGCTTTTGGGCAATCTCTGTATAGGCCTGAACCGCTGGCCAAACTAGATCGGTGACCCGGCCACCCAAATTTTCGACATAAGTTCGACGAGACCCTTTGGGTATCTCTGTTCCCCCCTTGTACTTCCCCGTAAGCATACCCGTTGCAAGCGGCGAAAAGGCCAGCAGAGTCACATCTTCATTAAAGGACAGCTCAGCAAGATCGCTGTCAAACTGACGGCAAACCAATGAATACTCATTTTGAATCGCCTGCATACGTGGCGCATCGAGCTTTTCAGCCTCGATCAGCCATTGCATTGTCCCCCACGCCGATTCATTGGACAGGCCAAATTCACGCACTTTTCCTGTGGCTTGCAGCTCTTTCATAGCGCCCAGTACGTCACCAATATTATCGATGATTTCCGCGCGGTTCTGTTGGCTCGGATCATAATCCCAAATTTGACGAAAATGGTAAGAACCTCGATTGGGCCAATGCAGTTGATATAGATCTATAACATCGGTTTTTAGCCGTTTTAATGACGCCTCGACACTATTATGCATCGTTTCTGCGGTAATGGGTTGACCAGGGCGCACGAAACGCTCGTTCAGCCCGCTATGTTTTGTGGCGATGACAACTTCATTTCGACGACCTGACTGCGCGACCCACTCTCCGATGATGGCCTCTGTCACCCCCACCGTCTCCGCCTGCACCGGGTTTACTGGGTACATTTCTGCGGTATCAATAAAGTTGACGCCATAATCCAACGCCATCTCAATCTGGGCATGACTCTCTTTTTGCGTGTTCTGTGTACCCCATGTCATCGAACCGAGACAAAGTTCCGAAACTTTCAAATCACTTCGACCGAGATTCAACTGTCGCATCACATTACCCTTTACTGAGAGATTTCCGTGAGAACCTAACGATGGGAGCGTAAAGTGCAACCGGCAGGATGTAGACCGAAAAACATTGAGAACAAAACAGAAACATTATATCTTGAGGAAATGACGACTCACCTCCTGACACGCAAACATCATCGCCCATCCACAGGTCATTCCTTTCTGGGGGATCTGACCCTCACCGTGGCTCGCACACATGAATTTTGCGGGAACTCTCGACACACCTTGGCGATGCTGCTGATCAAAGCCTATGAAGGACCTGTTTTTTGGATTCAACCCGGCTGGTTGCCGGAACGGCTACATGGTGACGGCATGCGCAGTTTTATCTCTCCGGGGCGCATAAATTTTGTGTCGGTGCGCCGCCCCGAGGATCTGCTTTGGTGCACTGAGGAGGCCCTGCGCAGCGGTGTTGTCCCCCTTGTCATTGCCGATCTGCCGGCTCCGCCCCCTCTTACCCCCGTACGGCGTTTGCATTTGGCTTGTGAAACAGGGGTTGGTCAGGGGCTTCATCGACCTTTGGGCCTATTGCTAACCCCCGGCGACGGCGGGGCTCAAGGCGTCGAAAGCAGATGGCATTTTGCGGCCCATCACAGCGCAAAACAACAAGGATGGCGCCTGACCCGTCGTCGGGCGCGCACCGCCCCAGTCCAGAGCTGGTCTGTGCACCCTGATGGCCAATCCTACGCCTTGACCAAAACCTCACAACCCGATTAACAAAAACGTCAGGCGACAAATTCAGAGAGCGATCTATAGTCAACACAATGAATCGTATCATCGCCCTCTTCTTTCTGTTGATTAGCGTCTCTGCCGCTACCGCAGACCCCGTCGCATACACCTTACAGCCGGAACTTTCGGATGTTGGCTTCACCTATCGATTGAACGCTGAAAAACAACGTGGGACAATGCCCATCCAACAAGCAACCGTGCAGATCGACTTTGAGGAACTGGCGCAATCAAGCGTTGACGTCGTCCTTTCAGCCAAAGAGGCAACGACAAAGCTGCCATTTGTCAACGAAGCGATGAAATCAAGCAAAGTGCTGGATACCAAAAACCATCCAAGCATCCGGTTCAAAAGCCAATCCATTACCGGCACAACGTCTAATGCACAGATCAAGGGCGATTTAACCATTCGCGGGGAAACGCGGCCCGTCACGCTGACCGCTAGGCTTTATCGCCAACGAGGTCAGGCCGCAGATGACCTCACCAAACTCACAATCCTGCTCACCGGTACCATCAGTCGCAAGGCATTTGGGGCCGATGGTTTTCCGGAGTTTGTAAAAGATGAAATTGGATTGAACATCCGCGCCCGGATCGAAAGCGCCGAATAAACACAACGAAATCCAGACAAACCTAACACCTACCTAAACACGACATCCCAGGTCGAATACAGTACAGACTGACACAACCACATAGGCATGTTGAACATGTAATAACCAGAGGCCGCCAAATGCGCCTGATGATTTCTTTTGCGGCCCTATTGATGTCTGTTTTTCTGCTGCAGCTGTCGACAGGGGGCGTAGGCCCCCTTGATGCGTTATCCGGGCTCGCATTGGGGTTTACCCCAACCGAAGTAGGCTTCCTCGGCTCAGCACATTTCGTCGGTTTTTTGATCGGATGCTGGTGGGCCCCGCGCTTGCTTGGCAATGTGGGCCATGCCCGCGCCTTTTCAGCATTTGCGGCAACGGGTGCCATTGGTTTGCTCTGTCATATGATGATTACAACCCCTTTGGCATGGTCCATCATGCGGATCGGATCCGGCATGTGCGTTGCCGGGTGCTATACAATTATCGAAAGCTGGCTCAACGCCAAAGTCACCAATGAAAATCGCGGCCGCGCTATGGGGACATACCGGATCGTCGACATGGGTGGTTCGCTGGTTGCGCAGACGTTGATAGCCTTTTTGGAACCGGCGCATTTCATTTCCTATAACCTCTTGGCCATTTTATGTTGCGCCTGTTTGATCCCTTTGACTCTGACAACCGCCAAACAGCCCGAAGTCCCCGCAGCCCCGCGTCTAAGGCCATTCATGGCATGGCACAAATCCCCCCTGTCCGCAGCCGGTGTTATCGTTGCGGGTCTGACAAGTGCTGCCTTTCGAATGGTTGGGCCCATTTATGGGCAAGAAGTTGGTTTGCGGGCCGATCAAATCGGTCTGTTTCTGGCCGCGTTTGTTGCAGGTGGCGCATTGGCACAATACCCAGCCGGATGGCTTGCGGACAAATATGATCGGCGCTGGGTTCTTATTTGGTTGTCGATTGCGGCGATGTTTTCATGTGCGACGACGGCTTTTGCGGGCTCCGGTGGAACTTATGCGGTTATGGCAGGGGCTGTTGTCTTTGGACTAACCACATTTCCCATATTTTCCGTATCCGCCTCACATGCTCATGACTTTGCAGACAGCCATGAACGGGTCGAGCTATCGGCCGCTCTGATGTTTCTATTTGCGATCGGTGCGATTGCCAGCCCAATGATATCATCCGCTCTTATCGGTAAATTCGGACCTGCCTCATTGTTTGTCTTCATCGCTTGTGCGCACATGGTCCTTGTCATATTCGGCCTGTCTAGGATGTTGGTCCGCCCGACCAGCACGACGCGAACCCCCTATGTCTATTCCCCCAGAACATCCTTTACGATCGGCCGGCTTCTGGGTAGCGAAAGGGACAAGCGCTAGCCTTCCCTGAATTCATCCGCTAAAGCAGAGCCAACTCGAACAAAGGGCTCCTTTTTATGGCACGGATTCTCGTCACTTCGGCGATCCCCTACATCAACGGGATTAAGCATTTGGGCAACCTCGTCGGCAGTCAGCTGCCTGCGGATCTATACGCCCGCTATATGCGTCAACGCGGCAATGAAGTGATGTTCATTTGCGCCACAGACGAACATGGTACACCCGCGGAGTTGGCGGCGGCCAAAGCAGGTAAACCTGTTGATGAATTTTGCGCGGAAATGCACCAAGTACAGGCTGATATCGCAAATGGGTTTCGTCTGTCTTTTGATCATTTTGGTCGGTCCTCCTCGCAACGAAACCGCGATCTGACCCAGCACTTTGCAGGCAAACTGGCAGAAAACGGTTTGATCGAAGAAGTTGAAGAAAAACAGGTCTATTCAAACGCCGATGGTCGATTTTTACCAGACCGCTACATTGAGGGAACGTGCCCCAATTGCGGATACGACAAAGCCCGCGGCGATCAGTGTGAAAATTGTACAAAGCAGCTCGATCCAACCGACCTGATTGATCCGCGCAGCGCTGTATCAGGGTCCACCGATCTGGAAATCCGTGAAACCAAACATTTATACTTGCGTCAGTCTTCTTTGAGAGGGGATCTGGACGCATGGATTAATAGCAAGACCGACTGGCCAATCCTTACAACCTCCATTGCGAAAAAATGGCTTCATGACGGCGATGGCCTACAAGATCGCGGCATCACGCGGGATCTCAACTGGGGTGTGCCTGTTAAAAAAGGCACCGAAGACTGGCCCGGCATGGAAGGCAAAGTTTTTTACGTCTGGTTTGATGCACCCATCGAATACATCGCGGGCACCGCAGAATGGGCCGATGCGAATGGCAAATCAGATGCGGATTGGCAGCGGTGGTGGCGCACCGATATGGGGGCAGATGACGTCACCTATGTACAGTTCATGGGCAAAGACAACGTACCTTTCCATACGCTTTCGTTCCCCGCGACGATTAAAGGATCAGGCGAACCATGGAAATTGGTCGATTACATCAAATCATTCAACTATTTGAACTATGATGGCGGCCAATTCTCGACGTCCCAAGGACGTGGCATCTTTATGGATCAGGCCTTGGAAATCCTACCAAGCGATTACTGGCGCTGGTGGCTTCTAAGCCATGCCCCTGAAAATTCAGACAGCGAATTCACCTGGGAAAACTTCCAAACGTCTGTGAACAAAGATTTGGCTGATGTTCTAGGGAATTTCGTTTCGCGTGTTACAAAATTCTGCCGTTCGAAATTTGGTGAGATTGTTCCTACCGGTGGTGCATATGGCGATGCTGAAACGGCATTGATGGCTGAACTCGATCGCCGCACCCGCGCTTATGAAACCCATATGGGGGCGATGGAAGTTCGCAAAGCCGCCAATGAACTGCGCGCAATTTGGGTTGCTGGGAATGAATATCTTCAGGGTGCTGAACCTTGGGCTAAGTTCAAAACCGATCCTGACGCAGCGGCCGCTGTCATCCGTTTGTCTTTAAACCTTATTCGCGTTTATGCCGTGCTGTCAGCGCCCTTTATTCCTGATGCCAGTGAAAAAATGCGGAGCGCCCTAAAAACCGACAATGATCAATGGCCGGACACAATGTCCGAAGCACTTTCTGCTCTTCCAGAAGGGCACGAATTTGAGGTGCCAGAAGTGAGTTTTGCTAAAATCACCGACGCTCAACGGGAAGACTGGCAATCACGGTTTTCGGGTGTCCGCGACTAAGCTCATTTCGTCCCAGACGAATTTTAACAATAGAAAAAGGCACCTCTTTTACAGAGGTGCCTTTTTCGCGACGTCACATTGCACCAGCTTAGGTACCGCATTTCTTAGCCCAGATGATCACACGTCGGTTACGCGCATCCCCACCTGCGATGCCTGCGAGGGGTTCTGCCTCGCCCTTGCCTTCTATTTCAATAGGAGGGCCATCGGTTGATAAAGATTGCAAAAGCTTTGCTTGAATGTGTTCCGCGCGTTTTATCGATACCGTCAAATTCGTCTGTGCAGAACCAGTCGTGTCAGAATGCCCGACTAATTTCAGACACGTCCCATCCATAATTGAAGTCTTCAAGACTTCTGTTAAAGCAGCCAACCGCGTTTCAGAGTCCGCCGTGAGCTGTGCAGAACCAGATCGGAAAAACAGCGCATCTGTTTCCAAGTTCAAACCATCCGCGGTCGCTGCACTTTGCGCGACAGTGACGTCGGCAGACATCAGGGCAAATCCTGTGACAAAGACAAGGCCTTTTACCGACCGTTTCAAAACACGTGTTACCATCAGCCTCTCCTAATTTAGAGCTCAGCTAACACGCGTTGTCCTAATTTTTTGTGAACACGATTTTTCAAAAAACATTCGGAAACCTCTGGGATGTTTACCATTTTTTTCCGACTCGCCTGCATAGCTCAATGGGTAGTAATCAATAACGAGGTATGAATGGCACAGGATAGAATGGTTTGGCTTGATGCTCTGCGCCTCATAGCTGGCGTATCCATGGTGGGGCTACACGCCTCATCAGATGCCCAAGGCCTTCCCTATCCTGATGCTGCTATCACCGAAAAAATATTCCCGCTTGTGACGCGCGCCTTTATCTATACCGCGCGCACGGAGCTCTTCATATTGATATCGGTATTCCTACTCTTGTTGTCCTTGCAGTCGCGTCCCCGTGAGTACGCATCAACAATCACACAGCAGGTAAAGCGCCTTCTTATTCCATTTTTATTCTGGGTCGCATTTTATGCGTGCTGGAACTTCATCAAGGCCAATGCGTTCGGGTATGCTGGCTCACACATCGAAAACCTGACTCAGCCCGTCACATGGGCCAGGTACCTCTTATTAGGGGATGTAAAATACCACATGCATTTTTTACCAACTCTTTTTGGTATTCTCTTGTTTTTCCCACTATTCAAACATGCAGTAAAACGCCCGTGGATCGGATTTGTCATTCTCCTTACGCTGCTCTGCAAGCGTGAGGCGGACATCTATTTATGGTCCAACTTCAAAGATCTCTCAATATTTCCATTCATCCTGAGAACAGTCAAAATTGTTGCCTATATTGGGTATGGGTTTGTAGCAGCCTCCATGCTGGGAATTTACCAACGAAAGCACGCCCTGAGCCGCCCTGTGTATTACTTGATCCTACTCATTGGTTTGGTTCTGTTAACCACTAAACTAAGGCACACCTATCTAATCGCCACCTCAGGAACATGGGTCTACATGGATCCGTTTGCCTATTGGGCCGATTATCTTATGCCCATTGTACTGTTCCTTGTTGCAATGTCCGCATCCCATAAACACTGGCCGGACATCATCTCGCGCGCAGCTCCTTACAGCTTTGGCATTTACCTTTGCCATCCCATCTTTTTGGATTTCGCCGAAGTACAATTCCACGCCTCTCCCCTTGGACCAAGTGCTCAGTTCTTGGTTGAGTGTAGCTTTGCAATAATTGCGACAAGCTTTTTCGTGATCGCAATATCTAGAATTCGCTCCCTAGCTTGGACCGTTGGCCTTGGGCCAATTCCCACGCTTAGGCTGCGCCCCTTTATCCAACGTTCACAGGAGAAAGTGCATGTTTGAAACAAAGCGCTCTGACGGCCTGATTTTACAAACAGTGATCACAAATCGGCATCTTTGTGCCACAACGTTTCAGAAGATGGAAACATTCCTTAATCATCAACTTAAGGTTGGCATCAGGGCTGTCATTTTTGACTTTTCCGCCGTTCAATCCATCGATTACACGGCCCTTTCTGCGTTGTTAGAAGTGTATCGCACCTTTGACGGCCCAATGACATTGGCGTACTGTGGGCTCCCGAAGCATGAAGCCTTTGCCGATAGCAGCTGCAGTCTTTCGCAACTTTTGCCATTATATACTGATCCTAATCATGCACTGTCTGACCCCGCCTTTTCAAAATTAGAGATGGCCACACTAAATGGTATTGTCTTGGCAGGGGGCGCGGCACAAAACGTTCTCCCCAGTTTTCTACCCACATCTTTACTCCCGCTCATGGGGAAAAGCTTTTTGCATCATACGTTGGAAGGGATGCAAAACGCTGGGATCCGAAACGCAATTGTTGATACAGGCTCGTTTGGCTCAATCATTCGCAAGTCACTGATGACAACACAGTTCAAAACAATCAACCTAGGCTTTTTAAACGATCATCCTGCGCAAACGCCGAAAGGCTCGTACAATACAATCGAACGATTATCTCAGCTGAACAACACCCTCTCAGCATTTTCGAACGACACAGTGATTTCAATCGGCAATGCTATGCCGGACGTTGATTTTGCCAAGGCCTTTCGGGAGCACAAAGAGCGTAAAGCAGATATAACGGTATGTGTGTCAGGAGCGCGGTCACACTCTTCGGCAGAGATACAAGAGTTATTGGCCTACAATCCCAGCATATTGAACGCGGTGTTTACAGGATGTCTGTTTTTCAGAAACGGGCTCTTTGAAGATTTTGAAGTGCCTGATCAACACGCGACGTTGAGCCAAGTTCTCAAGAAAATTGCTGAAACAGGTGGGGCAATTCACTTTCATTTTTCACAAAGCAAAGGCAGAGTCGTTACAAATCTGCGGTCCTATTTTGAAGTCCTTTCACATTCATTGGTCGGTGGATATCAATCCGTATCTCAATCGTTGACTGCGAATAAGAATGGAGTGTGGTTACATCCAGAGGCCGAGGTTTCGTCGACAGCAGACATACGTGGGCCTTGCTACATTGGTGCAGGTGTCAAAATATCAGCCAAGGCCGAGTTACAAGGGCCTGTCGCAATCGAAAGCGGTTGTGAAATTGGTCAAGGGGCGCGGATTCATCACAGCGTTATCTCAAACGAACACAGAGCCCCCCCACGTGCACTCAGAAGAGATGTCATTGCCTTTATGGATTGGGTTGGCCCATTAGCCACGCCGGCTTTCACACAAACCAATCAGGCCCCAAAACAACATGTTCGTCTGGGTATGGGGTTCAATTAATGTCAGATCTGTATTTCGCAGGTTTTGAATCCCGCACACCAAATCCCTCTATTCCATTGACGCCAAAACGAGAACGTATCTGGCATTTTCTAGCGGCGTTTAGCCTGGGTTTGGGCGGCTGGTATTGCTATTGGCGTTGGACAGAAACGCTCAACCCAGACGCACTGTTTTTTTCAATCGCGGTCGCAATGTCCGAGACGCTGGCCCTTATTGGATGCGCCTTATTCTATCATGACATCTGGCGCCAAAACGACACCCCAAAAGCGCCCGCACCCCAAACCCGCCAAGAGGCGGGATTGACCCGACATGGACCAATCCTTGTAGATATTCTTATTACAACTTTAGATGAAACTTCTGACATTTTAGAGTTATCTATACAGGACGCATTAAACGTCTCTGCACCTAAGGGAGTAGTCGGCAAAGTCTATATCCTAGACGACGGATCCCGTGAAAACATAAAACAACTGGCCGCACGCTATGATGTCGGATACATATCCCGCCCCATCAGTGCTGGGTTTAAGGCAGGCAATCTGCGACATGCCTTGCTCAGGACATCTGGAGATTTTTTTGTAATTTGCGATGCAGATACGCGGTTATTTAAAGGGTTTCTTCAAAATACACTTGGGTATTTTCGAGCCCCAAAGACAGCGTGGGTGCAAACGCCACACTGGTTTTATGACATCCCAGAGCCACAACAACACCGCCATGTTTCTCGCACCTGGATCGAAAGAATATTTGCAAAAATATTATCCCCCGAGAAAGCACATGATCCCTTTATGTGTGACCCTGGGTTATTCTTTGATGTTATTCAAAGACGGCGCCATCGCAACAATGCATCGTTTTGTTGCGGCGCGGCCTCGATCCATCGAAAAGAGGCTGTCTTATCAGTTGCCTTGAAGAACTATGGCGCGAAAATATTAACGTCGCAAGCCAACCAGAACGAGACCCCACACACAAGAATTGCAATGGCGGCGACAGATTTACAACCGTTTAAATATCATGTTTCCGAAGACATCTTCACTTCCATCATGATTCAATCGGACCCTGGCTCAGATTGGCAATCTGTATATCATCCTGATGTCGAAAGTCGCATGTTAAGCCCTTGGGGCATGAAAGCTTGGACAACGCAACGGTTCAAATATGCCGGGGGAAGTCTCGACATTTGTTTTCGAGAGCGTGTTTTACTCAACAAGCATCTCCCCTGGAGAACAAAGCTACACTACTTAGCCACGTTTTGGTCCTATCTCTCTTGTCTCTGGTTACTGATCCTGTTGATGGCCCCCGTCCTGACTCTGCTGACAGGAAAAGCACCGATTTCAGCACCTTTGATGGATTTTGTTCTTCACCTTGGTCCCTTCTTGCTCATCAACGAATTGGCATTGGTTGTGGGATGTTGGGGACATGACATAAACAAAGGACGGCAGCTTGCCATTGCTGGCCTTCCTTTAACGTTAAAGGCCCTTTGGGCCGTTATAAAAGGCCAAAAAATCAAGTTCAAAGCCACCCCTAAGACCCCATTTTTCCCAGATTTTTTGGCATCCGTTCGACCTCATATTGTTTTGATGTCTATAACATTGTTCGCATTGGTTTTTGCAGTTGTGTCCTTTCTTATTGGGGCTAACTCACTCTCTCTTTCCTTCTTAATCATCAATTTCTTTTGGGCGATGTGGAACATCTACGCGCTTTCTGGCGCACCCCGCGCAGCCCTATGGAGAAGCCCAATAAGTAACACAGGGAATGAATAAATTGCACACTGGAACCCTAAAATCATACCGGCCAAACTTGTTCTTCATACTCGGTTTGGCAGGAGCCATTAGCCTAGCGGCGTGGACAGAAACCTCGCAAGATGAATTCACCTTCTTAGCTTCCTCCGACGACATTGTTGCAACCGATACAACTCCACTTCTCCTATCGGAACATCGGCCCCTAACGTCTTCGGAAATTCAGGCCGCTCACACCGCCTGGTCCTATATTGAGAGCAATACAAACTGGTCCACAGGCCTGGTCAATTCAGTTGATGGTTACCCATCGACCACGCTTTGGGAAATTGGCTCTTATATTTTTGCATTAATTGCTTCGGAAAAACTATCAATTACGGATCCTAACGAATTCGATAGAAGAACGAACCTTTTGCTAGGTAGCTTAGGTAGAATTGGTTTATTCGAAGGGCTACTTCCAAACAAAGCCTATCACACGCAAACATTAGAGATGGTGACCTATGAAAATGAGATCAGTATAGACGGGCTTGGCTGGTCTGCGCTGGATGTCATGCGCTGCTTACTCGCGCTCCAAGCACTCGTTGAAACAAATCCACAATATAGACCCCAAGTACAACAACTGGTTTCCCGTTGGGATCTAACCGCACTTTCCAGCTCTGGCCGTCTTGTTGGCGCGGATAGAGAAACCGATGATGGGTCCATACGGTTCGTACAAGAAGGTCGAATTGGCTATGAACAATATGGAGCAAGGACAGCGATGCGTTTGGGGCTTGACGCGGCATCTGCTGCATCGGCCAACTCCATCGTAGATTGGAACGAACAATTTGGACACAACGTCCCCATCGACAGGCGAAGTGCGAAAAAATTCGGCGCTATAAACCCAACATTAAGCGAACCCTATATCCTAATGGGACTGGAGTTAGGTTGGGACAACGAAAGCGAGATATTAGCGTCTCACATATATCGTTCAATGGAAGCTCGTTTTCTGAATACCGGACAGTTAACGATGCTATCAGAGGACCATATAAATCAGAACCCGTATTTCCTTTACGGATCATTATATTCAAATGGACGTGAATGGGCCGTCGTCGATGAAGATGGCGTTGACCACTCTGAGTTAAGAACAGTTTCACTCAAAGCGAGCTTTGGATGGCATGCGTTATTTGACACAGACTATACGGCTTCAGCTCTGGATCAGTTGGCTGAATTGTATTCACCTCAAAAAGGCTGGATGGCAGGGCAATACGAACAGGACAACAGAGCCAATGACATATTTTCCCTAAATTCCAATGCCGTCGTACTTGAAGCTATACACTATCGTCAATTTGGCCCATTCTTAACACCTAACAATTTATGAATTTTACTGACCCCTTGGAAACCCGCTAGGTTTCTTTGCCCGGTGAATAGATTACAAAAACAATTCTTCAGAGAGGGTCAGCAATCCCCGTGTGTGCTGACCTCCTCCCCTAAAAAGTCGCGTGTTTAAGGTACGCCTGTTCTCCAACTGAGGAGACAGATTATGAAGAGAAGCCATTCAGGACCCGCTGCGCAACGCCGGTCTGTTAAACTGCGGCCATAACAGAAAATCGCTACAATCAAAAGCAGGCCTGCGCCATGGCCGGGATCGATTCACATGTATATCGGCGCGTATCCAAGCGACCTACCGAAACTGACAGGCGGGGCCGGCAGCATGCGTTGTCATCTGAACGTCGGCACTTTGGATATCGTCGTCTGCTTATCCTGCTGAAGCGTGAGGGGTGGCGCGAAAACTGGAAGAAGCTATTCTGTTCTTGTTTCGGTTGCGCTCCTACCTCTCGACTCATTTAAGCAGCGTTTCGTTCGAAGGCCAAGAGGCCTTTGCTACTGACCTACCCCTGAGGTTCCCTTTTTCATAACGAGAGCCTGCGAGGCTGGGTTTCACATTTTTCGGTTTCTGTTTGGGCAAGCGCAGCGTGCGCGGAGCCCTAAAATTTTCAAGCGCTCGGCGACGAATGGGGTCTGACGTTTTGTAATCGTATCGCCGAACCGCTAGCTTCCTGCGGGCATCACCTAAACTGTCAAACCATTCTTCGTTCAACAATTCATCCCTCAGGCTGCCTGTTTAAGCTTTCAATCAACGCGGCTTGCTACGTTTTGCCGGAATGGATGTAATGTCACTCGACTTCATTCTCATTTGCCCATTTCAGGATGGCAAGATTTGTGAACTCCGTCCCAATATCGCTCACAATGCTGGCTAGCTTTCCGTAGACCCGAACAAGCGCATCAAATTCACCGGCGACCCGTGTGCCGGAGATGTTGGTGTCAGCCATGAGACATAGGTTCTCGCGACAGCAGTCGCAGAATGCGGAATTTGCGGGAGACGCCAAGCATACACGCTCAAGGTTGCGAGATATCGTGATCCCGCATCGCCAGATGTGCAGCTTCCCGTCGTTCACTGGATGACGCTATTTCTGTCCCGGAAGATCTTTCACGACAACGTTGTCTAACATCGTATCAGCCAACAAACGCTTCGGCGTTACATTCCCGTCAGTGACCGCACGCAGTTTCGCGGCATACCAGCTTCTTACTCTTTGATCATCCCAATTATCAGGGCATCGCTAAATCGGTTCCTTCGCATTTTTTTGCTCCTTCGAAATGTTGAGCAAACTCTACATTAAAACGAGGGAGTTTCGGGGAGCAGATCATATAGCACATCAAAATTACGCCAACTGAAGTATGACGACGGAGAGTATCTGATCATGAGTAAAGTGATATTTCATCACAATACCTGCCCCCCTCTATGTCACAATTATTTTGGTGGAAGGCATCTGACAAATGGACTTAACCAATTATGGGGAGAGGGATTTAAAATATGCAGCAAGCGTCATGTAGTCGTTTAAACTCCCACCAACAGAGAGTTGCTTACCTGTTGCAGGGATAGGTGAAACACCAATGTCCAGGAAGTTTTCCGCATCAACTTGGGCATCAAGGTCCGCAAGAATTTGATCAACTTCCCGCGTCCGAAAAAGATCTTCGTCAGTAATCGGAGAAAAGGATGATGATGTTTGAGGCATCCTTTCATTTCCAAGTAGCATAGGCCTTAGAAAACTATCTTCTGTTCCAGATCCTTCGGAAGCAAGCATTATTATCGTCTCAACCGTTTGTGGTGCTAGAAAGAAATCCGTTTCTAAGGTTTGACGCAAATTGGCTATCGGAGAAACAGATCCATCCCTCGGTGCCAGTGTTTCAGGCATCATATCAAAAGCCATATCAGGAACAATTGAAGTTGGAGAGACTGGCACAGGGGCATTCAGCGTTTGTAAACTCTCTTCTAATCGAGCGACTCTTTCCGCCAAGGCGCCCTCAACACCAAGTGGGACCGATAAATTGGGGGTCGCAAAACCATCAAACCCTTCCGGTAAACTGCCGCCCTCAACAGCCTCGTTCGTATCTTGGCCTTCAAGTAAGCTCCGTAATTGGCTCAATTCTGATTTCACTTCAGCCAGTTCACTATAACCTAAACTTGAAATATTTGGCTGAGGGGAATGTGATACAATATTCGCCGAAGAAGAATAGTTACTCGTTAACACTTGGGGTTGCGGCATCGGAGACTCCCAACTGGCCGGCTGCGTCATCCCATTCGATGAATCCGCTTTGGAATTAGGTACCGGCCAACCGCGTGGAAGAATTGTGTAATCCTGACGAGCCGCAACCCATCTTAGATAAGTTGACGCGGCCGAGAAGCCTACAAGCGATACACGTTCAAACTCTTCACCACCTCGACGAACAATTAGTTCACCCCCGGCTAACAAAAGCGCTTCGAAACGATTGTCCAGGGGTTGCAGTATCCGTTCTGGCAATTCAATTTCAGTTACACCTTCGGAAATATAGAACTGATCCCCTGCCGCAATTCCATCAATTTTGAGCTGCAATTGACCACGCGCATTCAAAAATACGTTCAAACCTCCCTTTCGGGCTAAACAATTGAACGTTCGGGGGCGACAGATTACTTCAAAGACATCCACATCCAAGCGTGGCGCTGGAGAGAACCGAGCATATCCATCTGGATCAAAGCGGAAATATACACCTTCGACCAGACCTTCCTGAAATGTCGGCCAACCAAAGCTACCTCGTAGGCTTTGTTGTGCCTCTTGGGCCCCAATTGCAAAGAGCACAGAAGTATCCAAAATGGCATTGTTTGAGTCGAACTTTTCCTCAGAGAGCGTATTTTGAGGAACAGCAAGGGAAGGCAAAACCACACCGGACGCTGCAATACCCACAAAAAGGGCAGACTGTTTCAACCAATTCATTAGAAATCCTCCTTAACTTGAACGGAATGTCGCAACGCCGGAAGCCAATCCGCCTCGCGTGGTGGGTCAGGGTATTGACGACGTTCTCGGATGTCTTGGTCACGGAATGCCGTATACCAAACCTCTGTATCGCCAGTGTATGGGGTTAAGAGTGGCCCCTGAACTTTGTGTAATAATGATGCGAGGATGATGCCGTTGTTATTGGCCGTGAATATTTCAATCTTGCCTTGGCCACGTTCATACAGCCCCTCATACATTCCATTCTCAGGATCATAGAGTTCAATAATAGCTTCGAACAATTCATCCGTATATTCTGTGTCCCACAGCGCCCAGAGCCCCATAGCAGCCTTAGACGCAATGGCCGCATGGTCAGGCGAGAAATCCCCGCGCGGCGTTACCGTGTTCCAAGGGTACCCATCCGAGAAAATAGTGTCATAAGTAAAATATGGAGGCCCTTTAACATTATGCTCCGAACGGGCGGTCATAAACCCGGTTTGACGCCAACGGTTTTCTTGAACTTGATAAATCCGATCTGCAAATTCTGCTCGCCAGCCATCAGAATGCAAGCCTTCCGGAGAACTATCATCATGTGGTAAATCGAATCCAAGCTCCAACCCATCTTGTAAGTAAGACTCTGTCACAACATAGTTTTGTGAATGAAAGATCCGAGGATCCCGTCCGTCATAGGGAACCTGAACACCAAAGATAGACGCAGTTAAGAACGGTTCCGCACGATGGGCTAGAACTGGACGGAACCCCCACAAGGCAAATCCTTTTGCTGCGTATTCCTCGTATCCGAGGCGCCCCTCTTGTGCGTATACAGTTTCTCCGGTTTCCTTATCGACATATGCACCGACGAGCAGGCCTTCACTATCAATTGCATTCTGAAAGTCCCACTTTAGAAGCACAGAATCGATGGTGTTTCCCAAATAAGGATAGCGATTTTTCAGAATTCGCATCCAAACTAAAAATCGACCTATATCCAACGCAGAAAAACCAATCTCCCCTGGCTTATTCGTGTAATCCACCTGTTCGCCTGTTTTCGTATGGTACACTTTGTTCGGTAACTCTCCACGGAACAGCTTCAATCCTTTGATCGTTGTTAAAAGGCGAAAAATTCGATCATCAAACATGGGTTTTTCAATGATGCAAAGCTCATAAGCAGCAACCAGACCACTCATATAAGATGCGGTATCCCAAAGCGTGGTTGACGGAAAGTTTCCAACGCTATTGGCCAGCCCCGTTGTTTCTTGGGTAAATTTTTCGAAATAATGCCAAGCAACCCGCGCCGCCCTCATCTCTCGTTCAGTCAGAAAACCACGGCGCGGCTCAAATTTGCGCACATATTCATTTCTTCGGGTGTATCCTTGTTTCAACTTTTGACCACTGGATAGGCGTTGAAAATACGCATCATCTAGTTCGCACATCCTCGGCACCGCTTGTCGTTTTGGTTCATTTCGAACAAGGCTGGTTGTCGCAACGGGCACATTGCCACGCATTAAAGCTGGGATTTCATCTAGATCTCCACCCGCGATAATCGGAATGACCTCTTCCTCTTGATATAGAAACAATGCACGTGCTCGGTGTCCAATAAAGAAGGCCATCAAGACAAGAAGCGATGAGGCCAGGAATAAAACGAACAAGCCGTATCCAACTGTTTTTTTTGAATTTCCCTGTCCAGACATCAGTATTCGCCCCTTGTTTTTCAAAAATGTTCTCCATAGGGCCTACCGCAAACATCCTTAACACAGAGATAACCCGCGCAAGGATTCAGCTAAGATTTTATTTAAAAATGAACTGTCGGCCTTATTGGATAATACAACAAAAAATTTACTCTTTCCTTCTATCGATACTTCAACGCCGAGATTGATTGGAGCATCCCGAATGAGTGAAACCATCGCATCAAAAGTCACCCCTACCGTTGACATCCTTGCGGCAGAGGCTCTTGCTTCGTCCCATTCTCCGATTGTGATGGCGGATCGATCCACCCCACGATGGATGAGTGCCGTTTCATTTATCTTTTCCGCCACGGCAGGAATTTGCTGGATTGCAATAGCAATACTATCAATGTTTTTTCAAGAACTCGTAGCGGAACAAGGCAACCTGTATATGTCTACGATATTAGCCTTGCTGGGAGTTGCTCCGCTGCTGGGACTTCTTATTGTAGATATCGCCCAATCATCTGTTCTTGCAGGATACAGATACGCCAGATCGTTAAGCGAAACCCGTGCAAGAGGCATCCTTGCCTTCATAGTTATGGTGGCATTGGCAACCCTTCATCCTTTGCTTTTGCTCCCTACAACTGCGGCACTCTTGGTCGGTCTCGCGATTTTCACAGCGTATAGAAAGCTAAAACGCCCCGAACCTGCTTGGGACTTTTCACCGAAGGAGGCAGCCTCGATTCTAGCGGGTCGAGACCAAGTTGGTTTTGACCTTGCAAACAAAGAATTTGTAACAAATTCGAATGGCGCAGCCGCAAAAATAATCGCCAGCGGAACCGCAGCGGTCCTATCACTTGCATGTTCAACTTGGTTGGCAGCACAGCAAGTCCTTTCTTCTGCGGCCACCCTTGCAATCGTCTTAATGTCGATTTGGGCGGTGAGCGCTGCGTTTCAATTTTTTCTGGATCGAAACAGTCGTTCCCTGGCTGAAGCTCAGGCAAAAAACGCTGTACATTTACTTGAACGTCCAGAAGAGGAAAACGAAAGTGCCGGTCCAAGAGGGCTTTCGGTCTACCGTCTTACGGTCGAGAACGAGACAGCCGAGGCATTGCTAAAAAATGTTACTTTAAGCGTACCACCCGGAAACATAACCGGCTTAATCGGCGGAACTGCTGCCGGTAAATCTTTGTTGCTAAAATGTCTTAGCGCGCCATTCGACCTACGAGAGTTAACCATAGAAGGAAATGTTACGTTCAACGAAACCGACCTTTGGACGCGCAGTCGATTAGAAGCGAATGTGCCATCCGTGTACCTTCCAGCATCTCCTCTATTGTTAGAAGCATCCGGGTTGGATAACTTGACCTGCTATTATTCCAAAGATGTTAACGCCAGAGCACAGCGTGTCCTAGAACAAATGGTCTACTCGTCGGATGCGGCAGATCGAATTATAAATTCAACCGATGCACGAAAGCTTGCAACGGCCGAGAAAAAAGCGTTGGGTTTCGCCCGGGCATTCCTACTTAACCCTGGGCTATATCTTATGGATCGTCCCGAAGATGGCGCCCCAAATGGATTGGTTGCCGCGTTGGCAGAACGGATGCGTACAGAACGTCGAGCAGGCCGCAGTTTTGTCATAGCGACAGACAACAGAGCGCTCCTGGATCTATGTGACCAAATCGTAGTGATGGAAGCCGGGCGCATAATTGACGTGGGTCCTGCTGCGGAAATTCGGGATCGAATGTCAGAAGGTTGGTCTAGATTCTCAACAGAATGTTCGTTGGATTCCGAGGATGCGCTTCACCTATGGTTACGCTCTCATTTCCGGAGGAAAGGAGACGAAGCTAATCGTCGCAAAGTATGCATCGTTGCAAGTGAGCTGCTGGCGCTGTGTGCAAGCCATCTGGAAGGAAGTACACCCGAAAAAATACAATTTGATTTCAAGCATTTTAAAGGATTTTGCCAACTGGAAATCAAAGATAAGGCCCCCGCGATCAGCAACGCACAACTGGTCAACGCCCAAACTGCACTGGAAGCCACCGGCGATAAACTTAACAGAGACCCGTTGTGCGAAATACTGCGTCACAGCCTGAATTTTGATCAACGTATCGGAAATATTGGACGTACTATTTCGGTGCAGATTCAAACCTACGATCCTAGGTTGGCTGCACAATCCGCCAAAAGCTCAAAGCCAGCAGGATAGGAGCTGATTGCCATGCCACGAACTCCTCTGGGAATAACCCGAATTTTTCTATGTTTAATAACGCCGGTATTAACACTGGGCACTCTGGTAATTGCGATAAATTTGGCAAGCGCAGTTCCTGTCACCCCTGTCGGACAATACACAGGTCAATTGTCCCCATCCGATGCCTCGGTACCGATGATATTGCCCGCCCGCGCGCAAATCAAAACATTGTTGATCAAAGAAGGCGATAAGATTGAGAAAGGTCAAACTGTTGCATTGTTGGATTCTGAGGGCGCTGAAAATGTGATGACTGATCTAGAAGACGAAATGGAAGCACAGAGGTTGCTAAGAGATTGTTATCTCCGAGTTTCCACCGAGAACCCCGAAATAACTGCTAACTCAGTAACGCGTTTCGGTTCATCCTATATGTCCAAAATATCAGAGAGGCACTGCGAAGAGGCCAAATCGGAATTTCGTAAAGTGACGAGGGTTTATCAAGAAAAAAAGGCCCTAATTGAACAAAGGCTTAAATATAGCAATGATCAAAAAGCGCTGCTGCTGAGCATGGCCCGCGATCAATCACGCGCCACTGAGGAACTTGAAGCCATCGCATCTCGGGTCATAGAGATTGGATTAAAAACTGTTTCCTATGAAGAAGCAATTTCCGCGTTACGCATTGATCACGAAGAGGACCTTGGGCGGTATCGTCTCGAAAAAATGTCTCGGGTTTCGGAATTAACAGAGACAATCAGGCGCCTTCAATACCACATCACAATTATGCAAAAAATCATTGTCGCCCCCAGACTATATGCCCCCAAAGATGGAGTTGCAGCATCTGTTCGGTTTTTTCGGCCGGAAACAAAACCCGTTGACGAAGAAATTACAGTGTTTCAAATTGACTCAAACAAACCAAAAACGTTTAACGCAAGCTTTGTCTTAAAAGAGAGCGATGCCCGTAAAAACCTCGTAGGAAGTGAAGTTCAAATGACCCCATTGGGGGTGTCCCCTGGTCGATTACCTCTTCGAGGAAAAGTGATCGGCTATGCTCCCATTCCAGATCAGGATATCGAACAAAATTCGGACCCAATGGTCCGCGCGATCGTAGACTTGTCACCCGATAGTTCCGCGAGACTTAAAGAAAAATCCAGTGGAATTGCCTTGCACGATACCAAAACGGCAACATCACTTGTGGTGCAACAATCACCAACTCCACTCGGGGAAATTTTGATTTCTAGGACAATACATAAGGAAAAATATCAACCCTTGCTGGAAATCGGGCAATCTATTGGATCGATATCGGGTCTTTTCTAACGATGGCGCGTCGATGGAATCTCTTATTTCAGATTTTCACCAGTTCTCAGATTCATATAGACAACCAAATCTGATAAGCCGCTCAACGAGATTTGGCCGTCCGTGGAGAGATCGGATCACTGCGTTCAGGATCGCCATATTTATCCGCTTCACAAATGCCTATAAGGTTCAATTTTGCTTCACACCTAAAACAGAGTGAAATTTCAAACTGTCACTTGCGTTATTTTGGGGCAAAATTACAAGGGGCACCGCATAGGCTGGCGTTTAAAGCATTGTACCAGAAGATCTGGCTAATGCCTTTGCAAAGGTTTGCCGATGACAGATCGGTCACCCATGAGGAATAACCTGACATCGTTGAAGTCGAACACCAAACTAATTGCCACAATTGGGATCAGTACCAAAGTGTATGGTGTAAATTCTGAAATGAGCAGCAACCAAGCCAGTAGTGGCGTCCATGGTACAATATGTGCCAAAGCCAATATGCGGCGCAGCCCACCATCGTATCCAATTTGCCCGACCAGAAGGGGGCCCGTTGCAATATAACTGATTAAGGTGACCTCTGCGATCCTTCCCGGTAAAAATGCAAATGCGACCAGAAAAACGCCATTTAGCAGAACCAGCCATATTTTTACCCACGTTGGCAAAGCCACCCACGAGGATATACATGCTTTAAAGTGATCTTTTCTGTTGTTCCCATGCAGCGTTCGTCCAAAAATCCAGAGCTGTGCAACACCTAGCCCAGCCACAATGCAGGCGACAAGGATAGCCGCAAAGATTCCCCAAGCGCTTGTAATCCAAAGGTTTGTTGCAATCAGCGCGAGACTTGCTAACCACCAACCAAAATCCCCGAGCGAGAACCAAATTACGTCCCCGCCACGGATGTCTGTTCGATTGGAAGCAAGGATCAGATGGGTGGCATTCACCAACAATGCAACGCCAAGGGTAGACATAACCACTGAGGGCGCCTGCCCGAGAAAGCTCGCGGCCTCATGAGGAAAAGAAAGAAAAAGGAGCCCAAATATCACGCAACTGCTCGCATTCAAACGCATAACAAATTTAAGGGTATCCAAAATACGGCTCCACATTGTAAATTAAGTTTACAAATAACCAGCGAGAGGCAACATGTCAACTAAACTGACAATAGGAGGTCCGTCACCGTCCTATGAGATGGCTGATAGCCGTTCACTCAAGCTTGTTCATTTGACGTCAAATTTTGAACGCCGCACCCAAAAGTGGTTGGTTGATTTATTACGACAACGTGGGTTTTCAGAACTCACCCCAAGCCAGTTGAGTTTTCTTGGGGCTTTGGATTGCGGACCAAATAACGCCTCTCAGGTTGCCAAATCTTTGGGGATCACGCGTCAGGCCGTCCACAAAACTTTAAAAGAACTTGAAGCTTATGGATGGTTACAAAGCGAAGCAGATCAGATCCGCAAAAATCAACGCGTTATTACTTTTACGGACGAAGGCGAACGCATGATGTCAGAAGCCCGTGCTCTCTTTAAGCAATTGGATGAACATTTGTTTGCCCAATGGAATTCGGAACAGATTGACGCCGTTTTCGCCCTTTTACAGATGCCGCTTTCAGAATAAACAACCCAATTTCGATATCATCAATTGCAAAATTTAAAGTATCAATGAACCGTATTTCTTGCGCAAAATTTACAGCGACCTTCTCATTTCTTACAGGCAGAGAAAGACCCCGAATCCAGATTACCTACACTTGATAACCTGACGGTAGAATGGCGCTATAATATCACCCTGCCCCACATGGCACAGGGTGATAATTCATAGGAACGGGGATTAGAAACCCGGTATAACTTCCCCAAGGCTGCGGCCATTGAATGTTGCGCCGCGCCCTTTGCCAAATGCGATTTCGGCACCAATCCCAACAAAAGTTTCGGAACCTGAACCAGACAACAGCCCTGTATCAACGTTGGCATATAGACTGCCAACTTCTGCGTACAACAACACATTCTCTGAGGCGCTGTAATCCCCCCGCAAACTGGTTCGCGTTAGCGTCACGTCATCTCCGCTATCACTCAAATTGACTAGATCTAGGTCCCAACCAATCCCGAAATTGTTATCAAATACGTACCGGCCTAGAATACCAAATTGGGCGACATCCACGCCTTGTTCTTCACCAAAGCCCAGGTAACCTTCAAAATCGAAACCATCCTGTCCCGTGCCGCCTTCGACACCAAACATGTTAATCCGCTCTCCGTCAAACTCATCGGAACTGACGTAGGCGCCTAAAGAGGTGAACTCGTTTGTATGGTAAATAGCATGCGCCGCAATGTTCGTTCCTGTGTCATCCAAAATTTCAGAATTGTAAGCCCCTGCATCAAACTGTACTGAAAAATTCCTATTAACCCCAACCTCGACCGATCCCGTAACCGAGAGCGATGACAAATCTGAAACATCCGGAAACGAAGTGTATTCTAAATTGATGTTTGAACCGACAATTTCTGCGGATTGCGCGACCGAGGAAATAGAAACGGCCGCGACCGCACTCAAAAGGACTGCTCTAATAGTCATAATCGTCTTTCATTTTTTTAACCTTAGGACGGTTGATCCGGCCCCAAATTTCATGTCGGACGTTTTCTAGGGCGCTTCTTTATCGCTCTAGAGACAATCGTCTGCACACATCCGAGAAACTGATTTTTTACACAAGATTCAAGGCGAGACCGTAGGAAATACAATCTTGACGTGCTTTGTGCCATAATTGAAACAACTTAAAGATCCGCACAAATAGCGCCATCTTGTTCAGGCAGGCTGACATCAATCAAAAAGTTCCAACCATGGTCTCCTTTTGTCTTTTACACATCGATCACAACGCCTTCTGACGACAAATTAAACGCTTATCACATAAGATCTTTTGGGTTCAGTGGGAGCACCTTGAACCTCCCCCATTCTTGGTTTTTGTCTTAGAAAGACCATGTATCCAGATATAACGCCGTGTGGCGCTATTCGTGTGATTCAGCGTGTTTTTCAATCACTTTGCGGGTGGCGTAGTCTTCTTGCAAAATTACACCCTTTTCCGTCTCATCATCCAGTTGCATTATCCGCCCGACACAGGAAAACTATCTCCTATAATGCATTACATGGATACGCGGATGTCACAGAAACTTTCCCCGAAAGATCGGCCAGACCTCTCTTCATTTTCTTGGCGGGACCCTCTGATGCTCGACAGTAGCCTTTCTGACGATGAGCGCCTCATGGCGGACTCTGCTCGCAAGTTTGCGCAATCCACGCTTCAACCAATCGTAACCAAGGCCTATGCCAAAGAGGCCTCTGATCCGGGTCTATTTCAAGACATGGGAGCAATGGGGCTGCTAGGTGTCACCATTCCCGAGACATATGGAGGGCTTGGTGCTGGTTATGTCAGTTATGGCTTGGTCGCCCGTGAAATAGAACGTGTCGACAGCGGATATCGATCCATGATGAGCGTGCAATCCTCACTCGTGATGTATCCGATCTATGCCTATGGCAGTGAGATGCAACGTGAGAAATACCTGCCGAAGTTGGCCAGTGGTGAATGGATTGGCTGTTTTGGCCTGACCGAGCCTGATGCCGGAAGCGATCCCGGAGGCATGAAAACCCGCGCGACCAAGACGCCTACCGGGTATACTTTGACGGGGTCAAAGATGTGGATTTCAAATAGTCCCTTTGCGGATGTTTTTGTGGTTTGGGCCAAATCTGATGCCCACGACGGTAAAATTCGCGGGTTCATCCTTGAAAAAGGAATGCCGGGCCTAAGCGCACCAAAGATTGAGGGCAAACTGTCATTACGTGCCTCTGTCACCGGAGAGATCGTCATGAATGACGTTCAAGTCGGAGAGGATGCTTTGTTACCTAATGTTGAAGGACTCAAAGGACCCTTCGGTTGCCTAAATCGCGCCCGTTACGGCATTGCCTGGGGCGTACTGGGGGCCGCAGAATTTTGTTGGCACGCCAGCCGTCAATACGGTCTAGATCGCAAACAATTTGGGAAGCCACTCGCCCAAACACAGATATTTCAGCTAAAACTGGCCAATATGCAGACAGAAATCTCACTGGGTTTGCATGCAGCTTTGCAAGTTGGCCGTCTTATGGATAAAGCAAGCGCTGCCCCTGAAATGATCAGCCTCATCAAACGCAACAATTGCGGCAAAGCGCTTGAGATCGCTCGCCATGCCCGTGACATGCATGGCGGCAACGGGATTTCAGAAGAGTTTCAGGTCATGCGCCACATGATCAATCTGGAAACAGTCAACACCTATGAAGGCACACACGATGTTCATGCGCTCATCTTAGGCCGTGCACAAACCGGTCTTCAGGCCTTTTTCTAGGAGCGTCCAATGGACCGCGCTGCCATCCTACATGAGAACTTTTTAGAACGGACCCGGACAGGTATACTCCCCAAAGGGGGGAGCAACGCCACATTACCACCTAATGATCTGCTTCGTCTATTTCAGGCGCAATGCCTATCGCGCCAATTGGATCGTATCAGCCGAACCTTGCAAAAATCCGGCCACGGTTTTTATACGATCGGCTCTTCCGGCCATGAAGGAATGGCAGCGGTTGCGGATGCCTTACGACCAACAGATATGGCATTTCTACACTATCGCGACGCAGCCTTTCAGATCGCCCGTGCAGCACAGGTCCCTGACCAATCACCTGCCAAGGACATCCTACTCAGTTTTGTGGCCTCTTCAGAGGACCCCATGTCCGGTGGTCGCCATAAAGTTTTGGGATCTGCGGCATTGAATATACCGCCCCAGACATCAACCATCGCAAGCCACCTGCCCAAAGCTGTCGGGGCCGCCTATTCCATCGGACTATCGCGGCGAAATCGAGCTGAACACGCCAAAATGCCCGATGATGCCATAGTTGCCTGTTGCTTTGGCGATGCATCGGCCAATCATTCAACCGCACAAGGGGCAATTAACACGGCCTGTTGGGGCAGTTATCAATCCTCTCCACTGCCTTTGTTGTTTGTCTGCGAAGACAACGGCATTGGCATATCAACCCTAACGCCCGCAGGCTGGATAGCGGCGAGTTTCACCCATCGGCCTGGGTTGAAATATTTCAGCGCGGACGGTTTGGATCTGGCCGACACCCACCGTGCTGCTACGGCCGCCGCGGCATATGTCCGTCATCATCGAAAACCAGCATTCCTCCATCTGCGAATGGTTCGACTGACGGGCCACGCCGGATCAGATGTAGAATCCACGTATCGAGACAAGGCTCAGATAGAGGCCGATGAGGCCAATGATCCGTTGCTACATTCTGTGTGCCTCCTTCGGGATGCGGGTGCCTGCACACCACGAGACGCCGCCAAGTTATATCAAGAGATCGGCCTCGACTGCGAAAAAATTGCCGAACAGGTCATCACGCGTCCACAACTCCAAACTGCCAATGATGTCGCGGCCAGCTTGATCCCCCCATACCGAAAAAACAACGTTACTCATCCCCCTTCGGATGAGGCCCGCGCAACTGTGTTTGGCAACGATTTAAAGGCTATGAACACCCCCCAACATATGAGCCGTCTCATCAGTTGGGCCCTTACTGATCTGATGTTGCAATTCAATGACATCATCGTCACAGGCGAGGATGTGGGCCGAAAAGGGGGTGTCTATGGGGCGACGCAAAAACTGCAGTCTCGGTTTGGCCGCGACCGGGTTATTGACACACTCCTGGACGAACAATCTATCCTTGGCCTAGCGATTGGCCTTGGTCATAACGGATTCATCCCCATGCCGGAAATCCAGTTCCTTGCATACCTTCACAATGCCGAGGATCAACTCCGTGGAGAAGCCGCCACGCTGAGCTTTTTTTCCAATGGCCAATTCACCAATCCAATGGTGCTGCGCATTGCTGGTTTAGGGTATCAAAAGGGTTTTGGTGGGCATTTCCACAATGACAACTCGCTGGCAGTTCTTCGCGATATTCCGGGTATCATCATTGCCTGCCCGTCACGCGGGGATGACGCCGTTATGATGCTTCGCGAGGCCGTTCGATTGGCCCGAGATGAACAAAGGGTGGTGGTCTTCATTGAGCCCATCGCGCTTTATCCGATGCGCGATCTCCATGAAATTGGCGATAAAGGCTGGATGTGTTCATACCCGTCGCCCCAGAAAAAAATCGCCGTCGGAAAGGTCGGAATAACAGGCACAGGCACAGATCTGGCCATTGTCACATATGGCAACGGACACCATCTGTCTTTGCAAGCCGCAAAATCCCTAACCAAACAAGGGATCAACACACGCGTGATTGACATGCGGTGGCTAGCCCCCCTTCCGACGGACGCGCTTTTACAAGCCACACAGGCCTGCAAATCAGTTTTAATTGTGGACGAATGTCGCAGTACTGGAAGCCAGTCAGAGGCATTATTGGCCCTTTTTTACGAGGCCCAGCGTACATCGCTTGCCCGCGTCACCGCAGAGGATTGTTTTATCGCAACGGGTCCTGCTTATGCGTCGACCCTTCCATCCGTTAAAGGGATTGTTGCAGCGGCACAGGCCCTAATTTAATCGTGCAACAAATAGAAAACCCAGCCCCTTGGTGGGCTGGGTTCGACATATTGATCATCTACACCGGGGCACGTTCCAGCGTTTTATACAGATCTTCATAAATCGCGTCGCGGTTCAGATCGAATGCCTCAAGCATAAGGTGCCGATTGGGATCGGTTTCCCAAAACAACTCGTCATTCAATTTGGGGGATGTCGTCATATGCGTTGAAACGTAATCATCCGCAAACAACCAAGCCACATTAATGATATCCCAAATCACCCAAGTTTTGGTTTCCTGCCCGGTAATCGCGAACATCTCATGCAGCGGATTATGGGTATAGAGATGCCATAAATAGTCCCCAATCGCTCCTTTTGGTTTGATAAATTGCTCCATCTCGGGATACGAAATCTTTAGCTGCGCCCCCACGTGATAGCCCGGCAAATAGACATGGGGGACACCGCATTCAAAAAGCAATTGCGAGGCAAGACGGTCCTGCACAAGATTCAAGGACGGCGCGTTGCAAAACGGCGCGTAGCTTGGAAAGGATGCCGTCCACACCACAACAATATTGTCGATAATATCCGGAGCGATCAACAAAGCAGACGCGATATTCGTCAACGCCCCCATCGCCAAAATATAGACGGGCCCTTCGTCGCGTTTGCGTGCTTGTTCAATGATGAAGCGCGTGGACTCCGATTCAATCGGCGTCTCTAAATCAACCAGATACCCCGGCGCACCACGAAACACTTTGCCCTCAGACGGCACGCCGCATTTATCATAAATCGTCAAGATCTCTTGATAGGACAGCTCTACCCCCTCTTCAGGGGTAACAAATTTCACGTCCTCGGCCAGCAATCCCGCGTCCAATATCCGCTGAGGCCAGCCCCCTAGCCCGCCCATAAATTTTTCTTCTACTTCGTTTTTAGGCCCGCCATTCCTAATGATTTCAACGGATTTAATCAAACCATCCCGATGGTGTTGAAACGAAAACGGCACTGCAGTGACGCCTTCCAAATTCAACCGTTCTGGCGACAACAAAGCCCATGCCAGCGCATATTGATCGTCGATTTCATTGGCGGTGTCCGTGTCGATGATCACACGAGCATCTTTTCCCGGCCGGGTTAGACGGCTGCGCATCAATTCTGCATCAAGAACAGGGAAACGCGCGGCAATTTCAGAGAGTGACGTCATGGTTATTCCTCAATTTCCGAAGCCTTTTCCAAAGGCCTCTTCTTTTATGAACCGTTCCGTGATCAGCAGCAGAATGATACCCGGTATGGTAACGACCAGCGTTATCCCCGCCGCAGATGCATCCAGCGTACCCCCCGCAATTTTTGAAAACAGCAGGGTCGGAAGGGTAATAATTTTGCCCTGCCCCATAAAGAAGGTCAGCAAGAAGATGTTAGTGGACACCAAAAAGGTAAATAGCGCCCCAGCCACAACACCCGGCAATAGCATTGGCAAGGTGACCAACCACATGACCTGCCAGCGAGACGCGCCAAGGATCATGGCTTGTTCTTCGAAATCACGACCCAGCCCTTGGTACACGGCCGTCAACATTCGGATCATATAGGGAATGGTCGGGATCAGATGCACAATGATAATCCCCAGATAACTGCCCGCTAGCCCTAGTCTGATAAAGATCATCAGTAATGCGATGCCAATGGCAGCTTCGGGCACGATCAAAGGCATCGATAGGAAAAACTCAAATGCGGCTTTGCCCCGGAATTTTTCCCGCGCCAATACCCGAGCGGCCGGCAAGCAAATGGCCAGACAGATGACGGTGACAACGGTGCCAATAAACACCGTGTTGATCGTCGCCTCCCATACCCGGCTATAGGGGGACAGCACATAATCCCAAGCAAGCGGCAGCAAAGATTTTTCACGTTGCTCAAGCCACCACGTGCTGGGCAGCATATCCGGCCACGCCCACCGAAAGGCAAAGCTCTGAATAATCAGCGGAATAAAGGGACCCAAGATGAACCCGGCGATCAGCAATAGGTAGATCTTTTGAAACGTCGAAAGCTGGGTATTCAGCGCTGTTTTAATTTGACGACCCGCCATATTAATGTCTCCCGATCCGACGTTCATACCGACGGTAGAACGCGAGGTAGGTGTAAAGAATGGTACTGGCAATCACGGCGATAGACACAACCGTTGCCATGCCCTTTAGCTGCAACGTGTAATCTGCATCGTTAAAATACCGCCAAGCGACCACTGGCAGGGTATCAGGAAACCCACCTCCAAGAATGAATGGGGCCTCAAATGCACCAATATTAAAGGCGAAAATGATCAACGTTGAGGAGACAATCCCCGGAAGGATTTGCGGAAGGGTCACTTGAAAAAAGATCTGCCATTTGTTGGCTCCTAAAATCGCGGCAGCCTCTTCTGTTTCACGGCCCACGCCCAGCAAGACCGCGTAAAGGGTCAAGGTCACAAAAGGAGTTTGCTTCCAAACATAGACCGCAATAATCCCCCAACCGTAATGGGTCTTTAGGATTTGGGGAAATTCTGAAGGATCACCAATCAGGCCAACGAACGCAAACACTCTCGATAGCATGCCCCCGTTTCCCAACATGATCACCGCCAATGCGATACCGACCGTATAAGGGATCATCAGAGGCAGTTTATAGAGGTATTTATACAGAGATTTCCCGGGGAACACTCGGACCAAAGCCAGCGCAAGGACAATCCCCATCGCCAACGCAATTCCTGTGGAAACAATCGCATAGTATAGCGTTAATCCAAGCGACTTCCAAAACGAGATATCGCCCCATAGAGCGCCAAAATAGCTAAAATCCGGAAATGTATTAACGCCAAACCAAGGGGCAAACCCAAGGGATTGCATCACAGCAAGGACCAATGCCCCGCCGAACAACACGCTCAGGACAAGGAGAACTGGCATCAACTGGGCCCACATCCAGATCCGTTCTTTCCGGTGGCGGGCGAGTTCCGATGTTTTCGGAGTAGGCATACGACGTCCTTCTGAGCGGGAAACCATCAGGACCCCGGGCCGAACCGGAGTCCTGAATTATCAGGTCACAATAGGGAGGTTATTGTGCCAGATTTTCGACAGCATTTGCGATGATCACTTCTATACTGTCAGAGCTGTCACGTTCGATGTATTCAAGCCATGTGGCCTCAATCACATCAACCAAAGTCGCATTTGTGTCAGGCGCAGTGTTTGCATCCAGATCCGCTTGGCTTACACCAATGAGGCCCGGTGACGCATCCGTCAGAGACTGAACGTCCTCAGCACTCAATTTCCAAGGATCAACACCAGGGGGCATACCTGTGTATTTTAACTTACTGGCCTGCGCCTCAACCGAAGACATGTAGTTGGTCAAAACCAACGTTGCGGCCGGGTTTGGTGCATTGGCTGGAATGGCAAGGTAGTTTTTGTTTTTGATCATGTTTCCTTCGGGGAAAACAAACGCCTCTGCCCCTTCGGGGTAGGTGCCGTTGTTTAATCCCGTGGCAACTGCATACAGACCAAATTTACAGGCGATATCGACTTCACCATTTAGGAATAAACCATCAAGTGCACCATTGTCTTCTGGATAGCGCGCGTTGCCACTGGCCGCCCCCAAGAGCAATGGTTCTAAATCTTTGAGATATTCCAGCCCTGGCGTGATCAAACGCGCGAGTTCTTCAGCGCCTATATCGCTCAGAGAATCCTGAAATGGGGCCGCACCGGTCCCGTCTGGGTTATGGGCGTAGACGGCGGCTTGAACAAAAGTATTGCCCACATAATGGGGTGGTTTCACATAGGTGAACTTGCCTGGATTGGCTTCCAGATAGGTTTTCAACTCTGCAAACGTGCTTGGCAATGCAGCGCGATCAACACGGTTGGTATTTGCCGCACAGACGTATTGCTCACCGGACCAAGGCATTTCAGCATTGTTCGTTTCCACACCAAAATCACGTAGATTCAACAAGGATCGTGGATCCGCTGCATCCCATTCAATATTGGCGCTATTGGGGGTTTTATCCGCAAAGGATCCAAACAAGGCGTTTTGACGCTTGAGCGTCGCAAAGTTTTCACCGTTGACCCAAATTGCATCAACGCTGCCTTCCCCCAAACCTTTGCCAGAATTCATCTCTGCCAAAACCAGATCGATCGCATCCTTGGTGCCCGTAATCCGCACCGGGTTCAGTTTCACCCCGGCCTCTGCCAGTCCCGCAGTGGCAACCTGATCAATCCAGATATTTATCGGATCACTGCCGCCCCAATAATAGAGGTTAACCGTCCCCTCTTCTTTGGCGCGAACCTCGACGTCTTCCCACGTTGCGGTACCTGCCAGAAACGCATCGCGGAAAGCGACCGCATCTGCATCCTCAGCCAATGCTGTATTAGACATCAAGCTGGCTGTGACCGTTAGGCCTGTCAAAAATCTCTTCATGTTTGCTCCTCCCAGAGTTCTAAATCTAAGTCTTAAGCGGCGTCCTGAATTAACCAGATGCGTTCGGGCTGAATGGTCAGCCATACCTGTTGCCCGACGTTAACCATGCGCCGAGATTGTTCGTTCACAATGATCATTTCTCCGCTGCAATCGACGGTATAATTCACCGTTGCGCCAAAGAATTCACGGGCTGTTACGGTACCAGACACGACATTTTTCGATGCCTCTTCCTGTTCCAGAAACAAATCGATTGCCTCTCCGCGCAGCAGAATACGCCCGGCCCCGTCCCGAACTGGAATTGAATGTACATCCAAATCAAAAGTGCCAAACCCGGTTTTAGCAACTCCGTCCTTTATCTGCGCTTCAAAGATATTGTTAGCCCCCATAAAGTCGGCAATCTCGACACTATTGGGCCGCTGATACAACACATCTGGCGTGTCATACTGCGCGAGTTTCCCGTCAAAAATGACAGCAACACGGTCGGCGAGTTCCATCGCTTCGACCTGATCATGGGTCACAAAGATAGTCGTGATACCAAGCCGTTGCTGTAGCTCTCTGATAAAACGTCGCATTTCACCGCGCAACTTTGTATCTAAGTTGGCAAGTGGTTCATCCATCATCAAAACCGAAGGGTTCGTGATCAGCGTGCGCGCAATCGCAACCCTTTGCATCTGCCCCCCGGATAACTGCGCTGGAAAGCGATGACGGAATTGCTGCAATTGTACGACCTCAAGGATGTCCTCAAGGCGCTGTTGAATTTCCGCGTTGGGGGTGCCACGCACTTTCAGGCCAAACATCACATTCTTTTCGACCGTCATATGTGGGAAAAGCGCGTAACGTTGAAAAACCATTCCGACGTTACGGTCTTGAACCGGAACCTCTGAAACGTCATCCTCATCAAATAAGATATGGCCAAAAGACGGCACTTCGAGACCTGCAATCATGCGTAAGGTCGTCGTTTTCCCGCATCCCGATGGACCCAGAAGGGCAACCAGTTCTCCAGACTTGATATCCAGATCGATTTGCGAAATCGCTGTAAATGCACCGAAGTCTTTACGGACACCTTTGAGCTGAACTTTTGTCACGCAGGCTCCCCCATTGAGAAAGTGATGATGTTCAATTTGTTAATACAAATATGAACGGATGAATAATTCTGTCAATAGTTAAGATTAACTTTGGCCCTAAATAGGCAGGCCGGAATGCGCCTTAATCACGTCCAATGGGCGCATTCCGCACCAGCTGGCAAACTCTGCAAGGACATCGGCCTCATGCCCTGGAACCAATACAAAATGGTGTTCAAGCCCTTGTTCCATAACAGTTGTTACAATATCTTCTGCCGTACATGGGCCGGCGTTACTTGCAAAGCTCCCAACCCAGCCGCGACACCCTGTAAACCCGGCCGCTGGCCCTTCAGCCACTTCAGCATTTACAACAAACTGTGCGGTCCCATGGCGGGCAATCCGCAGGACGGTCACAGGACCATGGGCAAATTCGTAATCCGCAATCGCCCCAAACACAGGCCCCTCTTTGGTGCCACGCCCAATCATAGGATGGTTGATCCAAGTCACATCATCTTTGGCCATGTGAAGCGGTCCGCCGCCCCCGTGCCACATCAGAATTTGGTCTCGCCCCAAATCAGGGGAAGTCATATCCAACAAACAGCCGACCCGGCCGGTCAAAGACTTCACTACCAATTGAGTGACCGCCCCTAAAACATCGCCCTCAGAGGCGACAGGTAGTTGGTCTTTTTCTTCTAGCCAGCTAAAGGCCGCACCGGGGTGCATGCCAGGGTCTTCTTGCAAAGCGGGCCAATCAGACACTGCAAGCGCATCATACCCACCCGTTTTTGCAATCGAGCGCAACGCCAAAGACGCCCGCGCCGTTAATGCCATTTGCGCGTCCGAAACGCCCTTTACGGCAGCGACAGCGATCATGTCAGAGACTTCATCCGCGACATCTGATGCGGATTGCGCGGCCATCAAATCTGTCATCCTATGCATGTCTATATGTTCGACCCAGACGCCTAAGACGTTCATCAACGTATCGGTTGAGACTTCCATGTTGTAAAATGTCGGGGCCAATCCCCCCACAACACCAATCCGAGCGCCGTTCAATGCTTTGCGCGCCGATAAGGCCCGTAAAGTCTGGCTCAATCTCGCAATTAAATCAGTGTCATCAGGCGCACCGAGGTACCATTGCACAGGATGGTTGGCCATATCGCGCACACCACGCGCAATCGACATAGACATGTTCAAAGAGACAAAATTATTTAGCTGCACATCACCGGTCAAAATTGGTTCTGGCGTGGCCCAAACCCCTAATGGGAGGTCAGACCGGGCGATTTCTCGTACAACATCCCCCATGGTAAACCCGCCGTGCAACAACAGAATGAAATCTGCCCCTGCCGCCGTTAATTCTGCAACTGCACCCCGTGCAGCAGTCGCATCCATCGGTATGTCAGATGCTTCGACAATACGATACCCACTCTGCGACGCAATCTGGTCCAAGGCCGTGCGCGCTGCTGCAAATACGCCATGACGCTGCGGGAAATAACTAGGCAAGGACGCGTTAATAAGGCCGATTGTCAAAGACATGGGGGTGCTCCGGTTGTTAGGCGCTGGTCTGTTGGGTTTTACCGCCAGACAAATCAAAATTGATCGGCCCCTGACGGTAGACTTGGTCAAAAAAGACTGGGTTTTCTGTCGTATCAAAAGCCGTGCAGGCCTGCGATAGAATTGGTGTATTGGCCGACACATCCAACTGTGCAGCAATTGCAGGGTCCGCTAGAACCGAGTCCAAAGTTTCACAAGCTGTGGTCCAGTCCACTTTAAACTGCTGCCGAAAGATCCGTAAAATTGACTGCCCCTGCCCCGTCTCTGGGAAATCAGCGGCAGATAGATTTGGTACCAAACGCGTCGGGATCCAAGTCTGCGTAAACATACGCGGCATCCCATCAACAGTGCGCAACCGTTCGACCAAGGCCAAAGGCTCATCAAAAAGCTGCTGAACCGATGCTGGCAGATTATCCGACGGACTTTGGACCCCCAACAGTTTTGCGCCCGGAATGTGCCCCTCATTTAAGACCTGATCGGTAAAGGACGACATGCAGGTAGAGGACGGTGGCGACAAGGTTGCCACCACATAACCACTGCCTTGTCGTGCCGTAAGATAGCCCGCGCGGACCAACAGCTCTAACGCTTTGCGGATCGTAACGCGGCTTACATCAAAGGTTTTAGACAAAAGCTCTTCGGTCGGCAGACGCGTCCCGATAGAGTAATGCCCGGCCAGCAACCGGGTCAGAATTTCGTCATGAACAGCTTGATATTTAGGAATGCCAGTATCTTTCATATTCTCTTTTCACGGGTAAATTCAATTGATCATATCAAATCAGAAATCCCCTACCCAAGCCAGACACTTTTGGTTTGCGAATACAGCGCAATGGCCTCTTCGCCCATCTCACGCCCATAGCCACTTTGTTTCATGCCGCCAAACGGAGATGCCGCGTCAGTATCCCCCCATGTATTCAACCATAACGTTCCGGCTTTTAGCTGATCAGACAGACGCATTGCCCGTGATAGATCCTGCGTCCAGCCGCCCGCCGCCAGCCCAAAATGAGTATCATTCGCACGCGCAATTGCTTCGTCTTCTTCCTCAAAATCCAACACGCATAGCACCGGCCCAAATATCTCTTCGCGGGCCACGGTCATCTCATCGGATACAGATTGCAGAACAGTTGGCGCCACGAAATAGCCGCCTTCACCTTGCTGGGCACCTCCAGCTACAACCTCTGCGCCTTGGGAACGACCAGCATCTATATAACCGAGAACTTTTTCCATTTGTGGGCGTGATATAACCGGCCCCAAATCATGGGCCGCCGCTGCCATACCGGGCCCAATAGACAGCTTGTTCGCCATAGTGGCCAACCGTTCAACCACTTGATCCTTGATCGAGCGATGTACAAACAGTCGGGCACCAGCAGTGCAGGACTGTCCATTGTTGCCAAACAGCGCCCAAAAAGACCCCGCGATTGCCTTATCCAGATCAGCATCTGCAAACAGAATGTTGGCTGCTTTGCCGCCCAATTCGAGCGATATTTTTTTAAGGTTCCCGACAGAACCTTCGATGATCCGGCGACCGGTTTCCGTTGACCCCGTAAAGCCGACTTTATCAACCCCAGGATGCGCCGCTAGCGCAGCCCCTGCATCACGCCCCAAACCCGGAACTACATTGATGACGCCCGGCGGAAAACCAACTTTCAACGCCAGGTCCACCAGAAACAACGCCGACATGGGTGTTTGCTCGGCAGGCTTCAGAACGATGGTATTCCCGGCAGCAAGAGCCGGTGCTAGCTTCCACGCCACCATCAGGGTCGGGTAGTTCCACGGCGTAATAAGCCCACAGACGCCGACCGGTTCAACTTTGGTAAAATTCATTTTGCCGGGAGAAGATACCGGAATGGTCCGCCCTTCAATCTTGCTGGGCCATCCCGCGAAATAACGGAAGTGCCGCGCAGAATAGACGGCATCTACATCGCGCGCGACATGCATAGGTTTACCGTTGTCAATTGCGTCCAGCTCTCCAAAAATCTGTTTGTTCTCTTCGATTGCATCGGCCAAACGCCACAACAACTGCCCCCGGTCATGGGCGGTTATGTTGCCCCACGGACCGCTTAGCGCCGCGCGCGCTGCCGCAACCGCATGGTCAATATCATCGGCACTGCCCAATGCGACCTGTGTCACGACAGTGTCAAACGATGGATCAACGACATCCAACAACGCGCCAGTTTCAATCCGCGCCTCCCCAATGCGCAACCCTTGAGGCGACGCAAGAAACGCAGAGACATCTTTATGCGGCGTTAGCAAATTCATGCAATGGCCTCTTTCAGTTTGGCCAAACGGTCACGGCCCGTTGTCTGCATCCAACGTTCCATCGCAATGGGACCCTCTGCCCCAAATATACCAATGGCGTCGCTCCAAATGGCACGACCACACATAAAGCCCAGAGAATTAACGCCAGCGCGACGCGAGAACGCCAAGGCATCCCGAAACTGCTCAAAAGTTACACCGGCACTCAGGTACAAAAGCGGGATATCCCCAGCCGCCGCGGCGGCATCAACAAATGCGCGTTCTGCATTGGCCCGAGACATCTGCGGTTTTCCCGTGCCCTCTACAAAGTTAAAGTTCACCGGGATTTCAACCTTTAGAATATCCACGCCAAACTCTGGCTTGGCGAAATCACGCGTCGCCGCCTGTACCAATGCCGGTTTTATCTTGGCAAATTCTTCGGATGTGCCATCCGGTATCGCACGATCATAAACGATTGGCTCAAACAGAAATGTCACCCCAGCGTCACGACACTTCTGACCAACCTCTTGAACCAAATCAAATTTGCGCTGGTTCAGCTCAGCGGGATCATTGGGGCCGTAATAGAGAAAGAATTTTAGTATCTCAGCACCCAACTCAGGAAAATCTGAAACCTCAAGGTTAGTGGGCAGCTTTGTGATGCGATCTTCATCCGAAATTTGGTAAACATCCGCTTCAAAGGCCAGCATTTTTGTGCAACTTACATCGTAATGCGGCAACAATTCGCGACCATAAGTGGCATCCACCAAAAGCGTTGTGGCATCGGGGCTCAGGGTCTCCACGACGATGCGCTTGAACTGCAAAAGATCGTCATCTTGTGCCGCCGCACCACGCCCTTGTTTAAGTGCGGCCTCTAGGCCGCTCCCCTGATCCACAGCAACCCCAAATACTGGGCCATCAAGTTTCAAACTACGTTTACTCATGAGGTCAATTCCTTTTGGCCGTGGCTTATTGTGGGAAATGAGGGAGTGTCTGATGCAGCACACCAATGGCGGAGCATTTCTTCCGTGGGTTCCAACAACGAAATTGAAAAACCACCCATTTCTTGCGTTGTGACATAGCTACCGATCATCGGCGCAATGGCAGTGACACCCTGACGGGCAAGCTTGGATTTCGTTTCGTTCCAGATGGTTAACTGTTCCATCATCGTGGTCCCGCCCATGCCGTTGATAATCACACAAGCCTGACAGCCTGCCTCAATCGGGCGATCTGCAAGCAATTTATCCACCATCAAATCAACAAGTTCAGCCACGGGACCAACTTTGACTCTTCCCACGCCGGGTTCACCATGAACCCCCATACCTAGGAAAATCTCATCCTCGGGCAAGCTGAACATCGGTTGACCTGTTAACGGAGACACCCCCGGAGATACAGCCGCCGCAAGGGTCACGATGCGGTCACGCACGGCTTCCCCTAACTCGAACAGATCTTTTAACCCCATGCCTTCCTCGGCAGCAGACCCAAGGATTTTATAGATGAACATCGTACCGGGTGCCCCACGTCGATCCATTTTGCGATCTGGTGGCGCAGCAGAAATATCATCATACATGGGTAGATGCAGCACGTTGATGCCCTCATCCTGCGCCATCATAGTGGCCGCCCGCCCATTGATCATATCGCCTGAATGCTGCGAAATAAGCAGGATCGTACCCGCCTGTCCTGACACTTCGGTAATGCCATCAAGAATAAGATCTGCAGAGGGTGCAGCAAAAACATCGCCGACCACATTGGCATCAAGAAGCCCCTGACCAACAAACCCCATCGCAATGGGTTCGTGACCAGAACCATTGCCGATCAGCAAGGTTACCTTAGTGTCCGCATCTTTGGCTTTGGTATTTCGCACAATCACGCGTGGATCGCTCTCTCCACGTTTGACTTGGGGAAACGCAGAGACAAACCCATCCAGCATGTCATCGACCATTGTTTCAGCGGAATTAAACAGCTTTTTCATGAGGCTCCCTTTACGTCGGCCAGCGTTTCCAGAAAGATCACCACGGAGACCGATCCAGGGTCGATATGCCCTTTGCCACCCTCTTCAACGTATTGTGCCCGACCACGACGCGCGACCAAGTCTATGGTACCGTCGCGTCCCTTAGCAGCCGCCGCAATGGCAACGTTCAACCCATCAGCTCGCAGTGCCGCAACCGCAGGCGCAAGCGCATCGACCATGCTTTTGTCACCCAAGTGCACTTCGCCAAGATCGCAAATTCGCTCACAGGCCGTTTGCAATCCGATCGACAGATCTGCTCCATTTCGCAAGTGCGCCTCAATAGGGATCAAGATCAACCCGAACAACGTGCCAGACGCCCCACCAGACGCCCGCATAAACGCCTTGGCCCGCACACCATCTTCAGCAGCAGCAGCACGAGTGAGACCGCGCACCATTGTTGAACCGTGATCCCCATCGCCAACAGCTGCATCCAACGCATTCAAATGCGTCATTTCATTTGTAAACGTCGCGAGTAGGCGAGTAAAAAAGGCCTCAACTGTCATGACGAAAAACCTCCCGCAAATAGCTCAGAGTTTGTATGGCAGCTTCAGTGGGATCGGGTTCTATATTGCGCCAAATGTTAAGATCCCGACTAGCTGGATTGCCCGCCATCACGAACATCTCCGCCACGACCCAACCGTCATATCCAATGTCACGCAGCGCTGCGGCATCAGCCACAAAATCGTATCGCCCGCTGCCCGGCACACCGCGATCATTGTCGGATACATGGTAATGCACCAATGTGTCACCCGCTGCGCGTAAAGCTGCTGGCGGGTCTTTTTCCTCAATATTCATATGGAAGCTATCAAGAAGAACGCCCACATGTTTAGATCCAGAGGCCCGCGCAATGGCAACGGTTTCTGCAGCCGTCGAGGTCAAATCGCTTTCAAATCGGTTTAATCCTTCAATTCCCAGAGTCACACCTGTTTCAGCTAAAACGCTATCAAGCTTCCCCAAAGTCTCGGCCGCACGCTTTGCCCGCGCCTCTTTGTTCTCGGGGTCAAATACACCCCATGGCGCGGCCACGACCCCAGCCAATCCTTGGGCACCCATCATTTTTGTAATTTGAACCGATTCAGTCAAAACCCGAAGGGCATTGGCGCGAATATTCGGATCCGTAGATGTCGGATCAGCCTCTGGGCCAAGACCAGTGGAGCATGTTAGCGCCAGTCCGCAATCTGCCGCCTGCTTGCCAATTTTCTCCGCTCGGTCCGTACCAATACCAAGAAGCGACAATTCAACACCGTCAAATCCGATCTCCGATACAATCTTAAAGATTGGCTCAGGATCATCGGTCCAAGTCTTCATCCAAAGTCCTGCATGGATTCCAAATTTCATTGTGACTCCCGCTTCTTTGATTTGTTAGGATATATTAGTATTAACAAATCCAATAGGTCAACTGCCTTCTTCCTACATTTCGCTCGCACGAAGCGCTCTTCGGTTGATTTTACCCGATGACGTCATGATAAAATCATCAACAAATGCAATTTCACGCGGCGCTTTGTACGGCGCTAACCGGCTGCGCACATGTGTCATAAGATCAGTTGTCAAAGCATCATTCCCATCAATACCTGCGGACAGCCGGATAAAGGCTTTGACGATGCTGCCACGGTCGGCGTCTGGTTTACCGATCACGCCGACTTCGGCAACGGCCGGATGGGCCAACAGACACTCCTCAATCTCTGCGGGACCAATACGAAAGCCCGATGACTTTATGAGATCGTCTGAACGACCTTTGTACCAGAAATACCCATCTTCATCCCGGACAGCCAAATCATGGGTCCGCATAAAGGCCCCTAACTTTAGCTCAGCTTCTTTTTCAGCGTTGTTTAAATACCCAAGATACCGAGTCGGGGCCGTGTCGAGCGTCACAATCTCACCCTGCTCACCCGCCGCTACATCGTTACCTTGATCGTCAACAAGACGCACATCATGGCCCGGATAGGCGATCCCCATTGACCCTGGGCGGCGCGGATAGAGCGCTGCGCAATTGCCAATCAAATGGTTCACTTCAGTCATTCCATAGAATTCATTACAGATCACGCCGAGCTTGTTTTCCGCCCATGACAAGGTTTCAGCCGCCAATGCTTCTCCGCCTGTGCAAATCACTCGGAGGGACAAATCATAATCAGCGCGCGGCTCTGCTGTTTCGGCCAGCCGTTTGATTGCCGTAGGCGCAAGGAAAGTGTGGGTTACCTTGTGACGGGCAATGAATTCATAGACCCGATCTGCCTTAAACCGCGCCTCAGAAGTCACAATCGGGCGTCCTGCCATCCACGCCGGAAACAACATATCAAGCAAGCCGCCGACCCAGGCCCAATCTGAAGGAGACCAGAACACGGCGTCCTTATCATGCATGGAAAGATTGAAAAACAAACTGATCGACGGGCGATAAGAGGCCAACACACGATGTCCATGCAGAATACCCTTCGGCATCCCTGTAGAACCAGATGTATACATCAACAATGCCGCATCATCAGCACCGGTATAGCTCGGTTCAAAATCGGTGGGGGCAGGCACCTTTAGAATATCCAAAAGATCTGGTTCTGACCCGGACGTCTCTGAAACCAAGACATCAACCAGATGAGGGAATTGTTCTTGCTCTGCGCGCAATGGGCCCCAAGCCGCTTCTGTGCTGAGCAAACACCGCGCCTGACAGTGGTTCAATGCATGGGCCAACGCATCGGGTCCATATAACTGGGACAGCGTGACCGCAGTGGCCCCCAGCTTGCACACTGCCATATGTGCAATCGCTGTTTCCGGCCGCATCCCAGTATGAAGACCGATCAAATCGCCGCGCCCATACCCTCGGTTGCTCAAATCAGCCGCCAGCGACGTTGCCTGTGCCTCAACCTCTCCAAAAGTCCAGCGTTGGACAGAGCCATCAGCGGTCTCAAAGGCGAGCGCAGGCGCATCCTGTCGTCCCGCTCGGATCTGTGCGCCGACAGTCATATGATACATATTGCTGTCGTGTGGGATGTCGATTGCGATCCTTCCGTCACGCCGTGCCAAACCGATATTGGCCAGATCACTCGCCATCCAAGAGTCAAATTTATCCACGTTCATCGCTTTTCCTTTTCGTAATCTTCAGCCAGTTCGACCCACAGTCCGGGGGCCTCTCCCCGAGGGGCAACCAACGTGGCATAGCTTGATTTCACATCTGGGTTGAGCAACCCGACTGTGCTGCCTGTGGTTGCCCCGTCAAATTTGACAGTAGCAAACCCGCCGTTCAAACCATCGGTTCTAAACAACACGCGCGCGCGACCTGATAGCTGCTTCCATCTGATGTTTTCCCCCTCACACGCACCGCAATTGGTTCGAGCTGGGAAAGCCACATACCCACATTCTGCACATTCACTGGCAAGGGCCTTGCCCTTACGGAGCGCTTCAACATATGGGGTCAATTCACCAAACGGGATCGAATAATCCAGTGTCACCTGATAATTCACGGGGCCTCCAAAATACTGATGGCGTTAAGGGAGGCGATCCCCCCATGGGTGTCGACCAGAGCAAACCGAGGGGCAGATATTACCTGCCGTCCGAAATACCGCCCTTCGAGCTGCAAAGCGGCCGTCAAAACCTGCGTCACGCCTGTTGCGCCAACCGGTGCACCCTGCCCCAACAATCCGCCTGACAGATTAACAGGGCACGCCCCGTCGCCTGAAAATACACCATTTCTCTCTGCTGTTATGGTCTGTTCTTGTGCCAACCCTAGGGCTTCTAGCGCTTGCAGCTGCGCACCGGAATAACTGTCATACGCTTCAACCAGCCCAATATCGTCAGGGACAAGATCCGCAAATCTATACGCTCGATTAGCTGCCGCTTGTTTACCCTTAAAAAAACCCGGATCATTTCGTTCCCCTAGACGCACATTGTCCACGGCACTGACCGCGGCCTTAAACCGAGCGTGTCCCTCGGGGCGTTCCGGAAGATCTTGGGCACGAGCCAGAATAATCGCTGCCGCACCATCACTCAGAGGAGAGCAATCGAGCCGCCGGTAAGGGGAAGCAACAACCACAGACGCTGCGACATCCTCAACCGTGATATCCAAAGGCAGATGGGCATTAGGGTTTGAACAAGCGTTCGTCCTATTGCGCACAGCGATCTTTGCGAAATCATCCAGTGTTGCATCCGTCCGCGCCATAAAAGCCTGCGCCGATAACGCATATAACGATGTTGAATCGACGCCGGTGAACCCATCCGTCCATGCATCAAAGGACAGGCTATACAAGGCCCCAACATCGATTCCCTTTAGATGAGACGCCGACGGCTCCACCCCTAACACAAGCACACGCCGCGCCATGCCGCTGGCCACCTCGGCAATACCCGCGTGAACGGCCAGATGCCCGGATGCCCCTCCGCCTTCAACACGTTTTGCAGCAACGCTGGTTAATCCGCAATGATCCGCCAAAACCGCCGCAGGGTTTAACTGAAGGGTAAAAAAATCGCTCTCAGAAGCAACGATCAGCGCATCGATATCGGCTGCATTTAGTCCAGCGTCATCCAAAGCCCCCCGCACGGCGCTCCGGGCCCAGTCACGAAAAGAACTGCCATCTTTTCGCCGGTTGAACGGCGTCATAGCACCGCCAGCAACGACAACATCAGAAATCAAACCATTGCCCCTTTTGGGTTTTTTCGGCATAGGACCGCGCCCAGCCCAAAGGCCATCACATTCAAAAGCAAAATGGTGATCATTAATCCGCTCAAGCCTGACAGCGTCCAAATCAATCCCCCCACCGCGGGACCAACAGCCATCAACAATAAGCCAATCATAGCAATCACACCCAACCCACGTCCCAATTGCGACGCAGGCACATAATGTTGCGCCAATGACGGACGCAAGATCGTATGTACACCATAACAGGCTCCTTGAATGGTAAGAGCGGCGCAAACAACAATAGACGCAGTTCCAAACATCAATAAGAGCGTTGCCGGCAGACACAAGCAAGCGAACATCACAATCGCGCAACTTTGAGGGCGGAAAGATGAACCCACATATTTCCAAGTCATTCGGCCCGCGATCTGGGCTGGCCCAAGGATCGCAAGCGCCAATACGCCGACATTTATAAAACCATTGTCCTGAACCAACGCCACGGGCAAAAGAAACAAAAGCATCGCATGGCCCATCATCACCAACCCAAATGAAAACGCGATCAGCATTGGCCCCTGTTCCAACCGCATTTTTGATAGCTGGAACACCTCAATCGAAGTGGGCTGCGGCTCTGTTGGCAATAAAATCACACCAATTGCGGCCAGAACGGCGAACGACAATGCAATATGCTGCCACGTCATCAACGAAGACAGGGTATAAATCAGCGGAAAGGTCAACGCCGTAGCAAAACCCGCGATCAATGTCACCGTGGCTACGGCATCTGTACCGCCTTGTTTCAACCGACGCATCATCACCGCGAAACAGGGATCATAAAGCGTTGCGGCCATACAAGCCCCAAGCAAAATCACAAGCCCGCTAAAGAGAAACCTATCGTTGGTCTGCGACAATCCTACCAGCAAAACGACCCCCAACCTGGACCCAATACGAATTACTTTGGCCCCGTGACCCGCATCTATCCAATGTCCCACCGCAGGTGCACAGAATGCCCACAGCAGAAAGGCAAGCGTATAGGTCGTGGAGAGGTGCCAAACGGGCCAATTGGTTTCAGATACAATCTGAGCCGTTAGTGCAGGAAGCAGGTAATAAAATGCGCTCCAGAACAGCAGCTGTGCGGTTCCGTGCCTCCGAACATAAGCCGCGACAAGAGTGCTGCTTTGCGGTTGGTCCATCTACGCGTGCGCTCCGATATGTGTATGTACTAATTTGTACTAACCAATAACAAAAGACAAGATGGCTGTCAAAACAACATTTGAATTTTCGAAATACCTTTACACCTTTGCGTTTCGTGGAAACAAAAGGAAGGCTCATAAAGCCCCCTTACAATCCACCCTTTAGGCTGCGCTCTCGATCAAAGACGCAAGAAAACGTACCCTGACCGGCAATGTCGCATCGTTAAAATCAAAGATCGGGGAATGCAGGACGCCAATAAATTGTTGCCTATAGCGCAGCCCAATAGTCAATGCGCAGTGTGTTCCCAATTCATATCAGATACCAGATATTCTAAAAGGTACTGGGGATAGAAATGACCGCATACCAAAGTACGCGGCCACCCTTTTAAAAGGAATTATCTCCATTCCGCAAAATGGAGACATTCGTTTTTTGGCGCAATTTACGCGACTTCCATACCTAGGCTTTCCAGGGATTGGATCAGCGCAGACTCATCATCAAGAATGCCATTCCAACTCGGAGCTGACAGGTTCTCTTTTGAGATATCCTCGGCTTGCACATTTTTCAAAACGACAAAGTCCCCGCCATTGCCTAACACCTCAAACACGAGATCCCCATCCTGTTCCGTAACGGCCAGTTGGTCAGCACTAAAGCTGCCAAAGACAAATGTATCCTCGTCTGCGTTGAACTCCGTAATAGTTGTGGTGCTGCCATAGCTCCACCCAATCGTGTAGCTATCTGCCGGGCCATCTGTGAATTCTACTACCGTACCGGTCTCTGACGGTTCCGGGTCAGTTGGATCAGTCGGCTCCCCAGTGGAGGAGCCATCCTCCTCATAGATCGATCCGGTCATATCGCCGGTACTGGTTTGATACCCGTCCGTCGTCGCACCATTAGGCGCCTCGGGGGTCAGTAAATCGGTTCGATCCACCAGCGTCACGTCGTTCTGATCAAAGCCGAAAGGTGTTTCGAGATTGTCCTCCATCACCTGATCAAAGTGGAATTCAACCATGCCCGGAATCAGTTCATCCATTTGCACATCGGTAAAGGTGAAGCTTTGACCCGAAGGAAGCGAAGAGATGACCATTCCGTCATCGGTGTCCTCAACCGACAACCTTTCACGGGTTCCAAAATACAGAAAGCTAATTTTCATCGATGTCGGATCAAACCCTTCGATGACTTCATGCTGGCCATATTCATGACTTCGAATATAAGTGGTATCCGCTTCACGTGGACCAACGTCTTGTTCCCACGAAATGACCCCCCCCATGTCTTGACGTAAATGCTCGTTCCCAACCACGCCAAAATTATCGATGGTGACATCTTGGAACGTAACTCCCTGCACGATTTGCGCAGCGTCCGACCAAGGGCTATCGATGACAATCTCGCCCGCTTCGGACTTGGTCACGATCATGCCGTGAACAGATGTTCCACCAAAATCTAGCTCATCCTTCGAGGCGACAAATCCGGTGATATCGTCGGCATTGCTATCCGCGATGAACTTTGTGCCACCATTGTCCGTTGATCCACTTGACGCCGCAGGGTTGGAGCCATCGGAATCATAGACCAGCGTATAGCCACCGCCGTCTCCTGGTGTCACGATAACCGTGCCAATTGCAGCGGCAATTTCGTTTTGCACGCCTTCATTGACGGCAGAGATGTTGGAGGCATCCAAATCATCGAGGCCAAAACCGGTAAACACGATTTGGCTCGTGACCCCTTGATCGGTGATTTCGATCCGAACGGTCTGCCCCAAAGCATCACCGCTTTCTTCAAAGATATTAAAGCTTTCTGCGGTAATATCGCCGTCGATTTCAATCATATCACCCATCGCAGGCATAAACCCATCGATCACCTGCGCCGAGGTTTCGAGCGTTATGGTCACGTGTTGATGCGTATGACCGTTATGATCATCGCCATTCAGCGCTTCCGTGACCTCATCCATCACACCCGTGTCAGCGATATCAAAGAAAGACATATCCAGATCATCCAACATCACACCACCAAGGACGAATGTTTTTGCCGCTGTGCCATTAGAAATGGTCAATGCCACGGACATGCCGTAGGTGGCGTCCATAATTTCCGAAATTTCGAAATTCTCTGCGGTGATATCTGCATCGATGATGACTTCCTCGACATCCTCAAGCACCTCTTGGGCGGCGTCATCAATGGCTGCCACGTTCAATGTCAGGACAAAGGCCGTGGGCGGTTCTGCCGTTCCATCCCCGTCACCGATCAACGCTAATATTTCTGCAGCGGCTGTGTCATCCAATATAGTAAAATTACCCTCGGATAATCCGTCCAACGTGACGCCCGTCAGTAAAGTAGTTTGCAGGTTGGAAGGCACCGAAAACAAAACACCCTCAGCGGTTTCAATGACCTCTAGATCCGTCGCGCCGATCCAATCCACAAAGATCGTGTCTGTCGACGGATCAAAATTAGTCACAACGGTATCCGTACCATAGGACCAAGTGATAACCACATCTGCGGTCTCTTTGGTGACATCGGCCGACCCATTGCCCTGATCTGTACCATCTGAAGGATCTGTCGTTGTGCCGCCCGTTTCCTCTCCGGGGGTTCCAACGCCTTCGTCGCCAGTTTTGCCGTCCTCATAGAACGCTATCGCCTCATCGACAGTGGGGCTATCATATCCACCGTACTCTGAAATGTAGCGTAGGATTGAAGTACCATTTTCATCGGTGGATGCCCCGCCCCCCAGCAGCAGGTTGACTGTGCCATAGGCACCGCGCAAATGGGATGCCGCCATTAAGCCAGTGACGGTGATTTCAACCTCAACGGTAGAGCCATCGACATCCAGATAGGTAAAGGTCTCTCCGATAAAATCATCCAGACTGTAGCCTTGATACCCCAGTTGTTGTTCGATGATCTGAAGATTGAACCCAAAGGCTTCTTGTATGGCAATTTCTTGGGCCTCAGCGGTCATGAACTCTTCGAGGCTATCAACGCCCCCCTTGCCCGTCCATGTTCCGTCCCAGCGATTGATCGTATCACCGCCCAGATAGTAAACATCGTCATCGTAATAACCGAGGTCGATCAACAAAGCCTCGCCGAATTGATAACCTACAAAACCCAGACTGTTGGTCGAACGGTAGGACATCGCGTCCCATTCCTCTGTCGATAAATCACCCCAGGATTCATAATCCGGAAAAAAGTCAGTGACGGTTCCACCAGCCCATTGGTCGAGTTGGGCGTCGATGATAATCCCATCGTTATAGCGTTCACGGTCCCAACCCGATTCAAATCCCCGAAGGGCATCGCGGAATTCTTCATAGGTTCCTTTGGTCATGGGCTCATCTACTCCTGTCATAGTGCTCAAATCTGACCGCTCATGTGGCGGTTCAGTACATTTGGCACTTGCAGAGCGACATGGCTTGGGCTGGCCCGCCAAAAGATTGCTGTATTCTGCCAGAGCGTGTGTTAGGCGGTCAGCCGCCGTCGCTGGCGCCCATCTGCAGGTGGGTGACCGTTCCAGCGGCGATATGCAGTGCTAAAGCTGCCGGGATCAGAAAACCCAAGCAGATAGCTTACTTCTGTGACGGAAACACTTGGATCATCCAACAACGCCGCAGCCATCGTGGCGCGGGTTTCATCGACCACTGCGCGATAAGTTGTCCCCTCATCCGCGAGTCTACGTGCAAGGGTACGCTCAGACATAGCCAAGGTCTGCGCGGCATCAACGACACGCGGCACCCCTAAAGGGACCTCTCGCATCAAATACTGAAAAACCTTCTCACGTATCGTTGTCCGTTCTGGACGCCTTTGATCCAAGAGCATTCGGCCATAGCCTGTCAAGTGGTCCAACAGGTGTTCATCACTGGATGAAATCGGCAAATCCAATGAAGCCGATTTCAGCACAATCCCAGAATACCCTTTAGCATCCTCTACCCGGCACCCCAGCACGGCACCGATTTGCTGTGCCCGCTTTCCAATCGGCACGGCGACATAGACACAATCAGGCGTCAGGTTTGTTCGCGTGGCAGCAGAGAGGGAATTCAGGATATTGCCCAGAACGAACTCTCGGTAAGATGACGCACGCTGAACCTGAGGTTCCGGATGCGACATCCGGAATTCTGTAACAGTGGGCGCGCGCACTAAATCCAGCCGACTGCGTGGTCGGGTCAGCCTTGTAAACTCGCAAATGTTTGAAAGGCCCATCTCTAAGTTTGTGGATGCGAACAATATATAGGACAGCATTGAACCGGTGTTCGCCCGAACTGTCAGACCAAGTCGTAAGGCGAATAACGGATCATCATTTTGCCGTGCCAGACTTTCAACGACCGATATTTCATCCAACAACGGGATCATCGATCCGGGCACGTTTAACTGATCAGGGCCTACACCTGCGTCTTGCAGGGCCCGCTCGAAATGCTGGGGGTCAATGTGGTGGGATGTTTGAAGGCTTCGCAACCAATAATTGGGTACAGCCTCCATAGCGGCGTCCGTTACGCAAACAGCACGTTTCATATGTCTCCCCATAGGAGGTTGAAGCATTCAGTCTGCCTCATCTCAGCTATGGAACGGATACAATTCGCACCATTTTTTGACAAGCTTTTTGGTTACGCATCATACCAAACATAGGTTTTCATATCCGCGTTTGGTCGTCTAAATATGCGGTTATGGCGTCATTTCACGCGCATTCAACCGTTCAAGGTTGACGATGGTCGACAGCATCAACCGATCATGGCTCCAGTCATTCACTGGGCGCAACGCAACCGTCATTAGAATAACCATTGCGAATACTGACAGCATGGTCATCGCCGCCCAATTCCGGTGCGGTGTTGCAGGGCCACCGTCAAGAACTGACATAATTCGCTGTTTTAGAAAGCCCTCAGAATGACTGGCATTTGGACGCTGGTCGACCTGAACGAAAGGAACACTCGGGGTAATGATCTGGTTTCTGCGGTCCCCAACCAGACTGGTCTGGCACACCCGCAACAAACATTCACAGTAAGCGCGAATGGGGTGTGTGTTCCGGCTGAGAACCTGTTGATCACACGCGAGTTCGCGCACGCGTTCCACGTCACGCTTACAATAAGCAAAAGCTGGGTTCCAAAAGAAAAACGGTCTCACCAGTTCCAACGCGATCTCCCATGTGAGGTCCCGTTGACGTACATGTTGGATTTCATGGCTGACAGCGATGCGGACGTCATTGCTCTGCGCCAAAAGGCCCGTCGGAAGGACGATATAGTGGCGCAGCAAACCCCGCGTAGAAAACGGCACACAGGTTTCATGGGTAAAGCGAACGTCAATTTTACCCACGCGGCGCAGAACGAAACTGCGTCGGATCATACCCATCAACAACCAGGTGTCCCGTGCATTTCGCGCAACAATTGCCAAAAATCCGAACAACAGCCCACCGAAAACAGCATAGCTGATCCATGATCCAAACGACACGATTTCGTGGGTCAGCTCTGAACGTATCATCAACAACCGCTCAAAAGAGCTGGGGGCCATTGCTATATGTCCGTGGAGGTACTGCGCGACCAGAAAATCGGAAAAACTAAGCCGCCCGGCCCGTTCTGCGACATAACCAAGGGGTTGGCTTGTCTCGATCAGGTAAACAATAACGGGAGATAAAACGACCATCGCAAAGAGGCCGTAAAGCAAATGCAACTGCGTTAAATAGGCGGTTCTGAAAGGCGACCTTGCGATCAAACGTTTCGAGCCGAACCAAACGACGGCCACAATAAGAAGAACAATATTCGTATCAATATAGGCGCTTAACAGATGTTCAGCTGTCATTTTCCGTCAACCTCCTGTCCAATAACGCCCGTATTTCCTCTAGTGCTTGTTCAGACATATCTTGGTCATTTACCAAACGCGCAACCATGTTCGCAGGGGTGCCATCAAACAGCTTGTTTGATAAATCGTTAAGCGTTTTTGACTGATAGGCATCTTTGGCCAAAGCCGGATGGTAAATAAAGGTTTTGCCCTGCTTTTCGCTTGTAACAAATTCCTTTTGTTCCATGATCCGCAAGATTGTTGCGGCAGATGTATAGGCAAGATCCCGACCAGGGGCCAAACGGTCCAGCACATCACGTACTGTCCCTTGCCCAATCGCCCAAAGTTCAGTCATGAACTCCAGTTCGACTTCTGTCAAAAACTCACTCTTTTTCTTCTGCCGCATAAAGGATCCAGACCTTATCTGATGTACTCTCCCCAGCACACATTTAATACTAAGACTTTCGTACAACCAAGCCTTTTCTAGTCAAACTTTCCAAAAACAGAAGATTCCCCATGCAATGCTGATCGTCAAAGGCCACCACAACGGCATCCCGAAAAAGAACAACCACGCCAGAAAAATATAAGCCGTCCCCAAAAGTGAAAGGAATAATCTATCCCCCCGTGTGGTGGTCAGCCCTAGTGCGCCTTTGCGCTCAGAGGTCCCTGGAAATTTGATTTCGATATAGGTGATCCCCGCCATCGCCGTAAACAGACAGATAAAAAACAACCCCGTCGGCCACGTCCATGCCATCCATGAAAACATATTATACTCTCCCCAGGGCAAAGCCCTTCGCAATGTAGTTGCGCACAAAGTAAATCACGATTGCGCCCGGAATAATGGTAAGTGTGCCAGCCGCTGCAAGAAGCCCAAGTTCGTACCCCGCAGATGAGGCTGTTTTGGTCATAGTTGCAGCGATGGGCTTTGCCTCTACGGCCGTCAATGTTTTGGCCAAGAGCAACTCCACCCATGAGAACATAAAGCAGAAGAACGCAGCAACCCCGACCCCTGCCTTAATGGCCGGTAGGAAAATCGTGAGAAAGAACCGAGGGAAGGAATAGCCATCGACATAGGCTGTTTCGTCCAGTTCCTTTGGAATGCCCCCCATGAAACCTTCGAGGATCCAAACCGCCAATGGAATGTTGAACAAACAATGGGCCAATGCAACCGCAAGATGAGTATCAAAGAGCCCGACTGCTGAGTAGAGCTGGAAGAATGGCAATGCAAAAACCGCAGCGGGAGCCATCCTGTTGGTCAGCAACCAAAAGAACAGAGTTTTATCCCCCAGAAACCTATATCGACTGAACGCATAGGCCGCAGGCAATGCCACCGCGAGGCTGATCACAGTGTTTAGCGAAACATAGATGATCGAGTTGATATACCCCCAGTACCATGTCGGATCGGTAAAGATCGTCGTGTAGTTTTCCAGAGTAAACGTCTGCGGAAAGAGGCTAAAGCCCGCCAAAATTTCATTTGTTGTCTTAAAGCTCATTGCGACGAGCCAATAGATCGGCAACATCAGAAAGAGGATATAGATAATCGGAACAAGGTTACGCTTTTTCATTGCGCGTCATCCTTTGTCATAAGTGTGTAGAACAACCAGCTGACCAACAGTGTGATCGCAAAATAGATCAACGACATCGCAGCAGCTGGGCCCAGATCAAACTGCCCCAAGGCTATTTTGACCAAATCGATAGAGAGCAACGTGGTTGAATTTCCTGGCCCGCCACCGGTGAGAACAAAAGGCTCTGTGTAGATATTAAAGCTGTCCATAAATCGCAGCAAAATCGCGATGGTGAGAACCTGTTTCATCTTTGGCAACTGGATGTAGCGAAAGACTTTAAAGGGGGACGCGCCATCAATTTTGGCCGCTTGATAATAAGCGTCTGGGATGGATACGAGGCCAGCATATGACAGTAAAACAACAAGCGAGGTCCAATGCCACACGTCCATGGTAACGATCGTCGCCCAAGCCGCAAACGGGCTTTGTGTCATGTCGTAATTGATGCCCAATGTTGTATTCATCAGATACCCCAGCAACCCGATGTCCGGCAGGGCAAAGATATTCCACATCGCGCCCACAACGTTCCAAGGGATCAACATCGGCAAAGCCATCAATACCAAACACACCGGCACCCATGGCCCGGTGCGTGGCATGGACAGGGCAATGATAATACCCAAAGGCACTTCGATGGCGAGGATAATGCCCGTAAACAAGAATTGACGCCCCAAGGCAGCATGGAACCGTTCTGAGGCTAAAAGCTCTTCGAACCAACGTAAGCCTTCCCAGAAAAAAATGTTGTTCCCAAAGGTCTCTTGAACCGAATAATTCACCACCGTCATCATTGGGATCAGCGCGTTGAACGCCACCAGCACAAGAACCGGCGCAACAAAGAACCACGCCTTTTGGTTTTCAGTTTTCATGATGAGACCCCCACCGTTGCAAGCCAACCATCGCGGTAAAGGCGTGTCTGGTTCTGTTGGAAATTCAGATGAATGGCCGAACCCTGTTCAGGGGCCGCCTCTTCGGTAACAGCCTTAACGGATGTATCACCGATTTTTGCCTCGACCACATTGTGTCGACCTATATCGGAGACTTTACGTACGACCGCCGGTAGACCCGTTTCGCCGAGTGTCACGAATTCTGGCCGCACCCCAATTTGAGGCACACCTTCGGCCCCTATGATTTCCCCTTCAAGAGGAACATGGTGCCCATTCAAAAACGCTCCGCCCTCGCGGATTTCAGCTGGAAGCACATTCATACCCGGTGAGCCGATAAAGTGGCCAACAAATGTATGCGCTGGCCGATCAAACAACTCAACTGGCGTGCCAATCTGCACGACCTCACCCTCTTGCATCACCACAACTTGGTCAGCAAAAGTCAAAGCCTCCGTTTGGTCATGGGTCACATAGATCATGGTCGCCTTAACCTTTTGATGAAGCTCTTTTAGTTTTGAGCGCAGCTTCCACTTAAGATGCGGATCAATCACCGTCAGAGGTTCATCAAACATCACAACATTGACGTCGTCGCGCACTAGACCACGACCCATAGAAATTTTTTGTTTGTTGTCTGGTGACAGACCTGCAGCACGAGTGCCCAGCATGTCTGTCACTTCTAGCATTTCAGCAATCTCAGTGACGCGAGCTCTGACCTGCGCCTCGGCCACCCCGCGATTGCGCAAAGGGAACGCCAGATTATCGTAAACCGTCATCGTGTCGTAGATCACCGGGAACTGAAACACCTGCGCAATATTGCGTTGATCAGGCGGCAAGGCTGTGACGTCCTTATCGTCAAATAGGATTTGGCCTTCGGACGGAACCAACAACCCCGAAATGATATTCAGCAATGTTGATTTTCCGCAGCCTGACGGGCCAAGCAAGGCATAAGCACCGCCATCCGACCAATCTAGGTCAATCTCTTTGAGAGCGTAGTCATCAACAGATTTTGGATTCGGCATATAGCTATGCCTAAGTTTGGAAAGCGTAATTTTGGCCATTAGGCAGCCTCCCCCGTGACAAGCGACCCATCGGGCGCGAAATAAAAACATGCGGTTGGATCAAGGTAGAACGGATGTTCTGCGCCTATTTCATAGGGGTGCACCCCATGGGCCAATGACACCCAGTCCGCCCCAGGCATCTGAAAATGGGCGGAACTTTCAGAGCCTGACAATTCTGTCACAAGCACTTTGCCCGTCAACAGAACTGAATTGCGATCATTCACAACGGGCGTGACATGGTGCGGGCGTACGGCGACGGTATAGGACCCATCACGCAAACCACGAACCTCGTTTTCAGCGGTCCAAGACGCGGCACCCATTTGGATGGTATTGCCTGTCTTTGTAACTTCGGCCGTGTTGATTGGAGGATCTGAAAATACCGCAGCTGCCATCAAGGTCGCCGGTGTGCGATATATGTCTGCTGTCTTGCCGAATTGAACGACATGCCCATCATCCATCAAACCTGTGTATCCGCCCAGCAACAAGGCCTCTTCTGGTTCTGACGTTGCATACACAACAACAGCGCCCCGTCCGGCAAACAGCTCTGGCAATTGTTCGCGCAACTCTTCGCGCAATTTATAGTCAAGGTTGGCCAGTGGCTCATCTAAGAACACGACCCGGCTTTCTTTCGCAATCGCACGCGCCAATGCGGTGCGTTGTTGTTGGCCCCCAGACAATTCATGCGGACGACGATGCAACATCGGTCGCAATTGCAAAATGTCAGCGGCCTCTTCTACACGACCCTGAATTTCTGACTTCGCCATTCCAGCCACTTTCAACGGCGAGGCGATGTTATCATATACGGTCATGTGGGGGTAATTAACAAAGAACTGGTGGACGAGGCTGATGTTACGCTTTTGCGTCGTCAATTTTGTGACGTCTTGCCCTTCCATTATTATCTGTCCACCGGCAATCGGGTCTAGGCCCGCCATCATCTTGATCAGAGACGTTTTACCGGAACCCGTTTTTCCCAGCAGAACGTTAAAGTGCCCTGTCTCAAGCGTCAAAGTCGTTGGTTTAATGTGAGTATTCCCACCAACTACTTTGGAAATTTCATTTACTTGCAGTGTCATATCTGCCCTTGCCGTTCAGAGTATTTATGTGATCGGGGCCCCTCATCGGAAGCCCCGATCGATGTCAGGCGAATGCCAGACTTGGGAGGACTATTCAGAGGCCCAACGTGCGACCAATTCGTCATAGTTGACGGTTTGACCCTGCGGTTTTTCGTTCTCAAGCGGTGGCTTGGCGCCGCCGTTTTCGTACCAGTATTCCGCAGTTTTCTCTTCGTTGAGACGCGGGCCACAACCGCCGTAGATGTTGGCGGCTTCATCAGCGGCTTGCATCCGAGACATGGTAATGTCCATTTCTTCTGCAAGACGATCCATGGCCTCTTGCGGTGTAAACGCACCAGAGTTCACGTCACCAATCTGTTGCCACCAAATCTGCGCGAGTTTTGGATAGTCAGGCACATTGATGCCGGTAGGCGACCAAGCCACACGATCAGGGGACCGGTAAAATTCAACCAAACCACCCAGTTGCGGCGCGCGCTCTGAGAAGCTTTCGTGATTGACCGTACTGTCGCGAATAAACGTCAGACCCACGTGAGATTTTTTGACATCTACAGTTTTGGATGTGACGAACTGGGCGTAAAGCCACGCAGCCTGTGCACGGTCAGCTGGGGTGGAATTCAGGAACGTCCAACTGCCAACATCTTGGTAGCCAACTTTCTGTCCTTCTTCCCAATATGGACCATGAGGGGACGGCGCCATGCGCCACAGAGGTGTCCCATTTTCGTCGACGGTGTTGTTGCCTGCAGACTGCGGCGCAACCATGTCAGCGGTAAAGGCTGTGTACCAGAAGATCTGCTGAGCTACGTTGCCCTGCGCCAATGCTGGTAGAGACTGGTAAAAGTCATAAGAGGCCGCACCGGGCGGTGCATATGCCCGCAGCCATTCGTCCCATTTGCGGATCGCGTAAACAGCCGCAGGACCGTTTGCTGCACCACCACGAGATACAGACGCGCCAACTGGGTTACAGCTGCCCGCTTCCATACGGATGCCCCATTCATCGATCGGCACACCGTTTGGTTCCCCTTTGGAACCGGCACCGGCCATAGAAAGCCAAGCATCGGTCATCCGCCAACCAAGGTCAGGCGCACGTTTGCCGTAGTCCATGTGCCCAAAGATAGCGACGCCGTCGACTTCTTTAACGTCTTCGCTAAAGAACTCTGCGATATCTTCATAGGCTGACCAGTTTACTGGCACACCCAAGGGGTACCCATATTTGGCCTCAAATGCAGCCTTGTATTCTTCGTTGTCAAACCAATCCTTGCGGAACCAATACAGGTTTGCAAACTGCTGATCCGGCAACTGATACAAATTGCCATCCGGGCCAGTCGTGAACTGGCTTCCCATGAAATCTTCGAGATCCAATGTGGGTGATGTCGTTGCCGACCAGTCACCTGCCATTTGTTCTGTCAGATTGTAAGCCTGTTGCAAACGAGAGTGCGTCCCAATCAGGTCACTGTCGTTGACATATCCGTCATACAGGTTCCGGTTGGTTTGCATCTGGGTTTGTACGGCTTGGACTACTTCGCCTTCGCCCAAGATCTGGTGATTCACCTTGATGCCGGTGATATCTTCGAAAGCCTTCGTCAGGACTTCGCTTTCGTAAGAATGGGTTGGAATACCCTCTGACAGGACGTTAATTTCCATGCCCGAGAACGGCTGCGCCGCATTAATAAACCACTGCATTTCTGCCATTTGATCGTCTTTTGACAAAGACGACGGCTGGAATTCTTGTTCAATCCAACGTGTTGCTGCAGCTTCATCAGCCATAGCGCTATTGGACACCGCAATTACAGCAGATGCTGCAACTGCGGAGAGCAGATACTTACGCATCTTTTCTCCTCCCTTGAGATGTTATGAGCCGGTTTTTGCCGACGCCCTACTGTCGTCTCGAAGGGTATCAATTGTCAAACTAAAATTTTAGTAGATAGAAGGAAAATCTGGTAACTAATTGATAAAAATTACTATTAATCACAAAAATAGAACAGAAGACGACCTCAATTCATTTATTTCCATCAAACTAAAATTGAATCCCTCATATAATCGCAACCCCCTTTTGCCTAAACAAAGGCGCACCCACGCGGGACATTGACAGCGAAAATCTTGGAAGATCGCGATTTTAAATGGCGCCCCCTGTCCAGTTTATGGGCAGGTTTGTATCAAAGACGAACATCGAAAGCCCAAAGAACAGAAAAAATGTGGCCAAGTTGGATCTCACTTTGTTCAAAACAAGCGTTCATGGCGGCAATGTTGTTTCAAGCCAACCGGGAATTCAGCCAAGTATTATCATACAACCACAGGTTTATTCCGCACAAATACCCATTGGAGATCACACCAAATAAGTTCCAGACGCCAGAAAGGCTAATGTGCAAAAAACGCTTCGACGTCACGCCAGTTATGGACGCGCTTGAAACGATTTTCAGCCATGTTTTTGGGGGCTGAATAAACGACACCTTCACCGCGTAATCGTTCAAGATGCCGAGGCGTATCGTCAACGAGGAAATCAACATCCGCCACATATTTTTCGCCGCAAAAAACAACATTCAAAGGGTTGAAAAACGGCAGAGTTTCACTGATCCAACGGTATTTATGCGCCATACACGCTGGATGCTCCATTGCGGCGGTCACGATAAAAACGTCATGGGCTTCTACCAATTTTTCCAATACGCTCACTGCATTCGGCATAGGGGCAAGTGTTCCAAAAAAGGACCCTTCATTGAGCATTGTCGTCATTTCTTTGAACTGCTCACTCGTCAAAAGTGCATCTATGGGAAGATTACCCCTACACGTCAGATCTAGATTAAATTTGACTTCGGCCCATCTCAGAAGGCTTCCATGTGTATCACAAATGACTTCGTCCATATCAAAACCAATACGGTGTTGTATCTTAGTCTCCATGCCAATACCTCTTTACTGAAATCAACTTCGCATGAATGTCTACGTCTAAAACCGATGATGAACCAGCGTCATGTAAATCAACGTTGTTTCCATGACGGGGCATGGTCCCCGGTTTCACAATGGACATCATCACCCCAATCCTACGAACGCTTCCCTACCCGCTTCATCCCATAAGAAGTCACACAAAACACTTCGATACAGCAGCCCACCAATCTAGATACAAACCGAAATCAAGGTTGATCCAAAATATAATCCGGCTGCAGTCCTGAGACACGAATTGGCGCTTGCACGCTATGACCTGCAAAAAACCCATAACCGGCGATCAGTGCGGTTTTCAAACCTGCTGCCTGCCCTCCCAAGATATCCGTATGAAGGCTATCCCCCACCATGACCGTTCGATCAGGGTCAAAGTGTCCCAAACGTTCAAAGGCCAGATCGAAAATATTCTGAAATGGTTTACCAAAGAATTGCGGCTCCACGCCCGTTACATCCCCAAGCCGATGTGCGAACTTTCCGGGCTCGGTTGAAAAACCGTTTTCACGGGGCGCTACGATATCAGGGTTTCCCACGATGACAGGGCGCGCATGTCTCATCAATGACGCCTCAAGCAAAGCCTGACGTTGATCCGTCCATACAGCGCTGCCCATGAGGATAAATCCCTCCGCTGCGTCGTAAACAGCAGGATCCTCAGCCAAATAAGTGACATCGAGATGATCCAAATCTTCTCGCCCCAAGCTTTCAGTGGCCATGAGCCCCCAGTGCGTCGCTGACATCTCGCCAAGCCCTGCAAGTACGGCCTTACGGCTGGTGATCACATCCTCCGGGTCAAACTCATACCCTAGACGTTCGTATTTTCGCATAAGCGATGAATGCGGATAACCAGCAGCATTCGACACCACCAACACCCGCTTGCCCGATTTTTGCAGGCCAGCAACGCGTTCCGGCACGCCAGGAATTGCGGTTTCGCCGATATTCAACACGCCGAAAGCATCCAGCAGGAAAACATCCGCGTCATCCGCGATGCAATCCAAGTTTGCCAACCTGTGGCACGCGGCCGAACGTGCGACCGCAGGAAGCCTGTGGCGCACGTGTTCATAGGCCTCAAAGGCCTCCTGCATTTTCAAATGATCGCACCTCGAACCTTGGCAGATACCCATTCTGAAAGAACCACAGCCGCAAGTATCACCAGCAATATCAGTGAGACTTGTGGCCATGCCAAAACATTTAGCGAAGAGGACAACTGCAATCCAATACCACCCGCCCCGACGAGGCCCAGAACCGTACTTTCACGGATATTAATATCCCAGCGAAAAACAGCAATGCCCGCAAAGGCAGGCAGGATTTGGGGCACTACGCCATAGGCCATCACCTGCCAGCGCGACGCGCCCGTTGCGGTTATCGCCTCAACCTGCGTTTCGTTGATTTCTTCGATTGCCTCATACAATAGCTTTGCACAAAATCCAATGGACCGGATGGCAATCGCGATAACCCCCGCAAATACGCCGGGTCCAATGATTGCGATAAGCAGCAATGCCCAGATCAATGAGTTGATTGAACGGGTCGAGACGATGATTAACAAAGCGATGGGGCGCACAATAAACCGGGATGGCGTGGTGTTTCGCGCCGCCAAAAAAGCGACGGGAACCGCAAGGATCAAGGCAAAAATCGTCCCAAGCGTTGCAATGTTTAATGTGTCCCAAATCGGCTTGCCCAATTGGGAGATGTAACTCCATTTGGGGGGTGTTGCACGGGTCCAGATGTCATCTGCGATACGCGGTGCGTCCCACACAAAGAACCACGTGGTCGACGCCGATATTTTTTGCCAACAATAAGCGAACACCGCCACGCCGATCAGCCACATAATCCAATGCATAAGGCTTTCACGACGGGTTCGTCTTTGCCAAATCTGTTGGCCCTTTAAATCTTGAACCGGCATTACTGGACCCTCTCACGGATGATGCCCGACAAATATTCAAGCACCATGACGATCACGATGATGATCAGTAAAATTGCAGCGGCCGTGTCATATTCATAGCGATCAAAGGCGGTATTCAGTGTTGCCCCAATTCCGCCTGCACCGACAAGTCCCAGAATGGCGCTTTCACGAAAGTTGATATCCAATCGATAGATCGAAAGTCCAATGAGACGTGGCATCACTTGCGGTTGAACACCGTAGTTGATCCACTGCCCCCATTTAGCGCCGGAGGCCTTGATCGCCTCGGCTTGCACACGGTCCATGCTCTCTATGTCTTCGGCCAAAAGTTTGGACAAAAATCCAATCGTTGCAAAACTCAGAGTTAAGAACCCAGCAAGTGGTCCAAACCCAAATATGGCCACGAGCAGAATTGCGACAATGATTTCCTGCAAGGCACGGCTAATTGCGATGATCGAACGACAGATTAAATAAACCGGCAAAGGCGCAATATTACGCGCAGCCCCAAGCGCGATTGGGATAGAGATTGCAATACCAACGACTGATGAGGCTACGGTCATGATAATGCTTTCAATCATGCCCTCCCAGATGTCACCAGATCGGGATGTAAAATCAGGACTGGTGAAGGCGAGCACAAATTGTTTACCGCGATCCAGGCCCTCATATACGCGGGACCAGTTCACCTCAATCGTCATAAAGGCCGCAATCATATAAGCCACAAATCCAAGGATCAAAGCCCATCTCAGCCATGGACGTTGGACAAACGGAGGTTTTTTCCAAGGTTTACCGATGCGTGCTTGGGCTTCAGTCATTCTGCCGCCTCGCTTTCATCATCAACAGTTTCAATCGTCGCTTCCCAATCCTCTGCACCGTAGATGGTGGTTAAAACGTCAGGCGTCAGATCGTCTGGTAGGCCATCAAATTCAATCGCCCCAAAACGCAAACCAATGACCCGCTGCACAAACATTTGGGCTAATGCCACATCGTGAATGTTTATAATTGCAGCCAATCCGCGTTCTTTGCAGAGCTCACAGATGAGGCGCATGATCTGTCGAGACGTTTTCGGATCTAATGAAGCTGTGGGCTCATCCACCAAAAGGACAGCTGGGTTTTGTATCAAAGCGCGGCAAATGCCGATCCGCTGACGTTGCCCCCCGGACAATTCATCGGCGCGTTTGTCGGCCATGTGGGCTAAGCCAACACGATCCAACAAACGAAAGGCCTCATCGACATCAGATTGCGGAAATTTACGCAAAAGACTGCGCCAAAAACCGACATAGCCCAGACGGCCGGACAAAACATTTTCCATGACGCTCAGACGTTCGACCAGTGCGTATTCCTGAAAGATCATCCCCATACGACGACGCTCCCGACGCAATGCGCCCGATGATAGGCCCGTAAGCTCCACATCGCCAAGAAACACCTTGCCCGAAGTCGGTTCAACAAGGCGATTAATGCAGCGAATAAGAGTCGATTTTCCTGCGCCGGATGGACCAATTAGGGCCAAAACTTGCCCTTCAGGAACAGTCAGATCAACAGACTTCAACGCTTGGTCGCCAGTTTTGTACGTTTTAATGAGCTTTTCAAGACGCAGCATGAAAAACCTCCCCCACCTCAAATTCTATTATTGGAAATGGCGGGCCCAAAGACCCGCCATTTCAAGATTTATTCGCAAGAATAGCTGACGCCGTTTGCCGTATCGATTTTGCGGATCACTTCCCAGAATTCCTTATAAGTCATTGGTAGGAATTGACCCTCATTCGACTTTTCGAACTCGGCCTGTAGTGATGTGCCGTCCCACTCAAAACTAAAGAAGGCATCACGAATGCTTTCTTTCAGTTCCGGTGTCAGGTTATGCGCAGTACCAAAGCCAGTGGTCGGGAATGTTTGCGATTTATAAATTGTCACAACTTGGTCTTCGGTGATGACATCTCGGCTTAACATTCGCGCTTTAACAGAGTTGGCGATCGAAGCAGCCATGTAGTCCTTGTTGGCGACCCCAAGAATAGAGTTATCGTGTTTTCCGGAGTAAACCGGTTCAAAATCGCGATCGGGCAGCATATCAAAGTCACCCTTTAGAATCGCGCTCGGTGCCTTGAAGCCTGAATTTGAGGTCGGTGACGTAAAGGCCAATTGATTGCCTCTGATGTCTTCGACCTTTTCAATTCCAGACCCCGGGTACGTGATAATTTCCATCTCGTAGCCGAAATTTCCATCCTTAGACGCCATAATTGTAAACGGATTAAACCCAGCACAATTCACCGCCAGTGGATTTGATCCCGTGTTGAAACCAGCGATATGTAATCGACCAGACCGCATCGCTTCAATCTGGGCTGCGTTGTTCTGAACAGGGAAGAACACGACCGATTTACCGGTCTTATCCTCAAGATGTGTTAGAAAGTCAGACCATGCTTCTTTGTAAACCGCTGGATCTTCAACTGGGGTATACGCAAAAATAAGCGTACTTGGGTCCACCAAATCGGCTGGATCCGTTGGTGTATCAGCCACAAGATCGCCGTCTACGTCACAGAACCTCTTATCCAAATCACCATGTGGACAATCCTCGGCGGCCACGGGCCCCGTCAGAGACACCATAGCGATCAAAGCCGCACTAGACAAAATTGTATTCTTTAATTTCATGTAAGTATCCTCCCAAACGTCAGAGGCTATCGGGAATGGACGAATTTACAAGAAATTAATTTTCGAATTCTAGCCAAGAAAACCACATTTACGAGCAAACTGGGAAACCCGCGACCAGTCTGCGCTTATATATTACTGATCTTGTCCTGGTTTAGGTCCGGTCTCATTCGACCAATGTTTGCGATGAAGAAGATATGGAATGGCAACGAAATACACAGACGCATTTTAGCGCGTTGCAGTGCGCATCACGATCAGTAACGGCTTCATGCGGCAACAGGTTTCATCAAATTTGGGTGTTGGATTTTTGACATTGGAAAAATATGGCCAACAACATCAACATGATGACTTAATGTCTAGGCCGCACGAGGATGTCGAGAAAGAGTACACCCACCACTGCGACTAATTCCTGGACCTGTCACGGTTTGATGCCGCTCCTTTGATAGCATTTACTGCATCATAGGAGATGAATTATGGGACAGAAACGGACGGAGGAATTCCGCAAGGATGCAGTGCGTATCGCGTCGACCAGTGGGCTGACGTGCAAACAAGTGGCTGATGACCTTGGTGCCGGAATGTCGACGCTGAACAAGTGGATCACGGGCTACCGAGACACGGATGTGGTGTCAAAAGAGGGTCTAGGCCTCGCACAAGAGAATGACCGACTTCGACGTGAGATCCGGCTCCTCAAGGAGGAGAGGGAAATCTTAAAAAAAAGCCACCCAGTTCTTCGCGAGCCAAATCAGAAATGGGCAGGTGATTGCGTAGTATTCTGCCGAGAGGTCATCACACGGAACGAGGCTACCAATTCTGTCCTCACGATTATTAGAAGATCCTGCGTCAGCATGGGTTGAATAGCGCCAGTACTGGTGCAAACATCGACAGGATTGCGTCCTTGATACTTGAGGCATCGCCTACTTTAACACCTGTCATCTCAATACCCGATCAGTGAGCCGTCTTTGGCGACTGAACCTAGAGATCTTTGCGAAACGCCCAAAGCGCTAAACAGGTCTGCAAGGGTCATATGTATACTTGGCATCACTACCCACACTACCCACCTTATATGTATAATCTGATTTTTAGATAATCTGAAAATAAGATTACTGGTACGTGTCCGAAGCATCATACGGGCACTCAAATGACCAAAACTCTTCACACCGACGGACATTTGGCGCTCATTTCAGCCCGTAAATCCCAAAAGCTCTCGCAGGCAGCCTTGGCTGACTGGCTGAAGTGTCATCAATCGTTCGTCGCCCGGATCGAGTCAGTTCAGCGGCGTATTGATGTGCCAGAACTGGTGATCATAGCGCGAGCGCTCGATGTTCCAGCGGAACACTTCTTCGATGCAGTCATTAAAGCTGTACCGCCCGGGGAGCGAATTTAAGATTCTGATTTCATTGATCAATCACGAATACCACAAGGGATTTGTCCAGCTTTGAGTGTGACCAAAGCATAACTATTCGCGCCCAAAAACTCCCTCAAACCCCGTACTCAACATAGCGACGACTTTACCCCGAAAACATCGGTGTTAAGCCGCCTAATGTACAACCTATGTGTAGATAATGGACCCGAGTTAGAACGAAATGGGCAACCTATGGGTCACTTCACAGGGACAACTAGTTACATAAAAACTGTCACCCGCATTTACTGTGCCCGCAAGAGCGGCAAGTCATACAACCTTCGACCATTTGCAAATCGAACTGACCACAAGCAGGACAGGCCTTGCCACGTGGGGCTTCCCCTACAACGACGGCTTCGGATTTGGGGTCGGCCTTCAGGCCCATACCTTCACCTTCGATGAAGCCGATGGCGATCAGGTGGCGCTCAATGACACCGCCGATCGCGGCAAGGATTGATGGGATGTATTTCCCTTGGATCCATGCGCCACCGCGTGGGTCGAACACCGCCTTAAGTTCTTCGACAACAAAAGACACATCCCCACCCCGACGGAACACCGCAGAGATCATCCGTGTCAAAGCTAAAGTCCACGCGTAATGCTCCATGTTTTTGGAGTTGATAAAGACTTCGAACGGGCGACGATGACCGTTGATAATGATGTCATTGATCGTCAGATAAATTGCGTGCTCACTATCGGGCCATTTCAGTTTATAGGTATTACCTTCCAGAGCTTGCGGGCGGTCCAGAGGTTCGGACATGTAAATCACATCCCCATGAGGTGTCATGGGCTCTTCGTCGCTGTTTGCCACGACAGTTGGTGCCTCTTCGCTTTCACTGACTGATAATACAGATCCAGTCACATCGTTCGGGCGATATGTCGTACAACCTTTACATCCAGAATCCCAAGCCTCCATGTAGACTTCTTTGAAGTCTTCAAAGCTTATGTCCTCAGGGCAGTTGATGGTTTTCGAAATTGAGCTATCGATCCATTTCTGCGCGGCCGCCTGCATACGCACGTGATCCAACGGTGCGAGGGTTTGGGCATTCACAAAATAAGAAGGCAGAGCTTTATCTCCAAACTTTTCACGCCACATCTGAACCGCGTAATCCACGACCTCCTCTTCGGTGCGGGAGCCGTCTTTCTGCAAAACTTTGCGACTGTAAGCGTAGGCAAAGACCGGCTCGATACCAGAGGAAACGTTACCTGCATAAAGGCTAATCGTGCCAGTTGGTGCAATCGACGTTAGCAGCGCATTGCGAATACCATGTTTACGGATCGCGTCTTTGACGTCCTGGTTCATGTGCAGCAAAGAACCCGAAGCAAGGTATTTATCCGCATCAAATAACGGGAACGGGCCTTTTTCTTTGGCAAGTTCCACAGACGCCAAATAAGAGGCTCGCGCGATGAGTTTCATCCAAGATTCTGTTTGGGCCGCTGCTTCCTCAGAACCATACCGCAGACCCACCATCAACAGCGCATCTGCGAGACCCGTTACCCCAAGGCCGATCCGACGTTTCGCCTGTGCCTCTTGCGCCTGCTTTTCCAGAGGGAAGCGGCTTGCATCCACAACATTGTCCATCATGCGCACAGCCATACGCACAAGGTCCTCTAGCTGTTTCTCATCAAGTGCTGCATTGGCCTCAAAGGGGGCAGCCACAAGGCGCGCCAAATTGACAGACCCCAGCAGACACGCACCATAAGGGGGCAAAGGTTGCTCTCCGCAGGGGTTTGTGGCGGCGATGGTCTCACAATAGGCCAGGTTGTTCATCTGGTTGATGCGGTCAATAAAAATCACACCCGGCTCCGCATAATCATATGTGCCTTGCATGATCTGGTTCCACAAATCACGGGCCTGAACGGTTGCATAGGTAGTTCCGTCGAAAACAAGATCCCAGCTTCCGCCAGCCTTTACGGCTTCCATAAAGGGATCCGTCACCAGCACAGAAAGGTTGAACATACGCAACCGGGCTGGGTCTTGTTTTGCTGTAATAAAATCCTGAATGTCAGGGTGATCACACCGCATTGTCGCCATCATTGCACCGCGACGGCTGCCCGCCGACATGATCGTGCGACACATTGCATCCCAGACATCCATAAAGGACAACGGACCGGAGGCATCCGCTGCGACCCCTTTGACGTCCGCGCCACGAGGGCGAATGGTCGAGAAATCATACCCAATCCCGCCGCCTTGTTGCATGGTCAGAGCTGCCTCTTTGAGCATATCAAAAATGCCGCCCATGCTGTCAGGCACGGTACCCATAACAAAACAATTGAACATCGTGACCGAACGCCCGGTCCCCGCACCGGCGGTGATGCGACCCGCTGGCAGATATTTAAAATCCTCCAACGCGTCGTAGAATTTTTGTTCCCAATGGCTCGAATCCGATTCGACCTCTGCAAGGGCACCGGCGATCCGACGCCACGTATCCTCAACCGAATGATCTAAAACGCTGCCATCGGCGTCCTTAAGGCGGTACTTCATATCCCAGATTTGTTGGGCAATCGGAGCGGAGAATCGTGTCATCGGTGTGGTCCTGTGAAATGGGCAGGAAGACACAATAGATTGAACCTCACCTGAAATCCACTACTATATGTTCCAAACTTGGGGGCGACTCTGTGGATAACCACGTAAATTTAGTAAAACTTTGTGTCGGGGCAGAACGGGTCGAAGACCTTGAGGCTTGGCAAACGCAGAGACGGGAGGATGATCCAGCCCATGTCCTGCACCATGTCACACGCATGTGGCCCAAACGCGAAAGCGAGCTGTTGAACGGAGGCTCTCTTTATTGGGTATTCAAAGGTATGATATTGGCGCGGCAACCCATCCTGAAACTGGATGAGGTCATAGGTCATGATGGCATTCGCCGCTGTGGAATTGCCTTGTCGCCTGACATTATACGAACCACAGCGGCCCCCCGCCGCCCCTTCCAGGGATGGCGATACCTGAAACCACAGGATGCCCCCCCTGATTTACGGGCCGGAAAAGCGGCAGAACAGGTTTTGCCACCCGAGCTGTCAGCGGCACTTGCCGAAATTGGTGTAATATAGGTATCGCCGGCCCGATTAGGCCAAGCGATGAAGCATTTAGTCGGATAAATCCATTTTATTCAACAATGCGGATAAGGTTGCACGTTCGGTTTCGTTCCAATCCGCTTTGCGGGACTTCAACAGTGTCGCTTGCGATTTGTGAACCAAACCATCGCTGAGAACCTTTAGGTGATTGGCGCGCAAAGTTTCCCCTGTTGATGTAATGTCAGCCACAGCTTCGGCCGTTTCATTTTTTATCGTACCTTCCGTCGCGCCCTGACTGTCAATGAGCTGATAGTCGGCCACACCCTGCTCTTTCAGGAATTCACGAATCAAACGATGGTATTTGGTCGCAATCCGCAGCCGGAACCCATGTGTTTTACGAAAGGCGGCCGCTGCAGCGTCCAGATCATCCAACGTGTCCACATCGACCCATAGCTTTGGCACTGCGATAATTAGATCCGCATGACCAAACCCCATGGGTTCAATCTCGGCCACGCGGTTCTCCCATGAGGCCAATTTTTCGCGAACCAAATCGGTGCCTGTAACCCCAAGGTGTATCCGCCCAGCGGCCAGTTCGCGTGGGATTTCACCCGCAGACAACAGGATTAGCTCTACCCCATCCACGCCATCCACAGCACCGGCATATTCCCGATCCCCACCAGAGCGGCGCAGACCAACACCACGACTGCCAAACCAATCAAAGGTTTTATCCATCAACCGCCCTTTAGACGGAATGCCGAGTTTAATAGTCATGATTTTGCTCCACGCACAGCCCAAACCACTTCTGGGCGGATGACTCCACCAACAGCTGGAATTTCGGCACCACCCCCTAACACAGCCGTCAACGCATCGTAACGACCACCTGTTGCAATAGGTGCCAAATCAACATGGCCCGGCGCATAGAACCCAAACACGAACCCGTCGTAATATTCCATAAAACTACGGCCATAGCTGGTCTCAAAATCGAGCGCATCCACATCCACACCCCGTTTTGAAAGGGCATTTTGGCGTTGTTTCAGGCGATCAACTGCAGGACCAATCGCAGGCATATCAACTGATATATCAAGGAGCTGGGACAAAACGACCGGCATTTTTTCCTTGAGAGACAAAATGTCATCAAGGATCTCAACTTCGGTTTCCCGAATGGGCGGTTCCTGCGCATCCGCAACAAGCGCGGCCACTCGACGCTCAACTTCAGCACGGGTGCGCACACCGTTTTCAGGTCCAATACCTTCAAACAAATCCTGACCGGCCGCGACTTTATCTAACATCACTTTTCGGGACTCAGGTTCAGGTCGACGGGCGCCATAGCGATCCAGCAATGCGCGAAACCGGTGGGGTCGCCAAATATGCCGCAATAATGCCTGCTTGCGTTGATCCGTTGTAGACAGACCAAGAACCGCAGCCTTTAGGATACCGATATCACCGGTTGCTGCACGCGGGTTCAGCGGTGACAGCACCTCTTGAAAGAGTGCAAACACCTCGGCGTCCGCTGCTGCAGGATTCTTGCGGTCGAAAACCTCATAGCCCACTTGCAGATATTCACTGGGGCGTCGATCATCGACTTCCTGACGACGAAAAACTTCGCCGAAATAAGTGTACCGCGCAGGTTCCGCACCCTCTGCCATATGGGCCTGCACAACAGGCACCGTAAAGTCAGGCCGCAGCATCTGCTCCCCCCGAAGAGGATCAGAGGTCACATATGCGCGGGCGCGGATGTCTTCTCCGTATAGGTCAAGAAGCGTTTCAGCTGGTTGCAGGATGTCAGTTTCAATGGAGACAGCCCCATTGCCGATAAAAAAGGCGTGAAGGCGCTGTGCCTCAGCGCGCGCATCAAATTTGATAGCCATGTTTTAGGCCCCTGCTCCGTCAAGAATTTTTCGGACTTCGCCAACCAAATCAGCCAGTAGCACCTCGCGTTGCGCGGGCTGTGCTTTCCATTCTTCAAGGCTGGCGCTTTCGGCGATTTTTGCACCAAGCACAAGATCCTTGATCTGGACCACACCACGAGCGGCTTCGTCCTCACCTTGAATGATGGCGACAGGAGAATTGCGCTTGTCCGCATATTTCAGCTGGTTGCCAAAGTTCTTTGGATTACCAAGGTAAACTTCGGATCGAATTCCGGCAGTCCGTAACTCTGAAACCATTTTCTGATAATCCGCCATACGGGTTTTATCCATCACGGTCACAACAACCGGACCATGTTCCACAGAATGGATCCGGCCCTTTTCACGGAGCGCGGCCAACAGCCGATCCACCCCAATCGAGACACCCGTAGCTGGAACCGCCTGGCCTGTGAAGCGTTTCACAAGGTCATCATATCGTCCGCCACCGGCAACCGATCCAAACTGACGTTTGCGACCCTTTTCGTCAAAAATCTCAAAGGTAAGCTCTGCTTCATAAACAGGCCCGGTATAATACCCAAGGCCACGCACAACGGATGGATCAATTTCAATTCGGTCGGGGCCATACCCCTGAGCACCCATTAAATCGGCGATAGTTTCAAGCTCTTTAACGCCTTCAACACCAACAGCAGATCCTTCAACAAGCTCCATCAATCGCGCGACTGTTTCTGCGCCAGTCTCCCGTTTGGCGCTCATAAAGCCCATAACCGTATCGGCCTGCGCGTCACTCAAACCCGCACCTTTGGTAAAGTCACCGCTGTCATCTTTGCGGCCCTCACCCAGCAATGCCCGCACACCCTCTGTTCCCAAACGGTCCAGTTTGTCGATAGCGCGTAATACAATCCCGCGTTCATCGGCATATTTGCTTGGGTCTTTAGGGTCCAGAACACCCGCCACTTCCATGACACCGTTCAAAACTTTTCTGTTGTTCACACGAACGATATAATCGCCACGTGGAATCCCCACTTTTTCCAGTGTATCAGACAACATCGCGCAAATCTCTGCATCTGCAGCCACCGAGGCCGTGCCGACAGTATCCGCGTCACATTGATAGAACTGACGATACCGACCTGGGCCTGGTTTTTCGTTGCGCCAAACCGGACCCATTGCATACCGACGATACGGCGTGGGCAAGTCATTGCGGTGCTGTGCGTAAACACGGGCCAAAGGCGCGGTCAGATCATAGCGCAAAGCCACCCAATCGCTATCTTCTTCTTGCCACGCAAAAACGCCTTCGTTAGGACGATCCACATCCGGGAGGAATTTTCCAAGTGCCTCTACCGTTTCAACGGCGGATGATTCCAGCGCCTCAAACCCGTAACGATGGTAAACCTCGGCAATCTGATCGAGCATATGTTTGCGCTCTACAACTTCGCTTCCAAAATAGTCGCGGAAGCCCTTTGGCGGCAGTGCCTTGGGGCGCGGTTGTTTCTTTACTTTTGCCATCGTCAGATCCCTCGGGTTCAGTCAGCGGTGACTTAACCGAGGCAAGCCCTCGGGGCAAGGGTCGCGGACAGTTCGGGCAACGATCACCTAGGATAACACCTCAAAGCGGGAGCTCTGTGGTGTATTTCAATTCCTTTAACCCAAAACTCGACTGCACCGAATGCACATTGGGGTTTCGTAAAAGAACATGGGTCATAAAACGCTCGTAACTCTCAACATCTCCGACACGAATTTTTAGGATATAGTCAGAATTCCCGGAAACCGCGTGACATTCCATAATCTCCGGGTGGGCTTTTACAACTGACGCAAAATCCGTCACCGCGCTTTCACTATGGTCCCCCAAGGAGACATGCGCAAAGACCACAAGCTTTAGATCCAACTTGCTCGGTTCAAGCAACGCAACACGTCCGCGGATCAAACCCGCCTGCTCCATTTCATTGACTTTACGCCAAAGCGTACTTTGCGGAATAGAGCATCGCGCGGAGAGTTCCGCCAGAGATACAGCGGATTCTCGTTGCAGCTCTCGTAAAATCAATCGTTCCTGATGAGATAATTCCATAATTTCTATATACTTGAAACATCTATCCAAATCGAGCCGCAATCAAAGCCTCTTTGGTATTTCCTATTCATCATCTCTTGGCATTCTAATCCCACGCGATCACAACAGGAGTGCAAAATGTCCAGCTACACATCAAAATCCCCAGATGCTGATGGTCGTTATGCATACTGCGTAGAAGAGGACGCCGTTTGGGGGCACTTGTTTGAACGTCAAATGACATCGCTCAAGGGCAAAGTGATTGATGAATACCTGACTGCCGTAAACACCTTGGGTTTAAATAAACATCATGTGCCACAAATCCGTGACATCGATGCGCGCCTAACGTCAACCTCTGGAGCTGGGGTTGAAGGTGTCCCGGCCATCATTCCTCCCAACAAATTTTTCGCCCTCCTTGCACAGCGAAAATTTCCGGTCGCCACTTTTTTACGACGACCTGAACATATGGATTACATCGAAGAGCCTGATCTGTTTCACGAAGTTTTTGGCCACTGCCCCCTTTTAACCAACACCGACTATGCTGATTTCATCGAGGGGTTTGGCCAACAAGCGCTGACGTTGGGCAAGGGCTACAGCTGGCACCTTTTTCGGCTCTTTTGGTTTACGGTTGAATTTGGCATGATCCGTACGGCTGACGGTCTGCGCGCCTACGGGGCTGGGATTGTATCCTCCCCGGCGGAGCTTAAAAATGCCATGGGAGATACCGCAACGATGATCGACTTTGATTTGATAACAGCCCTGCGCACCCCATACCGGATCGACATTGTGCAACCTGCCTATTTTGTCATAGACAGTTTTGCCGATCTGGCTGCCCTACTCGAAATAGATTTCAAGACGGCGATCGATGAGGCCAAATCCAAAGGCGATTTTGCCCCATTGTATGAGGTGGCCTAGAGGGTTTCGTTCCGTCTACCTCTGTGGTAGCGAAACCGACATGACAGATAACCGCCTCCAAGATCTCGAAGAACAGCTCGCCCACATGGCGCGCGCCGTCGAAGATTTGTCCAATGTTGTTGCCACGCAAGACAAAGACATTGCCCTGCTAACCCATCGTGTACGCATGTTGATGGAACGAGAAGCAGAACGGGAATATGATGTGGGCGGCTCGGTCCCAATGGCGGATCAAAAACCACCCCATTATTGACGCTCACCTTCAACCCATTGAAATTATATCAATAAAACCCAATTTCACTGACGTCTATTAAAGCCGTGTGATCACGCCTGTATGCCACCACTCCGACAGAACGTAAGCTGCTTATTTTTACATCAGTACGCATGAGGCGGCCCGATGCTTCAAAGGCAGAAAAAGGTAATCGGATTTCGGTCCATTCCGCCGAAGTATCAAATTCCTCTTGATAATACTGCCAAGGCAATCTGGTGCCATTTGTGCGAAGGTGAATGAAATACGTTTCCCCATTGCCCCGCACAACCAATCGAACACCTTTTGCATTCGATGGAGGGGTTTCAGTAAGCCGGTGACGGAATTGAATAAAGCCACCATTGTTTTCTGTGCTGACGTTACCAGATAATCGAGCAAAATAATCGTCACCCTCACTGCGAAAACGCGCTCCCCCCTTGGACACACCGCCCATCACGGTATCTGAAATATAATCCCCACGCTTGTTTGGGCTATCTTCAAATCGATCAATGACAAGGTCGTTGGCCTGCCCTGCAATTGGCCCCCCGCAGATTAAAACAGCAATAGATAATAGGACGTTTTTCATCTGCATCATGCTTCCCTCTGTTCAAAACGGTGATTGAAAAATTTAGTGCCGAAGCAAATCCGACCCAAGCCAGATAAGGTATGGGCGCAATCACAGCGAAACGACCCGAATACCAAACCCGATTGATCAATGCCAAAATGATGAGCCAGAGAATGCCACCACCCATCACCAGAAGCAAAAAGCCGATACGTATCATCGGATATTCATGATTGATGCCTCCTAGTACAAAAACTCGATTACAGTTTTCAGAGGTTAGCAACTTGATAGAGACAAAGCGGTATAGGCTTGAGACGTAAAGGTCGATATGGTGGTCTCTTGGCCTTTGATCAATGACGCCGTTGCCCCATCAATTTCTGATCCCGCAACAGTGATTTCGCGCTGCCCAACAGTATCATCGACATCAATCGAAAATGCAATCACTGCGCCGGGAGTGAGTTCCGAGATTTCCAAATCCACCGACGATTGACCGTCAACAACATTCGGAATTTCAGACAAAGCCGCACCGCCTTGGAGCATTTCGAAAGGTTGAAAAACTTCGACTCCGGCTCCGTCACGTGTCACATCAAATATCAACGCGCCCTTCGACGTAGAGAGATCAAGGCGGAGAGTGGACGCAGAGACATTACATGTACCCATGTTTTCAATCTGAAAACGATCTTTCGGAGCTCCTTCGATAAAACTGATCTGCAAATTGGCAGACGCAGCGGTCGCGATCAGGGCAGCAGAAAATCCGCAAATTGAAACAAACAAAGTAGATAAGGGGCGCATCGTGGGATCCTGTCAAATTGATTATCTTAAAACGATTACGCCGTTTGCCTAAGATAGGATCACTTTTCGATTGGTGGTGGTTGGCAAACCTATTCAATTTTCGAATAAAGAGCGCGCACGGAACCCGTTCAAATTGGGGGCTGCGTTATCCTCATTCGATTTAGGAAATGACATAGAGATAGGGCCTCAGTCTTGCCTGCCCCTTAACGTCCCTCGATATTCCGAGCGACAATCTTGCCTTTATGCAGCAACATTTCCGCATGGCTGGATCCACCAAACCCCTCATATGCGGTGATAAAAGCGGTATTCTTTTCCATCTTTTTCACACCGGATGCAGAACAAGGCGTCCCTTTTCCTTGGCCGCACACCCGCGTCTTGATACGTTCATAGGCAAGATCAGTGCCCGAATAAGGCTTGGATTTCACCATCGGATCATAGCGCATCGCCTCGTGCACCGATGGTGCGCCCAGCAACGCCAGGCTGGCTTTGAATTGGCGTGCGCAACCGTCTTTGAACCCGGTCACATAGTGATCACGCATCGTGGTCGAGGATGGGTTGCTATCATAAAGCTTAAATCCGGATCCTTTTTCTGGAAAGCGATCTACAACTTTACCCATCGTTTTCTTTGACACACCGCAGACTTTGGTGACGTCCCCAAATTGCAAAACTCGCGCGGCGAGTGGTTCAGATTTTGCAACTTCGGGCTTTACACCGAACTCTTCGAGCTGTTGAATCTGAGGTTCCGTAGCAACGACATCTTTGGGCTGGTTGGCGGATTTAAACAGACTGGCAAAGAGGCCCTCCTCTGTGGCAGTTGTACTGCTCTGTAAGGCAGTACGCGTCGCCTCTTCGTCTAGTTCCACCTCTGATAGAGGTACAATATCCCCGGTTGTCTCTGCGGTTTCTTCAGAAACACCTGTATCTTCAAGGGGAGATGAGTCTGGTTCAGGAGACATACAAGCACCTAGCCCAAAGAGGACCACCAAGGCGGCTGTTAAATTAAATTGTCTATAGCTCCTCAACCGTCAGCACTCCCCCAAGGCTTTTGATCGCACCTTTGATCTGTGGGTTGACGGGATAATCGCGTTCGAGCGAAATTTCAACCTCACCGGGGAGTTCGGGATGAATTAGGCAAAAATTAACCGGCCCACGGCTGCGAATTTTGCCCTCGCGCGCCGTATTTACCAATAGGTCGGCCACTGTGGGAACGGCCATCGGGTCGTCAATAAAGATACGAAGCCCCGCTGACCCTGCATCCGCCGCAACCGAATCCACGGGCTGAATGGCGCGCGCCAAAAGCTTTAACTGATCACTTTCGACTGTTGCTTCAACAGTCACGACAACCTTGGCTCCAGACACAAGATGATCACGGGATGCCTCTAACGTGTCGGAAAAGATAGTCACTTCATAGGCGCCGGTTGGGTCAGACAATTGCGCAAATGCAAAGCGATTGCCCTTGGCGGATTTCCGTTCCTGACACCCTGCAACCGCCCCCGCCAATTTTGCGATGGTCGCACCGCCTTTGGCTTTCATCTCTAGGTCAGACAGTGTCATGACTTTTTTACGCTTCAATGCCGGCATATAATCATCCAGTGGATGACCCGACAGATAGAACCCAATGGCCTTGAATTCTTCGGTCAACCGTTCTGCCGGCAACCAATCTGAAGTCGGCGATAACCGCGGCTCAGGTAGATCATCCCCTGCCTCACCAAACAAAGACACCTGATTAGAAGACCGCTGTTCATGGATCGCGGCAGAATAGCCCATCAAGGCCTCGATGCTATCAAAGACCCGTTTTCTGTTACGATCAAGCAGATCAAACGCACCTGCCCGTGCCAACATCTCCATGGGGCGTTTGCCCACACGTTTCAGATCAACCCGTCGCGCCACATCAAAGAGCGTTGCAAATGGTTTATCGATCCCATCCACGGTACGACCATTGACAACAAGACCCATCGCATCAGCCCCAACATTCTTCAGCGCGCCCAGCGCATAAACCAGATGACCTTCATGAACAGAAAAAGTCGCCAATGAGCGGTTCACACAAGGCGGTATGATTTTAAGACCCAGCCCCTCTCGGTCTGTTGGTTTGCGCACTTCCTCGGCGTAAACGGCCAGTTTATCCGTCAAATGAATATCGCAGTTCATGACACCAGCCATGAATTCAACCGGGTGGTTTGCCTTAAGCCAACCTGTTTGATAGCTCACAACCGCATAGGCGGCCGCATGGGATTTATTAAATCCGTAGTTGGCGAATTTCTCAAGAAGGTCAAAGACTTCACTGGCTTTCTTCGCGGGAACACCATTTTCACCAGCGCCTTTTTCGAATTTCGGCCGCTCGGCATCCATCGCCTCTTTGATCTTTTTACCCATGGCCCGACGCAGCAAATCCGCGCCACCAAGGGAATAGCCTGCCATCACCTGAGCAATCTGCATCACTTGCTCCTGATAGACGATAATGCCTTGCGTTTCCTCAAGGATATGATCGATCAAGGGGTGAACGGACTCAATTTCTTTAAGTCCATTTTTAACTTCGCAATATGTTGGGATATTCTCCATCGGGCCAGGCCGATACAGCGCCACCAGCGCCACAATGTCCTCAATACAAGTGGGCTTCATGCGTTTTAACGCATCCATCATGCCACTGGATTCCACCTGAAACACCGCGACAGTACGCGCCTCAGAATACAGCACATAAGTCGCTTCATCATCCAGCGGGATGGCGTTGATCTCATTCTCTGCGCCCTGTGCGGGCGTATAAAGTTCGGTGCCATCTGCGGCCGTATGGATTGAGCGCCCAGATTTCAGGATCTGCTCAATCGCGTTTTGAATAACGGTCAGGGTTTTCAGGCCCAAAAAGTCGAATTTGACCAACCCGGCCTGCTCGACCCATTTCATGTTGAATTGGGTTGCAGGCATGTCAGAGCGTGGATCCTGATAGAGCGGGACCAAAGCGTCCAAAGGCCGATCACCAATCACAACACCCGCCGCGTGGGTCGATGCATTTCGCAAGAGCCCCTCGACCTGTTGGCCATAATTCAACAGCCGTTCCACAACCTCTTCGTTGCGGGCCTCTTCTCGCAGCCGGGGTTCGTCGACCAACGCCTGCGCGATCGAAACCGGCTTTACCCCTTCGACGGGAATCAGTTTGGATAGGCGATCCACTTGACCGTATGGCATCTGCAGAACACGACCAATGTCACGCACGGCGGCCTTTGACAGCAACGCACCGAAAGTAATGATCTGCCCCACCTTATCGCGGCCATATTTTTCCTGCACATATCGGATTACTTCTTCGCGGCGATCCATGCAAAAGTCGATATCGAAATCCGGCATCGACACCCGTTCAGGATTCAAAAACCGCTCAAACAGCAAACTATAACGTAGCGGGTCAAGGTCGGTCACGGTCAATGCATAGGCCACCAAACTGCCCGCACCTGACCCACGGCCCGGCCCCACCGGAATGCCCTGATCTTTGCCCCATTTGATAAAGTCTGCAACGATCAGGAAATAACCGGGAAAGCCCATGCCTTCAATGATATCTAGCTCGAAATCGAGACGTGCCTGATAATCTTCTAAACTGGCAGCATGTGGAATGACTTTCAGGCGGTCCTGTAGGCCCTCATTCGCTTGGCGACGCAATTCCTGCACTTCGTCGTCGGCAAACTTTGGCAGGATCGGGTCTCTGCGGTAAGTCATAAAGGAACAACGCCGCGCAATTTCGACAGTGTTTTCAATCGCTTCGGGAAGGTCAGCAAAAAGGGTGACCATCTCTTGCTGACTTTTGAAATAATGCTGCGGGGTCAATCGACGGCGGTCCGCCTGTTGGTCAACATAAGCACCTTCTGCGATACAGATTAGCGCGTCATGGGCCTCTGCCATTTCGGTTTTGGGAAAGTAGACATCATTGGTCGCCACCAAAGGAAGATCCATTGCATAGGCCATTTCAACAAAGCCACGTTCCGTCGCCCGTTCAGCCTCGGTGCATTTCCCGCCGTCGCCGGGGTGGCGTTGGAGCTCTATGTAAAGCCGATCACCATAAATCTTTGCCAACTGGTCCATCATTGCCTGTGCTTTAGGCCTTTGGCCTGCCTGCAACAGTTTCCCCACTGCCCCTTCAGCTCCACCAGTTAAACAGATCAACCCCGCTCCGTTGTCTGCCAGATCTTGAATTGTCACCTGCGGCAACGCCCCACCCTTATCGACATAAAGGCAAGATGACAGTTTCATCAGATGTTCATAACCAGTCTCATTTTGGGCCAATAAAACCAATGGCGCTGGATCTCTGGGCCTTTCGCCCGGTGCTGGCGGATCGTATGTCACATCGACCTGACATCCCACGATCGGCTGAATTCCCGCCCCAGAGGCCGTGACGGAAAACTCCAACGCTGCAAACATGTTATTGGTGTCGGTGATCGCAACCGCTGGCATCTCATTCTTGGCACAAAGGCCAGAGAGTTTCTTGACCGGAACCGCCCCTTCAAGAAGAGAGTATTCCGAGTGTACGCGCAAGTGAATGAATCGAGGAATATTAGTCATTCGGTTAAGCTACCTGAGCCGCAATGCAGAGGAAATAGAGGATTAACTCTCTGGCATAATCTCAAGACAAAGATGCTACAAAGGTATGCTTGTTTTTATCCGCCCAATAAATGCGCAAAGCTCAAAGAATAAACAGCTTCAAGAATTTCATGATAATTCTTTCCTTGCCACAAGCCTACCGCAGAGGGTTTGATGAATGGCGGCCCTCGCGATTGGCCCATTTGTAAAAGTGATCGGCAGGCCACACTCACAACTGCGTTCATTGAAACAAAATAGAAAGCGGCAGGTTTAAGACATGCAAGACATCACGTTCCTTTTGAATGGTGAAAAGACCGTCGTTTCTGGCGCGGCGCCAACACAAACTCTGTTGGACTGGCTCAGAGTAGAACAGGGACTAACCGGAACCAAAGAGGGGTGCAACGAAGGTGACTGCGGGGCATGCTCGGTGATGGTCAGTGAGGTTGGACAACCACCACGCGCCTTAAACGGCTGTATCCTAATGCTTCCCCAATTGCAGGGTAAGGCAGTACGCACAGTAGAAGGCTTGTCTACCGGTAAGAAATTACACCCCGCCCAATCAGCTCTAATCGAGCATCACGGGTCTCAATGCGGATTTTGCACGCCTGGCTTTGTGGTTTCGATGGCTACAGCCCATGCAAATGACCATACAAATCTTGACGATCAATTGGCCGGAAACCTATGTCGTTGTACTGGATATGCCCCTATTATTCGCGCAGCCGAAGCCACAGTAGGCAGTGCTAAACCTGATTGGCTTTCGACAGATCAAGAGGCGATTTCGGAAACAGGATTTGTTTCGAATGCCCCATTGGTCAGTGATAATAGCGAATCCCAAAATGTATTTCTCCCAAAGACCACAGACGATCTCGCCCATTGGTACGTGGCAAATCCCAACGCTACCCTAATCGCAGGAGCAACGGACGTTGGCCTTTGGGTCACCAAACATTTACGAGAACTGACCCCTGTGGCCTATTTGAATGGAATCAAGGATCTCTGCACCATCACCATCACGGATACCGATATCCAGTTCGGTGCGGGCGTCTCTGTAACAGATGTTAGGGAAACACTTACCCCATATTATCCTTCGTTTGCAGAGATGCTGCGTCGATATGGATCGACTCAGGTTCGCAATGCCGCAACCATCGGCGGCAATATCGCAAACGGCTCCCCTATTGGGGACAGCCCGCCAGCGTTGATCGCGCTGAATGCCACGCTCCATCTGCGCAATGGCGACACACGTCGTAACCTACCAATCGAAGCGTTTTTCATTGAATATGGCAAACAGGACCGCCAACCCGGAGAGTTCGTTGAATCCATCAGCATCCCAATACAGACAGACACCCTGAAATGTTACAAACTCTCTAAAAGGGTCGATCAGGACATTTCTGCGATCTGTGGCTGCTTTAATTTGACGATTGAGGATGGAAAAGTGCAAGACGCCCGAATTGCATTCGGTGGCATGGCTGGCACTCCGAAACGGGCAACAACAGTGGAGGCCGCCCTGATAGGGGCACCATGGACTGAACGCACCGTCACAGAAGCCATGGTGGGATTTGAAGCTGATTATACACCGATGTCAGACATGCGTGCTTCTGCAGATTATCGCATGCAAGCTGCTCAAAACATGCTTTTGCGTTATTTTCACGAATACCAAGGCATTGCGACATCCGTACAAGAGGTGACCCCATGAGCGTGTCCCGATCCTTACCCCATGACACGGCTGCACTGCACGTGGCTGGTACAGCGCGATACATTGATGACATACCGACCCCTGATAATACGCTTCATCTTGCGTTCGGCTTATCAGAGATCGCCTGCGGCGACGTAACTGAATTGGACCTAAACTCAGTACGTGCCGCCCCCGGAGTATGCGCGGTTTATACGGCGGATGATCTGCCCGCCGCCAATGACGTTTCTCCTTCAGCTCATGACGAACCCCTGCTGGCCACCGGAACCGTCCATTATGTTGGCCAACCCATTTTCGCCGTGGCCGCAACCAGCCATCTGGCCGCCCGCAAGGCGGTACGCCTTGCGAAAGTTAAATATGCCGAAAAACCCGCCATATTAACAGTTGATCAAGCAATCGCCGCCAACAGTCGGTTTGAGGATGGTCCTCGAATTTATCGTAAGGGCGATATTGAAAGCGCATTGAAAACGGCACAGCATCGTGTTTCCGGAACCTTCGAAATCGGCGGTCAAGAGCACTTTTACCTCGAGAGCCAAGCGGCCCTCGCCTTTCCCCAAGAAGGCGGGGACACGCTCGTGCATTCCTCAACCCAGCATCCAACAGAAATCCAACACAAGGTGGCTGAAGGTCTCGGCGTCCCCATGCATGCCGTTCGCGTGGAAACACGGCGCATGGGGGGAGGATTTGGCGGCAAAGAAAGCCAGGGCAACGCACTAGCCGTAATGTGTGCGATCGTCGGTCATGACACTGGGCGACCCTGCAAAATGCGTTACGACCGCGACGATGATATGATCATCACCGGTAAACGGCACGATTTCCGAATTTCCTATGACGTCGGTTTTAACGAGGATGGTACCCTTTTGGGAGTGGATTTCGTCCATTATACACGGTGTGGATGGGCACAGGATCTGTCGTTGCCCGTTGCAGATCGCGCAATGTTACACGCGGACAATGCGTATCATTTACCAACCGCCCGGATTACATCACACCGGCTGCGAACCAATATGCAATCGGCCACGGCCTATCGCGGATTTGGGGGCCCTCAGGGGATCGCCGGAATAGAGCGGGTTGTTGACCATGTTGCCTCCTATCTTAAACTGGACCCTTTGGAGGTTCGTCAAAAGAACTTTTATACCTCTGTCGACGCAAATGCGACCAACCTGAAAAAGGGTTTAGAGGCGCAAACCACACCGTATGGGCAAATAATTAAGGATTCCGTCAGCCAAGAACTGGTGGCAGAGCTTGTCCAGACGTCTAATTATGCGGCCCGTCGGACGGCTATCTCTGAATGGAATGCACAGAACCCAATTTTGAAAAAAGGCATCGCGTTGACGCCGGTAAAATTTGGGATCAGCTTTACCTTGACGCATCTAAACCAGGCAGGCGCATTGGTGCATGTCTATCAGGATGGATCCATTCACCTGAACCACGGCGGCACAGAAATGGGCCAAGGTCTGTTCCAAAAGGTCGCTCAAGTGGCGGCCGCACGGTTTGGTGTTGATCTGGGCCGGGTTAAGATCACGGCGACGGATACGGCAAAAGTTCCAAACACCTCGGCCACTGCTGCGTCCTCTGGGTCAGATTTGAACGGCATGGCGGTCAAGGCAGCCTGCGATACGATCCGGGAACGATTGGCGCGTTTTCTTGCGGAGCGCCATCAGACCATGCCCGGCGTGGTAAAATTTGAGGGGGATCGCGTCACGGTCGGTCATCAAACTTATGGCTTTGAAGAAGTCGCCAAGCTTGCCTATGAAAACCGTGTCAGCTTGTCTGCAACCGGGTTCTATAAGACGCCGGAAATCGAGTGGGACCGGATCAAAGGGCGTGGTCGCCCGTTTTTCTATTTCGCTTATGGGGCCGCAGTATCCGAGGTGGTGATTGATACACTAACCGGCGAAAACCGGATTTTGCGGACCGATATTCTGCATGACGCTGGCCGATCATTGAACCCTGCATTGGATATTGGACAAGTCGAAGGTGGCTTTGTCCAAGGTGCAGGCTGGCTGACAACCGAAGAATTGGTGTGGGATGACGCGGGTAAATTGCGCACCCATGCACCCTCGACCTATAAAATCCCAGCATGCTCAGACCGGCCCGACATTTTTAACGTGGCACTGTTTAAAAATGACAACGCAGAGGACACAATCTATCGCTCAAAAGCGGTGGGTGAGCCACCGTTCAACCTCGGTATGTCCGTTTGGCTGGCCTTGTCTGATGCAATCTCCACCTGTGGCAATAAAACGACCTATGTCGCCCTTGACGCGCCTGCCACAGCAGAGTGTGTTCTGGCCGCTGTGAACCGGCAAAAGGCGGGCGTTTGATGTTTGACCTCAGCGCAATAACAGAAGCGGTTTCGCGACACGGCGCTGTGACACGGGTTGTGATCGCAAACGCAGAAGGCTCCACGCCGCGCGAAGCGGGTGCATCAATGTTGGTTTGGAACACGGGCCAAAGCGGTACAATTGGCGGTGGTACCTTAGAATATGAGGCTGCCGCGCGCGCGCGAAACATGCTTGGCGAATCACGCCGATTTATAAAAACTGAACCTTTGGGCCCGGCACTCGGACAATGTTGCGGTGGCGCTATGATGCTTGCCTATGAAAGCTTTACCGTCGAAACATTGCCCACGCCCCAACAAAACCGACTGGTCGGGTTCGCAGATACACCCTGCCCCGACACCCTTACTCGATTGATGCAACGCCACGAACAAGCAGCCAAACCTGTGCCCGTGACCTGTGCCCATGGTTGGATGACGGAACCCTGCGTAGACACCCCCTTACCTGTTTGGATTTTTGGCGGCGGACATGTTGGCCGTGCGGTTGCATCTTGCCTCGCGCCTTTGCCGGACTTTGCCGTAAAGCTGATCGATATGTCTGTTGATCGTTTGCCAAACCCAATGCCTACCGGCGTGTATCCAGTGCTTGCTGTCAATCCTGTGGATTTGTTGACCCATGCCCCAAAGGAAGCGCAGTTCTATATTATGACCCACAGTCATACCCTTGACTTAGATCTGTGCCATGGCCTGTTAAACTGCGGCGCACAACGGGTCGGTTTAATTGGATCCGCAACAAAATGGTCGCGCTTTCGCAAACGCTTAACGGAATTGGGCCATATCACAACAGAGGTTTCTCGGATCACCTGCCCCATCGGTGATCCAACTCTCGGAAAACATCCGCAGGCGATTGCGATCTCTATCGCAACCACACTGCTAAAGACAGAAAAAATGACAAACGCCACAAAGGACGTTGCATGACCTCAGGGACTGAAACCAATCTGATCGAACTCGCTGGGCTGACCAAAGCCTATCCAGGGGTTGTCGCAAACGATGACGTGTCATTTCGCATTAAGCCGGGCGAAGTACACGCTTTGCTTGGAGAAAATGGCGCCGGAAAATCGACGCTCGTCAAAATGATTTACGGGCTGGTAAAGCCCGACAGTGGCACCATGACCCTGAGCGGTTCCAGCTATACCCCCACAGAACCTCGTGCGGCCCGCTCTTCTGGGGTCGCAATGGTGTTTCAACATTTCTCTTTGTTTGACGCTCTGAATGTGGCTGAAAACATCGCTTTAGGGATGGAGGATCCCCCCCCGCAACGGGAACTCGCCGAAAAAATCCGCTCCGTCAGTGACACCTATGGGCTACCTCTTGACCCGGATCGTTTGGTTGGGGAACTGTCCGCAGGCGAACGCCAACGTGTGGAGATCATTCGGTGTCTTTTGCAAGATCCCAAGCTATTGATCATGGATGAACCGACATCGGTTCTCACCCCGCAAGAGGTCGATATCCTGTTTGAAACGCTGCATAAATTATCCAGCGAAGGCACCGCGATCTTATATATTTCGCACAAGCTTGAGGAAATCCGCACGCTTTGTGACAGTGCAACAATTTTACGACTGGGCAAAGTGGTCGGAGAGTGCATTCCGAAAGAGGTCTCCGCCAGAGATATGGCTGAAATGATGGTCGGAACCACGTTGCACGTACCGAGCCGTGAACCGTCTTCAGGCGGTGACGTTCTACTGCATGTGGATGAGTTATCGCTTGCTCCTGCCACCCCATTTGGGACAGCACTTAAAGACATTAACCTTGAGGTTCGCGCCGGGGAGGTTCTGGGTATCGGTGGTGTTGCTGGCAATGGTCAGGACGAGCTTTTGGCAGCCTTATCTGGGGAAGCCCTATCGCCGAATGACAAAATTCAAGCCAAGGGTCAGGCCGTTGGCGCGTTGGGGCCCAATGCTCGGCGCAGTCTGGGTTTGCTCACAGCACCCGAAGAACGGCTAGGGCATGCCGCAGCGCCAGATATGAGCCTTGTCGAGAATGCCCTTTTGACAGGCGCAATCCGGGAAAACCTCGCGAACAAAGGGTTTCTGAACTGGGCGGCAGCACGACGTTTTGCCGAGAAAATAATCAAAGAATTCGATGTGCGCACACCGGGGGCTGACAACGCGGCGCGCGCATTATCTGGCGGCAACTTGCAAAAATTCGTCATCGGGCGAGAAATCCTGCAACGCCCTGATGTACTGGTTGTAAATCAACCGACTTGGGGTGTGGATGCCTCTGCTGCCGCTGACATTCGTCAGGCGCTTTTGGATCTGGCACAACAAGGGGCAGCGATCATTGTCATCTCTCAAGACCTTGATGAGCTAATGGAAATTTCAGATCGTTTTGCCGCATTAAATGAGGGCCGTTTGACGCCCCCCCGGCCAGCCAAGGGCCTGACTGTCGATGAAATCGGACTGATGATGGGCGGCGCCCACGGAATGGAGGCTTCCCTGTGATCCGCCTTGAAAAACGGCCCACACCGTCAAAAATGTGGACCTACCTAACGCCTCTATTGGCCGTGATCCTGACAATGATTGCCGGGGGAATTCTATTTGCGGTTTTGGGCAAGGATCCGTTTGAGGCGATCCGCACGATCTTTTGGGACCCGCTGTTTAATGAGCAATTCGCAAGCTATTCTCGACCACAATTGCTGGTCAAAGCCGGTCCACTGATCTTAATCGCCATTGGGTTGTCTCTCGGGTTTCGCGCTGGGATCTGGAACATCGGGGCTGAGGGGCAGTATATCATTGGCGCAATCTGTGGCGCGGCGACAGGGTTGGCGTTCTACCCGTCTGAAAGCGTTCTAATCTTTCCTGCAATGGTGATGGCCGGTGCAATGGGGGGGTGGGCTTGGGCCATGATCCCTGCAGTCTTGAAAACACATTTCAGAACAAATGAGATCCTCGTTTCGTTGTTGCTGGTTTATGTTGCCGAGCAATTGTTGGCCTCGATGGCGCTCAGCACATTGCGCAATCCGGATGGGGGTGGGTTTCCGGGTAGCCGAAATTTTAAGGATTTCCCGGCAGCCCACAACGGGGAGATTTTTGCCAATACCGGCATGCACTGGGGCGTGGTTGCGGCCTTTATTGCAGTTATTTTTGCCTATATCTTGCTAAACCGTCATATGCTGGGGTTTCAGATCCGAGTAACGGGTCAAAGCCCTCGCGCTGCAAAGTTTTCTGGCGTTTCTCCGAATTTACTGATCATTGTTTGTATGGGCCTATCAGGGGCGCTAGCGGGGCTCGCCGGTCTGTTTGAAGTCACCGGCCCGGCTGGACAGATCAGCATCGATTTCAACGTAGGATATGGGTTTACCGCAATTATCGTTGCCTTTCTGGGTCGTTTGCATCCCGTTGGTATTCTTTTGGCGGGCCTGCTGATGGCGCTCACCTATATTGGGGGTGAGCTTGCGCAATTCATGCTCAGCCTACCAGCGTCCGCCATTCAGGCGTTCCAAGGTATGCTGTTGTTCTTTCTTCTGGCGGTGGATGTTTTAACGAACTTTCGCATCCGCTTTGGCAACTCGGAGGCCGCGTAATGGATCTTTCTGCGATTAATCCTGTTATCCTGATTGCATCCCTGATGGTGGCTGCAACCCCGATCTTGCTTGCCGCTATTGGCGAATTGGTGGTGGAAAAGGCTGGCGTCCTGAATCTTGGTGTTGAAGGCATGATGATCACCGGTGCAATTTGTGGATTTGCAATTGCTGTTGAAACCGGCAGCCCGCTTGTTGGTTTTGTCGCGGCGGCATTGGGCGGTGCACTGCTGTCTCTGATTTTTGCGGTCCTGACCCAGTATCTCTTATCCAACCAAGTGGCTACAGGCCTTGCACTGACACTGTTTGGTCTAGGGCTGTCCTCATTGCTTGGCCAAAGCTATGTCGGCGTAAAGCCTCCCGCGACCGATCCGATTCATATTCCGGTATTGTCTGAACTGCCCGTTGTCGGGCAAATTTTGTTCAGCCATGATTTTATGGTTTATGTATCATTGGCAATCATAGCTGGCGTCTGGGCCTTGCTCAAATACAGCCGTATCGGTTTGGTCCTCCGCGCAGTGGGCGAGAACCACGACGCAGCCCATGCATTGGGCTATAAAGTCATTCGGATCCGCATTCTCGCAATCATGTTCGGTGGCGCTTGCGCAGGACTGGGCGGGGCCTATCTGTCACTGGTGCGTGTTCCGCAATGGACCGAAGGCATGACCGCCGGTGCCGGTTGGATCGCATTGGCGATTGTGGTTTTTGCAAGCTGGAAACCATGGCGTGTCTTGATGGGGGCCTACCTTTTTGGCGGCGTCACCGTTTTACAGTTGAACCTTCAAGCTGCGGGTTTGGCCGTTCCGGTCGAATACCTGTCAATGAGCCCCTACATCATCACCATCGTTGTTCTGGTCATTATGTCAGCGGATCGCAGCCGTGCTGCGCTGAATGCGCCGGCATCTCTTGGGCGGGTCTTCCATGCCTCGTCCTAACCCGATAGTAATTTATTCATGAAAAAGCGTGTTTAAGCGCAAAAGACGACAACAAGGAGACTACCATGAAATTAACCACTCTGCTCGCCGGAGCCGCAATGGCCGTTGGGCTGGCCAGCACGGCCTTCGCTGACGACAAAATCAAAGCCGGTTTCATCTACGTTGGCCCTGTGGGCGACGGCGGTTGGACCTATGAACACAACCAAGGCCGCCTCGCGGTTGAGGAAGAATTCGGCGACAAAGTCGAAACGATATTTCAGGAAAATGTGCCAGAAGGTGCCGATTCAGAACGTGCGCTGACACAGATGGCTCTGTCTGGGGCTGACATCATTTTCACCACATCATTTGGCTACATGGATCCAACCATCGCGGTTGCCGAAAAATTCCCAAATGTGAAATTTGAACACGCAACCGGCTATAAACGCGCCGATAACGTATCCACCTATTCTGCACGCTTCTACGAAGGTCGCGCAGTACAGGGCCACATCGCTGGCAAGATGACCAAAACCAACAAAATTGGGTACATCGCGTCCTTCCCAATTCCAGAAGTCATCCGGGGCATTAACTCTGCGTATATCCATGCCAAAAAAGTAAACCCTGACGTCGAATTCAGCGTCGTTTGGGCCTATACTTGGTTTGATCCTGCGAAAGAAGCAGACGCCGCAACTGCCTTGATCCAACAAGGTGCGGATGTCATTTTACAACACACGGACTCAACCGCGCCACAAGCTGCGGCTGAAAAAGCAGGCGACGTTATTACCTTTGGCCAAGCATCCGACATGAGCGAATACGCCCCTTACCCGCGCGTTTCTTCCATTATTGATGACTGGGCACCCTATTATATTGATCGCGTTGGCGCCGTCATGGACGGAACCTGGGAAAGCAAGGATACTTGGGATGGCATCGGTGCTGGCATGGTTGGAATCGGCAAAATCTCTGACGCGGTTCCAGCTGACGTCAAAGAAGAGGCTCTTGCCCTGATCAACGACCTTGCAAATGGCCGTTACCATGCCTTTACGGGCCCTCTCAAGAAACAAGATGGATCTGATTGGTTGGCCGAAGGCGAAACCGCCGACGACGGGACACTGGCTGGCATGAGCTTTTATGTTGAAGGTCTGACAGGCGAAATTCCGAACTAATTTCGGAACCAACGAAATTTAAACAGGGCGTGGCTTCGGCTGCGCCCTTTTTCATAAGCTGCATCAAATTGGCCGTTGATGGACCCCGATAATCCTCTTTGATTACCACGGCATTCATGGCACCAATGTCCCATGCCTATCCTTACCCCCACCCGCTCCCAATCACCGGCGTCCTCGTTCTGCTTTGGCACAATGCAATTTGGCGGAAACGCGGATCACGCAGCGAGCCATGCCATGTATGAAACCTGTCGAGCAGCTGGGATAAATTTCTTTGATACCGCCCATGTTTACACCGATGGTTGGTCGGAAACATTTCTTGGAGAATTTGTAGCTGCGGAGCGAGATCACGTTCTCATTGCGACCAAAGTGGGGTTTGTCGGCGGCTGTGATCGTAACAATTTAATGCAACAGTTCGTTGTCTCTCAGAAACGGCTAAATATGGATTATGTGGACATTTTGTACCTGCACCGGTTTGATCCGAATTGCTCTCTACAAGAGACCATAGAAACAATCGTTCAATTGCAGAATGACGGAAAAGTCAGGCAGATTGGTGTCAGCAATTATTCTGCATGGCAAGTGATGAAAGCACAACGCATCGCTGAGCAATTAGGGAGCCGCATCGATATAATCCAACCCATGTACAACCTTGTAAAACGACAGGTTGAGGTTGAAATCCTCCCGATGTGTGCAAGCGAAGGCATTGCTGTTGTTCCCTATTCCCCTTTGGGCGGTGGCCTTTTGACTGGAAAATACCTAAGCGGCGAGACCGGGCGTTTGATCCAAGATGATGGATACAAATTGCGATATGGCGTAGAATGGATGCACAAAACGGCTGAGGCAATCAGGGATCTTTCTGCAGAATACGGCGTTTCGGCGGCGACGCTTGCGGTGGCTTGGGTTGCTTACAATTCGACCGTATCAGCCCCAATTATAAGCGCGCGAAACGTGGTACAGTTAAAACCATCTTTGGACGCAATACACTATCATTTGCCCCCCGAACTCTATGCGCGGCTCAGTCGGCTAAGTCCAACACCCGCCCCAGCTACAGACCGATTAGAGGAAATCCAATGAGCCATCCTCCGCGCGTGGTTCCTTGCCACAGCAATGTCAAACCGATGGAAACTAAAGGAAAACTGTCAGCCCCTTCAGCTGAACGCAATCAGGCGGCTATTCTAGAGGTCCTCGCCCAATATGCCCCGGCAACAGGTACGGCTTTAGAAATCGCCAGCGGCACCGGGCAACATAGTGTTGCCTTTGCAAAACAGCATCCTAACATTCAGTGGCAACCGACAGATATTATAGAGGAAAGACTCACCTCTATCGCAGTTTGGCGCGCGGAACATGCGTTGGGCAACCTTCGCCCGCCTGTGCGATTTGATGCCATACTTGATCCAGTCCCCGAAACCCAAATTGACGTCGTTATTACCATCAATTTGTTGCATTTGATCGGTGAAGACGAATGCTGGACCATCCTTCGCAAAGTCGCAGGCGCACTGGCTCCTAATGGGTATTTCCTTTTCTATGGCCCATTTCGGCGCGACACTGGTTTCGCCAGCGAGGACGACCGGGATTTTCATCATAAGCTTCAGGCCATGGATCCCAGCATTGGCTACAAAGAGGTTCGAGACATGAAAAACTGGATCCGAACGCATGGCTTAACCCTTGTAAAGATCCATGACATGCCATCCAACAATCTAATGTGGGTGGTTCAAAAATCAGGTTAAACCGTATTTTCACACCCAATTTGGATAATCCAAGTCATCGGCACATCACAAGAAAAAGCCCCGCCAAAAGGCAGGGCTTTGATCTATTATCCTGTGACACGGATGGTGACGTTTTTAGGGTCATACGGACTGTCTTCGACAACCTCACATTCCCATAATTTGTCAAACATTTTCACCTGCAATTTGGTGCCCACCTCGGCCAAATCCGGGCTGACATACCCCATGCCGATGGATTTTTTGAAATGCAGTGAATACCCCCCTGATGTCAAACGACCCACGCGATTTTCGCCTTTATACAGCGCCTCCCGGCCCCATGGGTCCGCGTCCTCTGGGCCATCAATCAGCAAAGTAACACACTTGAAACGGATGCCTTTGGCCAGCATTTCGTCTTTACCAAAGAAATCTTTTTCCAGATCAATAAACCGATCCAACCCTGCCTCAGCTGGGGTCGCATCCCGCCCCAATTCGGTACCAAATGCCCGATAGGATTTTTCTTGCCGGAGCCAGTTTTGCGCCCGTGCACCAACCAGCATCATGCCATGTTTTGCACCAGCGTTTTCCAGTAAATCAAAAAGATAGTTCTGCATCTCCATCGGGTGATGCAACTCCCACCCCAGTTCTCCGGTATAAGCCACACGGATGGCATTGACGGGGCACATACCCAGTTCTATCTGGCGCGCCGACAACCATGGGAACCGTTTATTGGACAGGGCCGTGTCAGGTTCTGCATCTTTGATTACCTCTTTCAACACGTCGCGAGATTTGGGTCCGGCAATAGCAAATACACCCCATTGGGTGGTCACATCCTGCACTTCGATGCGGCCAAATTCGGCCTCTTTATCGTCGCGGGCTTTCAGGAGGTAATCTTGATCATACGCCGTCCATGCTCCGGCCGATACGAGGTAATATTCATCCTCTTTCAAACGAACGATGGTGTATTCCGTCCGCGTTGTGCCCGCAGCTGTCAATGCATAGGTCAGGTTGATGCGGCCCACTTTGGGCAGTTTGTTGCACGTAAACCAATCCAAAAATGCAGTCGCACCGGGCCCCTTTACGATATGTTTTGTAAAGGCCGTGGCATCGATCAAGCCTACGCCATCACGGATGGCCGCAGCCTCGTTTTTTGCGTTTTCCCACCATGCGCCGCGCCGGAAAGACCGTGAATCATGATCAAAAGAATTTGGGGCATCCAATGGCCCGAAATAATTCGGGCGTTCCCAGCCGTTTACACACCCAAATTGAGCCCCCCGCTCTTTTTGACGATCATAGGCTGGCGCTGTACGCAATGGGCGACAGGCTGGGCGTTCCTCATCAGGATGATGCACAACATATACGTGATCGTAGCATTCTTCGTTTTTTCGGGCAGCATATTCGGTCGTCATCCAGTTTTCGGCATACCGTTTTGGATCCAGCGAGGCCATGTCGATCTCTGCCTCACCGTCGACCATCATCTGCGCAAGGTAATACCCTGTCCCACCCGCAGCCGTGATCCCAAAGCTAAAGCCTTCGGCCAACCACATATTTCGTAGACCGGGGGCCGGACCAACCAACGGGTTGCCATCAGGCGTGTAGCAGATGGGGCCGTTGAAATCATCTTTTAGGCCGCTGTCTTCGCAAGACGGCATTCGGTGGATCATCGCCATATACTGATCTTCGATCCGGTCCAGATCGAGTGGAAATAGGTCAGCGCGGAAACTGTCAGGGACGCCATATTCAAAACAAGCCGGCGCATTTTTCTCATAGACACCTAAAATCCAACCTCCGCGTTCTTCGCGAACATAGGACTGCGCATCGGCATCGCGAATGACTGGATGTTCTGAATTGCCTTCAGCGCGATAAGCCTGAAGTGCCGGGTCGACATCAGTTACAATAAACTGATGTTCAACCGGAATGGCTGGAATTTTGATACCCAGCATTTTCGCGGTGCGCTGCGCATGATTGCCCGATGCGGTGACCAGATGTTCTGCGGTGATGACAATCTGTTCTTCGGATGGGATCAGATTGCCGCCCTTTTCCACCATCTTCGTGCAGGTGACCTCCCAATGGGTGCCATTCCAGTTAAAGGCGTCTGCCTGCCATTTACGTTCAATTACGGCCCCATGTTGACGCGCGCCTTTGGCCATCGCTTGGGTCACATCCGCTGGGTTAATATATCCATCCGTATGATGGTAAAGCGCCCCTTCTAAATCATTGGTGTGGATCAATGGCCAACGCGATTTTATCTCATCCGGGGTAAGCCATTCATAGGGCACATCACAGGTTTCAGCCGTAGATGCATACAGCATAAATTCGTCCATACGCTCTTTGGTTTGCGCCATACGCAGGTTACCAACAACCGCAAAACCAGCGTTCAAACCGGTTTCTTCCTCAAGCGACTTATAAAAATCAACCGAATATTTATGAATATGCGTTGTCGCAAAAGACATGTTGAACAGTGGCAGCAGGCCCGCAGCATGCCAAGTTGAACCACTGGTGAGTTCATCGCGTTCGATCAACATCACATCGTCCCAGCCAGCTTTGGCCAGATGATACGCGATAGAGGCACCGATGGCACCGCCACCAACAATGAGGGCTTTGACTTGAGTTTTCATATGTCATCTCTGCTGAAAGGCTTTGAACCCATTCATGCCAGAAATTTCAAAGCAACCGACAGAGTTGCCCGACCCAAAAAAACACAAAACCGACCTGTACAGTTAATCTGTCCCAACTTTACAGGATTTAAATCCACGATCACTGGCGCAGGTAAACACCTTTCGATCATCCTCTGATGGTTTACCAACCTGATTTAGACCCAAACGTTGTTTCCAAGTCAGATCTTCTTCGGGCTGCAGATTTTCCTCTTCTGACGTATCATTTTCAGAATAACGCACGCGGAGTGCTCTGATCCCAAGGCCCGCCGCTTCCATCCGGGAGGCCGCGATATCACTCAACAATAGGGTGTAATCGCGTACGCTATAGGCTTCGCCCGCCGCTTGATGAATGGTTTGCCGACGGGAAAAATCCACAGCAGCCACCGTAAACCCGGTGATAATCAAAAATATGGCCATGAATCCAATGCGCATTCGTATCCTCCATTCATCAATACCGCATAGATCTAAAACGGAATTTGGGCAAAATTCGGAAGGGGGACAGGCAAATACAGGGCAACGGAGATATACTGTTTTACTGAAATCATGCGAAATCCTTGTTTCACCCCCTCGCAGTCGATAGATGAAACGGAACAAACACCGAAAGAACGACCCTATGCAAAGCTGTCACACCATCGAGACAACCCGCGCGGTGATTTCCATGTTGCGCACCGGCGGTAAACGCATTGGGTTTGTCCCCACGATGGGGTTCCTCCATGAGGGGCATCTCTCTCTTGTTAGACGCGCCAAAGAAGTCTCTGACCATGTTGTCGTAAGCATTTTTGTGAATCCAACGCAATTTGGCAACCCGGCCGATCTGGAAAAATATCCCCGCAACACCGAAGGCGACTTAGCTTTATTGCGGACCGAAGGCGTGGATCTTGTCTTTCTGCCCGACGTAAACGACATTTACCCAGAAGGGGCCGAAACCATCGTCGAAACTACGGTGTTAGCGAATATGCTGCATGGCCTGGTCCGCCCCGGACATTTTCGTGGTGTGACGACGGTGGTGAACAAGTTTTTCAACATCATTCAACCTGATGTCGCCGTTTTTGGGGAAAAGGATTTTCAGCAACTGGCTGTGATCCGCAAAATGGTGCGGGATTTGCATATACCGATTGAAATCATCGGAGGCAAAACCTTGCGCGATCCTGATGGTTTGGCAATGTCATCACGCAATGTACGCCTGTCTCATGATGATCGCCTCGCCGCATTGGCATTGAACCAATCACTGGACATTGCCCAGAACATGGTCCTGCGTGGCACAACGGTTGAGATGGTTGAAGCGGCCATTTCAGGGCATATTTCCGCGGAACCTCGAGCCACTTTAAGGGCCGTAGATATCTGTGATGCCGATACGTTGACCCCATTAAAGGGTCCGATCACGGGCCCGATTGCCTTTATGATCTCCGCTGAATTCGGCGGTATACTTTTGATCGACCAACGTGTCGTAACCCCTTAGCCCCAAAGCGAAAGGCTACCCATGTCAAAACAAGTTCAAATCCGTCGTACAACTGTGCCACAAATTGCAAATCGTAAGGGGGGCGATCCCATTGTCTCGCTCACGTCCTATCATGCCCACACGGCGGCGATTGTCGACAAACATGCGGATTTCATTTTGGTTGGGGACAGCCTGGGAATGGTCATGCATGGTATGGAAAGCACCGTCGGCGTACCGCTTGATCTGATGATCATGCACGGCAAAGCCGTTGTCCGGGGGACTCAGAAGGCATTGATCGTCGTGGATATGCCTTTTGGCACCTACGAAGAAAGCCCCGGCGTTGCTTTTCGCAATGCGGCAAAGATTATGAAAGAAACACAATGTGGCGCGGTCAAAGTCGAAGGCGGGGCCCGCATGGCAGAAACTATTCGGTTTCTGACTGAGCGGGGCATCCCTGTGATGGCGCATATTGGCCTGACTCCTCAGTCGAGCCACGTTATGGGCGGATTTAAGACCCAAGGTCGCGACGAAGATACCTGGGCGTTGCATGAAGCCGACGCCAAGGCGGTCGCAGATGCCGGCGCATTTGCCGTAGTGCTTGAAGGAATGGTCGAACCCTTGGCCGCAAGGATAACCAAACAGATCCCAATTCCAACAATCGGTATTGGCGCTTCAGTTGACTGTGACGGGCAAATTTTGGTGCTTGAGGATATGCTTGGCCTGAACGAATGGACACCAAAATTTGTAAAAGTTTATGGCCAACTCGGCCCAATGATCGAGCAAGCCGTTGAAAACTACGCCAAAGACGTCAAAGACCGAAACTTCCCCACCGAGGAAGAAGTGTATCGCTAGTTCGGCGCTCAGCTCATTAAGTGCGCCCCGGCAAGATACACAATGATCTGCCGGGGCATAAATTACGCGATGATGTGAGTGACTTCGCGTAATTTAACCTATTCCATCAACCGCCAATCGTGGTTCGACATAGGACCGTGTTGTCACGCTCCAGATCGCCGGACCAGATCAATTCAGCCTTGGAATTCCAATCTATCGCGTCAAAGCCCATTTTGGGCCGAACAGCGGATTCACTATATTCGACAGCATCCAACCAGCCAGAATCGTCGAATTCTGCCGTGGTCCAATCAGCGGGAACTTCTGACATATTTGCCCTGCAAGCCCCCTGACCAACCTGAGGATTGCTCTCTTTTGCACAGGACGGCTGCACGGGGGCCTGATGGACCACGAGACAACGCCAGTCCCGATTGCTAACGGAAATCACCTGCCCTGCATTGTCTTTTATCTGGACGATTGCGCCCCCATCTCCCATTTGCTGACGGTTCGAACCAATGTATTCCAAACCGGTGTCATTCTCTTTGAAGTCCCTGAATTCAAAGGCCAATAACATCGGCATATCCGCCGTAAACTGCACCACCTCAGCATTGAATGATCGCTCTGTATTATACGCGACGGAATCCTCCGCGAGCGGTGCCCCATTCACGTACGCAGCAAACCAATTGTCCACCCAGATCTCGGCAACAAAAGCATCTGCCCCTGTTCCCAAAATCACCTGCTGATTTATATCCCGAGATTGTTGGGCCGTAGACTGAAGCGCAAAACCCGCTACGATCGCAGTACAAAGTATAAAGGCTTTCATGACTAATCTCTTGTGTGTGTTTTACCGTAATACGTCCCGTGTCAAAACTTCCGTCGCAAAAAATTAAAAAAGGATAAAAATAGTGAAAAGCCTACTGTCGATTTGGTCTCTTGCGTCCGGTACGGCTTCGGTTATTTTTGAAACGGATCGCCATATCGAGGCCCCGAATTGGAGCCCTTGTGGCAACTATCTATTGGTCAACGGGGATGGTCAACTGTACCGTGTCCCGCTTGATAAACCTCGTTTAACCCCCATAGATACTGGGTATGCCCGGCAATTGAACAACGATCATGGATTCTCCCCAGACGGCCAGCACATCGCCATTAGCGACAAAACCGAAACAGGGAAAAGTTGCATTTACACCCTACCCATCCAAGGGGGTGCACCAAAGCGCATCACCCAAAATACCCCCTCTTATTGGCACGGATGGTCACCGGACGGGCAGACATTGATCTATCCCGGGTTTCGCGGAACGCCCGCAAAGGCCATTCTTTTGTCCGTGCCTGCACAGGGCGGTCAAGAAAGCTGTATTTGCGATAGCTTTGACCATATTGATGGCCCGGATTACACCCCTAATGGCCAATGGGTTTGGTTCAACGGCGAACGTGACGGCACCGTAGAGCTCTGGAGATGCCAGCCAGATGGCGGCAACCTGCAACAAATGACCGATGACAGCAGGATTAACTGGTTTCCGCATCCCTCACCGACAGGAAAGGATGTTATCTATCTGTCCTATGCAGAAGGCACCGTCGGACATCCTGCGGAAAAAATCGTCCAGCTGCGCCTGATCAACAGTAAAGGCGGGCCGACCACATTACTCTATGAGTTATTTGGCGGACAGGGCACCATAAATGTACCGTGCTGGCATCCGAACGGCGAAAAATTTGCCTTTATGCAATATTTAAGGTGACGATCCAATCATCATGGCGCGAAACACTAAGCAGAATCCCCCCAAAACGTAATGCCACGCAGTAACATCAAACTCCATTCCCAGCAGTTCAGACACTGACCCAAAATCTCCGTATTGAATACTGCAAAGAAAGGGCCTGCCTAAAAGATAAAATCATCGGCCGAAACTGTTCCTGAAGCGTCGATATCACCCTCTACATAGCCCTCAAGGACAATACTGTTTTTGCCTGCGATGATCATAGCAAAACCGGTGTCGGTATCAGTGGACAGATGATTAGCCAACAGATCGTCAAAATCACGAATAGACGATACATTTGATAGGTCTATTTTTTCAAAATTTGAGGCGGCAAAGTCAGTGATCGTGTCGTTACCAAAACCAATGCCAAATTCGAACATGTCTGCTTTCCCACCACCTGTGAGACTGTCGTTACCGCGTCCACCATTCAAAGTGTCTTTGCCAGAATTGCCGACAAGTGTATCAACACCACGCCCCCCCTCAAGTATATCTGAGCCTTTCCCGCCCCCCAAATCATCGTTGCCCTTGCCCCCCAAAAGCGTGTCCTTCCCTTTGCCACCCTTCAGGATATCATCTCCACCTTTACCCTGAACCACATCATCCCCACGCAAGGCATTGATAACATCGTCATATTTCGTCCCAATCAGGACGTCATCATTCCGCGTTGGTTCTATGGGATTGATGGCCTCACTATTCAGCGCGCCGACACCATAAATCCCCCCCTCAATATCCCCACGCTGCAAATAGAGAATGGATACCCCGTCGCCTTCCGCAATGCCAAGATCACTCAAGTCTAAGGCCAGCAAAATTGAGTTTGGGTTAAAATCAAAGGGATTGCCTGGGGAATCGTCAAAGAAAACAACAGACTCAGCCGCGACTGCTGAGGCTTGCATAGTTGTGTCCGGTGCAAATTCCGCTGTCAGGGAAACCTCAACTGCAAAGACTTCACCTGGAACATAGATAAAGACGTCCGCCCCTTCACCATTGATGATGATATTGTCTGTGAAGCTAACTTTGATATCTGGGGAATTATTTGATGTGCCGATATCTGCAACGCTTTGGTTGCTACTGCCTAAAAGGCCGTCAAAGTTCATGTTGAACGGTGAGCCGCCTGCTAACGAAACCGCATCGGCAAAAGCATTGCTATCAAATGTGATGGTTCCAAGTGTGATCATCGTGGACACTCCCTAAAGAAATTTTGGCGTTCAAAAGGGAAATATGATGCGTAATTGGTTCGACGAAATTTCCCGAAAGTTCCTTGGTAATAAGGGCTGATTTTAAGATTGGGGCGCTAACCTTGTCAACTGGCGGACATTTTCAGCCCATAATCACACTAAACGATCCAAGTATTGGGCATTATTTTCGGAGCGGCATAAGGCGCTGCTCATCTACAAATTTTCAAAACCCGGGATAGATCAATGTTTGCCCGGACATCCACTGCCGTGCGGACGGCACGATGTGCCTTCCGCGCCTTCTCCTTGTGAAAGATCTCAATACCATCCAACGCCTGTTAGAAACGGCTTTGCTCTCGGTTCTCGCCCTTCCGTATATTTGGAAGCATGCAAGGCAACAGCAAGATGATCGGACGTCCAATGGACCACAGAAAATTGGTGCGCCTCAAAAAATTCTGAAATCACTCGTGTCGCACAACGGTTAAACCAATTTGAAGTACCTTACAGCATTGACGGCACAACTTGATCCGGGGGACGGTGACCGTCTTCAAAGGTTTTCACGTTAATAATAACCTTTTCCCCCATCTCAATGCGCCCCTCTTCGGTTGCGGACCCCATATGCGGCAACAGCAACACATTGTTCAATTCTGCCAAACGCGGGTTTGCCATTTTACCTTGTTCACGTTCTTGTACATCTAGCGCGGCACCACCGAGCTCCCCTGCACGCAACATACGGGTCAGCGCGGCCTCGTCTACGACCTCTCCTCTGGATGTGTTTACGATGACCGATTTGGGCTTCATCAATTTGAGACGACGCGCATTCAGCAAATGAAATGTTGCCGGAGTATGCGGGCAATTGATCGACAAAATATCCACACGGCTTATCATCTGATCGAGGCTTTCCCAATAGGTTGCCTCTAGGTCGGCCTCAATATCGCGATGTAAACGGCGACGGTTGTGGTAATGCACTTGCAAGCCAAAGGCACTGGCGCGACGCGCAACCGCTTGCCCAATCCGCCCCATCCCAAGAATACCAAGGCGTTTCCCACCGATGCGGTTCCCCAGCATTGTAGTTGGCGCCCATCCTTCCCAGTTTTCTTCTTCCATCATTCGAACGCCTTCGACCAAACGGCGTTTCAACGCAATAATTAGTGCGATCACCATATCTGCTGTGTCCTCTGAGAGAACATCCGGCGTGTTTGAGACAAGAATTCCGCGCTGACGCGCGGTCGAGACATCGATATGGTCCACCCCTGCCCCATAATTGGCAATAAGCCTTAACCGATCTCCGGCTTGTCCCAACATACCGCTGTCGATCTTATCGGTGATGGTCGGAACCAGAACATCTGTCCGCTTCATCGCCGCCACCAGCTCTGCTTTGCTCATCGGAGCATCTGTTTCCCGCAGCTCGACATCGAACAATTCTTTCATCCGAGTCTCAACGACCTCGGGCAACCGTCGCGTCACGACAACACTTAGGCGTTTGGCTGACATGATTGGCGTCCCTTTTCTTTTCTTTGCATCCTGTTGGTGACACAGTGCCAATAAGCGAGCACGGGCACAAGAACCCGAAGCCGTGAATGAGGGTCGGGCGAGCAATTTTATTTCGCCTTAGGTAAATTGATAGGTGGAGGCTGTATGCTTCGACAGGCACGCGCCGTTTTGGCGTCGGTATTATTGGCAACATGCGCGGTCCACAGCGCCACAGCAGAAGATCGCGGTCCGGTGACCAATCTTCCGATGCCAAGATTTGTTTCAATGAAGGCCAGCGAAGGCAATGTCCGTCGCGGGCCAAGCTTGACGCATCGCATTGATTGGGTGTTCAAACGTCGTGATATGCCTCTTGAAGTGACAGGTGAATTTGGCCATTGGCGCCGGGTCCGTGATCGTGACGGTGCTGGCGGCTGGGTGCATTATTCCCTTTTGTCGGGCTCACGCACTGTCATTGTTGAACAAGAAAAAATTATGCTGCACGGTCGTCCAGATACCCGTAGTTCAGAAGTCGCCGTTCTGGAAACTGGTGTCGTTGCACGCCTCGGGGAATGCAACGATGACTGGTGTCGCTTGTCTGCCGCCGGATATCGAGGCTGGGCACGCAAAGAAACGCTATGGGGCGTCAAACCAGAGGAAATCCGAGACTAACTACTCATCTCGTGGACGCTCCATTTGCCAGATCAGATGTGATTTCACCGTGGGCCATTCCCCTTGGATAATAGAATAAACGGCGGTATCTCGTAGCGTTCCATTGGACAAACGAATATGTGAACGCAAAACTCCATCCAATTTTGCACCCAGCCGTTCAATCGCACGACGGGATTGATGATTGATAAAATGGGTTCGAAACTCGACCGCGACACAATCGAGTTGTTCAAACGCATGGCGCAACATCAGGTACTTACACTCCGTGTTTATCGGGCCGCGTTGGACGGCCTTACGATACCAAGTTGATCCAATCTCAACCCGTTTTGTCGCCGCATCAATTTGCATATAGGTGGTCATACCGACGGGTTTCATGTCGGCCTTGCGCAAGATCGCAAACGGCAACATTGACCCTGCTGCACGCAGGGACAACCGGCGTTCAATTTCCACAGAAACACCTTCTGGCGCTGGCACACTTGTGTACCAAAGCCGATGCAATTCGCCATCCGCTGCTGCCTCTTGCAAATCTGAGCAATGCGATGGATCGAGCGGTACCAACACGACATGTTCGCCAGTCAGCACCACATTTTCAGGCCATTGTTGCATTCTCTACTCCGCTGCGATCAACCCGCGCCCTTTCAATAGCGCGTCCACACCCGGCATCCGTCCGCGAAAATCCATATACAGATCTTCTGGATCCTCAGACCCACCGGCAGACAGGATACGGGCCTCAAGCTTTTGGGCCGTCGCAAGATCAAAGTAATCCCCAACCTCTTCAAACGCTTCAAACGCATCGGCATCCATGACCTCCGACCACATGTAACTGTAATAGCCGGAAGAATACCCGTCACCCGCAAAAACATGGGCAAACTGTGGTGTTGCATGCCGCATTCGGATGGCCGCAGGCATCCCAATCTCAGCCAGAATTTCGGACTGTTTTGCCATCGTGTCCTCTGGTGCAGCAGAGGTATGGAACGCCAGATCAACCAAAGCAGAGGCCACATACTCAACCGTTGCAAACCCCATATCGAAATTTTGCGCCGCCAAGAGCCGGTCGAGCATTGCCTGAGGCATTGGCTCGCCCGTATCGGCATGAACGGCATATTTCGCGAGCACTTCGGGCACCTCAAGCCAATGTTCATATAGCTGGCTTGGCAATTCCACAAAATCACGGGCAACTGAGGTGCCAGAGATGGATTCATAGGTCACATCGGACAACATCTGATGCAGGGCGTGACCAAATTCATGAAACAAGGTCCGTGCGTCATCATAGGATAATAGCGCAGGTTCCCCCGCCGCCGGTTTTGCAAAATTACAGACATTTACGACAATGGGCCGAGTATCCCCACCCAGCTTCTTTTGGCTACGCATTGCGGAACACCATGCCCCGGAGCGTTTGGAAGCACGGGCAAAATAGTCCCCAATGAACACTGCCATATGTTTCCCATTACGCAAGACCTCCCACGCGCGGGCATCCGTATGATACAGAGGGATATCTAGGGGTTTAAACGACAGACCAAACAACCTACTTGCACAATCGAACGAAGCTTCGATCATTTTTTCCAATTGCAGATATGGCTTTAGAACGGCCTCATCCAAATCATGTTCAGCCGTCTTGCGTTTTGCTGCATAATACCGCCAGTCCCATGCCTCTAGATCGGCGTTAATTCCATCAGCCTGCATCATTTTCGTCAAAATCGCGGCATCAGCATTGGCTTGTGCCTTTGCTGGTTCCCAGACGGCCATCAGCAATTCCCGCACGGCCTCAGGTGTTTTGGCCATTTCGGTTTCCAGTTTGAAATCCGAGAACGTATCATACCCCAAAAGGTTCGCACGTTCTTGTCGCAGCGAGAGCGTTTCTGAGGTAATCGCCAAATTATCTGTGTCGCCCCCATTTGCGCCCCGCGCTTCCCAAGCCTTAAACGCCTTCTCCCGCAGATCGCGACGCGGAGAGAACTGCAAGAACGGAACAATCAAAGAGCGCGATAGGGTTACAACATGCCCCTCAACACCCTTTTCGTCGGCCGCTGCTTTTGCCGCTGCAAGAACAAATCCGGGTAACCCTTCCAGGTCGGCCTCCGAAAGTTCCATGTACCAATCGGCCTCATCCTTTAACAGGTTCTGTGTAAATTCCGTGCCCAAAACAGCCAGTCGTTCTTTGACATCTTTTAGCCGGGTTGCCGGATCCCCGATCAACTGCGCCCCTGCGCGAACAAAGCTGCGACGGGTGAGCGTGAGAACCCGCATTTGCTCATCATTCAGTCCCAAAGTATCGCGCGCGGCCCAAAGAGTTTCGATCCGAGAATACAGGGCCGTATTCATCGTAATTTCAGAGCCATAGGCCGCCAAACCCGGAGAGAATTTGCGTTGTAAACCTTGACGAACCGCGTTGCTGTCCGATCCTGCGATATTGTAAAAGACACCTAAAACGCGCCCCAACAGAGCGTCCGCTTCTTCCATAGCCTCAATTGTATTGGCAAAACTTGGGGCTGCTGTTTGATCCGCAATCGCCGCGACACGGCTACGCGCCTTTGCTAAAGCTGCCTCAAAAGCAGGTTCAAAATCTTCGTCTTTTATGGTGTCAAACGGGGGCAGCTTAAATGGTGTGTCCCAGTCCTGCAAAAGCGGATTCGTCATGGCAATAACTCCTTTGAATGGCACGCTATGCGCTCTTTCTAGGATGTTCCAGTGCCGCCAATCAAAATCTTGGTGAGGCCGGGTTTTCCACCAGGCCTCATCTTTACTATTCCACGGTTATATTGATCACCTGCGACACAACAGGTGGCGTTAATGATACGTGGTAAACATCCCCAAGAACAAGCTGAAGAGAATTCTCTCCGGCAGGGAAATCCATCGTGACTTGTGTTTGACCACCGCCAAAGTGTTTGTGATTTTCATCCCCCGCAATAGGGTCGACACCATCCTTGGCGTCCTCATATGGACCTCGGTTCATAAACAGATGGTGATGCCCAGTATTATCCCATTCTACCCCTGCAGGCGCGATTCCCACACCAACGGCCCCAAACACTACAGTCACAGGATTGGACACCGATGCACCGTCCTTTGGACTGATAATATAGACCTGTGCCCCCTCTGGTGAGGGCGTGTCCCCAGCAAATGCCGGAGCCGCCAAGAATACGGCGAGATACGCTAGTTTCTTCATGGTCTTCCTCCCAAAATCTTATCTGATACAGTCAAAAACATTGCAGTTAGGCCGTATGAAGTAAAGAAATGGTATATTTACGGCCCAGGTCTTTCGAACAGGCAAGATCCGGTTGGGCCTAAAAGCAATCAGGTGTCATGCCCTTTTTCACGCAGTTTCTTTTCAAGCTGACGCAACACCAGAGACAAGCTAACCGTCATCGTCAGATAGATCAGTGTCACGATATTGTAGGTCTCAAAATACCGGAAATTGCCGACAGCCGTGACTTTGCCCAACTGAGTTATATCCAAAACACCAAGGACAGACACAAGTGAGGAATCTTTGATCATCGCGATAAAATCGTTGCCCAAGGGCGGCAGAATTGTCCGGATCGCTTGGGGAAAAACAATCAACCTAAAGCGCTGCCAGCCATTTAGACCAAGCGCTTCGGCCGCCTCGATCTGCCCCACCTCAACAGATTGCAACCCTGCGCGTAAAACCTCACCGATAAAGGCGGAATAGGCGATTGTTAATGCAATGATTGCCCGCCACAACAACGAAAAATCCCGTGTACGGATCGGATCAAACCCCAAATGCCCTGTGGTCCAGTTCCAAAAAACCACCATGGCAGGTGCCAACACAAATGCCACATAAAGCAGCAACACAATAATGGGGATGCCGCGTACGATCTCTGTATAGAAACGGACAATTTGCCGGATCACAATGAAGCGAGATTTGGAGCCAATCGCGAGTAGAAGCCCCAGACAGCTGGCCAAGGAAAACGCCACCAAAGTCACGAATATGGTAATCCCGATGCCTTTGGATAGAGTGCCCAAAATTTGAGAATACAATTCATCCGTTGCCACCTGAAAAAACAGATAGGCAACAAGGGCACCAGTGACCAAAAGCCACCACGGAAAATCTTTGTCAGGCGTTGGTGTCATAAAAAAAGGCCCCGACAAATTGTCGAGGCCACCTTTGGGTTATCCACCGAGTTTATAATCGAGGAACCATTTCTTATTCAGCGCATCCAACGTGCCATCGGCATCCATGGACATAATCGCCGCATCAATCGGATGCAAAAGCTCGCTATTTTTCGGAAGGATAAAGCCAAAATCTTCGGAACCCAACGGTTCGCCGATGATCTTCAAACGCCCTTCGGACGCCGCCACATACCCATTCGCGGCAGTGCTATCAGACAGAACCAGATCGACATCTCCGGTGCGCAGAGCCTGAACGCCTGCGCCAAATGTTTCAAATAGTTTGATACGTGGGTTGGCCTCATCACCATCCAACACGTCATAAACCCCAACATAAAATGGAGTCGTGCCCGGTTGTGCGGCCATCAACAAATCATCATTGGCGGCAAATTCAGCAGCATCGTTAAAACGATCCTCATTGGATTGGACGATCATCATCATCTCAGATCGCAAGTAGGGATCGGAAAAATCAACTTTTTCTTTGCGATCATCACGGATGGTAATCCCTGTCATACCCAGATCATACTGTCCTTCAGACACCGCAGGGATCATTGCATCCCAGCTGATGTTCTCATAGATCACGGTGATATTGATCCTCTTAGCAATCTCTGCCATCGCATCATATTCCCAACCGATCGCATTACCAGTACCGGGTTCGATGAATTGCAGTGGCGGGTAAGCATTTTCGGTCACAACGACAATCTCTTGTCCTTTAAGATCCGGTAATTCCATCGCCATCACGGTCTGAGAGGACAACAATACTGCGGCCCCAACAATTATGGATTTAATCATAACATTCACTCCCTGAATTACCCATTGTTGGGCTTATTTTGCCATAATGTGCCGTTAAGACAAATTAAGTGCAATGGTCTTTAAAAACGTGCCCCACAACAGGGACAATCCGCCCGTTTGTTTAGCTTAATCGTCCGGGTCTCACTATATAATGCATCATAAATGAGCATGCGCCCGCGCAACCCCTCACCAGCCTTGGTAATCTCTTTGATTGCCTCAAGGGCCATCATCGATCCGATAACACCGGGCAACGGCCCAATGACCCCTGCGGCAGAACAAGACGGCGCCAATTCAGGGGCCGGGGCTGTCGGAAAGATACACTGAAAACACGGCGCATCATTCGCTGGATCATAGATGCTAATCTGACCTTCCCACTGGGTCATGGCCCCGGATATCAATGGCTTACCAACAGAAACGCACGTTGCATTGACCAAATACCGCGTATCAAAATTATCGGAACCATCAAGGATCAAATCATACTCGGCAAACAACTCTGTCGCCATGTCTTTGTTCAGTCGACGATTGTACGGACAAACCGAAATATGTGGATTTTGCGCGATCATGGCGTCTTTGGCGGAAAACACCTTTGGCATTCCAATCCGGCCATCAGTGTGCAAAACCTGCCGTTGCAGATTGCTGTTATCGACCACATCATCATCAATGACACCGATTGTGCCGACGCCTGCCGCGGCGAGATACAACAACACTGGCGAGCCAATCCCCCCCGCACCGATCACCAAAACCTTTGCATCTTTAAGACGTTTTTGCCCCAATCCACCGACGTCTCGCAGGACGATATGGCGGGCATAGCGATCCAATTCCGTATCAGAAAAGGGATCATCGGATACGGTTGTAGATGCTTGGTTTTTTACCGCGTGACGCGCGCGTAGCTTCACCAGCAGATTGCGGTATCCCCAAACCATCAGCACCACACTTCCAAGGATCAACCAATAGGCCGCTGACCCGCCTGTGTTTACACGAAGGGCAGCCTCGGGAGGCAACAAGATATGTATTGTTAAAACAGCAAGGTAGATTACCCCAATTAACGTTATCCGCACAATGTTTGGGGTCTTTATGAAATGGCCGATGATCCAAACCACCGCCATGATAAACAGGACAAATCCCATTACGTTCGCCCGGTTGAGCCAAACCCACCCGCCCCGCGATCCGTTTCGGAAAGATCGGCAACCATCTCAAACGCTGCTTGTACGACCGGGGCGACGATCATTTGGGCAATCCGGTCCCCGTGCTGAATAGTAAACGCTTCTTGCCCCGCATTCATAAGAATGACACCCAAAGGCCCGCGATAATCACTGTCTATGGTCCCCGGTGTATTGGGCAAAGTTATGCCATGTTTTAGGGCAAGTCCGGAACGGGGCCGGATTTGAACCTCATACCCTTGGGGGATTTCAACACGAAATCCTGTCGGTACCAAACGACGTGCACCGGGAGCCAAGGTCATCGACTGTTGATCTGAAAAATTCGCCCGTATATCAGCACCCGCTGCCCCCTTTGTTTCATAGGCAGGCAAAGGCAAGGTTTGATCTGCATCCTCTAGCCAGCTCAAACGAATAACGGGGGTCATGATAGCGCCTCTGCAATCTCGGCCGCCAGTTTTTGAGAAACCTGATCCTTGCTCATCCGTGGCCAGCTGTCCGCCCTATCCGCACGAATGACGGTCACAGCATTTTCGCTCCCGCCCATTATGCCCGTTTCCGGGGAAACATCATTCGCCACAATCCAGTCGCACCCTTTGCGCGCGCGCTTTGCTGTCGCATGGGCCAAGACATCATCGGTTTCAGCGGCAAACCCGACGACCAACTTAGGTCGACCTTGAGCCATCTGACTGACACCGGCCAAAATGTCGGGATTTTCAGCAAAGGTCAGTTTAGGCATGCGCCCTGTTCCATCCTTTTTGATTTTGGAGCCTGACTCGCTAGAAACATGCCAATCTGCAACGGCAGCGGCAAAAATCGCCGCGTTTGCAGGCAAAGCCGCATTGACCGCTGCATTCATCTCCCGAGCCGTTTGCACGGCCACCACGGTAGCCCCACTTGGAGGGGGCACATCCGCCGGACCCGTCACGAATGTTACTTCTGCGCCCAGCGCCATCAAGGCCCGCGCCAATGCCGTTCCCTGCGCACCCGAGGATCGGTTGGCGATATAGCGGACCGGATCAATAGGTTCATGAGTGGGCCCGGACGTCACAAGAATATGTTTGCCTTTTAAAGGACCATCTCGCAGGGCGGATTCTACTGCAGATACGATTTCCAATGGTTCGGCCATGCGACCCGGACCATACTCACCACAAGCCATTGTCCCTTCGTTTGGACCAACAGCTAGGATTCCATCACTTTGCAACGTCGCCAAATTGCGTTGGGTAGCAGGATGTTCCCACATCCGTACATTCATCGCCGGAGCTATCAACACGCGTTTATCGGTTGCCATCAGAAGCGTAGACGCCAAATCATTGGCAAGACCATTGGCCATTTTCGCCATTAAATCCGCCGTGGCAGGCGCCACAACCACCAAATCGGCTGCACGAGACAATTCGATATGCCCCATCTCTGCCTCATCCGTCAGATCGAACAAATCGCGAAAGACCTTTTGCCCTGCCAAAGCTGACGTCGACAATGGAGTTACAAATTCCTCTGACGCTTTGGTCAAGACAGGCGTCACCTCAGCCCCTCGCTCACGCAAGCGCCTAATCAAATCCAAAGATTTGAACGCGGCGATGCCACCACCAACAATCAACAAAATCCGTTTACCAGCCAGCATTTGCCCGCCCCATCCAATTTCCAGAGTAGGTTTAGGCATGGATTGAGATGGTTACAAGAGCGCAGACCCTATCCCAAATAAGCAAGGACTTCACGATGTTGCGGTGTCATGTGCCTGCGCATCTTTTCAAACGCTGCGGATTCCAACTGGCGTATGCGTTCTTTTGATAGTCCAAGCTCTGCGCCAAGGCACTGTAAAGTCCGTGGTTTATCCCCAAGCTTCCGCGCCACTACGATAAAACGTTCGCGTTCATTCAGCTTGGCCAATGCCTCTTTGATCCAGTTTTGCATGACCTCAGCATCATGCCGTTCCTCAACATGTTCTGCGGCCTGCGGGCTTTCATCCTGTAACGCATCAATCCATTCACGGCCCTCTTCGTCATTGGATTGCATCGCATTCAACGAAAAGTCAGACCCAGCCAACCGACCGTTCATCATCTGAACATCTGCAATGGACACGCCAACCTCGGTCGCAATCATCTGGTCGAGCTGATGACGATCAAGCGAAACGCCATCTGCTTGACTTTCCCTTTCGATCTGTGCCTGAACGCGCTTTAGATTAAAGAACAACGATTTTTGCGATGCCGTTGTGCCTGTCCGCACCATTGACCAATTGCGCATAACATAGTCCTGAATAGAGGCTTTGATCCACCACACAGCATAAGTCGAAAACCGGACACCGCGATCAGGGTCAAATTTCTCAGCAGCTTTCATAAGTCCCAGATTGGCCTCTTGGATTAAGTCATTCATTGGCGCACCATAACGGCGAAACTTTGAAGCCATCGAAATCGCCAAGCGCATATAGGCGGTAATCAAACGGTGTAGCGCAGCTTCATCCCTGTGATCGCGCCATGCGTAAGCCAGTGCCAATTCCGTCTCTGCATCCAGCATTTCTGCCTTCATTGCACGACGTGGAAAAGACGTTTCAGACATCGTATCTCTTGGCATTGCTGTATCTCCCGGTGTCTTATTGAACGAAGAGGCCTTTCGCCCTCTGATTAGTAAGTGATACGCAAGGACACAGGATTTGGATCACAAGAAGGCATGACGATATGCTTCCACAGCTAACTTTAGTCATTGGCGGTGCCAGTTCCGGCAAATCACTTTGGGCGGAGCGACTTATATTGGCCCAAAATATCGCGCCATTTTACATCGCAACCGCGCAGTCCTTCGACAGCGAGATGGACAACAAAATCCGTGCACATAAAGTGCAGCGCGGTGATGGCTGGACGACTATTGAGACCCCTTTTGATGCCGCTTCGAAATTGGCCGATATCCCTAACGCACACCCTGTTCTTTTTGACTGCGCCACCCTTTGGCTGACAAATCATTTGGTCGCAGACCATGACCTCCCAACGCAGGAAGACGCCTTGCTCGTCGCGTTATCGGACTGCAAGGGCCCCGTCGTGATTGTCAGCAACGAGGTCGGCGCTGGTATTGTACCGGAAAACCCATTGTCGCGACGGTTCCGGGATGCGCAGGGCAAGTTGAACCAACGTTTGGCCACTGAGGCTGATTTGGTCGTAACAATTATAGCTGGATTGCCGCTGGTGTTAAAAGGATCCCTCCCATGAGCGACATCTACTGGGTTCGTCATGGCCCAACCCATGAACGTGCGTTCACTGGCTGGCGAGACGTTCCGGCTGATCTGTCAGATCACGCACAAATCGATAGGCTCAATCAATTTTTACCAATGGATGCACTTGTTGTATCTTCGGATTTGAAACGTGCGATGGATACGGCCACCGCGTTACAAGGCAATCGTGTTCGTTTACCCCATCACAAAGATCTACGAGAATTCGATTTTGGGGAATGGGATGGTAAACATTTTTCCGAGGTCTCCAATACTCACCCAGAGCTAAGCCGCGCCTATTGGGAAAAGCCAGGCGATGTCGCCGCTCCAGGTGGTGAAAGCTGGAATATGGTCGTCACGCGTGTAGATTCCGCTGTTGATGTTCTATTAGCCGCCTACCCCAATCGCCCCATTATTGCCGTGGCCCATTTTGGAGTTATCCTTACCCAGCTGCAACGCGGCCTAGGTGTGACACCTTATCAAGCGCTGTCCCATACGATCGACAATTTCTCAATTAGCCACGTGACCTATCCGCCACGCCCAGTTGCTGCGCCGTTGATAAATCACCTTCCGTGATACCAGTTTTCAAAACTATTTGTTTTTACGAAAGCTGATGAACCAGTAGCCTAGCGCTATGACTTATGATGTAGCATTGGCCGATCGCGCCTATTCCAGTTGGTCCCTTCGGGGATGGCTTCTATTTGAAAAATTTGGACTTCCGGCCCGGTATCGGTTCGGACGTTTGTACACTGATCAATTTCCCTCAATGCTGGCAGATTTCATGCCGGCCAAAACGGTCCCCGTGATGCGAACCCCGGATGGCATCGTGGTTCCGGAGTCGCTTGCCATCGCTGAGGAGTTGCATAGCCGACATCCTGACGCAGGATTATGGCCCATCGATACAAAAGCCCGCGCAATCGCACGCGTTCTAACCACGGAAATGCATGCCGGATTCGCATCCTTGCGCAACAGTTGCCCGATGAATTTGCGCGTATCCTACAGCAACTATTCCCCGGATGAAGCCGTACAGCTCGATTTACGCAGGCTTGAGACACTATGGGACTGGGCACGATCTGAGTTCCCCTCTGAAGGGCCGTGGCTGTGTGGGAACTACAGCGTGGCAGATGCATTTTTCGCCCCTGTGGCAGGCAGAATCGCTGGCTACAGGTTACAACTATCCACGTCAGGGCAAGCCTATGTGGATGCCCATTTGCAAGACACATCCTTCCGGCAATGGCGCGCAATGGCTTTGGTCGACGGCCCAGATCAGCCCACCTACAAACGAGACTTAGAAACCACACAATGGCCCGGCCCGACCCCTTTAGCTGCGGTGGCAACATGCCAAGACCACGCCGAAAATGATAAATGCCCCTATTCAGGCAAACCAAACACCGATTATTTGGACATGAACGGACGTGTATTTGGATTTTGCAACGCCTTTTGCCGAGACAAAACCGCAGCGGATCCAGAAGCGTGGCCTCAATTCATGGATCTTCACAATTCCTAAAGGATCCCTCCGCTATCTCTTAATCAGGGTTAACGGAGGTTTAATATGGTCGCGCGTTGCCACACCGTCGCGTTTGAAGGGATCGAGGCTCGCTTGGTCGAGGTTCAATGTGCTGTGACAGCAGGCTTGCCCGCCTTCTCCATCGTTGGCCTGCCTGACAAATCCGTATCTGAGGCCAAAGACCGACTGCGGGCCGCACTCTCAGCGATGTCAATCGCACTGCCCTCCCGTAGAATTACGGTCAATTTATCGCCTGCAGATTTGCCCAAGGGGGGGTCACATTTCGACCTGCCTATCGCTTTGTCCGTATTGGCAGCCTTGGATATCCTGCCTCAGGATGAAGTGGAAAACACAGTTTCACTGGGGGAGTTATCTCTTGATGGAGGGCTTGTGGATGTCATTGGCGCGCTGCCCGCAGCAATGGCCGCCTCTGCCGAAGAAAAACGTCTAATTTGCCCCAAGAATTGTGGCGCAGAAGCCGCATGGGCCGCAGATGCACAAGTATTGGCGGCCGCATCCCTAAACGATGTTGTGCGCCATTTTACCGGAGATGCCCCTTTGACACCCAGCATACCCGGAGAGGTCACGACATCAGCCTTTGAAAAAGATCTACGGGACGTCAAAGGCCAAGAACGCGCAAAACGCGCCCTCGAGATTGCAGCGGCTGGTCGGCATCACTTGATGCTAGTGGGGCCACCGGGATCGGGGAAATCTATGCTTGCGGCACGGCTCCCCAGCATTTTGCCACCTTTGTCACCGGCAGAGGCATTGGAAACATCAATGATCCATTCGCTGGCTGGGTTACTGAAAAACGGAGGAATCTCCCGAGACCGCCCGTTTTGCGAACCCCATCATACGGCCTCAATGGCGGCTATTGTTGGGGGTGGGAAAGGGGCAAAACCCGGTCAAATTTCTTTGGCACACAACGGCGTTCTTTTCATGGATGAATTCCCAGAATTCGCCCGCCCCGTGCTTGAAACTCTGCGCCAACCCATCGAAACGGGCACCGTTGTCATTGCACGTGCAAATGCACACATCAGATACCCATGCAAATTCCTTCTGATCGCCGCCGCAAACCCTTGCCGATGTGGCTACATGAGTGACCCAAACAAAGCCTGTGCACGGGTACCCGACTGTGGTGCTGACTATTTGGGACGGATTTCCGGCCCTTTGATGGATCGATTTGATTTACGAATAGAGGTTCCCCCCGTTGCATTTACCGATCTGGACTTACCAGAAACAGGTGAGACGTCCGCCATTATTGCCCAGCGTGTGGCCGAGGCTCGTGCCTTGCAAGATGCGCGGTATCAGAACAATCCAGACATACGGGTCAACGCCGATGCAGAGGGACACCTCTTGGAAACAGTTGCCCGCCCAGACGACACTGGACAGGCGTTCTTATTGAAAGCCGCAGATCGATTTGGCCTAAGCGCAAGAGGATATCACCGGATCCTTCGCGTAGCCCGCACCATTGCCGATCTGGATCAAAGCGCTGGTGTCAAACGGAACCATATTGCAGAGGCTGTCAGTTTTCGCCTCTCGATTCCGGTACCGGTCTGATCACACCCGCTTGGCCTCAATCGCCTCCCAAATTTTTGCAGCAACATTGACACCATCAAACCGTTCCAGTTCTTGAATACCGGTCGGCGAGGTCACGTTGATCTCTGTCATGTAATCGCCAATAACATCGATCCCAACAAAGATCTGGCCTTTTTCTTTCAAGGTTGGAGCAATGGCCGCACAGATCTCTAGGTCGCGTTCAGTCAGGCCAACTTTTTCAGGACGTCCACCCACATGCATATTGGAACGGGTTTCACCCGCCGCGGGCACCCGGTTAATCGCGCCGACGGGTTCACCATCGACAAGAATGACCCGCTTGTCACCGTTGGAAACATCCGGCAAAAACTTTTGGGCTATCAACGGTTCTCGGTTAATCCCTGCAAACAGCTCATGGAGCGATGCGAGGTTACGATCGTTTTCATCTAACCGGAAAACGCCCGCCCCACCGTTGCCGTACAAAGGTTTCAGAATGATGTCTTTGTGCTCGGCTTTAAATTCTTTGATCGTCTCAAGATCGCGCGCAATCATTGTTGGCGGCGTGTAATCTTCGAATTCCAGAACCAGCAGTTTCTCAGGGTAATTTCTAACCCAGAACGGATCATTAACAACCAGAGTATCCGGATGAATCATATCAAGCAGATGGGTGGTTGTGATGTATCCCATGTCAAACGGAGGATCTTGGCGCAGCCAGGCGACATCCCAATCTGCAAGATCGATGTCGGTCTTTTCACCCAACGAAAAATGGTTACCCCTTTCGCGACGCACCTCAAGCGGCCATCCGCGCGCCATGACGCGCCCCTCGCGAAAAGAAATTTGGTCAGGCGTGTAATAGAAAAGTTCATGTCCTCGGGCCTGCGCCTCTTCGGCGATGCGGAATGTACTATCGGCATCAATGTCGATTGGCTCGATTGGGTCCATTTGAATGGCAACTTTGAGTGACATGGCTATTCTCCTTTGCCCTTACATGGCGCAGGGTCGTCTCAGGTTCAATGGCTGTTAGTCTGCCAACAACGCATTCTCGATCACTTGAACTTGACCAATTCCATTAACCAAAGCCACATCCACCCGTGCTGGCGTGTTTAATCCTTTGGGTTCTGATCCCATAAATTCCTCAGCAGTGGCCAATATGCGCGCTGCTTGTTTTGATGAAATTCGCCGGGCTGCATGAGCAAAGCTGTGGCTCTTTTTGACCTCAACAAAAATGAGGCCGATTTCATCCTCAAGGATGAGATCGATTTCACCCCCCTTACCGCGCCAACGCCGGGCCCGTAACCGTACCCCAGCGTCGATATAATGCCGCTCTACAATATGTTCCGCGGCTAACCCTGCATGAAAATTAGTTGACTGCATAGCTCCTCCATAACTCGGGCCCTAGCAGTTTGTGCCGTTTTCCCTAAGAACGACTTAATCCGACAGCTTTAACGCCGCTTGGTAAATGTCGCGGCGCGGCAGGTCATAGGCTTCTGCGACCATAGAGGCGGCATCCTTTACAGATAGGGTCTCCAGCGCCTTTTTTAACGCCGTTTCAACGTCTTCTTCTGTCATTGCGGCTTTGCGTTGACGATCAACCAAAACAACGATTTCGCCTTTGATTGAGCGTTCAGAAAACTGCGTCGCCAATTCTGTCAAAGTTCCACGGGCCACCTCTTCGAATTTTTTGGTCAACTCTCTGCAAACGGCTGCGGGACGATCTGGCCCCAAAACGCGCGCCATGTCGGACAAAGACGCAACCAGTCTTTTGGGCGATTCGTAAAACGCCAACGTCCCAGGGACATCCGAAATCTCGGCCAGATAACCGCGCCGCTGCCCTTTGGCTGACGGTAAAAACCCTGCAAAGAAAAAGCGGTCCGTGGGCAACCCGCCAATAGACAATGCGGTGATCACTGCCGAAGGACCCGGTGCAGAGGTCACGGTGATCCCAGCTTCTTGTGCAACTTGTGCCAGCCCAAACCCGGGGTCAGCAACAAGTGGTGTTCCGGCCTCGGATGCGTAGGCGATGGATTTACCGGCCTCAAGATACCGCATTAGTTTGGGCCTTGCTGATTCTCCGTTGTGATCGTGATAAGCAATCATGGGGCGATCCCCCAACGGCACCCCGTGGATATCCATTAATTTACGCAATGTTCGGGTATCCTCAGCGGCCAAAACATCAGCAGAGGCAAGCACATCCAACGCGCGCAACGTGATATCCCGCGCGGTTCCGATCGGGGTCGCAACAAAGTAGAGCCCCGGAGTTATAGGTCGAATCTGGTAATTCATAGGTCTCTTCCGCCGATATCATTTACAGTTGCACCGCAACCGCTTAGGGTCAGGACTTGTATTTTGACTGCCCGGCGTTAAGAGGTCCAGCCCATGTTCCCCAATCTGAAGTTTAAACGCAGAACTTTCTCATTTGCAATTTTGCCTGCGGCGCTGCTGGCCTTGGCCTCCTGCGAACCTGTCAGCCTAAACGGTGGCGGTGGCGGACCGAGCATTAACACCAACAAACCAGTTCAGGTTGCGCTGCTCGTCCCAAAGGGCTCAGGCCAAGCGAGTGATCAGCAGGTTGCCCAAAGTCTTGAAAATGCGGCTCGGATGGCCATGGGTGATTTAGACGGCGTTACCATTGATTTGCGCGTCTACGATACTGCAGGATCAGCGAACCAATCAGCGGCGGTTGCGGCTCAGGCTGTAAATGACGGGGCAAAAATCATACTTGGGCCCCTCTACGCACAATCAGCAAACGCAGCTGGGCTGGCGACGGCATCAAGCAATGTGAATGTATTGGCATTTTCGAATAACACTGAGATTGCTGGAGGAAATGTCTATGTTCTTGGAAATACGTTCGAAAATACAGCGAACAGAATTGTAAGTTACGCCAAGAGCCAAGGCAAAACTAATCATGTTGTGGTTCAGGCCGATAATGCTGCCGGAAATCAAGCCGCTTCGGCCATTCAGAAAGCAGCGGGTCGATATGGTGCCTCCGTGGGCGCTGTGATCAAGCACCAATTCTCGCAGCAAGGTGTTGTTGATGCGGTTCCTGCCATCAAAACGGCCGTTACTCAAACGGGTGCAACTTCAATATTGTTTACATCGGATACTGCCGGCGCTCTGTCCTTCTTTGCGCAATTGTTGCCTGAGGCTGGCGTTGATCCAAGCGTGACGCAATATATGGGTTTGACCCGTTGGGACATTCCCAGCTCCACATTGGAAATGCCCGGAGTTCAGGGCGGTTGGTTTGCCCTACCCGATCCGACGTTGCGCACCAATTACAACACGCGCTATTCCGCCACCTACGGCAGTGCTCCACACCCTGTTTCAGGTCTTGCCTATGACGGGATTGCTGCAATTGGTGCATCCGTCAAAGCCGGGCGCGCTGATGCGTTGGCTAAATCCGGCCTGACACAATCTAAAGGATTTGCAGGCGTCAATGGGATCTTCCGTTTTCTGCCAGATGGCACTAATGAAAGGGCCATGGCGATCGCTGAGATTCAGAATAAACAGGTAACAGTCATTGACTCTGCACCAAAAAGCTTCGGAGGCGGCGGTTTCTAAGCCAGCCCACAGCACTGTCTCCCCCTCTGCGCGGCTCATCTGCCCCTCAGAAGAAATATTTGACCAAACCTCGGTCCAAGCAGAGCTAAACTCTTTGCTTGCGACTGCCTCTTCTGAGCGCGAAATTCGTGCTCAGACGGTCGAATGCCTCACCAATAGACAAAAAGCCGGGCGCGCCCGGATTGCCGATGTATTTGGGAACCATCCCTTTCGCGCTCGGGAACTAACGTCAGCATACACCTATCTTACGGATTGTATTGTCGCCACGGCGTTCGAAATTGCGATCACCCGTATCCACCCCCTCCATAACCCAACCAAATCAGAACGCCTGTCTGTGCTGGCCGTTGGTGGATATGGACGGGCAGAAATGGCGCCTTTCTCAGATGTAGATCTGCTGTTTCTAACCCCATACAAAATCACGCCATGGGCCGAGAGCGTGATTGAATCTATGCTCTATATTTTATGGGATCTGCGTCTAAAGGTGGGTCATGCCAGCCGCACGATCAAAGATTGTGTTCGATTGGGTAAAGAAGATTACACCATCCGTACAGCCTTGCTTGAAAACCGCTATCTGGTTGGAAATGCGCCTCTTGCCGAAGAACTAAACGACGTATTGAACACGCAATTGTTCGAAGGCACCGCCGGAGAGTTCATTGATGCAAAGCTTTCGGAACGCGACCAGCGCCACATAAAGCAGGGTCAACGCTATATGGTGGAGCCCAATGTAAAAGAAGGCAAAGGCGGTCTGCGTGACTTGCAATCCATGTTCTGGATCGCAAAATATCTGCACGGGGTGTCGGACTCCCGTGATCTGGTCAAACTACAAGTCTTTACCCCCGAAGAATTCTCTTCGTTCGAACGGGCTGAGGCCTTTCTATGGGCGGTCCGGTGTCACCTTCATCTGGTGGCAGGCCGCGCGACGGAACAGCTCACGTTTGATATGCAGGTCGAAGTTGCAGATCGACTCGGATATCGCGATCACACCGGCCGGCGCGCTGTCGAACATTTTATGCAGGATTATTTCCGTCATGCCACGCGTGTTGGCGAACTGACCCGCATTTTTCTGACAGCGCTAGAGGCGGAACAGGTCAAAAAAGAGCCTAGACTAGTAGGATTTTTCCGACGCAAGAAAAAGCTGCGCAATGGGTTTGCGCTGCGCGGAAATCGCATCGATTATGTTGATGAGACTGAATTTCTGTCTGATAAATTGAACATTTTGAGGATCTTTGAGGAAGCTCTGCGAACAGGTTATCTGATCCACCCAGACGTGATGCGCACAATTGTTGCCAATCTGTCGTTGATCGATACAGAGATGCAGCAAGACAAAGAAGCTATCCGTATTTTTATGGATCTTATGCTGAAACACGGCAACCCAGAACGCGCCCTGCGGCGGATGAACGAGCTTGGAGTCTTGTCCGCTTTTATCCCAGAGTTTGAGCCAATCGTCGCTATGATGCAATTTAACATGTATCACAGCTATACGGTGGATGAACACACGATCCAATGCATCTCGACCCTTGCTCAGATAGAACGCGGGGAATTGGTCGAAGAACTGCCCGTTGCATCTGGCATCCTGAAGAATGGCGTCAATCGCAAAGCCCTGTTTACAGCCCTATTGCTCCATGACATCGGCAAGGGCCGGCAAGAAGATCACTCGATCCTTGGCGCTAAAATGGTACGCAAAATTGCACCGCGTCTTGGTTTGAAAAAAACAGACTGCGAGACCGTTGAATGGTTGGTGCGCAATCACTTACTGATGTCAGATGTCGCCCAAAAACGCGACATTGCAGATCCGGAGACCATCCGAGCGTTTGCTAAACAAGTTAAATCCGAGGAATGGCTTGATCTTTTGACCGTGCTTACTGTCTGTGACATTCGCGGAGTGGGCCCCAATACTTGGAACAATTGGAAGGCCACGTTGATACGGAGCCTCCACAGCGAAACCACAGCTGCCCTGCAAGGCGGCATGCGAGATCTGAACCGGGGCAAACGCGAAGAGGATTCAAAACGGGCCTTGCGCGAAGCGCTAACTGATTGGCCAACCAAAGAGGTGCGTGCAGAAATCAAACGCCATTACGGCCCCTATTGGCAAGGATTGCAGACCAACAACCACGTCACAATCGCAAATATGTTGCGTGGCATTTCGGATGATGAAATTCGCCTGGAACTACGCCCCGACGAAGAACATGACGCGACCCGCGCCTATTTTGCAATGGCAGACCATCCAGGAATTTTCGCCCGGATTTCAGGGGCTTTGGCCCTTGTTGGCGCAAACGTTGTCGATGGACGAACCTATACGACGGTCGATGGCTACATCACACCGGTATTCTGGATTCAGGATGCCGAACACCACCCCTATGAAATCAGCCGCCTGCCCCGTTTGCGTCAAATGATCGAACGCACCCTTAAAGGCGAAGTCATCGCAGGTCAGGCTCTTGCAAGTCGCGATAAAATTAAAAAGCGCGAGCGCGAATTTAGGATACCCACTACCATCACATTCGACAACGATGGTTCGGATATCTATACGATCATCGAAGTGGACACACGCGATCGCCCCGGCTTGCTGTTTGATCTGACCCGAACCTTGGCCAATGCCAACATCAGCATTGCATCAGCCCAAATTGCCACCTACGGCATTCAGGCTGTGGATGCGTTTTACATCAAGGACATGTTCGGTCTAAAGCTCTATTCGGAAAGCAAACAAGCAAGCCTTGAGACCAAACTCCGCGAGGCCATTGAAAAAGGCGCTGAACGGGCAGCTGACGCATGAAACCAATCCGCTTGATGTCAGGGTTTCTGACGGTAGGTGTCTGGACTTTGCTCAGCCGCGTTCTTGGTTTTGCTCGGGATGTCTTGATTGCGGGTTATCTTGGGTCTGGCCCCATTGCTGAGGCCTTTCTTGTCGCTTTTTCCCTTCCCAATATGTTTCGCCGTTTCTTTGCAGAAGGCGCGTTCAACATGGCCTTCGTGCCTATGTTTTCAAAAAAACTTGAGGGTGAAGAAGATGCCGCAGGCTTTGCGCGCGAGGCCTTTACCGGATTGGCCAGCGTGGTCATTCTTTTTACCCTGATTGCACAAATTTGCATGCCTTGGCTTGTTCTGGCTATGGCCAGCGGGTTTCTCGCCGATGAAAGGTATGACCTCGCCGTTCATTTCGGCCGCATTGCCTTCCCTTACATCCTGTTTATTTCATTGGCGGCTTTGCTGTCGGGCGTACTGAATGCAACCGGTAGGTTCGTCGCCGCAGCAGCAGCGCCCGTGCTGCTAAATATATTATTCATTACTACTATGGGTATTGCCGCATGGCTGGGTTGGCCGATCGGCGATACACTGGCTTGGACAGTGCCCATCGCAGGGATCGCACAACTGGCCTTGGTATGGTGGGCCGCAGGCAAAGCTGGCTTTCCTATTCGGCTACAACGCCCGCGCTTGTCACCAGATATGATCAAACTTGCCAAAATCGCAGGGCCCGCCGCATTGGCTGGTGGCGTGGTACAAGTCAATCTTTTGATAGGTCGGCAGGTCGCAAGCTTTTTTGATGGTGCAATTGCTTGGCTGAACTATGCGGACCGTTTGTATCAACTGCCCCTTGGCGTCGTGGGTATTGCCATTGGCGTGGTTCTTCTCCCCGATCTCTCGCGCCGTCTTCGATCCGGGGACAAAGATGGAGGACAGGCTGCCCTTAGCCGCGCCGCGGAAATTTCTATGGCGCTCACCCTGCCCTGTGCAGCAGCCTTAATCGTAATCCCTTTTGAACTTGTGTCTGTCATGTTCCAACGCGGCAGCTTTTCAATGTCTGATTCAGAAGCAACCGCTACCGCATTAGCGATCTATGGAATTGGCCTCCCGGCGTTTGTCCTACAAAAAGTGCTGCAACCCCTATACTTTGCCCGCGAAGACACCAAAACACCCTTTCGTTTTGCCCTTATTACTATGGTGATAAACATTGTCTTAGCTGTTGGTCTCGCCTTTACTCTGGGTTATCTCGCCGCGGCAATCGCGACCACAGTTGCCAGCTGGGCCATGGTTTTTTTGCTTTGGCGCGGTGCGCGCAGCATGGGCCCTGAGGCACAATTTGATACCAGATTCTATAACCGTATTTGGCGGATCGCGCTCACTTCTACAATCATGGCGCTTTGGCTGGTCCTTTGTGCGTTTTGGCTTCAAGACATGTTGCTGGCGGACGGTCAACGTTACGCCGCACTCGCACTCTTGATATCAACTGGAATCGTTGTCTATTTTGCAGTGGGCCATGTCCTTGGGGCAGTTCGGTTGTCAGAGTTTAAATCGGCTGTAAAACGAGGATGATTGGCGCTTTTTGAGGGCTAAATAGCGGTCGCAGCCCAATGGAGGGTTATACATTACCCCTCCACAAAAGCGCCCAATGATCGACCAAACCGCCTCTTTTCCTGATAACGTTGCCAGATCAAGGCTCCGCCCATAATGAGACGAACCCCAACATGTCTTTTCTACGAGCAAGACAATGTACAAAGCTGTTCTTTTTCAATGCACTAACAGTCACTTCGGAAAATTTCAAAAGATCCTAAAATTACACTTGTGTTCCCGCCACTAGCGCGGATATACCCGTCAGCGGAGACGTGGCCGAGTGGTCGAAGGCGCTCCCCTGCTAAGGGAGTAGGCCCGGAAGGGTCTCGAGGGTTCGAATCCCTTCGTCTCCGCCACCCACTATTTTCATTCAGTTCTGCTCGTACTCATTTAGCCCCTTATGGGGCTGTTTTTGTTGGTTTATCTACATTCGTTATTGCTTTTGGATTCTCTTCGATTAGACTCGATTCTGTTCATTGCGTGGTAGGAATTGTGGTATTTTATGGCTGCTCTTAGTGGAAAGCTGACGAAGAATCTGGTCCGGACCTTGGGTCCCGGTCGTCACGGTGATGGAAGCGGGTTGTACCTTGTTGTTGATCCATCTGGCGCTCGGCGTTGGATTGTTCGGGTGACAGTGAAGGGGCAGCGCAACCGCGAAGGCAAGCCATTGCGGACGGATTTCGGACTTGGCGGCGCTGCTGTCGTTACACTGAATGAAGCGCGTGACCGAGCTTTAGAATATCGCCGCCTAGCAAAGCAGGGCATCAACCCGCGCTACAACGGGCGACAGGAGATACCTTGCTTCGAGGAGATCGCGCGTCAGGTACACATCGAGCGCCTGCCGACATGGAAGAACCCTAAGCACGGCCAGCAGTGGATCAATACGCTGGCTGAATACGCCTTCCCTAAGATCGGGCGCTTGCCGGTGTCTGAGGTCGGCCAGCCGGAGGTGCTGCAAGTGCTGCTTCCTGTCTGGACCGAGAAACACGAAACGGCCAAGCGTCTGGCGCAGCGTATCAAAGCGGTGCTGGATGTCGCGAAGTCGAAAGGGTTTCGAGACGGTGAGAATCCCGTGACAACAATCCGCGATGCCCGGGTGCTGCCTCAAGTAAAGCAGAAGGTGAAACACCACAAAGCCATGCATTGGAACGATGTTCCCGCCTTCTACGCCGAGTTAGCAACAAAGGATGCGATGGCCGCAAAAGCGCTCATGTTTACTTGCCTGACCGCGAGTCGGACAAGTGAAGTGCTTCATGCCCGTTGGGAAGAGTTCGACTTTTCTCAGCAGTTGTGGACGGTTCCCGCAGAGCGCATGAAAGCGGATCAGGAACACCGTGTGCCGCTGACAGCAGGGATGCTTGCTATCTTAGAGCCATTACAGAACTTGCGATCAGATGTCGTGTTCGAAGGCCAAAAACGGCACAAGCCGATGAGCAACATGGCAATGCTGATGTTGCTGCGCCGTATGAAGGTCGAAGGGATCACCGTTCATGGGTTTCGTTCGACGTTTAGGGATTGGGCCGCAGAGCAACCCAACGTATCGCGCGAAGTCGCAGAGTTGAGCTTGGCTCACAAGGTTGGGACCGAAGTCGAACGTGCCTATGCTCGATCCGATCTGTTGGAAAAGCGAAAACAGTTGATGGAAAGTTGGAGCGCTTATGTTCAAGGCATCTGAGAGAATAGAGGGGATTGTCCAAAGTATGGGCGTGATAGACCAATCCTATGTCGATTTTGCCGAAAGAGCGTCCGTCACTTTGAGTGACCTCATGTCTTGCATTTCTTCTACTCTTGGCGTCGAATTTGAAGGAAGTGAAAAATTCGTCCCTGCGGCTCTGATTTTCAATCCGCTGGCGGCAGATTGTGGGATCTGGTTCGATACAAAGAAAGCTTATGGGAAAGCGAGGACTTCGGATGCTATCGAGAGGTTGTCGGAAGTTGAGGTTTGGCTGTTAGGTCAAGAAGTTGAAGAATTGACGGCGATGCAGCTCCAAAGAATGACAACCCGACTTCGCGACGATGCAGGGCCACTTTATTTCCTTATCTCTATTGCTGTGCTCTCGGGTTCGCGTACGGCGATATTGGATGCATTGGAGCTATTATTGGAGCATTTGCGGTGCTGCAACGAAGCTGAGAAGACTGAAGGTGGAAACTATAGAGCCTTTCGAACTGCTTTGGCGCTGCGAGCGATCTTTGAAACGTACAGCGACATAGAAATTACGGCTGGAGACGATGCCAAAGGTAACCCTAGCGGCGAATTTTGCAGCTGTCTGGAAAGGGTGTTCGAGATCGTTTCTCTAGACGTCGGCTTCAGGCACTATGCGCGAAAGGCCCAAGAACGCCGAGACAACGATCCAATGTTGAATAGCATGAAGCAAGAACTCATTGATGTCCCGATAAAAATTTCGAATTTTGGTTTATGAAAAGTTTCACTGACGGTAGTTGAAGACTTCCGATTTCAATTTGGTTCTACTCATTTCAGTTGAACTTGGTTGAAAGAAAAACAAATGAAACTAGAAATTTTTGACTCAGAACGGATTTATGACGATCTGGACGAAGAGCTGAACCTCATAGCCGCGCGGGACAAAAGAGCGCAATGGCGTCACCGGCTGGTTGGACCGCCGTTCATGAAATTTGGTCGCCGCGTCAAATATCACGGCGCTGACCTAAACAAATGGGCAATGGAAAGCCGAGTGGAAACTACCGTGCCCTCAATACCCTAAAAAGAAAAACCCCGCTTTCGCGGGGTCTTGATCAGTTGGTCTTCGCACTTCCATCATAGATCAAAGTCCTCGTTCAAGCAATCTGAAAACTTGAAAACGCCCTCTGCTATCAATGTGGGCGCATGGGAAAGTGATGCTCATGAGCACGATGAAATTTACAAAAATTAGCACTGCCTTTCACGACAATCCAAAATGGCGACAGCTTGAGGGTGAGCGTGACGCACGCCTTGCATTTTGGGGAGTCATAACGGGAAGTCGCATCAATTATACAGGCTTCTACTACTGTCGTTTGGGAGCCTTTGCATCAGACAATATGTTCACCGAAGAGGAGGTTTTAACTCTATTCGAGACTCTGCAAAAGCATGGGCTAATCGAATACGACAACTCCACCGGATGGCTTCGCGTGATTGGTTGGTATTACGGCGAATATGCCCCAAAAAACAAAAGTGAAACAACGCGTAGAGCAAATTTTTTCCTTACTGAAGATTTACCCATGACGCCGATCACCAACAATGCAATTGCTGAATTTGTTGTCGGTACATTGCGACGTGCAGCCTGCATTGATCTAGACAGCCATCACCCAGTTGAAATCTATTCGAAATTAGCCGACTTCGTAAAATCTGCTGTTGTCACTTTTGATGGTCTTCTTGAGCATCTGCAGCGCGAATTCCATTCCAAAGGAAATTACAGCGGTGCCCACTTGCAAGGAGTGGGCGTCGAACTTTTGAAGTTGGCAACAATGTCAGCAAGCGCTCCACTTCTAAGGCCACCATGTGAAGATGGTGCTGACAGGGTGTCACTACCCTGCGATCATCCTGTCGCCATCGTGCCCCCACAGAGAGAAAGAGAGAAAGAAAAAGAAGAGAGAAAGCCTGAATCCTCCAATGGATCCTCACGACCATTGCTGCAAACGCTGAATAGCCGGATTGCAATCAAGGCGCGTTCACAATGAAAAAGCCAGAACTCAAATCCTTCGTACGCGCAGCGAATGTCAAATCTGGCTCTACCGGCAAGAGCAGCATGGGCGGAATTGAAGCCCATGCCAAACGGCTGGATAAGACCGCGTTGCTGCGCCGTGTCCGTGAATTGGACCCATTGGCGTGGTCTAAGATTGGATCTGGCGTCAGCGGCGGTGGTTGCGACATCTGGGATGCCTTCAAACGCCACAAGGAAGAAACCGGTGCTGTCGAGCGTGGTGGGGCCTCGCTAGCGCTGCACATGCTGGTAGGCGTGTCACGCGAATGGCTTGAGGAGGATGGTCGCGACCCGCATTCGGAGGATAATGATCGCATCCAGACGCTGTTTCGTGAGGCTAAGGCTTGGGCCGAAAGCTGGGCTGGTGAAGGCTCGGTTATCCACACCCGGTTTGATCTGGATGAGCAAGGCAGTGGCAATGTCGACATACTGGTTGTTCCGACTCGGATGCAGCGCCGGAAACCCCGCAAGAAAGCGGCAACTAAGGAGGTGCTTACAATTTCAACCCGCATGGCCAAGGAAGATCTGCGCAAGGCAATGAAAGCCAAGACATCCGGGCAGGCCATGCAAACCAGTTGGAATGATTGGTGCAAAGAGCGTTTGGATTTGCGTATCCAACGCGGCACCAGCCGAGAACAGAGCCAGAGGAAACATGTTCATGCGGATGTTCTGCGTGCTGAAGGCGACAAACAACGGGCCGAACATGCCTCAGCAATGGCCGATTTGGAGACTGATAAACAGGATGCTATTACACGTGCAGAAGCTGAAGCCAAAGCGGCCAGCGCTGCGCTGCTCTTGTGGGCAAAAGCGGCAACCGGCCCGTATCACGGACTTCTTTTGGATGATCTGACCGAAGAGCAGCGTCAGGCCTATGATCTGCACCGTATGGTCACTGAGATGTATCAATCGGCGCTACAATCCGAGAAGGGCGACTACCTATTTCCAAATCAGAGAAAGCTCCTTCATGAGCTTAGAAATTCGGAACCCGATCCAGATCGTGACGTCGCCAGTGCGCTGTCTGAGGAAGTATCCAAGCAGGGCATGAATCTCGATTTAATCGAGCGGATTTCAGAATTGGTGAAACGGCTTTTGTCGCGCATCGTCGAGAATGTGAAGCCACACATATTGCACTATTGGACCCGCGAGGGCGGCGGCCACAAATGGGATATGTCAACTGCCCGGTTGTGTTTGGGATCGGCTGAATTGATTAATCTGGAGTTCAGCGCCGAACGCGAAGCTAAAGCGCTTCAAGCGGCTGAACCCGTCTATCGGCGATTGGCGGAACGCAGCAATGATATCGGACCTTAATTTGCGGTGTGACCTAAAGTGACCTACTTTCCCACTTTTTAAGTGGTAACGCACTACCACTTATCCGCCTATGTCGGAGCGCTCCGCTTAAGTGTGCGCCCTGCGGGGCTGGAATTCGCCGAAGGTGTGCTGGTGATTTAACGTAAAAACGTATTGTTGCGATAGTGCATTGCCGTCGACAATACGCAGTACGCAATAACGCGTCGAAACGTCCAGCCCATCGAAGCAACGCATCGTCTGAAACTATCCGGGAACTCGACCTCAGAACAAAGGTATCCCAGTTACGCATGCTATGAGCCGGTCTTCCGGTATTTATGCATTTCGCTTAGCAAGTACCTTTTTACAGAACGTTTCCACATCTGATATGTACTCGGTCCGGTGAATCGCTCGATGGCAAGTTGCACACAGAACTGCGAAATCGTTTGCACTAAGGCTGCGTTCTTCGCCTTCCTGTAAATCCGCCCATGGTTGAAGGTGATGAAGTTCAAAGCCGCTGCCCCATGTAGGCCAATCGGATTCCGAAATCTGATAGCCGCAAGCTTCACAGCAAAAGCCCTTTTCATAAATCAAGCGACGAGATTGTCCTCTGCCTTCCCATCTTTCGTGTATCTTTCGGAGCCGGTTTTCTGTGACGCTGGATTGCGCTTCAGGAAGTGAGGTTGTGTCTTGAACGTAGCTTAAGACTTCATCGCGTAGCTGATGCTTGTCATCGAGTCCGTACCATAAGCTGGATTGGCCGAATCCACCCTCTTGCCGCCCCGGTATTTCAAATAGACGTTCTGCTTCAGGTATAAGAATGGCATCCTTTGAAATCACCCTTGCGATTTTTGTTTGATTGGGGCGATCAGATAACTCTGGTTTCCGTAAAACGGTTGCATTGCGATAAAAACCCACAATCCGCAATCCACCCTTTTGTTCGTGTGGCGCGCAAAAAACCACTAATACAGGAGCCACGCCCTCATCTTTTTTCGCTCCACCAAGTCTTTCGATGTTAATCTTTCCATGGTTGCCATGGGCATCGTCTCCGACCGGAACATAGCCCCGATATAAGCCGTCATCACCCTTCCGAAAGTTCAAAGCTTCTTCTGGCGGATTTCCGTCTTGAATGTATCTATGGTAGGAAAAAGACCTCTCCTCACGCGAGCAATATTCGCTCATCCAAAAAATTCGGCAACAGAGGATTGGAATGTCTTTGTTCATGTCGCCTCAAAGAGTTCTCTACTAAGTAGTAAGCAGTGCCAAGGATATCTTCCTTTTACATAGGAGCCTAATAGTTGAGCATCCGCAATGTGAAAGCCGCGTAGCGGCGTGAACCATTAAGGCCAGTGTTATTTAGAGCCATCTTGATTATTGTTCTCAAATGACCAAAATCAAACCCCACCATCCCCTGCCTTATGAGGGGCGATGTCAGATGGGGTTTGATTGCACGCGACAGCCTGAAAATCCACATGAGCGAGACGCCAAGTATCGAGCGATTGTGGAATTTCAGGCGGGCATCATACGGTGGCGACCGGTCTCGATGAACAGGCGGCTGAACCGTTCCCAATCATCGAGGTAGATCAGGTCTTCGCCGGTTTCCGGATCACTTGTGTATGTCGACCCGATGGACGCTTTCCGCCAGAATTCGTAGAACGGCAACTCCTTGATATCTGAGCTGCGCACGTATTTCCCCTCGATCACCAGCAATCCGAAATATGTCGTCTTGTTTGCCATTGATGCCTCCTGTTCTGCGCAGCCGCCTGCTAAATTCGTCGCTCACTCTATGGCAGGTACGGACGAATAGCTTCCAGCGCCTTTGATGATCCCGCGAGGTTGAAACGATGCTGATTGCCGCCAAAGCTGATGTCGACCCATGCCGCCGCGCGGATGTTCTCAACGAATGTATTGGTCGCGCCCATGCCCGTCGTGGAGAAGTTATCGAAGATCATATCACCACCACGCGCGTCAAACGCCAGAACCTCTCCGTTGGAGAATGTAATCGCCACCCGCTCACCCGCTTCGGGACCACGCCCATCTAGCATCACCGCCACGCTGCAATTGTTGAAATCACAATTGCCATTTGGCCCGAGCGCGTTGACCTCATCGGTGCGGGTAATCCAGATCTCATTGCCACGTGTCCGGCGCGGGCTGACGTCGCCGCTTTCATTGGTGAAGGTCCAGAATGCTGCTCCACCTTCCAATGAGGCTTCAAAGTACCACCCATCGGCATGTGCGGGAACGGCAAGGGCGATCAATGCGGAGGCAAGTAGGTGTTTCATTTGCTTAAATCCTCCGCTGGAATGTCGACGCCCGCATCGGCCAAAGCCCGTACAATGAGCTGGCTCATAGTCAACCCGCGTTTCAACGCCTCGATACGCAGTGCCTTGTGGCCTTCGGCACTAATGTAAAACGACGTGTGTTTTTGATTTCTCGCCGTGCTCATTCTGCGGGTTCCGTCATGCGCAAGATGGCAAAGCTGCGGATCAGCATGGCGGCTTCTTCAAACGACAACCCGTATTCGCGAAAGTTTTTGTCTTCAAAACTGATGTACAGATCCACGCCACCTGAATTCCGCACTGATAGCTTGATGGATGTCTCATTGCCCGGCGCAATCATTCTGCGGGGCGTATCCCTGTCCTGTGACTCATCCGCTGGAACCAATGCTCGCTGCACACCAATGCGAGCATCTTCCAACAGATCAATGAAGTGATCCAATGTCTCGGCAGCGTTCTCCAACCCCTCGATGCTTGGCTTGTCATTCGGGTTAGTGCCCCAATTTGGGGCGTTGGTGCTGCATAGAATACCGTTCAGTTTCCGGCTTAGATTGTGGGTGTCAGTGATCATCAGCGATACCATTTCTCTTTGCTGTCAGACATGAGGTAGACGACGGCTGCGAGGCCAAAGGGGATCAGTGAAGCAATCCCCAAAAGCATGAAACCGATGCTGTCACCGTTGATTAGAAAGCTGAGCGCTCCCACAAGTGGCAGCACCCCCACGTCAGCAACAACGGCAGCACGAAACTTCAGGTCACCGCTGGTTACTCCGACACGAGACACCCCCTTCTTCGCACCGCAACATGCGCAGACACGAGCTTCCTCGTGGATTTCTGACATGCAGTGGGGGCATTGGGGCATGAGGTTCTCCTGCAAAATACGAATGTATGTTAAAACAGGTAGAGTTAAAAGCGTCAAAGCACAATAGCATTGTGTATGAAGACGACACCGAAAAGCCCCCTCAGAGACGTTGTAGCGCGCAACATGCGTAAGCTAAGGGCTGATCGCGGGTGGTCGCAAGAATTTCTTGCCAATCAATGCGGACTGAACCGGACTTATTTGAGTGCGGTCGAACGTTCAGAGCAAAACATCTCGCTCGATAACATTTACCGTGTTGCCAAAGGGTTTGAGGTCGATAGCTGGGAATTGCTGAAACCTTGAGGTTTCCAATAAACTGTGCCGACGGGTATAGGTTTTTGGTACGCGCTCTGGTTGCAGAACGTAGTAGTTTTTCAAAGAAACTGCCGTTAAAATATAAGTGGTAGGAAGATTCGTAGTATTGGTGTCTAACTGCTTTAAAACAAAAACAATTTGAGCAGGGCAATGCAGATGAACCAAAATACGCGCCAATCCGATCTGGACTTTGCAGCAGACCTATTCAAAGCCGCCGACAAGATGCGCGGCGGGTTGGAGCCGTCGGAATACAAACATGTGGCCCTTGGCCTGATCTTCCTCAAGTATATCTCCGAAGCCTTCCAAGCGATGCACGATCAGCTTAGCGAAGATGATTACGCTGATGCAGAAGAGGCGGAAGAATACCTTGCTGAAAACGTCTTCTGGGTGCCAGAAACAGCACGCTGGTCTTACATTCAAAACCATGCGCGCTCCGAAGATATTGGCAAAATCATTGATGATGCGATGGAGGCGATTGAGGCCGTCCCGACCAACGAAAGCCTCAAAGGCGTTCTGCCCAAGAACTACGCCCGCCCGACGCTCGATAAAACCATGCTGGGCGAGCTGGTCGATCTGTTCTCAAACATCAAACTTCACGATAGCGCCGACCGTGCCCGCGACCTGCTGGGCCGCGTCTATGAATACTTCATCTCGGGCTTTGCCAGTGCGGAGGGTAAGCGCGGCGGCGAGTTTTTCACGCCGCGTTCGGTGGTGCGCACGCTTGTTGAAATGCTGGAACCTTACGAGGGGCGTGTTTACGATCCGTGCTGTGGATCAGGCGGTATGTTCATCCAGTCTGAAAAATTCATCGAAGAACACGGTGGCAACCCGTTGAATCTGTCTGTCTATGGGCAGGAAATCAACCACACCACATGGCGCTTGGCCAAGATGAACCTTGCCGTCCATGGCATCGACGCCGACATCGGCTGGGATAGTGCCGGCAGCTTTCACAAAGACAGCCACCCGAACCTCAAGGCCGATTACATCCTTGCCAACCCGCCGTTCAATATCTCGGATTGGGGCGGAGATCGTCTGACGGACGATGTGCGCTGGCAATACGGCACGCCGCCCAAAGGTAACGCCAACTTTGCGTGGATCCAGCATATCATCCACCACCTAGCGCCGCGCGGCAATGCGGGGGTGGTACTGGCCAATGGCTCCATGTCATCCCAAACCAGCGGCGAGGGCGAGATCAGAAAGCAACTGATCGAACAAGACCGCGTCGACTGCATGGTCGCCCTGCCGGGGCAGCTGTTCTATTCTACGCAAATTCCGGTTTGTCTGTGGATCTTGAGCCGGGACAAATCTGCCAACGGTCACCGGGACCGTCAGGGCGAGGTGCTGTTTCTCGATGCCCGCAACATGGGCCATATGGTGGACCGCGTGCGGCGCGAGTTCTCGGATGAGGACATCGAAAAGATCGCAGGCACCTATCGCCGCTGGCGCGGCAAGCCCGCGACGTTGGAGGCGAAAGGTTGGGAGGCCTATGCCGACGAACCGGGATTCTGCAAATCCGAAGGGCTAGAGACCATCCGCAAATTCGATCACGTGCTGACGCCGGGGCGGTATGTTGGTTCGCCTTCTTCCGATGATCAGCAACGCCCATTTCAAGAACACATGGAGCATTTGACGAGCACGCTAACCTCGCAGTTCGCTGAAGGCGACGACCTTTCCAAGAAGATTCTAAGTGGATTGGCAAGGCTGGGATGATTGAAACAAAGGAAAGCCCGATAGGTCGCATCCCTGCAAACTGGCCGATTAAGAAACTAAAAGAGCTGACAACCAAGATTGGTTCAGGTGCAACGCCTCGTGGCGGACAAGCGGCCTATCTGCCTCACCGTCTCAACTTTGCGTTGGTTAGAAGTCAGTGTGTTCACGACCGCTACTTTGATCAAGCTAGCCTGTCCTTCATTTCTAACGAACAAGCAAAGGCATTGAAAGGCGTTCAGGTTCGGGAGGGTGACGTGTTCCTGAACATCACAGGCGACGGCGTTACATTCTCGCGGTGTGCTTTGGTTCCAAAGGAGGCGTTGCCAGCAGCCGTAAACCAGCACGTTGCGATTGTACGGGCGGACCCTGATCAACTGCATCCATCTTTCTTGGTGTCATACCTAACTCACCCTTTGATCAAACCTTACATCGAAGGTTTCAATGCGGGCGGTTCTCGAAGAGCTATCACGAAAGCGCATATAGAGAGTTTCGAGGTTCCTTTGCCTCCTATCGAAACCCAGCGCTGGATAGGTGAGTTCCTTCAAGACTTCGACGACAAAATCGAGTTGAACCGGCGGATGAATGAGACGTTGGAAGAGATAGCGCGGGCGTTGTTTCGGGATTGGTTCGTCGATTTCGGCCCCACCCGCCGCCAAATCGAAGGCGCAACTGACCCCGCCGCCATCATGGGCCAAGCCTTCCCCCCCGAAAAAGCCACCACCCTCGCACCGCTCTTTCCTGCAAAGCTTGGGGATGATGGGTTGCCCGAGGGGTGGGCGAGTGGATCTGCCTCTGATCACATTGACTTCAACCCAAAAGAGCCGCTCAAAAAAGGAACAGTTTCGCCATACTCTGACATGGCCTCGCTTCCTACGAGCGGAACTTTAATTTCACCGCCAAAGCTACGTGACTTCAAGTCTGGTATGCGCTTTCGAAACGGCGACGCTCTGATCGCTCGCATCACTCCATGTCTTGAGAATGGGAAAGCTGGTTTCGTAGACTATCTGACCGACGAAGCCCCTGTCGGTTGGGGATCGACCGAGTTCTTCGTCCTCAGATCAAAGCCGCACGTCGCGCCACAGTTCGCCTATTGCCTTGTTCGTGACCCAGATTTCAAGAAACGGGCCGAGCAAAGCATGACAGGCACATCCGGTCGCCAACGCGCACAAGTTGATGTTCTCATGTCGTATGAACTGGCGTTTCCTGACGACACGGTGCATGCGGAATTTGCCGCAATCACGACCCCATTCTTTGCAAAGATCAAAGCGAACGGTGAGGAAAACCAAACCCTAGCCGATATGCGCGACCTCCTCCTGCCCAGACTTATGTCCGGTGAAATCCGTCTGAAAGATGCGGAGGTGATGGCTGATGAATGAACAATCGCGACCTTCAATCGAGACCGATGGCGATAAGATAAAGAGGGAGCAAAAGCGGGCATATCTCGAGTCATTACCAGAGTACCCTGACTTTGCTCTTCCAAATGACAGCGTAGATGCGTTGCTTCCGTCAGCCAGAGTAAAAAGCTGGGAAGACTTGCTCAAGATTTTGCAAGGATCCGATTTTAAGAAGACGAAGAATGACTTGGTTTATAGGGGGCACGCGGGTCACGATTGGCAGCTGGCTTCGACCCTTGGTCGTTTGTTTTCTGGCGGTGAAATACCAAAAGATAAACGCGAAAAGTTGCTGCGTCAGTTCAAGTTATCGATGCGCGGGCGGGGGTATGACCTTGCCCCCCTCCAAAGCGAAGAAGAAATTTGGGCCGTTGGGCAACATCACGGCCTAAAGACACCCTTGCTGGACTGGACGAGATCTCCTTTTGTGGCCCTCTTCTTCGCGTTTTCAAGCTTTGAGAGCGAAGACGGCACTTATGACAATCCGTCGCGTGCTATCTTTTGTTTGAACAAAACAAAGATCGAAGAAGATCTTGGAGAAGATTTTGCAGAGGAGCTGTTCCTCGAGCCAGAAGATCACCGTAATTCTCGTCTTGTGAACCAATCAGGTCTTTTCACGGTAGCCCCAGCAGGGCATGACAACCTCGTTTCATTAATTGTTCGACGTCTCGATGAAAACGAACTGCTTGGAGGCGTTGACGCAACTGAGACAGAAATTGCGGTTGAAAATGGTACGGAAGAATTTCTCGCTGCAATTGGACAACACTTGAGTTTTGCGGTGAGTGACCGAAAACGTGCCCAAATGCTGGCTCAGTACATTTTCAAGCTTCACATTCCGAACGGTGTGTCGGCCCGGAAAGATTGTTTGGAAGCGTTGCGGCAGATGAACATCCATCACGGTAATCTGTTTCCAGATCCGGGCGGGGCATCTGATTTTTGCAATGATTGGCTTGAACGTCTTCTTGAAGATGAGGACAAGGAAAAAGCCGATGCTGTGCGGAAAGAAGACGATAAAAAGATTGCCGCAGCAGTCACTTCGAAGCCGAAAGAGGATGTCTCGTCCGATGTGAAGACAATACTGGAAGCCTTCCTTTCCTTTGCGCCGGGCGAATCCGATCAGTTGTCAGTAGACATCGACAAAGCGGTTGAAGAGGCTACGACCATTGATTGGGACAAATTCCTCAAAAAACGACTACCCGTGAAGCGGGCCATTTCTAAGGTAATTGCAAACGGTTCTGGTGAGCTCAAATCAAGCCGTAAGCCCGAAGAACTAATAGATATGCTTTTGGAAAAATACCGAGCCGCGGCAAAGAGGGAGAGAAAGTTATGACCCAACTTGGCCGCCTAGAACGCGTTGATCTTCGTGCTGAATGGTCCAAAGAGGATCGTGATTTCACGCCTTGGCTCGCCCAAGAAGAGAACATTGCGTTGCTCGGTGAAACGCTCAGCATGTCGCTTGAAGTTGAAGAAGAAGAGCGGCGCGTTGGCCGGTTTAGTGCGGATATACTGTGCCGTGATACGGCCACCGCTGATGGTGATTGGGTCGTCATCGAAAATCAGTTAGAGACAACGGATCATTCGCATCTGGGGCAGATTCTAACCTATGCAGCTGGACTTGAAGCCAAGACCTGTATTTGGGTGGCTGCTAAGTTTCACGAAGAACACCGTGCTGCAATTGATTGGTTAAACGAGATCACTGGTGAAGGGCATCAGTTTTTTGCACTTGAAATCGAATTGTGGAAGATCGGCGAGAGCCTATCTGCGCCAAAGTTTAACATTGTGGCCAAGCCGAATGATTGGAAACGCGATGTTGGGCGAAGGGCTCGTAACTTGTCAGACGGCGAACTCACTCAAACGAAGCAATTGCAGTTGGAGTTCTGGGAGGGTGTAAATCAACGCCTAGCCAGTAGCACAACAATAAGCGCCCGAAAATCCAGCCCCAAACAGTGGGTGGATTATTCTATTGGGCGAACTGGATTTGTTTTGCGGGCGACTTTGAGTACACAACAGAATCGTTTGGCTGTCGCGCTGTATATCCAAAACAAGAATGCGGACGAATTTTTCCAACTACTTTCCGCTCATCAAAGCGCCATTGCATCTGAAACTGATTTGAATTTGGATTGGCAACCGCTGCCAAATAAGCAAGCTTGCCGAATTTCTACAGATATTGAAATAGAAGACCCGTCTGACAAGTCGTCTTGGCCTGAGCTACAAGAGTGGACGGTCTCATCTCTTGAGGAAATACACCGTTGTTTCGCTCGCCGGGTCAAATCTCTCGTGTTGGAGGGTTAATTATGAGTTTTACCGAGGATCTTGTGGAGCAGGTTGCTCTTGATGTGTTGCGAGACCTCGGGTGGGACTTTGCCGACCCTCATCTGATTGCACCTGATGGCCCGCAAAAGGCGCGAGGCTCCTATGGTGAAGTTGTGCTGCGCGATGTGCTTTCTGATGCCGCAAAGCGGTTGAACCCGGACATTCCCAGCGATGTGCTAGAAGCTGCAATAAAACAAATTCAGCTATCAGAGACGCCTTCTCTGATAGAGGAAAATCGGCGCATTCATCGAATGCTGGTTGATGGGATCGATGTCGAATACCGTCGCTCTGATGGCTCTATCAAAGGAGACAAGGTTCGTCTGATCGATTTTGCCACTATTTCTAACAACGTGTTTACCGTCACAAATCAGTTTACAGTTGTTGAGGGTTGCCATAACCGCCGACCTGATATTGTGGCGTTCATCAATGGGCTACCCGTCGCGGTGATTGAGCTGAAGAATGCTGCGAGTGAGAATGCAACCATTAGTGATGCATTCAACCAGTTGCAGACCTACAAGGAGCAGATTCCATCATTGTTCCGCACAAACGCGGTGTTGATCACTTCAGATGGATTGTTGGCACGTATTGGCTCTCTGAGCGCTGGCGAAGACCGCTTCATGCCTTGGCGAACCGTTACTGGTACGCCAGAGGATTTCACACCCGAAGGTCCAAAGGAAATGGACACGCTTTTGCGTGGTGTATTTGAGCCTAGGTACCTTTTGCAACTGATACGAGACTTTACCGTTTTTGGTGACAAGGGCGATGGTCCCTTCAAGATTGTTGGTGGTTACCACCAATTCCACGGCGCACGTAAAGCGCTCGCCAGTGCGATAGATGCGGTCAGTGAAGATGGTGACCGAAAGGTTGGTGTGATTTGGCACACCCAAGGTTCAGGTAAGAGCTTCCTTATGGCCTTCTTTGCAGGTCTTTTGGTGCGCTCCGAGGCGTTGGGGAACCCGACTGTGGTTGTCTTGACCGACCGCAATGATCTCGACGATCAGCTCTTTGCGACATTCTCGATGTGCAAGGATCTTATCCGACAAACACCCGAGCAAATCGAAGACCGGAATGACCTGCGCAACAAATTGGATCGTCAATCTGGCGGTGTGATCTTCTCAACCCTTCAAAAGTTTTCTCCGCTTTCAGGTGAGGAGGAGTTTCCGCTCCTATCCGAGCGCCGCAATATCATTGTATTGGCCGATGAAGCACATCGAAGCCAATATGGATTTGATGCAAAGCTCAGTGGTTCAACTGGTCAGCGAAAATATGGCTATGCGCACTATGTCCGGCAGGCGATCCCGAACGCTTCGTTTGCTGGCTTTACCGGAACTCCAATTGAGGCGGCAGATATCAACACGCCTGCGGTATTTGGCGAGTATGTCGATATCTATGACATTAGCCGCGCAGTCGAAGACAAAGCCACAGTTCCGATTTACTATGAAAGTAGGCTTGCGCGCGTTGAGCTTGAGCAAGAGAAACTTCCTGAAATTGATGCAGCTGTTGATGCTCTATTCGACGATGAAAGCTTGTCGGAACAGGAAAAAGCCAAATCAAGTTGGAGTAGTGTTGAGCGCCTAGTTGGGGCACCGCCGCGTCTTGAAATAGTGGCTGCTGATATCGTCAATCATTTCGAAGACCGATTAGAGGCTTTGGACGGCAAAGGTATGGTTGTCTGTATGAGCCGCAAGATTTGTGTGGATCTGTATGATCAGATCGTGGCGCTGCGGCCTGAATGGCATTCTGAAAATGACGCAGAAGGAGCGATAAAAGTCGTCATGACTGGCTCAGCTTCTGATCCACTCGAATGGCAACAACACATTGGAAACAAGTCTCGTCGAGACCTGTTAGCAAAACGTGCACGCGATACCAAAGATCCGTTGAAGCTCGTGTTGGTACGAGACATGTGGCTTACAGGATTTGACGCTCCATCTATGCACACGATGTACATAGACAAGCCAATGCGGGGCCATGGTTTGATGCAGGCCATTGCTCGTGTGAACCGGGTCTTCAAGGATAAACCCGGAGGTTTGGTTGTTGACTACATCGGTATCGGTCAGAATCTGAAAGCCGCTCTTCAAAACTACACGGCGACAGATCGTGACCAAACCGGCATCAGTGAAGATGAAGCAGTTGCCGCATTACAAGAATTTGTAGAGCAGTGCCGCGAGTTCTATTTCAACCACGATTACAGTTTAGGAGTTTCTGGCACGCCTTCCGAACGGCTCTTTGCATTAGCGGAGGCTATGGAATGGGCGCTGGACCGGCAAAAATCCAAAGCCGATCAAGTAAGTGACCCTACTGCAAAACGAAAGGAACTTAATCGTTTTCAAGAGTTGGTGTCGCAACTGACCAAGGCCTTTGCTTTGGCTTCAGCCAGTGACTATGCACAGGAAATTAAGGAAGAGGTTGGTTTCTTCCAAGCGGTCAAAGCTGGCCTTACAAAAACAGCACCGAAATCCAAGATGAGCGCAAAGGACAAAGAGTTTGCGGTCGCGCAACTCATGTCTGAAGCGATTGCTGATGCAAGTATTGTCGACGTACTCTCAGCTGCGGGGATCAAGAGCCCTGAAATATCGGTCCTTTCCGACGAATTCCTTTCCGAAATTCAGGGCATGAAGCAAAAGAATCTTGCGTTGGAAGCCTTACGTAATCTTCTGGCCGGAGAGATCAAAACTCGCCAAAAGCAAAATGTCGTTGAAGCCAAAGCATTTTCTGAACGACTTGAAGCCGTTGTTGCCCGTTATCATGCGAACGCAATTACTAGTCTGGAGATGATCCAAGAGCTGGTGGACATGGCGAAAGAACTAAGTGCTTCTGCTCAGCGCGGTGAAGAACTGGGAATGAGCAATGAAGAATTGGCTTTTTATGATGCACTTGCATTGAATGATAGCGCCGTCGAAGCCATGGGTAACGATGAGCTCCGCGTAATCGCACATGAGTTAGTCGAGCAACTGCGTAAAAATGTGACCGTGGATTGGCACCTAAAAGAAAGTGCCCGAGCAAAGCTGCGCATCCTTGTACGGCGGATTCTGAAGAGATACGGCTATCCGCCCGATTTGGCACCAATCGCAATCAGTACGGTTCTCAGTCAAGCAGAGACACTGCTTCGTTGGGGCAGGTAAATCAACGAATGGACCGGCCATAACACACACAATTTTGGAGCAATAAAATGCCATTGCCTTCATCGCTTTACTACCCGCATTTCACTCCGAGCACAGCGCATCTGAGAAGCTTGCTGTTATTTTATGACGATTTGAACTTAATCGTGCCTTTTGCAGATCAATGGCATGTAGCTCAAAGGGACCACGTGGCGGAAATTTCGGATAATTCTAAGGCAGATGACGGAACCCCAATCATCAAGTTTTTGGCTCCCGAACCATTTGCAGATAGATGGTTTCGCGACAAAGATGACAAAGCAGCGTTCAGGAATTTGGTAGAAAAGAATTCGCGACGTATGAAGCGCAGCCATCTCCTCGAGGATATCAAGTTTATTCAAGGCTACTATGGTTATCCAGTTGTAGTCGATGAAGATAAGCACCGTGGTCTATTTAGTCATCTTTACGCGCAAGGCCGGAATACATGGCGGTATATATCAGCGCAAAAAATGCCGACGGAACTGATCTCTATGCTGACCGAGCAAGGAGTGGCGTTGCCGATGAATTCTGCAAGACATCCCGAGTTTGACCAGTTCCTAGAAGAGCAACCAGTACTAATGGTAACTGAACTTGTTGACTTCATAATGGCTAGGTTGGCTAGAGAAATTAGTCACGAAAACGACCTTCTTTCAGTTACATTTGCGGCAAAAAGCTATATCGATCATGCGTTTCAGCCTTCACAACCCATATCTAAACGCACTTCTCTATTTCTGTCATTTGCGATCCCAGCAACCATCCCGAAGGGAATCGATAAACTACGGATAGGCGACTATTTAGCAGTTCGCGATGAATTTAGTGAGTTCAGGTTGAGTTTGGCGTCCGTAGCCAGAGACCTAGTGGAAGATGCGTTCTTAGATGAAGAGCAGTCTCAAGCGGTATTCACTCAGCGACTGGCTGGATCAATTTCGGAACTAGAAAAACAAATATCGGACTGTGAGAAACAACTTAACCGCTCCCGAGTACTGAAGCCTGCACGTTTTGCTATGGATATGGCCAGTACTGCGGTGGGTGTGGGGGTCGGTCACGTGTTAGGAGATTTAATGGGTGCACTGGCCGGAAGTGTAATTGGAGGCACAATTGGTGGTTTGACTAGCAATTTTAGCTCCTTCGACGCAAATGCCAATTTCCTAAGAATACGGCTATGATGAAAGCATCGGTGAATAAACGCCTTTCAAAGCAGGATGTACGAGTTCCCAATTACTGGCTGTGAAGTTATAAGAACCGAGCGCTAGTCCATATTTTAGAAGCATGCAGTGTGGTATAAAGTGTGGTATGACCAGATAGTATGGAAATTTTTCATAATAAAAACAAATCCATAAGAGCTTTGCATGTAAGACTTCGTCTCCGCCATTACCTATTGATTTAATTTAAGAATTCTAGGGTAGGCAATTTTCACCACTAAGACACTGCTAGATTTTGGCTCGTGGTTCTTGACGTTTACACAAAGAACTTTTCCAAACTTCTGCTATGACTGATGCCATGTCAAAACTCGGTTACAAGCTACCCTTAAGTACCAGTTTGGATTGTCACACGCCAGAATGTTTGACAGCGATCCAATGACCCATGCTGGGGTCGCCGCGCCGCGTTTAAGTTTACTTCGGTGCTTTTATAAGTCCTTCACCAAACGCAACGCGTCGTAAATTGCGGCATGTGTATTGCGGGCGGATACTGCATCGCCGATCCGAAACAACTGAAAAGCCCCCTGCTCATTTCGTTGGATCGTCTGTGGCTCTCCGTTGATCAATGCGTCATGATCCACCGCGCCACCGTTAAAGCTATGCGACTTTAGATCAAAATATAAATCATCCAAAGGTAGGGTCCCGTAGTTCACCACAACCTGATCGTAGTCAATTTTCTTTGTGTGATCACTGTAGTCTGTTCCAACCGTTGCCGTCAGCTTATTGCCAGTGCGCGCCACGTCGAGCAATCTGTATGTAACTGTAAATACGACGTCCCTTTCTTGAAGAGAGCGCATATAAGGGACTAAATTCATCGCCATGACGCCCGGTGCGAAAGTACGATCAGGGGTCATGACTTCAACTTCTGAACCCGCGAGAGCAGCAATTTCTGCAGCCTGCACCCCCGCATGATCACCAGCCTCGTCGTAGATCAAGACGGACTGCGCAGGTTTAACATCCCCAGCGATCATATCCCATGAGGTCACAACATGCGGCGCGTCCCTGCCGCTTTCAAACAGCTCAGTGTTTGGCATGCCGCCCGTGGCGATGATGACCACATCAGGATTTAGAGCCAAGACATCCTCTGCCGCTGCCCATGTGTTGAAACGGAAGACCACGTCACGTGCCGCACATTGCGCCATCCGCCAATCTATAATTGAAATCATCTCACGGTGGCGTGGGCTTTGGGATGTCAGACGAACTTGCCCTCCTGCATCAGGCTGTGCCTCAAATACAATCACTTCATGGCCACGTTCTGCGGCCACACGCGCCGCTTCAAGGCCGGCGGGGCCAGCACCGACGACGACCACCTTACGCCTTACCTCTGCAGGTTTAATCGTATGCGACATGGTCAATTCACGTCCTGTTGCCGCATTATGAATACACAGCGCATCACCAGACTCATAAATGCGATCAAGGCAATAAGTTGCGCCAACACACGGTCGAATGTCATCCTCTCGACCTTCCATGATCTTTTTAACCACATGTGGGTCGGCCATATGCGCGCGTGTCATGCCAACCATATCCAGTAGCCTTGTCTTTACCGCATGGCGCGCCGTCGCCACGTCAGGAATTTTAGCTGCGTGGAACGTTGGCATGCCTGTTAGTTTCTTGACCTGCCCTGCAAAATCCAGATGCGGTGCACTCTTCATGCCTTGAATGGGGATGAGATCAGTCATGGCTGGATCCGTATGAATACGCCCGCGTACCACGTTCAGGAAATCAAGCTGACCCGTCTCAGCGAGCGTTTTGGAGATCTTCAGGCCATCCTCAACAGTAATACCGCCCTTCTGTGCCTCATCGGCAGTATAACGAAAACCAACAATGAACTCAGCTCCGACACGTTTTCGGATTGCACCAAGCACATCCATCGGAAACCGCATCCTATTTTCAAGAGTGTCGGCCCCATAAGGCCCCACAAGATCATTCGTAAGAGGCGACCAGAACTGATCTAACAGGTGTCCATACACTTGCAATTCAATGCCATCCATCCCGCCTGCCTTCATCCGCTCTGCGGCGTCGGCAAACTCTGTGATGATCCGCTCAATATCCCAGTCCTCTATCAGCTTGGGAAAGGCACGGTGCGCAGGTTCGCGGTGTTTGGACGAAGACAAAGAGGGCAACCAATCCCCTTTGTTCCACGTTGTTCGCCGCCCAAGGTGAGTAAGTTGAATCATAACCGCACATCCATGCTCATGACACCCGTCCGTGAGATTTTGAATCCATGGCACCACCTCGTCTTTATAAGCGAGGATATTATTGAAAACGGGCGGGCTGTCTTTTGACACGGTAGCGGAACCCGCAGTCATTGCCAGAGCAACGCCAGCTTTTGCACGCTCTTCGTGATAGGCGCGATAACGTTCTTTTGGCAGGCCATCTTCGGGATATGCAGGTTCATGACTGGTCGTCATGATCCGATTTTTCAACGTAAGATGTTTCAACTGATAGGGTTGCAGCAGCGGGTCTTTGGTCATCGAACTATCTCGCATGTATAGGGCTGGATGGCATCACTGGGCGCGTACGTCACACTCCCAGATAACGTTCAGAGATATCCGGCGACAAATCCGCCATAGGTCCGGACCAGACCGAGGTGCCTCTTTCTAGGATTACAGCCCTATCACATACGGCTGTCAGTTCCTTAAGGGATTTGTCGATCAATAAAATGGCCATGTTGGTTTCGGATTTTAAATACTGTAATGCGCGCCAAATTTCTTGCCGAACAAGCGGAGCCAACCCTTCGGTTGCCTCATCAAGGATCAAAAGATGCGGGTTGGTCATCAATGCCCGCGCAATTGCCAACATCTGCTGTTCACCACCCGACAAGGAATTGGCGTATTGCCCAGCCCGCTCCCCCAATCTCGGGAATAAGTCGGAAACCGTTTTAAAGGTCCAGTCCCCCGTACGTGCGGCGGCGCGAAGATTGTCCTGCACCGTTAAATTGGCAAAACAGCGTCGACCTTCGGGCACCAGCCCAACGCCCAGGCGTGCAACCTTATGGCTTGGCAAATGATGAAGGGTCTGCCCTGCAAAGCTTAACCCACCTTGTGATTGAATCATTCGGCAAATGGATTTGACCGTTGTTGTTTTTCCCATGCCGTTGCGCCCCAGCAAGGCGACAACTTCCCCCTCCGAAACGGTTAAATTAACTCCAAAGAGGGCTTGGCTTACACCGTAGGATGCGGTGAGGTTCTCAAGGATCAGGCGGCTCATGCCTCATGCCCCAAATAGGCTTCGCGTACAGCTTTGTCAGCACGGATATCATCAGCTGATCCCGTCGCGATGAGTTTTCCATAGACTAACACGCTGATACGATCCGCGAGCGCAAAGACCGCATCCATATCATGTTCCACCAAAAGAATGGGTGCCTCGGCCCTCAACCCATCCAACAACTCTATCAATTTCCGCGAACCACCTGCCCCCATGCCAGCCATAGGTTCATCCATCACAAACGCAGATGGGGACAGCGTGAGAGCAAGGCCAACTTCAAGTTGACGGCGTTCCCCATGACTAAGGTCAGCACACCGGGTGTTTTTCTTATCTACTAACCCAACGCGCTCCAAGGCTGACATCGCGCGCTCTATCAAAGCACGATCCATCAAAGCCTTATTCCAAAACCGCCAAGCGGCCCCCTGCGCGCCAATCGCACCAAACACAGCGTTTTCCAAAACCGTGTCTTCCATGCAAAGGGCTGAAATTTGAAAGGTCCGTGCCAGCCCGGCCCGCGCTCTTTTGTGCGCGCCCTGCTCTGACACATCGTTTCCACGCAAAAATACACGCCCCGCATCCGGTTTCAGCCCCCCGCAAATCTGCCGGATCAACGTCGATTTCCCCGCACCATTTGGTCCGATTATTGCGTGAATTTCTCCGGGTATAAGATCGATCGAAACATCATCGGTCGCCTTCAAAGCGCCAAAGGATTTCACAAGATTTTGGGTGGCAAGAACAGGTTCAGACATGTGCACTGTCCTTTCCCGTTAAAAATCCGATCACCCCGCCTCGTGCGAACAATACAATTCCCAGCAGGACTAAACCAAGAAAGACGTGCCAAAATTCAGTAAGGCCGCCAAGAAAATGTTCGAGCGCAACAAAAATGCAGGCCCCGACGACAGGACCCATCAATCGCCCAACGCCGCCAATGATGATTAAAACAATAAGTTCTCCGGACAACTGCCAACTGAACATTGAGGGGGAAACGAACCGGTTCAAATCCGCAAAAAGCGCACCGGCCAAACCAGTAATCGCACCGGATATTACAAAGGCCAATAGTTTGAGGTGCATCGGGTTAAGACCCGCTGTTTCCACCCGTGATGACGACTGCCGCGCCGCATTCAACGCCAAGCCAAAAGGCGATGCGCGAAGCCGAGCCTTTAAAAACAAGACCACACAAAGGATCACAAAGCAGATGCCGTAAAACTGGACCGGCACGAGTGTATTCAGCCCAGGAAAATCATTTCGAACATAAATCGACACCCCATCCTCGCCGCCATAACGCGCCCAAGAGATCGCAAAATAATAAAACATCTGTCCAAAAGCGAGCGTGATCATGATGAAATAAACGCCACTCGTCCGCAGGGACAACATCCCAATGAGGAGCGCAATCAGGGCGGATGCGGTCATCGCCACCACCCATATTACGGGCATGAATTTGGTGCCTTCAATTAAAAACACCCCAAGGTCCAAAGGGGTATAACTTTGGGCGTGATAGGCTAAAATTCCCATGACATAGCCCCCAACCCCAAAGAACACCGCGTGCCCAAAGCTGACCATCCCGCCAAACCCAAGGATAATGTTCAAACCCACGGCGGCCAACGCAAGAATGACCGCCCGTGTGGTCAAGGTTATCGTAAATGGCTCATCAACCACATAGGCGCACAATGGTACAAGAAATAGACCAATAAGGACCAACGCATTAATCGTTTGTTCTTTAACCCTCATGTGCGAGCCCCCATAAGCCCGGTTGGACGCCAAATCAAAACAAGGCCCATCAGGATATAGATGCCCATAGAGGAAATGGCCGAGCCGCTCTTTTGCGCGGCACCCGTCTCCATGAATAATTTGAACAGTTCCGGTAACAAGACTCCGCCCAACGTGTCCGTCAACCCGACAAGCAATGCGCCAATAAAGGCGCCTCGGATCGAACCAATGCCGCCAATGACAATGACAACAAAGGCAAGGATCAGCACAGGTTCCCCCATGCCAACCTGAACTGATTGGATCGCGCCAACCAATGCGCCCGCCAACCCAGCCAGCGCCGCACCGAGAGCAAACACAATCGTATATAGCTTTGAGATATCGACACCCAAAGCGGCAATCATTTCCCGATCGTTTTCACCTGCCCGAATTTGAACACCAATGCGCGTGCGTTCTATCAAAACCCAAAGTCCGACACCAACGATCAACCCGGTGACAATCAATGCCAACCGGTAGAGCGGGTATTCAATCCCGCCCGGCAGCGTAACAGGCCCTGATAAGGAATCCGGTATGTCTAAAAACAAAGGGAAAGATCCAAAGATCCATCGCGTGCCTTCCGAGAAAATCAAGATCAACGCAAATGTCGCCAAAACCTGATCCAAATGCGGTGCTGTATACAAACGCCGGATCACAACTATCTCTACGATAGCACCTGCCAATGCAGCCGCTATGAGGGCCGCGATCAACCCAAGAAAAAAGGACCCCATCGCACCGGCCACAGCCGCCGCAGCAAACGCGCCCACCATATAGAGCGAACCGTGTGCGAGATTGATTAACCCCATGACTCCAAAAATCAACGTCAGCCCGGCGGCCATTAGGAACAGCATAACGCCGAACTGCAGACCGTTTAGGATCTGTTCTACTATTAGGATTGAAGACATGGAAACTCCGTAGATCTGCATGGCCCACATCAGGACCATGCAGACGCAAGATTACATCTTGCAGTCGGCCGCATAGGCGTCTGAATGGTTCTCTAACGCGGTGCCGATAATTTTGTTGGTAAAGACATCACCTTGTTTGATCACCTCACGTGCATAAATGGTTTGAACAGGGTGGTGGTTCGAACCAAAAGCAAAATCACCACGCGTGCTGTCAAAATCAGCCGCGCGCAACGCCGCACGGAAGGCATCCGCATCCGATGGCTCGGCAACATCAAGGGCAGACAATAACAAGTTGGCCGTATCAAACCCTTGGCTGGCGTACAAAGAGGGCAACCGACCGTATTCTTGCGTAAAGCTATCGACAAACGCCGCATTGGTCGGATTGTCGATGTCTTTGTTCCATTGCGAAGTATTCACCACACCAAGGGCCGCATCGCCTACAGCTTGCAAAATACCCTGATCAAAGCTGAACGCCGGGCCAACCACCGGAAGGTCAATTCCGCTGTCTGCATACTGTTTCAGGAAGGAAATCCCCATCCCTCCAGGTAAAAAGAAAAACACGCTGTCCGCGTCGCTCGCCCGGATTTGAGCGATCTCGGCAGCATAGTCGGTTTGGCCCAGTTTGGTGTAGATTTCACCGGCCACGTCCCCTTCGAAAAAGCGTTTATAGCCCGTCAACGCGTCGGTACCCGCCGGATAGTTGGGTGCCAAGATGAAACTATCGCCATAGCCAGCACCATTTGCATACGCACCTGCGGCTTCATGCAAGTTATCGTTCTGCCACGCTACATTGAAATAATTCTCGTGACAGCCCTTACCCGCCAATGGCGAAGGGCCCGCATTTGGAGATAGGTAAAACACATTTTGATTTACAGCGGCGGGAACCACAGCCATCGCAAGATTTGACCAAATAATACCGGTCATGACATCTACACGCTCTGATTGGATCATCTTGTCAGACAGTTGAACCGCAATGTCAGGCTTGCGCTGATCGTCCTCGATGACAACCTCGATATCGTCGCGGCCCGATTGCGCAATCGCAAGCATAAATCCGTCGCGGACATCAATCCCCAACCCAGCACCGCCACCGGACAATGTAGTGATCATCCCAACTTTTGTTTCTGCAGTCACAGCTGTCGCACAAATCGCTGTTGCCGCAGCGGCCAATAAAAAAAGTCTCATCTATTTCGTCTCCCAGGTTGTTTTCATGCCTCGTTAAATGTGGGCAATTCTTTGGATCCTCAAATTTCAGGAAACGTAACATTTACATCAATTCGGTGATCATTTCCGATTTAGCCCCAAAATTCCGCCTGAAAGCAACCGTTTACTTACGCATTTGCGCCCAATGAATGGGCCCACTTTGAACGGCAACCGGAATTAGCAGCCATAACGTCAACGCGAATGTAAACGCGGAGCATACAAAAACGCCCCCGACCCGAGGGCGGAGGCGTTTTTTGTTGTGAACTCACTTAAGGTCTATTTTTTACCTTTGGTGTTTTTGTGCCGAGGTTTGCGCATGGACTTACTAGCATCCCCTGCACCTGCTTTAAACTTCGACGCCGGTTTTCCAGCAGGTTTACCCTTACCACCATCCCGTTTGGGTTTAGCGGAAAACGGAGGTTTATCACCACCACGGCTGCCCGCGGCCTCACGCTTTTTATATGGTGTTACGCCGCCGTCATCTTTGGTGCGTGGCTTTTCGCTGAACTTCTTTTTGTAAGGTGGCCGGTCTTCGCCACCACTACGCTCACTGCGATCCTCACGAGGCGCATCGCCCTCCGAGTTGTATGGTTTTTTCGGCCCGCGTGGCTTGTCATCATAGTCGCGTTTGGGTCCACGTGGCTTGTCGTCATAATCCCGTTTGCCACCACGTGGTTTGTCACCGTAATCGCGTTTCGGACCACGGGGCTTGTCGCCAAAATCACGTTTGCCACCGCGTGGACCATCAGAACCAAAGGATTTACCATCACGCGGGCTGCGCGCAGGCAGATCCGGCGCTTTATCAAGCTTGGTAACTTTGATTTCATCTTCAAGCATCCGGTCTGCGCCAACCGCTTTGAAAAAGCGATCTTCGGCTGCAGCGTTCAACTGAACAAATGTTTCTTTCCCCATGACCCGAATAGCGCCAATGTCCGTTTTGTTCAGATCACCCGCACGACATAGGGTTGGCAGCAACCAACGCGGTTCAGCCTTTTGATCATGACCGATTGACAGGCTTACCCACATGGAGTCCTTGAATTCATCGCGTTTAACCGGTTTCGCAGCTTCGCGGCTCACATCTGTCGCGGCAATCTCTTCCGGGGCAGAACGCTGCGCTAAATATTGACGCACATATGCGGCGGCTAGATGCTCAGCAGAATACTCTGCCAATAGCTTTTTGCCCCATTCGGCCTCATCTCCATCAGGTTCAGCGGTCAAAACGGGATCTGTCATCATCCGTTCAGCGTCACGCGCACGCACGGATTCAGCGGTCGGTGCCTCAACCCATTTTGCAGTGAGTTTAGCCCAACCGAGCAACCGTTGCGCTTTTTTACGCGTTGAATGCGTCACAACCAATGCGGACGTGCCTTTTGCACCCGCGCGACCTGTCCGGCCAGACCGGTGGGTCAACGCCTCAACGTTTTGGGGCAGATCAGCATGGATCACCAGCTCCAAGCCCGGAAGGTCAATCCCCCGCGCCGCGACATCAGTGGCCACACAAACCCGCGCACGGCCATCGCGCATTGCTTGCAGCGCATGCGACCGTTCAGATTGGCTCAATTCACCCGACAAGGCCACAACGGAAAACCCGCGGTTGGACAAACGAGAGGTTAAGTGATTAACCATCATCCGCGTGCCACAAAAGACGATTGCATTGCGGGCTTCATGGAAGCGCAACAGGTTCATAATCGCATTGTCACGATCATGGTTGGCTACCAAAATTGCTTGGTGATCAATGTCTTGGTGTTGGTCTTTCGCGCCTGTCGTTGCGATGCGAACCGCATCCCGCTGATAGGTTTTCGCCATAGCGGCGATGCCTTTGGAAACCGTCGCTGAGAACATCAGTGTCCGACGGTTATCATTTGCGGCCTCCAGAATAAATTCAAGGTCTTCACGGAAACCAAGATCTAGCATCTCATCTGCTTCGTCCAGAACCGCAACACGCAGATCGGACAAATCAAGCGAACCGCGTTCAATATGATCCCGCAAACGACCTGGCGTGCCAACAACTATGTGCGCCCCACGATCAAGAGCGCGGCGTTCACTGCGCGCATCCATGCCACCCACACAGCTGGCCAACACGCCACCTGCGGGCTGATAGAGCCACGCGAGCTCACGTTGCACCTGCATGGCCAACTCCCGCGTGGGGGCGATGACCAAAGTCAAAGGCGTACCAGCACGTGGCAAACGATCATCTTCACCCAATAGATCTGGTGCCATTGCCAAACCAAAGGCCACTGTCTTACCCGACCCCGTCTGGGCAGACACCAATGCATCAGCGCCAACAAGCTCCTCTGCGATCACCGCCTCTTGGACAGGGGTGAGTGTTTCATATCCACGCGCGGTCAGCGCCTGGTTCAAAGGAGCGGGAACACCAGCAAATTCGGTCATGTCAGGCTTTCATATCGGCAAAGGGCAACAAATGGCCCAAAAGAAAAGAGGGCCGCGCCGGATGCGCAGCCCTCCCCTTGCTTCATAGCACAGAACCTTAGTTCTGAGCGTAATATTCGATCACAAGGTTTGGCTCCATGATGACCGGGTAAGGCACATCAGACAAACCAGGCATGCGCACGAAAGTCGCAGTCAGTTTGGAGTGATCAACTTCGATGTAGTCAGGAACGTCGCGTTCAGCCAATTGAGTGGCTTCCAGAATGGCTGCCATTTGCTTGGAACGATCACGAACCTCGATAACGTCACCCTCTTTTACACGGTAAGATGGGATGTTTACACGCTGGCCGTTCACGGTCACGTGGCCGTGGTTGACGAATTGACGTGCTGCAAAGATCGTGGCAACGAATTTAGCGCGATATACAACAGCGTCCAAGCGTCGCTCAAGCAAACCTACAAGGTTCTCACCTGTATCGCCTTTAACACGCTCAGCTTCGCCAAAGATGCGACGGAATTGTTTCTCTGTCAGATCGCCGTAATACCCTTTCAGCTTTTGCTTCGCGCGCAGCTGAATACCAAAGTCAGACAGTTTGCCTTTACGGCGTTGACCGTGCTGGCCGGGGCCGTATTCACGACGGTTCACTGGGGACTTCGGACGACCCCAGATGTTTTCGCCCATGCGGCGATCAATTTTGTACTTGGCAGACGTGCGTTTGGTCACGGCTGATCTCCTTCGTTAAAATCGCACTCGATTGAGTGCATTTGAAGGGCGTTGTCCTTAGCTTTACAGCTGACAGGCGTTCTCTTGCGAGGGCCACCAACACCAATGATTGCCCCGAACCATCTGGATCGGGAACAGCGGGCTTATACAGCGAGTCTTTCTGGTGTCAACGATAGAATACTGATGATGACAATGATCTGCGTGCCCACCCGTGCTTTAGACGTTCAAGCAAGATACTTTGGGTATCTGGGGAGTCTCTGTCCCCAGACATTAATTACCCTTATGCAACCTCGTGCAACAAAATGGCAGCATCGGATTTTGAGAGATTTCGTCGCGCGTATTCACCATAAGCATGCGGGTCAGTCTCAAGTTCTGGCAACATCGCCAAGAGCCGATCACGTTGCTCGCCTTCAATGGCATTTAATGGTGCATTAGCAGGATGAAAGCTCTCGGTTTCGACACCATTGGCCCAAACGATTTGGTGACGTTCCATCATCAGATGATAATACGTCACTTCACGTGTATGAAAATCCCGATGAATGGACGCGTTGTTTATCAAATCACGTGCGGCCACAAGGACCTCATCGGTATTAAACAATACTTGCGCTTTGGGACCCTTTAAAAGCAGTCGATGATCTGGGGATACTAGCAGATCCCCATCGGGTTTATCTTCGCCCAATGCACCGCCCCGAATTCTGATCGGTCGATATTGCGGCATAGCATACAGACGCGCCCCACTAATACGACGGCTGCCAATCCATTGAACCGGTTGGTAACTATCATCCTTGGTTTGCAGGCGATCTCCGACGGTGAGGTCCTGAACCAACACGGACCCTCTTTGGGTTTGGATGCGGGTACCGGCTGTAAAACATATCACACCTTGAGGGACCTCGGTGCGCGAATTTGAATTCTGTTCATCGTATAATCGATGCACCACCCAAAGCTCGACCCCCTGCGGTGGGAGCTCATCCAAGAACATAATCAAAGGGCGAGGTGTTGATTTTGTCTCGATGAGAGACGCGGTGTAGGTCCGCGACCCATCCGTCAGAATAAACCCATTATGAGCAAGAGGTTCGTCATGCCCAATCGGCTCAAAAACCTCGGCGCCATCCACGGCGGCCCCTACTAATTTCCGTACTGTTTGTGCGGCCCGTTTCCGGTCGCTGCTTGCCCCGCCTGAGGATCCCAATAACAGGATGTTGCTGGGGCCATCGACCCGAACAGCTTCACCCGACCAGCGCCAACTGGCGCCAACCATCAATGTGTCGGTAGCAGCGGACTTTTGACCGTCTACTTCCGTTTGGGACCAGGAGAGGACAAACGTGCCACGAAAGCCCGTTTCCATACCTGATTGCCTGCCTCTTTATTCTTTTTATATCTTCCCCTTAGCATTCACGAATCAACCGGGGAAGTATTTTTTGGAGAATTGATTCGAATTTTCAAATGTGGTTCAAAATTCCCAATTGATCCGCAATGATCCGATCAGTTGTTCCTCTTCTTGGGTCTCGAATTCTTTACCCAAATAGGTCAGCCCATAAAAGAACCCTGCGTTTCCTTGCTGCCAGTGCATACCGGCGCGCACGCGGCTCCGTGTGTCGGTCAATTCAACGGCATCCTCATCCGGTAGATAAATCGATTCAAAGACCCTTGCGATATCAGCGCCAAGAACAAATGTTGTACCGCTCTCACCACTATCGGTCCCGAGATACAACTGCCCGGATGACACATCCCGCAACAAAAGCTCCTGCGTACCATAGGTACCAAACATATAGTCCACACCAACCCTTACGAGGGTTTCCTCTCCGGCACGAGCTTCGGCAAAGGGTCTTATCAGATGTCTATTGCCAAATCGAAAAGGTTGGGCCACCTCACCGGACGCCGCCACATGAAGTTTATCGCCGATCTGCGCATCCAGAACAGAGTCGCTGGCTTCATCGACACCGAGCCCTTTGTGGATGATACTTTGTAGCGCCGGTAGACCAGTATTATTACCAGTTAAAACAAGATCCCCACCTAAACTAACATCCGCCCCGTAGGCTTCAAAATGGCTGTGCAGCCCCAAAGTCCAAGCGGCCGCATAGCGACGATCATCGGGATCAACTGATGTCAGTTTCGCCGGTTGGATGATTTCACCCCGGATACGCATTTCCAAAAGATCACCAAATGCCTGCGGACGCGCACCTTGCCAGTCCTTTTTTCCGTAAACACGTGATACGACATAAGATCCCGACCGCCAGCGATCATGACCATCGCCAATCAGATCGTTGGTCAGCAATCGCCCTTTCCCAATGCTTTCGTAGTCCTGCGCCATTGCCGGCGTTACACAGCAACACAAAGCCGCCAGAACGGTTGAAAGGAGTCTGCTCATATACCTGTACCTCGGTCGAAATTTATATTCTTTTGCTGGACCCTAATGTCTTTTGAATAGGGCTGCGGGATAAATTCACACTTTTAGATAAAATGTGTTCATATTGAGGAAACAGAGTCACAGTCGGCAATGAAATTGCATTTTTACGGCTGTCAGCTGCCCAATTAAGCAGAACCAACCAAATCTCGTGCGATCTGATCAAACAACGCAGCTCCAACGGGAATAAGCTCATCTTTGAAATCATAATCCGGGTTGTGCAAGGCAGGTCCATCAACACCGGACCCAAGGCACAACATCGCGGCTTTGGCTTTCTGACCAAATACTCCGAAATCCTCAGAGGCACGCATCGGAAGCCCATTCTTGTCATGCGAAATTCCGAGGCGATCCATGGCGCGCATTGCGACATCCACAGCAACCGGATCATTCACTGAGGCGGCAAAATCATCACAAATTTCGACCTGCGATGTCAAACCAGCACCATCTGCCACACGCGAAACCAAGGCGCAGGCTTCAGACGTTAAGCGATCCAGACTATCATCAGACGTGGTCCGTAGGGTCACGCACATTCTGGCATCTGCGGGGGCAATTCCAAATGTAGGTTCACCAATCCCAACATGTGTGATCGTAACCATTCGAAACCCATGCACCATTGCCCCACCCTGCCCCAACATCGTCAACGACGAAAGCAATTCAGAGACAGTCGCGACGGGGGAAATTCCCGTCTCTGGATCAGCCGCATGGGCCGTTATTCCTGTCAGTTTAATAGACAACCCGCGAGAGGCACAGTTGATCAACCCGGAACGGATGCCGACTGTGCCAATCGGGCGTCCGGGCAGATTGTGAATCGCAAAAGCCCAATCCGGATGTATTGCGGCGAACGCAGGGTCGGCCACGACAGACCGCGCGCCGCTGCCATCTTCTTCGGCAGGTTGAAACATCAAAACCACTCTTCCCCGGGCAACCGGCTTCTTGGCCAGCATCTGCCCAAAGGCCAGCAACATTGTCATATGGCCATCATGCCCGCATAAATGCCCTTTGCCCACAATCCTTGAGGCATAAGGAAGGTCATTCAGTTCATTGATTAGCAAGGCGTCAAGTTCCGCACGAAACAGCACCGTAGGCCCTGCACAACCACTCTCAAAAACGGCGGCAACCCCGTGACCACCAAGACCTGTCAAAATCTGACTAGGCCCCAGTGTTTTCAGCTTTTCTGAAATCCGCAGGGCTGTTTGCTCTTCCTCGCCAGAAATTTCGGGGTAGCGATGCAGATCCTGTCGAAATGCGCTCCATATACTAAACTCTTCGGGCGACATTGCGTTAATCATCAATCGTGATCTCATAATGACGTGGTATGCCATCGGTGACTTTGAACCAGTCCGAGGCTTTGGTCCGTTTCTGATGCGCATCGAATGCAGGTTTATGTACGAAGGTTTCCGCCACGATATACCGTCTGGGCACAGTCTCGCTTAGAGTGACATCAAAGGACAAACATCCCGGCTCTTTCCGAGTTAAATCGATATGTGCAACCAGCGCTGTTGTGACCGCAGACAGCCGTTCTTCGGGGACGTCCATATACCCTTGCAAACGAACCAAACCACTTGATGCTGAAGCCCGTATAGAATCTGACCTTTGATCTTGCATCGGTTTACCTTGTTTTTGCAGGTTATCAGTATCAAACAACCCGCGCGGCCGAACAACAAGACCGAAATAGCCCATTTTGTTTAGAACCGCCGCCAACGGAAACAACAGTGGCATTTCTATATTTGGTCAATTCCTCACTCAGCGACATGATAACAAATATCAACCTCTTCACGAGAATGCGCCAACAACGCCACCATTTGACCGTTCCCCGGTTCATGGCGTGCTCCGTTTTCTGGGCGACCAACAAGAAAAAGCGGGCGGTCATCACGCCCAACCCAGCCCGCCCAGCCCCGATCATCATCTACAAATTTCTGCCGTAGTCCAAGCGGCCCTAGAACAACGGAATAGAATTGAACTGCCAGCCCCAAATCATTGCTGCCGATATGCGTGTGTGATATCATCTCTCGGTCGCTTTCATCTTTGAATGTGGCGGACAAGCTGGCGTTAAACTTTAGGACGGAGCGTTTCTTTTTTCATCCATTTGCCACATTCCCTTTTCAAGAATTTGGCTCAATGTCTTTTGATCGTTGTTTGATAGCCCCTTAACGAGAATTTTCTGAGTCGCAACATAATCTCTAACAGTCGCACCGATTATGGGCAGACCAAGAGCCGTCAACTGATCGCAGACGATGTGCTTGTCCTCGACTGGCTAAGGAAACAGCTAGGAAATGTAATCAAGGCCAGAATAATTAGCGATGATATAACATGAGGCTCGGTCACTAAGCGTGACACGTTGCCAACAGTGTTTCGCATCGCAATAATCGCCACATCCAGCGGCATGCCACCAGCTAAATCGACAATTCTACGCTGCACATGCTCTAGCAACCGTCGGCAAAGCTGCAACTAAAGGCAGCTCCGTCTGCACAACCATCTTTAGTACCGCCGAATTGCTGCGGATCAGTGCTGCCTACGTCCTCTATCGGAAAGCTGAAGCTCTGCGACGTTGATATGCGCGGACGACTGGTTTGGGCTAATTTGATGAAGAATTCGCATGGTTTGCGCTTTGGCGGGGGTGGTCTGACCCCTATTTCCTCGGGCAATCTGAGACGTTACCGCTCTCTTTCCCGCAGCCGGGCATTATCGGCTTAAGCCTGGCTAGCGTTCCGAGGTTTTGGGCTGCTGCTGCCCGGATGTACTCGCCTTGGACACCACACGGCCCTCGCAATCGAAGCCTACCCAGACCGAGGACGCGTTTGAAGTGACCAAGAGCATCTCGACCTTCTTGCGCCGTTTCTGCGCGATGACATTGTTGAAAAAGTAGGTGTCTCGGCCAATTTAGCCCGTTTCGGTAGATTTTGGGCGATTGCTGCGAGTTGGGGCAATAGCGTAACCATCGCCAGAACCGCGTGGCCCGATTTGAAAGGGATGTGGTGGCCGTGGTTTAACCAAGCTTAAACAACATCTGAACTTGGAATTCCAAGACCATGATGCCGGCGAAGTTGCCCGCGTTGCCGCTCTGGTCGTGCTTCGGGCAAAAGGCGAACCCAACACTTCCTTTGAACAAATCACTCCAACAACACAGCCTTCCAATTGGCTTTTCTATTCTAGGTACGTGAGCTTGCGGGGACGTGCCGGAGATCGAAAAACTTTCCAGCTAGCAACCATCGTGTAAGTTGTTCGGTAAACCTTCGTTGATTGGAGCACTTGTTTGTAGCTGGCTTCTTTAGGAAATGTGGAAAATCGCGGTGGCATGTTTGGGAACACAATCTGGCACCTACACCGCTATGCGGCATTTCCCGAAAGGGAGCTCATGAAAACGACCCGCTTTTGAAAGGCGAAATCGGTGCCCACTTTTTGTGGGCACCAACCGACCAGAAATGTGGCCTGTTTGCTTGGTCAATCGACCCGGTCGCGCAACCAATCAGAGATATTTCGACCAATAGCTTCTGGCTGATCTTCCTGGACATAGTGAATGCCCGCCCCGATAAACCGTGTCTCGACGTTGGAATAGGTCGCTGCAATTATATCGGCTACCTGAGGCGTCACGAGCCATCCGGGCGAGGCATAAAGGACCAGTTTGGGCTGATCAGATGTGGTCAGCCACAAGTGGGCCTGAGACATGGCATCGACATTGCGTGCGGGAACGCCTTCGATGGGCACTTCATTGGGCCACGCAAGCAGCGGTGCACGCATATCGGGCGTCGCAAATGGCGCACGATAAGCTTCCATCTCGGCATCGGTGAAGGGACGAATGACCGCCGACTGCATGATGTTTTCGACAAAGAAATTCCGCTCGACAAGCAGTTTTGGCCCCTGAACCGGATCGCGCATGGCTTTATAGAGATTGCGGGTTACCTCTGGCTGGAGCATATCCCAATTCAAAATTGGCAACACGGGCGGAGCGGCGGCTTCCATCATGGCGACAGCCCGGATGTTTTCGGAGTGGTTTGCCGCAAAATATGTACCCAGACCACCACCCCAATCGTGCAGAACAAGCGTGATATCCTGCAAGTCCAGCGCCGCAACGAAACCTTCGAGATATGTTAGATGGTCTTGCAGCGTGTAGTCGATATCTGGCTTACCGCTGTCGCCCATACCAATCAGATCAACCGCAATCGCGCGATGATCATCAGCGATAAAAGGTATGACGTTACGCCACAAATAGCTGGAAGTTGGATTTCCGTGTACGAATAGAACGACTGGACCAGCACCCTCATCAACATAGGCCATCTGAGAGCCATGAACCTCTACGAAGGACTTCTCAAAGGGGAACTCTGCCGAGATTGATGTGCTTGAGGTGTCTTGACCTTGTGCCGTTATGGCCGAAAGCGATAAAACGGTTGCAACGGCGGCAGTTTTGAAAAACGTAAACATTGTGTCTCTCCTTTATCTGTGTCGATTTACTGAGCTAGGGGTGTCAGAAGAACCTTGCCGTCGCGGCCGCTTTCCATAGCACGCACCACGGCCTGCTTGATCTCTTCAAGCGGGTATCGGGAGTCGATTTTCGTAACCAGTTGACCACTTGCGATTAACGGGATGAGGGCACCGAGTGCGGCTTGGATTTTCTCTGGGCCGGCGGTTTGGTACCAATCCTGCAGCCAAAACCCGCGGACATCGATCTTCTTTGAAATAAGACGACCCAAGTCAAGTTGCGGATTTTTTCCCGACAGGTTGCCGAAATTCACAACAGTGCCGCCATAACCGGTGGCTTCAACGAGACGCTCGAATGTCTCGCCTCCGACGCTGTCCAAAGCAAGTTTGATTTGAACGTCACCTGTCACCGCCGCAACCCGCTGCGCAAGGTCAGGCCCGTCGAGCAGCGTGGTCTGGTCCGCTTTGCCCAACAACTCGGGCCGTCGCACAACATTTACAACGTTGAAGCCACGAAGTGCTGCAAGCTGCGAGACAAGCTCTCCAACCGCTGAGTTCGCGGCACTCTGGAGGATCCAATCCCCCTCGGATAACTCGGTGAAGGTTGTTAACAATAGATGGGCCGTGACCGGATTCACCGCAAGCATCGCAAGTTGCTCGACATTGCCCGGAGGCGCTGGGGTGAATGCTTGCGCGCTGGCGGTGACTTCTGTGCGCCATGTCCCCTCGAGGCCGGTGAGTAGTACTTTCAGACCCGGTTTCAGGTGATCGACACCCGCGCCAACTTCTACGACTTCTCCGACGCCTTCAGCGCCCGGTATCGCAGGCAGCTCCGGTCCCGAGCCATATTGTCCCGCAACCTGAAGCAAGTTCGCAGGGTGGATCGGTGTGGCCAAAATTTTGACCCTAACTTCACCCTCGTTTGGCTCTTGGATTGAAACTGATTTCGTTTTGAGGACTTCAGCAGGGTTGCCGTGTTCGCTGAATTGAATGATTGTCATGATATTTTTCCGTTGTTCTGAGTTTCGTTACAACGGAGATAGACCCAAATACGCGTTGCGATAATCGAGGTAAATTCAAAAACAGAATTGTCGTTACGACAATAATAGATGTAAGGTAGCCCTGTAAGAAAGGGAGGTTGGCCTGAGTTGGACCAGCTGCGCGCCATTCAGTATTTTCTCAAGGTTGCGGAAATGGGCAGCTTCACCGAAGCAGCCCACGCTTTCAATGTGCCTGCATCTTCCGTCTCACGACGTGTTCAGGATCTTGAAGCTGATCTTGGCGTTGTCCTGTTGCATCGAACAACGCGAAGCGTGACTTTGACCGAACTTGGCACACTGTTTTTGGAGAATGTATCACCGGCGCTTCAGCAGCTTGAACATGCTCGGGACATTGTCAGAGCTCAGCCAAAGACAGTTTCCGGTGTCATTCGTATTTCTGCGATGCCTGCTTATGGGCAATACAAATTGCTGCCCGCAATCAAGGAATTGCGGCGACAATATCCTGACCTTGTTGTTGACCTGGACATGACGGATCAGATCGCAAGCCTTGCCAAGAATGAAACCGATATCGCGATTCGCGCAACCTCGCAGCCGCCGGAGAGATCCGTGGCAAAGGTGTTGACGTCCAATGAGTTTCGGTTGGTTGCCTCACCAGATTATCTCGATCGGCACGGCGTCCCCAATTTGGTTGATGAAATACGCGGCCACAAAACAATCCTGTATCGTGCGTCTGACAGACCCGCGTATTGGCAAGCAAGGATAGGGCAGAACTGGGTCGAGATTCAGGGCGAAATGACTTTTGTGTCAAACGTGGCGCGTGAACTTCGGTTAGAGGCGCTCGACGGACGGGGCTTAGCACTATTACCAATTTGGGGAATCGAAGAAGAGCTAAGATCAGGAACCTTGATCGATGTTACTCCTAAAAATGCAGCCATGGCCCTAACACGCGATGAAGGATCGACGATTTACCTTCTGTACAACCGACCCAAATACAGACTCAACAAAATTAAGATCACCGTCGACTTCCTTGTCGAACACTTGAGACACAATCATCATGTTTGATCCGCGTTCTGAATCAGAGTTCATTTTCGAGTGCGATCCGCAACCGGAACTTTTTGGTGGTTGCAGAAACGGTTATTGTGGACTCAAACTGGTCATCCGACAGGTTTTTGTCCAATTTCTCAGCGTGAATGTCAGCATCTCAGCTTCAGGTCGGTCGATTGCGCGGCTGCTGTAAAAGTGATTTTCTGTCGATGTATTTGAAACTGATGGCCGCTTTGTCCGCACAGAGGAAGTTGGTGCATCTTGCCGCGAACGGCAGGAACGAGCCCATGTTGCATTCTTTTTGCGGTGCGGCCAATGTCAACAATTGAGAGCCATCGGAAGATAGGCAAAACAAAACATAAGAGCAAAATAAGTATGTGGGAAATTGGCTTACCAAAGATTGCACTGGCCGCTACGTTATTTGGCACTTCTGCTTTCGCAGAAGAAGACTTGGGTCAGGAATGGATTGGTGCCATGAACGCCTGCGAGGCGTTGGTATCCGATCAGTCCTTTGCAGGTTTCCAAAACTATTCCGATGCCCAGTCCATACTGAACGTCGAGCCTCAGCTTGAGCGTGGCTTTCAACACCCCGATTTACCATTGAATGCGAGCGCGATTTCAGACGGTTCTGAGTGGTTCATGTGTGTTGTGACAGGTGACACCGGGAATGAGCAAGGTGAAATAATTGGCACGGTGACTGGAACACTCCTTGCTCAGATAAGAGACTACGGAAACCATACGATAGTGTTTGAGGATGGAAAGACCTTTGCGCCAGTTCGTGTCATTTGCCAAGACGATGGGCAACTAACATCGGTTTTCGCGTTCTATGATGAAGAGCAAGAGTTGAGAGTCGCGGCAATCAACAGACTACCAGACGGTGCTGATAGCCCCTGCCGATAGAAGCGGACATCCAGTAGTGTCTGAAGAAGGGCGGCTTTGTCCGCAATGTGTGAACTCATCCATCATTCGATTTAGCTGTTGCAGCGAAAGCCCGCAATGACGGGCCGGATCGCGGTATGATGGACGCGCGACGCGTGTCCGGTTTGAGCCGAAGATTCTCGACTAGGACCATATAAACGCAAAGACGGGAACTGCTGCGATAGGTGAAGTCTCAGCGCTTCCCGCCTTTGGTTCTCATGATCAACGTGGATAAAAAGTGCTTTCAATCCAGAGCACTCTGTTGATTGGCGAGCACAGAATTGTCGGTTTCCAATGATTATGATGATGGATTTAATGCGGTTCAGCATTGCAGCGCATTTGCGCTAAACCGCTCTCGATACCGGATTGGCGGGACACCCATTGATTTGCGGAATTCCCGCCGAAAAGTTTCCGCTGATCCAAACCCGCAATATGCCCAGACATCCGAAAGCGGTGTTTCGGTATTTTCCAATAACTCTGCTGCACGAGAAATTCGTTCAGATTTCAACCAGTTTTGCGGTGTTACACGTGTTTCTTCTGCGAACCGTCTGGCCAGTGTGCGCTCGCTCGTCGCGGCGACCTGTGCCATTCGGCGGAGGGGCCAATTCTCGTTAAGTGTTGACCGGATTTCATCCTGCAACACCGCCAATGAAGACCCGGCACGCGCACGCGGCTCTGGTCGAGGAACAAACTGCCGTTGCCCACCATCTCGTTGCGCAGGCAGGACCAAACGGCGGGCCACCTTTGCCGCATATTGCGCCCCAAAATCCTCACGAATTATGTGCAATCCCAAATCCAACCCAGCGGCAGATCCCGCAGATGTATAGACCCCATCGCTTTCCACAAATAAAACATCGGGGTCCACTGTAATTTCCGGATAGGCCTTTCCAAGAAAATCTGTGTAACGCCAGTGGGTTGTTGCCCGCTTTCCATCTAACAGCCCTGCCGCAGCCAACACAAAAACACCCGAGCAAATAGAGGCAACGCGCGCGCCATTTGCATGGGCCTGTCGAATAGCCACACACAATCCTTCTGGAACCGGTGTCTCTGCTCCGCGCCATCCAGGCACAACAATAAGGCTGGCCTGTTGCAACAACGATAAATCCGCTTCCGCATCAACCGTGATTCCGCCCGTTGCTCGGATTGGGCCGGATTCAGCTTTTATGGTTCGGAAACGATACCAATTGTCAAATTCGGGTCGCGGCAAAGCAAACAACTCCACTGCGATACCAAATTCGAACGTGCACAAACCGTCATAAACAATCGCGCAAACGAGCGGTGATGTATGGGCTTCCGTCATGTCATTTGTCTATCTGGCAGTATCTGACCGCTAGTTGTCAATTACGCCAGTATCGCAAATTTCCCCGATATGGCAATCTTATTTCAGCACAAAAACAGGAGCTTCCCCCATGACACAACTGATCGAACTGAATGCCGCAATTGATATGTATTTTGACGCCATCCATGACTGCGATGTCAAAAAACTGAATACGGTTTTCCATCCCCAATCTAGCCTGTTTGATGGCGACAACGGCACCGTGTTTGTTGAACCCATCGACAGTTTTAGCCACGATGTCGCGAACCGCGTTTCGCCCGCGACTGCAGGCCAAAGCAAGGACGCTGAGATTCTGATGATTGACTATCTCTCCCCGATCAGCGCAACGGTCAAAATCCGAATACGCGCCCATCAAAATGTGTTTCTGGACCATCTTGGCTTTATAAAAGGTACGGACGGCTGGCAAATCGTTTCAAAGATCTGGCACCTTGAAAAGGTCGTGGAATAGCATCAGCCAAAATTAAAATGCCAATCCCGCTCGGACCCTGACAATCGATCCCTACTCTCAAGGGTCAATTTGTACAGATTTTCCGGCGGCACACGCATCCGAGGGAACCAGATTAAATCGGATTAAAATGCCCTTAGATTGGGTGAACAATGCCCAAAGCCAAATTTAGGCAACACACACCAGCATCTTGCTCCAGAAAATGGGGCAGGACCGTCACTCCCCCGTTTGGGTCAAGAACAATTTATCGACACAGACGTCGTCGCCATCACCGATCATCCCACCCTGAGGACCGGTCCAGATGGTATTCCTCTGTCCTCTTAAGAGGCCCACGTGCCGTCGCATCGTCTGTATGACAATACAGTCCGCACCCCTTCGGGGCCAAGCCACGAATACTGACAATGGCAATGTTATCGACGATAAAGACGGCGTCGGTTCAATTAAACTTTTCGTATTCGCGCATCCTTGGACACCGATGTCACACTGGTCAAAATTGTTGAAATCATCCTCCAAGTTGCGATCTATGCGAGTAACCCGACCGGTACAAATGCCATCATAGTTGCAACTAAGATAATCGCCATAACCAAGCCGCGCTCAATCTCCAATGCGTAGCTCACAAAAACGACGTAACTTGTGTACGGTTTGTGATGCACCTTAGAGCTTCAAAACGCCAAATTTTGCCACGCCGATCAGGGCACAACCCAAATCCAAAAGGGGCTTCTTGTCAATATATCAAGGCTCTGTCGTGAGCGGTAAGGCGTCTACCTTACCGATAGCTGATGGCATTTAAGCGCCACATCCAATGGGTACTTACCCTCTGTTGGAACAGAAACAAAGCAATCTAACAATCCCTCTCCGACACGTGAAGATAGTTGTAGGATCCGCAAATTGTTCGACAGTTACATCAATGTTACTCGCTCTCGGTGGTGCTTCAAAACGCCACGCCCTCATCGGTTCAAATATTTAGGAACGGCGTGGTTTGTGACAGGATTTTGGCCATCGAGTCTCTCATATCCAGTCTTATTCCAATCACCGTTTTGCCTGCGTGACATGATGTTGGTTTTGAACGAGCGCGCGCAATAACGAGCGTTCTGCTGGATAGATAGGATTGAAACGGTGTCGAACAAAAGATTACGCTTTTTAACTGGCATGGCGGGACTTGTTGCCGCGACCCTTGTCGGCATCGGTGAGTTCTTACTCCACTACGATGCGCTTGCCCGCTATACAGATACCTTTGCCTTTTTTGAGGGCGTAACACGAGAACGCGCCACCATCGGCCATTTCTTTGGCGTCTTGGCTGCCCCGCTTTATGTGGTGGGCGCATATCATATTTACCTCATGCTGCGTCCAGCTAATGAGGGCGCCGCCCGCATCGCTGGTTTTGCGATGGCCTATGGATTGATCATTGGAGTGGTGTGGATCGGATCACGCGCCATGGCAGTTGAGCTCGTCGCTGCTGAAGGCGATTTGGAACAACTCGATCTATATGAGCTGCGCTACGAAAGCTTATTGTCGGTCGTAAGGCTCGCCGTTTTGATCCTGTCTGGCATCTTTATCTGGCTCTGTCTTACTGGGCGATCCATGTACCCCCGTGCCATGGCATTTCTCAATCCTATAGGGCTGATCATTGTTGCCTTCATACTCTTTTTCACAGTTCCCGCTGTTGGAAAATACATCATGCCAATCGCGTTAAACGTTGCCTATTTCGTGATGTTTTCCGTGTCGCTTCTCATCAATTCAAAACTCCCCGAAAACGAAAGTCATCCGCATGCTTAAAAAGCTCAAATATGTCCCAATGGTCATGCTGCCTATCGCGGGCACAATGTTTGGTGTTCTAACGGTAAAAACACTGACGGACCGGCAAGTTCCTTATGATATTGATTTGGCTGGAACGGTTGTTCCGACCTTTCAAGAAGTCGAATTGCCGTTCGAACAACAACATTCTGACGAAACCTCCCTATCATTTACCGCATCCGCTGCGATTGATATTGATGGTGACGGCACAGAAGAGTTGTTTATCGGTGGTGGCTTTCAACAAGAAAACGTCTTGTATCGGTATAACAACGGGAGTTTCACCGAAGTTGCCAACGTCGCTGGTTTGCAAAAAACGGCTGACGGTACATCCCTAAGTGCACTTGTTTTGGACGCCAACAAAGATAGTCAACCCGACCTGATCGTCAGCTCGCGCGAGGGCATCACACTTTACACCAACAACAACGGTGAATTCACAGGTCAAAATCTGGATGCCCCGATTGATGCAAACACAACAGCCCTGTCCGTGGCCGTTGCAGACGTAAATAACGATGGTGCCTTTGACATGTATGTCTCTGGCTACATCAATAACGATCTCGTTCAGGGATTAAACATCTTTAATGTAGAGGGCTATGGTGGCTCCTCTGCGTTGCTGATCAACAATGGCGACAATACATTCACTAATGAAACCGCCGCACGTGGACTCGCCTATCTGCACAACACGTTCCAAGCCACATTTGGCGATTTTGAAGGCGACGGCGATCTAGATTTGATTGTGGCGCATGATACAGGCCACATCCGCACATACCTTAACGATGGCACCGGACATTATACCAATTTCGACAATCCAAATTCCGGTCAGTATTCATATGTCATGGGCATCGGCATCGCGGATGTGAACAATGACGGGCTGACAGATTACGCGTTTTCAAACATCGGAAACACACCACCGACATTCATGGTAAAAGGCGATTTGCGCGACGACCAACCCCTTTATCGAAAGTATGTTTTGTTTCAGCCCGATGGAACGGGAAATTTCTCAGACACAGCTGCTGACGTAAAAATTGCAGATTATGAATTTGGATGGGGCGTCTCTTTTGAGGACCTCAACCTTGATGGCCGCGACGATATGATTGCGTCGCAAAATTACGTCACTTCACCCTTACACAAAATTGGATTTCTCCGCCTGCCCGGTCGCATGATGGTACAAACACCAACCGGTGAATTCGCAGACATTGGTGCCGAGGCTGGCGTGGTAAACCGTCGCTTTTCTATCGCACCGCTGACCGCTGATTTTAACTCAGATGGCCGACCTGATGTTGTGCACATCAACATCGCAGGGAAATCCAAAGCCTTCCTCAGCAATGGGAACGCAAGCGATGGTTTCTTAAAAATTGACCTTGGCGATGGATTAAACGCTATTGGCGCAATTGCCAAAATCACACTCGAGGATGGGTCGATCCTGTCAAAACCCTATGTGTCCGGCGAAGGTTTAACATCGGACAGTAGCCACATTATAATTGCGGGTCTTGGGGCACAGTCGGTAACATCGGTCACCATCCAGTATCTGGATGGGACAACGACGGAAGTGTCGGGCACATACCGCAATGAAACTCTGACGTTCGAAGCCGGAAACTGATGAAACGGTATCTAAGCCTGATACTACGCCTCGGCTTAGTTGCTGTTTCTGTCATCGTGTTGACCGGGATCGTTCCGATCTCGGTCGCACAGATGCAAAGCGGCGACGCCTGCCCTATCATTGGCGGCATTCCAGCCTGTTATATTGTGACCCTATGTTACGCGGCTATTGGCCTGTCTGCAGCTCTGTGGCGCAAGCCCAATGATCGGATATTTCTTGCCGGCGTTGTACCCGTTCTTGTTCTTGCTCTCATTGGAACTTCCGCCGAGCTTTGGGGGACACCAACCTGCCCACGATCCGACACAGGCTGGCCATTGTGTTATACGTCCTTGTTTGTTGGGGTGGCCATCGCCGTCACCTATTTTATTCTGAGACGTCTTGAACGGTTACACTGACCCTTAACGACCTGGGGCGACCTAATCAAAAACGGTCCCGAGTTCGGGCTAACTTTTAGATTTTATAAAATAAATCTCTCACGACACCCAAAAGCGCGAAAAGCGTGGTGGAAAAACCCGCCATGACCAAAAGCCGGGAAAACAGGTATACCACGCAACTGTCAGCGGCCTTCGCATCGTCGTTGGCAAGAACAGCGACAACTACAAATTGGTGAGCCTGATCAGTGACCGGATTGACCGCTATATCTGTTTCCTCATTGGTCGCACGGACGATGCGTCGCTGAAATCAGCCCCAGAACGCGTTCACGAGCTATGAACGATAATGCGCCGTGGCGAAGACCCGGAGAGCTCCCAAGGCGAAGATACCGAACCTAAAGGAGGTCGCAGACGCTTACTTTGCAACACGCGGTCAGGAACTGAGCACCCGGCCCGAGGCGTGGTATAACGCAAAGGTGGATGGATCACTTTCAACGCTGAAAAAATTCCAGTGGATAGGATTGATCGTGCAACAGTACGAGCCCTGCTTTGGAAACTAACCCGCAAGGCTGGACCATGTGACGCCAACGGTGCAATTTGGGTTCTGAAGCTGCTGATTAACGATGCCGCAAGAACGCATAACGTCCCTCCAAATCCGGTGACGCGAGGCGTTGGCATGAACCAAGAGAGACCAAGGGATTTGGCTATTGGCCCAGACGATATGCCCCTACTCTGGCAACAACTGGACGCTTTGGTAGATCGAGTGTTTCGTGGCTGCTGGCTTGTGATGCTAAAAGCGGATTCAAAACAATGAACACTCTGTGGCCAGGCTTTCAGACATTTGGCAACGAACAGAGGATGTTATTAAGATGAGAATGAATGTTGCCGGCGCAAGAAGACGGCTTGGAAGATCCGCTTAAGCCGTTGAGAGCGTGCACCTCAGAGCTCCTATAATCCACTGAATAACAAAAGTAATTTGGTGCGGGCGGGGGGACTCGAACCCCCACGGGCATACGCCCAACAGATTTTAAGTCTGGTGTGTCTACCATTCCACCACGCCCGCATCTGGCGTTGTTCTTCAATTTTAGTTCCGGGCCTATATCGGGCCTGAAAACAATCTTCTCATCGCAGCGCCTTGTTCCGTATGCATTTCACCGCGCAGGTTCAAGCGTATTAAATCTGACAAAGTGGTCAATCCACAATCCCAGCCTAATTCTACTTAATGACGGGGCGACAATACTCAGGCCGTCAGCGGTGTAAACCGAAATTGTGCCCTAAATTAAAAAAGGAAGCCGACGCCCCCTTCTTTTTTGTTTTTCTAACGCGTTAACGTTATTTTCTAATGATTTTTGCGAAGCCATCAAAAATGAGATCATTCGCGCAGATGACTTCACCATCCTGTAACGCATGACCTTCGGGGTTTATGGGTTGAACCAACGCACCCGCCTCTTTTGCGATCAAAAGGCCAGCGGCCATATCCCATGAATGCAGCCCGCGCTCCCAGAAACCATCATAGCGGCCGGCGGCGACATAGGCCAGATCAAGCGCGGCAGCCCCCCACCGGCGAACGCCAGCACATGCCGGAAGCAAACGCGCAAGGTCTTGTAATGTGTCAGGCAAATCAGGCCGCCCCGCGAAAGGCAAACCAGTTGCGAAAACGCATTCAATCATCGAACGACGACCAGAAACCCGAAGGCGGCTTTCATTCATCCAAGCGCCCGCGCCTTTTTCAGCAAAGTACATTTCGTCTTTGGCCGCGTCGAATACAACGGCGGACACTATTTCGCCTTTGTGTTCCAAAGCGATAGACACAGCCCAATGAGGCAGACCGTGCAAAAAATTTGTTGTTCCATCAAGCGGATCAACGATCCAACGGCGCGTAGGATCGGCTCCCTCAACTGCTTTGCTTTCTTCGCCCACCCAACCGTAGTTCGGGCGCGCCTCCATCAAATCTTCACGAATGATTTTTTCAGCCGCCAGATCAGCGCGGCTCACGAAATCACCTGCGCCCTTCATGGACACCTGCAGGTTCTCGACCTCGCGGAAATCCTTTACGAGGGACTTACCGGCCTTACGGGCGGCTTTGATCATGATGTTAAGATTGGCACTGCCTTGCATCGGGGCGCTCCTTTGTCAGGTGCGCGCGTATATAGGGAGTCCGCGCCTTTGCCAAGGGCCAAGCTCTCTACAACCAATAAAGTCAACCAGACCTTCTACGCAAGGCCGCTACATCCTTTGGAGTTTTACGGGTTCTGTCCGTGCCAGACGTAGGAAATGAGACATATACGGCAACTGTGCTTCGTCGCTCCGTATGGCGGCATAAAGCCGTTTAGTCAGCCCTTTTTTCGTAATGGGCCGTGTCACATAATCTGAACTGTATTTAACCTCGCGGACAACCCAGTCAGGCAAGACCGCAACACCACGCTGCGAGGCCACCAATAGCAGAATGACCGCTGTGAGTTCCGCCTGCCGAATAGACCTTGGTTCAATCTTCGCTGGAGTGAGCAATTCGGTAAAGACATCCAGTCTCGTGCGCTCCACCGGATAGGTAATCAGGGTTTCTTCGCGGAAATCTTCAGCAACGACAAAAGGCTTTTGGGCCAATGGGTGCTGAGATGAAGCTACAAACACGGGTTCGTAGTCAAACAATGGCGAAAACTCGATATCCCGGAGATCTTCTGGATCAGAGGACACGACCAAATCGACCTCTTCCTTTTGCAAGGCCGGCAAAGCATCGAACGCAAGACCGGGACGTATGTCGACATCTACGTCAGGCCAAGCTTTGCGAAATTCCTCGAGGACCGGAAACAACCATTCAAAACAAGCATGGCATTCAATCGCAATGTGCAAGCGCCCCGATCGGCCCGATTGCACCCCTTCAAAATCCAATTCCAGCGCCTCAACCTCTGGCAAAATCCGCTCCGCAAGACGGAGCAGTTTTTTACCAGCGGCCGAAAGCTTTAACGGCTTTGAACGCCGAACGAACAGCTCAACCCCGGCTTGATCTTCTAGGCTTTTGATTTGATGTGACAAAGCAGATTGCGTGATAAAGAGTCTGTCCGCTGCGCGGGCCAGTCCGCCTTCCTCATGGATGGCTTTGATGGTGCGCAGGTGCCGAAACTCCAAATGCATTTTCAAATGATCCTCATATTGATCTTGAATATTATGAATTTGCTTCATGTTTAGCGAAATGGCAAAAGTAGCGCAACGCTTACAAGGATGAAATCCATGACAACGCCTCGCATCTCTTTCGAATTTTTTCCACCGCAGACGCTGGATGCGTCTTTTCGTCTGTGGGAAACTGTTCAGATGCTGGCGCCTCTGAACCCTGATTTTGTATCCGTCACTTACGGTGCCGGCGGTACAACACGTGATCTGACACATGATGCGGTTCAGACCATCCATAAGAATTACGGATTGAATGTTGCCGCCCACCTGACTTGTGTGGACGCAACGCGCGCCGAAACGCTAGAGATTGCAAAATCTTATGCAAAATCGGGTGTCACAGAAATTGTTGCTCTTCGCGGCGATCCCCCTAAGGGTCAGGGCCAGTTCACCGCTCATCCCGACGGATTTGCAGACTCTTGTGAATTGATTTCGGCACTTGCCGATACCGGTGACTTTAAATTACGCGTCGGCGCATACCCAGAGGCCCATCCAGAGGCCGCCGATATGCAAGCCAATGTCGATTGGTTAAAGCGCAAAATCGATGCGGGTGCCGATTCTGCAATCACACAGTTCTTTTTCGAAGCAGATACATTCTTCCGGTTCCGCGATGCCTGTGACAAAGCTGGGATCGATGCGCCAATCATTCCGGGCATCCTGCCGATCCACAATTGGAAGGGTGTGAAAAACTTTGCACTGCGCTGTGGGACCGATGTTCCAGCATGGCTCGAGGATGCCTTTGAAAAGGCACAGCGCGACGACCGCGAAGAGCTTTTGGCAACTGCACTCTGCACCGAGCTTTGCTCTGATCTGATCGACGGTGGGGTGGAGCACTTGCAATTCTATACTCTGAACCGCCCACATTTGACCCGTGACGTTTGCCATGCCCTAGGTGTGAGCCCCGACGTGTCTCTCGAAAAGGTCGCATAAACCGGTTTACCCCATCCCATGCCAACGCATAAGCTCCTGTTCGAATGGACAGGAGCTTTTTATGTCAGGTCAGATAAATCCTTCATCAACAGATGATCTTTTGCCACGAGAACAAATGCTCTCAATGAGTGGCTTGGCGTTTTTAGTCGGCATACAAGATGGGACATATCCTTTACCCCCTATCGCGAAAACGTTGAATTTTTGGTTCCACGAAATCGCATTTGGTAAGGTGGCCTTGCGAGGTGCACCGCAATTTTCGGGGTTCAATTTACTTGGCGGCACCCATGGGGGCTGGTACGCGACGGTATTGGACAGCAGCCTTGCCTGCGCAGTGCAATCGACGCTACCACAAGGATCCGTTTACACGACCCTTGAATTAAAGCTTAACATCATCCGTAGCATTCCCATGGGCATGACCGTCGAAGCAACAAGCCAATGCCAACACACAGGGCGTTCTACTGGCATATCTTCTGGCGAAATCAGAGGTGTTGAGGATGGTCGTCTTTACGCAACAGGTTCTACAACTTGTTTTATCATGACGCCGTAACAATACGCCCTTTGGGCTGATGATCCTCAGCCGTTGGGTGAATGGTTTCGGACATATCATGCCCAATCATCCGCCGCCTGCGCGCCAAAAACATCATGCCCCAACCACGATTCATCCCGACAGAGGGCGCACTGACATCCTGTTGATATCGGCCCCGCCAACCAGCTGGCAGTGTTATGCCGCGCCGTTCTAAGTTGCCCAACATCCAAACCAGAGGAATATTTGCCAATGGACGGGCCTTCTGAAACATGCCCAATTGACCACCGATATCACCGTGGGACCCTTTAAACCAAACCTGTTCTATATCTCCGACCCAGCCCGGTGGGCAATCCCAGAGCACAGGTCGAAAGGCATCACGTGTCTCATCCATAGCCAAGGCCTGATACCCGTGACAAATGCATTTGCCCAATTGGTGATTGTGGAACGCATAGGCGCTTTCGGTTAAGCGCCACAATAAGGGCACCGGCAACCCCAATGCTTTGACCGTATCCCAAACGCCGATCATTTCAATTTTGACGTCGGGCAGACAGTAGATCTCAGCGAATTTTTTTGCGACCGCGCTATCGCCCCCAGCTTCATAGTGGCGATAAATCTGCCGAATATTGCTCACCGTGGCGTGTTGAGGCTCTAATAATCCAATGCGGTCTATGATCCCAGCCAAGGATCGAACTGCAAATGCGCCACGTGAATATCCCATCAAGATAATACGATCCCCAGGGCGATAACGCGATGCCAAAAACCCGTAGGCCCTTCGGATCAGCCGGTTTGTTCCCCTGCCTTGCGCTACATCACGGGCACTGCGCCAATTATGCCATTGTATGCCCGGCTCATAGTACAATGACAATCCTTCGGGCTGTTCAGCCAGCAGCTTATAGACCAACCCTGCATTGGTCTCGCAGCCGGGCTCAAGGGTTGACATTGTTCCATCCAAAATCACGATATGATCAACAGGACCCCGCGTGCGACGCAGCGGCGCCTGCTCAGCACCACTCCGGAGTCGCAACCATCGTTTAAGACGTTCAACCAGACGCACGCGGCTCTCCAGCGGCGTGGATCATCTCCCACACCCGAAGCGGCGTAAACGGCATGTCACCGCGGTTCACTTGCCTACCACGCAGAGCATCCATCACCGCATTCGCCGTAGCGGCCATGGACCCAACGGTACCAGCCTCCCCACACCCTTTCATCCCCATAACATTAGCCGTCGATGGCACCGGTTCGGTTGTGAACCCAATCATTGGCAAATCTTCGGCTCGGGGCATCCCATAGTCCATAAAGCTGGCCGTTAGCAGCTGACCGTTTTCGTCATGAACCACATGTTCGCAAAAAGCCTGACCAAAGCCCTGCGCCACTCCGCCCTGCACTTGTCCCTCAACCACCATCGGGTTCAAAAGATTCCCGAAATCATCAGTCACCGTATATCTTGCGAGGGAGATCTGCCCAGTTTCTGGATCGATCTCAACCTCAGCCACATGGGCACCATTGGGAAAGGACCGCCCCGGCAATGTTGTCGTTGCCGTGTGGCTGAGCAGGTCATTCCTGCCTTCGTTACGTGCCATGTCAGCGGCTTCTAACATCGTACAAGTCTGATTGGTGCCAGTGGCCCGAAACTTTTCATCGTCAAACCGCATATCTTCAGGCACAACGTCAAACATTGCAGCCAGAAAGGGCGTAAATGCCTCTTTCATTGTTTGGACAGTGGCCAACGTTGCCGTCGCTTGCGTTGTGCCTGACCGAGAGCCCCCCGTGCCGCCGCCGGTTGCGATCCGATCACTATCCCCTTGAACAAAATTTATCTTCTCCATCGGAATACCTGTGTGATCCGATAAAAACGTGGCAAAAACAGTTTCATGTCCCTGACCGTTTGACTGGGTGCCCACAAAGATCGTCGCGGTGCCATCTGCATTAAAATCAACGCGTGCCGTTTCGCTGGGATCACCAAGGATGGACTCAATATAATAGCACAGCCCAAGGCCCCTCAGTTTCCCCCCCGCTTCAGATACAGCCCGGCGCGCAGCAAACCCAGTGCGGTCGCATTCTATTTCGACACGGTTTAGGACACGATCAAAATCTCCGACATCATAAATTTCCCCGGTGGTCGTGCGGTATGGAAATTCATCGGGCTGGATAAAACTACGCCGCCGCAAATCCCAGGCATCCACGCCAAGATCGTGAGCCGCGTAATCCATAGACCGCTCCAGAGCATAAATCGCCTCAGGCCGCCCAGCGCCCCGATATGCATCAACCTGTGTGGTGTTGGTGTAAATACCCTGTACATGCAGATATGTGTCTTGAACGTCGTAGGTCCCCATCAGCACTTTGGCGAACAGATCCGTTTGGATCGCCTGGGCAAAGCTAGAGTTATAAGCACCAAGGTTGCATGTTGACGTAACGCGATAGGCCGTCATCTTTAGAGCTTTATCAAATGCCAATTCGCAACGTGTTACCAGATCACGGCCGCTGTTGTCGGTCAGCATGGATTCTGTGCGATCAGCACTCCAACGCACGGGCCGTCCTAAAACACGGGCCGCATGTGCAATATTGAAATACTCAGGATAATCAAACGCCTTCATCCCGAATCCGCCGCCGACATCTGGGTTCGTTACTCGGACTTGATCCTTCCTTAACCCTAGGTGCGCCGCCATTTCACCTTTGGTGTTCCAGACGCCTTGCCCATTAATACAGACGTGTAGACGATCGCCCTCCCATTCTGCGAAACAGGCCCGTGGCTCCATCGCATTTACAATGATCCGGTTATCGCTGATGTCATAGGTTAAATGATGCTGTGCAGAGGCAAAGGCCGCCTCGGTTTTATCCATGTCCCCCAAACCCCAGTCAAAGGCGACATTGTCCGGTGCTTCGGGGTGAATGGTTGGGCCGCCGGGCAGAGGCGCAACGTGAACATCCAAAGGCTCAAACTCAAGCACGATCAGTTCTGCGGCGTCCTTTGCTTGTTCCATTGTATCAGCAACAATGACAACAATCGGCTCTCCAACAAATCTCACACGGCCATTTGCCAAGATTGGACGTTCAGGATCCGCACCCTTACTACCGTCCCTATTTTTGACAAGATGCGCACCCATCTTAAGCCGGACACCAGCCTTGATCAGATCCTCTGCACACAGCGCCAGATGCACCCCTTTTGCAGCCCGCGCCTCCGTCAAATCCAACGCTGTGATGTCAGCATGAGCCATCGTCGCCCGCAAAAAATACGCATGAAGGGCATTCTTAGGAGCCAAATCATCAACATACCGCCCCGCACCCGTTAAAAATCGAATATCTTCAACGCGTTTCACAGGTAGACGCTTGCCGAATTTGTCCATGACACCGCTCCGTTAAATGTGCCTCAGAGGCTGTTCTTTTGAACCTTATCCACTTGTTCAGCCGTGTCCAGAGCCTCATACAAAGTTGATCAAATCGTCATAAAACGACACCGCGTCGAATACGAGACAGACCTCAATTATAGAACGTCCAATATTCATCGTCACAATACAGGGAACATTGACATGGATCGGGTTAAATTTACCCAAATGAAAGACGGTGATAAAGAGGATTATGATTTCCTAATCGCCCAAGAACACGAGTACACCAAAGGCACCGCTGATCGCCTATTGCAGGCGCTGGTCTCTCTGGATGAAAGCTTATCAGGGTATCAAATCACGCGTCTAGGCCACTCATTGCAATCCGCGACCCGTGCCGAACGCGACGGCGCAGATATCGACTGGATCGTCGCCACACTGCTGCATGATATTGGCGATATCTATGCCCCCCACAACCACGATGAATACGCCGCCACAATTCTGCGCCCTTTTGTACGAGAACAATGCACGTGGGTCGTGGAAAAACACGGGGACTTTCAGTTAATCTATTACGGGGATCACGTCGGGGCGAACTCGCAAAAACGAGACACATATAAAGGGCATCCATATTTCGATGATTGTGCCCTGTTTTGCGAACGCTGGGATCAGGCAAGTTTCAACCCAGACTACGACACTTTACCCATCGAACACTTTGCGCCTATGGTCCACGATGTCTTTGCCCGCACCCCCTATGATCCGGATGTGATCCGCACCGGCATCCGCGTGCCTTTGAAAACCTAGGGGATATCCCCCCTGCCCCTTCCCCTTTAGGCCTGCATTCGATACAGCATCTATCAACGTTTAATTCGGATGTGGGATCGCCCAAAATGGCTATGGAAAAGACCTTTGATGCAGGGGCCGCTGAGGCTCGGATTTACGCACAGTGGGAAGAGGCGAAAGCCTTTGCCGCTGGCGCAAACGCCAAAGACGGAGCCGACAGCTTTAGCGTCATGATCCCCCCTCCCAACGTCACCGGCGTGTTGCACATGGGCCATGCCTTTAACAACACATTGCAGGATATCCTGATCCGGTGGAAACGCATGCAGGGCTTTGACACCCTATGGCAACCCGGTACCGACCACGCAGGCATCGCCACCCAAATGGTTGTGGAACGCCAATTAGCCGAAACCCAACAACCCGGCCGTGCCGAATTGGGCCGCGACGCCTTTCTCGAAAAGGTTTGGGAGTGGAAAGAGCAATCCGGCGGCACCATTATCAACCAGCTTAAACGTCTGGGGGCGTCCTGCGACTGGGACCGCGAAGCCTTTACCATGTCCGGCAACTTCCCCGATGCCGTGATCAAAGTTTTCGTTGAGATGTACAATCAGGGTCTGATCTATCGTGGCAAACGGCTGGTTAACTGGGACCCCCATTTTGAAACCGCGATTTCCGACCTAGAAGTTGAGAATATCGAAGTTGCCGGTCACATGTGGCACTTTAAATATCCCCTCGCAGGGGGGCAGACCTATACCTACGTTGAAAAAGACGAAGACGGGAACGTCACTCTCTCCGAAGAACGGGATTACATCTCTATTGCGACCACGCGCCCTGAAACCATGCTCGGTGATGGTGCGGTTGCTGTGCACCCAACTGATGAACGTTATGCACCCATCGTAGGGAAGCTCTGTGAAATTCCGGTTGGGCCTAAGGCGCAACGCCGTCTGATCCCGATCATCACGGACGAATATCCTGACAAAGATTTTGGATCTGGCGCGGTGAAAATCACCGGGGCCCACGACTTCAACGACTACCAAGTCGCCAAACGCGGTGGCATTCCGATGTATTCGCTAATGGACACCAAGGGTGCGATGCGCGCCGACGGTCGCACCTACGTCGAAGAGGCCGGCACCGCACAAGCCATCGCAAATGGTGAAGAGGGTTTTGATGAGGCAAAAATCGCCGCCATGAACCTCGTGCCCGAAGCCTATCGCGGGCTGGATCGGTTTGAGGCACGTAAAGCCGTGATTGCCGATATCACCACCGAAGGCCTGGCCGTTATGACCACAAAGGTCTCAACCGATGAAGACGGTAATGAGACCACAACGGCCATCCCGTTTGTTGAGAACAAGCCGGTGATGCAGCCTTTTGGTGACCGCTCTAAAGTCGTAATCGAGCCGATGCTGACGGATCAGTGGTTTGTGGACACCGATAAAATCGTCGGCCCCGCACTGGATGCTGTTAAAGACGGCACCGTGAAAATCATGCCCGAAAGTGGCGAAAAAACCTATTACCATTGGCTGGAAAACATCGAACCTTGGTGTATTTCGCGCCAACTATGGTGGGGACACCAGATCCCGGTTTGGTTTGACGCCGACGGGGGGCAATATTGCGCCACGACCGAAGAAGAAGCCCAGTCTATGGCAGGCGAAGGCGTTGCTTTGACACGCGACCCTGACGTCCTCGATACATGGTTCTCTTCTGGCCTTTGGCCCATCGGCACGCTTGGTTGGCCCGAACAAACCGACGCGCTGGAGAAATATTTCCCGACCTCAACGTTGATCACCGGTCAGGACATTCTGTTCTTCTGGGTGGCCCGCATGATGATGATGCAACTGGCGGTCGTCAAAGAAATCCCGTTTGATACGGTCTACCTTCATGGCCTTGTGCGCGATGCCAAGGGCAAGAAGATGTCGAAATCCACCGGCAACGTCATTGATCCGCTGGATATCATCGATGAGTTCGGCGCGGATGCACTGCGGTTCACCAATGCGGCCATGGCCAGCCTTGGTGGGGCATTAAAGCTCGATACTCAACGGATCGCTGGCTACCGCAACTTTGGCACCAAGCTTTGGAATGCCGCCCGATTTGCTGAAATGAACGAATGCGTACCCAGCGCCGATTTCGATCCGACATCCGTCACCCAAACGGTGAACAAATGGATCATCGGCGAAACCGCAAAAGCCCGCATAGCGACAGATGAATCACTGACAGCTTACCGGTTCAATGACGCCGCAACGGGCCTTTACGCCTATGTGTGGAACAAGGTCTGCGATTGGTACGTTGAATTTGCCAAACCTTTGCTAAACGACACAGACCCAATGGTGGTTGCCGAAACCCGTGCCACGATGGCTTGGGTGATTGATCAATGTCTGGTGATGCTGCACCCAATCATGCCCTTCATCACAGAAGAGCTTTGGGGGGCCATTGCCACACGCGATACGCTTTTGGTGCACAAAGACTGGCCGATCTATGGCGCAGAGCTGATCGACACCGCAGCGGATAAAGAAATGAACTGGGTTGTGACCCTGATCGAATCCATCCGCTCCACCCGATCCGAAATGCATGTTCCGGCCGGCGCGAAAATCCCGATGGTTCAGGTACAACTTGACGATGCCGGACAAGGTGCATGGGATCGTAACGCCCCGTTGATCCGTAAATTGGGGCGGATTGATGCGTTGACCACTGCCAATGAGGCCCCCAAAGGATCTGCCATTGTCACCGTCGAAGGCGGTACATTCTGCTTGCCGCTGGCAGACATCATCGATGTGGATGCTGAAAAAGCCCGTCTCGAAAAAACGCTTGGCAAATTGGCCAAGGAAATGGGCGGTCTAAAAGGTCGATTAAACAACCCGAAGTTTATTGCCTCTGCCCCACCAGAAGTTGTTGAAGAAAGCCAAACGCTTCTGACGCAAAAGCTGGAAGAAGAAAGCAAGCTCAAAACCGCGCTCGAGCGGCTTGCGGAAATCGGATAACAGAATAGGGCACCTCTTAAAGGTGCCCTTTTTTAAAGAACGGAGCACCTCGTGAGCCAGCCTGACTTTTTCAAACGTCCGGATGCGATTATCTATATGGGCGGTATTACCGCTTTGACCGCCGTATCCATCGATTTGGTGTTGCCCGCAACCGGTTTGATCGCCCGCGAATTTGGTGTTCCAGAAGAACAAGGTGCATTGCTGATCGGGGTCTATTTCCTAAGCTATGCGATCGGTCAATTTTTTTGGGGTCTGTTTTCGGATGCGTACGGTCGGCGTCTTGCTATCATTCTGGCCCTGACCGGGTTTATTGCCGCCAGCGTTGCCTGTGTCTACGCCACGGACTTTAAAACACTTTTGTTGTTCCGAGGTATTCAAGGACTAGTCGGCGGAACACCGGTCATTGCGCGTGCTATGGTGCGCGATATCAGTCAAGGGCAAAAGGCCGCCCGGTTGATGTCCGTCCTTGCCGCGATCTTAACCGTTGCAACAATGCTTGCACCGGTTTTGGGATCTGGTCTGTTGGTTCTGTTTGACTGGCGCGCGATGTTCATCGCTCTTGCAATTTTGGGTTTTGCTTTCCTGATCTATACAATTGTTGCCCTACCCGATGTGGGCACAAAACGACCTGAACGCCTGCGTCCTGCATTCATTTTTGGGACAGCACGGCACTTGTTTGGGCAGCGTGCCTTTGTGATACCTCTGATGATTGGGGCATTTTCTTTTGCGGGTTACAGTGCGATCCTGTCTACAGCTGCAATTGTAACAGAGACAGCCTATGACGTTTCACCAGAGGCCTTCGGATCACTTTTTGCCATCGCCGCAGCGTTTAACACCCTCGGGGCATTGGTTATTAATAGATATCTTCAGCGACACTCGGTGCCTCAAGCCCTGCGTCTGGCGGTGTTCGCAACTGGCGTGGTTGCGATTGTTCAGGTTTTACTGTTGCTCGCAACCCCCAGCTTGCCGCTTTTTTGGATGGGGATGTGCCTCTATGTTTTTGCCTTTGGCCTCTGCTTGCCAACATCCATGGCATCCGCGTTAGAACCAGCCGGGGACACTCCGGGATTTGCGGCCTCACTGATCGGCAGTATCCAAATGTCGGTAGGCGCTGGGGGGGCATTTGTCGCATCCATGCTCTTTGATGGCACACATCGGGCCATACCTGCGGTCATGGTCATCGCCTCTGGCCTGCTGATCACGACCTACCTTGCATTCCCTCAACGCAAAGACAGCGACTAACCCCGCTTGCGCTTTTGGGTCAGATGCCGTTTTCTAACGCCATGACAGGACCAAACTACACCCCGCTAACGCAGAGCCTACCGGCAACCGTTCCCTTTGTGGGCCCTGAAACACAGGAACGCGCTCGTGGTGTTGAATTTGCGGCTCGACTTGGTGCAAATGAAAACGTTTTTGGCCCTTCACCGCGCGCCATTACCGCGATGGCAGAGGCTGCGGTCAACGTCTGGAAATACGGCGACCCAGAGAACCATGCCCTAAAACAAGCACTTGCGACCTATCACGGAATTCCTGCAAATTCCATCATAATCGGAGAAGGAATCGACGGTCTGTTGGGGTATCTTGTGCGGATGGTCATCGGCCCCGGCGACGTGGTGGTCACTTCGGATGGCGCCTATCCGACGTTTAATTTCCACGTCGCGGGTTATGGTGGAACCCTGATCAAAACCCCCTACCGAAATGATCACGAAGACCCAAACGCCCTTATTCAAAAAGCGCGCGAAACCAACGCGAAGTTAATTTATGTCGCCAATCCCGACAATCCGATGGGGACATGGCATGATGCAGCCACGATAAAAAAGATGATCGAGCAAGTGCCCGCTGATTGCCTGTTGATCTTAGATGAAGCTTATATCGAATTTTCCCCCGAGGGCACCGCACCAGCCCTTGATCCAGAGGACCCGCGCGTCATCCGGTTTCGCACATTCTCTAAGGCTTACGGCATGGCAGGCGCACGGGTGGGGTATGGTATAGCCCATCCAGACTTGATCACTTCATTTAATAAAATCCGCAACCATTTTGGAATGTGCCGGATGTCTCAGGCCGGTGCCTTGGCTGCATTGGCCGATCAAGATTATTTACAACAGACGATCAAAAATGTGATTTTCGCCCGGCAAGAGATCGACCGTATTGCCTTAAAGAACAACCTAACTATCATCCCAAGTGCCACAAACTTTGTGGCAATCGACTGCGGTCAAGACGGTGACTTTGCAAAGCGGGTTTTGGATGGTCTGATCGCTGAAAACGTGTTTGCTCGGATGCCTTTTGTGGCGCCTCAAAACCGCTGCATCCGAATTTCCGCAGGCCGACCACAGGACCTTCTGCTTTTTGCAGAGGCCCTCCCGATCGCGCTGGATCAGGCGCGAGGCTGACCTAAAAGTGACTGGTCTCGCCAAAACTTTGTGGTAGGTTTCTCTGATAGTCTTGCAAAACGGGACCCGCCTTGTGGATCACCGACTAATCAAACGCGTTGAAAACTACACCTCGCCGTTTCTTGTGACATTCGGCGTGTTGCTCTTTGTGATTCTAATCGTTTGTTTGGCCATTTATGGGTGGCCTACCGTCATCTTCTTAAGCGTTGTGCTGAATCTACTCTTCAACAGAATGAGCCGCTGATCCAGTCACAGTCATTAAACGCCGCCCACACACGTCCGCGTTTCCTTGACCCTAAAGACAACCCCCCAAAAACCAAACCTAGTCCGCTCAATTCCCGATCAAACAGCCGCCTCTCTTGCCAGTTTCAGGCAGAGCGGATAAGCAAAAATGACACTTTCGCTCAAGGATTTACCTGTTGTCTGATCTTAAACCATCTGATCCCTACAACTCCAAAGCATTGCTGCATCGCCTTTGGCACGGATATCTGAAGAAACACACAGGTTGGATGTTACTGGCTTTGTTCTTCATGTTGATCGAAGGCAGCACGCTTGGCATCCTCAGCTACTTGCTACAACCCATGTTTGATCTGGTGTTCGTAGACGGGCGTGCGGATGCGTTACTCTGGGTTGGGTCCGCCATTTTAGGGTTGTTCCTGTTGCGGGGGGCAACGAATATTTTCCAAAAGATCATCCTGACAACAGTGGCCCAAAAAACCTCTACAGAAATGCAAAGCAATTTGGTCAAACACCTAATGTCGTTGGATTCCGCCTTTTATCAAACAAATCCACCCGGCGCTTTGATGGAACGCGTACAGGGCGACACTGTATCGGTTCAGAACGTCTGGTCTGTCATCATTTCCGGTGTAGGCCGGGATATGGTCTCTCTTGTATCTCTGTTCGCAGTGGCCATCACCGTCGATTGGTATTGGACCCTATTGGCCCTGATTGCAGTGCCAGTCCTGATCCTGCCTATGGGGATGTTGCAACGCTATATCCGTAAAAAAGCTCGCCAAACACGCGTGCAAGCCAGCCTAAGATCTACGCGTCTGGACGAAGTATTTCACGGTATCAATCCGATCAAACTCAACAGGATGGAGGCTTATCAAGCCAACCGATTTGACGCGATCGTCAAACGGATCGTCAAAGTTGAAATTCGCACTGCGGCCATGCGCTCTATGATTCCGGCCATGATTGATATTGTCACTGGAATTGGTTTTTTTGGTGTGGTGGTCATTGGTGGACAGGATATTATCTCCGGTGACAAAACCGTTGGCCAATTCATGAGCTTTTTTACCGCCATGGCGCTGGCCTTTCAGCCGCTGCGTCGTTTGGGTGGGATTGCAGGCACGTGGCAGGTTGCGGCTGCCAGCCTAGAGCGACTCTATCGACTATTCGACGAAAAACCGACAATCGTGTCCGCCACCGCCCCGGCTGCTCTGATTGCGCAGGATCAAACAGAGATTGTTCTGAAAGACGTGCATCTGTCTTATGGGGATCAGCCAGTGTTGCGGGGGGCCAGTTTTGTTGCCGAAGCTGGCAAAACCACGGCCCTTGTTGGTGCGTCGGGTGCCGGAAAATCCACTGTATTCAATGTTCTGACCCGCATTGTCGACCCGCAAAGTGGCCTTGTGAGCCTTGGGGGCACCAAAGTCGACGGGTTTTCGCTGGACGATCTGCGCAGTCAGTTTTCAGTGGTGACACAAGATGCCCTGCTCTTTGATGAATCAATTCGCGAAAATATCACATTGGGCCATGACGGCTTGTCAGAGGATGACCTAAACGCTGCCCTAGATGCTGCAAACGTGTCCGAATTCCTGAGCAAACTACCCGAAGGTGTTGAATCTCATGCAGGGCCGCGGGGCTCTGCGCTGTCAGGTGGCCAACGCCAACGCGTAGCAATCGCCCGCGCCCTAGTGCGCAATGCGCCAGTACTTTTGTTGGATGAAGCGACATCTGCTTTGGATGCAAAATCCGAAAAAACGGTTCAAAAGGCGCTGGAAACCCTTTCAGTCGGACGCACAACTTTGGTCATTGCCCACCGGTTGTCGACAATCCAAGAGGCTGACAAAATTGTGGTCATGGAACACGGCCAAGTCGTTGATGAGGGCCGACATGAGGACCTACTGGCCCGTGGTGGCGTCTACGCCAATCTGTATAACCTTCAGTTTCGCACCGAAGAGCGTTAGCGTCGGTAGGCCTTGGCCAAATCTTCTGGACTAGCGCCTTTCAGATACCGCAAAAGCGTCAATAAATTTTTGCAGCCCCGGCGGAGCCACCCGTTTTTCTCATAACGTTCGGCAGATGTGGTCACCGTGGCATCTAAGACAACCAACTTTCCCTTTAGGGACTGCGCCAATGCCACATCTTCCATAAGGGGGATGTCTTGATACCCGCCGACCTGATCATACAATGAACGGCTAATCAGCAAACCCTGATCCCCATACGGAAGATCAAGCATCCTAGAGCGCAAATTGGCCCACCCCGCCACCGCTTTTGCAGCCCATACAGGGCTACCGAACTTCAACCGAAAATACGCCGCCTTTTGGGGGTATTCCATATGCTGGCAAACCTTTGCGGACCATCCTTCGGGCAATTGTGTATCAGAGTGCAGAAACAGCAACCATTCGCCACCGGCCAACGCTGCACCTCGTTTCAACTGGCCACCACGACCCGCTGGCCCAACGCACCACAAAGTACCGGCATCTTCAGCGATTATATGCGTTGTATCGTGAGAGCCACCATCACTGATCACCACTTCACGCAAGATCCCAGATTGATTTGCCTCCATCATACCCTGCATCAATGCTGGCAGCGCCGAAGCAGCATTTAGGGTGGGGATGACTACAGTAAGCGGCGCGCGCATGTGAATTCCTTTAATTTCGCCCTGTCCATTGAGCTAAGCATTCCTATATTAGCCAAATCATCAAATGAGGAGCCAGAAATGTCCGATCCCCGCAAGATCTACGCTATCACCGGTTCGGATCGCACCGAATTCCTACAAGGGTTGGTCACAAATGACGTCAATCAAATGACCGGTCGACTCGTTTATGCGGCAATGCTTTCGCCGCAGGGAAAATATCTGGCAGATTTCTTTTTGACCGAAGACGACGACAGAATTTTACTAGATGTGGCAGATAGTCTCGCCAAAGGATTCATCCAACGTTTGACGATGTATAAATTGCGAGCTGATGTGCACATAAAAGAGGCCCCCGAAAAACTATCGCGCGGCGTTGGCAATGCACCAGAGGGCGCGCTTGCCGATCCCCGACATCCTGATCTTGGGTGGCGGCTCTATAGCAGCAGCCCCCTACCCGATTCAGATATTGACTGGAACGCGATCCGCGTGGCCCATTGTATCCCGGAAACCGCAATAGAGTTGCAAGCCGACGAAACATATATCCTTGAGGCGGGGTTCGAACGGCTTAACGGTGTGGATTTTCGAAAGGGGTGTTATGTCGGCCAAGAGGTCACCGCGCGGATGAAACATAAAACCGAATTACGCAAAGGCTTTGCCACGGTATCCATCCATGGGGTCGCCCCAACGGGAACGCCTATCGAATCAAATGGCAAACCGGTTGGATATTTGTTCACACAGGCTGGAAATCGCGCCATCGCCTACCTCAGATTTGACCGCGCACAGGGTGAAATGCATGCAGGTAATGCCCAAGTGCAATATGACGTAGCGTCAAAAAATTAAAAAAAGGGGCCCATTAGGCCCCTCCCAAACATCCAAAACGCGTCAATGTTAGGCGCGTTCAGAGTACTCCATGCTCTCAGTATTGACGATAATATCCTCATCCTGACCGACAAAAGGCGGCACCATAACCTTGACACCATTGTCCAAAATCGCTGGCTTAAACGAGTTCGCAGCAGTCTGGCCTTTGACTACGGGCTCGGTCTCAACGACCTTACAGGTGACCTTTTGAGGAACTTTTGCGCTTAGGGCTTCGGTCTCATAATATTCAACAACAACCATCATTCCATCCTGTAGGAACGGACGTCGTTCACCCAGAATATCTGCAGCAATTTCATACTGATCGTAGGTTTCCATGTCCATAAACACCAGCATTCCATCATTTTCATAAAGGAATTGTTGATCCTTTTGTTCAAGACGAACGCGCTCAACTTTATCGGCACTACGAAACCGTTCGTTCAACTTAGAACCGTTGCGTAAATTCTTAAGCTCCACCTGCGCGAACGCTCCCCCTTTACCGGGTTTTACGTGGTCGACTTTCACAGCGGCCCAAAGGCCTCCGTTATGCTCCAGCACGTTACCGGGGCGAATTTCATTTCCGTTAATTCTGGGCATGTCACAAAACCATGTCAAAAAGGTTGATCGGGATAGCGTCAACCCTATATACAGACCGTCAGGCGCTGACAAGTCACCCCGACAACCGCAAAATCTAACTCTGCAGCTATGCACTAGACGCATGGCTCTTATGATAAAATTGGGATACCGAATCGCGCAAAAATCGCCATATTCGGCGAACGCCCGAAATGCAAGAGCAAGAATAAAAGGACGACGAGATGGCTGATTTCGTTGATGGCACTGCCTTCAACCATGAACAAGGCAACCGCGCGAAAAAACTTTTCGCTGCTGTTGTACTTGCTGCATTGGATGACGCAATTGCTGACGACAAAAAATATGGCAATGGGCCGGAACAGATCGCACGTTGGGCACGGTCCCGCGACGGTCGCGAAGTTCTGTCTTGCGCCGGAATTGACCCCAACGAACGTGTTGTGGGTGGATTAATGGAATTCGTTTCCAAAGGGGTTCGAACCTCTGTGGCTTTGTCTCGCGAAGAAAGCGAACGCCGCCAACAACAGGCAGAAGCAGCCTAGGCTTCCTTCTGACCATCGACTGCGAAAAAAGACGCGCCGCTGCTGGCGCGTCTTTTTTTATGCACCTTTAGACAGGATCAGGAAAAAAACGACAAATGGCATGACCTGCATCGCACCCGCCACCAAGAGCAGTCCCCGCACCCAATGGGTGTGGAACCGCCGCCATAGCACGACAATTAGCGTCACACAGAGCAAAACTTCTATTGGCCCAAATACATTTCCATAATGGTTGTGATCCCAATAGCTGACAGGGGAATGAAAAACCCAATCGCTAAGCGGCCACAAATGTCGGCGCGCATCATCGTTGTGCAATAAAAAATCGGTCACAACATGCATCAGACCAGACCCTGAAAACGCAATAATCCAAGATCGTTTCGACCAAAGCGCCAGCCCGAATGCCCCGCCCCACAGGATAAAACTGTTGTCCACGGCGAAAATTTGTTGCCAGCTCTCAGAGAAATAATAGCTGCCAAAAACAACGTTCGGGTCAACTCCCAGAACATAAACATTCCATGCGACTAAAAGGTAAAGCGATAAATCCGGGAGCAATGCCCCAAAAAGGGCCGCTATGTTAACCTTTGGGCTCGAAGGCCGGGCGTAGACCGCCGCGCCAAGCAGAAGATGTGCAGGTGTGTTCATTGGGGGTTTACAAAGGCTCCATCAAAGATATGTCGAATTGGACCTTATGCCGGAGAATGACAATGGCCAAATCAATCATGGTTCAGGGCGCTGGCAGCAATGTCGGCAAATCTATACTTGTGGCCGGATTGGCACGGGCATTCGTACGGCGTGGCCTGCGCGTACGCCCCTTTAAACCACAGAACATGTCCAATAACGCCGCCGTGACCGCCGACGGCGGTGAAATCGGGCGCGCACAAGCCTTGCAAGCGCGGGCCTGTGGCGTTGATCCTGTTGTTGATATGAATCCGGTCCTCTTGAAACCCGAAAGCGACGTTGGCGCTCAAGTCGTTGTTCACGGGAAACGGCGTGCGACACTTAAAGCAAGGGATTACGGTGTGATGAAAGCCTCGTTGATGCCTGATGTGTTGGACAGCTTTTACCGGCTAGCAGAGGATTGCGATCTTATCCTCGTTGAGGGGGCCGGCAGCCCCGCCGAAATAAACCTGCGGGCCGGAGACATTGCCAACATGGGGTTTGCAGAGGCTGCTGAGGTTCCAGTGACCCTAATCGGGGACATTGACCGTGGCGGCGTCATCGCCCAAATCGTTGGGACCCATGCTGTGTTACCAGAGAGCGACCAAACCCGGATTCAATCCTTTGCAATCAATAAGTTTCGAGGCGACCCATCCCTTTTTGACCAGGGGCTTCGGGAAATCGAAAATCGGACGGGCTGGACAAGCCTCGGTGTACTCCCATGGTTTGATCAAGCCTGGATGCTTCCCGCAGAAGATGTCATGGACATCGCTTCCTCCAGCGGACACGGAATAAAGATCGCCGTACCGCAACTGTCCCGTATTGCTAATTTTGACGATTTGGACCCCTTGTCCGCCGAGGCCGATGTCGCCGTTGAAATTATACGGCCAGGAACCCCACTGCCCGGCGACGCCGATCTGGTGTTGATCCCTGGATCAAAGTCTACGATTGCCGATCTGGCTTACTTCAAAGCACAAGGATGGGACATTGACCTCATGGCCCACGTCCGCCGTGGAGGGCATGTTCTTGGGATCTGCGGCGGATATCAGATGCTGGGCCAACGCATTGAGGACCCTGATGGAATAGAAGGTGCACCCGCCTCTGTCCAAGGGCTCGGTCTTTTAGATATTATCACAGTGATGAAACCTAAAAAGACCCTGACAGATACATCTGCGGTGGACTTAGAAAGCAACTCCACCGTGTATGGCTATGAAATCCACATCGGAGAAACCAGCGGGCCAGATTGCAAACAAGGTTGGTTGCGGGTGCGTGAAAAATTGCATGGTGCACAATCCCAAAATGGACGTGTTCGCGGCTGCTATTTACATGGGTTATTTACCTCTGATCGCTTTCGCGCGGCCTATTTGGAACGCCTTGGAGGTCAGGCGTCTGGCTTATCCTATGACAACGGAGTCGACAGCACACTCGATGCTCTTGCAGAGCATTTAGAAACCCATCTGGATTTAGATTTACTGTTAGCGTTAAGCAAAACGGTGTCGCGCTAAGGGTTATTCAAACTCTTGGCTGGCAAGCACACGGTTGATTTCCGTCCGAACCAATTTCCGGACGTTCCGGGTGATCCTTTCGCCCAGAACACCTTGCAGCTCTTCTCGCACCAAATCCCTGACAAGCTCCCTCAAAGAATCCTCATCCAGAATGAAAGCTTCGTCATCATCTTCTGCAGAGGCCGCACCCGCTTCATGTTTGTCCTCAACGGGTTCCTCTGTCGTGTGATGAAAGACAACATCCTCTGCTTGAGCGGTCACGACGTCTGGCGCAGCGGCTTCCAGTGGCTCCACTTCGCCCTTCTCAACATTCAGGTCTACCACTTCATCAGCGGCACCTTCCACATCGATAGCTTCCCGCACCTCTCGACGTGACGCGGATACGAATTGCGGCACAAACTCTAATGCCTCAACTTCAGGGCTAGAGCCCACTTCTTCAGAGCCATCAGGTTCGAAATCGATATTTTGCTCGCTGACCACAGACTCCAACTCAGCAATAGTATCTTCGAGGCTCTCCAAACGGGCATTCGCTTGAGCGACATCCTCATCGGGTAATACGGTTTCAACCGCAAAATCATCGGCAGACAAAACACGAGCCGCATCGCGCAAATCATCGGCAGTGGCCCCCTGCTCCACTTCAGGAGAGATCGGAAGGACATCTGTCAGATGTAATACGGCCGGCTCTGAAATTGGTTTAGAAGCAATTTCTACGTCTGTTTGAACACGAAATGCCGAGGTTAAAACCAGTTTATCAGTTTGCTCGTGGCTTTCGGGCTCCGCAACGCGTGTATCAGCAATATCGACCAGCGGCTCCTGCGTCCGCACCTCTTCTGAAACCAATCTACGAATGGAGCTCAGGACGTCTTCGATTTCCGCATTACGTTCCATTTTAGTTCCGCTGCCAGTTTCCGCCTCACCCCTACATTAGCGGCAAGGCCCCTTTCACACAACACATTGCGTAAAAGGGGAAATTATCATTCTTTTCCGATGGCGCGCAGGACACGGTCGAGATCTTTGCCCTGTTGGCTCAATCCGGCAGGCGCACCCTTAACAGCGTTATAATACGCTGCCGGATCATATGTCGGAATGCCCAGGTTCAAGTGATCAACTGTCATCAGCCCCATGGAAGACAAAAGCTGATAAGACGCGATGTAGACATCGATTTGCGCCGATACGAGATCCGCCTGCGCATCCAGAAGGTCTTGCTCTGCGTCCAACACATCCAATGTTGTCCGTGCCCCAAGCTGCGCCTCTTCGCGCGTCCCATCAAAGGCCTCTTGCGCCGCACGAACTTGTTGATTGCCTGCAGAGACGCTAGCCTCAGCAACCAAAATTGCGGACCATGCGTTCCCTACTTCTTGCCCAATTGAGTGGCGCACAAAATGTAGAGCCCCCCGTGCAGCATCACGTTGTGCAATTGCCTGACGGGTTTGCGACGCAAGTGATCCACCTTGATAGATTGTCCCACTTAGCTGTAGACCGACAGTCGCATCTTCACGACGATCTCCGACAGATAGATCCCCAAAGTTATGGGACAAGTCAGCAAATGCACTCACAGTGGGCAGCTTGGCTGTATCAGCCCGCGCCACGTTGATTTCAGCGACCGTAATACTTCGTTTTGCTTGTGACATATCCGGATGTGTCCGAACCGCGACATCCCGAGCGACATCAAGAGACGTTGCCGTTTTGGGCAAAGCTCCCGGAGCAGCCGGATTGTTAGGATATCCACCAACCGCGGCCCGATACTCTTCTCGTGAAGACGCCAGGCTGCCCTGCGCGGCTGCCAAAGTGGACCTCGCAGATGCCAATCTCGCTTCAGCGAGAGAGACGTCTGTGCGTGTGACTTCGCCAACCTCAAATCGATCGCGCGCGGCTCTCAATTCCTCTGAAATCAAGCGAACAGAGTTTTCAGCCAAAGACACGAATTCCCTGCTTCGGCGCACATTCATATGGGCTTCGAGCCCGCGCAACAATACATCCTGCTCGATCCCCAACAAGGCATCACGCGTCAACAGAACCGTTTCTTTGGACGCATCAATGCCCAGCTTCGAGCGGCCAAAATCGTATAACAACCAACCTGCGGTCAGTCCGATGCTGCTGACGCCGCTATTTGTGGTCCCTGAAAAATTGTTGTGGGAGTTTGTGTAGCTATAGCTTGCGGAATAATCCAACGTTGGACGCAGCAAAGCCACGGACTGCGCCACATCTTCATCCGCCGCCCGTAAGAGTGCTCTGTTCTGCACCAGCAAACCGCTGTGATTATACGCATTGATAAGAGTATCAGCCAATGACTGCGCGTGAACGGCGGGGCCGCTCAGACACGTCGCCAGCGCAAGTGCTGCCATTTTAGAAAATTTTAGTTTGCTCGACATTGCCGTGTCCTATTTTTAAGACTTATTTTTTACGATATCACAGTTCAAATGCACGTTTTGCTTCGAAACCCGGAAGAACGGGTGCACTCGCATGACAGATAAGACGCCATGTTAGTACACCATTCACTTTATACCCGATCTTTAATTCACCAAGTTCACCAGTCCGGAAAAGACATCCGATCCGACCACCCTCTTTAAGCTGATCCAGCAGTTCCGTCGGTATAGTTTCAACAGCACCCTGCACGGTAATAACATCATAAGGACCATGCTTTGCGGCACCTTCCACGAGGGAACGCTCCAACATAACGACATTGTCCACACCCAGATCCGTTAAGACATTTTCACCCTCTTGAATCTGGTCCGCATCTTGTTCGATTCCAATAACCGCATCAGCAATACGAGCAATCAAAGCCGAGGAGTACCCCTGCCCACAACCGACATCCAAGACAACTTCCGTTGATTGTATATCCAATGCATCCAACATTTTTGCGAGTGTTCGCGGCTCCAACAACACCCGACCTGGTGCAAATTCCAAGTTTTCACCGATATAAGCCGCCTCAGTGAGTGCGCGTGGCACAAACAATTCACGCGGCACAGATAACATTGCCTCGATGATTGGGAATTTAGTCACATCGGAGGGCCGAACCTGCGTATCGACCATTGTAGTACGGCGGTTTTCAAAATTCGGCATATCACCAGTCTTTCGAGTAACAAAGGGATTGCTCGTTTTCTGCCACAGATGAAGAATATGAGCAACTCCGCAGTTAAGGCATAAATGTACCTTGCACACTCATTTTCCATCGTATAGGAAGCCGCTACCCTTCGGCGAGTTGGCGGAGTGGTGACGCAGCGGATTGCAAATCCGTGTACACCGGTTCGATTCCGGTACTCGCCTCCAATCTTTTCAATACCTTAGCGCCTTTCCCATTTACGAGGGTATCAACCGGGGTATCAGTTTCACGTTCTGGTCCTGTTCTGTTCACAGCCGTTTCTCCGATGCTTGTCGTGCACGCATTATTTGACGGGCTTCCCCGGCATACTTGGCAATCATTTCTTTCGTGGCGTGGCCTGAATAGCTGGCGATCTCATCATCATCGCATCCAGCCCATGCTAATTCCATGACACCACGATAACGCAGTGCGTGCAGGTCATAGGCTTCAAGGCCCAGACGCTTACGCACTTTGAGCATTATCTGTGCCATGTAACGGTAACTCATCCGACCGCCGCTCTGAGTGGTCAGGATCGGACGCCCAGCTATCGGTGTTGCCCCTAAACTGGCCTTCTCCTTATCCAACGCCTCTTTGAGAAGACGGGTACAGGGCAAGATCAAGGGCTTGTCCGTCTTGTTCTGGCGCAGGGCTAAATTTTGGCCATCATAGTCACCCCAACAGAAGGCCACCCAATCACCGGGGCGCTGTACGGTGCCAACGCCAATTTCAAAGATCAGGCGCGCTTGCCCCACAACTTTATCGCGGAAAGCATCCACCGCCCAATCGGGCCAAGGGATGTGCTTCCGCTTTTTATGTTCAGGAGTTTTGAGCGCCTTAACGCCCTTAGCCGGATTATCTTTGATCCAACCAATATCAATCGCGTGTTCCATCAGCACCACAAGAATTTGCACAATGTAGTTGGCAAATCGGACGCGGTGCGAATTGGCTTTCTGGGCCGCGATCGCATCAGGCCACGTAAAGGCGCGAACGTCACGGTTGCCGATCTTATCATCGATATAGATCAGCACCTTTTCATAATCCGAGCGCGTCCGAGGTTTAAGACCAGACCAGCGATCGGATTCGCGATAGTCAGCAATCAGAGCGGAGAAGGACGTTTTTGCGGCCCATTTCTTGCCGGTCATGATGTCCAAGTATTCCCGATCAAAATCGGCGGTGCCCTCGGCGGCATGGATGCGCACCAACGGCATTCCCGCCTTTCGGAAGTACACGCGCCCCGATGGATGCCGCCAGATATTTTTCTTGCGCGAAGTCACCACTGAACCCCACTCATACCCATCGCAGCGTACCGGGTTCAGGCTGGACGGGATTCACAGTGATGATCGCGCAGGTTAAATAGCTGGCATTACACAAAGGAGACGAAGCACTGCTCAATAAAAGAGGTCGATATGCCGAGTTCTACGAGGCAGGCGCTCAAGCCGTAAGGGACCCAGCATCAAGCCCGAGAAAACGCTTGGCATTCTCCATGAAGAAAAGTGGTGCAAATGAACTTAGCTCTGGATCATCAAAGAACTTGTTGTAGTTGCCTACGAGTTCTCGCGTCCTTCCAATTGCCGAAGGCATCGACCAGTCAGTGCCAAAACACAATCGCTCACTTATGTGATTTTTTGTTTCTGAGCGGGTAGTTGTAAGCACACGTTTCATCCGGCGGTGGATTCGATTAAGGTCGCCATGGCCGTGAGCATGATCATCAATCCCTTCGTAGAAGGCGGAGCCGAGATAGACGTTTTGTGAGCGCTCAGCCAAGCGAATAGCCCGCCCGGCAAATGTTTTTGCAAAAAAGGACCTGTCAGGATCGTCTCCTTCGTCTTCCTCGATATCCCACCCTCCCATATCGACGCCCGTTGCTCCGCCACCGTGAGCAAGGAAAAGCCACAAATCCTCAGCATGATAACTCGTCATAGCCTTACCCCAAAGTTCGGGGTCGCCAAAAACTCCATAGCCTTTCTCAACCTGAAACCCAATCGGGGTGCAATGGGTATAAAGGCGCAAGCTATTTGATGAAAAATGGTGAAGTAACCCTTCCATCCTCGACTGGGCACCTCGATCTGGGACTGGCGACGCAGCAGCTTCCCTATATTCAACGTAGTCATTGTCAGGGTTGACGGGTGTGATTGCACCACTATCGATCGGGCGAACTCCCAACGGACAGTAAAGCTTGAAACCCTTGGCACCGTTGGTAACGCCATGGTCGACCAGATTACGCCAGTCCTCTCGAAATGGGTCAACCGCTGCAAAAGAGATCAATTTGCCACCGGTCTCCCCGGACAATGCTTTCATGCGCTCGATCTGTATCCTGAACGGAACTGGCGGAGGCAGAAGTGCACGGTCAAAATAGCTGTCATAGGGTCCGGTCATGTCCATCAAGACACCTACATAGTGTTCTGCATCATAACCATCCGCAGGTTTACCTTTGTTGTAATCGCGTTCCAAAAGACGAAATCGAGTTCGTTCTGACATTGCCATGACCACAACAAATAAGAGAATTTGGCGGAGGCTACCCAATTGGTTGCCATCGAGTCCCATTTTTAACAGTCCTTGATCTGTGCCCACGGCAAAGGGCCCATCAATGTGAAGATGAACCACAGCTTCTAAGAAATCTGCTTCTTTGAGTGCATCTCCAATTCTTAAAAGTGCCTTGTTGAGCAACATATCCAAATCGTCAGGTTCGGAATCTGGATTTTCAAAGACTGACATATCATTTGGCCGAGCAATCCCAAGATCGCGCAGTTCAGTTAAGGGTGGGGTGTCCGCAAGCTCCATCAAATCTGCTCGAATGTCGTCAAATGACAGAAGCATATCCTGTACATCGTTTGGCTGTTCGATCGCGATGAAACCCTCGGTCGGAAGTTTATTGAGCAATTTACGAATTGGGCCGGTTACAAACCTCAACATGGCATCGGCGTCGCGGTCCAGAATCGCCTTCGCTAATTGTTCTTGAAGCTCACTTTCCTGAAGGGCTGGGGCAAATTGAGACTCACCAGTGATGCCGTAGATTAGCTTTGCCACCCCCCTGCAAAGGCGAGGCAGCTTTCCTTTCGTGAATCCCATGAAAATTCCCTGCAGAGGCAGATAACGCGCAGTAAAAAGATGGGTATGCATATCAATGAAGCGATGCTGTTGTACTGTCATGGGAGGTTCCTTACTTGATTTCGATAACTGAACGGCCGTTCAAGCACACAAGATTGTAATTGCTTCTGCAGCGCTGGACTTTCCAGAATCGGTCGCATAATCCGATCTGGATTTTGCATTATGGAAAAGTTCTGGGGGCCGCCGCAAAACTGTCAAACGCCAGTCAAAGAAAGAGATCTGCAATCGTGCGGTGAACACAATTCTGTATATTCATCAGACCAGGTCGGTCTGTTTTGCTGCCAAATGAAAGGGCTGTTGCGTACTTAGACCGGCACTGTATGGGTGCACACCAACTATTTTCGTTCCATTAATGTTCGTAAGCGAGCCCTCCCAAAAACTCATGTACAAGGCTGCGAGATCGGCGCGGTCATTGTCGGTCATTTTGCTATCAGACCCATAATTCATGATACTGAATTTGTTATGCTCGCCGAACTTTTCAAACGGCCAAGCGGTTTCAGAGACATCAGCAAAGAAGTGACGCAACCCAAAAACATGACCCAATTCGTGGGCCATCGTCTCGACCTGTTCTTGATGTGCCTGCTCGAACAAGGTCGGGAAAAGTACTAGTTCATGGCGACCAGCATCCGGGAAAAATGCCCGAGCCAGCGTACACCCTGTTGGCCCGCAATTTTCGCTCGGTGTAACAACCAATTCAAAATCCCAGTTTTCATGGACTTCCTTGAATGTAACGGGCACTCCAATGCCCCAAAGCTCAACGCCAAGACCAAATAGCGTTCTTAAGTAGTCTTTGGCAGCCTCTGGGTCGCGAAACACAGCCATTGAAGCGTCCTGGAAGCGCCACTTAAGAACAGTGCCCTCGGCCCATAGAGGTACCGTTCCGCCCGGTGCATTCACTACTAGCTCAAGAGGTGATTTGTTGTCTGGAGTGGGAAAGCCACGTTTGTCGGTTTCGCAAACAACACTGCTTCGGTAGATATGAACATGTTCCTCGAGAGCTTTACCTTGATCACGCTTATAAATTTTTCGAAGTGGGTCTTTCTCAAACTGAGATAGGCAATCGGCAATTCGTTCTTCATTCATGACGTCCTCCAATACTGCTACTTTTAAGTGGATTTCCTACAATCGAGTTGATAGCCAATGCAGCTAAGTGATGAATACTGTTGCTCATTGAAGAGGAGCCGCTTGCCACTGCTGGCGCTCCAGAGTTTCAAGGCCAATGATTTTGCCATCTTCCACACTAAAACGAAAAGCACCTAAAGCTGTTTCCGCTCCTGCCGGTGAAAGTGCCATTCCCTCTCCAGTACGGCTCAAGCTTTCAGATAACGGATATGCTTCCAAAAAACTCTGTATTGACGGATGGTTTTCAGCAGAAAATTCACCAACCCCAGGCACGCCAAGTATTTCGTAGCCCTCTGTACCCGCTGTGCCCTTAGGGGCGATTACTATGCTTCCAAAAGTGTTTTCCGCTAGACCCGCAATCATTCCTTCGCTCCCCCCGTCTGCCCTGCCAGCGTCATACCCAATTTGACAAGCTGTCTTCTCTTGGTTGGTCTGAAAGTTACCACATACTGACTGGGCAGCGACATGAACTGGGCTCGTTGCGAAAAAGAGTAATGAAAGTAGGGTTTTGTATCGAATTCCCATCGATTTCTCCATCAGTTTAGGCTGCAGTAGTGACTGTCTTCAATTCCGTCTGCCTTTGCGGCGTTACACATTCGTGCTCTGTGCTCATCTGTTAGTTCCGTGGTCGCGGCTTGTGGTACAGTTACGGCAATGGCGTAAGGGCTTGGGTAAGAAAAACCATCACCAATCTTTATTGTTTGAGAAGCATATAGTGGAACTGTGGTCATCACCGCTCCAACAGCAAGCATGAAAATGCCAGGAGATGTTGAAGCGAAGGCCAACTTGAACCCACTACTTTCTGCTTTGATGTTAGCCTCGTCGATCCTGACGCGAGACAATATAAAAATCGCGCCACACATTATCAAAATTGACCCAAATGCAGTATTCATGAAGCGGAGCCAAGTCCTTGTTGAAAGGAGCGAGTCCGCGCGATTTTGGCGGTTTTCAAGTGTATCAAATTCCAAGGCGGCCCAGACTAATAATTCAGTATGCTCGGAGCCAGATTGATTAAGTTGCTCTACTAATGCTGACGTCTGGTTCGAATTCTCAGCCTCAATTCCCTCTAGTATATCATTCATGCCGATAAAACTTGAGAGTATAAAGCCTGCCGTCGTTGCAATAATCATTGCATATGTAATCCAGAAAACTGTGCTTGTCTGGTGGGGTCTCTGTTCTGCCATAATGCGCCTCATCATCAAAATACAATCATTAAGGGTGCTACTGAGCTTGTAGGCAAGCTTTTTCGTCAACAAGATTTACTAGAGTCAGGGGAATCGCATGAGATTTATGCCCCAATAATTTTAGCCAGGAAGTCATCGTCCCAGGCCGCGATGTGACGTTTTGTTCGTAGGCTGTGTTTTCTCTTTACGGATCGCAGCATGTTACTTGCTGAGTGCTTGATTGTGATAAAATTGGCTGGCGCGTTGCCCTTCCTGATACGGCATTCATCGTCGCGGAACACCATATCCATGACCCAATGCAGCCAATTTTCTACGCCCCAGTGGTCACGAATTGCTTTTGCCTGGAAACGCGCATCTGAAGTCATTTATGAGAAGTAAAAGCCGGTCTCATTCCGGGTTTTGTCTTGTAAGACCGCGCAATATTCAACCATGATGATGCTTTCCAGTCCCCGCCAACTATGCCGAGCCTTCCTTCGAAAGTCACGCCTACAGCCCCGCCGCGCAGACTTGCTCAGGCGTCACCCGTTTCGACAAAATCAAATCCTCAATCTGTCGATTGGTGATATGGCGGCACATGGGATGACGCTCATGGATCCAGCTCGCGAGCCGGGTACGGCCGTTGACTTCGGCCTCTCGCGCTTTCTCGCGATCGGCCTGTATCTGGGCAAGCCTTTTCTCCCACCGGCACATCTTGAACCAATTGTCCGAGAAACAGATCTTACTGCGCGAGTAACCTTCGGTCTCAGCAGCATAGGTTTTGACTGCCTTCAGCAGATCATCGGGCGCAACGCCTGCCTTCACCGCCGCAGCAATCTGGAACAGGCAGGTCCGTCGGTCTCGGATTCTGTCCTGAGGATAGGTTGCTAGGATCTTCTCAGATTCAAGATCTTCAACCTCCTCCGTCGCATCGCGCCTGCGCGTAGGTGGTTTATGGATGGTTTTAGGAAGGTTTGGGGTCCACCGTGAACCCCGTACCCCGGCCACTGTGGACCCCGTACCGGGTTCAAGCTGGACGGGGTTCACAATGACCCCCGTCACGATATCGGGTTCCGCAGTGGTTTCCATCGAAGCCACGCGTTCGAGGACAATGCGGTAAATGACCGTGTAACCGTTCTGGCATTGCCGTCGCCCAGTCTCGATCAAGACACCCTCACGCAGGAAGTCGATGATGGTGCGTTTGACGGTGCTCTCGCTGAGCTCTGTGTGGCGCTGGATCGTTCCCTTGGAGCACCAGATGCCCGAACCGTCATCACTCGCCTTGTCAGCGAGAAACATGATGATCTGTTTGCGCGCGGCACTACCAAATCGACGCTCTGCGCATTCATTTGCAACACGCCAACTCATAATCTCACCGCCAATTGGCTTGAGGTCAGGTCGAAATTCGCGTAATGAAGAGGGTAGAAAAATTCTTCTAAGCCGTTGAGGTGGGTGGCCGCCCCCTCAGCGGTTTTTCTTTGCCTTTTAGCTTGCGAAAAACCGTTTACCTCGGCCTCGTAACCTATTGAAAAGTGACCGTGAACGAAACAAGTCCGTTTACAATTTTCCCCTATTAAATCAGCGAAAATTTCCGGATTGCAAATCCGTGTACACCGGTTCGATTCCGGTACTCGCCTCCATTTTAATATTTAAAACAATGACTTAAAATTGGATAGACCTCTGGACCCCCTATAAGCCCCAAAAGCGTGACTCGCGGTTGGTACTGAAGCCTTTTGGGAATTAGTAGGCACCGGGCCGATGCCTGTGAATTGAATACTTCAGATTGCCGACCATCGCCAACTACCCTTTTCTACAAACAATTAGTGAGAATTATATCCGCTTCCGCTCGGTTGTAGTGCTGTTGAAATCGAGCCGACCCTACAGAAATTGACCGCCTGATCGCGGCACGGGGCTGTTGAAGTACTGTCGGAGACTTCGACCAAAGCGAGGCTGCCTCACAGATTATCTCACTTAGGTAGTGTAGCTCTACAATCTCTAGTGGATCAATGCTTACGCATTCGCTAGAACTTGTGGTGGCAGGCTCAGCACCTGCTTGTACAAAAGTTCAAATTTGAGGTCCTCCGATTAATGCTTCTGCAGGAAATTTTGAAGTCGTTTCGCGACACCGCGAAAACAGAACGCGAGAAGGGCGACTATTTTGAGCGCTTGGTGCGCGTGTTTATGGAAAACGACGATACGCAGAGACAATATTACTCGCAGGTCGTGCCTTTCGCCGAGTGGGCGACCGCGCAGGGATGGAGCAATACGGACACTGGTATTGATCTGGTAGCGACACTGGCAGATGGCTCTGGCTATGCCGCGATCCAGTGCAAGTTCTATGCAGCTGAACACAGTATTCAAAAGCCAGATATCGATAGTTTCATCTCAGCGGCATCTAACGATCTATTCACGCGTCTGGTCATCGCCGACACCACGCACAAAGAGCTCGGACGCAATACTAAGGAAACGCTGGATAAGCTGTCTAAAGAATGGAACCGCATCGGCATCAATGAGCTGGAGGCTAGCCGAATTGACTGGTCGCAATTTGTGCGCACTGGCACGATCAGCCTTGCTGCCAAGAAAACACTTCGGGATCACCAGCGCGATGCGCTGGATGCCGTCGCCAAAGGCTTAAAAGCAGCAGATCGTGGAAAGCTCATCATGGCGTGCGGTACCGGCAAGACATTCACCGGCCTGCGCATTGCCGAAACTTTGGCCGGACATAGCAAACGCGTTTTGTTTATGGTGCCATCGCTGGCGTTGATGTCCCAGACGGTGCGAGAATGGAAGAATGACTGTCAGGAAGAGTTCACCGCCTTCTCGGCCTGTTCTGATACCAAGGTCGGGCGCAGGGCCGATGCCGATAGCCTTGATCTGAATGTGCATGATCTGGCTTTCCCAGCCACAACTGATCCGGAGAAAATCGCACGTCAGGTTACAGATGCACCTGCGGATCGGATGACAGTGGTGTTTTCCACGTATCACTCCATCGACGTGCTGACACGCGCTCAGAAACAGCATGGACTACCTGAATTTGATCTGGTGATTTGTGATGAGGCACACCGAACCACTGGCGTCACATTGAAAGATGAAGACGACAGCAATTTTGTCCGCATCCATGATAATGCGTTCGTGGCCGCGAAAAAGCGCCTCTACATGACCGCCACTCCACGAATTTTTGCGGATACAGCCAAACGCAAGGCTGACGACCACGACGCAAAACTGGCCTCGATGGATGACGAGGACAAGTTCGGCAAGGATCTGTTCCACCGTGGCTTTGGCTGGGCGGTCGAGAATGAGCTGCTGACCGATTACAAGGTTGTTGTGCTTGCGGTTGATGAGGGGCTGATTTCCCAGACCATCCAGAACCGCCTCAAAGATGGGCCTGAATTGACGCTGGATGATGCCACCAAGATCATCGGCTGTTACAAGGCGCTAACCAAAACCGATCTGACCGCTGATCTGGAATTTGACCCACGACCAATGAAACGCGCATTGGCCTTTTGTCAGAGCATCAAGAAATCTACGATCATCGAAGACGAATTTACCCAAGTGGTCGATGAATACATCGGCAATGAGTTGATCGACGACAATCGCCATCTGCATACCGAAGTTCGCCACGTCGACGGCACCTTCAACGCCAGCACACGCGATGAAATGCTGAACTGGCTCAAGGCCGATGCGGGCGATGACACTTGCCGCATCCTGACCAACGCCAAAGTGCTGTCCGAGGGCGTTGATGTCCCGGCACTGGACGCGATCATGTTCATGCACCCGCGCAAAAGCCAGATCGATGTGGTGCAGTCGGTGGGCAGGGTCATGCGCCGGGCTGAGGGCAAGAAGCTGGGCTATGTTATCCTTCCTGTCGCTATCCCGCCCAATACCAAGCCCGAAGATGCGCTCAATGACAATGAACGCTACAAGGTCGTCTGGCAGATCCTCAACGCCCTTCGCGCTCATGATGAACGGCTGGATGCGCGGATCAATCAAGCCGATCTTGGCGAAGACATCAGCGACAAGGTGGAGCTGGTCAGCATTTCATCAGAAAGCGAGTTGAAAGAGCTGACAGCCGTTGTCGATGATTTCGACACTAACAAAACCAAGTCAGAACGCACCGGGGCGGGCATTGGTGATGATGCCCCTGAACGCCGCTCCATCGATGACAGTGACCAGCAAAGTGCATTTGTCTTCGATGAATTCACCCGTGCCATCATGGCCAAAATCGTCGAAAAATGCGGCACCCGTGAATATTGGGATAAATGGGCCAAGGACATCGCCGAAATCGCCCAGACCCATATTACCCGCATCACCTCAATCGTCGCGCAGGACGGGCCAGAACGCACCGCTTTCCTAGCCTTTGTCGAAGAACTCCAGGACGATCTGAACCCAGAAATTTCCGAGGCCGAGGCGATTGAGATGCTAGCCCAGCACCTCATCACCAAACCTGTCTTTGATGCTCTGTTCAAAAGCAGTGATTTCACCAAGGAAAATCCAGTTTCCCGAGCGATGGAGATCGTGCTGGGGCAACTGCATGAACACAATTTGGCCAAGGAAAGCGAAAGCCTTGCCAAATTCTACGCCAGCGTGGAACGCCGCGCCGCCGATGTTGTCACAGCCCATGGGCGGCAAGAACTGATCCTCAAGCTGTACGACAGCTTCTTTAAGGGTGCGTTCCCGGTGCTGACACAACGGCTTGGTATCGTCTATACACCCGTCGAGGTGGTCGACTTCATCCTGCATTCTGTCAACGATGTACTGAAATCGCAGTTCGGTCAGACGCTCGGCTCCAAGGGCGTCCACATCCTTGACCCCTTCACCGGCACCGGCACCTTCATCACGCGCTTACTGCAATCGGGACTGATTTCACCCGAAGAGCTGGAGCATAAATACAAGCACGAGATTCACGCCAATGAGATCGTGCTGCTGGCCTACTACATCGCTGCCGTGAATATCGAAACGGTTTATCACGAACTGGCGCAGGGTGCATTGAGCGACGATGCCCCCTATGAGCCGTTCAAGGGCATCCTGCTGACCGATACATTCCAGATGTACGAGCAGGAACGCGACATGATCGCCAACCTGCTGCCTGATAACTCGGAACGTCGTACTCGTCAGAAAGAGCTGGATATCCGCGTCATCATCGGCAATCCGCCATATTCTGCAGGGCAGAAGAGCGCAAATGATGACGCTGCCAATATTTCTTATACGCAGCTAGATGAAAAAATCCGCGATACCTATGCTCGCGCGTCGAAAATGACATCAGTTAAGACGCTTTATGACAGCTACATCCGCGCGATCCGCTGGGCCAGTGATCGGATCGGCGATGCTGGTGTCATGGCCTATGTGTCTAATGCCGGGTGGGTTGATGGAAACTCAGCAGATGGGTTGCGCAAATGCCTGACCGAAGAATTCAGTGACCTGTACGTATTCCATCTGCGAGGAAACCAACGCACCTCCGGCGAATTGTCTCGAAAAGAAGGCGGCAAGATTTTTGGCTCCGGTAGCCGCGCTCCGATTGCGATCTCTGTATTCGTCAAGAACCCGGATGCTGCTGAGCATGGTCGCATCCATTTCCACGACATCGGCGATTATCTTGACCAGAAACAAAAGTTGGCGATTGTTCGGGATTTCCAATCTGTGGATGGCATCGCCCGAGCCAATGGTTGGAAAGCCATCACACCTGACGAAAACAACGATTGGTTGGATCAGGTGGACCGAAGCTTCAACAAATTCATTGAAATCGGCAGCAAAGCTAAGGATGCGGAGCAAACTGTTTTTGCTACATATTCTCTTGGGGTGGCGAGCGGGCGAGATGCTTGGGTGTACAATTCCGCGCAAAGTAAAGTCGCTAATAACATTGAGGCGAGCATCGAATTCTATAATTCCGAACGCGAAAGGTTGCGTGGTGAAAAACCAGAATCTCGCGCTGATCTGGCGTCACTAGACGACAAAAAGATCAGTTGGAACAGAAACGCTTTCCAAGATCTAGAAAAAGACAAGCCCTACGAATTTCATCCTGAAAGAGTTTTCACATCGGTCTACCGGCCATTTACTCCTCAGTGGATGTATTTTGAACGTCAATTCAACGCGATGATCTATCAGATGCATCGGATATTCCCCACACCAGAGACGGATAACTTGGTGTTGCAAGTTTCCGGCATCGGAGCGCGAAACATGACTGCCCTGATGTCCAAGGGCGTACCATGTTTAGATAACGTTGAAAAAGGCCAGTGCTTTCCACTTTATCTCTACGAAGAGTCGAAGCCAGACGACGGCCTCTTTGCCGCCGACTCCACCGAAACTGGCCTCACCCGCCGCGATGCCATCACTGACGATGGCCTTGCGCATTTTCAAGTCGCCTATCCGGGGCACGAGATCAGCAAAGAGGATCTGTTCTATTACATCTACGGCCTGCTGCACTCGCCCGGATATCGCACGCGGTTCAAAAACAACCTTGCCAAACAGCTCCCTCGCATTCCTGCGGTCAAAAGCTTTGATGACTTCGCCGCCTTCCGCGACGCAGGCCGCGCTCTTGGCGATCTGCATGTAAATTTTGAAAGCGCTGATCCCTATATGGTCACGTTCAAAGAGGGCGACCACCGCCTGATCCCCGAGGCGCAGGAAGACCCCGTCGCCTTCTACCGCGTCAAGCACACGAACAAGTGGAAATGGGGCGGTAAGGGCAAAGAAAAAGACCTGACCACGGTGATCTATAACGACAACATCACCATGCAGAACATCCCGCTTGAGGCCTACGACTACGTCGTCAACGGCAAACCCGCGCTGGAATGGGTGATGGAGCGCCAGATCGTCAAAACCGACAAGAAAAGCGGCATCGTCAACGACGCCAACGATTACGCAAACGAAACGGTCGGTAACCCCATGTACCCCTTGGAACTGTTTCAGAGGGTGATCACGGTTTCTTTGGAGACAATGCAGATCGTGCGCGGTCTTCCTAAACTCGACATCGACGTTGATGACGCAACGACGAATTTGGACGCACCTCAAACCATTGATGACATCAAACGAGGCATCGACAATCACTGGGGGGATTTGCCAGCAGCAGCCCTAGCCCTTCGGGTCGTCGATGCCGTGGAAAATCGTGATACAAGCAAAGGGAACACTCTTCACGTCGAAGACATCTTAGAAATGTTGGGCGTACCGGAAGTAACCAGAGAAATTATTTCCGCTCTGGCAATCCTTGCACAGTCAAAGTTCGCAATTCTACGCTCCAGTGGTGAGTTCATCGATGAAGATGGCGGCAGGCACACGCTCCCGGCCGAGGAATTCCAAAAAGCTCTGGATATTGGCACGATTACTCATCCAATCTCTCAGAAGGAAATAGCAGAAGCTGCGGATAAGGTCGTACCTGTGTTCAAACTCATGAGTGCTTTCTTTCCGGGGACGAAGCATTGAGCCAACATAATCCAACGACCATTGCAGAGCTTCGAGTTCTTTATGATGGAACCCCGCAGGGGGCTCATCTTGATTTTGTATTGGCTCAAAACCATGACGCCCGCATAAGGGCAGTTCGGAAGGGAGTGGATTTCGCTTGCAACGAATTGGAGCAAGCGAAGCACAAAATGCAGGGCAAAGGAGAGGATGACATTACCCTCGATATCTGCCGGATGCTAAAAATGGCTGGCTTCCAAGCCGCGCACGACAAAGACGTTGGTGGCCACTGCGATGTATCCATTGAGGGCAAAAACAGCTTTTTGTGGCTTGCTGAAGCCAAGGAGCACAGTAGCTACGGCTGGCTAGACAAAGGTTTCCAACAACTTGCCACTCGCTACTCCACTGGTGTCATGGGGCAGAATCAAGGCGACATCCTAGTTTATTGCTACAATACAGATGCAAATTTGATGCTGAAAAAATGGCGGAATGAACTAGTATCTAGAAATGGCGACGTGAAAACCGAAGATCCAGATGCCGAAACGCCGCTTCAGTTTTGTTCGAAACATAAACACGCATCGTCGGGGTTGGATTTTGTTGTTCGCCACAAAGCAATTACGCTGCATTGGAAGCCAAAAGACAAGTAGAGCAGCATTGCAGCTTTATCAGTTTTGTGCTGACAACTTTTTCATCAGCATAGTCGATCTTCGAAAATTGCGTCCAGAATCTGTTCTTTTTTCTGTTCACTGCTCAATTTCTCGCTTTGACTAATGCCTTGGATCGTTGTCCTCTTTTCTCGATAGAGCTCACTGATTAGCTCCAACGCTCGTGTTGGGTCACCGACTTTGAACCTTTTGTCCACGGCTTCCAAACCGAGAAACACGCCTCGGTAATATCCGTACGAGTTTTCAACTAGACCTTCGAGAAATGGGCTCTTAGCTCCCTTGTGTACAATGTCATTTCGCTCCCGATAGATGCGATGGATTTGCCATCCCACACGATCCTCATGAAGCTTCCAGTATTTGATTAGCTTGCTAGGTTTATTTATCAAGTTGTGGAGTTTTCCCATCCGACTAAGCATCAGCGGACTGGAGCGGACTTGTTGAAGCACGGCATCTTTTGCCGGTTTTTCTCCCAACATAATGCTAGCCAACCCCTTAGCACTCTCGCTGCCGGAATGGTGAGAAACACAATCTTCGAAGGCATCGCCGAACTGCTTGGTGCAGTTCTCGTAGCATTCGTTAAAGTTGGCCCACAAATAGTCATAACATGCGCAGGGAATGATCAGCGGAACAAAATGCGTAATCCTTACGCTCTTTCCCTCTTCCTTTGATGGTTCAGGTAGAAGTGCTTCGAAAGCAGACCAGATAGCTATCAGTCTGGACTCCAAGTCTGAAGAGTTAGATGCCAACGCGACTGAATTGAGAGACCTTAGCAATCGGTCTTGTCTTTGTCTCCCCTTCCTAGAATGGCCTTGGAATACGTACTTTGCCAATCCCTCCACTGAGGTTGGCTGCGAAGCCCTGGATCGTAGATGTTGATGGGGTTGAAATAGGTTTCGGATATCGACGCGTGTTGCCTTGCTTCGCTTTTCATCGACGACATAGATTACCCTATCAGTCCCCCCTCCCGCTTGAGAGGGATGGAGGTAGTGGAATGACTTTGTGACACCAAGAATTGTTTCGCCAGCCTTTGCCGCAGAGAATGGATCGCTTGCTGGTATGCCAGAAAAAGCTGCGATCTTTTTCTTTGACCCACTGCCAAATAACGGAGGCAAATCGCCAATGGGAAAGTTTGGGAGGTCAGACTGTTCAGCAAAAGTTTGCCGGCCAAACAAATCAGCCATGAACTCCATGTACGAGGAGCGACCACTAAACAGAAGTGTGAATTTCCTCCGACCATCTCTGTTAAAGTGACCAAAAAACCTTTGGAGCAATGTGGGTGTGCAACGGCCAATATCTCGGTCTCGAAACACTTCGTTCGCACATGCCAGTATATAGGATTTGCTAAATCCAGCATTGACGAGAAAGGATATGTAGAGCTTTGAAACCGTTTGAAGATTTATTTTGGATCCCTGATCCGTACAAATAGTTTTAACTTTGGCCTCGCAAAACTCCTGATAGTCGTTTTCAGCAATATCGAGCAGCAGCTCCACGCGTCCCAAAATCTTCTCGACCGGATCAGAGTATCGCAAAGTCAAATCCAAATTTGCGAGCTTTTTGTCCTTCAGAATGCCCACCAATATCAGATCGCTTGCTATCGCATCATTTATTTCGTCGATAATTGGCTGAAGTCCGGCTTTGGGCACCGTTCTCCCAATTGTCTTTTGGCAGGAAATCGCGGCTTCTCTAAGCTTTGTAACGGTAGATAGCGTGTGACACTTATAGCTGTCCCACGAACTTGAGTGGACCAGTTCGACTACAAGTTCAGCAAAAAGCTTGTAGCGAGTAGCGTTGTCGGTGTTTGGCCAGTTATTGTTAAGAGAGATCATCGGAAATCTTACTAAGAAAAAGAAAGTATTGACGGACCATGCAGAGTTAGTGTCGCGGTTGCAAGTGCGAACAGCTTCTCAACCTCACGCCTCTGCATCCCTGACTTTCAACGAAAAGACAGACAGCTAAAAGCCGCCCCTACCGACATTTGAAATGAGTGCATGAGCTTTACAGCAGGAATAGCCCTGACAAAGGCTAGGGAGCTATTTCAGGCAATCGAGACGCCACAGGTGGAACCATGAGGCGTTGCCAAACCTACGAAGTCATTGGACGCTTCATGAACCTTCTTTTTCAAACAATTCTAGTACGTAGGAAGTTTCTTTCTGATTTCGCCAACCGCCAATGACTTGTACTGATGACAAAACTATATATTCTCCGACGCGGCTATTTACACGGGCTTGTAAACTGAACAAGCCGCTTGCGCGCTTCGAGGATTGTAAGCGTTCCGCGGGCGCGATTTGCAAACTGAGATACAAGCTGCACATTCCCTTCAGCATAACCAATTGAGTTGTCTATTCGATCAAGAGAAACACGGTCATCCTGCTGACCGCCATCTTCATTCGTTCGGAGTTCAAAAGGTCGGTTTGTCAGAGCGCACCTCCCATTTTGTATCGTCCAAAGATGACTAGCCAGAGCAACCAATTCAGGGCGCGAAAGTGACTGAGGGTATTCCCTTCCTAGTTTAGCTTGCTCAACACCTTCAAGCGATACTCGGTTAATCGCGTTCCCGACCGCCCGCGAAATTTCTCTCTCTCGTGCTGGTTGTGGCGTGAGAACACGAACGAGTTGATAGCCATTTGGAATTGGAACAATCTCACCCAAAATAGTGCCATAACATGGGTACCAAAAGCAGCGTTTTTGTTCAGCTGGAACATCATTGATGTTAATATTGCTGAGAATAGACCGCCTTGCATTGAACGCCTCTGGACTTGGCTGCTTGGTAGCCTTGTTGACTACCAGCATTGTCAAGTCGGGGAAACCGAAGGGCACAATCGCGTTAGCATAAACCTCGTCAAGCCACTGACCGTTTTGTGGATTGCCGTGCCCTCGAAGTGTGATCGCATCCGCATATGTTATGAGGCACTGTGAAACTGCGCACCGCGCAAGGAGCAACACGTCCTGATGTATCGTTTCTGCGCGACGGCAAAGTTCGGTTGCGCTATAATCTGGTCGATTGAACGATAGCGCAGCCTCGATCCGTGCCTGCGCTGTAGTGTTTTCAATAGCTGCGCCTGAATGCACACACTTCTCCTGTTTGCGGCGTTTGTATCGTTTACAAGCGTAGATACCAAGCCCGCAGACAAACCCTGTGACTACGTATGCGGCAGGGACAATGTACTCAGGTAACTTTGCTTATAAGTAGATTGGCCACTTCGATGCCCAAAATGGATTCGGTGCGATGATACGCGGCACATTTACCGGCACGACTGAGTATTTCCCCGAGAACGGTAGCTGGCGGACACGGAACTTGGATGTGCAGGGGTAAGCCCAAAAGGCACTGCCACACGACCGCAGGCGTCCGTTGGCGTCATCCGCGATGAACACCATGGTGTTTACCCACCCAATGCCCAATATCGCCCAGCGCGGCGTAAAAACTGCATCGAACGTAGGCCAAAAGTTGTTACCTGTAACTGTAACCTTGGTTGAACAGCAGCAAAAATAAAACAGGGGTAGTTAAGCACCCCCCTGCACTGGCAAAATGTTTGCGTTGTTGGGCACGGGTAACAAGTAACACCACCTCCAACCCATTGTATTAAAATGGCACCTCTTTCTTGCCTTTCAGCGTTTCGAGGACAATCACGCCGCCTTGTTTCTGGGTAGCAATGAGTTCCAAGCGACTTTCATCGTTCGCACCGCGTGTGAAGCCCTTTCTGGGTCGTTGATTTTCCTGCGCCAAATCATGCAAACGATGCGTGCCATATTCCCAACCAAGGCCCTGCATGGCACTCTTGATACGCCTTGCGTCGCTGGGAAAAAGGCGCTGAGTGTCTAGATGGAGTATGAGCTTAATGCTCTCCATGGAGACCCGGCCAACACGATCAGAAAAATTGTCTGCCAGCATGTCGGCAAAATCATCTTCAACCATGCGATGCCCCTGAACACGGCTTGCTTCCGCCCAAAGGTGTTCAGACAATACAATAGACGCCCCTTCTCGTTCACGAACCACCGCTTCGGCCCAAAGCTGGTCGACATCCGCCGCAAAGCTCACCAGATCAAACCGCCCCACCACCACAGGCCAGATGCGCCGGTTACCTGTTAGGTCGCGCAGATAGTTGCTCTCATTCGTTGTGCCAAGAATGATGCAATGCCTCCGAAATTCGGTTGCGTCGCGTGCATAGGCACGGCGGAACATATCAATTGGTGTACTTAGGAACTTTTTGAGGTTCTGACTGTTGGTTTTGTTCAAGCCGTCAAGTTCAGGGCACTCCACGATCCAAGCGCGAGCCAACAGTTCGGCCTTGGTTTTATCGTCGCTTTTCAAATCCAAGCTGCCACAAAACCATTCATCCTGAATGGCCAACATTGCCGCCATTTGGGATTTACCTGCTCCTTGCGCCCCTTCCAGCACAAGCATGGTGTCGAACTTGACACCGGGCTGTTTTATCCGACGCACACCGGCGATTATGAATTTACTACCGAACTCACTGTTCAACTCGGTATCGTCCGCCCCGCAGTAATCAACCAGCCAGCGGTCAATGCGAGGTGTGCCATCCCACTCGAGACCATCAAGATATTCGATAACTGGGTGATATGGGCGCTCATGGGCGATAGCCAATAACTCCCGCTTGATTGCGGCCGGGTTGGCACCGAATTTAAGTTCCCGACTGAACGCGCTGCAAAGAATGTCTGCGATCTCGTTCAGATCGCGGCCATTGAGGTTGTATCCGGTCACTTCATCGACCTGTGTGAACAAGTTGCGTTGAGCATCTACGCCCATCTCACAAAGAGCATAGCGAATGTTGTCGGGCAGATTAGCGATGGGAAATCCGTCATCGTTCATGACGGGCCAGCCCCCGCGACTCGTTTCGAGCAAAACAAACCCACGTTCCACCTGACGTCGGCCATATTTAAGAGGGCTTGGGTTATCCAATACGTGGCCACTAACACCAAGATCGGGATGCGTGATGATTGACAAGACGTGACCCGGCTCAACCCCTTTACTCAACATCCAAACTACCGCTGCAATGACAAATTCCGAACGCGACCCATAAGACTTATCCTCTGGATGCTTTCCGGTCAGAATAGCCTCAAACCAAATGGGATCGTCCGGCACGACTTCGTTGAGGTTCTCGGGCAACGGCAACGCTTCGAACTCAGGAACTACGATTGCTGTGGATGCGGCCCCAGAGCGAGATTCAGAATCACGTTTCACGCACTTTACCTGAAAGTCGGCCAAGGAATATGAGACAGGAGGCGAATTCGTGTTCAACGGTTCCAGCATAAACGCGACCAACGGCTCACGCCCTGCTGCGCGCTTTTTGTCATTCAACCAATTTGTCGTCCAAGGAAGGCGAAGAAGACGGCCAGCATCATGAGTTCCCGGACCGCCCTGTAGGGCGACCAACAAAGCCCGGTTAAGGTCTTCCGCCTCATCAATACCAATAGGCTCTTCTAGCAACCAGATTGATTGAACCCCTCCCCCAGTGAACCATGTTGTTGTTGGCGGCGGAATGCCTTTGGGGCGTTTCTTGGCGTTGAGCAATAGATCGGTAATCCTATTAAATTGCTCTTCCTCGGTGCCGGGGTAGTCTTTGCAATCCAAGTCTACATGAAGAAAACGCACGGCTTTCAGGTTTGCTTTAACCCGGTGACCATCCAAGAATTCGGCATTTGGGACGAAGTGCATATTCCTCTGGTAATCATCTCCATTGTTACTTGAAACAAAGCGCACCGCAGAGGCGGCCTCGCTTGCTTGGTAGAATTTACCCTTAGGTCGTGCTGCACCTTGGCTGCAAATATACTCGAGGTATATTTGCTTGCCGCCATTCAGCCAGAAATACCATTCGATAGCTTTTTGCGGGTTGGATTGAGCACGTTTAGCCATCGATAGGGACCTCCGAACAAACATGCTTGCTTAGCGGTACGCCAATCTGCGAGCCAGCGCCAAGACTGCAGTTATTTTGATTGAAACCACCCGACCCGACGAAGAAATGCGGAGCTTCGGGAAAGAACGAAAGACCAACGGCAAAATGTGAATTTTGAGCCGCCAAAAATAGTGTGTGTTTATGGGAACAAGCCATAATCATCTCCGTGAGTTGTAAGGGAAATGACTACGGCGCGGGGTTTCCGTTCCTTTAAGGATCACCAACGTAAACTGATCCAACCGACCTACTACCGGCCTCTCACCGGCCCTGCGTTTGTCAAACGCGCTTGGGGCATAAAACTTGAAGGTAGTAGCGACAATACATGAACGCAAAAGAGACGCAAGAGCTTGTTTTTCATGGCAAAAGTAAAGTCGAACGATCACCTTTGACGTGCGCATGCGCGAAGGGGCAACCCGAAGATCACCCCTTAAACACTTAGTTTTTGTTTCTATATGAGATCAGTTAAGCTCTCGGATTCCGTCAGAGTGGGATTGGTCACCCAGCCCTTTTCTCCAAGAGCCGTCGATGGGGCCAGGTCAACCATTTCACCGGCATCTTGTTCGCTCGACGATAGTTGTGTTTGCTCCACTATTTATTGCATGGCCTTCTTGATCACTTTAGGGCCTTGCCAGCCCCCTACGGCTTTATGACCCGTGTGGGCGATAGCAAGGCCATCACCACGAACCGGGTAAAACGCAAGGATGGCCTTGGAGTCAGCTATCAGTTTTGGCCACCAATGAAGGAGCGCCCCAGCCAAGCCCTCACAGTCTTGGTCATTTGCAACTTCGCCGAGAAGTGTTTTGGACAATTCTACATTCGGATTCGCCATCAGAGGGACACCTTGTTGAAATTCCTCCCAGTTCTTAGCGTCATCCGTTCTCGGGACCTGCAACATTTTCCGTGGAACCGGGGAAAGTGAATTGGCTGCAGAGAAGATTTCGGGATACATGGGTGACATCAGGTCAATGATATGTGTTTCGGTCTGGATCCATGCGTGGAATCCGGCCGATTTTGGCTCAGCGGGTTTTCCGATGACCTTGCCGATGCCGAGTACAATCTCCCCATTGGGGTGGTGAATGTACCAGTCACCAACAACAGGGCGGCAAGGAATGCCAAGCTTGCCTTTCATAATAACTGCGCCAAGTATCGAAAACAGCACGCTGTATTCTTCTTGGCTTTTTGCGAAACTGGTTTTCAGTAGCAGTCCTTGGATCGCAGTGGATAGGAGATTGAAGTCGTATTCTGTTATCGTTTTTCCTTCGGTCATAACCGATTTCCTTTTTACATGGAGAACTCAGCCCAGTTGGCCGTATGGTTTCTCCTGTGCCGTTCAAAACGGCATAATTACAGTGTTAGACATGCTGAGAGATGGCGATCGGGCTGCCCTATGGAGCGGCGCAACCGCCTCGGGTTTAGTGCAAAACAGGTGTTTCCTGCTGAGCTGCCAGCTCCAACCAAGCTTTAACTTTGGCCCAAGGCCAGACACGGTTGCGACCATGGTAACTGGGCAGAGGGAACCGTCCTTGAGAAATCCTACGATCAAGGACGGCAGGCGACATTGAGCACAATGTTCGCACTTGATTGGCATTCAACAAGGCTTGGTCAGGCAGCAACGCAAAATCGATTTGCTTCGTGCGTGACCCAGCCATGGTATTTTGAGCTTTGGATGTCATGAGAGCACCTCCACATTAAAGAGCTAGGTGCCGAAAAAATGCGGTGAAATCATTACGCGCGTTTTCCCAGCAGTTGTTTGAACTGATTGGGACATCTACGCGGTGTGCGACTTAGTTTGGTTCAGTCGCGGCCTTGTCACAGGCCCGGTGGTCAGTGGCCGATCAAAGCCTATGTATTTAGTGATGCACGACACAAGGTGCCCCGCTATTTCCCCAAACGGAAACAACGGCCTGCAACCTGCTTATATCGCCGCCAAAAATCTGTCAACTTGCCGCGAAACCTATATGTCCGAGAGCGAACTTCCATTCACATAGTCGGCCCAGTCTTGCATCATCACCCGCCGACGTTCCAACATGTCGGTACGCCGATACGCTCGTTCCACAGCCGAACCCATATTGTGAGCAAGCGCAATTTCAGCCATCTCTCTGGGCCATTCGGTCTCTTCTGCGGCCCAATCTCGAAATGTTGAACGGAACCCATGTGGGGTAGCGACACGATTTGACTGCGCGTCTTTCCATCCATCTCCGCCAGCAGCTTCTTCCGCCGCATTCATCTTTTTCACAATGGCTGCAATAGTCATGTCTGACATTGGCTTTCCAGAGGTGCCGCTCCAAATTCTGTTAGAGCCAGCGATCCGGGGCGTCGCGGACAAAACTTTTAACGCTTGCTCCGACAACGGCACGCGATGGTTCTTTCCTGTTTTGGTTCGTCCGGCAGGCACATTCCAAACCTTTTGTTCGAAGTCGATCTCATCCCATTCCGCATTTCGCACTTCACCGGAACGGCTGGCGGTCAGAATAAGGAATTCTAGAGCAAGAGCCGAATTAGAAACTCTGCGCTTCTTGAGTGACTGCATGAAAGCGGGTATATCTTTCACCGGCAACGCCGGGTGGTGACCTTGCTTGTGCAACTTGTTTGGAGGGGCCAAAATTTGATCCAAGTGGCCGCGCCATCTTGCTGGGTTCTCGCCAGTTCTGTGACCGCTCACCGTGGCCCAATTCAATACACGCTCAACACGGCTTCGGACCCTTGAAGCTGTGTCCGGCTTCTCTTTCCAAATAGGGCGTAGAACATGCAGAATGTGATCCAACTCGATTTGATCGACTGGCATTTCCCCCAAAGTCGGAAACGCATAAGCCTCGAGCGAATTTTCAAACTGCTGCCGAGCGCGATGCGCATTTTTGTGGTGCATAATTTTGTCTTGGCAAAACTCAAGAACGCACTGCTTGAATGACTTTGAGCTTTCATTCTCGATGACTGGTTTGGACTGCTCACGTAACGCCCGACGTTCCTCAACAGGATCGTATCCTGCCCAAGCCCGATCAAGCGACATTCGCGCCCTTTCGCGAGCCATACTCAAAGTCACTGACGGATAACTACCAAGACCCAAATCGCGACGCTTGCCACCAAAAGTCATCCGCAGCACCCAAGACCGAGAGCCGGTCGCTTTTACCTGCAGACATAGTCCGCTAACGCCACCAACTCTGTGATAGCCCGGCTTGTCCAGTTTATCGACTTGAAAGGCTGTCAGTTCCTTAAGTGTACGACGCGGCAAATCTCACTCCTATCTACCCCCCTATTGCACAGTTCGAAAGATAGCTCGAGAGGAGATGAGAGGAAAGGAAAATCGTCGCCAAACCGAAAAAAGTCTTTAAGATCAATAAAGAGGGCTGCGGATGGCCGTGGTACTCGCCTCCAATAAAATCAATGGGTTACGGTTTTTCCGCTCATTGGGTATCACCTCTAGTATCAGTTTCACGTTCTGTGCCTGTTCTGTTCGGCATCTGTAAGTAAAGAGTTAGGTTTTCACCAGAATTCACACCCTATCTTGCATCTGCAAAATCGGCCACGCGCCCCTCATCACACTTTTTAATCAATAATATAAACATCTTATGGGAACTCGGATGCCTTTGGTGTTTTGTCCAGATGTTAGTACCCCCCTACACTTGAGCGCGCTTCGCGAGCTCCCTTTGCCGGATAGGCCCGCCGTATTTTTTCCGCATCTCCACGCCTGAGCGCCCAGTGACAGCCTTGACTATCTCGTCATAACATCCAGCCAGATAAAGCTCGATCGTCGCGTTTTTCCTGAGCCCGTGCGTTTTTTAGTAGCTCGCCTTCTCCTGCTTCATCTTCTTTTTGATGGTGCGCATTTCCTCCGCAACGATCCAGTAGCTCACTGGCCTCCATTTTCCGATGATGCGTTTTTTGATGTTTGATGTAATCATGCTCGAACTCCGTGTCAGAAAATATGGTATATTTTTCTGAAAGTTAATGGACCATAAAGTTACCCCTGGGTAGGTACAGCTGGCATCGGGCGAAGAGAAGCACTGGTGCGAAATTTACGCTGCGGCGCAAAATTTGGGAAATTACGCTGCAGCGTAAGCTGTCGTGGGCTAGACTGCTGCGCTTATGATCTTTAGATCATATGGAGGCATTATGATCTAGGCATCATGGGCGGCGTAGGAGGCAGGCTTGCAGAACTTCGTTCGAATTCCCAGAGATCTTGGGCATGCGATCCGTCAGGCTCGTCGAGAGAAAAACTGGACGCAGGCCGATCTCGCCACGCGCAGCGGTGTTTGGCAGGAAACGATATCGAAAGTTGAGGCCGGGCGGGGTGGCACAAAGCTTGACACGATCTTTGCGCTGTTGGCTGCCCTCGACTCAGAGCTTTTGGTCAGAACACGCAGTAAGGGCTCCACATCTAATTTTGACAACATATTCGACTGAAGTGACGGAGTGACAATCGTGAAAGCGCTGCGTTTTTTTGTTCTCAACTCTTGTGACGCAGGATGACAAGAGCGTTCAGTTTGTTAGTGCCAAACTAAGATCCTCAACGCCGTGTTTCTGATTGCTGAACATAAGCAGGCAGCCGTGCCAGACGCGGTGCAAGCCTCGCTTCAACAAGAAAATTCCCCTGCGCCAGCGCATTCCTCTCGAAGCAAGGTTCCCGCTGACAGCCCCTTTCGCTCTTTAAGCAGCAGAGCGACGGCTGGGAGCCTTGGCCAAACGATGTTCGCGCCGAGTTCGAAGGCTGGCTTCAAAGCGGGCACGGCTGGTCTACGAGCTTTCGCGGGGTTGGTGGGCAATACGTTTGGTCATGATGATGGCTTTCAGTTTGTGTGTATGGAGGTCGGCCAGTTCAGAAGTCGAATGATCCAGCGGCGCGAACGGCCTCAGGCAGCCAAGTTTCCTGAATATGGAGCCAAGTCACTGGGCAGGTCATTTCCATTAGAACAGTAGTGACTCTCGCGTTGTTTGCCTCAGCAGACAAAGCAGCGCCGGTCTGCCATTCGGTGTATGTTGCCAGAACCAAATGGCCGCACTCATAACGGACATCGACGTCCCGAATTTGGATGCGAAAGTCAGGATTTGATCCGTAACCACGGCCAAACCCATCTTTAAGACCGGCACCTGTCATGACTTGCCCTTCTGGCGGGATGAATTGCACATCTTGGTGCAAACGCGATAGAAAACGCGGCTCAAGCTGATCACGGTCAGCCGTACCGTTGAACCACTCGGTGAAGAAATCGTGCAGGTCTACGATCTCTTTTGTGACTGCTTCCAGAGTTGTCATGTGATTGGCTCCTTTTAGTGGGTGGGAAAGATGGCCGCGCCAGGCTGGCGCGACCGAAGCGTGCTTACGCAGGCCCATTGTTGTCCATGTCGAGGAACATTTTCCACGCGCCTGTCTCATCGCGCTTGTAGCCAAGCACCAAACGACCCTCTGGCTTCTTGACTTCGCCGGTGTCGCGCATCTTCATGGTCCCGTAGAACCGACCGGACACAATTGCCGTATCGCCATAGAATTGCAGGTCCTCGATGTCATAGCCGGAAGTGATTTCTGCTGCTGCAATGCGCGGATTGTATTTGTCGCGGATTGCTTGGGTGCCGACAGTCACGGGCTGACGCTCGTTAATCGTCATCGCGTCAGGGTGGCAAGAGGCCACCATCCGCTCAATGTCGCCACCATCAAGGCCGCCGTTCCATTCTGCAATTGCCAGTTCGATTTCTTCATGTTCAGTCATGTGTTTTCTCCGTTAAGTTTGGGGTGTGGGTTTAAGATTTTTGTTCCGCGAAAAATTGGCCAACGACCATTTCTTCGATTTCACCAAGGAAGGCCTTCGTCGCAGGACGTTCAGCAAACTGAGGTGTCACCCGCATTGCTGTCTCGTGATCCGGAAACGTAAAAATATCTGCGTAAAGCGCCTGGCGAGACTGGTCTGTCGTGACCAGTGTTTTCCACGATGTGACGCCATCGAGCGCTACAAAGTCGGCACGCGCCGCCTCGCGGATTTCTTCGACATGACTGCCTTCTTTCATCTTGAGAATGAAGATTTCGGTGATCTCCGCCATTTTCGGTTCCTTCGGTTTTCGCTTGATAAACATCTATGCTGCAATCATCGTTTGGATAAGGCAGGAATATCGACACACCTTGATCGATAATCCGAACAATATGGGTAGGTAACTGCTCGCCTTCCCACTTTGATCCACGCATTCAGATCGTGTTGGTTTTATCGATTGATTGATTGAGTTGCGTGCTGGCAGCTTGGGCGTAAGCAATGTCGATGGGACAATGTTCACGCTGGAATGCTATTTGGTTCCATTTGTGAAGAAACCGGCTTTAGTTGATGCCGCGCTCTGCTAAGAAATCTAAAATTTCAGCAGCAATAAACGCTCCATCTTCTTCAAGCGGGAAGTGTCCAGTTTCGAGCATGTGCAATTCGATGTCAGTCACATCCCGAGCATAAATCTCCGCCCCCTCAGGCGAGAAAAACGCGTCGTTTCTTCCCCAAGTGACTAACACAGGTGGCTGATGTTCACGCAGGTAGGCTTGCCAGGCAGGGTATGCGGCAATGTTGCTTGTATAATCAGTCAGCAAATCCAATTGGATCTTGTGTTGTCCGTCCCGCTCTACCCGCTCGAAATCCATGAGCCAATTGTCAGGTAGGATGCCTTCAGGGTTGCGTGTTCCATGCGTGTACTGCCATTGCAAAGCGCCGACATTGAACAGGTTTGCTGCCACTTGAGCATCAACCTCAGGCGTTCGGTTTTCCCAAAGCGCTTGAAGCGGTTCGGCTGCTGCCGGGTTAACACCTTCCATATAGGCGTTGCCATTTTGGATGAGCAGGGCATTGGCCCGCTCTGGGTGTTCCAAGGCGATGCGGAAGCCAACAGGCGCCCCGTAGTCATGCATAACCAGCGCATATTCGTCGATACCGCGCTGTTCGATGAATGTATCGATATGATCAGCCAGACTGTCGAACGTATATGTAAAGCTGTCAGCAGAAGGTGCGTCGCTTGACCCAAAACCGGGATAATCCGGCGCGATTACATAGTAGCTTTCGCTCAGGTCGCGGATCAAATTGCGATACTGATGAGACGAGCTGGGAAAGCCGTGCAACATGACGATGCTTGGGTTAATTGGATCACCAGCCTCACGGTAGAAAATCTTGATACCATTCACGTCTTCATATCCAAAGTTGGTCTGGGACGTCTGAGCAATTGTCGCTGAGACTGTCATTGTCAGTGCAATTGCTGCGCTGCCTACAACAAAGCCAAGTCTCTTGAATCCCATGACTTGCTGCATTGGGTGAACAAGTGGTGCGGTCTTTTTCATGTCTTCTGTCCAATTTGATGCGTGTTGAAACTGAAGATAGGAGAAGCTATTAATTAGTTATATAGATCACTTTGGAACACAATGATCGGTAATCGGAACAATGAAACGCAACGAACTCAGCGATATGTCAGTCTTTGTCGAAGTGGCCCAAGCTAATGGGTTTCGAGCCGCAGCCGACCGGTTGAACCTTGGCGCAGGTTCCGTAAGCGAAGCTGTCCAAAGGCTAGAAGACCGTCTTGGAGTACGGTTGTTTGACCGCACCACACGCAAAATTGCCCTCACAACATTGGGCCAGCAGCTTTTCGAGGACAGCCTGCCCGCCATCAATGATCTGGAAAGGGCTGTCCGTGCTTTGAATGATGCAAAGGGAACAGTTGGTGGCGTATTGCGCCTGAACGCCCCGAAAAGCAGCGGCCCGTTTTTTCTTGATAAACTGATCTGCGAATATTGCGCCCTCTACCCAGAAGCCAGTGTCGAACTAACGTATGATGATCAGATGGCTGATTTGGTGACATCCGGCGTCGATGCTGTGATCAGGTTTGAGCATATGTTGAAAAAGGACACTCATGCCGTTCCTATTGGGCCCGACTTGGACATGACAATTGTTGGATCACCAGAATATCTTGCAAAACACGGAACACCGAAAACACCCAATGATCTGCTTGAGCATGATGGGTTGTATTTTGCTATTGGCAGCGCTGACAATCCAGCTCCTTGGATTGTCAGTGATGGTCAAACGACTTACTCAGTTGCGCCCAGGCGCCGTGTTGTCGTGAACAACACCAATACTTTGCTCGACTATGCTAAATCTGGCATTGGCTTGGCATATATGTACTCATTTCCAGCCAGGCCCATGATTGAAGCCGGTGAGCTTATAGAGGTTCTTGAAGGCACCTTACCCTCACGTCCACGACACACGGTCAACTACCTTACAAAACGCCACATGCCTGCGCGATTGCGAGCATTTATTGATCTTGCGAAAGCTACTAATTGAAGGGCATTTCGTTTTGAGGGTGACATCAGCGTCTCGAAATTACTGTCGCTAACAGCAGACATTCATGCGCTACGCAGCATCAGGCAAAGTGGGCTCGTAGCCGCCGTTAGATCGCCCTCAGCATTTCCAGCATGTTGGCCGTTGATCTCCGGAAGGGACGGCCCAATCCAGCCATTTGCGGGTAGGTCAAGATGCTGCGGTTGGAGCCTTTCAGAGCTGACTTTCACGCGGAAGCGAATAAGAGCCTTCGGAGAACTTGTTGTCTGCCGGACGAAGTTGCCGTTGAATAAAATAGACGTGACCGCCGTTTGGGCCCAAAGTGAATGTTTCTGTTGCCGGCGGAAATTGGCAGCAACAAACTTTATGTAAACGCCGGCTTTAAGGGCGGCAATTGTCGCTCGTTTCAGGAAGGGATCTTCGCAAGTGCACGCCGGTTATCAAAATAGAAGCTTGTGGTGTAACTATGTTGTTAAGCGGTGGTGGAATCCAAAATTACGAGGCCGCCATCTTTTGCAATAAAATGGAGAAAGCTATGAAAGTTGGTACTTCTAGTCCCGTGAGAAAACTGTTTACGGCTGCATTTCTAACTCTAGTGACTATCAATGCAGCTTCAAAAGCCGATGCCGAAGACATGCCAAGCGAGCCACGTGGAGGGCAACCACCGGCTGGATCTCAGCCTTCAAAATCAAATTTTGCCGATCAGGTCATGTACCAGCGCGCGTTTGAGGCTGTTGTTTGGTCTCAGCCTGCAGTGATGAAGTACGGCTTGCGCCGAGCGACTATGGAAATTGGCGGGGGGGACAATGTCATCCTCGCATGGTCATCAACGGCCTTGCCATTGTTTGAGACACTGACGCCAAACAACACGACCCCCTACGTGACTGCGACGACCGATCTGCGCAATGGACCCGTTGTTTTGGAAGTTCCCAAGGCAACGGACAAAGCCAGTCTCTTTGGTCAGGTCGCTGACAACTGGTTTATTACCATCGCGGATATCGGTCCTATCGGGGTGGATAAGGGCGAAGGTGCGAAGATCCTTCTGACACCTCCCGGCTATGCAGAAGACGTTCCATCGGGCTACATCGAAGTGAAAAGCACAAGTTTCATTTTGGATTTTGCTTTCCGTTCTGTGCCATCCCCTGACGGCACACTTGAAGATGCCTATGCAATGTCCAAAAGCCTCAAGATGTATTATCTGTCTGAGTTGCCGAACCCTGAGCCGACCAAAATCATCGATCCTCTTAAGATGCGGTGGTCCACCTTGCCACGCTACGACGAACGGTATTTTGAAGATTTGCAAATGGTCATTGACGCAGGCCCAACCCGTGAGCGCGACAAGGCGATGATGGGCATGTTGAAGTCGATTGGCATCGAAAAAGGGAAACCCTACAACCCCGATGAGAAAACGACCAAGGCTTTCAGACAGGCGGCAATCGATGCCTATCATTACATGCTTGAAGGATACGTCAAAGGCGTACCGGCGGAAATGTTCTGGGATAATCGCAGTTGGCGAAATGTGTTTTATACCGATCAGGATGGTGGTTTCTCTTGGGATACCGAGGGGATGCTCGACTACGACAATCGCGCCATCCGCAATTGGTTCAATGTCATCTACTTTCCTGCAGGTGTCGCCGAAGTTCCCGCGACCATGTATGTCGACACACCTTTGGACAGTGATGGAAACATTTTCCAAGCGGGCAAGACGTATAAGCTCACCGTTCCTGCCGACGTTCCAGCCAGTAAATTCTGGTCTTTGACGATTTATGACATGGCCACTTGGGCGTTTATTTACACACCAGAAGGGCAATCTGGATTGTCCTCGCGTGAGCGGGATTCAATGCAGCTTAATGACGATGACAGTGTCACGATCTATTTTGGGCCAGAGGCTCCGGAAGGGTTAGAGAGCAATTGGATCCCAACTGTTGATAAAGTTCCTTTCCCAATGTTTCGGTTTTATGGGCCAGAAGATGCTCTTTTCAACGGAGAGTTTGTTCTGAACGAAATTGAGTTGGTAAAGTAAACGACAAGAATGCTGACTTCCGCGATGAAAGAGCGCGTTGGTGAAACATCATCGCTGTAGTGATTGAGGCCCAAGAAACGAACGGTCCGCGGCCTCGCGCGCACTTATCCAAGGTCGGCTTCAGACAGGCTGCCGACCTTGACGCGGAATGCAGCGAATGGCGGCGCTCCACCCTTTGTGTTGTTCGTGGCTCACGGCCCAAAGCTGCCGTTCGCAAGATCAACATTGCTGCAATGAAGCTTCCCCGAAACGAGCTTTGATAATCAACGCAACATTTCGAGAGTGTCGATATTGGCTCTGTGGGGCGAAGCCAACTATTAACTCCGGGAAACCAATGTCCGCTATCACGTATTTGAGCGAACAGCTTCATATGACAAAGCAAGATTAGACTTCCTGTGCCAATGCGAATAGGCCGTTGTCCATGGCGAGGTTTAGTTTCAAGGGGGATGCCTTTGAGAGTAAAAAGGCTCATTTACCCTCAATGACTGCCTAGCTGAACATATCTTTCAATGCGTCCCTTTTGATACCAAAACATGTCTTGCCACTTGGCTTGAACGTCGCTGTGTCTTCACCCGCGACCAGCGCGTTTACAACTGCCTCTTCCACGCATTCCACAGCTGCTAAATACATTGGATCAATCTTTTCAGAGTTCAGTTCGAGGCGTGAGGTGATCGCCTCATCTTTTTGGGGCATTGGTTGATCATTTGCGACCGAAAATGCTAAGAAAATGTCACCTGAATTATTACCGCCCGGACTGCCGCCACGACCAACGCCAATGGCGGCGCGTTTCGCGATTTGGCGCAAAGATAGGGCCGAAAGCGGTGCGTCAGTAGCGAGGATCACAATGATCGATCCCGTTTCCTGCTCGATCAAGCGACCCTCGATGAGCTGTTCACCAACGGGTTCTCCAAGGATGTTGAGCCATGGCCTGATACCATGATTGGCCTGAACCAAAGCGCCAATCGTATAGGTTTCGCCGCCAATGATCACCTCACGTGACGACGTCCCTGTTCCGCCTTTGAACTCGTAACAGATCATCCCGTTGCCGCCGCCTGTTGATCCTTCTGCGACGGGGCCGGACTTGGCCGTATTCAGCGCATCAATTGCATGATCGGCATGGACGTGTTGCCCGTTAATATCGTTCAAAACACCATCGTAGGTTTCGGCGACGACGGGCATTGCCCAAGCGTGTTCATCGCGGAAAAAGTCAGCGTAGGTATCAATCATCCAACGGGTTGCACCGTGATGAACCATACCAACGGAATGCGTATTGGTGATGCAGATCGGGCCAACAAAGTATCCGGCATCGTTTATCCAATGGGTGCCAGTCATTTCGCCGTTGCCATTCAACGCATATTGACCAGCCCACACGGGTTTGGGCTCGGTGTCTGCGCCACGTGGGATGATTGCGGTCACGCCAGTGCGGATGCCTTTTTCAGGATCGGTCAACGTGGTGAAGCCAACATGCACGCCGGCCACGTCTGTAATGGCGTTGTTGGGGCCGGTTGTCCCGCGAAACGGGAGGCCCAGGTCGCGGGCGCGAGGTTTGGATGTATTCATAGTTATTCTACTCTGCGGGATCTGATGTAGAGGCCAATCGCTGCGATGATCAGCGAGGCCAAGATAAGAAGCGTTGCGATGGCGTTGATTTCGGGCTTCACGCCGCGGCGGATCATTGAGAAAATAAACATCGGGAGGGTAGTCGAATCCGTCCCCGCCACGAAATACGTAATCACCAGGTCATCCATCGAGATGATGAAGGCAAGCAGCGCGCCGCCAATAATACCTGGCATGAGTTGCGGCAAGAGGACCTTTTTGAAGGTGACCCATTCATTGGCCCCCAGATCGGCGCTTGCCTCTTCTAGGGCAGGATCGAGGGCAGACATGCGGGCTTGCACGACGATGAACACATAGGAACTCAGGAACGTGCAGTGACCGATGATAATGGTCAGCAAACCAAGCTGAAAACCAAGCGTGACAAAGAAAATCAATAGCCCAATGCCAAGGACGATATCTGGCATCATCATCGGCAACATCATCACGCCTTGATATGTGTCGCGCAGGCGGAACTTGAAGCGCGACATGGCAACAGCCGTTGCTGTCCCAATAAGGGTTGAGATAAATGTCGTACTGGTCGCGACGATCAGGCTGTTGCGAAGAGCGGCCAAAATTTGATCGGTACTGTCGATATAAATGGCGGAGGCATTGAGGGCGGAAGAGCCATCATCCACGCCAAACAAGCCAAGATACCAATCAAACGTGAAGCTTTGCCACGTCGTCATATCGAACGGGTTCGAGTTGAACGAATATACGATGACAACCATAAGAGGCAGGTAGATGAATGCAAAGAAGACTAGACAATAAATCGTTAGCAGGATCCATTCAGGGCGGGCTCTATTTTTCATGTCACGTCCTCCTGCCCCATGCGCAATACGCGGGTGACGTAGAAAATCATCACGATGAGCACGACGGTCATGATCATCATCGACAAGGCTGCCCCAAACGGCCAATTGCGCGCGGATAGGAATTGCTGTTCGACCAGATTACCGATCATCAGCCCTTTGGCGCCGCCCAGAATATCGGGCACAACAAAATTTCCGACTGACGGGATGAACACGATCACAGACCCCCCTGCGATCCCCGGTAAAGTTTGTGGCAATATGACCTTGAGGAATGTTTGCCATCCACGCGCCCCCAAATCAGACGATGCCTCGATCAAAGACCGGTCCAGCCGTTCGACGCTGGCGTAGAGTGGCAGAAACATGAAGGGGATCATCACGTAAACCATCCCTAAAACGACCGCGAAACGCGTGAACAACAAGTCCACCGGTTGATCGACCAATCCAATCCCAATCAGCAGGTCATTCAGCACCCCCGAGGGCTTGAGGATCATGATCCATGCATAAAGTCGTACGATCAGACTTGTGAAAAAGGGAAGCGTAATCAGGAATATAAATATCATCTGCGCGCGGTGTGGCAGGCGACTGACCCAGAATGTCACAGGATAAACAATGATCAAACACGCGAGTACTGTGAAAAACGCCAACATCAGTGAGCGCCACAAAATGATCAAATAAATGGGCTCGAACACCTCAATCAGGCCATCGGCCCATCCGAGCATGCGCCCGTAGTTCCAGTGGTAGAAGTTCCAAACGACTCCGCCGTATAGACCTGGTTCTAAAAATGAAAACACAGCGATGATGAGCAGCGGGCCAAGAAAAAAGATGCCTAGGAATACTGTGACGGGCGACAACAACCCTGCGAGGAATAGCTTTTGACGTCTCATCAGATTGTGTCCGCAATTAAGTGAACTGAGTTTGGATCATAGCGAAGCGACACCCTGTCGCCTTTGGCATGAACGTTTCCGTCATCGAGACCGGTGACGCGCCATTGCGATCCGTCGACGTCCAAAGTGATGATGTAATGAAATTCGGCACCAAGATAGATTTCTTGTGTCACAACGCCGCGAAAGCCGTCGCTGTCAGGCGCTGCAAATGTCAAATCAGAGGGGCGTAACACGGCCGTGGCGGGCCCTGCGGGCGCATCATCGGGAACGTTCAACGTCAATCCGCCAGCGCCCGTAGCACTACCTTTGCCGTCACATATGACTTCCGCCATGTTTGTCTCACCAATAAATTCGGCAACAAATTTCGTTTCGGGGTGGCGGTATATAACGCGTGGGGCGCCAATTTGTTCGATCTTGCCGGCGCGCATAACGACGATCCGGTCGGACATCGTTAAGGCCTCTTCTTGGTCATGGGTCACGAAGACAAAGCTGACGCCGAGTTCATTTTGCAAGGACTTAAGCTCAACCTGCATTTGCTGGCGCAATTGACGGTCCAGCGCTGAAAGCGGTTCATCCAGCAGCAAAATTTTGGGCTTGGCAATCAAGGATCGAGCCAAAGCAACGCGCTGACGTTGCCCCCCCGACAGCTGCGAAGGCTTGCGCGCGCCCATGTCTTTGAGGCCGACCAGCGCAAGTTGTTCGTTAACCTGACGCATCCGCTCATCTTTGGGGACACCTTGAACTTCCAGCGCATACCCAACGTTGCGCGCCACGCTCATATGGGAAAAGAGTGCATAACTTTGGAAGACGGTATTCACGGGACGGCGAAACGCGGGCACACCACGCATATCGGCACCATCAACATGGATCGTGCCCGTGTCGATCTCCTCGAAACCGGCAATCGAGCGTAAGAGCGTGGTCTTGCCACAGCCCGATGGCCCCAGCAGCGTGACGAATTCGTTTTTTCTGACATCAAGCGTGACACCGTCCAAGGCGTGCACAACCCCACCTTCTGGTGTTTTGAAAACACGTCCTGCGTTGCGGATTTCAAGAATGGGGGACATCGGATTCTCTTTTGTTGTAGAAGAACGTCCGGCGGCGACGGAGGCCGCCGGATTCCAAAGAAATAGCCGTTATTGAGCGAGTTGGATGGTATTCCATGCGCGATCATATGCACGTACCGCCTTGCCGAGATCACCAAACATCTGCAACCGTGCAAACGTCTCTGCGCTGACATTGATATTCTCGTCCAACTTAATGGCATCTGCCACGAGATCATTGGCAGGTATATTCACCGACCCATTGAACTGTTGATTTGTATTCATCACAGCAATTTCGGGACGCAGCATGAACTCCATGAACTGAACAGCGGCGTCTTTGTTCGGGGCGCTGTCCAAGACGCACATGGCTTCTTCGTACATCGTCGCACCTTCAGATGGGATCACGAATTGCAGATTGTCATCTTCGGTAATCGCGCCCGACAAACCGACAAAGAACTGTCCAGCCGCCACGTCACCGCCCAAGAATAGGGGAGGGAACGCGTAAGTGAACGCTGAGACGTTTGATTTTTGTGCCACAAGCCAATCCGTTGCGACCGCAATTTCGGCAGGGTCAGTGGTGTTGACCGAAATGCCGTTTGCCATCATCCCAACAGCCATGACTTCGCGCATGTCATCAAGCAAAGTGATGTTGTTGCCAGTTGCGGAGGGAATCGCAAAGAAGTCTTCCCATGATGTAATATCGCCGCCAGCCATTTCGCGATTGTAGAAAATTCCGACGGTGCCCCATGCGTATGGCTGGCAGTATTCCCCATCTTTATCCAATTCCGAGCGTAGAAATTCGGGGTCGATGTTCCCCCAATCGTCAGCTGTTTTGATGTCTGTTTTAGCCAACAGGTCGAGCTGAAGCATAATGTCGACCATGTGGATCGACGGAAAAACGATGTCGTAACCCGTTGCACCCGCTTGGATTTTCGCCAACATTTCTTCGTTGGACGCATATGTGTCCAGCCCAACGTCTATTCCTGTTTCCGCCGTGAAAAGCGCCAAGATTTCCGGATTGATGTAGTCCCCCCAGTTATAAAGTCGCAGGTCTTCAGCGCTGGCAACAGTGGCCGAAAGGCCAAGGATGCAAAGCGTCGATGTGGCAATTTTCCGCATAGTCATGATGTGCTCCCAAACTTTTCCAAACTTGAATTTGGTTTGATTATGTTAGAACGCTTGCATGAATGGACTTGCAGGCATAGCAAATGATATAAATGACAGAAAGATAACAATTTGGACACGCATCCAGTCTTTGAGAACATCAGGTCCCATCTGCCAAAGCTCACGAAGTCTGAAGCGCGGGTGGCCAGATACATTTTGAACAACGAAGCCAAGATCGGTCTTGGAACCGGTGCTTCGCTCGCCAAGGCTACAAGTGTTAGCGAAATAACGGTCAGCCGATTGTTGCGTAAGCTTGGTTACAAAGGCTTGCGCGAGATGAAATCGTTGTTGGCCTCAACTGATCCTGAAGGGGTCGTTCAAGGGACTGAACGTCGCGTTCGGTTGCTTTCTAGTTCTGACAGCACCCTGATTGATGCTGAAAGCCAAGCAATCCGAAAACTGGCAACCCAATTGTCTCGGCCTGAATGGGAAGAGATGATCGGCGTCACACAAGGTGCAGAACGCATTTTCGTGACCGGTTTCCAGACTGCGCGTGGCATGGCCGAAGATTTTGCACGCCGTCTTGGAATTGTACGTGACGCCGTCCGTTTCTTATCCGTGCTCGAAAGTGGGCTTGTCGAATGGGTGCCCCCCGCACCCTCCATCCTTGGGACGCGAAACGTTCTTATCTTGATCGATATCCTCCCGTACGCGAAAGAGGCTGAGAAGACTTGCGCAATCGCGCGGCGTTTCGGATTTGACATTGTTGTCCTGACCGATGAATTCAACAATTGGGCCTACGCGTACACAAAGTTTGTGTTTCACGCGGAATCGACAACAGGATTGTTTCTGGAATCAACGGCCGCGCTTAATTCCATGCTGAATTTTATCGTGCATTCGGTTGCCGAAAGAGAGCCAGATCAATCGCGCGAAAGGATCGACAATTGGATGGGGCTGACCAAAGAACTCGATCTGTTCTAGGTTCATTTTACGGCTGCTAAGGTCAGGCGATGAGGAGAATAGCTGCTTCACATTGTACGATGGTGTCGTTCGGAAAAACCAGCACCGCTGTCGCTGAAAGTTTTCGTGGGCTTCCTAAGTCTAAGAACCTGAATTAATCATTTCTGCAAACCAGACATTAACTGTTTCAGAGAAAATCGATAAAGTGGGCTGATGGTGTTGAAAAGCTCCGGTTTTGGCGAAATCGATGAAATTATTCGCCGTACAGCGCAGCCAGATTTTTTAGGCGATGGGGTCGGCCAAACTGTGCTTCCACCATTCATTTGCAAGCTCAGTATGCCTCATGAAAGATCTCATCTGAAACTTTGGAGTCACGGGTTGTTGTCAGAAATTTACGATATCTGAAATTCGGAGTCTTTCAACACAATGGGCTCACTGCGGCCATTCTCCGCTTCGCAGCATCCATTCGGATCCACCCAGATCGCGCCAGCACAGACGGCCCAGAGCTGCCATTGACCCACCCAAACCAATGCTGCGATGCGGTCCGTCAGAGCGGACTTTCGCCTCAATCGCGAAATCAAAAGATTGGCGAATTCACACATCGCGGTACAAAGTGTGCATTCGCTGCAACCACCCCAAAGGCTGCTTTTGGAGCTTCCTGAAGCAAACTCGTGCTATACTCTGCGTTTGGATAGTTCCCGATACAGTGCTTCCCGTGTGACGCCTAGAACTTGCGCTAAAACCTGCAACTCACCCTTCGGTGGGAGCAATTTGTTACTCTCCAGCCAGACATCAATTTTCTCAGCAACGGTGCGTAAAGTACGCACCTCCGCATTCATGCGGGCGGCCTGCAATTCATGCGCAAGGGCCTTGGCCCAGACGTACTGCAAATTTGCGTTTGCAGCTAACTTTTGCTGAAACTCAGTGGTGGATACACACTTCACGCGTGATCGAGCAAGCGACACCCCATCACAATGATAGACCATTGAGTAGGCTGAAGCCTCTGCCAACACATATCCCGGCCTTACACGTGACAGCACCAAACGGGTGCCAGATCGCGTATGACGCACCAATTCCAAGCAGCCCTCTTCCACAATAAACATAAATCTGACTGGCTCCGCGTTTCGAAATAGGACTTGACCCTTGGCAAGGCTCGTCGTTTGGGCATCGTCGAAAGGGGTAACAATCTCTGGATACATGATCTGTATCATATGTGATCTGCGCGATATGCGGAATAGATAAACTATAAAACATACTTATGTATCGGAATTGTCGGTGACTTCCTTACTGAAAAAATACGGCAAAAGTCGAATTGTGATCGGGCTATTTGCCTTGGTGGCGCTGGCAGTGGGAGGTGTTTTCTACTCCAAGGAAAACACCCTTTACATGCTGTCTCAGCACATGTCCGGAGGCGGTCATATGCACGGGGCCGATGGAACTGGGCATGATGAGATCAATATGCCGGGCTTACGCGGGAAAAATGCGACACCCCAAGAAAGCGCCGAGCTTGCGGTTATGTTCCGCAATTTTGGGACTATCACGCGAGAAGTTACCAATCTTCCTAATGGTATCCGTACCGTCACGCGATCATCGGATGAAGAGGTGATGAATCAGCTGGTCAGCCATGTCTTCGGAATGATCCAACGCGTTGAGGATAAAGACGACCCCAAGATCATCATTCAGAGCCGGACTTTGGATATTTTCTTTCAGCGAGGGGACAAAATCGAATCCGAGATCGAACTGACTGACGAAGGCATCGTAGTTACGCAAACGTCACAAGACACAGAACTTGTCACGGCGCTCCAAGAACATGCTGCCGAGGTCACAGATATGGCTGATCGTGGTATGGAAGCGGTTCATGAAAAGATGATGCAATAGGACGAATACCCGAGTATCAAAAGTTTAGCCGTGTAAACCAAAAGCCGCCATTAGCCGCGAAGCAGAAAATCGGTAGGTTGGGCTCGTTCCTGCCGTTAGATCGCCCGCAGCATATCCAGCATGTTGGCCGTTGATCTCCGGAAGGGACGGCCCAAACCGGCCTTTGGGCGACTGGCCAGGTTCTGCGATGCAGCTTCACCAAACCAGCCATTCGTCCTCAGTTCAACGTTGTGATGACTTTAAGGTCGGCGGTGCCTGCAAAACGGCGCGGACTATGCGAGTAACTTTCCGCTTTAACAAAGCCACGCTGCGCTCTAGAGATCTTTATCTTCGCTAGTTCGGGAAAAACTATGGCGCAAAAAGCCACCATTTATAAAGCTGAACTTTCCGTTTCAGATATGGATCGCCACTATTATGAGACCCACAAGTTGACCGTCGCCAAACATCCTTCGGAGACGGATGAGCGGATGATGGTGCGTATTCTCGCATTTGCGCTGAATGCCCATGAACAATTGGAGCTTACCAAGGGACTTTCAACTAATGATGAGCCAGATATTTGGCAGAAAAGCCTGAATGGTGAACTTGAGTTGTGGGTGGCGCTGGGGCTTCCAAGCGAGAAGACTGTCCGTCAATCTTGTGGCAAAGCCAAAGACGTGATCGTCTATAGTTATGGCAGGACGGCTGAGGTGTGGTGGGAAAAAATCAAGAACGGCACCACCCGCTTTGACAACCTTAAAGTTGTCAATTTTTCTGAGACGGATACCCGTGACTTGGGAAACTTAGCAAGTCGATCAATGAAGCTGCAGGTCAACATTCAGGATGGCGATGTAATGGTGAGTGTTGATGATAGCATCGTTTACGTGACCCAGACCAAATGGAAAGATGCGGTGTAGGCACTGCGGCTGTCCGACGTCAGCGCCTATGGGTCCAATGGGGTCATTTCTAAGAGAGGGTTTGTTGCTCATCGTAACCACCAAGGAGTGGACGATGAGAAAGACAACGAAGAGCCCCGGCGAGAAGATCGTCAAAGATATCAAGCGTGCCACGCGCAAGCATTATTCATCCGAAGAGAAGGTCAGGATTGTGTTGGATGGCCTGCGTGGCGAAGACAGCATTGCTGAGCTGTGCCGCCGTGAAGGCATATCGCAAGGCATCTATTACAAATGGTCAAAGGACTTCATGGA
>JBDWMA010000043.1:0-4322 GCA_039972875.1 Pseudoruegeria sp.
CGGGGACGGTGGGAGGACTGCCCCCGGCAGTTGGCGCGACAGGTAAGTCGCGGGCGCCATCGCTGCAGAGGCAAGTCGGCGCGATGGATTTCGGAATGGCTTTGATTGGATCATCCATGATCAGCGGCCCACGATTGACAGCGGTGGTTTTGCCGGGTGGGTTCCGATGTGGGAAAACTGCAGTTGCGCGTTTGTTAGGGCGGCGTGGGCGTCTTCGAATTCGACCTCGTGGGTGGCGCAGAGGCAAGCGTAGCTTTCGATCAGCAGCTGCATCATTGTTTTGGGGTTTGCGTCTGCAAAAAAGCTAACAGCGCCGATGATCTTGCCGATGGATGCTGTGTGACGGTCTTCTTCTTCGTCGGTGCGGTTTGCGGTGTTCATGATGTCACCTGCAATTTTGAGCTCGATTTAAGAGCCTCGGCGTGCGCGTTTTTGAGCGTTATCCACGCTGTTTCGCGCACTGATAGTGGTGCCAGTGCGGCTAGAGCTGGGTTGTTCACTAGCTCGAATGCCGCAGCAATATTCTTTGGATGGTGTGGGGTGTTTAGCATGGCGTCCTCCATCGGTTAGGTGAAGGACAATGTGCGCATTATGCGAGTTTAGTCAACCGCAAAATGCGCACACATATTTATTCGATCATTTGACGAGCTAACTCAATTCTTCGGATTAGTTCGTCGATGCCATCAGAATCTACTGTGGCCGCAATCTGGATGGTGTCGCCTACGATCGCCAGTTTGATTGTTCCGGAGGGATCGTCAGCTTTATTTGTTGGTGCATCCTGTTCGTTCAACAGAACCGATACGTCAATTTTTGGCGAAGCTGCCTCCATAAATCCGGGGTTTTCAGGGTATGCGGGGCCTTCAGGGCTCGCACCAAGCGCCCGTACTCTAGTTGATTCTATTCCGTAATCCTTAAGTATTGGTATTAATTTTAGGATGAATTCGTGAGGCAGGTACTGTTTTTTGAATCGAGACTCGTAGTGGTTGTAGGATGAGGTTTTCATATTCAGGGCATCAGCCATTTCACGGATGCTTAGTCCGGCTTCCTCTCTGAGTGTTTTTAGGCGGGTATTCACTGTGTCTGGAATTGTCATAATCTCATTATGCGCACACCTCGGTAATTCTGTCTGTTTGCAAATTGCGCTTGACTGATATTCGCAAAATGCGCACAAAGACATTATGAGTTATGTAGAAGCAATCGTAATAAAGTTTAACGGCGTCAGGCCAATGGCCGCTGCAACCGGCTACAAGCCGTCGACAGTCATGAGCTGGAAGGTTCGTGGAAGCATTCCTGATTGCCATAAACCAAAAGTGCTTAAGGCAGGAATATCTGCAGGAATTAAGTTGCAGATGGAAGACTTTTGGCCGGAGCGAGTCACCAACCCAAATGCAGAGGCCAGCTAATGCCAGCCTCCACTTATGTTCACTCATCAACAACTTCACTGAATACGTCCTCTGATCAGGAGCAGCGTAGGAGTAAAGAGTTGGAAAAGTCTTTCAGAAAAATACAGACAGGCGAAAAAGATGAATTGGCATGGGTTGGTCGTGCGTTACGACGTGCTTTTCCCGATGCGCGGAGTGAGAATGAGTTGTGCACGTTGGCTGCAGAGGCGTTGTCTGGGCGGCGGGGTGCGGTGAACCCGCGCACTGTACGCAACTGGTTGCGCGGAGAGAATACACCGCACTTCAGATATATCCGCGACATATTGATTTTGGCCGGAGCTGAGGCGGTATTCACCCTGATCGATCAGGAGGAGGCCGCATGAATATGGTTTGGCGGCTTTTGGCTCGGTTCTATTTGTTGCGGTCTCACCGTGCGCATAAGCGCGGTGATGCTTTTAAAAAACGGTCTGAAAAGTTTTTCCAACGCCTCAAGGGGGTGTGTTGGTGATTTATAGACCGCGATACCAAGTAAGCGAGGCCACAGAATGAGTGCGGCCTTCATTCAGTCTGTACCGTCGCTCAGTAGTACGATTAATTTTTTATCGGGCTTTGAGCATGTAATCAATATAGACAATCCAGAGCCGTCATTTGTTGGAAACCGGACAATGCGTGCGTCGGAAGTTTCGACGATGTTTTCGGGTGTAAAGTTCAATTCCTCTGCCACGTCTTGGATGTATTTTAGGCAGCTTGTAAATCGCATTGTTTGTGTTTCGATGGTTGTAGTTTCAGCGGCTGCGGGGCAAGCGGCGGCTATGGTGGCGATGTTCAGCATAATGCGTTTCATTCAAAGCGTCCTTAATCATAAACAAATACATCCAAACAATACCGTGCAAGTTGCATCTGTAAAGCGAGGCAAACACGCGGAATTGCCTGAAGAGTTTCGAATACAATCAAGCGAGGCCGCAGAATGAGTGGGGTCGTCGTAAAAGCAAGGCTTCTACCATCCACATTCTTGTCTGATTGGTTGGATGGCCTCGATCAGTTTGCTGGTATCGAAGGATGCGGTCTCGGTTTTCATCATAAATGGGTGCAAGTCGAATTCGACCCGGTCGTATTTGGCTATTTCTGCGAGCAGAGCGGGGATGTTTCCCAGAATCTTAAGATTGTCCTGATTGTCGATCAAGGTCGTGTCGATTTCAAACGTGTTGCCATCTTCAAATTTCAGGGTGGTCGATATCTGATGATTATCCGAGTGAAAGAAGCAATTGGTGAGGATCGTCACAGATGTCGTCTGCGACTGTTGACATCCCCACTCGTCTTTAATCTCTGGCTTACAGTGATGATGGCAGGATATCAACAAGAGTGGGTGCGCTTCACATACCTTACGGTTGGAGCTTGTGCTGGCGTTGACAAAGGTATCGAGCGTAAAGCCGTTCTTTTCAAAGCGCCATTCGTTCGAATGCGCGGCTTCGGAAGACATCAGGAAAACCACAAGAAATATTCGTTTCACAATCAAATTCCTCAAAGCAAAATATCCGTTGAACATACCGCTCCGGTTGATCTTGTCCATCACTTAGAACACGCGGGTGCGTCTGACAGTGTATCGGACTATCCGCCCAGCGAGGCCGCAGAATGACTGCGGCCTTCATTCAATTCGTTAACACATCAAGGGAGTGTTTGGATGACAATCCTGTCTATCATCATTGGCCTGCAGGTTTTGCAGCTTTGCGTGCTTTTTTTCGTTCTTCGGCGTCAGCAATGTCTTCTTCGATCAGGTCAGCAAGGTTCCGCAAAGTTGGTGCAAGAAGTGCGGCTGCTTCGTTCTCAACATCAGGATACGTCCGGTCCGAATCTGCAGATAGCAGTGGAATGTTCAGGGTCACCGAGGATGTCAGTGCGACACTGCCCGACGTTATTGAGGGGAACATAGTAAACGTCGCCTCAAAATATGCCGGTGTAGGTTCTATGGCCGCGTTATTTATGGTGACATTATTGACGGTTTGTTGGGTGGCGGGGCGTCCATCCTTGGGACCGCAAAACACAATTGAGCCATTTCCAATGCTGAATAATGAAACTGTATGGGAGTTTTCGGATTTCATAGGGAGTGTCCCTTCCTCGGGAGATTGTGTCGCCTCTTTTTCTGTGCAGTGGGCGGCGCAACTGGTCGGGCGGATTGTTGTGGGTCCGCCCGACGCCTGCATCTTGAGGGCGATTGTGTTTTCCCGTCAAGCTCTGGCTTCAATACCCAGCAATACCGTGCAGGTTGCATCTGTATGATGTTTGCGCGCTTTCAGGGTTGGACGCAGATTGGATCCGCCGGGGTTATGAGGATTTCAAATCGGGGCGGCGGGTTGGTGTTTCTGGCACCACCAAGCGGATTATTATGGGGAAGCGCCGATGCCGGTAGGTAAGAACACTTGGCCTGTTTGTGGCACTTGCAAGCATTGGTCGGGGTCCAAGCCAACGGGGCGGGGCGAATGCGTCTATTATCAGGAATTTCGCGACGGTTTGGTGCGGGCGGATGCCTGTGTAGATTGGGTGAGCCGCACGCCCGTGGTTGCGCCTAATAAAGGTGGTCGCCCAACGCGCGAAGCTTTGCAAATTCGGCGCGATGCCGTTGCGCGTATGGTTTCAGATGGCGCGTCAGCGTCGGATATTATGGCTGAATTGGTCCTGTCGCAGACGCAACTGGCGGGTGATCTGTTGTTTCTTGGACTAACCGCAGAGGTCGCGGTTCGTGCACCTGCGGTTGCATTAAGTGTCGCGCAGCGCCGTGAATTTTCTATCGCATTCAAGGCACGGCGCTGGACGACGGGTCAAATCGCGGCGCGACTTCGTGTTTCGAAAGACACGGTACGAAACGACATTCAGAGGGCTGCACAATGATTACTTTTCCTGAGATAGGCCCCGATGGGCCGGATGCGGCGGACTGGTCGGATT
>JBDWMA010000044.1:0-194313 GCA_039972875.1 Pseudoruegeria sp.
GAACTACCGTCCACAGTTCTATTTCCGTACAACTGACGTTACAGGTACAGTTAACCTGAACGAAGGCACAGAAATGGTTATGCCTGGCGACAACATCTCCTTTGGCGTTGAGCTGATTGCTCCGATCGCTATGGAAGACGGCCTGCGCTTTGCGATCCGCGAAGGCGGCCGCACAGTTGGCGCTGGTGTTGTGTCCAAAATCATCGCGTAACACTGTGGTTTCGCATTAGCGAAACACAGAAGGCGGGAGGGGAGTTGCCAATTGCAAATCCCCGAGAGCCACTCAGTTCAATAGAAAAGGGCGCCAATAGGCGCCCTTTTTCGTTGCAAAGCTCTTTCGCCTAAATCCGATCGCTGCCTACTGATTATGAGTGTCAATTTTTGTTAGGGTGTTCTTTATTCGGTTAGGGCGCTAAAGGAAGTCGGACAGAAGCGTAAAGGATCGAAGACATGCCCAATCATGAAGTTTTGGCCACTGTTAAAGCATCGCCTGCTCGGCGTGGGTTTGCCGTCGCTGTCTTGGCATCATTGGGTGCTCTACTGCTCTATATCGATTTGACGAACCCGCCTGCTATCTTGGGCTGGCAGGTATTTTTATTTGTGGTCGGCGCATTTGTCTTATGGGGTGCGTTTGTGGTCTCTCGTGCGACCCAAGAGACAATCGAATTAACGACCGAGGGATTGCGGGAAAGCAACGGGCGTTTGATCTGCCGCATGGAAGATATCAAAGACATAAATCGGGGTGTTTTCGCGATGAAGCCGTCTAATGGGTTTATGATCCATGTTAGATCATCTGAGCGCTGGACATGGGCACCGGGACTATGGTGGCGATTTGCTGGGCGCGTGGGTGTTGGGGGCGTTACCGCCGCCAATCAAGCCAAAGGAATGTCAGAAATCATCGCGACCATTCTTGCACAACGAGAAGAAGACAATACGGTTTAGATTAGGCTTCTTCGAGTTTGGGCAGAAAACGCAAGCTTGTCACAGCAAAATTCTCAAACGAAATTTCGTCAAAAAACCAACCGTTGTACCAGGGCAGATCTCCAAATGCGGAAGAGAAATCCATGAAGGTTTCCGTTATGATGACATAGTCGTCGTCGGCTAGTACTGGAATCTGATCTGCTAAGTTATCAATGTCAATTTGAGTGTTAACCGGATGTGAATCACTGCTTTTGGACCACTGTAGATAATTTGTATCATCGTCAGGATCATATTTGATCACCGATATACGTATCCAACTGTTGTCCGTGTCGTCGGTTAAATAGTCAAAGATGTCACCAAGCCCGTCGATATAGGCTTGATCAACGCCATTTTCCTTGTCATCCCAGCGACTTAGGAGGTCACCTATCGTATATGTGGCCTTTAGATTCGCTGTGCGAATACGAAAGGCGTCGTAGTACATATAGGTAATGCCAATTCCAAAGAAGAGCATTGGAAAGACAAGAGCGGCTTCGATGCTCATGCCGCCGTCGCGGTTTTTCAAAAATTGGCGAATGGCGCGCAGAGGGTATGCAAAAAGGTTCATCATGATGGTTCAGTCACAAATGCTGAGGCAGAGACAAGGGCCGTTTTATCCTGTCCATCTACGTTAAGAGATTGAGTAAAGTTGGATAATGGAAAGACGGTATCCACAAGAGCGCAGGCTCGGATTAGCATCAGTTCGTTTTCACCTCCCGCAAAAACGGGCTCATCAGCTGGATCAATTGGATCCTCATATTCTACACAGGTTGCATCAGGATCTAATGTTGCCCAGCTGTCGGTGGCGACTGTGCGCAGTTCGAGCAATAGGTTCGACGAACAATCCGAAATAATGACATCTGCGTAAAAGCAAATACTATCTCTTAGATCATCTGCGTCAGGGGCAGAGTATTTTCCAAGACGGAGGTCGCGCACTGTCATGTCCACCCCTCGGTCCAGTGCAACTTGCTTGTAAGAGAGCACTCCAATTTCGACGGCAGCAAAAAGGATAGACAGAAAGATTGGCGCGAGAATTGCAAATTCTATCGTAGAATTACCGCTGTCATCTTTCCAAAAAAGTTGGAGCTTTCGACGTAAATGTAAAAGTGGGTGTATCATTGGATTAGCTTCAATTTGTTAATGCTTGTGGCGATGGTTCCAAAGGCATCTTCGATTGTATTGCCCGGCTCTGAGTCATCAACATCGAAATAGTGATTGATGGTGGACGCACAGTCTTGCATTACGAGTTTTGAGTCTGTGGTGACCTCATACCCAATTGCATAAATTGTGATTTTGTCTCCGTCTTTCGCGGCATCGCAGATATTTTTAAGGCGCGTATTTTTAGTCGATGTACCAACAAATTCCATGGAGTTGTTTGTGGAATAAACATTCCCTTCGCTGGAACCATTGCCGTATGCATCGTCCATGATTTCGTTTTCAACATACTCTTGAGAATAGTTAGCGAACAAATCGACGTAATTATATTGTTCGGCGATGCCCACAACCGGAACTTCTTCGATAACTTCGACATATTCCCAGCGGCAATAGTTCCCATACCCTGGGTAATACCGGCAAACCCTTTGGCGGTCCCAATCGGTGGTTTTAATCGTTGCAGGCTCGCCGTAAGGAAGATCATGCCAATCATCATCATAGGACCACCAGTATGTGTCGTCATCTGATGAGGACGAGTTACCGTAGTCTACGACAGAAAATTCACCGTCGTTGTTGTTGACGTAAATCGGAGATAGGCCGCTGCGCAAAGAGTCGTCCAGAACTGGCTGAGATGTATGAATCCCATCTGTCATGACAACGAGTATTTTGTTTCCATAGACATAGTCATAGTCGAATGGGCGGCCTTCGAAAGGATGATCCTCGTCGTCAAGAAGGTTGGAAACCACATCTCTTGTATCGGGGTCTAGCAAAGTAACACCCCACTTTACACCAATATCAATGGATGTGTTCCCATAGGCTGGGAGTGTGCTGATATAATTGTGCAGAACGGTTTCGTCGCTCTCAAATGCGATCACCTCTCGGCTGGTGTCTGCCCCAAGTGTGTTTGTCACAGGATCGGTGATGGAGGTATCCCATACGCTGACCATGCACGTTTCATAACGATCGTCCCAGTCGGTTGAATCTTTGCGCCATTCGTACCAACCGTCTGTCGGTGCTGTTTGATCAAGAGCATCGGAGGTTGAGAGGGAGAGCGATTGAAAGTCGTCCTCATCAAAATTTACACAATGCGAATAATTGTGGGCGTCATTGACGGTATATTGGGCTAGGAGTTCCGAACCAACGTTTACTTGGGTTGAATAGGGAACAATAGAGAAGGATGTTGTATCGTCTTCGGATTGGGCCAAAATTTTCGTAACGAATTGTTCGGCCGCGGACCGTAGATTTGCAATCTTGGTACCTTTCATTGAACCTGAAACGTCAAGGACCAACGAAATTTCAAGGTCACCAATGCTTTCTGTTGCGGTTCCAGAAGAGGGTACATCAAGTGTATCGATCCCCGTCATTTTCATAAAATGTGTGTTGATCGTCTGGCTGGCCGTTGCGGAGACGGTTCGATAGGTAACGGCTGTATCTTGATCCACCGTGATATCCGACTCGCTGATATAATCTCCCAACCCAGCTTTGTCGAAGTAGTCCATCACCACAGCCTTTGGGCTGAGATCCTGATCGCGGTCTGCTGCGGCCAGAATTGCACTGTCCAGAGTGTTCTGCATACGAATGCGTTCGCTTTCGAAATGCATTAGGTCAACCGCGACGCCACCCACCATGATCATGATGATAAATATAAAGAGTGTGAATGTGGTCATAGTTCCACGCTCTTCAGCGAGGAATTGACGCTCAAAACTTGGCGCGGGAGAGGTGGATGTCTTTAATCTCATGTGTGCCACTTTCACTAGGAACCGATATCAACAGGGCATAAGTATACCTTCGACCCCTCAGTTTTGTAGGTTAGTTGTGGCATAAGTTGGGCGTTGTTCAGGCGCTTAGGTGCAATCCCCGAAAAGTCAAAGCTCTGTTTCCAAACCATGTACGGTCTGGTTTCGATTCTAGAATAAATGCCGTCGAAGCAAGGCGACTGTTGATTCCCATTTGGGTTTGGGCCGCATTCATTAATGATTCGTTTAGGAACTTCTGGATGAAGGCAAGCTAGAAGTTGCTTATTATTTGTGCGGTCTGAAAACATTGGCCTTTCGTTTTACGTGAACTTCCCTAGGCTTATGCATATGGGCCTGTATATTTTGCGATGTGCCCGAAGGAATGGGAGAACGATTTTATGAGCGCTATTAACGAGCCGAGTTTTAGGGAATCGGTGGAAATGATGTTTGATCGGGCTGTAAACCTGATGGAAATCCCGGATGGTCTCAAAGAAAAAATCCGCGTGGTCAACGCGACTTACACGGTGCGTTTTGGTGTCCGATTGCGCGGGGAGGTCAAAACGTTCACGGGTTATCGATCGGTACATTCTGAGCATATGGAACCCGTAAAAGGGGGTATCCGTTACGCGATGGGGGTCAATCAGGATGAAGTCGAGGCTCTGGCTGCATTGATGACTTACAAGTGTGCTTTGGTTGAAACACCGTTTGGGGGGTCCAAGGGGGGACTCCGTATTGATCCGCGGGAATACGAGGAGCATGAGCTTGAATTGATCACACGTCGATTTGCCTATGAACTGGCAAAGCGAGATCTGATCAATCCCAGTCAGAATGTACCGGCACCGGACATGGGGACTGGTGAACGTGAAATGTCTTGGATCGCTGACCAATATGCGCGAATGAACACAACTGACATCAACGCCAAGGCCTGTGTGACGGGTAAACCTATCCACGCCGGTGGTATTGCTGGCCGCGTTGAGGCCACAGGGCGTGGTGTACAATATGCACTTCGTGAATTTTTCCGACACCCAGAAGATATTGAAATGGCAGGTCTGGTCGGATCTCTTGCTGGAAAACGCGTGATCGTACAGGGACTTGGGAATGTGGGCTATCATGCCGCAAAATTTCTGGCCGCAGAGGATGGTTCACATATCACCGGGATCATTGAGCGCGACGGTGCTTTGGTCTCTGAAACAGGTCTTGATGTCGAAGCGGTGCGGAGCTGGATTGGCGAACATGGTGGCGTAAAGGGTTACCCCGATGCCACATATGTTGAGAGTGGCGCAGATGTTCTTGAGAATGAATGCGATATCCTGATCCCAGCCGCACTAGAAGGTGTGATTAATCTGGGCAATGCGGCACGGGTTAAAGCACCTTTGATCATTGAGGCTGCAAATGGGCCAGTCACAGCTGGTGCTGATGAAGTGTTGCGCGAACGTGGTTGTGTGATCATTCCGGATATGTATGCCAACGCCGGTGGTGTGACGGTGTCCTATTTTGAATGGGTCAAAAACCTGAGCCACATTCGGTTTGGGCGGATGCAACGGCGGCAAGAAGAGGCCCGTCATCAGCTCGTCGTGGATGAGCTGTCTCGTCTGGACAAATACCTTGGTGACGCTTGGTCGATGACACCGGATTTTAAGGATAAATACTTGCGTGGGGCGGACGAGCTCGAGTTGGTTCGTTCGGGGCTCGATGACACGATGCGGACGGCCTATCAATCCATGCGACATGTCTGGCACTCGCGCGACGATGTTCAGGATCTCCGTACAGCGGCCTTTATCGTGGCCATTAGCCGTGTGGCTAAAAGTTACGAAGCCAAAGGTATCTAAAAGACGTAGACGTCCTCCGGCGGACGCCACGCTCAAAACATGCGAGAAAGGGTCGTGGTTTCACTTGCGACCCTTTTTGTCGTTTACGGAACAGCGATTACGTGGGTAGATCGTCAACTGGAATCACGACATGGTCCCACATTAACACTTGGGTCTGCCGCTAAGAAGGATTGCAGAGATGAAGTTTTCGGGTTGGAACGTCCTGAAAGAAGGTCTCACCGGAAATAAAGGGTGGGCACCGCATTGGCGCGACCCCGAACCGAAGGCCGAATATGATATCATCATCATCGGTGGGGGTGGGCATGGCCTGTCGACGGCCTATTATCTTGCCAAAGAACATGGGCTGACCAATATTGCTGTGCTCGAAAAGGGCTACATCGGTGGCGGCAATGTCGGGCGTAATACCACGATTGTGCGGGCAAATTATTTCCTGCCGGGCAATTCTGAATTTTACTCTCATTCGTTGCAGCTATGGGAGGGGTTAGAGCAGGACCTGAATTACAACGTCATGCACTCCCAACGGGGACTGATCAATCTGTTTCACTCCGACGGGCAACGCGATGCTTTTGCGCGACGGGGCAATGCTATGATCAATCAAGGAGATGATGCGGTTCTGTTGGATAAAGAGGGCGTGCAAAGCATGATCCCCTATTTGGATTTCGATAACATCCGCTTCCCGATTTACGGCGGTTTGTATCACCCACGCGGCGGAACGGCACGTCATGACGCTGTGGCATGGGGATACGCGCGTGGCGCCGATCAGCGAGGTGTTGATTTGATCCAGAACTGCGAAGTTACTGGGATAGATGTCGAAGGCGGTAAAGTCACCGGTGTGCAGACCTCTCGTGGGGCAATCCGCGCCAAAAAGGTCGCAATGGTGACGGCTGGTCGCTCTGGTCAGGTGGCGGCCATGGCGGGGATGCGTTTGCCAATCGAGAGCCACATTCTTCAAGCCTTTGTCACCGAAGGCCTGAAGCCCTGCATCAATCAAGTGATTTCTTTTGGGATGGGGCATTTCTATATCAGCCAGTCTGACAAAGGTGGTTTGGTCTTTGGCGGAGATCTGGATTTCTATGCCTCCTATGCCCAACGCGGTAACTTGCCCATGGCGGAGCATGTGATGGAGGCGGCAATGACGCTGATGCCGATGATCGGAAAGGCCAAGGTTTTGCGCAGTTGGGGCGGGATCATGGATATGTCGCCTGATGGGTCTCCGATCATTGATAAAACACATATAGACGGGCTGTTTCTGAATTGCGGATGGTGCTACGGCGGATTTAAGGCGGTGCCGGGATCGGGACATGCATTGGCCTATTTACTGGCCACAGGGAATCCGCATCCGGCGGCTGAAAAATTGCGCCTCGATCGGTTTGAAACCGGCATTGGCCTGATGGACGAAGAAGGCACCGGCAGCCAACACAATCTGCATTAGGAGGCAGGCACTATGCGTATTATATGCCCTCTGTGTGGGGAGCGAGACAGCCGTGAGTTTAGCTATACCGGTGATGCTCAATTGATGAACCGTCCTGCGGCGGATGCAGGGCCGGATGAATGGCATGCCTATTTGCATCTGCGTGACAACCCGGCGGGGGTGACCAAAGATCTTTGGCACCACGGATCGGGATGCGGCAGTTGGGTTGTTGTGACACGAAACACGGTCACCCACGAAGTGCTGGAAACGGAATTGGCCAAAGACGTCAAAGCGGCAGGAGGTCTCTGATGCGGATCAAGGGGAACGGGTTGATTGACCGCAACGCGCCGGTGTCTTTTCGGTTTGATGGTAAGGACTACAAAGGGTTTCGCGGGGATACGCTGGCCTCTGCGCTGTTGGCGAATGATGTGCGTTTGATGGCGCGCTCGTTTAAATACCACCGGCCTCGGGGGGTGCTCTCCGCTGGAAGTGAAGAGCCAAACGCGCTGATGACCGTTGGAATTGGGGCGGCGCAAACCCCGAATGTGCGTGCCACGATGCAAGAGGTGTTTGACGGTCTTGAGGCGCGCAGCCAAAACCGCTGGCCGTCTTTGTCGGCTGACGTGATGGGGGTGAACGATCTTGTGTCCCCCTTCTTGTCAGCAGGGTTCTATTACAAGACTTTCATGTGGCCCAAAGCCTTTTGGGAAAAGCTCTATGAGCCGATCATTCGCCGTGCGGCTGGTTTGGGTGCATTATCAGGGGCGCATGATGATGCACGCTATGATCGCGCTTGGGCGTTTTGTGATGTGTTGATCATTGGGTCCGGTCCAACGGGATTGATGGCGGCGCTGACCGCCGCGCGGGCGGGTGCAGACGTGATCCTTGCCGAAGAAGACCATGTGTTTGGCGGACGCTTGAATGCAGAGCGCCAAGAGATCGCAGGAAAATCGGCCGCTGATTGGGCCGCAGATGTTATCGTTGAATTACAATCGATGGACAATGTAAGGCTGATGTCGCGCACAGCAGTTACAGGGGCCTATGATCAAGGTACTTATGGGGCACTAGAGCGGGTCAGTCAGCATGTCGCTGATCCGGGGCAAGATGCACCGTTAGAAACGTTCTGGCGGATCGTTGCGAAACGGGCGATTCTTGCAGCAGGCGCGTTGGAGCGCCCGATCGCATTCCCGATGAATGACCGACCAGGCATCATGGCGGCAGGGGCGGTGCGGACCTATCTGAATCGTTTCAATGTGGCCCCAGGTAAAAAGGTGGCGGTGTTTGGGAATAACGACCATGCACAGCGCACAGCGGATGATTTGACGGCCAGCGGCGTTGACGTTGTGGCTTTGATCGATAGCCGGACAGATGCAAACCTCTCCGGTGGGTTTGCACGCTTTGCCGGTGGGCAAGTGATCAATACGTCGGGCCATTTGGGCCTAAAGTCGATCACAGTGCAGACCGCTTCAGGCGCGCAAAAAATCGAAGCGGATTGCCTTGCGGTAACAGGTGGGTGGAATCCCACGGTTCATCTGACCTGTCATCAGAATGCCCGACCGGTTTGGAAAGAAGAGATCGCCAGCTTTGTGCCCTCAGACAATGCCATTCCGGGATTGCTCCCGGCTGGTGCGGCACGAGGTGTATTCTCGACCCATGGCTGTTTGTCTGATGGGGTAGACGTGGCTAACAAAGCTCTGGACGCGGTTGACTTGGTGTCCGCAGCGATTGATGTGCCTGACGCAGAGGATCGAGCTTATTCTATTGCGCCGCTTTGGTATGTCGTAGGTGGGGGTGGACGGGCTTGGTTGGATTTCCAGAACGATGTGACGACCAAAGATGTCAAGCTTGCGGCGCAAGAGAATTTCCGCTCCGTTGAGCATATGAAGCGGTACACAACGCAAGGGATGGCCACTGATCAGGGTAAGAACTCGAACGTCGGTGCTTTGGCTGTTTTGGCGGATGCAACGGGACGCGGAATTCCAGACACCGGAACGACGACATTTCGGCCACCCTATTCGCCGGTGTCTATCGCAGCCATGGGGGCGGGGGCCTATGGCAAAGGGTTCGCGCCCGAGCGTAAAACGACCTCGCATCTTGCATCGGTTGAGCGCGGCGCGCCGATGATTGAGGCAGGGCTTTGGTATCGGCCGTCTTACTATCCGCGCCCGACTGAAGCCACTTGGCGGGAGTCATGTGATCGAGAGGTCAGCATGGTGCGCAATCACGTCGGGATTTGCGATGTGTCCACATTGGGTAAGATCGATATTCAGGGGCCGGACGCCGGTGCGTTTTTGGATTTCGTCTATGCCAATATGTTCTCAACCCTCAAAACGGGACGGGTGCGCTATGGTTTGATGCTGCGCGAAGATGGACATGTGATGGATGACGGCACCACAGCCCGGCTGGGGGATAACCACTATGTGATGACCACCACGACGGCGGCGGCTGGTGGCGTGATGAAACATCTGGAATTCGTGAAACAATGTTTGCGGCCAGATTTAAATGTTCAATTCATTTCGGTGACGGAGCAATGGGCACAGTTCGCCGTGGCCGGACCAAAGTCGCGAGACCTTTTGAATACAATTTTGGATGCGCCAATAGATAACGAAAACTGGCCGTTCATGGCCTGTGGCGGGATTTCAATTGGGGGTGTCCCCGGACGGCTGTTTCGCATCTCTTTTTCCGGTGAACATGCCTATGAGGTTGCGGTTCCAAGCCGCTATGGCGAAGCCTTATATCGCGACTTGGTGGCGCGGGCTGAAACTATGGGCGGTGGTGCTTATGGGATGGAAGCCCTGAATGTGCTGCGGATTGAAAAGGGTTTCATCACCCATTCCGAAATCCATGGTCGGGTCTCGGCTTTTGACATTGGAATGGGGCGGATGGTTTCTGCGAAAAAGGATTGTATTGGTAAGGCGGCTTCTCTGCGTGAAGGTCTGAGCGGACCTTCGCGGGCGCAAATGGTGGGGCTTAAACCGGTTGATGGTGTGGGAAAACTGACCGCTGGTGCACATATGTTTAACGAGGCCGAACAGCCGGTGCGAATAAATGCCAAAGGCTATATTACCTCGGTGTGTTATTCCCCAACTCTTGGGCATGAACTGGCGCTTGGATTTTTGCAGGATGGGCCGATGCGATGCGGTGATGTGGTAAAGATGGTGGATCACTTACGCGGGGAAGAGACCCTGTGCGAAGTCTGTCATCCGGTGTTTATTGATCCCGAAGGAGGGCGTACCCGTGGCTGAGCTCATCGCAAAAACCCCATGTGGAGATTTCCTACCTGTGACGCGGGGAGCTCTTGAATTGAAAGAGGCAGAGCCGGTATCGATGACCGCTTTGGCACGCTTCGATAATCAAGATGCCGCCACTGACAAAATCCTATCTGAGGCGCACGGTGTCGGGTTTCCAGCGCCGGGACAATGCACACGGCAGGGCAATGTGCGTGCGCTTTGGTTTGGACCAGATCAGGCGATGCTAATCGGTCCTGCTCCGGCAGCCAGTCTACGAGATTGTTGTGCTGTCACGGATCAATCGGACGCGTGGTGTCGCGTCCATCTCACGGGTGAGGGAGCGGAACAGGTTCTTGCGCGGTTGGTACCAATCGATCTGCGATTGTCGACGTTTGGGATTGGGGCCGTCGCGCGTACAGAAGTGTTTCACATGGCCGCTGTGATCAGTCGGTTATCGGATGCGGTATTTGAAATCATGGTATTTCGATCCATGGCGGAAACATTGGTGCATGATCTGGACGTCGCCATGAAGAGTGTTCGGGCACAATCCGACGGGTAAAACCTGCCGAATGTGGTTCAGCTTCTGCGTGTGGGTGGTCTGCCCAAGGGTAATTTTAGACTGAACAGGGGCGTTCGGGGGCTGGACTCTGGCGGCGTGGGTGCCGATATTATGAGGATGAGCCTGCCCCCCGGATTCCTTGATGAACTACGCACTCGTGTGTCCCTGTCCCAAGTGGTTGGGCGCAAAGTCATGTGGGATCCGCGAAAGTCAAATCAGGGCAAAGGTGATATGTGGGCTCCGTGTCCTTTTCATCAGGAAAAGTCTGCAAGTTTTCACGTCGATGACCGCAAAGGCTATTATTATTGCTTTGGGTGTCAGGCCAAAGGGGACGCAATTTCCTTTGTCCGGGAGACCGAGAATGTTGATTTCATTGAGGCAATAAAAATTTTGGCGTCCGAGGCTGGGATGACGATGCCCGAACGGGATCCACAGGCGCAGAAGAAGGCCGACCGTCGTACGGTTTTGGCTGAAGTCATGGAACAGGCTGTTCAATTCTTCCGGATGCAATTGAATGCTGGTGCCGGGTTCGCCGCGCGTGAATATCTGGATGGCCGCGGGATGAAACCCGACACCCGCGAGCGGTTTGAAATCGGATTTGCACCAGATGGGTGGCAGGGGCTATGGGATCATTTGCGCGGTAAAGGCGTTGCCGAGGATTTGATCATTGCTTGTGGGTTGGCCAAAGCGTCCACCAAGGGCAAGCAACCCTATGACACGTTTCGCAATAGAATTATGTTCCCTATCCGGGATGCACGGAAGCGGGCGATTGCGTTTGGCGGTCGGGCGATGGATCCAAATGACAACGCCAAATACCTGAACTCTCCGGAAACTGAATTGTTCGATAAAGGGCGCAATCTCTATAACTTTGGATCTGCCAGAGAAGCGGCGGGCAAGGGGCAGCCTCTGGTTGTTGCCGAAGGATATATGGATGTGATCGCCCTGTCAGAGGCCGGCTTTGGCGCGACGGTTGCGCCGCTGGGGACGGCTGTGACAGAGGATCAGCTGCGCCTAATGTGGCGGATATCGTCGGAACCGATCATTGCGTTGGACGGAGATAAAGCAGGGGTTCGGGCCGCGCGGCGGGTTGTGGATCTGGCATTGCCTCTGATCGAAGCCGGGCAATCGCTTCGGTTCTCAGTTTTACCCGAAGGGCAGGACCCTGATGATCTGATCAAAGCCAAGGGTTCCAGTGCAATGCAGGCGGTTTTGGATGGGGCGCAGCCGATGGTGCGCTTGCTGTGGGACCGTGAAACCGAGGGTAAGGTTTTTGATAGCCCAGAACGGCGTGCCGCTTTGGATAAAACACTCAAGACCGCGATCAAAACGATCAAAGATCCTTCTATTCGTACGCATTATGGTCAAGAGGTTGATCAGATGCGTCGTGCACTGTTTTTTCCTCAACGTCGATTTAATGCCCGTGGGCAGTGGAAACCCAAAGAAGCACCGGTCCGAACCAGCACGCGGAGCTCGATGCTTGCAGCGGCGGGTGATAACACCGAGGAACGCCTGCGCGAGGCCGTGGTTTTAGCAACGTTGATTTTGCATCCCCAATTGATCCGTCAATTTGAGGGAACGCTTGAGATGATGGAATTCTCTGAGCCGATGCATAGCCACCTGCGAGACGTTTTGCTGCGCGATCCGGCAGGTGATGCGCAATCGCAACAGGAGCAAATTGGTGAAATCATGGGCCCAGAGGTTCTTGAAATACTCTTTGCGCCTCGCCATGTGCAAATTGCACCTGCCGTGCGCAATGCTGGCGATGGGGACATTGCGAGCATGTGTGTGGCCGAAGAATTGGCCAAATTAAAGTCACGACGGGGTGCGCAGCGTGAAATTGATGAAGCAATGGAGGACCTTGGCGGTTTTGCCGACGAAGGACTGACCTGGCGATTGCAGCAGGCCGCAGAGGCGCGTAACAGGGCCGTGCGCAGTGAAACAGAGGACACGACCAGTTATGAAACTGGTCACAATGGCATCTTGATCGACAAGGATGAACGGCAGGCTTTGGACAAGCTGCTAAAGGGAATTAAGTTCACGAAATAGCAGAGGAATATTCATCCGGAATATCCCATCGTGCGCTTTCATAAGGAAGAGGCCTCAAAAACGAGGTAAACCTATGTTCGAATCAGTGATTCGGGCGTAGTGATTCTAAATAATACGATTCGGATCCGCCCGATCGACCGCAGGAGTAAGTACCGTATGGCCGCCAAAGACACCGACGACCGCAAACAGGACGATGCTGAAAACGAGCCCATGATCGACATGAGCCAAACAGCCATCAAGAAGATGATCGCTGAGGCTCGTGAAAAAGGTTACATCACCTATGATCAGCTAAATCAGGTTTTGCCACCCGAACAGGTGTCTTCTGAACAGATCGAAGATGTGATGTCGATGCTCTCAGAGATGGGGATCAACATCATTGAGGCCGAAGAAGCCGAAGAGGCAGAAAACAAAAGCACGGCGGTTGCGACCACTTCGGATGCGCGTGAGGTTGCTCTTTCCTCTGGGGATACCGAAAAACTAGATCGTACAGACGATCCGGTTCGTATGTATCTGCGCGAAATGGGCAGTGTTGAATTGCTCAGCCGTGAGGGTGAGATCGCGATTGCCAAGCGGATTGAGGCCGGTCGTAATACGATGATCGCCGGGCTGTGTGAAAGCCCTCTGACATTCAATGCGATCACTATCTGGCGCGACGAATTACTGAGCGAAGATATTCTTCTGCGGGATGTTATCGATCTTGAAACCACATTCGGCAACACGATGGGCGATGACGACGAAGAAACGGTCAGTCCGCTTGGTTCTGTTGCCCCCGGCACAGCCGCAGCCGCCCCGCCCAAGCCCAAAGAGCCAACCCAAGAAGTCGACGCCGACGGCAATCCGATCACATCCGATGACGATGATGATGACGAAGATGAACAGGCCAATATGTCTTTGGCCGCGATGGAAGCTGCTCTGAAACCAAAAGTTTTGGAAATGCTGGACCGCATCGCGGATGATTACGCGCAATTGTCTGACATGCAGGATTTACGGATTTCTGCGACTTTGAACCAAGGCGAAGATTTTTCCTCGGACGAGGAAGATATCTATCAAAAACTACGAGCCGAAATTGTTGAGTTGGTGAATGAGCTTCATCTGCACAACAACCGGATTGAGGCGTTGATTGACCAGCTTTACGGCATTAACCGCCGGATCATGTCCATCGATTCAAACATGGTGAAACTGGCTGACCAAGCCCGGATCAACCGCCGTGAATTTGTAGAAGCCTATCGCAACCATGAGCTTGATCCCGGTTGGATGGAACGCATGGCTGAAAAGCCAGGCCGTGGCTGGCAGACCTTTGTAGAACGCTCTGCTGAAAAAGTTGCAGAGCTGCGGTCAGATATGGCGCAAGTTGGTCAATATGTTGGTCTGGATATCTCTGAATTCCGCCGCATCGTTCAGCAAGTTCAAAAAGGTGAAAAAGAGGCCCGTCAGGCCAAGAAGGAAATGGTCGAGGCCAACCTGCGTCTCGTTATTTCGATCGCCAAAAAATACACCAACCGTGGTTTGCAATTCTTGGATTTGATCCAAGAAGGGAACATCGGCCTGATGAAGGCTGTTGATAAATTCGAATACCGTCGTGGATATAAGTTCTCAACCTATGCGACATGGTGGATTCGTCAGGCGATCACCCGGTCCATTGCGGATCAGGCGCGGACCATCCGTATTCCGGTGCATATGATCGAAACGATCAATAAGCTGGTGCGGACAAGCCGCCAGATGCTGCATGAGATCGGTCGTGAACCGACACCCGAGGAATTGGCTGAAAAGCTGCAAATGCCTTTGGAAAAAGTGCGCAAGGTGATGAAAATCGCTAAGGAGCCGATCTCTCTGGAAACGCCTATTGGCGACGAAGAAGATTCGCAGCTTGGTGATTTCATCGAAGATAAAAACGCGATCCTGCCGCTGGATTCCGCCATTCAGGAAAACCTGAAGGAAACCACGACACGCGTTCTGGCATCCCTGACCCCACGGGAAGAGCGAGTTTTGCGGATGCGGTTTGGCATCGGTATGAACACCGACCACACGTTGGAAGAAGTGGGCCAACAGTTTAGCGTGACGCGCGAACGGATCCGTCAGATCGAAGCCAAAGCGTTGCGAAAGCTGAAACACCCGAGCCGCTCTCGCAAGTTGCGTAGTTTCTTGGATCAGTAGATTTCGGTGCTGTGGTCATCTGCAGCAACCCGAAGACTAACAATCGAATAATGAAACCGCCGGCTGTTTTCAGCGCGGCGGTTTTTTTATATGTTTCCTTATGGATTGCGTGGCGCTGCCATCGCCTAAACTCTCGTTCGTCGCATCAATATAAACTTGAGGATCGCTATGATGTTCGAAGGATTTAATCAAATGTCTGTCGCCGTTGACGGTGCGACGATTAATGTGCGGATAGGGGGGGCAGGAGAGCCCCTTTTATTGCTCCATGGTTATCCAGAAACCCATGCCATGTGGCACGGGGTTGCGAGGGATTTTGCCAAGACTTATCGGGTTATTGTTCCGGATTTGCGTGGCTATGGCGATTCTGTTGCCTATCAAAAGGATTACAGCTTTCGCGCGATGGCTGCTGATCAGATCGCGGTGATGCGTCATTTGGGGTACGCGCAGTTTCACGTGATTTCCCATGATCGTGGGGCTCGGGTTGCCCATCGTATGGTCCTCGACCATCCGATTGCCGTAAAATCCATTGTTTTGTTGGATATTTTACCCACGCTGGATGTGTGGCGTACCATGGATGATTGGTTGGCCAAGCGCTATTATCATTGGATGTTTCTGGCGCAGCCCGGTGGAATGCCTGAGGCGTTGATAAACAGCGATCCGGTTATGTTCCTCCATTCCGCATTGACTGGTTTGGCCGGACAACTTGAGGATTTTGCACCAGCGGCACTTGCCGATTACGAAAAAGCCGCTCGGAACCCGGCTGTCGTTGCCGCATGGTGTGGGGATTATGCTGCCGGGGCAGGGATTGATCTTGAACATGACAAGGCGTCATTGGGACAATCCAGCGATATCCCTTGTTTGGTACTTTGGGGCAATAAAGGTGTTGTTGGGCATCACTTAAACCCAATTGAGGCATGGCAAGTTTGGTTTCCAAATGCGCTGGGCAGTGAGATCGATGCGGGGCACTTCCTTGTTGAGGAACGTCCTGATGAAGTCATGCCAGAAATCCGGAACCATTTGGCGACAAGCATCCCTAAGCCATCTGACACGACGATCATTTGACACGCCTTGTGGATAGTGTTGCTCTGGCTCTAACAGCACGGGAGAGCACAATTGGAATTTGATTATGTCATCGTGGGCGGCGGGTCTGCAGGTGCCACGCTGGCCGCGCGTTTAAGCGAGGATCGCAGCGTGTCGGTTTGCTTGCTTGAAGCTGGTGGCGAAGGGCGTGGTAAGCTGGTCCGCTATCCAATCGGCGCATTGGCGATGGTGCCGGGGCGCCCCTTTCCCATCAATAACTGGGCTTTTGAAACGATTCCACAGCTCGGTTTAAATGGACGTCGGGGATATCAACCGCGCGGCAAAGCTTTGGGGGGCTCTAGTGCATTAAATGCGATGATCTATGTCCGCGGAAATCCCAAGGATTATGACAATTGGGCCGATATAGGATGCACCGGTTGGGGGTGGTCCGATGTAAAACCCTATTTCCTTAAATCCGAGGACAACGCCCGAGGCGCGGACGCCCATCATGGCGAGGCGGGGCCTTTGCAGGTGTCCGACCAGTTGAAACCACGTCCGATTAGTCAGGCCTTTGTCGATGCCGCCAAAGATTGCAAAATTCGTGAGACCGATGATTTTAACGGCGACCATCAGGACGGAGCAGGTTTTTTTCAAGTCACCCAATTTCATGATCGCCGCAAAGGTCAACGTTGTTCAGCGGCGGCTGCATTTCTTGATCCGGCACGGTATCGTGCCAATCTAGAAGTGATCACCCATGCTCTGGCCAACCGCATCGTGTTCGATGGTAAACGCGCGTCCGGGGTAAATTTTACGCAAGGTGGTATCGATCAGACCGTAACGGCGCGCCGTGAGGTCATTCTCTGTGCAGGGGCGTTACAATCACCCCAACTGTTGATGTTATCAGGAATCGGAAACGCGCATCAGTTGCGCGCTCATGGGATTGATGTGGTTCACAATCTGCCGGAAGTTGGAATGAACCTGCATGATCATATTGATACGGTGCTTGGGTACGAGGTGAACACCAAAGATCTCTATGGGATTCATCCGGCGGCGCTGCCGTATTACATCCGTGAACTGCGCAAGTTGATGCGTAAACAGCCCAGCCTGTTCAACAGCAACTTTGCCGAAAGTGGCGCTTTTCTATCGGTCGATGAGGAAAACCGGGGGTGGCCTGATACTCAATTTCAGTTTGTCATTGGGCGTCTGATCAACCACGCACGCACGATCAAGGCAGGCTATGGGGTTACGCTGCATACGTGCATTCTGCGTCCCAAAAGCCGAGGATGGGTACGGCTTGGATCAAACAATCCCCAAGACCCTCCAATGATTGATCCGGCATTCCTAGAGGACCCACGTGACATCGAACAATTGTTGAAAGGTGTTAAAACCGCCCGTCAAATTATGAAATCCCCGGCGATTGGAAAATTCATTACTAAGGATCATGATTGCGCAGATGTTCAGAGCGATGCTGATTTATTGGCTGTGATCCGCGATAAATCTGACACCGTTTATCATCCGGTTGGCAGTTGTCGTATGGGCGGAGAGGCAGCATCGGTGCTTGATCCGCAATTGCGCGTGCGGGGCGTAGAGTGTCTTAGGGTGGTGGATGCGTCGGCCATGCCACAGATCACGAGCGGTAATACGAATGCGCCAGTGATTATGATGGCGGAAAAAGCCGCAGACATGATCCGAGACACGCGAAAGGTCGGATAGAATGGTATCACTTGGTCAACGGTTCTGGAACCTGAACTCTCGGATGATCGAGAAACCGTTGTTGTGGGCCGTCCGGGATCAAGCGCGGATGCGAAAAATCTATGATGTCGTTGCGCCACTGACATATCGGCGTTTTTCAGATATGCGATTTTCCCCCGTTGATTTGGTTCGAAAGGAATGCTCGGTTTCTGCTTTGTGGTGCGATCGTGGGTACGAGACGTCTAACCGTCTGATCTTTTATATCCACGGGGGCGGGTTTTGCATTGGCAGCCCAGAAACGCACTGTCGTTTAATCGCTGGGTTGGCTGGAAAGGCCAAAGCCAGAGGATTGGCAATTCGGTATCGTTTAGCGCCGGAGCACCCTTTTCCAGTTGGGTTGGAGGATATCACGACGGCTTATCAGGCGGTTTTGGATCAGGGCTGGGCCTCAGACAACATTATTCTGGCGGGGGACAGTGCCGGTGGCAATCTGGTTTTAGGACTGTTGCAGAAGATTGAAGCATTAGGGTTGCGTGCCCCTGCTGGGGCGATCTGTATCGCCCCCGCGACGGACTTATCGGCGCAAAGCCCGTCATTGCGTATAAACCGTCACGCAGAACGGGTGATCCCTGCGGCGTGGTTACGCGTGGCGGTAAAGTCTTATTTACCGCAAGGAAACGTGACCGATCCGTTGGCCTCACCGGTGTTTGGCACGTTTACCGGAACTTGCCCGGTGTTTTTGTCTGTCGGCGCAGAAGAGGTTTTGCGGGATGATAGCCGCCGTATGCGCGACAGGTTACGGGAGTGTGGGGTGGATGTGAGCTATGAGGAAATCGCACATGTGCATCATGTCTGGCCGCTTCGGTTTGGATGGTCTGCAGAAGCGAACAGTGCGGTGGATCGCATGGCGGCGTTTGCTGAGACCTGTCTAGGTCACCGGGATTGACGTTGGGAGAGGGTGTAGGCAAACATACTTGAAACTGAATGTTGAAAGCCGCCCGATGAAGCCCTTCTTAATCTTGCAATTGCGTCCCGAAGCCGAAGTCGCGGACGATGAGTTCGCAGCGTTTTTGGGTAAAAGTGACCTGACAGAGAACAATGTGCATCGCATTCGGTTGGACGTCACGGACATTCCCGCAAACCTGAACCTGTCGGATTACTCCGGTGTAATTGTCGGAGGTGGACCGGGGTGCGTGAGCGATGACGAGGATCAAAAGACCGTTGTTGAGAAAAAGATTGAGGATCAAATCCTGTCGTTGATGCCAGAGATCACCCGACGGGATATGCCATTTTTGGGGTGCTGTTATGGCATTGGGATCCTCGGGCAACATCTTGAGGGTGATGTCAGCAAAGAAAAATTTGGAGAGGCCGTTGGGGCTGCGGCCTGTACAGTCACCAGAGACGGTGCAACAGACCCTCTGTTACGCGGCGTACCTGCTGCATTTAATGCGCTGGTTGGCCACAAAGAAGCACTGCAATCGCTGCCTAAGGGGTGCGTGCATCTGGTGGATGCGCCGACCTGTCCCTACCAAATGGTGCGCTATAAACGGAACATCTATGCCACGCAATTTCACCCCGAAGCAGACGGGGACGGCTTTGCGTTGCGCATCGCGTTTTACAAAGACAAAGGATATTTCCCTCCAGAGGATGCTCAGGCTTTGATCGACAAAGTTCAAGCGATTGAGATCACCGCCCCTGGCCAAATCCTTGCAAATTTTGTGTCTCATTACGGGCAGGGTTAAACGGATGTTGCGACTTGATCATTTGGCTGTGGTGGCGGAAACGCTTCAAGAGGGCGTCTCATATGTCGAAGAAACCCTTGGTGCTCGAATGGTTGCTGGGGGAAAACATCCTGTTATGGGCACGCACAATCAGCTCATGGGGTTGGCCAATGGTCTATACCTTGAGGTGATCGCGATTGATCCTGCGGTGGAGGCCCCGCCTCACCCCCGTTGGTTTGATCTGGATCGGTTTTCAGGCCAGCCGCGTATTGGCAACTGGATTGCACGGACCGAAGATTTACATGGGGAGCTGCGTTCCCTAACGCCTCAAGCCGGAGAGCCGCTCGCCTTGAATCGTGGGGATTTGTCATGGAAAATGGCCGTTCCTACGGATGGGGTTTTACCGTTTGACGGTGCGTTTCCGGCTATTATTGAATGGGAGGGACAAGCGCACCCTGTGTCACGTCTCCCGCAAAGTGGGTTGCAACTGCTTTCGTTTGAGGTTCATCACCCCGCGGTTGAACAGCTTCAGATGCTGGCTCTTGCAGATCCTATTGTGTCCTTTGTTTTGGCGGAAAAGCCGGGATTTCGTGCCGTGTTTGATACGCCAAATGGGGAAAGAAACCTGTCGTGAACATTCGGCCAGTTTCGTTAGAAGACATCCCACAGATAGAGGGCATCTGGGCGCCGGTCATTCGTGATACGCTGGCGACATTTAATAGCGTGGTCAAAGATCAAGACAGTGTAAAAAACATAATCAAAGAAAAGCGTAAGCTTGATCACGCGTTTTTGGTGGTTGAGTCTGAGCGGAACGTTGTGGGGTTTGGCCACTATGGTCAATTTCGGGACGGCGTTGGTTATGCGCACGCGATGGAGCATACAATTATTCTAGATCCAAGGGCACAGGGTAAAGGGGTCGGCCGATTTTTGATGTCTGCCCTTGAGGAACACGCAGCATCACGGGGCGCGCATTGCATGTTGGCCGGGGTGAGCAGTGGTCATCCTGACGCGTTCGCGTTTCATGCGGCGTTGGGGTATTCTGAAGTCGCACGCGTACCACAAGTCGGTTATAAATTTGATCAACGGCTTGATTTGATTTTAATGCAGAAATTTTTAAAACAACCCTCAAATTGAATTGGGTAGAGGCTACGAACTTATGTCAATCTGGACCAGAATATCAGAAGCGCTTGCCGCGTTAACCAGTGGTGAAAGCCTGTCAACGGTGTTTGATAAACTGCGCACTCCGCCCGAACGGTCTGTCGGCTTTACAATTGCCGTGATCGCGCTGGGTGCCAAAATGGCAAAGGCCGATGGTCAGGTCACCCGCGATGAGGTCAGCGCCTTTCGTGAAGTGTTTTATATTCCGCCGGAGGCAGAGGCAAATGCAGCGCGGGTGTTCAATTTGGCCCGTCAGGATGTCGCTGGTTTTGAGGAATATGCGCAACGCATTGCACGGATGTTTGAAGATCAGCCCGGTACCTATTGCGATCTTATGGAGGGGTTGTTCCATATCGCCATGGCCGACGGTGAATACCATCCAAACGAGGATGATTTCCTACATCGGGTGGCGGATATTTTTGGCATGGGGGAGGCTCAGTTCAAAGCACTTCGGACCCGGTTTGTGCCTGACGCGGAGCCCGACCCTTATCAAGTTTTGGGCATTTCGCCTGATGCCTCTCGACAAGAGGCCCGTGCGGCGTGGCGCGTTTTGGTGCGTGAAACTCACCCAGATCGCATGATTGCCCGTGGCGTCCCTGAAGAGGCCGTAAAGCTGGCAGAACGCCGGTTGATTGCGGTGAACCGGGCGTGGGAAGAAATCAACGCCTCTGCGGCCTGAGTGATGCGGATCGCAACCTATAATATTGAATGGTTCAACAAGCTGTTTGATGATCAGGACAAATTGTGCCCTGATGACAGATGGTCTGGTCGCTATGATGTCACCCGTCGCGCGCAGAGTGAGGCGCTTGGGCATGTGTTTTCGGCCATCGATGCCGATGCCATTATGATTATCGAAGCACCTGACAATCATCGCACCCGGTCCTCCGTGGCAGCTCTTGAAGATTTTGCAAAGGTCTATGGGTTACGGACATCGCAAGCCGTTACTGGCTTTGCCAACGACACGCAGCAAGAGATTTCATTGTTGTTTGACCCAGCGCAGGTGTCTGCAGTGCATGATCCGGTGCAAAGTGACACAGCGCCCCGGTTTGATACGGAATTCAATTTGGATGTGGATGTTGATTCTAAAGTGGACCCCATTCGATTTTCCAAACCGCCGTTGGAACTTGTTTTAAACACCAGAAAGGGCACCAATGTCCGCCTGATCGGGGTTCATTTAAAATCCAAAGCTCCGCATGGGGCACGCAACAAAGCCAGTGCAACACGTATTTCGATCGAGAATCGGCGTAAGCAGTTGGCACAGTGTATCTGGCTACATCACCGGGTGTTGGATCATGCGGCAAAGGGTGATGCACTGATTGTTCTGGGTGATTTGAATGACGGCCCGGGGTTGGACGAATATGAAAAGCTGTTTGGTCGCTCCGGTGTTGAAATTGTTCTGGGCGAAGGGAGCGAAGGGGAACTTTTTGATCCTCATGCGCGTATGGCGATCACTCAGAAAATGGGTGTACAGCCAGCGACATCTCGGTTTTATTTGTCCGATCAGAAACGCTATTTATCCGCGTTGTTGGACTACATCATGGTGTCCTCAGATCTGAAGGCTAAATCACCCATTTGGCGTATCTGGCATCCGTTTGATGATCCAGAGTGCTATGGGGATGCCGAACTGCGCAATGCGCTTTTGACAGGGTCGGATCATTTTCCAGTCACAATTGATCTAGAGTTGTGACCTTATCAAACGTCATCTGAGGAGTTATATAGCGGGTATGAAACAAATCCTGACTTTGACACTCTGCGCCAGTCTTTTGGCGTTTCCAGTAACAGCTGACACCACTGAGACAGAAGAGGGCCCCTCTCTGGTAGAGGAGGGTCTGCAGTTGTTTCTTCGTGACCTGCTAGAAGAGATGGAGCCAACGTTTGATGATTTGCGTGAGTTCACCAAAGAGATGGGCCCCGCTCTTGAAGAGTTGAGAGAGAAATTGGGTGACATGTCTGATTATCATACCCCCGAAGTGCTTGATAACGGAGACATCATCATTCGCCGAAAGACACCCCTAGAGGTGCCTCTCAAAGAAGGGGAGATTGAAATCTAGTCTTTTGTTGTTTTCTATTTTTTCTTTTTGGGCAGAATGATTTTTGTCTCTGATTTTAGAGCTTTGGCCAGAGAAGCAAATCGTGCCTGAGCGACTTCGCCGAACAAATCTTCGGCTTCGTCGGAAAGCGTCAGCTCCAGTATTTTCTTTTTCGGATAGTGTTTTAAACGTCCCATATGATCGGGGTTTGCTGTGGTGAACATTGCCCCAAATCGCATGGCCTTGCCCAAAACTTCAGCCTCTCGAATTTCGGTATCGCTCAGAAGGGTGAACAGATCTTCAAAGGGGCTGTTTTCATGGCTGTTTTTGTAACGATGTAAGAGCGCTAGCCCCAGAAATACACGTTCGCTATGTTTCAATCCACCCAGATTGGCGCGCGTGGCATTGTCAAAACAAACCTCCGCTCGGTAATCGGGATGCGCGCGCCAACTGACGTCATGGAGCAAACAAGCTGCCCGCAGCAGACGTAAATCCTCATAGGCTTCGGTGCGAAACAGAGGTTTTACAAAATTATACAAGGCTTTGCCATAGCCCCGCACGCGCGCGTCTTTGGACTCAGCAAACCTGCAAGCCTCAATCAGGGGATCGCGCCGTTTTAGGATGTCCGACATTTGCTCATAAAGCATACCTTCGCGGATCCCATAGGACGACACGGCAATCTCTTTGGGTCCAAATTCTATGACGAGCCGTTTTAGGACTTCGCAAGCCAACGGGACAAGTGACATGCGCGCTTCTGACAGTCCTGCTTTGGTACGGAGATCTTGTAGATCGTTTTTCGCGATGAATTTAATGGTCTGGCTAACTGCTTTGGGTGTCATGCGATATTCGTGCAAAACCCGTAGCGGATAATCACGGCGCAACATGTCCAAACGCGCGATTGCACGCCAACTGCCGCCCACAAGAAACAGTCGTTTTTGTTTTTCCGGAAAATCTTTGTGCAGATCTTTGATGACGGATTTGATGTATTTTTCGCGCCCCTTTTTTCCACCGCTTACATCCCGCAGCTTTAGCGGACCAAGGCGGGACGTACGCCGTGTTCCAACCTCACCATCCTTAACCGCGGCAAGTTCCATAGAAGAACCGCCAATGTCACAGACGATTCCCTCTGCGGTCGGCCATCCCAGCAACACACCTTGGGCGGATAGACGGGCCTCTTCTTTTCCGTCGATGACATAGATGTTCAGGCCCGTTTCCCGCAGGACATCAGCGCAAAATTCTGGACCGTCATCTGCTTCGCGGACAGCGGCGGTGGCCACAGCCGACAATGGAGGGAGGTTCATTTCTTCGGCCAGCCGTTGGAACCGTTTGATCGCCACCAAGGCCCGTGAACGGCCCAGTGGGTTCAGATGCCCGGTTTCGGATAATCCCGACCCTAAGGCACACATGATCTTTTCATTGAAGAAATAGGCAGGGCTACGGGCTGCGCCGTCAAACACCACCATGCGGACAGAGTTTGACCCGACATCAACCACCCCGACACGAGATAGTTTTCGCGAAGACGGGTCCTCAAATATGGGGCGCCCAAATGGTCCATGATCATCGCCAGAAGTCTCAGCGGCAGCATCCATTGTCTTATCTCCCGGTCTTTTGGAAATTACTTTGAGACTGACACACTCCGGGTGTCAATCTTTTGAGTGGGTCAATTCGGGCACGTCGGATGCCCCAGCGGAACCGCGACCTGAGAGGGACGGGTTCTCCATAAAAAAACGATGACAATTGAACGGATGATCATCGCCAGAAAAATCGGGACGGTGAAAGCGTCCATCTGCATCCATAATCCAGCTTTGGGCCTCGTCCGCCAGATTGGCGGCCATGATCTGCCCAACGATTTGGGCTTTGACCGTTGGGTTTGTGGCCTCGACCATGGTTTCTACGCGACGGTTCAGATTGCGGCCCATCCAGTCAGCAGATGAGAAAAATACCTTGGCTTTTTTGGCTGGCAACCCGTGCCCATTTCCAAAGCAAACAATGCGAGAATGTTCCAGAAACCGCCCAACAATTGATTTGACCCGAATGTTCTCGGATAGGCCTTTGATGCCGGGCCGTAGCCCACAAATCCCGCGCACGACGAGGTTGATTTTAACACCAGCTTTGCTGGCATCATACAACGCATCAATCACATCGGGTTCAACGATGGAATTCATCTTAGCCCAAATCTCAGCGGGTTTGCCCTCGGTTGCAAATTCGGCTTCTTTTCCAATCATTTTGATCAGGCTGGATTTCATAGTTAGCGGGGCGATGTTCAGGTTTTCCAGGCCTTCTGGCTGAGCGTATCCCGACAGATAATTAAAGACCTTTGTTGCATCCCGTCCCAGTGCGTTGTCGCAGGTGAAAAAGCTTAGATCGGTATAGATCCGTGCGGTGATCGGGTGATAGTTGCCAGTGCCATAGTGGGTGTAGGTAACCAGTTTATTGCCCTCACGGCGTACAACCGTGCTGATTTTTGCATGGGTTTTGTAATTTACAAACCCATAGACGACATGCGCCCCAGCGCGTTCAAGGCGGCGGGACTGTCGAATGTTGGCAGCTTCATCAAATCGGGCTTTTAGCTCGACAAGGGCAGTGACGGATTTCCCCATCTCAGCGGCCTCACAGAGGGCACCTACAATCGGAGAGTTATGGGACGTCCGGTATAAGGTCTGCTTGATGGCCAAAACATTTGGATCGCGGGCGGCCTGATCCAAAAAGCGCACCACCATGTCAAAGGTTTCATAGGGGTGGTGTAGTAGCATATCTTTCTGACGGATGGCCGCAAACATGTCACCTTCGTGGTCCTGTACACGTTCTGGGACACGAGGTGTGAACGAAGGCCAAAGCAAATCAGGCCGATCATCCAATACCAGTTCTTTGAGGTCGGCAACGCCGATCAGGCCAGTGATCTCAACGACTTCATCTTCGTCGACTTTTAGCTCTTCCATGATCATGCTGCGCAGCGCAGAGGGCGCACCGGCAGAGAGTTTCAACCGCACAACGTCGCCCCGTCGGCGGCGTTTCAGCGCGACTTCAAACTCTCGTACTAGATCTTCGGCTTCGTCTTCTACCTCTAGGTCGCTGTCGCGTAATACACGGAATGCACAGTGGCCTTTGGTCTTATAGCCGGGAAACAGGCTCGAAAGATGCAAGAGCAGCAAGGACTCCAAAGGCAGAATACGGTGGGTGCCTTTTTCAGACGGCAAGATCACAAACCGATCAATCTGTTGGGGAATCGGTAACAGCGCCTCAAGGTTACGTTTATCGGATTTCCGCTCGAGCTGCAGGGCAAGGGCAAAACCCGTGTTTGGAATAAACGGAAACGGATGTGCCGGGTCAATCGCCAATGGTGACAGCACTGGAAAGACCTGTGTCAGGAAATGTTCTGCCAGAAAGTCCTGATCCTTTTTACTGAGGTCGTCCTTATCTAGAATGCGTATATTTTGCGCTTCGAGGAGGGGCAGCATTTTGTCCCAAGCGGTTTGCTGACGTTGCATTAATGTCCGGGCATGGTCATTGATGAGTTCGAGTTGTTCAGATGGCGTCAAACCGTCAATCGCAGGGGTGGTGTTGCCTTCATGATCCAGCTCTCGCAGCCCCGCAACGCGCACAGTGTAAAATTCATCTAGATTGGTCGCAGAGATCGACAAAAACCTCACCCGTTCAAGCAGGGGAACTCTGGGGTTTTCGGCCTCCTCAAGAACGCGCCAGTTGAAGGCCAACCAGCTGAGCTCTCGATTCATAAATCGTTTGGGACCGGCGATGTCCTCGTCGGGCAATTCAATAGGATTGGGAATCGGGGCAGAAAGGAAATTTGAGGCTGTCATAGACGTCTTTTACATAAATTTTGTGACGTTAGGATGACATAATTTCTACGCCTTCGAAATAGTGATCGAGAATTTCTGCGGCCAATGGGCGGGTTACGCCTTTTTTACGAGCAAGGGCCGCACGGTCCAGCTCTGCAACGATGGCACCTGCAATGGCCAAATCTCGTTCCATCCGACTGGCCAAATAAGGAATGACCGTTGGATCGACGGGGGATTGTCTGTCGGCGAATAGCTTGAGTAATACGGCGGACAGCAGCGCATCATCGGGCGGATCAAGGGTTGTGACGGCGGTGCCGACCATGCGACTGGCAAGATCGGGCAGGGTTAGGCCCCAACGGCTAGGGGCTGTGCGCCCAGTGACAAGTAACGCGTGGCCATTGGCGAGAACCAGATTGTGCAAATGAAACAGCGCATTCTGCGCCTCTGTATCGTTTGCGATCTCTGCCACATCTTCCACGATGACTGGGGTATTGGCGAGGGTCTGAATGTCGGCCTGCGCCAATGTATTGGCCTGAACTGAGGTTGCCCCGGTTTCGGCTGCAAACACATAGGCGAGGTGGGTTTTACCTGCACCTTGTGGACCGATGAGGGCCAATTTGCCATTCGGCCAAGCTTGAGGTGCGGCCAAAGTCGCAACTGCAACGGCGTTGGCCGGGGACACGAAAAAATCCTCGCGGCCTAGGGCTGGCCGCGTCTGAAGGTCAAAAGCAAGTTGATCGCTCAAGGATTACTCCGGGGTTTCAAGGTCAGGGTTAGATTTTGCAAGGCCAAGATGACCGGTGTACAACGGGCTGGCTTGATACTGCCCCATGACGAAACGTGCAATCACACCAAGTGAGGCGGCGACAGGCACCGCGATCAGCATACCGACAAAGCCAAAGACGGCACCAAATGCGGACAGCGCGAACAAAAGCCAAACAGGATGCAACCCAACCGAGGAACCAACCAGTTTTGGGGTGATGACGTTCCCTTCAAGAACCTGCCCGACGGCAAAGATAATCGCGATGATGCCAATGTTGACCCATTCGCCCCAGAACTGGAATAAAGCCAGCCCGATAGCCAATGCCCCCCCGACAAGAGCCCCAATGTAGGGAATGAAGGTCAAAGCCCCTGCAATAACGCCTACGACAAGACCAAACTGCAACCCGGCCAGCATCAGCGCGATGGCGTAAAACCCGCCTAGCAACAGGCAGACGGTGCCTTGTCCACGAATGAACGACGCCAAAGTTCGGTCAATTTGGGATGCCAGTTTACGGATCACAGGTGCATGGTCTCTTGGTAGGAAAGAGTCGATTTTTGCGATCATGTTGTCCCAATCCAGCAGCAAATAAAACGCAACGACCGGTGAAACCACGAGCAGAACAACAACGTTTATCAGTGAGAAGGCCGTTGAAATGGCTGAGGACAACACTTCCCCGCCATGAGCTTGTAGGGCTTCTCCAATGGAGTTCAGTGATTGGCTGATGGTAGAGCTGTCGTCTAACAGATCAGGAAAGCGGGTGAGCAAAAAGGCTTTGAGTTGGGTAAATAATTCTGGGGCGATTTCAAAGAGAGCCGCGGTTTGTTCAATGAGAACCGGTACGATCAACAGGACCAGCAGAACAAATGCAAAAACGGCACACAGAGTGATAATCGTGGTGGCCAGCACCCGTGAGCACCCCCAACGTTCAAGCCGATCCGCCACAGGATCAAGGAAATATGCGATAGCGGCCCCAATCACGAAGGGCAGAATAACATTTCCAAGTCCCCACAGGACCAGTAGAAAGCCTGTTGCTGTGAGACCCCAGTAGGTGGTTTGTTGTTTTACCGAAAGTGCCATGATCAGTGAATCCTGTGACTGCGTATGTCTGTCATCGCTTATGTGGCTGCTGAATGCAATGAATGGGGGGCTTCTGATGCTTGTCTGATCGAAAGGGATGGCATAGACCCGTTTTAACCCATTCGATGAAAGAGCATAAACAATGCGTTTGTCCCGCTACTTCCTGCCCGTCCTGAAAGAAGATCCGGCCGAGGCGAAAATCGTTTCCCACCGTTACATGTTACGGGCTGGGATGATCAAACAATCTGCTGCCGGAATTTATTCCTGGTTGCCGTTAGGCTATAAAGTGTTGAAAAAGATTGAGGACATCGTCCATGAGGAGCAAGTCCGCGCTGGGCATATCCCCATGTTGATGCCGACACTGCAGTCTGCAGATCTTTGGCGTGAAAGTGGGCGGTACGAAGACTACGGTCAGGAAATGCTGCGGATTTCAGATCGTCATGGTCGGGATATGCTCTATGGCCCCACCAATGAGGAACTGATCACAGACATCTTTCGCAGTCATGTGGGCAGCTACAAAGACCTTCCGCTGACTTTGTATCACATTCAGTGGAAATTCCGCGACGAAGTCCGCCCGCGTTTTGGTGTCATGCGTGGCCGTGAATTCCTGATGAAAGATGGCTACAACTTTGACCTGACCAAAGAGGATGCGTTGCACGCTTACAACCGCCATCTTGTCAGCTATTTGCGCAGCTATGAGCGTATGGGTTTGCAAGCCATTCCAATGCGTGCCGATGGGGGCCCCGTTGGTGGCGATTATACCCATGAGTTCCTCGTACTTGCGGAAACCGGTGAATCCGAAGTGTTCTACGATTCTGAGGTGACGGACCTGACCTTCGGGGACCGCGAGATCGATTATGATTCCGTGGATCAGTGCAAGAATGTGCTAGAAGAATTCACCAGCCGGTATGCACGTACGGATGAGACACATGATGAAGCTGTGTTTGCCGAGGTCCCTGAAGAGCGTCAGCGGACGGCACGCGGCATTGAAGTCGGCCAAATATTCTACTTCGGAACTAAATATTCCGAGCCTATGGGCGCAACGGTAATCGATTCGAACCAGAAACAAGTACCCGTCCACATGGGAAGCCACGGCATTGGCGTTAGCCGTTTGTTGGGTGCGATCATTGAAGCCAGTCACGATGACAAGGGCATCATTTGGCCCGAAGGCGTTACGCCATTCCATGTAGGCATTGTGAACTTGAAACAAGGTGATGAGGCGGCTGATGGCGCGTGTGAATCTCTTTATGATGCGTTGACTGCTTTGGGTCTTGAGCCTCTGTATGATGACCGCAAAGAACGTGCTGGCGGAAAGTTTGCGACCATGGACCTGATCGGTTTGCCTTGGCGTATTACGGTTGGTCCTCGGGGGTTGAAAAATGGCGTGGTGGAGCTCACCAGCCGGAAAACAGGTGAGAGCGAAGAGCTGACGCCAGAAGAGGCCGTCGAAAAAGTCGCAAAAATCTACGCGGGACTCTAAGGCGATCTTTCCCAAGATCAGCACCTGCCCCTTTCGATCGGAATGGGCGGGTGCATCAGGTTATCTAAGAAGACAGAACGCACCAGCCGTGCGTACAGGTTGTAGACCTTTGGGACCAATTCGCCTGTGACGCGGGTATTGGGAAAAAAGAAACGGGCGGACTAAAAGTCCAGACCCAGATCCAAAGTTTTTACCGAATGCGTCAACGCCCCTGAGGAAATATAGTTCACACCCGTCGCGGCGACTTCGGTGATGCGAGGCAAGGTCATGTTGCCTGATGCTTCGGTGACCATCGAGCCGTTAACACGTTCAACAGCCTTGATCAGTGTGAGCGTGTCCATATTGTCCAAAAGCACAACGTCAGCGCCGCCTACGGCCAGCACTTGATCCAACTGATCTAAGGTATCGACCTCAATTTCGACGCGGATCATGTGTGACGCATTTTGTTTTGTGGCGGTTAGAACGCTCTCAATACCCCCAGCGGCGGCAATATGGTTGTCCTTGATTAAGATTGCATCGGACAACCCAAATCGGTGGTTGGAGCCGCCCCCATGCAGCACAGCTTGTTTTTCAAACAGGCGTAGGCCCGGTGTGGTTTTGCGCGTGCAGGTGATCCGGCAATCTGTGCTTTTGGTTTTTGCAACGTATTGCGCGGTCATGCTAGCGATACCGGCCATACGTCCGGCAAAGTTTAGCGCAACGCGTTCTGCGGACAGGATCGAGGCCGCACTGCCGTCAATTGTCATGAGGGTTTGATCGGGTTCGCAGATGTCACCGTCTTGGGTATGGCGGGTAACGATGAGCGTCGGATCAAACAGTTTAAATGCAAGGGCTGCGACCTGCATGCCAGAAACGACCCCATGTTCTCGGCTATTGAGGCGGGCTGAATAGCTCAAACCCTGTGGAATGACGACGCGTGTTGTGATGTCACCGTTATGGCCCAGATCCTCGGCCAGAGCGTTGCGGATCATGGGTTCGAGGATCAGGTCGGGAAGGGGGGCTGTCATGGGGTTGCGGCTCCGGCAGCAGCTTGAATGGATTGTGCTTTTTTCAGGGTCAGAAGGCTGCGATGCGCTTGTGCTGGATCAGCCTCCGGGAAATCACTGCGGTAATGCCCGCCCCGGCTTTCGCGACGGGCAAAGGCAGCGGCCGTGATCAATGTGGCAGTGGCCAGCATATTTTGAAACGTATCGTCGTCGGTTTGGTTCACCAGGCCTGTCAGAATGGTCAACGCGGCGGTCAGGCTTTCGCCCGTGCGGACAACGCCGACATTGTCCGTCAGGCAGGTGCGTATGGTTTGAACGGCTTTTGTTGTATCAACCGTCTGTGAAGGTGCTTTCTCTGGATTGACACGATTGTAATCGGTGATCTCTGGTAAGGTTGGCACAATAGAGTCAGCGCAGGCACGGGCAAACACCATGGCTTCCAGTAAACCGTTAGATGCGAGCCGATTTGCGCCGTGCAACCCGGTAGATGCGGCCTCACCACAAGCCCAAAGGCCGTTCAAAGAGGTTTTGCCCTCAATGTCTGTGGACACGCCCCCCATGTGGTAATGCGCAGCGGCAGCGACGGGAATGGGCACATCCAGCGGATTGATATCTTCGGACTGACAGGCATCTGCGACAGCTGGAAAGCGGTCCAGCCCGGTTTTTTTGAAGACTTTCCGGCAATCCAGCATCGGGCGTTTGTCTGCCTGAGTTTGGGCGAAAATTGCGCGGGCCACGATGTCACGTGGAGCCAGTTCTGCGTCTTTGTGTTCTGCTACCATAAACCGTTCACCGTCGGCGTTGATCAGCACAGCGCCTTCGCCCCGCAGGGCTTCGGTCGCCAAAGGGGCCGGATCAAGACCAACATCGATGGCGGTTGGGTGAAACTGTACAAATTCGGCGTCTGCGATTTCAGCCCCGGCACGGGCGGCCATACCGATGACCTGTCCCCGGATCCGGGGTGGGTTCGTCGTCAAAGCATAAAGACCAGCGGACCCTCCGCCCGCCAATAAAACGGCAGGGCAAGTGATCAGCGCCGGATGTGTAGGCGCGGCGGGGTCAGAGCTTTGTAGCCAAACGCCGGTAACCGTATCGTTTTCCACCTCAAGTGCTGTGGCCAACATACCTTCGAGCACTTGGATCGAAGGCGTCTTGAGCACCTCAGCGATCAGGGCCTCCATGATTTCTTTGCCGGCTTGGTCACCTTTGACCCGCACGACGCGGGCAAAGCTATGGGCGGCCTCTAGCGATAAGATATATTGTCCGCTGTCATCGCGATCAAATGGGGTGCCCATGGTGGTCAATTCGACGATATGCGCCCCAGCCGCTTGCGTTACAAAATGAGCGACAGTTGCGTCCACAGTGCCCGCACCGGCGCCGAGGGTGTCTTCTGCATGACTCTCTGCGCTGTCTTTTTCGGACATAGCTGCAGCCACACCGCCTTGTGCCCACGCAGAGCTTGCACCGGAGCCTAAAGGGTCAGGAGAGATGACCAAAACCGGTCTTGGGGCGAGCTTCAGCGCTGCATAAAGCGCGGCAATCCCGGCCCCAATGATGACGACACGGTTTGTGGTCGTAGGTGTATTAGACATTCAGCTGTTTGCTCAGATCAATCATCCGGGTGACCGCTCGCTTTGCCTTTTCTGCCATCTCAGCTTCGACCTCTACTGCGCCTTCCATGGTGTGAAGCGCATAGAGAATTTTTTCGAGCGTGATTTTTTTCATGTAAGGACACATGTTGCACGGCTTGGCAAAGTTAACATCCGGGAAACTGTCAGAGATGTTGGAGGCCATGGAACACTCGGTGATCAACACAACCTCTTCAGGGCGGTTGGTATCAACCCAATCGATGATTCCGGAGGTAGAGCCAGTGAAATCAGATTCTGCAACCACAGCCGGGGTACACTCCGGGTGGGCGATAATCTTGATGTCCGGCTGCATCTCTCGATAGGCTTTCAGATCCTCAGTGGTATAGAGTTCATGAACGATGCAGGACCCTTCCCAAAAAACGACCTTTTTCTTGGATTCATTGGCGACGTTTTGTGCCAGGAACTGGTCGGGCGTCATAATGACGGTGTCGCCCTCCATCGCATCCACGATTTGCAACGCATTTGAGGATGTACAACAGATGTCCGATGCGGCTTTAACCTCAGCGGTGGTGTTCACATAAGAGACAACTGGCGCTCCGGGGTATTTGGCACGCATCTCTTCTACGCCTTCAGCCGTTATGCTTTCCGCCAACGAGCATCCCGCCGCCATGTCCGGCATCAGCACGGTTTTGGAAGGGTTCAGGATTTTCGAGGTTTCCGCCATGAAGTGTACGCCGCATTGGACGATTACATCTTCTTCGACTTCGGTGGCTTTGATGGCCAGTTGAAGGCTGTCACCGACATAATCTGCAATGCCGTGATAGATTTCAGGCGTCATGTAGTTATGCGCCAGAATGAACGCGTTGCGCTCTTTCTTTAGGCGATTGATTTCGATGACATAAGGCGCATAGATCGCCCAATCTGCAGGCGAAACGACTCTGGCCATCGATTTGTAGATGTCCTGGGTGGCCTCTGCCTTTTCAAGCGATGGGGCCAGATCGTAATGTGCGTCTAGCGTGGTCTTAGCGTGGTTCAGGTCCAGCACGTCGGGAACCCTCCTCTTGGCGTTTGGGCTTTCGGATAGCGAATCTGTCCTAGGGTTGCCACATAAAATTGCAATTCACTGAGGTTTTTGCGATGGAAATCCGCTCTCTTTGTAAATTCACGGGTGTTTTTGAACGCGGGTCAGACGCCTATTTGTGTCTTTCTTCAAAAATGTCGGGCAATATGCGGCTCATGAGGCTGACAAGGTAAGCAGTGCTGACCCCGAAGGTCAAAAGACCTGTCACCGACGCAATTGCCCCAAATATCCGATGCCCTTGGGCCAGTACAATGTCCCCGTAACCCAGCGATGTATAGGTGACGAGAGAAAAATACACCGCATCGCCCGTCGGGATAAGAGCGCCATACATGAGGAGGGCCAAAGCCCAGATCCAGACCTGTACCGTATGGGCAAAGAGCAACAACAAAAATGCGGTTCCAACAACAATTGAAACGCGGAGCATTGGTTTGAATTTTTCAGTTCGTTTTGCCAGTCCGATGGACATCTGAACGTTGTAAGCAATGAAAAACACGTGGACGATCGCGCAGATGACCAGCACCAAAGCGCCAAGTGTAAGCTGTTCAAACATAGGTGAAGCCCCTTTAGGCAGGTTTGCGCGCACCGTAATCTGAGTGTTAGCATTGCTCAAGCAGAGAGGCATATCTCGGGACCCATTTTGTCCGAAGATTTGGAAATCAGATGAATGTTTTGGCGACTTATTGCCGTTGCTTTGAGGAAATGGGGCCACTCACTATGGGCGACTTGATAAAACGCGATCAGCGGCGCAGACTTTCCCTCAAAGCGGCACAGACCGATATGAGGCAAAGCAGATGATAATACGCACCCTGGCATTGGCAGGTGGGATATGCGTGGGTGTTGGGGCCTCGCAGTTTCCAGAATACTCTCAGCAATATTTACAACGATTGTCTGGTGCCACAGAAGCATTGGGTGTCGTGGTTGCCGATTTTGATGCCTCCGCCGCTGCGGAGGGTCTTAGTCGAGATTCGGCTTTGGACGCCATGGTGGGGAATGACTTTCTGGAACGGCGCCAAGAGGACATGCGCCGTGCCTTTGCACGGTATCACCAATTAAGCTTTTATCTCAGCGATCTGCGCAACAGCACTGCTTTAGATCGTGCTCTGAGCGCCCATCGCTTTACAGACGCGGAACTGTCTCGTGATACTTGGAACGATTTTCAACCTGCGGTTCCGGTCACGATTGAAGGGGCTGGATTTGCGGCAGGCGGCTTTTTCGTGGGATATGTGTTGATTTCGCTTCTGTTTGGGGGGCTTTGGTGGGGGCTAAGACGGTCAAGAGCTTGACCATCTTGCCGCAATGGGCGCAGGGTGCGCGAAACCAAAAGACGGAGCAGTACATTGGCTGGCACACCGCCCCCTTTTGCACGATTTGAATGGATGATCGCGTGGCGCTATTTGCGCGCCAGACGGGCTGATGGCGGCGTCAGCGTGATGACGTGGATCTCTTTAGTTGGGATTACTCTGGCGGTCTTTGCGCTGATTGCAACACTGGCGGTTAGATCCGGTTTTCGCACAGAATTTGTTGATACGATCCTTGGTGCGAACGCCCATGTGACGGTTTACAACGCAGTAACTGTGTCCGAAACGGGTCAGACCAGCCGAACAATGGCCGACTTTGCAGAAAAGGCCGAGGCTATTCGGGCTGTATCAGGGGTGACGCGCGCTGCACCTTTGGTCAAAGGCCAGGTGATGGCAAATTATCGCAACACGAATACAGGCGTTCAGGTCTATGGCATCAGACAAGACGATCTGATGGGCATCCCCCGCGTGGCCCAGACGGAAGATTTCGAAGGGGACATCACGCGGTTTCAAGAGGGTGTTGCCATTGGGTCAGGGGTGGCGCGTGAATTAGGGTTAGTTCCAGGGGACCGGATTACGTTGATCTCTCCGAATGGGGTTAAAACCGCCTTTGGCACCAGCCCGCGTGTAAATGCTTATGAGGTGGTCTATGTCTTTACAGCTGGACGCTACGACATCGACCGGACGCGCGTGTACATGCCGTTTCTCGAGGCGCAAAGCTATTTCAACAAGGAAGGCGTGGCAGATGAGCTTGAGGTCATGGTCGAGGACGCCGAGGGCATAGATTCATTGTTGCCCGCGATAATTCAGGCAGGCGGGGAAAACACGTTGGTATGGACTTGGCGTGATGCATCGGGTGCTTTTCTAAGGGCACTGGATATTGAGGACAATGTCATGTTCATCATCCTGTCGATCCTTGTGCTCATTGCCTCTATGAATATCATTTCGGGTCTGATCATGTTGGTGAAAAACAAAGGCCGCGATATTGGTATCCTGCGAACAATGGGCCTGACCGAAGGGTCAATCATGCGCATCTTCTTTATATGTGGTGCTTCAACGGGGTTGATTGGTACCCTTTGTGGCGTGTTGTTTGGGTGTCTGTTTGTTATCTACATCGACCCAATTTTCTCTGCGGTGAACTACATCTCTGGGGGCGGTGTTTGGGATCCGTCCATTCGCGGGATCTATAACCTTCCGGCAGAATTGCGTTTGGGAGATGTCCTGTCCGCGGTGGTGCTTTCTTTATTTTTGTCTTTTGTCGTGACGTTGTTTCCGGCGCGCCGGGCCGCCCGGCTAAACCCGGTGGAGGCACTGCGGTATGAATGAAGCAGTATTAGAGCTACGCGATGTGTCAAAGACATATAATGCAGGTCAGCCCAACGAGATATCCGTTCTAAAAGGCGCTAACCTGTCGTTGCATGCCGGTGAGGTTGTTGCTTTGGTTGCACCTTCTGGGGCTGGGAAATCCACGCTCCTGCATATTGCTGGGCTGTTGGATGCCGCGGACAGTGGGGCCGTGTCTGTGGCTGGGAATCGTATGCAGGGGCTGTCTGATCGGCGCCGAACATTGGTGCGCCGGTCCGATTTGGGGTTTGTCTATCAGTTCCACCATCTATTGCCCGAATTTACGGCCGAAGAGAACATCGTCCTGCCACAACTGGCAAACGGAGTGGGTGAACGCGCGGCGAAACAAAGGGCGCAATCTTTGCTGGCGCAGGTTGGTGTGGGCCATCGTGCGGGGCACCGACCGGGGGCGTTGTCCGGTGGTGAGCAACAACGCGTCGCGTTTTGCCGGGCTCTTGCAAATAATCCGCGGGTGTTGCTTGCGGATGAGCCGACAGGAAATCTTGATCCGGATACGTCTGACCAAGTGTTCGAGGCGCTGATGGCTTTGGCACGAGAGACTGGACTTGCGGCCTTGATTGCCACCCATAATCTAGAGCTGGCCGCCCGCATGGACCGAATTGTTCGTCTGGATCATGGCGCTCTGAGTGTAACGTAAGCCTTTCTTAAACCCTCTGATAAAGACTGTCTGCAAATGTAAAAATGTGGTGAGTCGGAATGTTGCGTATCTTAGTTGCGGCGGTTTCGTTGCTTTGTCTGTCTGCTCCTTTGTCGGCACAGGGGGCTGAAGAACGGTTTTGGGTTTTGTGGGAACATATCGAAAAGGTTGGTCAGAATTGCCCTAACGGGACGGAATGTAAGACCAAACGGACCTATGCCAGCCGTCTGTTTGAGCCCGCGAGCCGAGAAAGCATTTACCGCCTCTTTGGAATGTTGGATTTTCAAGCAGCCGCGCGCGGGGAGGCAGCAGATCACGCCGATGCGCCGCGCATTTGTCAGCATAATGATGCTGAGGTTTTACTTGGTTTTGATCCAGAACGTTTGCGGATTTCCGATAAGCTCGACGCGTTGACGGGACTTTATGGGGTGCACATTGATGTTCGAAATCTGAAAGCCCCTTCTGGATATTCTGGTGATTTCGGGGCTGGTTTGCAAAAAGAGTTTGAGGCTCGTTTTAAGGCGGCCGGCATTCGGATCCTAAGCGAAGAGCAAATGTTAGAGGCGCCAGGACAACCCAAGCTAAACATATATTTTTCCAATACCAATCAATCGACCGGTTGCACCTATTCCGTGTTTGCAAGTTTGAGCCAGACGGTTCTACTGACGCGCAATATCCGCACAAAACTTACGGCGGGGACATGGGCCTTTTCCACGGGTCCATCGACGGATTTCCCAAATGCGCATGAATATGACGCTATCTTACGGGTCGCCGATGCGTTTGTGCGGGACTATTTAAAGGCCAACCCCGAGAGAAGGTAAAACCTTAAGGCGCATCGCTTTTGTTGATAGGTGTGAAAATCCGAGCTACGATGGCAGTGTCGGAAATCAATGGAAGGGGCGTCTTATGAAGTTAACGATAGTGGGAAGTGCGGCCCTTGTGCTTTTGGTGTTAACGGGGTGCAATGTTGCTGTTGGTGGTGGCGGTGCCGCCGTATCAACTACAGTCGGCAATTCAATATCGGCGACCAGCACCTATATTGCGCGCAACAACTTTACCGTTGTTCCTGATCGTGCGGTCAGCGGTCAATTTGAAGTTTTCCCCGCCGGCAGTTCAGGGGCGTCACATTATTGGTGTGCTGCAGGGCAATACGTTATTGAGGGGCGCGGATTTCGTCCAAGTACAAAAGTGTATTTGGCGCGAGCTGAGGGGGCAAGCAAGCTTGTTCCTGGACGCAAGGCTGCGACGTTTACCACAAATCCGAGTGCTGAATTGCTGGCCAAGGCCGAATCGCTCCCGACAAGTTACAATTTCTCAGTTAAGTCAGTCGGGGAAAACCGCAGCGCTGAGGGAGGTCGCACGGTTTGCAAGCCGATTAACCCCTTTTTCTTTGATTAAGAGCGCGGTGTCTTGGTCGAAAACGCGGTATTTTGAGATAGAAAGTCGCCCGTGCCTGTACAGGTCTTCGACGTCTGATTCGTGTCAGAAACGAATGCAATACAGCTGATTTCGGCCCGTGCTTTTAGATCGCGGTTGGTTTTGCCTGACCATTGAGAAATGCTGTGATCTGCGGCCCAAATGTTTGCAAATAGTCGACTGGGCACTGTGGGTAACGGGCTATCTTTGGCCTGAATTTCAAACACCAGAGCATCATCGGCAAACCATTGAATGCGATCTTTGTTCCATTCAAAAGCATAAGAATGAAAAGCATCTGCGGCATCAAAATCAAGATCAATGAATTTGTTGTTTAACGTTCCGTCGACGAACCAAGCAACATGCATTTGCCGCGTATTTTTCCCTAGAAATTCGATGTCAATTTCGTCGTGCCGCGTTCCGTAATGAGGACCAGTGTATGTGAAAAATCCAGTGACGACGCCAGCCCCACGGGCGGCCTTCAGGGTCACTTCGTAACGTCCAAAATGACTGACCTCTTCACGACGGATGGACCCTCCAACAAAGCGGTTCTTTCCACTGGACTGAGGCCGAAGTGCTAATGACAGGCCGTCTCCCGTCAATACTTGGGATTTGCGCCAATCCGTATCAAATGCGGGATGATTGAAATCATATTCCGCAACATGCCAATTCTGTGTGTCCTTTGATTTAAAGCGCTCAATAAAAGACAGTTCTGGCTCCTCCGCAATGCCCGTGCCCGCTGACAATGTCAGTAAACCCGTCAGCAATAGTTTGCTCAATAGGCGCGTCATGATCCGCGTCCTCCTGTTTTAGTAAAATTTGACGAAAACAGAAGGTAAACAGAAAGTTAATGAACGACGAGTATAGAGTTAATATATGGTTAATTATTCCTGTCACGAAGATGTGGCGTTATCGCCGTGGACTAGACCCCGTTGAGGGCGTACAATTTTGAAAAGACGACAATCAATCTGGAGGATTTTGATGAAATTGGGTTTGACCGCGATGACGCTATCGCTCGCTGTACTGGCGGGTTGTAATACGGCCGGTGGATCTGGTCAGGGTGTCTTTATTAGCCAAGATTCTCTTCAGGTTTTACCAAGCCCAACAAATCCCGCAGATTTTGAAGTCCTTCAGAAAGCTCCAAATGGGGCAACGGATTATTGGTGTGCGGCAGGGGAATATGCCCGCCGTAAATTGGGTGTAGGGTCCACGGACAAAGTCTATCTGCGGAAACCATCTGGTCCGTCAGAATTCCGTGTGGGTCGAAGCAGTGTTGGCTACACAGTTCAACCAAGCCCGGATGTTCAACAAGCAGGAGTTGCAGGCGGACAGAGATTTACGAAATCTATGTCGCGGGTCGGCGAAAACTGGGGAGCGGAAAGTGCACGTTCAGTGTGTGAATTGCGGGCTCCTCGCGGGTTTAACTAAGCGTTTGGATGGCAGTTAAAAAATTTGAAATATCGACGTCAGGGCAGGGCCTCTATGAGTTCACACCTGACGTTCAACATTGGATGGCAACGCAGCAAAATACAGATGGCTTGCTGACGCTCTTCGTCCGCCATACATCCTGTTCACTGCTCATTCAGGAAAACGCTGATTCCGAGGTGCAGGACGATCTAAAGGCGTATTTTGCGCGATTGGTGCCACCCACAACGGATCCCAAAATGGGATATTTAAGACATACCTATGAAGGACCAGATGATATGCCGGCGCATATTAAATCTGCAATGATGCCGGTTTGCCTATCGATTCCAGTAATTGGCGGCCGCATGGGGCTCGGAACGTGGCAGGGCATTTATTTGTTTGAACATCGGGACGCGCCACACCGCCGACAGGTCCTTGCACATTTGGCGCGAGATTAAGCTTATTTAGTTGTGCAAATTCTGCTCTACCCAAACTGTTGGGGACATCCTATAGTGGCTGTGGATAACTTAATTCTTCTTCAAGGGAGAGGCCATGCGCTGCCCGTTTTGCGGAAACATAGATACACAAGTCAAAGATTCTCGTCCGGCGGAGGATCACGTTGCTATTCGTCGGCGTAGATTTTGCCCCGCGTGTGGGGGGCGGTTCACCACATATGAACGTGTTCAATTGCGAGATCTTGTCGTCATTAAATCCAATGGTCGTCGGGAGGATTTTGACCGGCCTAAATTGGAACGGTCGATTAGGATTGCTTTGCAAAAACGTCCGGTCGAACCTGAACGCATGGATCAAATGATATCGGGAATTGTACGCCGATTGGAATCCATGGGGGACACTGACATTCCGTCTCATACAATTGGTGAGATCGTCATGGAAGCACTGGCGCGGATTGATACCGTGGCCTATGTGCGATTTGCGAGTGTGTATAAAAACTTCCAAGCGGCTGATGATTTTGAGGAGTTCGTGCACGAACTCCGTCCTCCGGATGTATCTGACGAGTGATCTGACCAATGGATCAAAGATACATGTCTCTGGCGCTTGGATTGGCGCGTAGGGGGCTGGGACGCTGTTGGCCAAACCCGGCTGTCGGTTGTGTGTTGGTTAAAGATAATAGAATTGTTGGGCGCGGCTGGACACAGCCCGGTGGTCGTCCTCATGCTGAGGTTGTCGCATTGGCACAAGCCGGGGCGGCAGCGAAGGGCGCGACGGCCTTTGTCACGTTGGAGCCCTGTTCTCATACTGGGAAAACACCACCCTGTGCCCATGCTTTGATCAGGGCAGGTGTGGCACGGGTTGTGTCTGCGATAGAAGATACCGATCCGCGTGTCGCGGGACGGGGTCATCAGATGCTGATCGCTGCTGGATTAGAAGTCACAGTGGGTGTTTGTGCGGAAGAGGCACGTGCGGCAAATTTAGGTTTTTTTCTAAAAGTTGAGGAAAACCGCCCATTGGTGAGCCTAAAGCTCGCAAATAGTTTTGACGGGCGGATCGCCACCGCGACGGGCGAAAGCCAATGGATCACCGGTGTTGGCGCGCGCCGCTTGGTGCATGCCCAAAGGGCCAGCCATGACGCCGTGATGGTCGGTGCTGGAACGGCGCGCGCGGATGATCCAAGCTTGACCGTCCGTGGCATGGGTATGACCCATCAACCTGTACGTGTCGTGTGTTCTCGTCGTCTTGATCTGCCATTCGACAGCCAATTGGCGCGGACGGCAAAGGACATCCCTGTGTGGTTAATGCATGGGCAGGAGGCTGATCCTGGTTTGATCGCCGCTTGGCAGGGTTTTGGTGCGATTTGTATCGAAGTACCAACGGCCCCCAATCGAGAATTGCAACCACAGGGGATTTTAGCGGCCCTTGCCGCGCGGGGACTGACACGTGTATTTTGCGAGGGCGGGGGGAGCCTTGCAGCATCTTTGTTAAGCGCGGATGTGGTGGACCAATTGATTGGATTTACGGCTGGTTTGGCGCTGGGTGCTGAGGGTCGACCCTCAATTGGCGCGATGGGTGTTGCCCGGCTCGCTCAAGCGCCGAGGTTTGCGCTGGATGATGTCAGGGCCGTTGATGGGGATATCCTGCATTTCTGGAAACGCGCGGGTTAAACAATCTGCTAACGCCAGAATGGATCGGCGCTGGCAAGCAAACCTTGGATCTTTGAGAGTGTACGATTGAAAATACCTGGTTTCGGGAGTGTCCCCTTTGCCAGTCGATCAATTATGACCTCTGCCGGGCAGGCGCTTTGTGTCACGGGATCATAGTATCTGGGATAATCGATCAGGCTGGCATGGATCAATCCGGCTTTGTTTACAGGACCGCCGCGTCGCGGATGTGGGGCGTCGGGTGACAGGTCTGTGGTGAGCCCCCATCCGGCATAAAATGGCAACCCAAGACAGGTGACGGGCACATCGCGGATGAGGGCCTCAAACCCAAGAAGCGAAGTCAGCGTCCACACTTCATTGATGTGATCCAAAATTGCAATTGGGTCCGTGTTGGTGAGGGTTTTATCTGCCAGGCGATCCAATTCATGGGGCTCAATGGCCCCTCGCCGCAGGCCGGCTTCTACGTCTGGATGCGGTTTATACAGGATTACGGCGTCGGGCCGGGCCTCTCTTACGGCTTGTAATAGGCCTAGGTTCGTGGACACACCGCGACATCCGGTTTGAATAGAGGCGTCATCTTCGACCTGACCGGGGACAAGTATGCGGTGGCCTTCGGGAAAGTCCGGCAGGGCGTTAGACTCGAGGTTGTATTTGCTTAGCCCCGCAGCACGAATGGATACAGCCAGTTTTTCAGCCCGCTCCAGTGCGACAGAAGGAAGAGACCCAGATGTATTGATCAAACGTTCTAATCGGCTTTCGTGGCTGGGATCATAGTAAATTCCAAGGTCGTCTAGCGCCAATGACAGAGGTGGGGTTAACGCTGCGCCAAGGCCTTTGGACCGCAAGAATCCATCCTCTACTCGGTAGAGGGATCGTTCTGTCGCTGTTGCCGCTGCCTTCAGGGTGGAGTCGGCTTTATTCGCCCAGACCATAATCCGGCCCTTGGTGTTCTGCGATTTATTCGTATCTTTGCTTGGGTGATCGTTGAACCGAAGCCGAGCGAATTGACCAAAGAATTTTTGTAACGGATGTCGTTTCCACAGCCGCATATGACTCGCGGTCCAGCCCGCATGATCGTCGCGCCATTCGCGGGCCTGACTGATGAGGGCATAAGCAGCGGTTTCAAAATCGCATAGTTGATCCCGGTGGGGATCATACCAGACTGGATAAAGCAGCATTGCCCCCGTGAATAGCTGTGCACGCGTGAGTTTTCGGTTGCGCCGTGCAACGGGATTACGGTCATCAGTGAGTCCCCAGCCGCTATAGAACGGTTGACCAAATACCACAGGGCGGTGCCCGGCTAGAATTGCTTCAAATCCAAGTTGCGATGAGACGGTATAGACAGCGACGGCCCCCTCCATCAGGGCCCATGGTGAAACAGGATCCGTTATCAGTGATACGCGTTCGTTGGCTTCATCAGGGCCAAAATGCCCTTCGCGATGGCCTCCGGTTGTTTCGGGATGGGTTTTAATGACAATGCGATTGCCCGGATGTTCGACCATCGCCGTGATTAGCATATCTTTGAAAGTCGCTTTGTCCGCGCCACAGCATTTTAGTGACGCATCGCCGCGTGTTTGATCGATGATTAACACATAAGGAGCGTCCGGTAAGGCCGTGTCCAAATCATATGCGTTGTATTTTGACAGGTGATAGTGGCGCATGAGCGCAATGCCGTTGCGGGCGCGATTCAACAGTTGTGTGTCGTCAAAGGGGTGTGTTGCTAGCAAAATCTCTAGATCGCTGGGGCGTCGCCCATCAAAGTGAACACCTTTTGCATCCAGTGTTAAGCCGATTGGATCAGAGCCATCCCTGCCGGGAAGAACAGACCGCAGAAAAGCGTCCTCGACGCGTAAAATCGGATTACCAGTATGGGAGGCTACAGCCTCTCCGCGCGGGGAGGTTGGGCTTTGACCCCAAACGCCAATGAGATCATCAGATCCGGGTTTGCCAAGACGGACGGAATACCCAGAGAGGTTCAAAATCCGTCGAATACGCGTGCTTTTCAGAAAGCCGCCGTTGTAAATATAAAGCCGCCGAGGATCCTGATCCCCGGCGGCGTGTCCGATGTCGTCTGTATACACGCCTGTTAGTTGGCGAGGCTATCAAGCGACGCGATAGAGTTTACAGGTCCTGTCACCGCGCTGAGTGCTTTGGTCCAGCGAACGTATGGGGCTTCTGTGACATAGATTGTATCGTCTTCGCGTATGACAAAGTCACGGGCTTTGAACATCCCATTGGGTTCCGTCAGGTTCAGCAAATAGATCATGCGCTGCGCCCCTTGCAAATCTGATCGACCCAGCACCGTGTTTGCAATCTCAGCAGGTTCATTGCGGAAAATGAATACACCCGTTGGATCAGCAAGGCTTGAATTCAGACCACCCACAAGGGCGATCGCCTCGATTGCGGATATTGTTTGAGTTTCAAAGGTGACACGGCTTTGTGCCCCGGTGGCACCGATAACCGTAAAGGCGCGGGTGTCTTCTTCGGCGACGATCCGGTCGCCCCCGCGTAGCGCGATGTCGAGTTGTGGGTTTTTATAAAGATCTGAGAGCCATATTTTCTCAGATTTGTTTCCACGGATAACATTGATCTGGGAAATCTCGAGCTCTGACGTAACGCCCCCGGCTTCTGCCAACATACCCGTAAGCGTCCGTGATGGGCGTTCAATTGGGTAGACTCCCTGCGATGCGATTTCGCCGGCGAGAACAACTGTAGAACCATTCCCGGCCGCACGCGCAACCAACACCTGTGGATCAGGCGTTTGTGTGTCGAGTTTTTCGGTGATGATTTTGCGCAGACCTTCTGGTGTGTTGCCAGATGCACGAACGCGACCAGCATAGGGAACAAAGATAAACCCTGACCCGTCGACCTGAACTTCGCTTAATATCGTGGAAGTTGCGCCCTGTGGACCCAGTAGAGGCACATCAGAGTTTTCCCATACGGTTAGGGTCAGCGTATCACCGGGTGAGATTGTATCAGACCCAACCACACCTGCGTTTAAAAAGCTTTGTGAAAACCCTAACGAAGGAACCAATGCAGTTGCGCGTGTGACCCTGTCATTGACTTCAATGACAAAAGCATCGCCTTGCTTTTGGACGGATCCTTCAAAAATTTCTTCTTTATGTGGTCCTGCACGCGGAAGTGTACAGCCGACCAAGCCTGCTAACAGGAGAAATGAAGCCGCCACACGGACGACCTTCGGTGCCTCAAATGCCACGATTGGGCTCCTTAATTATGAATACTGCCTCAAGTTTTTTTTGTAAACTACGAGAATCCAGTTCAAAAATCTAGTTCGGAGTGATTTTGGCTTATGTGACGATCCGCAACTGTTGCCTTGGTGCCGCGTTGCCGGATTCAAGTGCATCATAGGGATCTTGTGGGGCAAGCATCAGATCCACGACCTGACGTAGGAGTTGTCTGCGTCCTTTTGTTGAATAAAACCCCCCTGCAACCTGAGATGTTTCCAGAAGGTAGTCCCGGTAATCCTTATAGGCACGATTGTCCGGGCGATTTGGTGTGGCGAAAAATGAGCCAAGGGGTTGATTTGAAACGAATTCAGGTTTGGAGTAGACGGCGTCCCCGAACACCTTTAGCGGGAGTCCTCGCCACAACACCTGTTGCGCAGCGGTTGAGTTGACCGTAACTGCACTGCGTGCGTGGTCTAGCAACTGGGCCAATTTGCCACCCCGGACATAGTGAACCCGGCCTTTGACGTCATGTTTTTTGGCGAGCTCTTTGATCTGCTTTCGGATCGGTACTTGTCCGTTTTCGAGCGGGTGAGCCTTAAAAACGATATGATGGTGACCCGGCGCGCCGGTCGCAAACCCTTCGATGACCAATTCCAGGAATTCACTCATCGAGGAAAACGGGCTGTGCATCTGAAAGCTAGAATCGTGTTCCAATTGCAGTAAAGCCAAGTGATATGGGAACCCACCGGTTTTTATCTTTGTCGTTGCAAACACCCGGTTAGCCCAAAGCGTCGGCATCAGCATCAGGCGTTTGAAATAAAGCAGAAACTCATGTGTGACAGGAAGCGCCCGGTGGGGATGGAAATTGCGATATTCCCCGTTTCTAAGCATCACGAAATAATGGTATAATGCCCCGTAGAAAATATGTTGCCGCATATCGCCCCAATGGGCGGGCGCTTCTGGGACATCCAGATCGGACAATGCAAGTGCGTCCTGCATTTTTTCAACGCTCATTTGCATGAGACGGGAGTTGCCGTTGGAGCCACCTCGTTCGTAAGTCACCCAATAGGGACGCAAATACCCTTCTTCGAACACGTGGATACGAAGTCCGAGTTCACGTGCGATTTCGACCGCCTGTGCATGAATTGGGCGGGTATCTCCGTAAAGGGTGATGTCTGTAATACCCTTTTGCTGAACGATCTCTTTGAACCTGCCCGCCCATTGGTCTTGGCTTTCCTGAAAGGGAATGTAGCTGTCGGAATGAAACCAAAAAGCGCGGTCGCCTTGATTGAAGCCGACACGCCACACCTCTGCTCCAGCGAGTCGAAGCATTTTCCCAAGTTGATGGAAAAATGGCCCATGTGGCCCCTGTAAAAACAGAAATCTGCGATCAGACACCAGATTGCGTCCCATAGTCACCTTTCAATGCAAAGACCTGCACTCTTTGCAAAACACTCATTCAATACAGCAAAACATGCCTTTCGTCTTTATTAACGAAATAAATCGGCGGAAATAAGGCAGGAAGTGTGTATCAATTAATCCAAGACCAATTGAAGAGACAAAACCACCGATATTTTAGGCCCCTTGCACCTGTCTCATGGGCAGGCTAGGTCATTTTCAGTGAAAGGAGCCCCTATGTTTACAGGTATCATTACCGACGTTGGTCACATTCTTGAGCTGGAGCAACGCGGGGATCTGCGCGCCCGGATCGGCACTGAATATGATGTGGCTGGTATCGACATCGGGGCGTCCATCGCCTGCAACGGTGTTTGTTTGACTGTCATCGCGCTTGGTCAAGAGCCACAGAGCTGGTTCGATGTTGAGATCAGCGCTGAAAGCGTCGCAAAGACCAATATCGGAACGCAGGGAAATGGGTGGGCCGTGGGCGCACCCTTGAACCTTGAACGGGCTCTGAAAGTCGGTGACGAGTTGGGCGGGCATATCGTTTCTGGCCATGTGGACGGCGTTGCTGAAATCACAGCCATGGAAGACGAAGGCGACAGCACACGGTTTACTTTTCGCACGCCGGAGCAATTGGCTAAATTTATTGCACCCAAGGGGTCGGTCACATTGAACGGCACGTCACTCACCGTGAATGAGGTCGATGGGTGCGACTTCGGGATTAACATTATTCCTCACACAAAAGCTGTTACCATTTGGGGTCGGGCTAGCGTGGGCGATGTCATAAACTTGGAAATTGATACGCTGGCCCGCTACGTGGCGCGGCTTCAGGAATGGGGGAGCGCATGAGCGCCCAATTTCACGACGCGATTTCACCGATTGAGGACATTATCGAGGACGCTCGCAACGGGCGGATGTTTGTCTTGGTCGATGCCGAGGATCGGGAAAATGAGGGTGACCTTGTTATTCCAGCGCAGATGGCGACGCCTGAGGCGATTAACTTTATGGCGACCCACGGACGTGGGCTTATTTGCCTGACATTGACCGAAGAGCGCATTGATGCACTCGACCTGCCGTTGATGGCTACTTATAATTCCTCTCGCCATGAAACTGCGTTCACGATTTCTATCGAAGCCCGCGAAGGGGTCACCACCGGGATCTCAGCACATGATAGGGCGCGCACTGTTGCTGTTGCCATCGATGCCGGGAAATCTGGTGCGGATATCGCCACGCCGGGACATGTGTTTCCGTTGCGGGCCCGCGATGGTGGGGTTATGGTCCGGGCTGGCCATACGGAGGCGGCCGTTGACATTAGTCGTTTGGCTGGCTTGAACCCTTCTGGCGTCATCTGTGAAATCATGAATGACGATGGATCAATGGCCCGCTTGCCCGATTTAATTGGGTTCGCACAGCGACATGGTCTAAAAATTGGCACGATTGAGGATCTGATTGCGTATCGTCGTCGTCACGACAACCTCGTCAAAGTAAGTGCCGATCACCCGATCACTTCAGAATTTGGAGGTGAATGGCAGATGAAGATTTTCACCGATAAAACGATGGGTGCCGAACATATCGCGTTGGTCAAAGGCGATATCACCACAGATGGCCCCGTATTGACACGCATGCATACTTTGAATCCACTTCTGGATATCGTTGGCAATGGCCCCAAGGGGCGCGCCGGAGAATTCGGAGATGCAATGAGCGTTGTTGCCAAAGAAGGGCGGGGTGTTGTGGTGTTGCTTCGTGACACTCAAATGCAGCTTGAGATGGAGGACGGCGTGTCCTCTTCGACATTAAAACAATATGGGTTGGGGGCGCAGATCCTTTCGAATTTGGGTCTGTCCGAGCTGATCCTTTTGACAAACTCCCCATCACCAAAAGTTGTGGGGCTAGATGCCTATGGTCTGTCAATTGTGGGCACCCGAAGTATACCAATGGAGCGTAACTGATGGCTGGACAATCACATTATATCCTTCCTCGGGCGACGTTTAGCAAACCTGTCAAATTGTTGATCGTTGTCTCCCCTTATTACAAAGATATTGCGGATAATATGATTGCCGGCGCTGCGGCAGAGATAACGGCTGCTGGTGGTTCTTTTGAAATCGTCGAAGTGCCGGGCGCGTTGGAAATTCCGACTGCAATCGGTATCGCAGATCGTCAGAGTAACTTTGATGGGTATGTCGCACTTGGCTGCGTGATCCGGGGGGAAACCACCCATTACGACACGGTGTGCAATGATTCATCTCGGGCAATTCAAATGCTGGGCTTGCAGGGGCTATGCATCGGAAATGGCATCCTGACCGTGGAAAATCAAACCCAAGCAGAGGTGCGTGCCGATCCAGAGGATCAAAATAAAGGTGGCGGCGCGGCGGCTGCGGCCTTGCATCTGATCGCACTTTCGCGCAAATGGGGCGCCCAAACCAAAGGCATCGGATTTCGACCCGCTTCGGAAGAGATTCGCCTTGCCCGTAACAGTGACGGATCGAAATCGACATGAGCTCTAAGTCTGAACAAAAACGCCAAATGAAATCGGCTGCCCGGTTGTATGCCGTACAGGCGTTGTTTCAGATGGAAAGCGCGGGCCAGACCGTTGAAAAGGTGATGGTTGAATTTGAAGATCACCGGTTTGGCGCATCTTATGATGGTGATGAAATGGTTGACGGAAACGTTAAGCTGTTTCGTCAAATTATGGAATCTGCAGTTAATTTGCAGGCCAAAATTGACCAAATGACTGACCGTGCCCTTGTCGCAAAATGGCCACTGGGCCGCATCGATCCTACTCTGCGTGCGTTGTTTCGGGCTGCTGGCGCAGAGCTGTTAGACAATGATACCCCCCCAAAGGTGGTCATCAATGAGTTTGTTGATGTTGTAAAAGCGTTCTTTCCAGAGGGGCGAGAGCCTAAGCTGGTGAATGGTGTTCTGGACCACATGGCGCGAGAGGCCAAACCCGAAGCATTCTAAGCGGGTAAAAATAGACCGCAGGCGTGATTTGCACACCTGCGGCCAGTCGTCATTTCAAAATGTATACACCAGCATCGCCTTTACCCTGATTACGGGTGAAGCAAACCTGATTGCCGTCAATTTCAACAGTTTGGCAATCAGACCCGAGCTTGTTGCTGCCGACGTTAATATTTCTGCACCAATATTCCTGGTTCCATTTCCAGGCGCCGGTCAGCGTACCTTTAAATTTCCGTGACTTTTCCATTTAAATCTAAACGAAAATACTCAGGTGAGCCGGTGAGATTGTATTCATCGACGCACATAGCAAAGTCACTTTCTTTGCGGACTTTATTTCCTTTTCACTAGGCCGTTTGCATCGTGTCTAGGCTAAATCATGATGAATCAGGGGCCAACCTATCGATTTCGATAGTCTTGGTGTCAGATCCTGATGTGCCCATCGCGCATAGCAATCGCAATCGCGTTTTCGCGTGTGGGCGCACCCAGTTTTTTACGCGCCGACAGGATGTGGGCGCGGACCGTGACTTCGGCTAGCCCAAGACGATACGCAATTGCGTCGTTTCGATATCCTGAGGCAAGAAAGCACAATATGTCTTCTTCACGTTCGGTGAGCTTTGATAAATTGAGTGGTGTTAAAAAGTCTGTGCCTCCCTCGTCCACAGGCGCGGAAATGTTTAATGAGATAAGATTACCAATTTGGCGTCTCAGTTGCATTGTTTCCGGAGATACGTTTTCAAAATCAGGATCTTCGGAGCATAATACGGTGATCCTGTTTTCGGCTGATCCGGTCGGAGCTAAATAGGATCGAAGGTGGTAATACCCGGCGGCACGGAGGCGGTGATTGAGTTCATAGGTCGCCGCATTTTTCTCTTTGACGCAACCGGTTCTTGTTGAAATTTCGGGGACCTTTTTAAGGGCTGCATCGATGAATGGATCAACAGGTGCCAGATTTTGTGCCGTGTATTCCTCTAGCCAATCAGACCGCATTGAACTGTTGACCCACTTTATGCGGTTTTCATCTTTGCTAAAGGCGGCGACGTTCAAGGCTTGCGCCCCAAGTTTTTGGGCCAAGTGGTTTGCAAACTCCCAACGGGAGCTATCGTCCGCGCGATTGACAAATCCCTCAAGAGCGTCACCCAATAGGTTAGAATTTAAAATTTCTATTCCCCTTAATGTCATCTGCATCGGTTTGATAAGAAGCTTACGTCCGACGAAGGGGTGAGTCACCATCGCAATTGGGATGCGGCATTCTGCAAAATGGTCACTGATGGATTTATCTGGTAGAATTGAACTGAAGTTTGGAGGTTAAAATGCCCAAATTAATTCAGCTCTACCTTAAACACGTCGCCATAGGTTTTGCCATTTCTGTCGTGTTTGTCGCCGGATTGCTCTATTTGAATATCGCCAATCTGTGGCATCTGGTCAGCCATAGCGATGTTGCGTATCTTGCCGTTTTTATGCTGGTATTTATTAACGGGATCGTCTTTTCTGGGGTGCAGTTTGCTATCGTTATCATGACCTTGCCTGATGAGGATAACGACTCTGGAGGTAAACGCCAGCCAATGGCCTCAATGGCGCTTGCACCAGTAAAAATTGATCGAAGGTAAAAGTGGCGGGCCCGCAAACGCAGCCGTAGAGGTTCTAAATTCCCGAGGACCTGTATGTACAGGTGGGCGCCAGGTAACGCGACCAGGGTCGAGACAGAGCTAGCTCCCTTGGAATTGCTTAAGGCCACTGGAATGTTAACCTATGTATACGAGAAGGGCAGCACCCGCCGAGGACTTAGATAGGGTGTGAAATGTGTCTTGCCAAGGGGGTGATCCCTAAGTGGATAAATTTGGTGCGTCGCTACCCTGCAATATCGCCTCCAAAACCGTGAAATTTGTCTGCCCAATGTCCTGATCCCACTGGACCCAAACGCTTGATAGAATGCATTTTATGGCTGCCCATGCCCGAATGCGCTCTGCCGGGATCCGCAGTGCTTCTGAAAAGCACGCAACCATGTGTTCAATTCGATCTGTCTGATTAAGACCCTCAAACCCTTTAGGGTTTCGAAAGGCATTCGCCGTTTCATAGGCTGGATCGCCCCACACGCCTTTTGGATCGATTGCGACCCAGTTATGGCCGTCAAATCGGATGTTGTCATGGTGCAAATCGCCATGCAGTAGTCTTGGGGTGGTGCAGGATTTTAGCATTTCGCGACACAGTACTTGCATATCTCCAACGCGTTTTTGTTGTTTTTCGGTCATCCAATCGGGGCGCTGGCTGTAAAAAATAGGGGCGACCCACTGCGCTAAATCTGGTGCGAAGTTTGGACGGGTCACAGGTTTTGACAAAAGCTGGGCTGCAACATGGGCAAGTGTTCGGGTGGCCATTCCATCTTGCCCCTCGCGACTGACATCACCAAGGCCCGGGCCAGGCAACCATTTCATCAGCACCATGCCTGGCGTGTCCGCAAAGAGAGGTACCACATGAGGGCTTGCCATCGTATTTAGCCAATCGGGTGCGAAGGCCTCGTTTTTGGCATTTCCATTGTGAAAGATCTTTAAAGCGCCATCGCCCCATCTGCTGGAAACACGATAGACGGATGCAATTGCGGTCTTTTCGATGAGCATTGGGTTTTGGATCCCCCAGTCGGGCGGAGCTTCAAACGGCATAACGCATGGTCTTTCGTCTAATGTCAGGCGAAAGAACCATGCGTTTTGCGAAGTGTCAAACCCTATGCGGTGGGGTCATGCAAGTCGGCGCGCATACGTGCCATGTGGTCTTCCCACCCTTTGTCAAGCGCAAGGGCAAGGCCATAGGCTTCTGCTCCCTGTGGCAGGCCGGAATGTTCTAGCGAAAGCCGAACCCCGCCTGGGACTTCGGTGATCCGCCATTTCACTGTGCTGGTCGTATCCCCCATTGGTTTTATTGTGAACGTGTATTCTAGATAATCATAAGGTGTAGCTTTGACCACATTGCCCCACATCAGCAAATCGCCGCTTTCTGTGCCAAACATTTCGTAGGGTTTGCCCTCAATCAAGGGCGCTTTGGGTTTATGAAACCAGATCCCAAGCTTGTCGGGTTCTGTAAGATAGTCCCAAGCCTGCGCTGGCGTTGCCTTAAGGTAGATGTTTTTCTGTAGAATAGTTTCGGTCATTGCATGTCCTTTTCAATTGCAGTTTTCAAATCTGTGAGGCGTTCATCCCAGAAGTTGTCAAAGTAGCTCAGCCAATTAACGACGGGTGCCATGCCCTGAGGGTTGAACCGATTGATGCGTTCTCGTCCGCGGGGTTCCACAATGATAAGGTCCCCTTCTGATAAAACGGTCAGGTGTTTTTTGACGGCGGCGCGGGTCATGTCGAAATTGTCGGCGACCTCGGCGATGGTCATTGGCTCATCCCGGAGCATCGTTAGGATTTCGCGTCGAGTTGGGTCAGAAAGCGCGCGGAAGGCGGGTTGTGGCAGGCTCATTCGTCTACCGGCAGAAAATCGAACTTTCCGTCCTGATACAAATATGCAAGGCAGGGTTCTTTGGAAACGCAAGCGCTGATATGGGGCGTATTCTTAGCGATGAAATAATACCCTCCCGCAGACACTTTATTGACAACCATTGTCTCTGGGTTGGCCCTTTTGTGGGTCATCACCCCTTTGAGAACGACACCGTACATATTTGCGGTTTTGGTATGCGGTGGGCTGATGGTCCCCGCTGGAAGTTTGACCATCGCGCGGTAAGGTTCTTGAAAACGGTCCCCGTGTAACGCAGCAAAGGCCACGCCTTCAGGCGTGGTTTTCCAATCCAGCTCGGATGGTGCTTTGGTTTCTATTTGATCCGCCCAAGCCACTATGGGGAATAATAAGGCGAATGCCGTGCAGATTTTGATAATCGTCATTGTGGCTCCTATCTGATACCATTTGGTATCTTATATATGAAACCATATGGTATCATGTCAATACATGTTTGATATTTCAAACTTGCCTTTTGTTCACCTATTGTTCATGGTTAGGAATGACCGATGCTTTGACACTCCAGCCGGGACAACTTTTGGCGCGTGGCGTTAACCGCCATCTGCGACATCATGATTTTGTTGCTATTGAAGAATTTGTTCCAGAACGTGGAAAACGCGTAGACGTGCTGGCGCTGGGCCCTAAAGGAGAGCTCTGGGTGGTGGAATGCAAATCCAGTCGCGCGGATTTTCAAAGTGACCAGAAATGGCAAGGATATCTGGAGTGGTGTGATCGATATTTCTGGGCTGTTGACGCAGATTTTCCAACCGATCTATTGCCGGAGGATACCGGTTTGATCATTGCAGATGCTTATGATGCAGAGATAATTCGTATGGGGCCAGAGGTGAAACTCGCTCCGGCCCGTCGCAAAGCTCTTATTCAGAAATTTGCACGCCATGCAGCACTTCGGTTGCAGGGCTTTCGCGACCCAGGGGTTAGCGCCCTTTTTGGGCCTTGATGGTTTCGGCAGCCAAACGAATCTCTTCTGCGATTTCGATCGCTTCGTCTGGATCAAAATCGAGTGGAAGATCGATTCCGTCGCCTTCGAGGTAAATCCGGACCATCCCCAAAGATGTTGGACCGATTTGCAAGTTGGCTGCGACATCGCTTTCTTTGTTGATACCCATCTGAGGCGCTCCTATTGTTCTGTTGGAATTGACGTAATGCTTTCGTCTGCGCCACGCAACCGCAAAGCCATTCGCGATTTTCTTGAGATTCGCAGCAATTTCACATAGACTCCCCCTTGCAATCGTCTTGGGGTAGCGATAAATCAGCCCTCGTGCCGCCTTAGCTCAGTAGGTTAGAGCGCTTGATTGTGGATCAAGAGGCCCCCCGTTCGAGCCGGGGAGGTGGTACCACCCCCCCCTCTCAGAATGTTGTTAGCCGATGCGGGATGCTGAAAAACCCTAAGGGGATTTCCTGTCTTCTAACCTAGGAATGATAACCACACCCATACGGTAATAATGGAGGACGCAGTTGCCATCAAAACTGCACTGGCTGCGACTCGTTTGCCAACACCATACATATTTGCAAAGACATATGCGTTTACGCCGGGGGCCATCGCCGAAGTCAGGACTGCAGACTTAAACGCAGAGGCTGACAAGCCGCTGAGGCTGCCAAAGATCCAAACTAAAGATGGGTGCATTACCAGAGAGATCACGATGACAAAAAGGATTGTACGTAAATCCCCCTCAGGTCGATAGCGATACAGGACCCCCCCTAAACCGAACAAGGCAGCAGGCAATGCAGCACGGGCGATCAGAGACAGTGCATCAGACAGAACGCCGGGAATTGGGATGTTCCCTAGGTTCACCGCAAAACCCAGCATAATGCCGATCACTAAGGCGTTTGAGAACATCGCTTTGAGGACGCGCAAGGCTGTCACATGGGGCTTGCCCCCTTGATTGCGCACGACCTCCATAAACGTGATGCCCACGCCATAGCAAAACGGTGAGTGGATCGCGATGATTGCATAGTTCGCCGCAAGAGCATCTGGCCCATAGGCACGTTCAGTGATGGGCAATCCCAGCAAAAGCGAATTCGAAAACAAACAGCAGAACCCGATTGCGATACAGTCTTCCCAAGGCCGGGCAAAAATATAGCGAGCACCGAAAAGCCCCGCCAAAAAGCACAAAAAAGCCGCGCCGTAAAAGCTTCCTAGTAGGGCCAGATCTAGGTTTTGCCCCAAGTCCAAGGACGAGATAGCCTTAAAGAGCAAGCAAGGGATAGCAAAGTTCTGGGTGAATTTCATCAACCCATCAACGCCGGCGTCACTAAATTTTTTACCCCAAACTGCAGCGTATCCGAAACCGAGAACCAAAAAAACCGGAAGGATGACCTCGATCAGCGCCTGCATGTTAAACGGTATACCGTAAGGTCAGCCCGTCGTAAGCAGGTTGAACATGATCAGGTGTTTCCTGTTGCACTGTGTCATAATCTAGATCGATGTGCATATTGGTCAGAACGGCATTTTTGGCCTGCACGCGATCAATCCATTCAAGCGATTTAGCCAGATGGATATGAGTAGGATGAGGGTCCCGGCGCAAGGCATCCAAAATCCACATTTCCAGACCTTCTAGGTGGGCCCAGCTTTCCGTATATAGGTCTGAGACATCGGGCAAGTAGGCCACATCAGCTACGCGAAAGCCTAAAGCATCAATGCGGCCATGTTCGGCTTTGAAAGGGGTCAAGGTGATGGGTCCCCCTTCGCCGTCAATGACGATGTCCCCGTCAATGGCATGAAGGTCCAATATAGGTGGGTAAGAGGACCCGGCGGGTTGCACAAAGGCATACCCAAAACGAGAGATTAAGTCGTTTTGGGTATCTCCGTCGGCCCAAACCGGTAGGCGTTGGCGGGTGTTGTAAACGACCTGTCGCAGATCATCGATGCCATGGACATGATCGGCATGGGAATGGGTGAACACCACAGCGTTTAAAACGCCAGCCTCTGCATCGATTAATTGTTGGCGCATATCAGGAGAGGTATCGATGAGAACGCGGGTGATACCTTCTCCGTCCTGACGTTCGATTAACATCGAGCACCGTTTCCGTTGGTTGCGGGGGTTGGTTGGGTCGCAGTCTCCCCAGTTCCCGCCGATGCGAGGCACTCCACCAGATGAGCCACAGCCCAATATGCGAAAGCGTAACTCTGCCATCAGGAAGGCACCGGCGTGGCTTTGGAGAATAACCTATCAAAGTTCGCCGTCGTTTGTTCCGCAAAATCGGCATAACTCAGGCCAAAGACATCTGCACCGACCTTTGCCGTTAGGGCGCTATAGGCCGGCTCATTGCGTTTTCCGCGATAGGGTGGGGGGGCAAGGTAAGGTGCGTCGGTTTCAACCAAAATCCGGTCCACAGGGGCGAGGGCAAAAATATCCCGTAAGTCCTGTGATTTCGGAAAGGCGGCGATACCAGACATGGAAAGGTAGAACCCCAGATCTAAAGCACAACCAGCCAGCTCTTTGCTGGAAGAAAAACAATGCATCACGCAATTAAATGCACCGGCGGCGTGCTCCTGGCTTAGGATCCGGGCCATATCTTCATCCGCTGCCCGCGCATGAATGATCAGCGGCAGACCGGTTTGACGCGCGGCTTCGATATGAATACGCAGGCTTTCCTGTTGAATGGCCATGCTGTCGGCGGTGTAGTGATAATCCAAACCTGTCTCACCAATACCAACAAATTTCGGATGCTGTGCCAAATCAACCAGTTCATCAATCGAGGCAAGCGGTTCTTCGGAGGCGCTCATTGGGTGGGTGCCAGCAGCGTAATAAACAGAAGGATGAGCCTCTGCGATGGCGCGAACTTGTGGTTCCTGACGTAGGCGGGTGCAAATCGTCACCATGCGGGCAACGCCTGCTGCATTGGCACGGGCAATCACCTCGGGCAATTCCTCAGAAAAGTCCGGAAAGTCTAAATGGCAATGGCTGTCAACGATCTGCGGAGTCTTGGTCATAGCACCCTATCGTGCGGCTGTTTTTGCCGCCGTTTCATTGATCTTAAAAACCATATCCAGCAGAAGCGCGGCAGGGTCAAGGTTCACCGCTCTTCCATGACGGATTCGTGCGCCTGATTCTTGCTGTAATCCCGCCCAGAGACGCGCGGCATAAGAGTTGGGTGACAGTCGTTGCAAAAGTGCGGCTTCCCCTGGCGAGGCTTCAATCTGCGGTGGGCCCATAATTCCGGCACGGGCGGTCCGTGCAAGGAAAAGATCCAAAAGAGAAACCAACAAATCCAGCTGCGGTTCTTTGCCTTTGCCAATGACACTTGCGGTCAATGCAATGGCAAGTTGTTGATCGACACGGGGTAGCCCAGCAAACAGGGTGATCAGCCGTTGATAGGTTTTCACCCCATCCAAATGGATCAATTGCAGAGCACCCCCAACAGAGCCATCGGCCAGTTCCGCCAATTCTGTGGGATGTTGAATGTCTTCTTCCCCGGCGGCACGAAGGGCGTTGGAAATGACCTCAGGTGAAAGGCTATTGCAGCGCAATTCCCGACAACGAGAGCGGATCGTAGGAAGCAATCGGGACGGTTGGTGACTGATCAGCAGCAAAATTGCATTTTCGGGCGGTTCTTCAAGCTGTTTAAGCAAGGCGTTGGCGGCGTTGACGTTTAATTCATCCGCAGAATCGACAATGACGACGCGACGTCCACCATCCGTCGCGGACAGCGCGAAAAAGTTTCGCATCTTGCGAACCTCATCCACGGTGATTTCTTGTCGAAGTTGACCCGTTTTTTCATTTACAGGGCGCTTTAACGAAAACAATCCGGGTTCGGAACGTGCGGCTAAGCGATGTGCAACGGGGTGATCGGGATCAATATCCAAATTCTGGACCGCTGTTGGCAGGTCGTCGAACATTCCCCCACCCGTAACAGGGGGGGTGGCCAGTAAAAACCGCGCGATACGCCAGGCGAGCGTGGATTTTCCCACGCCTTGCGGACCTGTGATCAGCCAAGCGTGGTGCAATCTACCACCGTTGAAGGCGTCTAAGAACGCGGCCTCTGCGGCGTCTTGACCAAGCAAGACCTGAGTTTCGAGCGGGTGGGGGGCACCCAGAATGCGATCCGGTTCAGGTCTGACGTCAGTGCTCATGTTAGACGGTCCTGCACAGCGTTTAGAACGTCGATAGCGACACGATCTATCGGCCGGTCCCCTTCGATGATGACAAAACGATCATCGTATTGATGGGCCAATGATAAAAAACCGTCGCGCATTTTTTGTTGTAGTCCGACACCGAAATCCTCAAATCGTTCTTCGGTTGTTTGCCTGCCTTTTGCGCGGGCCAGACCGACTGTAGGATCCATGTCGATCAGAACCGTCAAATCTGGTTCCTGCCCAATCATGAGACTGTGCAGTTGATCAACCACCCCCCGCAGATCCCCGCGAGAGATCCCCTGATACATGCGTGTGCTGTCTGCAAAACGATCACATATCACAACCTTTCCCTGAGCCAGCGCAGGCCGGATTGTACGTTCGAGGTGGTCACGACGTGCTGCGGTAAACAGCAGAATTTCAGTTTCTGCAGACCAACGATCCGGGTCGCCCTCAAGGACCAGCCGCCGGATTTCCTCTGCCCCCTCAGAGCCACCAGGTTCCCGGGTGTGGATGACATCATGCCCCTGATTGCGCAGGGTTTCGACCAACAATTGGGCTTGGGTGGATTTGCCAGAGCCGTCAATGCCCTCAAAGGAAATGAACATTGTGCTTACGGCGCTGCCTGTGCTTCGCTGGTTGCTTGTTTAAATAACACCTGTGCCGCAGCTTTTAGCCGTGGAAGAAACCCGCCGCGCGGGATATCGGTATCAGCCACCAAGGGAAGTTCGGCGTCCTGCATCCCCTCAAGTGAGATCACCAACGTCGCCACTTGCTGACCCTTTTCGATCGGCGCTTTGATCGGGGATTTATACCGGACTTCGGCTTTTAGGTCGCCATGAGATAAAGCTGGCACCAAAAGGGTCGCATCCTCTGCGGACACCAGTCCGACTGAGGATTGATCACCCATCCAAACCGGCGCATCGGCAATTTTCGTACCAGATTTTGCAACCGTTTTTTCAACAAATTGGCGGAAGGCCCAGCTAACAACCCGTTCCGCCTCTTCGGCACGCTCCTTTTCAGATTGGAGGCCGGAAATCACAAATGTCACTCGGCGTGTGCCTTGTTGCGCGGATCCGACAATGCCGTAGCCGGCCTCTTGGGTATGACCTGTTTTTAACCCATCCGCGCCGATGCCCAGTTTTAGCAAAGGATTGCGGTTAAACCGATTGTCAGGAGAGCGCCCATCGTACGGGAATTCGGTTTGTGAGAAATAGGGATAATATTCTGGGAACTCATTGATCAGACGTTCAGCCAAAACGCCCAGATCGTGCATGGACATGCGTTGACCTGGATGGGGCCATCCCGAGGCATTGGCAAAGCTGGAGTTGTTCATACCCAAAGCTCTGGCGCGGGTCGTCATCTGAGCGGCGAAAGTCGCCTCAGACCCAGCAAGCCCCTCAGCGACAACCACACATGCATCATTGCCTGATTGCACGATAATTCCTTGGATCAGTTCCTCTACCGTTGGGCGATCCCGTTCGTTCAGGAACATTGTTGAGCCGCCCATCGCCTGAGCACGTGAGGACACAGGGAACCGGGTTTCCATCGTGACCCGTCCATCTTTTAGCGCCTCAAACAACATGTTCAGCGTCATGAGTTTGGACATCGATGCCGGAGGAAGTGGAACATCCGCCTGTTTTTCCAGCAAGACAGTGCCAGTGGTCTGATCTAAGACATAGGCGGATGAAGCGGCGGTCTCAAAGGCAATGGCGGAGAACGGAAAGGTTACCGACAAAGCCAGTGCGGCCAGTTTTAAGGTCAGGCGATGTTGCATAGGCTGGCTCCAATGTCCGAATTAGTTAGAAACGAAATAGGCATCTTCAAATCCCAGTCCTTTTACCTTTTTCAGCAAAAGATTACGATCTGATTTCGATGCAGCGGGTCCTGCGATCACACGCCAATAAGTCTTATCCGCGGTTGTCGACTCTTTGATTGTCGGGAGGACACCGTGTTGACGCATCGCTTCTGCTGTTGCGTTCGCGTTCGATTCTTTGCTGAAAAATCCAATCTGAACATAGGCTTTGTCCAGCGCTGGTTTTGATGCTGGTGTTGGTTTCGGTGTGGGGGCCGGGGTAGAGGTTGCAGCGACGGTTGTTGCTGCAGCAACCGTGCTTGTTTCGGCTTCTGCCTCATCAATTGCCGCTGACGCAATCGCAATCGGATCATCAAGAGACTGCGTTTCGATATTCTCTGGGGCCGCTAGGTCAGCCGTCGCGGTTGCCTCAGGTTCGGTTTTGACTTCTTCTTTGCGCAATGCTGTGACGTTCAGAGTTTCAGGTTGCCCTGCCAAAATACCAAGCGCGTCCGCAGCATCAGAAGATAGCTGAAGGACGGGGCCAGAGGATTCGCGTTCGCGACGGAACAAAGCACCGATAACAAATTTCCCATTGCCTTCGTTGCGGATGATCACGCGTTCAGGGTCTTTGGCATCTGGATGCGCGACCCAGACCCCACCAAGGGAGGGCCGTCCATCCCAGAGGCCCTTATCGGTCAGTTGAAAGACATCGGGGGCTTCGACGTCCCGTTCGACCAATTCAACTGATGTTTGGGCACCAGAGCTTGAGGAAACTGTGTCTGATCCGCCCCCAAAAGGGTTAGTGACATCGTCGCAGGCGCTCAATGAGACGGCAGCGGCCGCCACCAGCAACGGAAATTTAATACCAGAGAAAATCATTGTGTGCCCTTATGTCCTCATGAAAATTGCCCGCGCCCTCTGCTTTTGGAGGATCTTTGGTGACAATTTCCATATTTTGCTCGTGTTTCGCGGCATCGTAACCCGAAGTTTCGCCCATTGGAAGTGTGCCGCGCGGCTACGGCGGAGTTCTGCAGTTAATTTTTCGGGTTTCAGAATCAAATTCTTATGATTAGACAGCATCTCAGCGGAGAGGTGGCAGAGTGGTCGAATGCGGCGGTCTTGAAAACCGTTGAGCGTGAAAGCGTTCCCAGGGTTCGAATCCCTGTCTCTCCGCCACTTGCCTTGATTGCATTTGAACGATCAATCGTACCAAAAATCGAGTCACCCTTTTTTCATCATATCTACAGCTTGAAATCAGAGGTTAACCGTCTCTGCGTCTCACCGAAGTGGCGCGCCCTGACTGATGTCACTCAGATTGGTGAACCGATCCATTGAGCGCAACACCTGTTCCAGAAGGGCAGGATCTTCAGGCGAGAATTGGTAAAACAACCTGCGCCGGAGTTTTGCGATTAAAGGAACTCTGGACTGAAAAGCGATCAAGAATCACGTCCTCAAAGAAGACACGAGGGTGTCGTGAACTGCTTTGTTCGAAAGAAGGGCGCATTCTATAATTTGGGGACTGCCTTTTATCGTATTCTTATGGGCGAGTTAGGGCCACTTCGGAATATGGTCAGGTTTCATAAAAACCTCAACAATTCTTAGCTTTGAGCGGGATATTGGACGTATATTTCACAATTAAGAACGTCCAGATTCATGATTTAGGTTGTTCATTTTCGTAAAAGAGGACGCATCCTTGATGACGATCTCGTTACCCCTGTTCTCAGGTTTTGTTGGCTCGAAGTACAGCCCTGAACTGCATGAATTGAGACCTGCTGGAGTAACATGTGACCCATCTAAGCCATATCGCATTGCCCAAAGTTGGGACGTCACAGCGACCTATTATGTCCCTGACGGAGACCCATGGTGTCAACCGCCGGGCGCAGATGATGTATGAACGTTTTTATGGACTTCAGGAAGTCATGCAACATGACCAATGTCTGGACGGTATGCTGTCTGCCGCGTTGCGCGATGTGTTGGTTCATCTAGATGATGCGCATATGGATTCAGGCCATTTGGTGTATTGCAAAACCCAGACGCATAACACGATTAGCAGCGAAAATTGGTTGCGGGGTTTTGCCGATAATCATGGGCTGCACAATTGGGAAGTCTCTGCGCTGTCCATGACAAGCTGCGCATCTGCGTTGGTTCAGATGCATATGGCCCAAATAATGAGCAAACCGGATGAGCCGTTGATTATCTTAACCGGTGAGAAGACGTTTCATCCCTGGGTGAGCCGTCTGCCCGTGGGCCTTTTGGCTGAAATTCCTGCTGCTGCGTTGTTCAACGTGGATCACACCAGTTGGAATATCGCGGGCACGACTATTCGACATTTACCACGGTTTCACGAAAACCCCGACGTGATGTCTGCAGATGACAGACGGGCCTTACAAGAAAGCTACGCCACTGGATTGATCACGTTCATCGCGGACAGTCTGGCGCAATTTGAACCAGACTTGCGCAAAGATATGATGTTTTTGCCTCATAATTTGAACCAACCTGTGACCCGGATGATTTTGGATCATTTCGGATGGGGGGACCGCTGTTTCCACGGTGATGTTGCCCACGTCGGACACGGCTTTTGTTCCGATATATTCCTGAACTTGGCAGTTTTTGAAGCGGACGATTGCAGCGCGTCTCAAGTTCTCGTTCTCGCAGCAGGCACAGGGGTGACGTTTGCAACATGCCTGCTGGACCGCACACCACACCAATCCATTTTAGAAGGATATTGATAATGGATACGATGATTTCAAAGGCAATCGCAGAAGTATTGAGCGATGTAACGGAACGCCCTGTCGAAACGATTAGTCCCGAAGCGCGTTTCGACAAGGACTTCGATTTGGACAGCTATATGTTTGTACAATTTTTGCTGAGCCTCGAAGACAAAATCCCCAATCTGCGCTTTGACCCTGAAACAATTGGTCAGGCTGGCTTTAACACGATGGCCAGCCTTGTGCAGCATATAGCAGAACGTGTTGAACCGGTATTGGTTGAGGCCAATGCTTGATGCCGCGCATTTTGGCTTGGGGGAGCAGGTGTTTTCCTGCGCCCGCAAGGCGGCCCCTTATGATGCCTTAAGGATGACCTGTGAGGCCGTCACTGGCACCTCGGGGTATTTGGTCTGCGGTCCGTATGTTGTGCATCGGCAGGGCGAAACATTGGTGAATGCCGCGGATCCCGACGCATCTCTGGAGGTTCTGAATGGGCTACAGGAAAGCGCTCTTGCACCGTTTGATTTAACATTGTCTCGTGTCCAATGTCCCGTGGGGCACACTCTACCGCTGATCGTTGGTACCGCCGCCGTCGCGTTGCGATTGGGATTGTTGGCTCAAATGTTGGACCGTGCGTTTGTGCATTTGGAAAGCCGTGCAAGTTTCGGGCAGAAATTGCTGCATCAACCGCTTGTGAAAGGTCAGTTTTCGGCGAGCGGTGCTTTGTTGACCCGCATCCGTGCCGAAATGACAGCTGACGTGGTCGATCCGCTTGAAGTTGACGTGTTGCACGACGAGATTAGCCGCCACACCATTCATGTTGGAAAACTGATGGGGGGCCATGGTTTCAGAAGCGGCAGCTTGAACGACCTTGAATATTTGTCCGGTCTTTTGCGTGCCACCATGACGCAATGCCCAGTGGGCGAGGTCTGAGGTATGGCGTTTGCAACACATATCAAAGAGGTGCGTCTGCTTGCGAAGGGTGCATTGCCTCATCGCCCGCAGATGCAAAACCTGGAAGATCACAGCGATCTGGACTGCTGGCGGAACGCCCACGGGGTCGACACTGACCGAACCGTGACGAGTTGCAGTTTTGACGACGGAACGGGGCAAACCACACTGCATCCGACCGAATTGCAACGTGATTGGAAATCGCTGTGCGGACAGGTGGAAACACCAATGTTGGTTTATCTACACCGCGGTCATCAGCCTGATACGCGCTGTCCTATATTGCAAGATTTGCTTCAGACGTTGGACCATCGCGGCGGCGTGCACGCGTTGCGTGTCGAAGATCGGCACGCGCTCCATGATGCGTTGGACCTGAGCCGGGGGCTGGCTGTTCGGTTTGGTTTGGTTTTGGTGTTGAACGATCCGACGCATCGGTTATGTGCCGCGCGCCCAAAGCCTGCCCCCCTTAGATACATGTTGTTGGCCAATGAGCACCGCGCGCACAGCCTGCGTGAACGTCAAACCGCCCAAAGCCTCGCCGCGTTTCAACCCGTTGGTTCATCCGCTTCCCATACAGTTATTTCGGAGATTCATTGATGTCATCTGTTGACGCATCTTCCGCTTCTGCGGCTTCTTTGTCGGCCATACGCACACCGTCCATGATACAGGTGCTCATGACAATCATGGGCCTGGCTATTCCTTTTGCGCTTGGGGCCGCTGTTACATCCAGCCTTAATCTAGGCAAAGTCGCGTTGTTGTCGCGTGCACCCGATACCGGGGCGTTGCACGAATTATCACTGCTTCAGCCTAGTTTTGTCCTGATCCTTGCGATCATGGAAGGGTTGGCCATTACGAACCAAGTGTTCAGCGCCAAATCACGTAACAACTGGCCACGTCGTGGTGTATTGCGGGCCTCACGACGATTGTCGATCATAGGTGCAGCTCTATTTATGGCTGTGGCTGCGATTGGGTATGCTCTGCCGCATTTCGTTGAGATCAACGATCCGATCTTGGCCCAAACGGTCGCGTTATTCCCGTTGTTCGTCCTGTCGATGACCTTGTTTGCGATCTTTGATATTTATTTTGGCGCAATGCGCGGCCAAGGCCGTATCATGTTGGGATTGCTACCCTTTGCGGGCTTGGTCGTTATCGACTTGGCCGTGACCTTTGTGCTGGTATCGCAATACGGCTGGGGTTTTGAAGCGGTCCTTATAGGTAATTTAAGTGGCGCTGGATTGATGTTGCCGGTTATTGTCTGGCTGCTAAAGCGAGAAGTCGCCGATGGCGAAGAAAGCCCTGATCAGCCATTTCGTATCCGCATTCGACAGCTTCAGATTGGCGTTGGTATTCCTGTGTTCAGTTCGCTTGTTGTTGGTTTTATCAGCGCATCGGTTGCCTTTCCGCTCTTGGCAAAGTTGGGACAAGAACAAGTCTCTGCGTTCTTTGTCATTTTGCGCTACCGCATCGCCTTTATGATCCCTGCGATTGCTATTGGATCGGCGATTGCGATTTTGGTGAATCAAGCCGCTGAAGAAGACGCTGGCACGTCGCGCTTGCGGTTTTTGACCATCGGCGTGCCTGTGATGCTGGTGCTGTACATAGGTGCGACGCTGGGTGTGTCTCAATGGTCGGGTATCCTCAATCTGTTGGTGCCAGCCGACGCCGAGGGTGCGTTATACAGTGCAACTGAAACGATGTTTAACCTGTTGCTTGTGACGTTCTTTTTGGTGGCTGGCAGCGCGATGATGCAAGTGATCCTGGAACAGTTGGGGCGGGGCGGACAGGTGTTTGCCATAACCGCCCTCATTGAACTGGGCACCTGCGGTGTTCTGGTTTGGGTGATGCAAGAGGGTGCCACAGTGGCTGACATTGCAACCATCTTTAATGGGTTTGCATTACTTGGATTTGTATTGTTCGCGCTGCAAATGCTCTTGTTGATCCGAAAATTGAAGATCCAACAGGCGGAGACCAGCGATGCTGTTTGAGCTTGCGTATCCGGGGTTGTGTCTTGCCGAAGGTTTGGGCCAATTGATGGGGCGTCGCCGTCTTGCGGGTACCCCTTACACTTACCGGGCAACACGGTGCCGGATGCAACGTCGCGAAATCGATCTGCTGTCAAAAGTGTCGCCGCGCTGGGCCGCTCGGGTTGCGTTGCGCCGATTTGAGGCGATGCGCCCTCGGGTACAGGGCGACAGGCTGACAACCTCGCCAAAACGAGCGTCAGGTGTCGATGGTACATTGGTTGATAAACGTTTTGGTCCCCACAATGGCCCCTGTGTTTTGCTACTTCATGGCTGGAACGCGAGCGGCGATATGATGTACCCGCTGGCCAAGGCTTTGGCGGGGCATGGGGCACATGTGGTTGTCCCAGATCTTCCAGGAGAGGGTGCAAATCCGAGGGCTATATTAAGCTTTACCGAAAAGGCGCGGATCATTGCTGAGTGCTATTCGGAACTGTCGTTTGAAGCCATTATTGGTCATTCCGCCGGAGGCTTGATTGCCGCGCAAGCCATGGAACATGGGGCGAAAAGCCAACGGTTGGTGACGGTCTGTTCGCCTTTATCAATGGCCACTTTGCTCGGTGCTTATTTGGTCAAAACCGACGCCCCAATACCCGTCTTTGATGCGATCTTGGCTCACTATGAACGCCGAGAGCGGCGCAATCCGCATCAAGTAGGTGCGGCTTTGTTCAAATCGATGGCTGGGCGTATTACGATCGTACATGCGCAGAAGGATTGGCAGGTCAAAGTGTCAGACGGTCATGCGATTGCAGATCTTTGCACGACGCAGCCCTATGTGCTGGACCAATGCAATCACCACACGATCCTCGATGATTTACGTCTGCACGATTTTGTAGCCAGCACTGTTTTCCCAGCGAAAGCAGGTTCGGTATGCTGAATATCCTTGATATTGCGATTGCCTATCCAGAGCGGCAAGAGAAGTTGGCAGATTTATCTGATGATCTGGATTTATCACGTGACCAGATGCGGATGTTTGACCGGTTTTTCGGGTTTGATCAGTTCAACTGTGATCATGAGGAATCCTTGCAAACCTTGATGGATCGCGCGGCAGCTTCTGTTCTGGAACGCAATCCTACACAAGATGCAGAGTTAAGCCACGTTGCACATTGCCATACACTTTTGGCGACAGGTCTCTTTGGTCACGAGGAAACTGACGTATTGCGTGACTTTAAAGCCCGCGGCTGCGAGACGTTTAGTGCCACGATGAACCATTGTGCCACCGGTGTCAGTATGTTGGGCGTTTTTGATAAAATGCTCGGACCTCAGGACGTTGGCCTGATTTTGATCGGTGAAAAGGCGTTTCACCCTGCCATTCGTGTCATTGAAAATACCACGGTGATGGGCGAAGCGGGGGCTGCGATTTTAGTGGGGCATCAACCAGGCCCTTACCGAGTTGTCGACACGTTCACCCACCATGCCCCATCCTTTTGGAAAAATACCGGGTTGCGCGGAGAGAATTATCTGGCGGGGTTTGACGCGGCCTATAAGAATTTGGCCTGCGATAGTCTGACAATGGCAATGGCCCAGTTTGGGCGCGACTACGGTCAAATCCGCAAGCTTTTGCCGCATAATGTCAACGTTCCGTCGTGGTGCCAAATTGCGGCAGAGACCGGAATTGAACGCGAGAAATTGCAGCTTTCGACGATCGGTCAATATGGTCACTGCTTTGGTGCCGACCCTTTCATCAACCTTACCGATACGGCCTCTACTGGCGGATTGGATTCTGCGGACGAGGTGCTGTTGTTCAGCATTGGACTTGGCGCGACGGCGTCCTGCGCATTGCTACAGGTCGCATGACAGACATCGTTCAAATTTGATTTTCAAGGAGACTTAATATGACAAACTTTCACACCATGATATGCGATAGCCTTCACGATATTGGGCTTGGCCCCAACCGCGTGGCGCGTGCGGCCAACAACGAAACGCTTTATGGCAGTGGCGGTTTGTTGAATTCAATTGAGCTGGTGCAATTTGTCGCCACCTTGAGCGAGCGTAGTTCCATCGAAGCTTTTGAATTGATGGAGCACTTTCAAGGCGAAGATAGCATTTTTGGCTCGTTTTCACGACTGCAAGGTTACTTTGAAACCCGCGCAACCCAACAGACAATGGTAGGCTGAACATGGGAAAGTTTAGCCTGAATGAGCAGCAAGTGGTGCAATTGCACGATGTCGCAAGCCGTGTTGGTACGCCGTTTTATCTGTATGATGCCAATGCACTGCGGCAGCGTGTCTCTGATCTGCAGACGCAATTGCCGCAGGTTGATTTTTTCTATTCGCTTAAGGCCAATCCGAACATGTCAGTTGTGAGCACCCTGGTGGGAGCTGGCACGGGTGCTGAGGTCAGTTCGCGTCTTGAGTTGGAAACCGCGCTGGAAGCGGGTGCGGTGCCGTCGCGTCTGTTGATGGTTGGACCGGGAAAATCGGGGTCTGACCTTGAACGCGCGGTACAGCTTGGCATCAAAGCTATTGTCGTTGAATCGCTGGATGAATTGGATGAGATCGACCGGATCGCAGCGATTCAAGGTCGTGTGCAGAGCGTTGCGTTGCGCATTAACCCTGATTTCCAAGTCCATGGTGCGCGTCTCGCAATGAGCGGTCGTGCCACTCAATTTGGCATTGACCAATCCGAAATGCTGAATGCGGTAAACCGCGCCCAGTCCTTACCGCATCTGCGTCTTGCGGGGCTGCATATATATATGGGGACGCGCATACTAAAAACTGAGACCTTATCTGAAAACACCCGCCAAATCCTGAATTTGGCGAATGATCTCATAGGCAAGTTGGCAGCGCCATTAGATTTTGTTGATATCGGCGGTGGGTTTGGTGTGCCGTATTACGAAGACGAGCCCACCCTTCACCTTGCACGTGTCGGCGAGGCTTTGCGGCCGCTGATCAATATGTTTATGCAAGCGCACCCAAACACACGCGTGGCGATTGAGCTTGGGCGTTACATGGTGGCCGAAGCCGGGTTGTTTGTCACCAAAATCGTTCAAGTGAAGACGTCGAAGAACGAGCAATTTGCGGTCTGTGATGGCGGTTCCAATCTGCATACCGCTGCGGCAGGTCAGGGTTTTATGCGCCGGAACTTTCCGTTCACATTGCTTCCCGCTACGCCAAGATCCCTTGATGAAACCAGCGTTTGCGCGATGACAGGACCGCTTTGTACACCAATGGATGTCATACTATCTGCTGTTGACGTGGCTAACCCAATTGCGGGGGATTTGGTGTGTATTCATCAATCTGGCGCATACGGGCCAACTGCATCTCCTGTGAATTTTTTGGGCTTTGGTGGTCCTTCCGAAGTTATGGTCGATGGAGATCGATTGACGGTCGTACATTCGGCGCCGTCTTGGCAAGAACGACTGGCCGCGCAGCGCCCCCAGCCTGTTTGCACGCCTGAGCGGTCAGAGAACGCGCCCCTGCCAGAGCCATTTAATCACGCTGTGTTAGATCGCTTAACTCCGCTAAGGGGTTTGTTTGAGACGATTGGCTCCGAGCTTGAAACAGATCCAGGCGCGTGGAGTGCATTGTGGGACAACGCAACCGTACGGGCGTTGACGACGATTGGCGTTCCCGACAGCCATAATGGTTTTGGATTGGCGGATACTGATCTGGGAATCGAGGATTGTAACCATTCGCTGCATGTCGCGGTTATTGAACGGCTGGCGCGGTTTGATCCAAGTTGCATTCTTGCTTTGCCTGGGCCTTCGTTGTCTGGGGGCGCAGTTTTGGCCGCCGGGAGTGACGCCCAGATTGATCAATTTTTCAAAGCCTACCGGTCTGGACCACAAGGCACGTTCTTTGCCGTGACGGAACCCGAAGTGGGATCCGATGCGTCAAAGGGAACTACGATTGTGACGACGGATTCCAGGGGGCGTATGCTGCTGAACGGCACCAAGATGCTTATTGGCGGTGTGGCGCGTGCTAAAATTGGGTTGGTTTTTGCTCAGATGGAAAACACGGGCGCGGCTGTTTTGGTTATGCTGTCTCCGGCAAATCATAGCGATTGTCTAACAATTACCCGTTTGCCTGCGTCTGGCTTGGCTGGGGCCGATCTGTGCCAACTTGAAATGCGCGACGTGCCAATTACGGCAGATATGCTGATTGGTGCGCGGGAATCCGGCGCGACGTCTTTGCGAGATGGGTTTATGGCGATCAACGGTGTGTTTGAACGCAATCGTCCGGTTGTTGCAGCACTTGCATTGGGCAACGCGGCAGGCATGTTGGATCGGTTGGAAAAAGCCGGATATGCCACTGCATTCGCCGGAATGCGCAGGCGATATGTCGGCTTATTGGGACGCCTTGCATTGGTCCTTGAGGATCAAGCGCGGGGCCGCCCCCGGAGCCACCGGATTAGTGAAGTAAAATATCAAGCGATTGCGTTTTCGGATGATCTGGTGCGCCGGATCACATCAGAAGCTGCCACAGTCATGTTCTCTGACGCGTTGTTACGTCGAAAAATGCGTGATGCGAAAGCGTTTGAGTACATGGAAGGCACTTCAAATATCCACTTGTTGAATGCGTTCCGCAGCTTTGCGTCTGAGGTGCCAGCATGAGTGTTCACTTTGACGTAACACACCTTGTTTCAGGGGATTTCGATTGTTTAGAGCCTGCCGATCCCGCTTGGTTGGATCAAGAGGACTACTGGGAAGATTTCAACAATCGGTTCTTTAAATCAAACGGACGCGTTTATGATGCGGCGCAGGATAGCAATGTAAAAACATGGTTAACCGCACCGGATCGCGCTCCGTTTTCGGCAATGGCAGATCGGCTGATTGATACTCTGTCAGAGCGCGTCGATCTTACCGATGTCGATTTGGTGTTGCTTGCGCATTGGATGCCGGATCTGCATCTCGGAACCTCTGTCACGAACTTCGCCCAACATAAATTGAGTATTGATGATGGTTTAGGTTTCGCGGTGTCGGATCGCGGCCCCTCTGCTCCGTTGTTCGCCATTGATATGGCCGCCCGGTATCTGGAAAAGGGCAAGCGTAAGGCGTTGGTCATGACAATGGACCAAAAGCATCTATTGTATCGCACGCCTTTGGTTGATCAAATGCGCCCGCGGAATGCCGGTGCGATCCTGCTGCTCGAAGCGGGTGGTTCAGGTGGGCTGCAATACGGCGGATATACCCGTGCGGCCAACATCCCCCAAACCGATGTTGCGGACTATATTACGCAGGTGTGCATTGAAGCAGGGCTGGACCGGAAAGATGTGACCATAATCGCAGCATCTGACCTAGTGGTGCATCTGGCGAGTGATGGACCCGTTGCCCCCTATGAAATGGATCGTTTGTGCGCAGGTCCCTTTGCGGCGTTGGCCGAGCTACAGACCCTCAAAGGGTCGGTGGTATTGGTCACATATTACAACGGTGAATTGGTGACGGTGTTATTGCAAGTCACGCCAGCGCTGGAGGCCTGCACGTGAGACTGGCTGGTCTTGCGACACATATCCCGACAGAACGCATTGCGGCTGAAACGATTGTCGAAGCGGCGGGTGGCACACGTGCCGAGGCACAGGTGTTCTGCCGGTTGTTTGACATGACACATGTCTCTGCTGTGCCAGAAGGTGAAACCCTGACACAACAACTGTCTGGGGTCATCGATGATTTAAGTTGTGATCCAAGTGTCAGCGCGCCAGATGCATTGATCCATGTGCATGGGCAACCTTTTCAAGGGCCCAATGGGATCGCGTCGCCGATCCAGCCTTTGCGTCGCATTCACCCGTTTCTTGCCAATGTGCAACGGTTTTATGAAGTGGACCAACACAATTGTAGTGGGGTGTTCTGGGCTCTTGATTTGGCGCGAACTTTACTTGGGACCGGGCTTGCGACATCAGTTCTTATTCTGGGAGGAGATAGCCATATTGGATTGCCTCTGCGTGATCGTTATGTGCCCGGATGTACGTTGATGGGGGATGCATTCTGCGGGATCGTGGTTGATTTGGACCAAACTGGACCGCAGTTTGGTGAGATTGCTTTGCACACCCATCCACAATTTGCGCGAGGCCGGGCAGGGACCACAGCCGAAATGGGCGCGTTTTTCGCAGCCCATGGCGACATGGTGGCCGACGCTTTGAAAGACGTGAATTTTGATTGGTCAGGTGAGGGAGTGTTGCTGCCTCATAATGTCAACCGCATGGCATGGAGTAGCTTTGCCCGAAGTCATGAAGTTGCCGCGTCGCGCATCAGGTTGGATCTACTCCCGGATGTTGGTCATTGCTACGTTTGCGACCCTTTTCTGCTGTTAGCCTCTGAACGTAAGCACGACCCGCACTTGCGCGGTGCGCCGACACTTTTGTCGGTGGGGATGGGGGGCTACGTCGGTGCCGTTGATATGATGCCTGCCACAGAAGCTATTGAAAAAACAGGAAACCTTAACAAGGAGACAGCTCCATGTATGCAACTTCTGGATTGCTGACCCAGTTTCTCGCGGATGCTGCAGATCGTGCCCCTTATGATCGGGCGGTGACAGATGCGCAGACGGAATTGACCTATGGCGCTTTGGCGAAATCAGCCGACGCAATTGCGGAGACTTTAAGCACTTTGGCGGTGCAGCCGGGTGATCGTGTAATCCTCGCGGTTCCCAATTCGGTTGTGTTTTGCGCGGCATACTGGGGGATTTTAGCGGCCGGTGCGGTTGCTGTTCCGTTGAACCCCGGTACCAAGGTCGAAAAGCTAGCCTTTGTCTTGGCTGATTGCGAGCCAAGTGCGGTTATCGCTCATGACGACATTTTAGAAATCGTGAAGCAAGCGCAGGGCCAAGCCGAGCTGAGCATGCCCATTCTGACCAGCACCGGCGTGATGGAGCTGATCCAGTCCGCGCAAGGATTTTCAGATTTGCGATGCCCGTCCGTCGTGGATCAAGACTTGGCGACGATCATTTACACGTCGGGGTCTACAGGTAAGCCCAAGGGCGTGATGCTGTCGCATTTGAACATGACATCCGCAGCGCGTTCTGTGGCGCAATATCTGGGATACCGCGCTGAGGATCATATCTTTTGTGCCGTGCCTATGACGTTTGATTACGGGCTGCATCAGCTGACCATGGCGGCATTGACAGGGGCGTCTGTACAGGCTGAACCCAGTTTTACCCAACCTTTCTTTGCGCTAAAGCAGCTCGCCGCAAGTCAGGCAACTGTGCTGCCAGTGGTTCCGACGATGGTGCCGTTGATCGCCCCGATAGCAGACCGGTTCGATTTGTCGAATGTCAGACTTGTATCGTCTACCGCAGCCGCGTTTTTCCCGGAGCTGATCGATGATGTGCAACGGATGATGCCCGATGCGATAGTGTTTTCGATGTACGGTCTGACCGAATGTCACCGTTGCACTTATTTGCCGCCCGCTGAATTGGGCCGTCGCAAAGCATCGGTGGGGATCGCCATTCCGAATACAGAAATGTGGGTGGTTGACGGGGCAGGTGTTCAGCATCGGCATTCCGCTACGGGTGAATTGGTTATCCGGGGTAGCACTGTGATGAAAGGCTACTGGAAAAACCCAGAAGCTACGGAAAAATGCCTAAAGCCCGGTCCTTTTCAAGGGGAATACGTTCTATATACCGGCGATACCTGCCGGTTGGACAAGGACGGTTATTTGTTTTTTGTCGGCAGGTCAGACGATATTCTAAAGATCGGTGGCGAAAAAGTGGCCCCGTCTGAAGTTGAGGCAGCTCTGATCGCCCATGACAAGGTGCAAGAGGTCTGCGTTCTTGGCGCCCCCCACCCAGTTCATGGTCAAGTTTGCATTGCGCACGCTGTGTTTGACGGTCCGCCTGAGACGCTGATCGCATGGTGCCGAACGCAATTAGAAGCCCATGCAGTGCCGTTCAAGGTGATGGTTTATGACGCATTGCCACGGACCCCAAATGGCAAAGTTGACCGCACAATTTTGCAGAACAATTTCCGCCCTAAAACCGCAGCAATGCAACCCGTAAACTGATTTTAAAGGACTGTATCATGCCCACCAAAATTGAAACACAAGTTATTGATTCCATTGTAGAGCTTCTTGAAATGGAGGACAGTAGCACGATTACCCTTGAGACAAAAATCGAAGGTGATCTTGGGATCGACAGTGGCCTATTGCTTGAACTGTTTATGATGCTGGAAGAAAATGTAACCGATCTAGAAATCGACCCGGCGGAGCTGCGACCTGAGGAATTTGAGACCGTGGGTAGCTTTGCAAAAATGATTGCGACCTGTGTCAAAGACACCGTCGCAGCATGACCGTGCGCTCAACCGCATTTACCTCCGATCCGCGCGGCATGTTGCAAAGCATTCATAATGGGTTTGATGGTATTGACGCAGCAGCCTATCGCACGGCGACCGGTGATCTGAGTTTTGCACAATTGCATGATGCCTCGGCGGCTTTGGCCGAACGGCTCACGGATATGGATACAGCGCATAAACGGCGTCCGGTTCTCATATGGGGTCACAAAGATCTGTCTTATTCAGTGGCGTACTGGGCCTGTCTGCTTGCAGGTATGCCATTGGTTCCGGTTGAACCTGAAACCCCCTTGGATCGGTTGTGTCAGATCGCGGATGTGTGTCAGGCGAATGTCATCTTGGATGCCACAGGTAATGCAGCCTTTTGCGATATCTTATCGGCTCCTGACTTACCTGTATTAGACATCGACATTAATGCGGTGCCGCTTCGCGCTGTGAAGGTCGCTGATATTGCGCCAGATGATACCGCATATATTATGTTTTCGTCTGGAACTTTAGGGCAACCAAAAGGGATTCAAGTCACGTACACAAACTTGGCAGACTTTGTCGATTGGTTGCCTGATTTGTTGCCGGAGGTGGATCTCGCAGGTGTAACAGGCAACATTCGACATTGTTTTGATGTGTCCCTATTTGAATTGTGGACGTCTTGGACACGATTTGCACCGATTACTGCGTTGGATCACGCGGATTTTGCAAATTCGACGGCCTATATAACGCGGCTTGCTAAGGATGGCGTGGCTCTATCTGTTTCCACTCCATCGATCACCCGGCTTTTGCTCAAAAATAAGCGGTTCAATGGTGATGTGCTACCGAACATGGCGACATTTGTGTTCTGTGGTGAGCCATTGACCAAACGCATTGTTCGCGAATTGTTTAAGCGTTTTCCGGGGTGTCGGGTGGTGAATACTTACGGCCCGACTGAATGCACTGTGGCCGTCACGTCGGTTGATATTACGCCTGAACTTATGTCCGCTGAGGGTGATATACCGATTGGTACGGCACGTCGTGGTGTTCACATCTACATCGCCGAAGAAACTACGCGTGGTGAGATGATGATTGATGGGATTTGTGTCGCAAAGGGCTACATCTCTCAACCGGAAAAACAAAAACACGCGTTTCCCTCTGCTCAGACCTATCGATCCGGTGACTGGGCAACGGTGGATGCACACGGGCAGTGGACATTCCTCGGGCGGATGGATCGCGAGATCAAAGTGCAAGGTGTGCGTATCGATCTGAACGATATAGAGGCACACATCCGCAAGCAAAATGGTGTCGAAGACGTCGTCGTTGAACCCTACATGCTGCGTGGCGAACCGCGAGCACTGAACGCCTTTGTGATTGGTGTGGCCAGTTCCGAGACGCTGTCTGAATTGGCGCAAACGCTTGCCTCGGAATTGCCGCCTTATTTGGTCCCACGGTTTTGGTACAGCGGATTTGTGGTTGCGTTGAACAACAACTCCAAACTTGACCGCACACATTTGCTCCAAGCCGCAAAGACGGCAGCCTTTAAACACGTCCACACGTCCTAATCAGGGCAAGTGGACTCCAGATTGCACAAAGAGGTTATTATGACTGCTCAAACTCTTCCTGTCTTCGATGCGAGTTCAGAATTTCATCAAAATGTTGGCTTGTTGAAAGTCGCAGAAATGGCGATGCGCAAACACGGAAATGCGGTGGTGATCCGCGCCAGTGATGTACGTGATATGGTGCTACTGACCAGTACCGAAGCCGTTCGGTATTGGAAAAGCCACCAAGGTCATTTTCTAACCGAAATGGGTGAAATTGCCAGCAATGCAGCGATTACTCAAATCATTCTGGGGGATGCATTAGAACAACCGGAAAATGCCGCTGCTTGGGACAGCACCCGTAAGGCGTTAGGCGTTGTGAACCGCAATTGGGACAAATGGTCGGAACGGTCTTTGGTGATGGCGACGAACAAACTTCTGGGGGATATTGCGGTGGCCGGTCCGGCGGTTGATCTACGCGGATTGTGCAGCATTTGGTCGGTTCGGGCCCTTGTTCCTACGTTATTTGGGGACAGTTTGCCGGACGTTGAAATGCGCGAAGGGTTGATGCAGGTCGAACAATTTTACTACGCCATGAGCACACAAGACGCGCAGGACACTAATGTCCCATCCGATATGCCAGAGTTTATCGTTGCACGGAATTTTCTGGATCGGGCAACGGGGCAAGCGATGGATAACATTAAGGCCGAAGATGAAACGGTGATTGCCGTCGCGCATGCAGCGCTTCCTGCGGATATGTCTCGCGAAACTAAGATTGATTGCTTACGCCCGACGCTGGGTCGATTGTTGCTGGAAAAGTTGAATATCGACGGATTAGCTTTGCTCTGGGCGCTGACCCATATCGCGCAAGATGAAGCGTTGGCAGATGATATGGTTGCTGAACTGCAGGGATCTGATCCGTTTATAACCCCAGATTTAGAAACGCCGTTGTCTTTTTCAGTCGTTCAGGAATGTTTGCGAATGTACCCAGAACTGCCGTTCATTTACCGTATTACCAGCCAGCCTGTTGAATTGTTCGGTTACAAAATTCCTGAACGCACCACCGTCGTTTTTGCGCCTTGGTTGGTGCAACGTGATCCACAGTATTGGGAAAACCCGAACAGTTTTGATGGAAAACGGTTCCTATGCCCGCCCACTGATAAAAGCGCATATCTTCCTTTTGGGATTGGGCCGCGTGTCCGGACGAGGACCTCTTTTCTACAGCACCAACTGTCAGTGGCGGTTCGGGCCGTGATGCAAAATTTCAGCGTGCAACTGGCGGCAGACACCAAGCGTGGAAATATCCGACCAATTTTGCGGTCAACTCTTGCACCACGCGGTGAAGTGTCCGTTCGCTTTACGCAACGTGATGAAATTGATGCCCTCAACCATACGCGTTCCCAGGAGTAACCCAATGACTTTTGATCTGATCAACGACATCCGGACTCAGTTTGAGACCCGGCCCCATCATCCTGCGCTGCACACGGCTGGTACAATTTGGACTTTTGCCCAGCTGGCGGCGCGCGTTCAGGGTATCCTTGACTATATCCCGCAGCTTGAAACCGGGCGCCCCATCATGGTCGCAGGTCATAAAGAGGCCGATGCCGTGGCTGCGATGATGGCGTGTATGTTCGCAGGCCGTCCATTTGTATTTCTTGATCGCTCCAACCCTCCTAGTCGCGGTCAACGGATCATTGCGCTGGCGGACGTTACGGATGTGCTATGTGCAGGCGCGGTGCCAGATTTAGAGGGGAATGAGGTCCACCCTTTGGATAGGATCCAAAGCCGTAAGTTTGATGGGGCTGGGTGTGTCGAAGTACCTGATGATGCCGTGTTATATCTTATCTTTACCTCAGGCAGCATGGGAGAGCCAAAGGGCGTGCCTGTCTCTCGGGCGAATTTCAGTGCGTTTGACGCTTGGTATCGTCCGATGTTGTCTGATCTGCCGGGGCAAGGCCTTGATCCGGTCCATCGGGGGCATGTAAATCACGCAAGCCTCGCGTTTGATATGGGCATGTTGGACACTTGGCCTGTGCTTGGGCTTGGACGTCCTGTGATCATGCTCGATCATGCGCATAACACTATGCCATTTATGAATCTTGCAGTGCTTAAGGGATTGATTGATTTACGGGCTGCATCTTGGTTCTCGACGCCATCTTTGCTGCAATTGATGTGTACAGACCGGAAATTTAACGCTGAAATCTTACCAGAGTTGCGGTGTTTCTTTGTCGGTGGGGAAGTGGTTCAACGTGTCTTGGTTGAAGAGATCAACCGCCGGTTTCCTGACGCCGAAATTAGGCACGCCTATGGGCCGTCCGAGGTGACCTGCATGACCCATGTGCATATCCTGACACAGGCTGATCTAAACACAGAAGGGCTGTTGCCGCTTGGACCCGTATTAGCACCAAATACGATGCGGATTGTGGACGAAGATGGTTGCGAAGTACCCGTCGGATCGGCGGGCGAAGTGGAGCTGTGCGGACCGCAAGTCGTTCGCGGATACATTCCACATGATCACCCTGCCAATCGGGCGTTTGTTAGTTATCAGGGGCAACCTGCTTATCGTACGGGTGATTTTGGTAAGGTCGATAAAAAGGGACAATTGACGCTATTGGGGCGTATTGATCGTCAAGTGAAATGGAACGGTAATCGCATAGAATTAGACGAAATTGATCGCGCTGCGTCAGAGATATCTGGTGTTCAAAAGGCCGCGTGTTTACCGGTGAAGTCCGATGGGCGCGTCGTGAATATCGTGCTGTTTTGCCAGTTTGAAGACGAGTGTACGATGTCACTTGAGGCGCTGTCCCAATCGTTAGCCACCCGGTTACCGCAGGCGATGGTGCCGCGCGATATCCATGTGGTTGATCATTTACCGGTGACCGTGAACGGTAAATTGGATTCGCAAGCCTTACTGGCAGCACATCAAAGCAAGTTTTTGACTGATGCGTAATTTGATCCACGTCCAATATTGTGAAATGATTTAAGTATCTGTTTTCTATTGATATTATTCACGTCCTCGATTGTGTATCAGGTCGCGAACAAAGCCCGACATTTTGTAATCTGACTTCAGATACTTTGCACTCCCGTAAGAATCGGAGCCGTCATGGCCCAGAATACCACATTAGAAGAAAAGCTCCGGTCGCTGTCGATCGATCGTTCGGAAACGATCGTAGAGATAGCCACAAACCAGAAAACGTCGTCCCCGCGCAAAGCAATTTCGCGGTTTGGGATCATGGTAGTTTTGGTTTCGCTCGCCCTCTCCGGCGCATTCTTTTTTGAACAAAAAACAGGTGCGCTGACTGCTCTAGCGACGACGTTGATACAATCTGAAACATCAGAAATTGTGTCGGGTGAAGCTACTTTACCCGAGGTGCCGGTGTCTGATTCACCAGAGTCATTAACGGTTGCTGAACTTCCCCGTCGGACAGAGGCCGCAATTGTTGGGTCTGGACATGTGATCGCGCTCCACGCGCTTGCTGTCGGTGCTGAAATTGATGGCCAGGTGAAACAAATCGCGGTTGAGACAGGCCAACATATCAGTGCGGGTGATCTTCTGGTGCAGCTCGACGATAGCAATGCGAAGCTTGCGCATGATATCGCCCGAGCCAACCAAGCCGTCTCAGCGGCCCAATTAGACCAAGCCCGAGCTGCCGTAGCACAGGCCGCTGCGCCTGTTGTACGTTTGCGTCCTTTGGTTGAACGAGGTGCTGCAAGCCGCGCACAACTTGAAGATGCGGAACTGGCTCAGTTGCAGTTCGAAGAATCCGTTGAAGTGGCGCGCCGTCAGTTTGATTTGGCCAAACTACAGACCGAACAAGCATGGCGGACTGTGACGTTGCACACCATCCGCGCTCCATTCGATGCCGTGGTTGTGGACCGCGCTGCGGTCCCGGGACAGTTGATTGCTCAAATGGGTCAAAGCACCCCAGAGGATTCAATCTTGCTGACCCTTTTGGATACATCATCGCTGTTCATTGATGTCGATGTCGCGGAACGCAATGTGGCCCATGTGCAGGTTGATACCTTAGCCGAAGTGCGTCTGGATGCATTTCCAGATCGTCGCCTAAACGCTTACGTTTATTCGATTTATCCGCGTGCATCGCGCGAAAAGGGGACTGTTACGGTCCGCTTGAAATTAGAACCTGCGGACCATGATGGGATCCTCGTCAATATGGCCGCAAGAGTGACTTTTACCCAAGGCCGCGAGATTGAATTGTCCGCCTTGGACTAATGCAGGAGTTATTAAAATGAGCATAACTAAAAACACGATTGAACTCAGAGGCGTCAGCAAAAGCTATCCGCTCGGCAAGTCCAAAGTACCGATTTTTGACGAATTGACGATGACGATTGAAGACGGCGATTTCGTCGCGATCATGGGGCCTTCAGGATCCGGGAAATCGACAATCCTGAACTTGATCGGTGGCATTGACACGATTGACTCCGGTGCGATTTCAGTTGGGGGTACCGTGCTGGGACGATTGAACGAAGGCGCATTGACACGCTGGCGGTCTAACAACGTTGGGTTTGTTTTTCAGTTCTATAACTTGATGCCAATGCTGAGTGCCGCAGAAAATGTGGAGCTGCCGCTTTTGTTAACCTCGCTTAGTCGGAGTGAGCGTAAAAAACGAGTTGAGACAATTCTTGAGATTGTTGGCCTGACAGAACGGGCCGGGCATTTGCCGTCTGAGCTTTCGGGTGGGCAACAACAAAGAGTAGGGATTGCGCGCGCGGTTGCGGCTGATCCGCAAATCTTGTTGTGCGATGAACCAACCGGGGATTTGGACCGCAAGTCTGCCAACGAAATTCTAGAGCTCTTGCAACTCCTGAACACCAAGCTGAACAAGACCATCATCATGGTGACACATGACGAAAGTTCGACCGCTTATGCCAAACGCACGCTGTTCTTGGACAAGGGGCGCTTTATCCAGAAGGAGTTGATCAAATGCGCGTAGGATCTTCAATGTTGGTGCGTCAAAACCTGACGCGCAAACTTGGCCGAAGTATTTTATTGGTGATCTGTATCGGGATTGCGTTCTTTGTTTTTGGTGTCTTATCCAGCTTTAGGGCCGGATTTGAAGGCAGCGAAGCCAATTCAGAACGGTTGGTCATTGCTTCTAAGATTGGTGGGAATGAGACGCTGCCGTTGCGGTATTTCCAACAGCTGGGATCCATGAGCGAAATCGCGGCGATTACCCATGTGACCCGGTTACGCGCCCATACAGCGGGCAATCCGCGTAATATCATAGGGGCCAATGCGGTTGATGCAGAAAGCTATGCCAGGGTTTACGCTGATACGTATGATTTCAACGAAAACATCATGCAGGCGTTTAAAGCGGACCGCACGGCCACTTTGGTGGGGCGCCAGCTGGCTGAACGAGAGGGATGGTCGGTTGGTGATCGTGTCAATTTAACCAGCTTTGTTCACATGACCCAAGAGGGGAGCCCTGATTGGAGCTTTGTTGTTGCGGGCCTTTTGGACGGCGCAGAACCAACAGTTGATACTAACTTTCTTATTGTTCGGTATGATTACTTCAACGCCGCGCTTTTGCGTAATCAAGATCGGGTGAACCTGTTCGGGGTTAAGCCTACGGTGGGTATGGACATCAACGTTCTGGCTGAAAATATCGACATGACGTTTGCCAACTCAACTGCCCAAACAAGAACGCAGAGCGAAACCGCGTTTATGTCGGCATTCCTGGAACAATTCGCGGATGTGGCCCTGATCGTAAAGCTGATCGTGTCTGTCGCATTTGGAACGATCTTGCTGATTGTTGCGAATACGATGATTTTTGCGATCCGTGAGCGCACGCTAGAGATCGGCGTTCTAAAGGTGCTCGGGTTTTCCGGGAGCAGAATCATGCGTATTATTTTGACCGAAACACTGGTGCTATTTACCGCTGGTCTTGCGCTTGGGTTCGCCCTGACGGCAGCTGTAATCCCAAGTTTGGCCAATGCGTTAAGCAGCGTCGTTCCTGACCTTTATTTGACGCAAAGGGTTATCGCGACATCCGTCGGATTGGCCGTTGTTTTCGCACTTTTGACTGGGTTCTTGCCCGCTATCAAAGCATTGCGCCTGCCGGTTGCAACTGCATTAAATCACAGGTGATCCCAATGACACGTTTATTGCGCCAGTCCGTTACACTTTCCCTTGCGAACATCAAATCTTTGCCCAGACGCGCGTGGATTTCGATGTCGATGATCCTCTCTGTTGCACTTGTTGTTGTGGTCTTGTTGGGGTTCTTATCAATGGCCAACGGGTTCCGAGAAACCCTTGATGCAACAGGCGCTGAAGACGTCGTGTTGATCACCAGCCGAGGTTCATTTGGCGAAGCCATGAGCCGTTTGACCACAAACCAGACTCATCAAATTGAAGAAGGTCCAGGTCTTTCCCGTGCCGCGAACGGCGATCCAATCCTATCTGCGGAATTGGTGGTACCGGTTGATGCAATCGCAGCAGCAGATGGGCAGACCGCGACGGTTTCCCTGCGTGGCGTTGGATCAAATGCGATGACGCTTCGGGAAAATCTGACGATTGTTGCGGGTAAAATGTTCGCCGCCGATAGCGACGAAATCATTGTCGGCCAACGGTTATCGACCAAATATCGTCACATGCAAATTGGTGATAGGATTTCATTCGGTCGATCAGAGTGGACGGTTGTGGGCCATTTTAGTGCAAACGGAAGCGTATTTGAATCTGAAATGATGGCAGATCGCGGTATGGTACAAGCCTTATTCGAACGCCAAAATGAAGTTCAAAGTATTCGTGCGCAACTGGCTGATGTTGCAGATTTCGAAGTGTTTCGCGCATATGCCGAAGACGAATTAGACATGGGTTTATCTGTACGTACGGAGAAAGAATATTTCGCGGCTCAAGCCACCAATGTAAGCCGAATTATTGTCTTCCTTGGCTGGCCTTTGGCCATAGTGATGGCGATTGGCGCGGCTGTGGGGGCGATGACAACGATGTATAGCTCTGTGTCGGATCGATTGACCGAAATTGCGACCGTTCGTGCCATTGGATTTTCACGCACGGCGGCCTTTGTTGGTACGTTATTCGAGGCCATCGTGCTTACTTTGATCGGCTGCGTGATTGGCGTGGCGATTGCTAAATTCGGGCTGGAAGGCTTTTCGGCGTCCACACGTGGCGGCGCAAACACGCAACTGGCATTCCAACTGGTGCTGTCGGTGCCGATTGTCCTGCAGGCAACCGTGCTTGCGTTATGTGTTGGATTGGTTGGTGGTGGCTTGCCTGCTTATCGTGCAACCCGTGTGCCATTGCGTGCTGCTATGACCGGCCGGAGCTAAGTCAGAATGACCACTGGCGCAAAAAAATTGACCCAACAAAATGTGGTTGTCATTGGTGCGGGCATTGCCGGACTTTTGGCGGCTGCGGCTGTGGCCCCTTATGTGGATCATGTGACGTTGGTTGAGCAAGACACCTATGAATATGGGCCTCGAGCCCCACGCAGAAGGGTGCCGCAGGGGACCCATGTCCACGCATTGTTGGACAGCGGGCGCCAAGTTTTAGACCGTTTGTTGCCAGGGTTCACCCAAGACGCGATGGCCTGCGGTAGTTTAAGTTTGGCGGTTCGGTCGCGGTGGCGCAGCTATGATGGGCATCGATGGGCGCACCCCCATGATACGGGACCGGTTATTCTGTCGCAAAGCCGCAGCCAGCTGGAATTCCTTATACGTCAACGTGTCACCGCGTTAACAAATGTGCGGATCAAATGCGCACGGGTCTGTGGGTTGGTCGAAGGGCAGGGGGGACGTCTCAACGGTCTCCAAATTAGGGTAAATTCCGACGCGTTAGAACAGCTTCCCGTTTCTTGGGTTGTTGATGCCTCTGGCCGGGCCGGGCAAACGACCAAATGGTTGAAAGATCTGGGCTATGCCCAACTATCAGAGACAGTCGCCGCACCTGATGTGCGGTATGCCAGCATGATCTTAGGCCGGACTGATGGAAACACCGCGCCCAACGCATGGTTGCAACTTGCTCAGGCGCCGGACACACGTGGTTTGGTTCTGGCTCCGATAGAGGGGGATCGCTGGATCGCGACGATCACCGACCGATTTGGTGCGGCCGTCCCGAAGAACTCAGAGGAGTTTATGCAGGCGTTGATGGGTGATTTTGATGCCCAGTATCGTAAGATTTGTGCAGAGGTTGTGCCAGTCGGTGATGTGAGCCGGTTTCATATCGGGACTGTGCGGCTGCGTGATTTTGAAAGCTCTCGCTTGCCGATCGGTTTCCTGCCGATCGGAGACGCGGTTGCGACGTTTAATCCCCTTCATGCCCAAGGCATGAGTGTTGCTGCCCTTCAGGCCGAAGCGATGGGGAAAGCATTTGCAGGCCCGTTACGTCGAGATGGGGCGTCTCTGCAAACTCATTATTTATTTCAAGCGTTGGCGATTTCACGCAATGCGTGGCAGATCGGCCGTGCCGTCGACATGTCCTATCCAAATTTCCAAATTGGTGCTGATCCCGAGGCCAAAAGGCAAGCTCGTGCATTGGGGGCTGCGTTTGCTGCGGCAACCGCCCGACGCGATATCGCTCGCCAAGTGGATCGAACCTTGCATATGCTTGAACCTTTTTCCGCCCTTACAGAACCGCTGGCGAGTGCCGGTTAATCCTACGTTTTTTCAGGAGAACATTATGAAACTGCTGACAACTGCCCCTCCATCTGTGCGTTTTGAACCCGGCACATATTTGAATGCGGTTCGCGATTTGGCTCGATGGAACGAAGCGGCCGGCGTCAAAGGGATGTTGATTTACACCGACAATAGCCTGATGGATCCTTGGTGCGTTGCCCAGGTTGTGCTTGAAAGTACCAAAGATTTTGTACCGTTGGTCGCAGTACAGCCTGTCTATATGTCTCCCTACGCAGCAGCGTGTAAAATCGCGTCGCTTGCGTTTTTGTATCAACGTAAAGTTGCGTTAAATATGGTGGCCGGTGGGTTTAAGAAAGATCTGCAAAATCTTGGCGACGACATCGAACATGATCCACGGTATGATCGCTTGGTTGAATATACATTAATCCTGAAGGCTTTGCTGCAGGGGGAAACGGTGACGTTTTCTGGTGAATATTACAATGTCAAAAACCTAAAATTGGATCCTGGCTTGTCACCGGATTTGATGCCAGAAATTTATGTGTCTGGCGCGTCTGAAGCCTGCATTACAGCGGCTGCGACGCTCGAAGCGACGCGTTTTAGTTATACGAAACCTCCTGCGGATCTCGCGGCCAATGCCCCCCTTCCGGGTGCGGGCCAATTGGGATTACGTTTTGGCATCATCGCGCGGGCAACGGCTGAAGAAGCATGGCAGATTGCACGCAATCGATTCCCGGCAGATCGACGCGGTCAAATGGCACATAAGATGGCCCGCAGCACGTCGGATTCGATTTGGCATCAGGAAATCTCGGCAATGGCAGAGGATTTGCATGATGCGCGTGATGGAGCGTATTGGCTGTACCCAATCAAAAACTACCGCACATTTTGTCCTTATTTGGTTGGCACTTACGAAGAAATCGGAAATTACATTTCTCGATACGCGGCCCTTGGGTTTCGTGACTTAATTCTTGATGTTCCGGATTCCGAAGATGACTTGGCCCATGCAATTCGCGCTGTTCAGCATAGTCCGGCAACCGCCGACGCACTTTCACACACCGCTTGAAGAAAGCCAGAAAGATGTTCAAACGTACCATTTTTGACGCCCGTCATCAGGACTTTCAAAATCAAGTTTCAGGCTTCTTGGATACGCATGTCGTCCCGTTTCATGGCGCATGGGCCGCAGAGGAAACAACGCCTCGTGACAGGTGGGGCCAAGCGGGGAAAAATGGTTTGCTGTGTCGTACGATCCCCACTGAATATGGTGGCCATGGCGGTGATTTTCTGGAAAGTGTGGCTGTTGTTGAAGCCTTGGCTGATCGGCGGATCTCTGGTTTGTTGACGTGTTTGCAAAGCGATATTGTTGCGCCGTTCATCTTAAAACTCGGGAGTGAAGCGCAGAAAAAACGATGGTTGCCTGAATTTGCCAGCGGTGGGACCATAGGTGCGATCGCGATGACGGAGCCGCAAGGCGGAAGCGATATTTCCGCCCTGACCACCTCTGCGATCCCGCATGGCAATAGTTTGGTTCTGAACGGCACCAAAACGCATATTTCGAATGGGTCAGTGGCGGATGTTGTTATCGTCGCGGCCCTCTCTGAGGATCAAAACGTTGGAAATGCGCAACCGGCGATTAGCTTGGTGATGGTGGAAACAGAACGCCAAGGTATTGCCCAAAAAGCAATTGCAAAATCCGGGATGCCTGCGTTGAATACAGGTGAGATCACATTTCAGAATTGTGTTGTACCGGAGTCCAATTTATTGGGCGCAAAAGGCATGGGCTTTATCTATTTGATGACGTTTTTGGGGATCGAGCGTTTGGTCTTGGCGATCTACGCTCAGGCCTTTGCTGAACGGCTGCTGCGCGACTTGATTGCCGATTGTGATGCGCGCAAGACCGGGGAAGGTACTGTTTTGGAATATCAAAATATCCGGTTTTCGTTGGCGGATGTGTATAGTTCCTGCGCCGTTAACCGCGCGTTCATCGACCAATGTATTGTGGCGGCGAATGCAGGGCATCCTGACCCAAAATCGGCATGTATGGCAAAACTTCGTGCCACCGATACGTTACGCCAAATTGCAGCACTGGGGGTTCAATTTCGTGGGGCAGCCGGGGTCAGCGGCGACAGTGGTAAACAGGCAACGCAGGATATGATCGACAGTGCGGTGCAATCTGTGTGGGGCGGTACAAGCGAAATCATGCTTGATGTGATCGGGCGCGGGTTGGCGAGCGTGTTATGATCCGCTCTTCTTGTAGGGTTTATATTTGTCATCTTGATCTGGACACGGATGCGCCGCCTGACGCTAACGTCTTGTCCCAAACAGAACAGCGCGTCGCACAGAAGATTAAAAATGCCCAAACGCAGGCCGTGTATATTTTGACACATGTGCGCTTGCGCGAGATGTTGGGCAATTGGATGAACATTGATCCCGCCAAGGTTACCTTTGAAACGGGCTGGAACGGGAAACCCTCGGTTAGTAACGAAGCTGGGCCATCGTTTTCAATCAGCCATTCGGGTCGCCGAGCGGCAATTGCCATTACACAAACAGCGCCCGTCGGGATTGACATCGAACAAGAACGCGACCGCAAACTCGACCGTAAGACAGCCCAGCGGTTTTTTGCACCGGGTGAAGCCGCGGCGTTGAAACCCTTGTCCGATATCGCGCATCGCAGCGCTTTCACGCGGCTTTGGACCCTTAAAGAAGCTTTTGTCAAAGCTACGGGTGAAGGAATGGCGCGTAAGTTGAATAGTTTTGAAATCGACATCACCCAAGGGTCGGCTATTCGATGCACATCGCATTTTGATTGGAGTCTCAATGAAATTGAAATGCCTCAGGGGTACCGTGGTGCAATCGCTGTGAATACGACCAATTCTGTTGAAATTGCCCCTTTTTCTGGATCAACAAGCCTCGAAGAATATCGTGTCGCATAGATCAAGTCGTGAACTAAAGTTTGATTTCATTTCCCGTTAAGATTGTATTTCGTGGTCCACTGTGCGATGAGGGTGTAATTGATTATGAGTTACGTGATTGCCCAATTAGGGGCCTGCATCGCGCGCTTAAGAGCTGACTGGAGTTAGAAATGTTATTCTTCCCGTTACCATTTCTCACCGCGTTTTTTTTAATTTATATATTATTGCATTTGGCGCGTTACATCGGAAAAGGATTGCCGCCTTTGGTGTTGATCACAATTGCGGCCTATGCTCTTCAATCCGTGCTTTTGGGCGCGCATTGGGGTCTTGGAACTATTCCACCCACCGTGATTATTTCTTTTGCAAATATCCTACCTCCCTTGACGTGGCTCGCATTGAACCAAATGGCGGGGCGCATTGATTCCAAGATCCGCTTAAGCGTCGTCGCAGGTATTGTATTGTTACTTGTCTTACTGAATGTAGCTTTTGCGTTTGGCTATACCAGTCAGCTCGATCTGGTCGCGATTGCAAATTACACTTTGTTCGGGGCGCATCTGCTCTGGCTCGGATGGCGGCAAGACCTCGATTGGTTCTCAAGCCGGCCACTAAACGCAATCCTACCAATACAACGCGCATTTTTGATTGCAGCAACGCTGTTGATCCTATCGGCCTGCGTTGATGGTTTGGTGATGGCGGATATCCAACTGAATGATCGTCAAATTTCATCAGCGTTAATCGGCTATTCTAACTTGACGCTCTTAATGATTCTGAGCCTGGTCTTTTTGCGATCCGGCGATCATTCGTCCCGGAAAGCCGCAAAAGTCCCAGTGGTTGCCTCTGACACTGACATCAGTGCCCAGGATATTCTGGAGCGGTTGGATGCAGAGATGTCTGAGAATTTCTTATACCGGAGCGAAAGTCTGACACTGGACCAGATTGCGCGCCGTATCCGGATGCCTTCCCGTCAGGTGTCTGTTGCAGTGAATTCTGTACGCGCGATGAATATTCCGCAGTACGTGAACGGTTTTCGCATCCAAGAGGCCTGCCGCATTCTTGAGGAAACGGATACGCCCGTGACTGAGATCGTATTCGAGGTAGGTTTCACGACTAAATCGAATTTTAATCGTGAATTTCATCGCGTAACGGGTCTAACACCAAGCGCGTGGCGGTCATTGTCGCGCAGCGGCGACCTTCCGCAACCAGCTTCACGATCGGCGGACAAAACTGGAAAGCGGAACCATTTTCAATCTGACCAAACCGCCTAACTAACCGGCGTAGGAAAGGGAAATACCTTTCATTGGACGTCCCAATTCCTGAATCAGGTCGTTTGAAATGTCTGAAATGCCCATGTTGAATTCAGAGAATCTCTGAAAGGAACGGGTCATGAAACCAAAAACAAAACGTCTGCTTGCCTATGCAGGTGCCGCCATTGTTGCGCTAAGCGCTGCCCCAAATTTGTTGCAGGCTGAACAGCAACAAACCGTTACGCTGCTTGAAAATGTACAAACCATCAAATTACGCGGGGCCGGTACGGCGTTGCAATTGCACACGACGGACGCCGGTCCGAACCAAGTCAATGTCACTGCAGAAGATAACTTTGGATGTTCCTTTGGAACCAAAGTCACGCAAGACGGGGCTGTTTTGCTGATTGAGGTGGTCAAAGAGGGGTTTCGCTTTGGCCCGTGGTGTGATCCCGACGTTACGATTTCGATGCCTGCCGGGCTTGGATTAGACATTGGATTGGAAAATCTGGCTGCAAGTATCCAAGGGGTCTTTGGCGATATTGATATTCGTTCTGAAAATTCCGTGATCCAATTTGACGGGCGTGCAGACCACTTTTCAATGACAGGTAACAAGGCGGCGCTCGACCTTAACTTTGCCGCCGAAATGTCCCGCGATGACGTTCAAATCGACGTCGATAAAGTTTTGTCTGACATTGACTTCGCTGGGGTATGAACACCCATAAAACTCTGTTTATGGGTCGCAACGGATTGTTTGTTGCGGCCCCTTTTTTTGTACATTTCTAAGATCGCTGCCGTGATCAATCATGACAGAACAGCCACCAGACTGCGGCGGTTCAAGGCCTTTGTTGTAAATTGAAAAGGGCCGCCTAAATTAGGCGACCGAAGTGATATTGAAATCCGAAAAAGGGTATAGGGATTTGTGGCTTGGGCTTAGTCCAATTGATCCGTAGCAAGAAGCGCATCGGGGAAGCCTTGATAACATACAGGTCGCAGGAAGCGACGGATGGCCATCGTGCCAACAGATGTCGCACCAAAATTGGTTGATGCAGGATAAGGGCCACCGTGGACCATAGCATCACAGACCTCAACGCCGGTGGGGAATCCATTAACCAAAATCCGACCTGCTTTGCGTTCCAGTGTTGGCAATAATTCTTGGGCGTGGCTGTGATCTTCGGTATCCAGATGAAGCGTGCAAGTCAGTTGCCCTTTCAGGTTGTTTGCGACAGCAGACATCTGTGTTTTATCTTTAACATGAACAACAAGGCCTAGCGGTCCAAAAACTTCTTCGCTGAGGGCGTCGTTGGCCAACCATTGATCGCCGGTTGTTTCATATAAAAGAGGTGATGCAGAACGGCCCTCACAGATGGAACCGAACCGTTCTGTTACGCCTTCAACGCCGGATACCCGGTCTTTTCCAGCACGATAGGCAGAGGCGATACCGTCAGTTAGCATCGTTTGCGGTGCTATTTCATCTAGAGCTTCTGATGTTGCCGCGACAAAGCGGTCCGCATCAGGGCCGTTGATCACAACCGCAACACCGGGGTTGGTGCAAAACTGCCCTGCGCCCATTGTCAAGGACTGGGCCCAACCGGCACCTATTTTTGGACCGCGATGCGCAGTGGCAGTGGGCAGCATGAACATTGGATTGACAGATCCTAACTCGCCAAAAAAGGGAATTGGGCAATCCCGTTGCGCACAGAGGTCAAACAGAGCACGCCCTCCCGCAAGGGATCCTGTAAACCCGACTGCAGAGATCAGAGGATGTTGGACGAGGGTGCTCCCCACGTCACGGCTGCCGCCTTGGATCAAAGAAAAAACGCCCGCGTGGACACCACAAATCGCAATAGCCGCCGCCACGGCTTCGGCGATGATTTCGCCGGTTCCGGGATGTGCGCTGTGACCTTTGACAACGACAGGGCATCCAGCCGCAAGGGCGGCGGCCGTGTCGCCACCCGCTGTCGAAAAGGCCAACGGGAAATTGGATGCGCCGAAAACAGCCACTGGCCCAACCGGGCGTTGCATCAATCGAAGGTCTGGACGAGGCACAGGTGCACGGTTTGGCAATGCTGGGTCATGACGCGCATCCAGATAACCACCCTTTACAATATGGGACGCGAACAGACGAAGCTGTCCCGTTGTGCGGCCACGTTCACCTTGTAGGCGGGCTTGAGGGAGGCCGGATTCCTGACAGCCAATGTCTGTGATGGCCTCAGCACGGTTTTCGATTTCATCAGCAATCGTATTCAAAAATGCTGCTCGGTCCTGCCGGTTCGTGCGGCCGTAGGAGGCAAAAGCCTCCTCTGCAGCAGTGCAAGCCGCATTGACATGCGATGGCGTGCCAATTGAAAAAGGATGTCCTGCGCCCAGCGCCGGAGAAGACTGGAACTTGGCATCTCCGGTAACCCAGTTTCCTGCAATCAAATGTTTTCCATGTGGGGTGAACGTCATTTGCGTCTCTCGATCTTGTTTCTGTGTTTCAGGCATTTTTTGCGAACCAGCGGACGTGATTTTCCCAGCCAGACCAACGTGTGAGCGGGCTTACGTCGACTGATGTGCGCGCCATTCTTCAAATTCTTTCAGGTTTTCGTCTTTTGTCGCCGGGTAGAGGCCGATGATCGTTGCGCCCGCTTTTACTTTGCTGAGGACAAAATTTTCATAAGCGGTCATTTCGGTGGCCTCTTCGGCGGCTTCATCCGCGAGATGCGCTGGAATAACGATAACACTATCATCGTCTCCCACCAGGATATCACCGGGGAACACTGGCGCGTCCCCACAGCCAATGGGGACATTGATGTCGATTGCCTCATTGGTGGTCAGATTGGTGAGGCTGGCAGGGCGTTGATGATAGGAGGGCATTTTAAGATCGGCGATGTTCATTGCATCGCGAAATCCACCATCGGTCACAACACCCGCCGCACCGCGGACCATCAGACGATTGATCAGAATATCCCCCGCCGAGGCCGCATAGGCGTTTTTTCGGCTGTCCATGACCATGACGTGGCCCTCAGGGCATGTTTCAACCGCATGACGCTGTGGATGTTTTGGATTGCGGAATTCAACCAATTGATTGCGATCCTCACGAGCGGGCATATACCTCAAGGTAAAAGCAGGCCCAACCATATTACGCCCCTTGCGCGACAGAGGATGCACATCTTGAATCACCTGATTTCTAAGGCCGCGTTTATACATGACAGTTGCCAATGTCGCGACCGAGACTTTTTCTAACAATGCGCGCGTTTCAGGCTTTAGGGGGTGCTCGGACATCGGGTTTCCTTTCAAGAAATACTTATTCTTATCGTTGAGATTGGGGGTCATGTGCTTTGCTCTGTTTTGTTGTGTCGAATAGATGAAAACAGAGACAGGCAAATTAGGGCAGCGCCGGCCAGGCCTGTGATCAGTTCCGGGATATGCCACAGCGATTGGGCGTACATGATGACAGAGAGAACCAAGACCGCATAGAAAGCGCCATGTTCGAGATAGCGGAACTGGGCAAGTGTTTTGCGCTCGACCAACATGATGGTCATTGAGCGGACATAGAACGCGCCAATGCCAAGGCCGATTGCGATCAGGAACAGGTTTTGGGTCAGGGCAAAGGCCCCAATGACGCCATCAAAAGAAAAACTGGCGTCCAGAACTTCGAGGTAAAGAAAGGCCCCAAGCCCCCCTTTGGCCGCCAGGTTATTAGCACCCTTTTCGGCGTCCAGAAAGTGACCGACCAATTCTACAGCTAAAAACGTGACAAGGCCGCATACCGCTGCAAACAAAAACGTGGCACTTTCTTGTGGGGGGAGAGAGGCCGAAAAGACCAGTGCGGTGAATAGAACAAATGCGATTTCAAGGCCGCGGATCGAAGCGCAATTGCGCAGTCGCCCTTCGATTAGCTTGATCCAATCGACTTCCTTTGACTGGTCAATAAAATACGTCAGTGCCACCATCATCAGAAACGTACCTCCAAAGGCGGAAATGCCGGTGTGGGCGTCCTCCATAATATGCGCGTATTCTTTTGGGTCTGTGGCGGCGAGGACAACCGCAGCGACGGGACCGATTCTGGCGGCGATTGCAACGACAGCGATCGGAAAAATAATACGCATCCCAAAGACGGCAATGATGATCCCCCAAGACAAGAACCTTTTTTGCCATTTGGGTTCCATCGTTTCCAGAATATTGGCGTTGACGATGGCGTTGTCAAAACTCAGAGAAATTTCGAGGATCGCCAGAACAGTCCCGATCAGGAAAAATGACATAGCGCCGGCAAAGGTGCCCGTCATGTAGTAACCAAGCCATCCGGCGAGCATCAGCCCGACAATCGTAAACAGAAACGGCCAGCGGAAATAGCGGATCACGTGTGTCATAGGGCAACCCCTCTTGTGATAATGGGAGAGAGGAGCGATGCGTCTGAAAAATGGGCCACTAAGTTGTCCATGGCCAGTTGTGACATCGCGCAGCGCGTTTCTGCGGTGCCGCTGGCATGATGCGGATAGACCACTACATTTGCCAAGCTGGTTAGAGCCGGATCTGGGTCAGGTTCATTCAGAAAAACGTCTAATCCCGCTGCGCCTAGGGTGCCTGAGGTCAAACAATCAATCAGGGCGGTTTCATCCACCACGCTGCCACGGGCGATGTTGATCAAGCGGCCCTGTGGTCCCAACCGATTTAGAACATTCTGATCAATGATCGCAGTGGTCTCTGCGCCACCAGGGATAGCGACAACTAGGATGTCGCTCCATTCGGCCAAGGAGTTTACATTTTGAAAATAGTGATAGTCGACAGGCTTTGGACGCCTTGTGCAATATCCGATTTCAGTCTTCATGGGTCGTAATCGTGCCGCTATTTCTAACCCGATCATTCCGAGCCCAAAGATACCGACCCTCTTGCCTTTTAGCGAGGACAAGAGAGGGTAGGCCCCTTTCCGTCCCCAGTCCCCATTGCGCACGTAGCTATCGGCAAGGATCAATTCTTTGCCTGTGGCCAGCAGCAGCATCACTGCGGTGTCGGCGACCTCATCGGTTAATGCCTGCGAGGCATTGGTAAAGGCGATATTTCTTTGTTTCAATGCCTCTACATCTAGCATTTCAAAGCCCGCAGTACTGCACGCGACGATTTCAAGTTGCGGCAGATATTGCAGTTCCGCTGCGCCAAGCGTGTCGTTGCCATTTATTATGACCGCCCGCGCGTCTGCGCCGTTTTCTTTTAGAAATATGTGTTTATCGGTTGATGGGTCGTATTGCAGCACAGAGAATTCCTTACAAAGGGTTTGGAAAACCGATGGCCATATCTGTGACAGAACGAGAACTGTTGGCCTCTTCATGCGGGTTGCCTTTCTTGTTCTCTGCGGTTCTCTCGGCGCTGGGCCTGAACATCAGGGTCGGGGCTTAGGCTCGCAGCTATGAGATTGCGCGTGTAGTCCTGTTGCGGCGCGTTGAAAACCTGCCCGACTGGGCCTTGTTCCACAATTTTTCCACGTTTCATAACAATGACCCGATGGGCGAAATCCCGAACGAGCGGAAGGTCGTGGGCGATGAATAAATAGCTTAGCCCAAGCTCATTTTGCAGTTTGGTCAACAACGCCAACACCTGCGCCTGAATGGAGACATCAAGAGCCGAGACGGCTTCGTCGCAGACGATCATCTTTGGTTGCAAGGCAAGGGCGCGCGCGATTGCGATTCTTTGTCGTTGCCCCCCTGAAAATTGATGTGGGTATCGATAAATATGCTCGGCCTGCAAGCCAACCTGTTCAAGCAATTCGCACACCCGTGCCTTCCATTGCAATTTGGGTAAAATGTCTGTGTGAATGACAAAAGCTTCAGAAATGATCTGATAAATCGACATGCGCGGGTTCAAGGATTGAGTGGGGTCCTGAAATACCATCTGGATATCACGGCGGACATTGAACATTTCTTTGGGGGTCATGTTCAAGAGGTCTTTGCCTTGAAATAGGGCATGTCCATCGGTGGCGTTCTCCAACCGTAAGAGCGTCTTGGCCAATGTGGATTTTCCGGAACCGGATTCCCCAACGATGGCCACGGTTTCACCGGGCAGGACCGTAAGACTGGCATTGTCTAGGGCAACAAACGCACCGTAGTGCTTGGTCAACCTTTGCACCTCCAGAATGGGTTCGGTGGATGAGGCCAATTGGGCCGCAAGCGCGCCGTCTCCGGGAACGGCCGCAATGAGGTTCTTTGTGTAAGGGTGCTGCGGGTTGTGATAGACGTCGCGTGCGCTGCCGGTTTCAACGATTTGACCAGAATTCATGACCACAACCCGATCTGCAACCTCAGCCACGACTCCGAGATCATGGGTGATCAATAAAAGGCCCATTCCGGTTTCTTGTTGAAGTTCCTCAAGGAGGGTCAAAATTTGCGCCTGCACGGTCACATCCAGCGCTGTTGTGGGCTCATCCGCAATCAAAATGTCAGGCTTTAACGCCAGTGCCATCGCGATCATGATCCGCTGGCGTTGTCCCCCAGAGAATTGATGGGGGTAGGCATCCACCTTTGTCTCTGCTTCGGGAATGCCCACGCGATTTAGCAATTCAATCGTGCGTTTGCGGGTTTCCGATTTCGAGACCCCATGGGCAGACATGGTTTCTGCGATCTGGAACCCAATCGTATAAACGGGATTTAGATGGCTTAACGGGTCTTGAAAGATCATCGCGATGCGATGGCCGTTCAGTTCACGACGAGCTTCGGTGGACATCTTGAGCAGGTTTTGACCTTCAAACAGGATCTCACCTGATGTGATTTCCCCGGGGGGCATATCGATCAAGTTTAAGATCGCCGAGGCCGACACCGATTTCCCAGACCCGGATTCCCCGAGAATAGCCAGAGTTTCGCCCCGATCCAGATGCCAACTGACGTTGCGTACGGCGTGAACGGTGCCATGAGAAGTGTGGAAGTCGACTGACAGATTGCGGATCTCAAGAAGACGCTCATCCATTTTTCTTCCTCACATTTTCAAGGCGCCAGCGTTGTGCAGGATCAAGTGCGGTGCGCATCCAGTTGGACAACAGGTTCAGCGATAGAGTGGTCAGTATGATTGCCAAACCCGGCCAAAACGACAGCCACCATGCGGTTGTCAAATAGGGACGCCCCTGTGACACCATGAGACCCCATGTGATTTCCGGGGGTTGAATACCTATTCCCAGAAAGGACAGCGAGGACTCCGCCAACATTACAAAGGCAAAATCCAGCGTTGCAATCGTAACGAGGGTTGGAAACACCACGGGCAAAATGTGCCGAAACACAATTCTGGATGTCGACGCCCCCATAACTTGGGCGGCCTGAACGAACATCCGTTCACGAACCTCTAGGGTCTCTGCGCGGGCGGTTCGCAGGTACACCGGGATACGGGTGATGGCGAGGACAATGACAAGGTTAAAAACAGAGCTGTCCAGCATGAACAGTACGATCACAGCCAGCAAAAGCGACGGAAAGGACATGATTACATCGGCAAGACGCATGATGACCTCGCTCCAGAAGCGCGACGTATATCCGGCAATGAGGCCCAAAGTCGTCCCAATCAGCAGCGAAAAGAACACCGCACCTGCTGCGACATAGATCGTGTTTTGGGCTGCAACGATGATACGCGCCAACAGCGGGCGACCAAGGGCATCGCCCCCAAGCCAGAATTGCCATGGTTTTGTGAAATCAAACGGAGGTGCATTTCGCCCACGCAGGTTTTGTTTAGTTGCGATGTCTTCCAGCAAGAGCGGGCCAAATAGGGCGCAGAGCAGGATCAAAATCAAAAACAAGGTCGAGACAAAGGCGAGTTTGTCATTCCAGAGCATCCTGAACGTACGCATAACCGCGTTGGGTGCGTCAGGGATCTCTGGCTGATATGTGTCTATGGGATCGTTATGGGACATGGATCAGTACCTGATACGTGGATCAAGGATCGAGTAGAGGACATCGATCACAATATTCATGAGAAAAATCGCCATGGCGGTGACCATGATGGCGGCCATCACTACGGTGAAATCCCGCTGCAGGATTGAGTCGATCATCAGTTTTCCGACACCGGGAAACCCAAAAATGGTTTCAACCACGACGGCCCCGTTTAGCAATGCGGCGGCCTGATCTCCGATCACAGTGATCACTGGCAGTAAAGCGTTGCGCAGGGCATGAACAAAGATGATGGCGTTGTTTTTTATTCCCTTGGCGCGGGCGGTTTTGACATAAGCTGAACTGAGGGCCGTAATCATTGCGCCGCGTACGACTTGCAGAATTAAGCCAAAGGGGCGGATGAAAAGCACAGTGACCGGTAGGATCCAGTGCCAGATCGACCCTGTTCCCGATGTGGGTACCCAGCCTAAAGTGACCGAGAAAACGACGATGGCCACAATGGCGATCCAGAAATCAGGTGCGCTTGCCCCGATCAACGAAAAGAAAGTGGCGATGCGGTCAAATACGCCACCAACATGATAGGCCGCCAATGACCCAAGTGGTATGGCAAGCGCCACAACCAGCGTCATTGTGATTACGGCCAATTGTAAGGTCCAAGCAAAGCCCCTGAGGACGACGTCAATCGCCGGTTCGGAGCGGCGGATCGATTCCCCAAAATCAAGACGGACGAGGTCGCCCATGTAATGGAAAAACTGCACATATAGCGGCTTGTCGAGGCCATGAATTGCGCGGAATTGAGCGCGGGCTTCTTCTGATGCATCCAGTGGCAGGTAGAGGCCAGTGGGATCGCCGGTCAACCGGCTTAGAAAAAACACGAGCAGGATCAGGCCAACAAGTGAAATGCCACTCGCCACGGCCCTTTTTCCCAGAAACTTCAACATTTGAGTGAGACCTTTTGGGGGGTGGCTGCGGGCAATTGAAGCGCCCGCAACCATTTTGTCTTAGTTAAATTCAATCTGCGATAGTTGTAGTTCGCTGTTGGTCCGGATCGATGGTGCAAAATCCAACCGCTCGTTCACGCGGCTGAAACCAACCATGTGGAACAACATGACATCTGCAATCGACTCTTCGTGAAGATATGCAAATAACTCACTCCACAACGCGGCGCGCTCGTCCCCTGTTGCAGCGGTTGCAGCGGCGATCATGCCGTCGACCTTTGGATCGGTCAGGCCGGATTGTTGGCCTTCGGAGTGGTACTTAAAGTACATGGAGAACACAGGGTCGCCATTGGCGTTATCATGCTGTGCTTCGATCAGCTGTGGACCGCGATCTTCTGGGAAAGGTTTCGCATACCGCTCCAGCCATTCGCCAACTTCGACCATTTCGAGAGTCATTTTGAACCCAACGTCTTCGTACATGGCAAGCAATGCTTCCATTGTTTCGAGCACATTTGCAAAGTTGTTTGTCCGACCGATAAGGGTAATGTTGGTGTCCACAGGCACGCCGTCTGCTCGTGCCTCTTCCAGCAATGCGCGGGCGCGTTCCGGATCATAAGCGTAAGGCGCAAGGTCATCATTATACCCGATGGTGGATGGAGGTGTGATCCCCGTTGCCAGCAATGTGCCATCGGCAAGGATGGTGCCAACAAAAGCTTCGCGATCAACGGCAAGATTCAGTGCCTCACGCACGCGTTTGTCGTTCAAAGGCGCTTGCGCGTGTTCAATCCGAAGAAAGACTGTTTCAGAATTTGGATAAGAGAAGTCCATGTCCGGATCGCTTGCATCTTGAAGCGCGATATTCGGCGCGATGTCTGCTTCACCGGCTGCGACCATTGCGGCACGTACCGCACTGTCTGCGCGGAAGACGTAAGTCGCGGATTGGACGGTTGGTTGCTCCCCCCAATAATTCGGATTGGCGGACAGTTTGATCGACTGACCACGCTCATATTCGTCAAATGTATAGGGACCCGTACCAATCGGATGATCCACAAAGCTGTCGAGCGGGGTGTCTTCGGGGGTGACGGTCACGGTGGACATCAACATCGGCAGGATTGGTTGGGCCGGATTGGCCGTCACATCAATCGTCAAATCGTCAACAATGTTGGTTGTAATGTCGATGCCACCAAAGAACTTCGCGCCGATTTCACAAGCAATATCTGGGGATTTCATCCGCACCAAAGAATGCGCAACGTCTTCGGCATTCATAACAGAGCCATCACTAAAGGTGACACCCTCGCGCAATGTGAATCGCCAAGTACCGTCCCCCATATCCTCCCAACTTTCTGCCAAGCGCGGCTGCAAACCCGTGTGCGGGTCCATCTCGGTTACGGTTTCAGAAATGTTTTGGAAGAGAACCCGACCCACGTTTGATTTCGTGGAGGAGCAGGGTTCAACGATTTCAAGCTCTTCTGATAAGACGACAGTCACGGCATTGTCCTGTGCCTGCGCTCCCAGTGCGACTGTCGACGCGAGCAACGACATCGCCACTAAGTTTGTCTTCTGTTTCATTTAATCTTCCCTAAGTTACGGGTCCCAGACCTCCCTACGAGCAAGGACCGTGATGTAGTGCCCATAAGATTTGAGAACTGTGGATATTTGTAAATTCCAAATTTGGATTGCTGTGATATAGAAATTATATCACTGGGTGGTGGGGCTAATGCAAAAAGAGAGGGGGCTTGATGGAACAGGGGAAGTTTGAATTTTTCCAAATGCGGTGCTTTGTGGCCGTGGCAGAGGAGCTGAGTTTTCGTCGTGCGGCAGATCGTTTGAATATGACCCAACCGCCATTGTCCCGTCAGATCAAGATCCTAGAAGAGCGGATCAATCTGGTCCTTTTGGAACGCACAAATCGTCATGTCCGTTTGACCTCCGCAGGGGAGAGTTTTTATCAAAGTGCGATTGATATTATTCAACGATCTGAACATGCTATCTTAAATGCACGGCAGGCTGAGCGGGGCGAATTTGGTAATATATCCATTGGATTTGTTCCTTCTGCAGCGATGCAGTTTATCCCGTTGATCGCCCAACGAATGGCGGCAACCATGCCCAATGTTGGGCTGACGCCGATTGAAATGATGGGCTACGAAGTGCTCGAGGCGCAACGGTCTGGACGGATCGATTTTGGGCTAACGAGGATGGAGCAACCGCGCAGTGAAATTCAGCGGTTCAAAGCCGTGAGTGAACCATTCGTGCTGGCGATTCCTAAGGATCATCCTCTGTCTCAAAAAGAGGATTTAAGCATTAATGATTTTGACGGAGCCCCCTATGTTTCCTTTACGAAGGATCGGGGTGGGTTCCTAATGGAGACCCTGAGCGCACTTTTTTCAACCTGTGGAATAGTCCCTCAAACCAAAATTGAGGCCAGCCAGACCCATGCGGTCATAAGTATGGTCAATCACAGTCAGGGATTCGCTGTTGTTCCAAGGTCCGCGCGGGTCATGCAGTTGGAAAACATCGTGTTCCGGGACGTTGTTTTACCAAAACAGTTCCGGTCAGATATGTATCTCGTCTCTCGTTCGGGGCGACACTCCGCGGTGCAAGACCGTGTTCGGGAATTAATCGTTGATGTCCTCGCGCCGTTTCGATCAGAGGCCTAAGAGGTGTCTTCCAAAGTGTCCTGAATCAATATGGATATGAACAATGTTCGCAGCGGGTCTTATGGCCCAATTGTTTCTAAAAGCCAGCGTCATACCGCATGATAATCACAGAGACGTATCATTCATCAGTTCAGGCAATGAAGAGCCGGATCGCAAAGGCAACCACGCCAAGACAAGCAACGCTTGCGGCCCACAAAGCCGCAAACCACAGCAGGCGTCGTATTGTCGTCAATGATACCCCTCCTCTGGATCAACTTTCCCGCGAAACACCCAATAGGCATAGGCCGTATAGGCCAGGATGATGGGCAGCATAATCACAGCCCCAACAAGGGCAAAAGCAAGGCTGCTATCAGGGGCTGCCGCGTCTGCAATGGTTAAACTTGGCGGGACCATATGGGGATAAAAACTGATCCCGATGCCGATAAATCCAACTACAAATAAGCCAATTGCGCAGAAAAACGGCGACACATCTTGGGTTTGGCGAAGGCCTTGCATCAACCGCCACGCCAGTGCCAGAACAATTGCGGGAACCATCGCCGAAAAGAGGGCCCCAGGCCACGCGAACCAACGCTGAAGATACACAGGATCTTGGAATGGGGTCAGCAAACTGACAATCCCCATCAACCCAAGCATTGCGATAAGCAGCGGACGGGCAAACCCGTGCATCTGGCGCTGCAGGGCACCTGTTGTTTTCATGTTCAACCAGGTTGCGCCCAACAGGGCATATCCTGTGACCAAAGCAATGCCTGTCAGGATCGAAAATGGCGTGAGCCAATCCCACCAGCCTCCGGCATAGGCGCGGCCTTCAATTGGAACGCCCTGTACTAAGGCCCCTAAGGCAATGCCCTGACAGAGGGCAGCCAAGGTTGAACCACCATGGAACGCGAGATCCCAGACCCAGCGCGCTCGTTCAGTGCGCCAGCGGTATTCAAAGGCGACCCCACGGAAAATCAAGGCCAATAACATCATAATGATCGGGATATAGACCGCAGGCATGATCACGGCATAGGCCAGTGGGAATACGGCAAATAGCCCACCACCACCCAGCACCAGCCATGTTTCATTGCCATCCCAAATCGGGGCGACAGAGTTCATCATGACGTCTCTGTCTTTGTCAGTACGTGCAAATGGAAACAGGATGCCGATCCCAAGATCAAAGCCATCTAGGATGACATAGGTCAAAACGGCAAAGGCGATGATCCCGGCCCAGATCGTGGAAAGCTCAATAATCATAACTGCCCCTCCTGTTGTGCGTGGGACATTCGGGCAAGGCCAGACGGAATGCCAATGTCATTCCCCGCGGATGGTGGTTTGCTCATGAGTTGTAGCAAGTAGAATGTCCCGGCCCCAAAGACCGCAAAATAGACAATGATAAAGGCAATCAGCGACGTCGCCACCGCCGGCGCATCCACTGGCGAAAGCGAGTCTGATGTGCGTAACAATCCGTAGACGGTATAGGGCTGCCGTCCAACTTCGGTTGTGATCCAGCCAGCCAGCACGGCAATGAAACCGCTCGGTGCCATAAAAACGGTCACCTTGTGGAGCCAGGGGGATTCATACAACCTGCCGCGTATACGTTGCAGTACGGACCATAGACCGACGCCCAACATCAAAAAGCCAATGCCAACCATGATGCGAAAGCTAAAGAACACAATGGCGACAGGGGGTTCTTCGTCATCAGGAATAGTATCGAGCCCGGCAAGGGATGCGTGTAAGTGATGCTTTAGGATCAAGGACGACAAATTCGGAATTTCAATCGCATAGTCCACCCGCTTTTCCGCTGCATTTGGGATGCCAAATAGGATTAGGGGGGCCCCGTCTGGATGGCTGTCATAATGGCCTTCTATTGCCATTATCTTTTGCGGTTGGTGTTTTAAAGTGTTCAGACCATGGGCGTCACCGGCGAAAATTTGTAAGGGCGTCACCAATAATGCCATCCACATCGCCATAGAAAACATGCGGGTTACTTCGGCAGTGCGAACGCCCTTGGCCAGATGCCACCCCGCCACGCCTGCCACAGCAAAAGCGGTGGTAAGGTAAGCCGCGAGGACCATATGTATCAGCCGGTAATGGAACGAGGGATTAAAGACCACAGCCCACCAGTCGTCTGGGATAAACTGGCCAACATCATTCATTGCGTAGCCCGCAGGGGTTTGCATCCACGAGTTTACCGATAAGATCCAAGTGGCGGAAATAACAGTGCCAAGCGCAACCATTGCAGTTGCAAACATATGTAAGCTAGGGCCCACACGGTCACGCCCAAAGAGCATGATGCCAAGAAACCCCGCCTCAAGGAAAAACGCCGTCATGACCTCATAGGCCATCAAAGGGCCGAGCACCGGTCCGGTGATGTCTGCAAAGGTGCTCCAGTTCGTGCCAAATTGGTAGGACATGACAATGCCCGACACCACGCCCATGGCAAAGCCGACCGCAAAGATCTTTTTCCAGTAATTGAACAGAGACAGGTAGGTTGCGTCTTTGCGCCAAAGCCAGAGTCCGTTGAGCACGGCCAAAAAGCTGGCCAGCCCAATGGAAAAGGCCGGGAAAATGATGTGAAAAGAGACGGTAAAGGCAAATTGGATACGCGCCAACGTTTCCGCGTCTATGCCTGAAAGGATGTTCATTGGCATTTCCTCGAGTTAATCGTTTGATCAACAGATAGCACAGGATGCCGACTTGGAATGTGACATTTCGGCGGACGGCGAATAAGCTCTCGTTTTGGCTTTGAAAGTGGTCGTGGACTTATTCGATTTTGGCTATCGTCACGGGGTGCGTCAAAATTTCAGGGCTCTCCATTGACCTGAAAATAAGCGATAAATGGCCCTCATATCTTGACAGTTGGTTGGGGCGTGTTGGTAAGATAACGTGTTCGTGAGTATCGTTGTACAACTGATAGGAAAGCTCCCATGATTTTAGCCAGAAATATCTCTGCCGTTCTTCTAGCCGGCGCGCTTGCCGCTTGCTCAAATTCCGGAGCCAACTATCAACCGGTAATAGACGGTCCCTTGGGCCCAAATTACGGCGCTGATTTGGCTGCCTGTCAGGCATTGGCCGCCTCGCAGCCTGCCGTTGATGGCAGCACAGCAGGGGCTGCTGCCACGGGTGCTGGGGTTGCTGCGGCGTCTTCTGTTATCTTTAACGATAATAGCGATAACCTTGGTGAGGCCGCTGCCGTAGGTGCCTTGGTCGGTGCGACGGGCAATGCCATCCAAAAGAACCAACAGAAAGAAGTGATCGTTCGAAACTGTATGCGTGGGCGCGGCTATAACGTCGTCGGTTAATCCGCCAGCAGCTTAGATCTTTACATTAAAAAGACTGAGACCACCTTTTTCGGGGGCCTCAGTCAATGTTACGCGACACGGATGGGTTTGTCTGGAACGATGTCGAGTTTGATGACGTGTTCCAGATCTTCGCCTCTGACGTCCACCAGAATACTAAGCATTGATTCTAGAGTGAAATAGGCCCGCAGCACTCGAAAGATCAGATATTCCGGCAGGGCAAGGATACCCTTGGGAACGCCATTCAAAAGGGACGCAAGGACGGCCATGATGGCGGGCGCGCCTGTGGTGACGGCGATAATGGATTGCCATTGGATTGGACTATTCGGATTAAACCCCAGCCCCCATTCCAACGCGCCATATATGATCAGTGGCACGAGCATGGCCCGACGGGCCGAGTTAATCAGCATATAGGGCAATATGATCTTACCGCGCAGGGTCTTGTTGGGCCCATAGATCAGGTCACGGCAGCGCGATGAGATATGATATATGGACCGAAACCACCGCATCCGCTGTTCACGCATATGGCTATAAGACGACGGAACCTCAGAGATATAGCGGATTTTTGGATCTACAACCGAGTGAAACCCCAACTCTCCGATGCGCAGGGAAATGTCGGTGTCTTCGCCGTTCATCCCCTCGACAAAGCCCCCAAGGTAACGCGGATGATGGGTGCGATAGACAACAAACATACCGGGGATGCCAACAACACAATTCACAGCCCCCATCGCAACAGAATAAAAACCGTGCTTTACGAGAACTTCTAGCAGGCGGGCCCGATCAAACAAGGCGCCCCCGGGAGGGACAGGCACGCCGCCGACAACACCGACTTGGGGATCGCAAAAATAGGGCATCGCGCGGGAAAAATTATCCACACCGACAAGCGTATCGGCATCCACGCGGATCAAAAACTCTGTCTCGCAGGCGTCCAGACCATCGTTTAACGCGTTTGATTTACCAGGTTTGGGGACGTTGATCACTTTGCCATGGGCGGCCTTGCAGGCAGCAAGGGCGTTGCGGGCGATCGATTCCGTATCATCCGTAGAGTTGTTGTTCATAATCAGGATATGCACCTCGCCACCGTAATGTTCGGCAGCCCGATCCATGGCGTTGATTGTGTCCTCTATGATGTAGGATTCATTGTGGGCAGGGACAATGACCGAAACGGGCGGTGTGAATTTTGGTGTTTTGGCGGTGAGCACGTCGTAAATCGCCAGAAAATACAACTGCCCGAACAACACCGGTAGAAACAAAAATACCCCAGGGCCGATGCCGCCCAATAACGTCCAGCTACGCAGCATGGTGACGACGTGCAGCTCCATGCTGCCGACATAGATCGCTACGACAGCGGCGATGGTCAGCGTAACCCCAATACGGAGAAATGCGCGCATTTGACTGACAGGGATATGTTCTATTCGAATGCGGGCCGGCATAAAACCGCGCTCAAGGAGCTTGAAAGAATAGACAGCAAACCCAAACAACCCTGAGGCAATTGCGCTCATGTGTAGTGAAAATGCGGTACCCAACGTCTGATACGCGAGGGCATTGGCGAGATCGAATGCGGCGCAGCCGATCAAAAACACCAGCAACATATCCAGCCCAAAGAACAATCTGCCTTTCCATCCCGCTGAGCTGAACGCCGCAAAGCAGATAAAGAAAGAGATCAGGAATATACGGATTGCAATCGCGTGCCTGCCTTCATGTGGGGAAAACACAATATCCCGGTTTGGGAACACTTGTGCGACCGCATCGGTGTTGATCAACCACAAGAGAAAGGTCGAGAGTATGGTGAACGTGGCCAGCATCAAAAGCGCCTGCCGTTCAGGTACCGGACCCGCGAACCGTTTTGGGGCACTGTCGACAGAAATGTAGCTGATCTGTTCGCGCTTATCCTCAAGTTCGCTCATGATGCCACCCCAGGAAGCTCCATCGCACTGGGCACGACCAGTATGGCAGGCCCCGTATGCGCCGGTTTTGTGCCGTCCGATAGAGTCTGAACGATGAATTCATCTGAGATTGGATCCCGTGATACCATCCACGCGGCTGCTGATGTCGGTAAAGCAACAACTGCCCCAGCAGGCGGGAGGACGATGATTTGAGCGTGTTTAAGATTGGGCTTAAGGCGGATGCCCGCTGGCAAGATTTGCGCTAGAAATGCGCTAGCCACGTCGGCGTCTGCCGCGGTTAGGGGAGCGTACTCTCCGATGGTGAGTGGCCCTGATTGCGACAGAAGGGATCGTAATTCAGTAATACTGTCAGAGAACTGAGTCTCACCTGCGATTAGACGTGTCTCGGGCAACATCTCTGCGATCAGCTCCGGCCCTTTGGAACACTGTTCCTCCGGCATATTGGTTGATGTGAGTGTAACGTCTATAGAGTTGATTGCAGATTGTATTGTTACGGGTAAATCGACTGTTGTGCTTAAATCTGTGCGGCCAGGTTCTAGGATCATTTGATGGATGAGGCGGTTGTTCAACGTGACTGTCACAGCCCATTGATCGCTATTAAGTTGGTGCCCCAAAGCCAGATGCAGCTCTAATGCAGAAGGTCGCAGGTTGGACTCCATTCTGCGGGAGTCAAACCGGGTGCGCCATACTGTCTGCCGTTCGAAACGACGTAGTCCGGCATTTGCGCCTCCTTCCGCAATTGCCATTGGCCATGCGGTGTCCTGTTGCACAGGTTCCTCCTGTTGAAACAGGGGCAGTACGGCACGCAGTTCCGTGGTGCTTAGTGCGTCCTGATCGTAATCATCAACCATCATAATATCGATGTTGTGCTGTCTGAATTCAGTGGCCAGCACCAGTCGCCGGATACGTTCCTCTGGGGCGATCCAATGCGCCCATCCAACCCGCACGATTTGACCCCAAGCGTTGACGCGGTCGCGTGCAGAAGTCAGCGGCTGATCCAAAGTTAGAAAAACAGCGCTGGTCGTTTCAATCTCTACGACGGCGTCAAAGCCATCGTCGGTGCTGCAGAAGGTATGGGGGCCCTCGCCCTGCAGAGAGAAAGAAACGACCAGCCGTTCCCTTGCGAAGTCCGTCGGTGAAAGCGAAATTCGCAAGGAGCGCCCAACCTCGCCCGGATGCAGCAACATTTCACCTCTTCGGACGTTATCGATAGAGATCCGTAGGACCCCTTGAACGCCTTCAAGGACTTGTAATGTTGCATCAATTTGGAGGTATCCGGACGTCGGGCGCGCATCCATTGGCATATTGAATACGACGCCCTGATAGGAGGGCAAACCAGAAAGAATAAGGGGATGGTTTGGGGTGGAGCGGTAGAGGGTTGCGGTATTGGCCTGGGCCGCAGGCAAAGCTCTGCGATCCTCAAATACGAGTTGGGGGCCGTCAGTCAATTCATTTAGGTAACGTTGTCCTCTTTCCACGATATTCATTGTCGAGAGCAGGAGGGCGACGCCTGCGAGGAGAAACCCCATAAGCCCAATGCCAATCATACGCATAGTGTTCACCGAATAGTTGAGATCATGTCAGACAGAGACGCACTGAACCCACCTCCAAGCAGGCCCAGTGCGCTCGATCTGATTGATCAGGCTGATTTTCTTTGTTGGGTTACGACACCTGGACGTTGCTTGTCCGTCCAAGTGGATACGCATGGGATCATACTATCAATGCAAAGGTGGGCATATTTCGCGGCGATCTGTTGGGTTTCATCCATCAAGCCCTCGGCCAGCGTGACCGGCTTTAATCCCAACGAGATAAACGTCTTGTTCGACACGCGCAGATCGTTTTCTGCGGCTTCATTACGGGGATTGTCGACATTTGCAACTTGCGCGCCGGACATTTTTGCAACCAGTGCTGCCAAAGACCGAACTGTGTGGGTCTCCGTCATCTGGTTCAGAATTGCAACTTTGCCATCCTGCGCTGGTGGGTTGTTGACCGCCAAAGCGATGCATTTCACCGTGTCTTGAATGTGGATGAATGCGCGAGTTTGCCCGCCTGTGCCGTGGACAGTCAGCGGGTGACCCACGACGGCCTGCATTAAGAACCGGTTCAATACGGTGCCGTAGTCGCCATCATAATCAAACCGGTTGATCAGACGTTCGTCAAGGCGTGTTTCTTCGGTTTGTGTCCCCCACACGATGCCTTGATGAAGGTCCGTAATCCGCAACAAATCGTTTTTTGCATAGAATTGAAATAGCAGCTGATCCATTGATTTTGTCATATGGTAAACGCTGCCCGGATTGGTCGGGTATAGGATATTGCGCTGATAGATTTTGTTGTTATCACCGGGGATATAAACGGGCAGGTACCCTTCGGGGATCTCGATGCCATCATCGTCGTAGCCATAGACGCCCATGGTGCCAAGGTGCACAAAATGCGGGTCTAGGCCAAGCTCTACGGAGGCGGTCAACAGATTGTGGGTCCCAGAGATATTGTTGTCGACGGTATAGCGTTTTTCGGAAACGCTTTTCATTGAATAGGGGGCAGCGCGTTGTTCGCCGAAATGTACAATGGTGTCAGGCTTTGTTGTTTCCATCAGATCATAGATACGCCCGAATTCGCGTGCCACATCGATTTCTTCGAAATTTATGACCAGACCTGTTTGCTCTTTCCAAGCGGCAATGCGGTCTTCCATGGACGCAATTGGGGTTAAGCTGTCAGCCCCTATCTTTTCATCAATTTCACGCCGGGACATGTTGTCAACGATTGTGACACTGTGACCAAGCTTTGAAAGATGAAGGGCTGTTGGCCAGCCGCAAAATCCGTCGCCACCGATTACCATGATTTCTTTTGCGTTTGTCATAATCCTATTCCTTTGTTCGGGGCCCCTCCAGGCGGCCCGTGTTGGGTATGAACAAGGTTTAAGAGGTCCCGGATCGATAAACTGGCGGTCGAGGGGATAGGCATAAGCAAATAGGGATGGCCGCCCTATCCCATGGGGTAGACCGATAGACGAAGGGGGGATTATGTTCGGGTGTTTTTGACCATAGTTGCGAAATTCACCCGAGCGATTCTCGCAATATCTACAATGGTCTTCAGTCGTTTAGGGAGGTCAGAGAGATCGTTGTTTCGTGCATGTTGTTCCAATTCGGTGAAATGTGTCTCCAAATCCTCTTGATCCAAAATAGCGGCAGCTCCTTTGATTTTATGGGCGGCTTCGGCCAAATCTTCCGAGCGGTCTTGCATGTGTCCTGAGTCCACCTCTTTTACAAGCTTATCCAGCTCAGAAAAAAACTCATCCCCGATGGATTGGACCTTGTCGGCACCTAGGGCACGGCAAAGCTCTTGCAATGTGTCAGAGTGAGGGGCAGGTGATGGGTGTGCATTGATCCCGGATAGGATCTCCCTGAGCTTTTCAAGTCGGATTGGTTTGGTGTGAAATTCGTTCATACCAGCGTATTCGGCCTGCGCTTGGAACTCATCGATACCGTGGGCCGTCAACCCGGCAATGCGTGTTTTGGCGTTAGGTCCGCCACTGGTTCTCAAACGGTTGGTGGCCTCGATCCCGCCCATTGTTGGCATGCTGATATCCATAAAGATCAGATCAAATCGTTTTGTCTGCGCTTGCTTTAAGCACTCAACACCATTCACGGCTTCAGAAACGCTATGGCCTAAACCCTGTAACATGTCCCGCATCACCTTGCGATTAATGTTGTTGTCTTCGGTCACCAATACTTCAAGCCTGTCCTTCGGTATAACAGAGGTGTTTTCAGCAATGTCATCCTCGAGAGAAGACCCGCAATCCTTACGCTGCATTGGCACGGTTAAGGTAAACGTCGAGCCCTTGCCCAGCTCACTCAGAACAGAGATATCACCTTTCATCTGACGCGCAATTTTGCGTGAAATGGATAGACCAAGGCCGTCACCCCGAGATTGACGCCCTTCGCTCTGGGCGAGTGCGACGAAATCCTCGAATATTTGTTCCACCTGATCTGCTTGGATGCCGGCCCCGGTATCGGTCACAGAAAACCTTAAGGACGACGTGTCAGGTCCATGGATTCCGCTGATATGGACAATAATTGATCCATGGGTTGTGAATTTGACGGCATTGCCTATCAGGTTGGTCAAAATTTGACGGAGACGATTGCTGTCCCCATAAAAACCACGGCGCATGGCCTCATCAATCCGGAGCGTAAGGGTTAGCTGTTTCTCACTCGCGAGTGGTTCCAGTACGTCGACGATTGAATGCGCGAGCTCTGGCAGATCAAAGATCTGTTCGCTGAGTTGCAACGCACCTGCCTCAATCCGGGTGATGTCCAAGGCGTCGTTAATATGTTCTAGCAAAATTTCACTCGAGGCCGTTGCGATATCTGTATACCGCATTTGTTGCCGGTCCATTTTTGTCGTCTTCATCAGATCAAGCACACCCAAAATCCCATTTAAGGGGGTACGCATCTCATGGCTCATCACGGCCAAAAATTGCGATTTGGCTTTATCGGTGCGCTGGGCTTGATCACGGGCGTCAATCAGATTCTGTTCGTTGATTTTGCGTTCGCTGATATCGCGCACATAGGCGATGAACTTAAGCCGCCCCCCATCCTGCGCCGATGTAATGTTTATTTCAATTGGAAACTCTTCCCCGCTTTTGCGCAGGGCGCTTAGTTCAACACGGCCACCGTCAACAACCCGAGGCGCATTGCCCGCAAGAAATCGTTTCATACCCAAATTGTGTGCATCTCGCATTTGTTGCGGAATGATTGTATTTTCCATGGTTTTGCCGATGATCTCATTGCGTCGCCAGCCAAATACTTCCTCAGCGGCATCATTGAATTCAATGATTTGCCCTTTGTCATTGGCCGTCACAATTGCATCCAGAGACGCGGCCACAGTTGATTTCAAGAGCTGAGTCGATGTGAGTAGGGCGGCATCTCGTTTGGCGGCGCGATCCAAGAGACGGTCCAGTATCGCCATTAGGGCTGCCATTAGAAACAGGAGCGCTATGGCAATGCCACCGGTGCGGGTCAATTGTCGCGAAAATTCGATGCGCTGGGCGTCGTTTCTAACCGCACTGAGCTCGACACCCATCAACGCAATTTTGCGTACGTCGGGTCGGACGTTTTCCGTCAAGGTGCGAAGTTGAAGTAGGTCGGAATCGCTAATTGGCCCGATTTTATCGGCTATCGCAATGGCTTGATCAGAAAACGACTCTATTGGGGCAATAAGGTTTTGAAAAGATTGACCATCTGCAAAAAGGATCGAGGCGCGCCCAAACCGAAGAATGCCAAGTCGACTGATCGCGATATCGAGCCGCAATTTGATTTCATCGTCCGCAACAGTGGGGTCACTTAGCCGTTTAGAGATGATTGCGTTCAAATTGGCGAATTCTACATCAATTTGGGAAATGCTCCACTGCAGATTATCGTCCTCGGCAATGGAAAGGTCGCGCAGTTGGCCAAGCAGTCCGATCGTCATATTCACCAAAAGCAGAACAAGCAGGCCGATGCCTGCCAGTACCGCTATGCGGTATCGATTCATACCTGCTTTCATGCGCGACCTCCAGCGTGAGGTCAGCATAATAAGTCTGTGTTAATCAATCTATTACCTTGAGGCGATTTAATTGCCAGATACTCCGCGAATACGCCGTCTCATTTTGATATTTGAGGTCAAGATCATATGGATACACAACCCAATACGGCCCCTTGTCGCGCACAGACATTAATTTGCCATCCATCCGGGTGGCAACGATCGGTGCATCGTCGTTGAGGTCTGCAAATGGAATTGCCACTGCGTAGTCGTTTAGAGCGACCATTTGAATAGTATTACCCGTGATCCCAAGATGGTTTAACAGTGCTTTTAATGAGACACCCGAATAAGTTGAAATCCCGTCTGTCCAGATGGTTGAGGTTTCAAATTCGACTTGGTCCAGGGCGTCCAAATTTTCTATGCTGAGATCAGTGGATACCGCATTTGAGGACCCCGCAGTCACTTGCAATGTCATCATGTCTTGCCCAAGGGCGGGGCCTAGTGAACCGAACGATAAGACCAGGCACATTGCCAAAGCACGAGAGCAGATTTTTTGTATCACTTTCAAAGTTCCTCAGATAACCTCGATGACAACTTATGGTGTAACTTGGCCGATTGTTGGGGGCATTGGAGTACTCTCATATACTTTGGGGTAGGTTTGCCTCAAATTGTTCACTTTTATGATTTACCAAAGCGTTAGACCCAAGGAATTTACCCTATGCCCAACATACTTATTGCAGATGATCATGATTTAGTACGTGATACGATTGCCGCATACCTTGAAACGGTTGATGGATTTCGGGTTTTTGCTGCGCCCAATCTAGAGGTCGCCTTGGAAAAAATGTCTGGGCTGGATTCAATTGATCTACTCATTCTGGATTATAATATGCCGGGGATGCATGGGCTTGATGGATTGGTGCGCGCGAAAGATGCCTATCCTGCCACAAAAGTCGTGCTGATGTCTGGCGTGGCCAACAAGGATGTGGCCAATGCAGCGATGTCGCGTGGGGCCAATGGGTTTATCCCGAAATCACTTGCAGCGGCCTCTTTGGTCAATGCCATCAAATTTGTCCTCTCAGGGGAGAGGTATTTTCCATTTGATTTTGCGGGGTCTTCTCCATCCCAATCCAAAGACAGTACGTTTGCATCACTATCGACCCGAGAGATGGAAACTCTCGAACAGCTATGCATTGGGATTTCGAACAAAGAGATCGCCCGGAACCTTAATATCCAAGAGGTCACGGTAAAGCTTCATGTCAAAAATTTAATGGCGAAACTTGGTGTTGCTAATCGTACGCAGGCTGCTTTGCTGGCCAAAGAACGCCATTTATTCTGATTTGGCCCATCTTAGGAATTAGGTGGTAAAGAATATATTGGCGGTGGCCTCAAACTCTCTTGGTTTTTCCGCATGTAGCCAATGCCCAACACCGGGAATTTTTGAAAACCTTGCTTTTGGGAAAAATGCGCGAATAGTTTCGCGATATTCCGGCAGAACATAGTCAGAATCGCCACCCGACAAGAATAGGGTTGGTTCCACAAAGGAACCGGAGATATCGGGAAAACCGATAATCTTGTCCATTTCACGTTCTAAAGTGTCTAGGTTCAGGCGCCAGCGCTGTAGTTTTACGTCCAAGGATTGCAACAGAAACGCGCGGATTCCTTTGTCTTCTACAAAAGCAGCCAACTGACGGTCGGCGTCGCCGCGGGTTGAAATTTTGGTCAGATCAAGCGACCGCATGGCATGGATAAGATGCACTTGCGTATGGGTATAGGCCACGGGCGCGATATCCGCGACAATCAACCGCCGCACGCAGGTGGGTTCTATCAGGGCAAGGACCATACTGGCTTTGCCGCCCATAGAATGGCCAATTACGTCAGCGGTGCCTCCATAGGCGTTGATAACGTCTGCCAGATCGGTGGCCAAATCAAAATAGCTGTGACTGTCGAACCGAGGGCTTTCGCCGTGATTGCGCATATCGACAGTTAGGACTTGCCGTTCCTCTGATAAGCGTTTTGCGATGACATTCCAGTTGCGCGCAGATCCATAGAGCCCGTGTACAATCAACAAGGGCGGGGCATTGGTGGCGGGGCCAGTCACAATCGTATTCAACATGCCACTGTCTTAGCGGTTTGCTTTGGGGTGATCCAGTACCGTTGATGCTTGTTCTGAAAGAGGGTAAAGATTAACTGTTGGGTGAGGATGTATAATGACCAGTATTCCGGTTGCAGACATGGTTGATGAGGTTTCCGCGTTGATGCGAGAGAAGCTATCAATCCGCGGGCGTTCGCTGGCCGCGCAGGCGGGAAAAGCACGTCGCATTTTGCCGAAATCTGTGCGGGCGGACGCGGTCTATTTATCGAAAACGGTTCTCATTGCCGAAAACCCGAAACTCTTGCGCATGATTGATCAGACGCGGGTAGAAGCCGCTTATAGAAATTGTGTGCGGAGCCTAACCGCGATTGATCCCAAAATACGCCGTAAAGAGATGTGGTTGAGCATCATGAACAGGCTCGCGCTGGTGATCGTTGCAGTGTTTGTACTTGTGGTAAGCACATTGGTGTGGCGTGGATATTTATAGCCATGCTAAGGGCGAGTCAGGGCTAGGTCTGGCACGATTAACCGGTTCTCGGGAACGAGCCGTTCAATGATCCAATGAAAATCTTGCTTGGAAAAAGCAATGCAGCCTTCGGTGGGATGCCTTGGTTTTCGCCAGATATGTAGGAATATGGCTGACCCCTTGCCCGGCGTGGCATTGGGCCAATTCCAATCGGTCACCAGCACAAGATCATAGAGTGGATCAGCCCTGCGCAGCTTTTCATGGCTGTATTTATAAGGCGCACGCACAAGGTGATTGTATCCTGAATCCTTGCCATCATCGCTCCAAAGGTCATGGGGACCGATCGGCAAAGAGGCTCCAAGGGCCCGGGTGTGTGCTAGAGTTCGGTCCGGACGGTGCATCAGCCCCATGATGCGATGCGTTCCAATCGGGGTTGCACCGTCGCCCTCGCGTTTGTCTGTCGTTAAACCACCCCGCCCGATGGCGCATGGAATGGTGCGGTTAAAAAATCGAATACCACGCGTGGTCAGAACCAGATCTTGTGGCGTCACAGCAAATGTCCCGATTTTGCGGCCTTAGTGGCCAGATATGCCGCGTTCAGTGGGTTCTCCCCCACTTTAAGAGGGACCCGTTGAACGACCTCGACGCCGGTCGCATTCATCATGTCGACCTTTTTGGGATTGTTTGTTAGCAACCGAACTTGCGAAAACCCAAGACGTTTCAACAAATCCGAACCGATGCGAAAATCGCGCTCATCGTCCTCAAAGCCAAGCCGGTGATTGGCCTGAACCGTATCAAATCCCTGATCTTGTAAGCTATAGGCACGCATTTTATTGGCCAAGCCGATGCCCCGACCTTCTTGGTTGAGATACAGCAAAATCCCCTGACCTTCTGCGCCCATATGAGCCATGGCCGCATGAAGTTGCGGGCCACAGTCGCATTTCAGCGATCCTAAGACATCGCCCGTAAAACAGGCCGAGTGCAGACGCGCCAGAACGGGCTTGTTGCGGTCAGGTTGACCGACTTCAATCGCGTAATGCTCTTCCCCGCCGTCTTCGGGGCGAAAGATATGCAGACGCCCGGCTTCGGATGCGGTCATGGGCAATCGCGCATGAACCACCTCATTCATCGGAGAATTTGTATGCATCACCGGATGCGCCGCGCCAGCATCGAGGTAAGTCAGGCCATTGTCAGCTGCAAACTTTGGGCCTTGAAGGATATCGATTACGACGGCTGCAGGTAACAGACGAGCAGCCTTACAAAAGGTAATCGCGGCCCGCGAAAGGCTTGGGCTGCCCTCGCGCAGGGTCTTTAGTGGACCTTTCATTGGCAATCGTAGATCATCAGCAGGATCGGCAATGCCGTGCAACCAAGAGCAATCAACATCCTGTGGTACTACAACACGCGCGGCTAGACTGTCATACGCTCGGGCTTTGAGGGTTTCTGACCTCCTCGTTGTAATGGCCAAGATCAGTTGATCGGAAACCTCTCGAAGGTCTGCCAGCCTATTGGCATCCAAGGTTTCAGCGGCGCAAATAAGAGCAAAATTGCCTTCGAATCCCATAACGACAGGCACACCCATGCGCAGGTCTGCACGGGCGCGGGCTTGAAGCTCTGTGATGTTGGGATGTAGGGTCATGATCGGACCTATCGGCTGTTTTAAATTGTATTCTGAAGGCAGTCGTAGCGTTAATGAGCGAAAATGTGAAACAATTCTCGCGAGAAATGACGGTTTTGACACGAGCGCGTGAGGTGGCTGTAGCACACCTTGTTTTATGACGTTGCTATGGGCAATTGTGATCCAACAGAGCGAGGAGCACCAAAACAATGGCAACTTTAAAGAAGATACTTTTGGTCGACGACGACGACGATCTGCGCGAAGCCCTGAGCGAACAGATGGTTATGACCGAGGACTTCGATGTTTTCGAAGCCGATAGCGGTCAAAGCGCGATGGTTAAAGTGAAAGAGGCCATTTATGATTTGGTGATCCTCGATGTGGGCCTTCCGGATACGGACGGACGCGAACTGTGTCGGTTGATGCGCAAGCAGGGGGTGAAATGCCCCGTTTTGATGCTCACTGGCCATGACAGCGATGCAGACACCATTTTGGGATTGGATGCGGGTGCTAATGATTATGTGACGAAGCCTTTTAAGTTCCCCGTTTTGCTTGCACGTATCCGGGCTCAATTGCGTCAACATGAGCAATCAGAGGACGCGGTGTTCCAGCTTGGACCGTATACCTTTAAGCCTGCCGTCAAGATGTTGGTGGACGATCAGGACCGGAAAATCCGCCTAACCGAAAAAGAAACTAACATTCTGAAATTCTTATATCGCGCATCCGAAGGCGTGGTGCCGCGTGATGTCCTTTTGCACGAAGTTTGGGGATATAACGCTGGTGTAACGACCCATACGTTAGAGACACATATTTACCGGTTACGCCAAAAAATTGAACCCGACCCCGGTAACGCGCGGTTGTTGGTTACGGAATCTGGCGGTTATCGCTTATCTAATTAAGCAGATCCCTTCTCAGAACAGGGTAATGTTCTGAAATCCTCCCTGTTGGACTGACCCGGCCTTGTGCCGGGTCTTTTTTGTTCCCATCTGCTGTCTATGACCTCGGGACGAGGTGCGATGAATGCACAATGGAAACATTGAATAGCAATCCCGAATAGAGAGTAGACCCCATGGCGATAAGCGCACGTTACGATTCATTTGGAGCCCCAAGTGAAGTTCTATACCTGTCAGAGATCGACGACGTTTCGTTGACGGCAGGCCAAATTCGGCTGTCGGTGCTGCGTTCACCAGTAAACCCGTCTGATCTGATTCAGGTGTCAGGGAACTATGGGATCAAACCAGAACTCCCCGCCGTGCCGGGAAATGAAGGGCTCGGTCGCGTCACAGAGGTGTCTGAGGGGGTCGCAAATGTTGCCCCCGGGAACCTCGTATTGCTTCCGGCCGGTGTTGGCGCGTGGCAAAGCAACCTTGTTGTTAAGTCTTCGGGTTTGTTTCCATTACCCGAAGCTGACCTTGATCAACTGTCCATGCTGACGATCAATCCGCCTACGGCTTTGTTGTTGCTTGAGGAGTTCGTCGATCTGAAACCTGGCGATTGGATGATTCAATCAGCCGCGAATTCCGCGGTTGGTGGTTATGTGATTCAGTTAGCGCACCAAAAGGGGATTAGGACCATTAACGTGGTCCGACGGGCTGAATTAATTGCTCCGTTAAAAGCAATGGGTGCGGATGTGGTTTTGGTGGACGGCCCCGACCTTGTGGCCGACGTGGCTGCTGCCATTGGGGATGGTTCGGTGCGTTTGGGCATTGATGCCGTCGCAGGGGAGACCTTCGCGCGTCTGGTCGATTGCCTCGCGATGGGCGGCGTTATGGTAAATTACGGTGCAATGTCGGGCGTACCGAGTGTTTTTACACCGCAAGCGGCGATCTTTCGGGATATCACGGCCAAAGGGTTTTGGTTGGCGCAATGGTTTAGACAGGCAGACGCCGCGCGTAAACAAGAGGTGTATGGTACCTTGATCAGTATGGTTGCGCAGGGACAATTGTCCGCCAAAGTGGACGCGGTTTACCCTCTTGTCCAATTGGATCAGGCGATTTCTCACGCAAGCAAGTCCGGCCGTGACGGCAAGGTATTGATTGCCCCGAATGAGCACGGTTAAGATGACCAACGGCCTGCGGAATCGCAGGCCTTTTTTGACCCATAATATAATGCGGAGCGCTGCCTGATGAGTTTTACCTTGGCCACTTGGAATATTAACTCCGTGCGACTGCGCGAACCGATCGTTCTAAAGCTATTGCAGGAACAAGCGCCCGATGTGCTGTGTTTGCAAGAATGCAAAAGCCCGGTTGATAAAATTCCGACCGAAGGATTTCAGAGCCTTGGGTACACCCACATGGTTGCACGTGGGCAAAAGGGCTACAATGGGGTCGCGATTTTGTCGAAAATCCCAATGGTTGAGGCCGGTAGCGAGGATTTTGCTGATTTGGGTCATGCACGGCACATCGCCGGGCAGCTTGAAAATGGCGTAACCGTCCACAATTTTTATGTGCCCGCAGGTGGGGATGTTGCTGACCGTGAGGTGAATGAAAAATTCGGTCAAAAGCTCGATTACCTCACAGACATGCGAGATTATTTTCACAAGAACGCGCCTGAGAAATCAATTCTGGTTGGGGATTTAAACATTGCCCCGCGAGAGGATGATGTTTGGGATCACAAAAAGCTGTTGAAAGTCGTGAGCCATACCCCGGTTGAGGTGGACCAGCTTACTGAAACGCAGGCGGCAGGCAAATGGGTGGATGTTACGCGCGCGGATATACCAGAGGGCAAACTGTACAGCTGGTGGTCCTACCGCGCCCGGGATTGGGACGCGGCGGACAAAGGGCGGCGGCTTGATCATATTTGGGCAACGCCCGACATTTCAAATGCAGCGCATTCCAGCCGGGTCTATCGTGAAGCACGGGGGTGGGAAAAACCCAGCGATCACGCACCAATTTTTGCGACATTTGATTTGTCTTAAAGGCCATAGGTTTAAAATGCCGCTCGATTCTTTATGTTGGGCGGCGTTGAAATGGCTCTAAATGCGCGGTTTGGGGGCAGGGATCCTATCAGAATCGCCTGAATTGGGTTCTCCCTTGGGTTCGATCAACAGAACTTTGACCTCTTCTTCAGCGCGTGGACGATGAATAACCCCTTGGGGCACGATGAACATCTCTCCTGCTTTGACCGTCTGTGGGGGTTTTCCGTCAATATCCATGATCATTTCCCCCTCTAGAACCAAAAAGAAATCATCGGTGTCGGCATGTTGATGAAAGGGGAACTCGCCTTTGAATTTGACAACCATCACTTCGTTGTTGTTGTAATCGGCGACCACATGGGGGTCCCAGTGGTCAGAGAACATGGCCAATTTGTCAGAGAGATTTATAGCTTTCAAAAGCTCTGTTCCTTTTGTTTGAATGATCAAGCAATTGCTCTGGAGTGTAACGGGGCTTCGCGGACAGGAAGATGCAGAATGGCGGATAACGCGCCGACACCTATGCCAATCCACCAGACGAAGGTGTAATCCCCAAAACTGTCATACATCCGTCCCCCAAGCCATACGCCGAGAAAGCTGCCCAATTGATGGGAAAAGAAGATGATCCCGTACAGTGTCCCCATGTACCGCACCCCATAGATATAGGCTACAAGGCCCGAAGTCAGCGGTACTGTGGCCAGCCACAGTGACCCCATTGTTATAGAAAACAACACGACCGACAGCGGCGTCATAGGCATAATAATAAAGAGTACGGAAACCAATGTTCGCAATGTGTATACCCCTGCGAGAAGGTACTTTTTGGAATATCGATTGCCCAGCCAGCTCGCCAAAAGCGTTCCGAAAATATTGGCCACTCCGACGAGGGAAATGGCGATAGCGCCGAGCGCCGAGGTTGAGGTGATACCAATGCTGTGCAGTAATCCTCCGGGTTGGATCGGGCCACACATTTCGGTTACGAAGGCCGGGAAATGCGCAGTGATAAAACCAAGCTGATAACCGCATGAGAAAAAACCGAGAAAGATCAGAGAATAGGACGGATCGCGTACCGCATTTATGACGACAGCGCCCATGGTTTCATGGAGCGTGGCTTTGGGTGTGATCGGCGCGCGCATCATCGGCAAGCACAGCAACACAAGCAGAATAGAAGCAGCAAAGACGATAAAGACCGATTGCCATGTCATAAATCCCATCATCCATTCCGCCGCAGGTGCGCCAATGATTTGCCCCATGGATCCAGCAGCCGTTACGATACCCAAGGCCATTGATCGGTTCTCGTCTGATGCTGCCCGTCCTACAACCGCAAGTATGACGCCAAAACCGGTGCCGGCGATGCCAAATCCAACAAGGATTTCCAAAAGTTGGTGTGCACCGGGCGTGACAGCAAAAGAGGAGAGCACCAACCCAAGGGCATAGGTCAAAGACCCTAGAAATATTGCACGGCGGTCGCCAAATTTCTCAGCAAAGGCGGCAAAGAGCGGCTGTCCGATTCCCCAGGCCAAGTTTTGAATTGCAATGGCCATAGAAAAGTCTGCTCTTGGCCAACCAAACTCAGTCGCAATAGGAATTTGGAATACGCCAAAACTGGCGCGAATGGCGAAACAGACCATGATGACAATGCAGCCTCCGATTAGGATCGGAGAAAACAGCGGGGCTTTTGCGGTGGTCATGAAAGAAACTCATCTATCGTTTTGTCGACAAACTGAGAGGTTCAGCGCTTACGGGTCAATGCTCTTTTAGTGATGCGGTCCATGACAAAACTGAATGAACCCTATTTCGTCCCGTAAGCGAAGATATTTAGCAATAAAATCGCGGAGAAATGGCCGTCTGTATTGGCATTTGTCCTAATTCTTGGCAGGAGGATACTGGAAGAGGATAGGTAATATGGCAAATTTGATAGAAGCCTATGATGAGCTGGTGACGACTGGCGCGTTGACGGCTGACCCCGCCCAGCAAGCTATTTTGCCATTGTTAGAGGGCGTCCGGGTGTCCCTTGAGGCAACTCCTGAACCGAAAAAAGGCCTGTTTGGGGGGCTCTTTTCCAAAAGCGATGTTGTGGTCCCAAAAGGGTTGTATTTGTGGGGCGGCGTTGGTCGTGGGAAATCCATGGTAATGGATTTATTCGTAGACTGCGTAGAGATTGCCGAAAAACGACGCGTGCATTTTCATGCTTTCATGCAAGAGGTGCACGCTGGCATGCATGAGGCCCGTAAATCGGGGGTCGAGGATGCGATTGCGCCTGTTGCTGCGGATATCGCGGACAATGTGCGTCTTTTGGCCTTTGATGAGATGCAGATTAGTGACATCACCGATGCGATGATCGTCGGTCGTTTGTTTGATAAGTTGTTTGAAGCAGGTGTTGTCGTGGTGACAACGTCCAATCGAATCCCTGATGATCTTTACAAGGATGGCCTCAACCGGAATCTCTTTTTACCCTTTATCGAACTGCTCAAAGAACGCATGGATGTGCACGAAATGGTCAGCCCTAAGGATTACCGACAAGACCGCCTTGCCGGATCGCCAGTGTATTTTACACCAATCGATTCAGATTCCCGCACGCAGATCAATGAGGTCTGGCAGGGGTTAACGCAGGGCAAAGCTGCGCCCTTGGTGCTGCATGTCAAAGGTCGAGAGGTAGAGATACCGGCGTTTCATAATGGCTGTGCGCGGGCTCGGTTCTATGATTTGTGTGGTCGGCCTCTGGGGGCGGCAGATTATTTGACCTTGGCAGAAGCCGCGCGGGTCTTGTTGTTGGAAGATATTCCCAACCTGTCGCGTAATAATTTTAATGAGGCGAAGCGATTTGTGACCCTTGTGGATGCCCTTTATGAGGCAAAGGTAAAACTCATTTGTTCCGCAGCCGCGTCCCCGGAAATGTTGTATGTAGAGGGCGCGGGCACGTTTGAATTTGAACGTACCGCCAGCCGTTTGCGTGAAATGCAGGATGCTGATTGGGGGCGGGCGCAGTAGGATATAGCCCGCGCATGACATCGACACCTTTAGACCTTTTTTAAAAGGTTAGGGCTATGCGTTTTCCCGCAATACCGACCCAGCCAAATACAAAGACCCGCAGATCAAAATGCGCGCCGATGGGTCGGATGCCGTAATTGCCTGCACCGCCGATAAAACATCTGGCGCCGTTGTCGCATTCAAACCCGTGGCTTGCGCAGCTTTAGCGGTTTCTTCGGCAGATAGGGTTGCAGTTTCCCCCGGGATAGAAACCGCCGTGAGTGTCGTTGCAACATCTGCCAAAGGGTGCAAATATCCACCAATGTCCTTTGTATTCAGCATGCCGCAAATCAAATGCGTTGGTTTTTGCGGTAGTGTCCGCAGCAAAGAGGCAATGGCGATGCCTGCGGCGGGATTGTGTCCGCCATCAAGCCAAAGTTCCGCCGAACCGGCCGCATCTAACAATGGCCCCGAACGAAGGCGTTGCATGCGGGCAGGCCATGTCACATCGGTTAAAGCGCCTTCGCAGGCGGTTTCATCCAGCCCAAGGGCGCGTAAGGAAGCAATTACCATGCCAGCATTTTCAATTTGATGTGTCCCCGCCAAAGTAGGCAGCGGCAGATCCAATAATCCTTTTTCGTCTTGAAAAATCAACCGGCCGCGTTCTTCCCAGACGTGCCAGTGTTGGTTGTGCACCAAAAGTGGCGCGCCCAACTTAGCCGCGCGGGCCTCAATCACCTCTAACGCTTCGTCATCTTGCCGACCGACCACGCAGGGTACGCCGCGTTTTAGAATTCCCGCCTTTTCGCCGGCAATTTCTGTCAGGGTTTCCCCGAGAAATTGTTGGTGATCAATAGAGATGGGTGTGACTATGGTCATCACAGGATCGATGACGTTGGTTGCGTCAAGTCGCCCCCCCAAGCCAACCTCTAGAAGGGTGTAATCCGCAGGGGTTCGTGCGAATGCTAAAAGGCCGGCTACGGTTGTTATTTCAAAATAGGTGATTTGCTCGCCGCCGTTTGCGACGTAACACTCATCTAATATTTCGGCCAAATAGGCCTCAGAGATCAAGGTTCCTGCAAGCCGAATCCGTTCATGGAAACGGGCCAGATGCGGGGAAGTATAGGCGTGGACGGATTTATCAACCGCCTCAAATCCGGCGCGTAACATGGCCTGCGTTGAACCCTTGCCGTTTGTTCCTGCAATATGGATCACAGGTGGCAGTTTGCGCTCTGGATGATCCAGCGCCGCCAAAAGACGCCAGACCCGGTCCAGTGTCAGGTCCATCAATTTCGGGTGCAATGCCATCATACGTTCAAGGATGGCGTCTGAACCGATTGTGGTCACGGTTGGGCTGAATCCTCTTTGGCCGTAATGGCACTATCATCTGGCTGATCATTGATCGAATTGTCATCGTGTTCCGCTGAGGATGCCTCAAGGTTATCCGGTTTAGGCAAGTTGCCTTTGACTGCTGGTGGCATTTTGGTCAACAACCGGCAAATCGTGATCAGGTTGTCCCGAAGCTCTTTACGGTGCACCACTTGATCCAACATGCCGTGATCCAGCAAGTATTCTGACCGCTGGAACCCTTCGGGTAGTTTTTCCCGAATGGTTTGCTCGATCACCCGCGTTCCGGCAAAGCCGATCAATGCATTGGGTTCTGCGATTTGCACGTCGCCTAGCATCGCATAGGATGCGGTAACACCGCCCGTGGTTGGATGGGTTAAAACCACGATGTAAGGGAGGCCAGCTTCTTTTAGCATTTCCACCGCAACGGTTGTGCGAGGCATTTGCATCAGGGATAGAATGCCCTCTTGCATACGAGCGCCACCTGCTGCGGAAAACAGGATCAATGGACATTTCAATTCCACGGCCCGCTCTGCAGCAGCGATGATTGCGTTGCCAACATACATGCCCATGGAACCACCCATGAACGAGAAATCTTGCCCGGCCGCGACGATCGGAGTGTCGCCGATCTTACCTTCGGCCACTAGCATCGCATCTTTTTCGCCCGTCTTTTTGATGGCGGCTTTCATGCGATCGGGGTATTTCTTTTGGTCTTTGAATAGCAGAGGGTCGGCGACGACTTCGGGGACGTCGATCTCTAGGAAAATGCCCCCATCAAACAGGGCATTGAACCGTTCGCGCGGCGTGAATGAAAGGTGATGGTTACAGCTTGTGCAGACCTGCAGGTTGTCCGCGAGTTCACGGTGGAACAGCATCGTGCCGCATTCAGGGCATTTGGTCCAAAGGTTCTCGGGAACTTCGCGACGTGAAAACAGCGAGTTGATCCGGGGGCGGACGTAATTGTTGATCCAGTTCATACGATGTGCGGTCCCTGTGCAGTGTTAACCCCTGAAATAAGGTGGCTTGAAGGGAAATGCAATCAGACCTTCAGGGCAATTCGGATCGCAAGCCAGCTGCAGAGCACCACACCAAGGTCAATAAGGATCAGGGGGTCCGCCAGAGGCAGCTCTGACAACTCGAAAGGCAAAGTGTATAACGCAACACCAGACAGGGGCCCCGGAGGCGCAATCAGCAGAATGGCAAAGGCATTGTTGACGAAATGCAACGCAATGGCGGCGCCTAGATTGCCGGTGCGGGCGGTTAGATCTGCGGCTAAAAGACCGAACATGAGCGCCCAAAGCACCACTAAAACGGCATTTTCACCGGAACTCGCCGGATCATAATGCCCTACGGCAAACAGGACGGAAGGTAAGACCATCCAGATCAGCGGGGATCTAAACCGCGCAGCGAGTTGCTGCTGGATGTAGCCTCGAAAAAGGATCTCTTCGGCGCTGACCTGAATGAACAACGCCGGCAGCGAGATAGCAAGTAACGCAAACCAAGTAGGGGGCGCTAGATTGTGGATGAGAGGTGGCATCACATAGGGGGGTAGTAAAAAGACCAATAATTGCATTGCCAACGCCGCGATGAGCGCAAGGACAAAGTTGGTAATGACAATTGAGATTGGGCCAATCAATGTGCCGGGGGTGCGTTTGTGTAAAAGCCGCGCCGCAATCATGGTGCCCAGAGTCATAAACCCAAACCCGATCAGCAACGCTAAAGTAATTAACGGGTTTCCACTGATGGCTTCGGCCAGCATTGCGCTTGGGTTGAGCGACAGCCCTATAACGGCGGTAAATAGGGTGGTTCCCGCAATCAGATACAGGACGCCAACGATGACAAGGCCAACAACCAAACGCCACAATTGTGGCATCTTGCGGGCTGGATCGACAAATTGATCATGAGGGCGATAGGCGGAATTCTGGTATTGTGTCATTGCAGATAACGCTACCGAAGGGGGCACGAGAGGGCAATGGGGTGGTTGCCTTTGGAGCAGCCTTTCGAAGGATCCCTACCGTAATTTGCACTTAACAAACCGTGCATCACTGTGCGCTGTTCAATCGTCGGTATAATCCGATTCTTTTTGGTGCTTCATCTGCCCTCTGTCGCGCGGAAAGACGACAAGAAATCGATCCAGAGTATGATCGCGAATAACATTATGCCGTTTGACGCAACTTTTGGAACGCTCCGTTCTAATATTGGCAGCATCTGACTTGTCCTTTCCCCTATCATTGCCTATTCAAATTTCAGCCAGTTTTATGGGAGTCATCCATGTCCAATTCGCCAGTTGATAAATCCAATCTGCCCAGTCGCCATGTGACCGAGGGCCCCGCGCGGGCGCCGCATAGGTCGTATTTGTATGCGATGGGCCTTTCGGAAGCGGAAATCCACCAGCCTTTGGTCGGTGTGGCCACCTGCTGGAACGAAGCCGCCCCGTGTAACATTGCTCTGAACCGTCAGGCGCAATCTGTTAAGATGGGCGTTAAGCAGGCCTTGGGGACTCCGCGCGAATTCACCACCATTACGGTCACCGACGGAATTGCGATGGGCCATGAGGGCATGCGTTCCTCTCTTGCATCACGCGAGGCGATTGCTGACACGGTCGAATTGACCATGCGCGGTCACTGCTATGATGCGATTGTGGGTCTGGCAGGATGTGACAAATCCTTGCCCGGAATGATGATGGCAATGGTGCGTTTGAACACACCTTCTGTCTTTATTTATGGTGGCTCGATCCTTCCGGGACGTCACAATGGCAAAGACGTCACCGTTCAGGACGTGTTTGAGGCGGTCGGCCAACATCAAGCGGGCAACCTGTCCACGTGCGAACTGGAAAAACTCGAAGCTGTGGCTTGTCCGTCAGCGGGTGCGTGTGGCGGTCAATTCACCGCCAATACGATGGCCTGCGTGTCTGAGGCCATTGGCCTTGCGCTTCCGAACTCTTCTGGTGCGCCAGCACCCTATGAGAGCCGGGACCAATATGGTGAGGCATCTGGCCGTGCGGTCATGAATTTGATTGAAAAGAACATCCGTGCTCGCGACATCGTCACACGTGATGCGCTGATCAATGCTGCGCGGATTGTGGCGTGTACCGGTGGGTCGACCAATGCTGGTCTGCATTTGCCAGCAATTGCGCACGAAGCTGGAATTGACTTTGATCTGGATGATGTCTGTGACATTTTCCGCGACACACCATATTTCGTCGACCTGAAACCAGGCGGGCAGTATGTGGCCAAGGATCTGTACGAAGCGGGTGGTGTTCCCGTTGTGATGAAACAGCTGGACAATGCCGGCCTGATCAATCGTGATTGTATGACCGCAACCGGCTTTTCTATTGGTGAAGAGATCGACCGCGTGCAGCGCGAAGCCGATGGCAAAGTGATCCACACGGTTGAAACACCGCTGACCACGACTGGTGGTGTTGTTGGTTTGAAAGGCAACATTGCACCCGAAGGTGCGATTGTGAAAGTTGCTGGCATGACCGAAGAACAGCAAGTGTTCTCTGGCCCAGCTCGTGTTTTCGAATGCGAAGAAGAGGCTTTTGCGGCCGTTCAAGCACGGACCTACAAAGAAGGCGAAGTTCTGGTTATCCGTAACGAAGGCCCATCCGGTGGTCCTGGAATGCGTGAAATGTTGGCCACGACAGCTGCCTTGTCCGGTCAGGGTATGGGCAAAAAAGTTGCGCTTATAACAGATGGGCGTTTCTCGGGTGCGACCCGTGGATTCTGCGTCGGTCACGTTGGGCCAGAAGCCGCTCATTGCGGACCGATTGCGTTGCTGGAGAACGGCGATGTGATTACGATCAACGCGATCACTGGTGAAATCTCCGCAGCCGTTTCGGATGAGGAATTCGCCAAACGTAAAGAAAATTGGGCAGGCCCCCGTGAAACGATCTATGCCTCTGGTGCGCTATGGAAATACGCTCAGCAGGTGCAGGCAACGAACAAGGGTGCTGTAACCCATCCGGGCGGCAAAGCAGAAAAACATGTCTATATGGACCTCTAAGGTCAAAACACCTTTTGGCGCGGCAACTGTATTTGCCGCGTCTCTTTTATTATTGACGGGATGCGAAACAGGCCCTGTCGTTACCTCTGGTCATGGTGCAGCTGAATTGGCACGTTTGGCCCCTTCTAAAGTAGAAGTCACAGATCCGGGTTTGGTTATTGCAGGGCCGAAAGGGTACTGTGTTGATCCTTCGGCGTCTCGGAATGGAGAGCATGCAGCATTTGTATTGCTGGGCAGCTGTGCTGCGATTGCAGGAACGGATCGTGCACCAGAGCCAAAAACACGTGCGGTACTGACTGCGACGGTCAATGACAATTCTGACGGTTATTCGGTTGCGCAAACCTTACCGGTTCTGGATCGGTATTTTCGGTCAGAGGATGGGCGAAAAACGCTGAGCCGTGACCGCCGCGCTGAAACGGTGCAAGTGTTAGACACCCAGCGGCAGGGTAAAGCGTTTTTTGTACATGCCAAAGATGTGAGCCAATCCTTGGCACCGGAATTGTCAGATGATTCTTGGCGCGCTTTTTTCGATGTTGAGGGAAAGTTGGTCTCGGCGACGGTTGCTGGCACAAAACAACAGCCAATCACCGAAAGTGAATCCCTGCGGATGCTGAAATCATTCGTTCAGCGAATTAATCGAGAAAACCGATCTTAAGGAGTTGATCGTAGACTGTTTGCTTGATTTGATTGCGACAACATCTGCGTCCAATATAGAGAGACGCGAAACACAGGTGAGATTTCAGGCGTATGGCGAGTTTTTTTGAAAACCCTATAGATATGTTGGCCTTTCGGCGAAATTTGTCGCGGTGGACGAAACTGGCAAAATCGGCGGAAAGAGCAGATCCGGAAACACTGCGAAAGCTGCGTGGCCATGCATTGGCTCTGCGCAATCGGCTTGATCAAGTTACTTTTGTTGCGGACAGTCGATTGACGTTGCCTTTGATTGGTTCAACGGCAATTCAAAAACCACTGTTTTGCGATTGGGCGTATCGCCCGGAGTTGTGGCGTGGTCCTTTGTCGTCTCCGGGAAAGGCTGCCGTCGCAACGCAGGCCAAAATTGGCCGGGAGGTTTCTGTATTTCATGATTGCTCCATCTCAGAGCTAACGGTTCGGCAAGTGCGCAACACGCGTGAGGAGGATCTCGCGCCGTTTGGGCTCCGTATGGATGTGTTTCGGTTTGATGGAAGCTTTTTATCCCTCGCGATCGATTTGCCCAAGCAATCTGCTGAAGGGTTGCGGAAAAACCATCTGATCAAACTTGATATAAATGTTGAACTGGAAAAGCCGCTTGAGATATTTGCGCGCTTAAACGTAAAACACGGACCCAACACCGAACAGATTGTTCGGGAATTGCCGTGGCAAGAAAATGATGTGTCCGTTGAATTTGACATGACTTATACGAAGCTCAATGAAAAGCGGGTTGAGCGGATGTGGTTGGACCTTATATTTGAGGGCCCAGAGATGAACCAGATAACGTTGCGCGATTTGACGTTGACCCGTCGTCCGCGCGCAGAAATTTAAGAGGTTGGTGATGTTGGATATGGAGCTGACGAAAACGCGGTTTCAGGCAGGTGTCTGGGAAGGTGTTCTGAAGGTATCTGGCACAGCCAACACCCCGCCACGGGTTGTTGCCACTCATCTGGAGCAAGAAATCGCCGGGGTTGCACTGAATGAGGTGCCTGATCAGGTTGGTTTATGGTCTGTGCAAATTCCGGTTCCGGTTGAATGCTTGTCAGATGGTATGCAGACGTTTTTGATCACGGATCAGGTGTCGGGCGGAAAGTTAGGTAGCTTTTCAGTTTTGTCCGGCGAACCGCTGTCGGACGATTTGCGGGCCGAGATAGATTTACTCAGGGCTGAACTGGACATGTTAAAACGGGCGTTCCGACGCCATTGTGTTGAGACCTTATGATGAAGGAGCCGTCATAGGTTGACGCGGCGTTCCGCGTGACAAGGCCTTGCTTTTGCTGACAGCTAGAACTTCGACTGCCGGAGGGGGCCCTATGACACATTCGCACTACCCAAACATGCTTGCGCCATTGGATCTGGGATTTACCCAGCTGAAGAACCGCGTTTTGATGGGGTCGATGCATACGGGGCTTGAGGAAACCAAAGACTGGAACCGGGTCGCCGCGTTTTATGCAGAGCGCGCTCGGGGCGGCGTGGGTCTGATTGTGACCGGTGGTATGGCGCCTAATCGCGAAGGTGGCGTCTTTATGGGGGCGGCGGGTCTGTTTAATGATCAAGACATAGCCAACCATAAAATCGTAACCGACCGGGTCCATGAGAATGGCGGTAAAATCGCGATGCAGATTTTGCACGCAGGTCGTTATGCTTATTCGCCCGAATGTGTGGCTCCTTCGGCCCTTAAATCTCCGATTTCTCCGTTCCCGCCAAAGGAACTTGATGAAGCAGGGATTGAGAAACAGATTGCAGATTTTGCCACCGCTACAAAGCGTGCACGTGAAGCTGGCTATGACGGCGTAGAAATCATGGGGTCTGAAGGATATTTCATTAACCAGTTCCTTGCAGCTCAGACCAACAAACGTACAGATCGCTGGGGTGGGTCCTATGAAAACCGCATGCGGCTCGCCATTGAAATCACGCGGCGGTGCCGCGCGGCTGTTGGCCCCGATTTCATCATCATTTTCCGGTTGTCGATGATCGATTTGGTTCCCGGTGGCGCAACGCATTCAGAAGTCGTGGAATTGGCCAAGGCTCTTGAGGCCGAGGGGGTTACGATCCTAAACACCGGAATTGGTTGGCACGAGGCCCGAATTCCGACAATCGCGACCTCAGTGCCCCGCCGGGCGTTTTCTTGGGTCACCCAAAAGCTGATGGGGCAGGTCAATATCCCTATCGTTGCATCCAATCGGATCAATATGCCAGAGGTCGCGGAGCAGGTACTGGCTGACGGGTGCGCCGACATGGTGTCCATGGCACGGCCGTTCCTTGCTGATGCAGATTTCGTGAATAAGGCTGCCCAAGGGCGATCCGACGAAATTGCCCCGTGTATTGCTTGTAATCAGGCCTGCCTTGATCATACGTTTTCCGGCAAATTGACCTCATGTCTTGTGAACCCACGGGCCTGCCATGAAACAGAGATAGAAATAACTTCGACCGACATCCGTAAAAATATTGCGGTTGTTGGTGCTGGGCCTGCAGGTTTATCGGCGGCGTTAACGGCCGATGAGCGCGGGCACAATGTGACCCTGTTTGACCGGGCGGACCGGGTCGGTGGGCAGCTTAATATTGCCAAACAGATACCGGGCAAAGAAGAGTTCCATGTTTTTGCGGATTGGTTTGATGTCATGGTTCGCAAATCAAAAATTACCCTGCATCTGAATACAGAGGTGACACCGGCCCAATTACATGGATTTGACGAGGTGATTATTGCCACCGGTGTGGTGCCACGTGATCCACAAATTCCGGGGCAAGACGGAGATAACGTTCTCGGTTATGTGGACGTTTTGCGGGATAAACGTCCCGTCGGAGAGACCGTGGTTGTGGTCGGTGCGGGGGGTATTGGGTTTGATGTGTCAGAATACCTTGTGCATGAAGGCGACAGTCCGACTGAGAATATCGACCTGTGGAAACAGGAATGGGGTGTCGGTGATCCGTCAGAGCAACGCGGTGGTTTGGCCATTGCGGGGCCACAGCCCCACGCACCCGCACGCTTTGTCACAATGTTACAACGCAAGGCGCAGAAACCGGGTAAAGGGCTGGGTAAGACGACCGGTTGGATTCACCGACGTGTTTTAAGCATGAAGGGCGTCAAAATGATCGGCGGAGTGAATTACGAAAAGATTGATGCTGCCGGGTTGCATGTCTCTTATGGGGAGGCGCGTGAAAACCTATCCGTGATCAAGGCAGATACCGTTGTATTATGCGCAGGCCAGGTGCCGGATCGATCATTGGCTGACGCGCTTGAAAACTCTGGGGTCAAAGTTCATGTCATCGGTGGTGCTGATGTGGCTGCTGAACTGGATGCCAAGCGTGCCATCAATCAGGGCACGCGGTTGGCTATTTCACTTTAACCCAGATCCATTGATATTTAGGCGCGTGGCCTACGAAATGTGCTTTCGCCCGATTTATGCGGCCTCAATATTGGTCTCCGAATTGGAAACATTAGTGTGTTGTTAAGACCTGAGGCATCACTTGGTTTCAATTGAGACAGGCGAATAGAACAAGTATAACAAGGTATTTAGCAACAGTTTCAATACCTAAAGGGATTGTTTCCTTGTTTCTTTTTGGTAAACGATCCCGCTTAAAACCTTGGTATTGTCTGGACCTCTCCGCATTTCCGCCCGATTTCACACTGATAACGATCCTCAATAGATTGTAGTTTTTTTAGGACTTGGTATGGATCGGTTAACTGAAATGGAAGCCTTTGCCACCGTTGTTGATCAAGGTGGTTTTACAGATGCGGCACGCAAAATGGGTATCTCCAAATCGGCGGTCTCCAAGCATGTGTCATCACTTGAAGCGCGGCTGGGAGCACGGCTGTTAAACCGGACGACCCGCCGGGTGAGCCCGACTGAAATTGGTTTGGCCTATTACGATAGAGCACGCCGGGTTTTGAACGACGCGGGAGAGGCGGACGCCCTTGTGACATCAATGCAGTCGGCTCCATCGGGATTGCTACGCATCTCCGTTGCCACAGATTTCGGTGTTAACCATTTATCCCCCGTGCTTGGGGAGTTCTTGCAAGAATTCCCGGACATCACAGTCAACATGGTGCTCAACAACCGGTATGTTGAGTTGATCAGTGAAGGGTTCGACATGGCCATTCGGATCGGAGAGCTGGAAGACAGCACTCTGCGCGCTCGAAAGCTGACCGAAACCACCAAACGTATGATCGCGTCCCCAGCTTATTTCGAAAAATATGGCCGTCCGCAGAAAATTGACGATCTGAATGACCATAAGCTTTTGCATTATTCGAGCCAGTCCAATGGCGCGGTTTGGAAAATCAAAGCCCCTTCGGGTGAAAAACGTCAGGTTCGCACCGCCGGGTGGTTGTCTGTGAATGACGGGCAGTCCTTGTTGAATGCAGCTGTGTCGGGACTTGGGATCGCCTATCTGCCGAGCTTTTTGTATGATGATGCGATGCGGCAAGGTCTGGTCGAAGAGGCCATAGAGGATCTCCCGGTTGAACGTCAGGGCATTTATGCGGTGTATCCTCCGGGCCGGTTTACCCAACCAAAGGTACGCGCCTTTATTGATTTCCTCGTTCAGTCGTTTGCTGAAAAAGGACCTGATGTTTGGTAAGAATTCCCTCGATGCCGGCGCAACGGCATCCTACTACTGGGTCGAAGTGAGTATCACTTCGACCCTTCTGTTTTTGGTCCGTCCTTCATCTGTCAAATTTGTAGCGCGCGGCGCTAAAAAACCCATTCCCTCGGCCCGAATTTGATCCGCTGAAACATCCATGGCATCTGTCAGTCGAATGGCCACAGAGGCGGCGCGTTTTTTTGAAAGGGCGACGTTGCCATCCAGCGCACCTTCGGCATCTGTGTGTCCCACCAACGCCACGGTGCGCGTGGGATTAGATCGAAGGTAATCGGCCAATGCAGTCAATGTTTCAAAGGGTCCAGCCCCTAATTCAGATGAACCGGTTTCAAAGGCAAGATCTTCCAGAATGACATGGCCTTGGGCTTCTAATTGGCTTGCAAGGTCCTTGCCTGACGGCGCTTGATCTAGGATCGTTTGCGGTGCGGTGGAGGCAGGTGCGTTTTTTGCAGCCCCTTCGATGTTGATGGTTTGCAGATACGCCGAGGTTTCGTTGCGGCTTACCATAAGGCTGATAAAATCTGTCCCCTCAGTGTGATATCGGCGGGCGGTCAGAAAACGAAAATCACCAAGATTTACGTGCATTTCGGGTTCTGGGAGTATGTCGATGCTGTACCTGAAATCAAAACCACCACAAAGATCCGTGTCGCATTCAAACAGGATGTCAAACCCCTCATCCCGAAGCTGCCCGCGTAAGGGATCGAGCAATTCGAGTGTTGTATTTTGACTTTCAGGAAGTTTCCAAGCTGTTTTCGTAACCTGCCCTTCGGTAATGACTGTGCCCACCGACCCATCACGCCATGGGGCAACTGGAAGAGCATAGCTATCAAGTTGGCTTTGTACCAAGGCGCTGCGTTCAGCTTGGCCGGGAATAGTCAGTGTCTGAGAGATCGCAAGAGAGGGCAGCGTAAATAGGCCCACCACCAGAAGTGAGCGTAAAGTCCTGTGGTCTTTAGGCGCTGTCACGTTTTACCAGCTCCGGCAGTTGGTTTGATCCGATAGTGGTACTCTCCCACAATTTTTAGCCCCAGGGAAGAATAGAGCCGGTTTGCAGGCAGATTGTTGCGCGTCGTGACCAATGTGATCGTTTTGGCCCCCTGGGTTGCAGCCCATGTTGCAGCGACCCGCATCATTTTTTGCGCGGCCCCTTTACGGCGCATGTGCTCTAACACCTCCATCGCATGGAGCATTGCAATGTTGTCTTTGATCCCAACATAAGCTGTGCCAGCAGCTCGGTTTTCGGCACGACCAAAAATCGTTGTTTTTGGCAAATTCGCGCGCTGCATTACGTTCAATCGACCGGGGCCAATGCAACCGGACTCCCAAATGTCTTCTTGTATTGAAAGGGGGGGCCAAACGGAAAACCCATCCAGGCGGTCCGGGTGAGGGGTCAGCAGAGGCGTGATTGCACTGGCATAGAGCACAACCGGATCGATGACCTCGTACCCTTGGTTTGCCAGACTTTGGTCAAGGGCATCTTCGCCCTCGTGGATCATCACCAAAGGCGGTTGAGAAAGGGTCTGCATCTGTAGCTCGAGGGAGCGTATGTCCGCTGCGTCAACGGGTGCGTGCGCGGTGGCTGCGGACACGCGTTTGCCGCCTCCTGCTCCGTCCCGTAGGGTCCACGGTCCTGATTTAATGCTCCTCGCCGGGGGCCAAGTGGATTCGACAACATCATAGAGCTTAGAAATGCAGGGTAAGCGCATTTAGATGGAATCGCTGAAGGTATGGGCCAAGCGCGTCATAGCGGCATCGATCTGGGCCCCATTCGTGCCACGGATCACAATATTTGATCCATAAGCTCCGTTGTCTTGAAACGGGTAGGAGCCGATTGATAGGTCTGCAAAATCCTCTGCCAAAACCGCCAACGGGCCGGCGATGTCGCCTTCACCTTTGTTGATCCTTAGGCTTTGGGATAACAACGCTGCACCACCTGACATGGTAGGCAACACAGAGGTTACCATTGCCTGAAATACCGATGGCACACCGGCCATCACGTTGACGTTCTGCAAAGTGAAACCGGGCGCGGTTGAGACAGGATTATCAATCAGCGTTGCACCGTCTGGAATGCGGGCCATCCGCAGCCGTGCCTCATTGAGTTCCCGTCCGGTGGAGGCATACATATCCGCCAACAATTTGCGGGCGTCTGGGCGGACATCAATTGGGGTATCAAAGGCGGCCGCGATGCAATCGGCGGTGATGTCATCGTGAGTTGGACCGATCCCGCCGGATGTAAAGACATGATCGTGGGCCCGTGACAGAGATTTTACAGCCGCGATGATCGAGTCGTGATCATCGGAAACAACGCGCACTTCTTTTAAATCGATGCCATGTTTGGTCAGTGCGCCGGCCAGAAAATACATGTTTGAATCTCGGGTGCGCCCCGACAAAATTTCATCTCCGATGACCAGCATCGCGGCGGTTGGGTTGGGCATGGTTGGCTCCTGCTTGTCCGGTGGCTCCTCACGGTATAGGCCTGTGGCATGCGCTTTCAAACCCCTCTTATCCCCGCCACGTTGATCCGCCGTTACAAACGCTTTCTTGCAGACGTTCGTTTGCCAGATGAACAAGAGGTGGTGGCCCATTGTCCAAATCCCGGTGGGATGTTGGGTCTAAAGGACGAAGGGTTAAAAATATGGGTGGAACCCAATGACGACCCTAAGAAAAAGCTGAAATATGGCTGGCGTCTGGTGGAGCACGGAGATGGGCACTGGACGGGGATCGACACCGCAATACCAAACCGTGTGGTAAAAGAGGCTCTAGTGGCGGGGCAGGTCGCTGCAATGGCGGCTTATAAGTCGGTTCGGCCTGAAGTCGCCTACGGAAAAAAAAGCCGCGTGGATTTCCTGCTGACGCAGGACGGGCTGCCGGATTGCTATCTTGAGGTAAAAAATGTGCATTTCAAGCGTAATGGAGATTTGGCAGAATTCCCAGATAGTGTGACGGCGCGTGGTAAAAAACACCTCGAAGAACTGTCCGAAATGGTCGCTGAGGGCCATCGTGCGGTGATGTTTTATTTGATCCAACGCACCGATTGTACCCGGTTTGCATTGGCCGATGATCTAGACCCCGCCTATGCAGAGGCGTTTGAAAAGGCGCGTGCTAAGGGTGTTGAGGTTCTGTGTTACGACTGCGAAATTTCAACAAAAGAGATCACGCTGGGTAAGGTAATTCCCTTATCAGAATAACTCAGACAGGATGATTGCTCCAATTTCACTCACCCTCTGGTTCTTTCTGTGGAAAGCCCTTATTTAAGGCTGAGTTTCAAACATTTTCCGGAGCAATCGCTTTGACCGATAATCGTGGCCGCCTGACCCGTGAAGGGATCCGTATTTACCCACAGAGTGATTTTGCAGGAATGCATGTCGCAGGCAAGCTGGCCGCAGAGATTTTGGACGGTGTTGCTGCATTGGTCGTGCCGGGGGCATCTACAGGTGAAATTGACAAGTGGATCACCGATCAAGTTGATGCGGCGGATGCCACTTCGGCGACTATTGGCTACAAGGGCTATAAGCACGCGTCTTGCATTTCGGTGAATCATGTTGTGTGTCACGGGATCCCCGGCGACAAACGATTAAAGGATGGGGACATCCTAAACATTGACGTAACTGTAATCGTGGATGGTTGGTTCGGTGATACAAGCCGCATGTATGTCGCCGGAAAACTAAGCCGCAAAACAGAGCGTTTGATTCAAGTCACTCACGATTCCTTGATGAAGGGGATTGAGGCCGTGAAGCCTGGCAATACATTTGGCGACATTGGGCACGCTATTCAGACCCATGCCGAAAGTCATCGAATGTCGGTTGTTCGCGATTTCTGTGGTCATGGGTTGGGCCGTGTGTTTCATGCCCCACCGAATGTTTTGCATTACGGTAAACCCGGTACGGGCGCGGTCCTAGAGGAAGGGATGATGTTCACGATTGAGCCGATGATCAATCTTGGACGCCCAGAAACCAAAGTGCTCGCCGATGATTGGACGGCTGTGACACGCGACAAAAGCTTGTCTGCACAGTTTGAGCATTCTATTGGTGTCACGTCTGACGGGGCGGAAATCTTTACACTTTCTCCAACCGGAAAATATCACCCGACTTGGGATTAACTGGGTTCTAATATGGCGATATGTGTGTCGCCGTATTTCCTCTGATCCAACAGGGTAAAGCCGTCAGGCGCGAGCTGGGGGCTATTTTCTTCAAAAACGATTAAACCTTTATCATCGATCCAACCTTGTGTCTGCGCAGCGGATAAGGCCGTGATACCGAGCCCCTTACCATAAGGGGGGTCCAAAAAGATCAGATCATAAGGCTCAGCCGGGTTGGCAGGCAGACGGGTCGCGTCACAGCGCATTAGGTCCGTACGTGTTTTTGCGTCACATAAGGCGATGTTTTCCCTGATCAGGCTTTGGGCTTTTCGACCGTCGTCGACAAAACAGACATGATCTGCCCCGCGTGATAACGCCTCCAGCCCAAGAGCACCGGTTCCGGCGAATAGGTCTAAAACCCGTAGGCCGGTAATCGGATCACCAAACCCCCCGTTTACCAAAACATTGAACAAACTTTCGCGCACCCGGTCGGTTGTCGGGCGTAGATGTGCTGCCGCATCGCCCTTGCCGACAGACGTCAGAGCTTTGCCGCGAAATTCACCGGCAATTATCCGCATTATATTTTGCCTTTCGTCTGGTCCGTAGTCATGAAGCCCCTATATCGTAGGTTGTATAATACGCAAACAGAAACAGGATTTGAAATATGACAATTTCCGTAGGGGACACATTGCCGGGCGCCACACTTTCTGTGATGGGCGATGAGGGTCCAGAGACGGTTTCTCTCAAAGAGGTCACATCCGGTCGTAAGATTGCGATATTTGGTCTGCCTGGTGCCTACACAGGGATATGTTCAACAGCGCACGTTCCTAGCTTTATGCGGGCACGTCCCGCACTTGAGGCTAAAGGCATTGATGAAGTCATTTGCATTTCAGTGAATGACCCGTTTGTGCTTCAAGCATGGGGAGACGCAACAGGTGCAACAGAGGCCGGATTGACCTTTCTGGGCGATAGCAATGCAGCGTTCACCAAAGAAATCGGCCTAGATTTTTCTGCGCCACCCGTCGGGTTAATCGATCGCTCCCTTCGGTATTCGATGGTTGTCGATGATGGTAAAGTGACCATACTGAATGTGGAAGAAAACCCGGGGGTTTGTGAACTTTCAGCTGGCGAAGCGCTTGTCGATTCGTTGTAGAATAAGCAGGCATTAATCCGGTTAAACATTCAACGAATTGGATTTGACGTAGGGTTAGATATTTTCGTGTATAATCGAATTACGTAGAAAATAGGGGCTTGGTGGTATCCAAGCTCCTATTTTTGTGTGAGACGCCGTTATGCCAGTAGAAGTTGAATATTCTGTTCAGGATTTTGCGACGGGTACAATCCAAACGATCCCTGACCCTGATGACAATACCGCACCACAAATTCCAGTTTTAAATGTATCGGGAAACCCGTTTGAAAATTTGGCCATCGGATCCTACGTGTTGGACGACTCTTCGGTCATTACCTTTGTGTATGATGATGCGGATGTACTAACTGACAGCACAGGTGCCCGTTACATTGATAATGATTCATTTCCCCAATTCTTTATTGATGCCGATGGCGACGGGGTCGACGATTTCTTTGTGCGCAGCGGAAGCGATACAAGCGAAAATGCTCAACTTCGGATAACAAACCAAACGGGCGACAATATTGCCTTTTTCAACGGGGGTTTGGCAATTTTTGACATTGCTGACATCAATAATTTCAATGCCAACGGAGACATTAACGCAACCCCAGTTACGACGACCGGGCAAAACACGTATGTTTCATCCTCTGGCGCTTTTCCTGATGTCGGAGAGAATTTTGTCATTGAGGAACAAAATTCCACAGATTTTTACATTGATCCATCACCTTCGGTGGTTTGTTTCGCGGGGGGGACGTTGATCCGAACGGCCAATGGTGATGTGCCAATCGAACATCTGAACGTTGGCGATCGCGTTATCACCGCTGACAACGGCTTGCAGAGAATATGCTGGATCGGCAAACGCTATATTTCGGAACAAGAAATGAAAAACAGGCCCCAATATCGTCCCGTGCGCTTCGCGTCTGGGGTGATCGGAAATGATGTGCCCCTAACGTTGTCTCAGCAGCACCGTGTCCGGATCTCTGATTGGAAAGCGCAATTGTTTTTTGGTGAGGCTGATGTTCTCGTCTCTGCGATCTCTCTGGTGAATGATCGTGATGTGCGATTGGTTCATGGAGAGGCCGTGACCTACTATCATTTAATGTTTGAATCCCATGAGTTAGTGTATTCAAACGGCGCAATGAGCGAAAGCATCTATCCGGGCGATCGGTTCCTCGCCTCGCAAATCCCGGCTGCCCGAGAAGAGTTACGTTCTTTTTTTCCAGAGTTGTTTGGAGAAGATGCGCAAGTGGTGAAGCCCATCCGTCGCGTTTTGCGCAAATACGAAGGGGTGGCGCTGCGCCCGTAGCAGGCGCAGCGAATGAATAAATCAGCCGACGCTGACCATTGTCCGCGTTGGGAACGGGATATCAACACCACCCGCATCAAAGGCGTCTTTGACGTTTCGGGTCATTTCAAATTTGATGTCCCAGTAATCAGCAGCATCACACCAGACACGTACGGTGAAATCGACTGAGGAATCGTTCAGATTACCAACTTTGACAAAGGGGGCAGGATCGCTGTGAATGCGTGTGTCAGCCTTTATGAGATCAAGGATGATACCCTCTGCGGCCTTTAGGTCACTGCCATAGGATACGCCAAATACAAAATCCACACGGCGGGTTGGGTAAGCAGAATAGTTTGTAATCGGGGATCCCCAAACTTGGGCATTGGGAATAATGATTTGTACGTTATCGACCGTTGCCAATTCGGTTGTGAAAATCGAAATCTCTTTCACCGTACCTGCTTCGCCACCGACATCAATATAGTCGCCTTTTTTGAAGGGACGGAAGATGATCAGCATCACACCAGCTGCAAAGTTGGACAAAGTCCCCTGAAGGGCCAGACCAACCGCCAAACCAGCCGCACCGATCAACGCGACCAGTGAAGTGGTTTCTACGCCAAACCGGTTCAGGATAAAGATGCCACCGACGGCCATTACCAAAACGCGTGCGATGTTACCCAAAAAGGAGAACAGCGTATCGTCAAGTTCTGGTTTGGAAATACCAACTGTGATGATCTTGCTTTTTGTCCATTTTGCCAACCACAGAGTGATGAACAGGATGGCAAAGGCAGATAAAACATTGACGCCTATCGACACCAAAGTTTCAATTGAGAGTAATTGATCCAGGCTAAACCCGGCGGTGGTTTCCGTTTCCATTTCCATAAGTCCTAAGCTGATAGTGCATCCATCTTTTTGGCCAATTTCAGATCCAGATCTGATAAGCCATCGACATCATGGGTGGTTAGCGTGACCTTTACCGTATTGTAAACATTGAACCACTCTGGGTGATGGTTCCACTTTTCCGCAAAAAGGGCGCTGCGCGTCATAAATCCAAAGGCGTCGACAAATGATTTGAACTTAAATGTCTTGGAAATGGCATCGCGATTTGGGTCGTGAGTCCATCCTTGATTGCTCAATAAAAGCAAAGCATCGACCTTTTCTGATCCGGCTAATTTTGAACTCATTCGATTTGGTCCTTTGTTTTGCGAAAGGGGCCGTAGCTGGTAAGGATTTCAATTTCTTCCTCAATGGCGTTGCGCTCCGCATCTAGATATTGTGCCACACCGCGCCTGAACCCGTCATCCGCTACCCAATGTAGAGAATGCGTGGGAACGGGCAAATAACCGCGCGCCAATTTATGTTCACCCTGAGCCCCGGCTTCGACCCGTGTTAGCCCATGCTCTATCGCGTAATCAATGGCCGTATAATAACACAGTTCGAAGTGTAAGCAGGGGTGATCTTCGATCGCGCCCCAATATCGTCCGTATAAGGTTTGGGCGCCGATAAAGTTGAGCGCACCGGCCACCCACTGTCCGTTACGTTCAGCCATCACCAATAAGATGTCGTTACGTAACGTAGCTTGTGCAATATCGAAAAACGCGCGAGTCAGGTAGGGTGTTCCCCATTTTCGGGCACCCGTGTCTTGGTAAAATCGCCAAAACGCTTCCCAATGTTCCGGTTGGATTTGATCACCGGTCAGTACATGGATTGCACCTCCAAACGCCTGCGCGCGCGCACGTTCCTTGCGGATGTTTTTGCGTTTGCGTGCCGACAAAGATCCGAGGAATGCGTCAAAACCAGAGTAGTTGGAATTGACCCAGTGAAATTGCTGGCTTGTACGATGCAGCAGTCCCATTTTCTGCCCGGCTGAGGCCTCCTCTTCTGTACAAAATGTGATGTGCAACGATGAGAGCTTGTTTTCAGCGGCAAGTTGGACGGCTCCCTGTACCAAAGCCGATTGCCCGCTGTCCTCAAACCCTGGGCGAGTCAGCAGACGACGCCCTGTTGCTGGTGTAAAGGGCACCGCCATTTGAAGTTTGGGATAGTAGCGCCCGCCTGCGTTTTCGTAAGCTTGGGCCCAATTGAAATCAAAGATGTATTCGCCTTGAGAATGGCTTTTGACATAAAGCGGAGCAACCGCGATAATCTGCCCCTTTAAGCGGGCGATCAAGTAGCGCGGGTCCCACCCGGTACCTTGTCCGACAGACCCTGAAGTCTCTAGCGCCAAAAGGAACCGGTAGGTGGTAAAAGGGTCGATGGGCCGCCTACCTGCAGCTGAGTCTGGCGCAGCACAAGCGTCCCATTCCTCTGGTGCAAGCGCTGCTAGAGAGCCGAGCATCTGAATTTCTATGGTTGCATCTGTCATGTAAATTCACTTGCCTCTACCTCGCCGTTAATCTGGCACGCTATCGCGGCAGGTCAAGGCTTGTGAGGTGTTGGGTAATATCCTTCGAAGGTAATATTATCGACAATTTTGCGTGCGTTTGCTTCCTCAGCTTTATTTCGAACGGTCCAACACAGTATACTGGCGTTACGGGCCTTAAGCTCAAGCAAACGGGGGCGGTCCAAGTCCGTGACAGAATGGCTAACAAAGCTGGCTCCAACGCGATCATAATCGGCAATATCGCGAAAATGTGCCCGCTTGCGCGGTGACACAAGAGGCCAGCCGGACATCTTAAAGGCGTCCGTTACCAAGCCCACGGGGAGGTCTTTCACATACTGTTGCAATGACCCGATGGTATGTGGGTTAAATGACATAACTGCCAAGGGCCCAATGTAGGCGTTGCAAAGACTGCCAACGGCCTTTTCAAGATCATCTGCGCCCTCGCTTAAGCGTTTACTTTGATCCTTTATTTCAATCAGCAATGGAACCTGACCATTCACCATTTCCATGACTTCGGCCAGAGATGGCACACCCTCGTTACTGTGACGCAACGACGTCTCGGCCAGTTCATTTGATGTTTGTTGTGCCACGGGTCCTTTTGAAGAAGTCAGCCGCCCCAAATCATAATCATGAAAGACCATCGCTTGATGATCTTTTGACAGTTGCACGTCAATCTCAATGCCATAACCGGCATCAATCGCAGCCTGTATCGCAGCGCGACTATTTTCTGGGCGTCCCGCTTTTACATCGTGCAATGCTCGATGTGCCAAAGGGGTGGCCAGAAACTCTACTGGCAGTGGGGTCATTTGATTTCAAATATGCCTTCGATTTCTACGGCAACACCCATTGGAAGCGCGGGTGCACTAACAGCTGATCTTGAATGCCGTCCGGCATCGCCCAGAGCTTTGACCAGAAAGTCTGACGCGCCGTTTATGACTACGGGTTGGTCAGTGTAATCAGAAGTGGAATTCACAAAACCAGTCAACTTTATCACGCGGATCAGACGATCAAGATCACCATCACAGGCCGCTTTGACTTGTGCCAAGAGGCTAATTGCGCAAGATCGTGCGCCGATCGCACCTTGTTCAGAAGTCATGTTCTCGCCAAGTTTCCCTGTGATCAGCCCATCTGGGCTATTGGAAATCTGCCCTGACACATAGACCAGATTGCCGACGACCACATACGGGACGTAGTTTGCGGCCGGGGCCGGGGCATCGGGCAGGGTGACGCCCAGTTCAGCAAGACGTTTTTCAAAGGTGGCGGACATTTTAGGCTCCGGTGATTGGATTCGGCGACACGCTATCCTTCCCGCTCGGCAGGTAAAAGCCCCAAACTAGCTTTCTCGGAATGCACGGTTGAAATAGTCAGCCAAGGGCTTGATCAGATAGGCCATCGGGGTTCTGTCGGCGGTGCGAAGATAGGTTTCAACCGGCATGCCGGGGACAAGGGTCGTGTCTTTCGGAAGCTTTTCGATTTCACCTTCTTTGAGGATGACCTCAGTGAGATAATAGGATTGCCGGGTTGCTTCATCTGTAAAGACATCCGGAGAGACCTTGATCACAGTTCCCAGCAATTCAGGTGTGTTCCGTGTGTCCAGTGACGACATTCGAACAAAGACCTCTTGTCCAGGGTAAATTTCGTCAACGTGGATCGGCGACACTTCTGCTGAAATAATCAATGGACGATCCTGTGGTACAAGTGTCAGGATCGAATCCGCCGGGCGAATAACAGCGCGCTTTACGGACACAGATTTGGACAGCACCACTCCTGATACGGGCGCGCGGATCTCAAGTCGGGACAGTTGTTCAAGCAGTTTATTCCGCTGTTCTTTAAGCTCTAGCTCTTGGAATTGCAGGTTACGTAATTGAGTTATGGCCTCTTCGCGACGCGCGACTTCAAGTTTCAGAATGGCAATTTCAACCTCGGTGATCCGCCCCTCTGCTTCGGCTTGCGAGGCAGTCAATTCGCCGACCGAACCGGCAAGGCGGGCCTGTTCACGTTGTAGGGACAACACACGGGTGGCTTGCGCCAAGCCACGGTCCAGCAAGGATTGTTGATCGTTTAGTTCCTGATCGATCAGTTCCAATTGGCGCGTGAGGGCATTTTGTTGCGCGGTGATCCCGTCAATTTGACTGCCGGTCTGGGCAATCCCTTTCTGAAGCTGCTCAACTTCTTTGTTCAGCGTATCATGGCGAGCCAGAAACAGACGTTCTTGGCCGTCCATCACCTCTTGGATTGAAGGGTATAATTTTCCGGCTTCGATTAGTTCAGCATCAAATTTGATCGCATCCGAGGTATCTCGTTCCGCAGAGTAACGCCCCCGGCGCGCCATGATTTCATAGAGCTGGCCCTCGATCACAACCATATCGGATCGAAGAGCCTTGGATTCGAGACGAATCAACAGATCACCTGCTTGGACAAGGTCCCCCTCCTCGACAAGGATCTCTTCGACGACACCCCCGTCCGGATGCTGTACAATCTGTTGGTTTCGATCGACCTCTATCCGGCCAGATGCAATGATTGCGCCGGTGATTTGGGTGCTCACCGCCCAAGCGCCGAATCCGCCGACCAGTAGAAATACGGTTATAAATCCAATAATGAGCGCCCCTTTGGGGGACCAGCTTTGCGTGTCCTGGCTCATGAGACGCCTCCTGCTGAAACGGGGTTGTTTGAAATTTGGGCATGATTGGACACGGTTTTCTTTAAGACTTCATCCCGCGGGCCAAAGGCTTTTGGAAGTCCGCCTTCTAGCACCAATAGCATGTCGCATTCCGCAATCGCGGCTGGTCTGTGGGCCATGATCATAGCGGTCCCACCCGCATCTTTGACAGCCCGGATTGCGGTGTTTAAGGCCGCTGATCCTTCATTGTCGAGGTTGGAGTTTGGCTCATCCAAGACCAGCAAAACTGGATTGCCATACAACGCGCGTGCCAATCCAATGCGTTGGATTTGTCCTCCGGACAAACGCCCTCCATTCGCGGCAACGATGGTGTCATAGCCTTCTGGAAGCCTTAGGATCATGTCGTGGGCATCCGCCTTTTGGGCCGCAGCGACAATGTCTTCATCTTTTGCATTCGGAGTCAGCCGAGCGATGTTTTCGGCAATGGTTCCGTCAAACAATTGTACCCGTTGCGGCAAATAGCCGATCAACCGTCCAAGAACATCGGGGTCATATTGATCAAGGGCAGCGCCATCCAGTCGAATGACCCCACCAGCCACGGGCCAGATCCCTGTGATGGCACGGGCGAGTGTGCTTTTGCCCGCACCACTTGGGCCAATGACGCCAAGAGCCTGTCCCGGCGCCAATTTGAAGCTAACCATACGCAAGCTTGCGTGCGCCTCCCCCGGAGGAAGGACGGTGGCTTGTTGTACTTCGAGATTGGCTTTGGGATGTGGAAGTGTCGTGCGGGCCGCGGTCAACGGTTGTGCATTTAAAAGACTCGCCAAAGATGAACGGCCTTTGGATGCGCGCAAAATAAGAGGCCAATTGCCGACAATTTGTTCTATCGGTGCCAGCGCGCGCCCAAGCAAGATCGACCCGGCAATCATTGCCCCCGCAGTCAATTGGTTCTGCAACACCAGATACGCGCCGAGCGCCAGCATCGCGGATTGCAGGAACAAGCGGAACGTCTTGGACAGACTGGTGGCTCCGCCGCCAAAATCACTGGCCTGAATCGCTTGATCCAAAGCTTTATTGCGCAGTGACGTCCAACGATCGAAAGCGGCCTTTCGCATGCCGAGGCTTTGAACCATTTCTGAATCGATGCGCATTTGTTCTGCCAAACGGTCTGCTTTTTGGGAGCTCGCCGCGCTGCCCAAAAGGCTTTTGCGGGTTGATAATTGGTTTAAAATCGCAATGGCCACGATGGCAGCGCCGCCGACCAACGCCAAAACGCCGAGCCAAACATGAAATACGAAAATCCCAAGGACAAAGATAGGTGTCCACGGAAGGTCAAAAAAGGCCCCAAAGACCGGTGAGCCATAGAGGCGACGGTTGGAGTCAATATCCTGAAGTGCAGTCACGCCGAATTCAGCACCTTTGCCGTTGGTTTGCGACGAAAGCATCGCCTGAAATACGCGCTGGTCTAGCAAGGTTTGAAATCTTGCGCCAATCCGCGCGAATATCCGGGCGCGGGTGAAATCCAGAATGCCCATCATTGCATAGAGAAACGCAACCAGCAAAAAGAGGGCGGCCAAAGTTTCTTCGGATTGACTGCCCAAAACCCGGTCATAGACCTGCAACATAAACAGCGGACCTGTCAGCATGAGCAGATTGACGAAAAAGCTGAATAATCCTGCGGACCAATATAGGCTCCGGCTGGTCTTTTTAACGTCTGATAGTTCCGTTTCTCCATGGCCAGATGCCGAGAATTTGTTCATTCTGTACTCACGTTATGCTTTGTTTTTTGATAGAGATTGTTAACAACACTCATTCGGAAAAATAGGATGTCCGTTTTATTTGCTTTCCATTCTTCCGGTAGGCTCACTCGTATTTCCTAAGTACTCGTATCGTCCTTTTTAAAGCATGCCCATGAAAAATAGTTTTTTTAAGTCTTTAAGCAGAATTGTTCCTGTCGTGGTAAGTGGCACGGTCTTGTTGGTTTCTTGCACCACGTCAAGTCCCGTTATCGGTGGATTTGACCCCTATGAGCCACAAAATCGAAAGCGCCATGACTTCAACAAGAGAATTGACTCAGGTAAGGGCAGCGGCGGTGGTGTTTATGCTGCGGTACCTGGACCTGCGCGCACAAATATTAGCAACTTTGCAAATAATATACGCTTGCCCTCAATGGCGATTCAAAACGTGCTGCAGCTGGACGGAGAAGGGTTCGTTCAAAATACGTTCCGTTTTACAATCAACAGCACGCTTGGGTTGGCTGGGCTTTTTGATCCGGCGACGTCTATTGGCGTACCAGAGGATTTGACAGGATTTGGTCAGACTCTGGATGTGTGGGGCGTCGGACAGGGGGCTTATTTGGAATTGCCCGTGTTGGGGCCTTCGACGGAACGCGATGTGGTGGGCGGTGTCGTGGACCTAATTGCGAATCCGTATTTCTATGCCTCAGGCACCGCCGGTACCGTTGTCGGCTTGCTTGCATTGATCGGAGATCGCCTAAACGACCGGGTAAGATACTCCACAACGATTGAATCGATCCTATATGATAGTGAAGACAGTTATGCGCAGTCGCGGTTGATCTATTTGCAGAACCGTCAATTTGAACTTGCCCGTGAATCTGATGAGGATGTCTATTTTGATCCCTATGATGACTCCACTGATAGCCTTGACATAGAGGACCCTTATGATGACCCATATGCCGACCCTTACGAATAAACTAACCCGACGTTCTGTTGTTGTGGGGTCTGCTGCCATGGCACTTAATGCCGCAATACCTGCCCCCGCGAGCGCACTGTCCGCAAAATCAGCCGAAACACTTGTGTCTAAACTGGTGGTCGACATCAACAAAATCATTAGTTCGGGGAAATCCGAAAAAGCCATGTATGGCGATTTTGAACGGCTTTTTGTAAAATATGCCGATGTCCCAACGATTGCACGGTATACGTTAGGGGCTGATGCGCGGCAGGCGTCCTCGGCGCAGCTGAAATCCTATACCAGTGCGTTTCAGGGGTATATTTCCCGCAAATATGGCAAGCGGTTCCGCGAATTTATTGGAGGACGCCTAGAGGTCCAAGGTGCGCGTCAGGTCAAAAGCTTTTATGAGGTTAAAACCAAGGCCTTTCTGCCGGGGGATTCTCCGTTTACGGTGACGTTTCTGGTGTCTGATAAATCGGGCAGCGATAAATTCTTTAACATCTTTATCGAAGGCGTAAACATGCTGCTGACAGAGCGGTCCGAGATCGGAGCAATGTTGGATCGCCGCAAAGGAAATTTGGATCAGTTGACCAAAGATCTACGTAAATTGTCATAGATGACAGGGCATTGTCCGGGCCACATTGGGCCCGGAATGGTATTAGTTTCCGCCAAGAATTCCGCCGAGCAGTTCCAAGATAACGTTTTCGGTGCTCTTGGTTTTCGGTTGTCGCTTCTGGGCAACTGGGGCCTTTTTGACGGGTGCTTTGGGAACCGTCATCGGAAGGGGGCTGACAGGGACACCTTGGTGGGTGCGCAGCATGGTTTCACGCCAGATTTCCGCTGGAAGTCCACCGCCCGTGACACCGGACAATGGTGTATTGTCATCATACCCCATCCAGACTCCCGCGACGTAATCGGCTGTAAAGCCAACGAACCAGGCATCACGCGCGGCCTGAGTTGTTCCTGTTTTACCGGCAGCAGGACGATCGCCCAGTTTTGCGCGTTGGCCTGTGCCCTGCAGGATGACTTGGTTCATCATATAGGTCAGACCACCTGCAGCGTTCTTAGAAATGACCCGTTCACCTATTCCGCCGTCTTGACCTGAAATCGCGGTGTCGTCGCCCTGAAGTCGCAGCTCCATGATGCCAAATGGGTCAACACTGCTGCCACCATTCAGAATGCCTGCATAGGCACCTGTCAGGTTGATCAGCGTCGATTCAGATACCCCAAGGGCCAAGGCCGGGCCGTCGGCCAAATCACCCTTTAGGCCAAAATCATGGGCTACGGTTTGAACGTTTTCACGACCGACTGATTCAGAAAGTCTGATCGTCGAAGTGTTCAATGATTTGGCGAGTGACTCGGTAAGAGTGACATCACCGTAGAATTTACGTGAGTAGTTCTTGGGTGACCACGCTCCCGATCCGGGAATGTTGATCGTCAACGGCCCATCCAGAATGAAGTCATTCGGTGCCCATCCCAGATCCAGCGCTGCGGCATACACGAAGGGTTTGAAAGACGATCCAGTCTGTCGCAAAGCTTGTGTGGCGCGGTTGAATGCTCCTGAGACTTTGGTTTTACGCCCGCCGACCATTGCCCGAACCGCACCGTCTGCGGACATAATCACAATGGCAGCCTGTGCTTTGGAGCCTTCGCGGACCTTGGTCTCAAAGATATGTTTCAGAGCACTTTCCGCTGCCGTCTGAATACGTTGGTCAAAAGTCGTGCGAATGATGACGTCCTCGGTGGTATCCCGTGTTAAAAAGCTTGGGCCGGAATCCATCACCCAATCCGCGAAATATCCTCCAGCGCGCGCCTCGGCGGCCTGTGACAATTGCGCAGGATTGTTGCGTGCATAGTCTGCCTCGACTGTATTGAGGTACTCTTGATCCTCCATAAGGCCAACAATCACCCGTGCGCGGTTCTGTGATCGCTCCAGATTGTTTGTTGGGGCAAACCGGCTTGGTGCCGTCAGTAATCCGGCCAACATCGCGGCCTCAGCGGCGTTTACTTCATTGGCGGATTTGCCGAAATAGCGTTGTGCGGCGGCTTCGAATCCACGGGAACCTGCACCAAGATAGGCGCGGTTTAGATAAATCGTGAGGATTTCGTTTTTGGAGTATTTCGCCTCCATCGCCATGGCGTAAACGGCTTCTTTAGCTTTTCTCGTCAAAGAGCCGCGTCGACATTCAGCCTCGTATTCCGCTTCGCTTTGTCCGCTTTTGGGATCGTAAGGATTGCCAAAGCACAGCAATTTGGCGGTTTGTTGGGTTATGGTTGAACCACCATGGCCAGAGAGCGGTCCACGTCCCTCGCTCAGATTGATACGAATAGCGCCAGCGATGCCGCGAGGGCTTACACCAAAATGAAGGAAAAACCGCTTATCTTCAGTGGCAATCACAGCATTTTTTAGATGTGGCGATACAGTTTCTGTCGTGACGATGCCGCCGAATTGATCGCCACGCCATGCAAAGACCTGATTGTTGCGATCCAAAAGCGTCACCGAACCACGCGTGCGGCCATCCACAAGGGCCGTGACTTCGGGTAAGGTTGAATAAAAATACAGAACCGCCAACCCGATGATCATGGTGACAACGGCTGTAAAACGCCAAGTGATGCCCCAGATTAGCCGCCAGACCCATCGGATGATTCCTGCAAAAAACGCAATGATCGGATTGCGCTTGCGGGTGGTTTTTTTTCGGGGCGTCGATTTGCGTGCCGCGGGTTTTGCCTTTGCCTTTTTGGCGGGCTTTTTCGCGGCCGTCTTTTTTGGCGCAGCCGGTTTGGCGGCGCTATAGCGTTTTTCGGCCACCAGGGGTGGCTTCTTTTTACCTGAATCACTCATGCCTGCACCTTTACGGGGCTTCTGCTCTTTCGGCTACATTACCAAGTCTGATTGGAAATGTAGAGCGGCTAGTTTACGCCGATGATTCCTTTTTTGATCGTCTATTTTTTAATCACAAGAGGCAAATTGTGCAAAAATTAAGCACAATGCCCCCAATTTGCTCACCCAATTTCCGATGCTTTCCTTGTGTACCACGGTCTGGCGACGCTTTCTGCTGCAGGTGCAAAGGCAGGAATGCCTGAATATCCGTTAAAGGGGAATATCGTGAAACTCATCATTGCAGCAATCAAGCCGTTCAAGCTGGAGGAGGTCCGTGAGGCTCTGACCTCCATCGGCGTGCGGGGCATGATGGTGACAGAGGTTAAGGGCTTTGGCTCTCAGTCTGGTCACACTGAAATTTATCGTGGCGCAGAATACGCCGTGAACTTCGTGCCGAAAGTTAAACTGGAAATCGTCGTAAGCGCCGCTATGGCCGATCAAGTGGTGGAAACCATTCAGACGACCGCAAAAACCGACAAAATCGGCGACGGTAAGATTTTTGTTCTGGACGTAAACCAAGCGGTACGCGTGCGGACTGGCGAACTTAACGACGACGCGCTGTAAGCGCAGCAGACGACAATAGAGGACTAAAATCCGATGAAACTGACTAAAACTCTTCCTCTAGCGACCTTGGTGGCAATTGCCCCGTCGCTGGTTGTGGCACAGGAGGCCGCTGTGGCCACAGATGTCACCCCTTATATTTTGACCACACTTCTGTTCCTGATCGGCGGATTTTTGGTGTTCTGGATGGCTGCGGGCTTTGCGATGCTCGAAGCGGGTCTGGTGCGTTCCAAAAACGTAACCATGCAGCTGACCAAAAACGTGGCGTTGTTTTCAATCGCAGCGATCATGTACTGGCTGGTTGGTTTTAACCTGATGTACCCTGGTGATGGTTGGATCATTCCAGGTATTGTGGGCACTCTGTTTGCGCCAACTTCCCTTGAGGCTGTGGGTCTTAGCGCATCTGATGCCGCTCTGGATTATGCGTCTGTCGGGTCTGACTTCTTCTTCCAATTGATGTTCTGTGCGACCACTGCGTCCATCGTTTCGGGTACACTGGCCGAACGTATCAAACTCTGGCCCTTCCTGATCTTCGTGGCGATCCTGACAGGTATCATCTACCCAATCGAAGCGTCCTGGCAGTGGGGTGGTGGTTTCCTCTCCGAAATGGGCTTCTCTGACTTTGCGGGTTCTACTCTTGTGCATGCTGCTGGTGGTTTCGCTGCTTTGGCTGGTGCGTTCATCCTTGGACCACGGATCGGCAAATACAAAGATGGCCGTACAATCCCAATGCCGGGCTCTAACCTTGCGCTTGCCACTTTGGGTACGTTCATCCTGTGGCTGGGTTGGTTCGGTTTCAATGGTGGCTCTCAGCTGGCCATGGGGACTGTTGGCGATGTCACAGACGTATCCCGCATCTTTGCAAACACCAACATGGCGGCGGCTGCCGGTGCTTTGGTTGCTTTGATTGCAACACAGGTTCTGTACAAAAAGCCTGACCTTACTATGGTTCTGAACGGCGCATTGGCGGGCCTCGTATCCATCACTGCGGGTCCGCTTGACCCAAGCCTGTTTGGTGCGCTTTGGATCGGCGCTGTTGGTGGTCTGATTGTTGTCTTTACTGTTCCAATGTTGGACCGGATGAAAATCGATGACGTTGTTGGTGCAATCCCAGTTCACTTGATTGCTGGCTTCTGGGGGACACTCGCTGTTCCTTTCTACACAGAAGACACAAGCTTCTTGACACAGATCATCGGCTTTGCAGCCATCGGTGCCTTCGTCTTTGTTGTCTCAACCGTTATTTGGGTCATCCTTAAAGTCACCATGGGCATCCGCGTCTCTGAAGAAGATGAGATCAACGGTCTCGACATGGCAGAGCTGGGCATGGAAGCCTACCCAGAATTCCACAAAGGCTGATATCCTTCGTTTCAGTTAATGTGTACTGCCCGGGCGTTCGCGCCCGGGCTTTTTGTTTTCCGTGTGTCTTACGTGGCATGTGACGAGAGACATGCAAATGGCAAGGATAGGCCGACGCCATAGAATCCGCCGTCAGGGATGCCCAATGGATTGGGCTAACTGGATTTCGTCAAAGGTTTTAGCGATTGAAAACGCGGTGAGGGTGCAGTTCGCCGGATTTGTATATACCAACAGCGATGGCTTGCCCATCAAGCGAGGCCCAAGCCTCATCCCCAAATTCAACATTGGACGCATAGACCATACCGGGGTTCCCAACACGTAATTTTGCGGCACCTTCCGGGGTTGCCCGGAGTTCGGGCAATTCGTCTAGCCCAGTTTCTAGCGGATGCAGATATTGATCCAAATCAGTTGATTTTGCCAGTTCGTCGAGCAGTTCAATTTTGATGCCATCGGTGGTTTCAAAGGGGCCAGACCAGATCCGCCGTAAGTCTCGGACGTGACCGTGGCATCCCAGTGCATTCCCAAGATCACGAGCGATGGCACGCACATACCCCCCTTTGCCACAGGTCATTTCAAGGGTCACGTGATCGAGGTCTTCGCGGCTGATCATCTCTAGCTCTTCGACCCAAAGAGCACGGGCGGCGATTTCGAAATCTTCGTCGGCACGGGCCAACTTATAGGCGCGTTGCCCATCAATTTTGACAGCGGAGAATTTTGGTGGAATTTGCTGAATGTCACCTCGAAAGGGTGCAAGGGCAGTTTTGATGTCTTCATCCGTGGGGCGAGTATCACTTTGGGCGATGACTTCGCCTTCGGCGTCATCTGTATTGGTGGCCTGTCCAAGACGGACGGTAAACCGGTAGGCCTTCAAGGCATCAGTAATATATGGAACGGTCTTTGTGGCCTCCCCAAGGGCAACGGCGAGAACGCCGGTGGCTTCGGGGTCTAGCGTTCCGGCATGGCCCGCCTTCTTCGCATCAAAAGCCCAGCGGACTTTATTTACGACCGCATTGGAAGAAATGCCGGCGGGTTTATCCACCACCAACCATCCGGATATATCGCGCCCTTTGCGTCTGCGGCCCATGGGATACCTCTGATTTGATCTGTTTGTGCCAAAGCGTGCCTGCTATCGGCAGACATCGATAAGGTCAACTGTCCTTCACAAGGCCAAGGATAACACCTAGTGCCAATCCGCTGTCAAAGCGGCTGATTTCTGGGGCATGGATGCGAGAGACTTTGGCGTCGAAAAAAAGTGCCTGCTTCAGGCCCAATGCGTCACGAAAGAACCGAGCGAATGTGTCAAAGTTTACGCGAGTGTCCGACAAGACGAAGGTGGCAGATTTGCCATCTTTGCTAACACCGACCCCGTTGCGAATGAGGGTGCTGTCGCTGTCTGGCAGAAACGCAGGGTGTAATGCGCCATCAATCACCAGCATCGGTCCGGATTGCGTCGCGTATGTGCAGGGTGGCGGATCTGCTTTAAAGGTTTGTGTTTCAATGATCGCAAAGTGGTCTGGGTTTATGCAAAACACACCGTTTGGCACCAGTCCAAAATTGCCAAAGCCCCCACCATCGGCAATCGGAGAGTGCTCTTCACCGTTTTCGATATAAAGGCCAACAGGGCGGCGGTCATCGTGATACATGCCGGCATTCATACCAAACGACAGTATTTTGCCCTCGGGTTCCAAACTGCGATTGACGGCCGGGAAGCCGCCGTAGAGTTTTCCCTCAAGATCGCTGTGGAAGAGGCGTAGATCCTGATCAGACTTGGCGGTGCACACTGAATAACTGGCGTCTTCAAACTGCTGTGTCTCACAGGCGGCCAGAGCCATCTGGGGAATACACAACAAGGCAAGGACAGTCAGCACATGGCGCAATGGATTACTCTTCTGGGTCAGTAGGTTTTTCGATATCGCGGCGGACAGTGTCCAAGTTGAGCAAACGACGGGTTTCGTCCATGCGATCATAGGTGTCGTCGATCAGGAACTTAAGCTCGGGCGCGTGTTTGATTGTCATCTTTTTAGAGACGTGATGACGCAATTCGCCTTTGTTTCGGCGTAGGGCCTCTAGGGCTTCGTCTTGACCATTTCCACCCAAAGGCAACACAAATGTAGTTGCGATGCGTAGATCAGGCGACACGCGGACCTCACTGACGGTGATTGACATGCGGTTGAGATCGGGATCATGCACATCCCCCCGCATCAGAACATCTGAGAGGGAGCGGCGAATTAATTCGCCGACGCGCAGTTGGCGCTGAGAGGGTGCAGAACCGGAACGGGATGTGTTTTTAGCCATTTTCTTGCCTTACGCTGGTCTGTCTAATTTCGCAACAGGGGCTTTGCCTTTCAAGGGGTATGCCGCTAAACCAACGAAAAGTTTAACGCAGGAGACCCGCAAATGAGCACCCTTCCCGGAATTGTGATAACTGGTGGCTCTGGCCGCATGGGTCAGATGTTGATTAAGCAGGTTTTGGACAGCGATGCGGCAAATCTTGTGGGGGTGCTTGAGCGCCCCGGCCACGACTGGGTTGGCCGTGATATCGGTGTTGCCATGGGCGGTGCGCCAACCGGGATTTTAGTTGAGGATGATCCGCTAGAGGCCTTTGCCCGAGCGCAGGCGGTGATCGATTTCACTTCGCCAGCGGCCACTGTAGCATTTTCCGCTTTAGCCGCGCAGGCGCGGGCTGTGCATGTCATCGGCACGACCGGTTTGTCCGATGATGATATGGTGAAAATCAAAGCCGCCGCGCGCCATGCCGTCATTATGCAGGCGGGCAACATGAGCCTTGGTGTCAATCTTTTGATGCAATTGACCAAAAAAGTGGCGGCGGCTTTGGATGAGGATTTTGACATCGAAATCGTCGAGGCCCATCACCGCCACAAGGTCGACGCTCCATCAGGCACGGCCTTGATGTTAGGCGAAGCCGCCGCTGAGGGGCGTGGTGTCAATCTTAAGGATGTGTCTGACAGCGGGCGCGACGGGATCACAGGTGCCCGCACACGCGGCGATATCGGGTTCTCTGCAATCCGGGGCGGCGACGTTGTTGGCGAGCATGACGTGATTTTTGCGGCCGATGGGGAACGTATCGTTCTGCGCCATTTGGCGACCGACCGTCGGATTTTTTCACGGGGGGCGGTGAAGGCTGCTTTGTGGGGGCAAGATCAAAAGCCGGGGTTGTACAATATGCTGGATGTTCTGGGGCTATAGCCCCAGAATTGGCTTACCCATGTATGGGCCCCTCGGGGCGATATTTGTCCATGACCTGATCAAGCTTATCGTTACTGATCGAAGGGTTTGCTTCCTGTAAGCATCCGAGCAAAACAGCTTTGTTTTCCTGTTGGCGCGCTCCGGATGGATTGTGATCCGGGTCTGGGCGGACATTGGCAAAGCAATCGATGAACACTTGTTCAGGAATGCTAAGATCAGCGGCGACTAAATCCGTGGGGCGATCTGCACGTTGGGCAAGGGCTTGTAGGGGCAAAGCCATGCCAATGCAGGCCGTCAGGATAATCGCTTTATATGTTTGGGACATCATAGTCTCTCTCCTCGGTTTGTTGTTTTTAAAACGAGAGAGGATGGGATTTCCGTCGCGGTACATTGTACTATCGGCAATAAATGCGATGAAGCCGTTAGAGTGTGTGTCTTTGCAAGCGACGCACGTTGACTCGGTTCAGTTTTAATTTGAACCGATGTGTCGATGAGGCAGTGTTCTTATGCCTCAGACACGTTTTTTAAAAATCGACAGCAATGCCTTTTTTCTCATAGTCGCCATACCGTACGGGTTCTGGACCATCGCGCCCACCCAGTTCAACGGGGCGATTCTTTTCGGCTTCGTCGGCGGCCTTGCGGCGGTCTTGTGCCTCTTGGAGGGCGCGTTTCGCTGCGTCGGGCAAGTCTTTGGGGGCGGACATGCGGCTATTCCTTGTTTGATCCTGCCCCTTGTTATACGCCGGGGCATCCGATGGACAAGTGAGACGAAAGCGCCCTTATGACTGAAAAACGCCCAATGAGTGGTTTGCCCGCCCGCCGTGCTGTGTTGGCTTTGCTGAACGGCGTCCTTGAGAATGGGCGTTTATTGTCTGAAATGACTGGGGAAAAGGGTCCGCTGGAGCGATTGAAACCGGCAGATCGAGCGCGCGCACAACGACTGGCGACTGGGACGCTGCGCCATATGGAGCAGGCGGACAAATTGCTTGGACCCCATTTGCGCAAACGCCCACCGCTGGCCGTTCACAATGTGCTGCGTCTAGGTATCTATGAGATTTGCGCAGATAACGCTGCGCCCCATGGGGTGATCAATGATCTTGTCGAAATTGGAGGCCGGGGACGTGAAACCCGCCATCAAGCCGGATTAATCAACGCCGTACTGCGTAAAGTTGCCGAAAATGGGCCCGATCAGTGGGCCGGACTACCGTCGCCGAAGCTTCCTAAATGGATGCGCAAGCAGATGATCGCGGACTACACTAAACCGGTGGTCGAAGCATTAGAGCTCGCCCATTCCCGAGGTGCGCCGCTGGACATAAGTGTGAAACACGATCCCGATAAGTGGGCTGACCGTCTGGATGGGACGGTTCTGCCGGGCGGCTCTGTGCGACTTCGCACGCAGGGCCAAGTATCCCAACTTTCGGGATACGATGAGGGAAGCTGGTGGGTGCAGGATGCCGCTGCGGCCATGCCGGTGAAACTGCTGGCCCCTCAAAAGGGCGAAAAAGTTCTGGATCTCTGCGCGGCTCCGGGGGGTAAAACATTGCAAATGGCCTCAGCCGGCGCTGAGGTGACTGCGTTGGATATATCCGAACAACGGCTGTTGCGGGTACGAGAAAACTTGAAGCGGACGGGGCTGTTGGCCAAAGTCGTTGCAGGGGATGCGCTGGAGTATTGCGAACCGGGATTTGACGCCATCCTTTTGGATGCGCCTTGCTCCGCCACTGGTACAATTAGGCGACACCCCGATTTGCCACATGCCAAAGACAGTGCTGATTTTGCCAGTCTCTTTGCCTTGCAGGAGCAAATGCTTGACCACGCGTTGACGTTGCTGGCCCCCGGCGGTCGGTTGATGTTCTGTACGTGTTCGCTGCTACCTGATGAGGGGGAGATCCAAATTGAGGATGCGCTGAAACGCCATTCCGAATTGCGTGTTGATTCGCAAGTGTTGGACTGTGATTGGGTCGACACGAATTGGAAAACGCCCGAAGGTGGTTTGCGCTTGCGTCCTGATTATTGGGACGAAATGGGTGGAATGGATGGGTTTTATATGGCTTGCTTGCGCAAAGGATAGCCGTCCTCATCCTAATTCATGATTCGGCGGTGACAGAGCAGTCATTTCGCGACTAACATGGTGTAATAGAGCAGGTTAACAAAACCGACGTCGACCAAAAGAGGCGGAACAGGTGGCTAAGACAGAGACATTCCGGGCGCGCAAAGAGCGCTGGATGAACCGCTATCATGCGCGGCTCAGCACGTTGTCACGCCCGGCCACTGGTTTTGTTTCACAGCCTGAACCACGCACCATCGGAACCTTTGCGCGGGGGCGTCAGCTCACCAGTGGAAACTTTTTGTTCGCTGGGTATCTTGTTCAGTCTGAACTTGGCTCCATTTGGGACCTTCCAATTCCGGCCGCGCGTTTTGAGGAAGAACAACACGGGTTTACATGGCTTGATGATCTTGCCGCATTGAACGATGCAAAGGCTCGCAATTGTGCGCAGGCGTGGACGATGGATTGGATAAAACGGTATGGCCCGGCCAGAGGGCCTGGGTGGACACCTGATTTGACCGGTCGCCGATTGATACGTTGGATCAACCACGCGCTTTTGTTGCTTAATGGGTTAGACAAAAACAGCTCTGCTGTCTTTTTTGGGTCACTTGCCCAGCAAACCCGTTTCTTATCAAAACGCTGGCCCTCAGCACAGCCCGGATTGCCAAAGTTTGAAGCCCTTTGCGGTATGGTGCATGCAGGTCTAGCGCTTGAAGGGATGGAGCATCATGTCGTTCCTGCAATCAAGGCGTTGGGGCGGGAATGCCGGGAACAGATCAGTATCGAAGGGGGTGTTCCGACGCGAAACCCCGAAGAATTGTTAGAAGTATTTACATTGCTCAATTGGACAATGCTGGTGTTGAGCGAAGCCGGAAAAACGCCCCATACCGATCATCTTGAGGCGATTGAACGTATTGCGCCAACCTTGCGTGCTTTGCGCCATAATGACGGCGGTTTGGCCCGGTTTCATGGGGGCGGGCGCGGAATTGAGGGGCGCTTAGACAGTGCATTAGCCAACTCTGGTGTCAGGCCTGTGGCAAATGAGGGTCTCGCGATGGGCTATGCGCGGCTTCATGGCGGGCGAGCCAGTGTTATCATCGACGCATCGGCACCACCGCGAGGTTGGGTAAGCCGGGATGGGCATGCATCCACATTGGCTTTTGAAATGACCGAGGGTCGTCGGCCGCTGATCGTCAATTGTGGCTCTGGGATCAGCTTTGGTGAGACATGGCGCAGGGCCGGGCGCGCGACAGCCTCGCATTCGACGTTGGGAATCGATGGCTATTCGTCGTCTCGGCTGGGGGCCAAACGGGTGGTCAATGAAACCGATCGATTGCTGTTGACGGACACGCCGAGCAATATCCAATACCAACTTAACAATAATCCGGCCGGTATGGGATTTCATGCGGGCCATGATGGGTACGTCAACACCCATGGGCTGACCCATATCCGCCAATTGAACCTGCGGTTTGACGGGCGAGAACTGTCCGGAGAGGACACGCTGGCAATTGTGGAAGAAGTGGATAAACGCCAATTTGACGTCGCCATGAGCCAAAACAGATTGCAGGGGATTCCCTTTACGCTTCGGTTTCATTTGCATCCGGATGTGGACGCAGAGCTGGATTTAGGGGGAAGCGCGGTTTCGCTTGCGCTCAAAAGCGGGGAGGTTTGGGTGTTTCGTTACCATGGAAAGGCCGAATTGTCGTTAGATCCGTCGGTTTACCTCGAAAAAACGCGATTAAAGCCCCGTGCGACGAAACAAGTCGTTCTATCTTGCCGCGCAATCGATTATGCGACGCGCGTGAACTGGACGTTCGCAATGGCGCAGGAGTCTCCGACTGGCATCCGCGATCTGGCGCGTGACGTCCCTTATCTGGACGACTGACCCTTTAAAGGACCCATTCGATGACCGATCTTGTGCCCGTTCGCCGCGCGCTACTTTCCGTATCTGATAAATCTGGCTTGATTGAGCTGGGCCAAGCACTCTCTGCAAAAGGAGTGGAGCTGTTATCAACAGGCGGTTCCGCCAAAGCTTTGCGTGATGCGGGGCTGACTGTCATTGATGTGGCGGAGGTCACTGAATTTCCTGAAATGATGGATGGTCGCGTTAAGACTCTGCACCCGCGTGTACACGGTGGCCTTTTGGCGTTGCGCGACAACGAGGATCACGTGGCAGCGATGACCGAACATGGTATTGGTGCAATAGATCTGCTGGTTGTGAACCTATACCCATTTGAAGAGACTGTTGCGAAAGGCGCTGATTACGAGACCTGCATCGAGAATATCGATATCGGTGGACCGGCGATGATCCGGGCAGCAGCCAAAAACCATGGTTTTGTAAATGTGGTTGTGGACGTCGAAGATTACGACTTGCTCATTTCTGAACTAAACACAAACGACGGGGCGACGTCTTATGCGTTCCGTCAAACCCTTGCTTTGACAGCCTATGCACGCACGGCAGCCTATGATGCGGCTGTGTCTGCTTGGATGGCGGACGCGCTGGGGGAAACACCCCGTCGCCGGGCCGTAGCTGGTACGTTGGCTCAAACTCTGCGTTATGGTGAAAACCCACACCAAGAGGCCGCGTTTTACACCGATGGCTCTGCTCGTCCAGGCGTTGCCACCGCGACCCAACATCAGGGCAAAGAGCTGTCATATAACAACATCAATGACACCGATGCTGCCTTTGAATTGGTGTCGGAGTTTGATCCGGCCAATGGCCCGGCCTGTGCAATCATCAAGCATGCAAACCCGTGTGGTGTTTCACAAGGGGCCACTCTGAAAGAGGCCTATCAAAACGCGTTCAACTGTGATCGGACATCTGCCTTCGGTGGGATTATTGCACTGAACATGCCGCTGGATAAAGAGACCGCCGAAGAAATCGTGGGTATCTTTACCGAGGTTGTTATCGCGCCCGGGGCCACTGATGAGGCCAAAGCTGTATTTGCAGCTAAGAAAAACCTGCGTTTGCTGACCACAGAGGGTTTGCCCAACACCAAGGATGCGTCTTTGACTGTGCGTCAGGTGTCCGGCGGTCTTTTGGTTCAGGACAAAGACAACGGTCATATTGACATGGATGATCTGAAGGTCGTGACCAAACGCGCCCCAACTGAACAAGAGATGAAGGATCTACTGTTCGCTTGGAAAGTGGCCAAACACGTTAAATCCAACGCGATCGTTTATACAAAGGACGGCGCGACCGTTGGTGTCGGCGCGGGCCAGATGAGCCGTGTTGATTCTTGTCGGATTGCCGCGCGTAAGGCTGAAGATATGGCCGAAGCTATGGGCCTAGATGCACCGTTAACCAAAGGATCCTGCGTTGCCTCTGATGCGTTCTTCCCCTTTGCTGATGGTCTGCTGACTGCTGCCGAAGCAGGTGCTACAGCCGTCATTCAACCCGGTGGGTCCATGCGTGATGATGAGGTGATCAAAGCCGCAGACGAAGCCGGGCTGGCCATGGTGCTCACCGGCATGCGCCACTTCCGCCACTAAGGGGTTCTCATGCGCGCACTTTGGATCACGGCAGTCTTTATCTTCGTCTTTGATCAGGCGAGTAAAATAATCGTGGTCCAAGGCATGGATCTAAAAACACGGCAGGCCATTGACGTATGGCCGCCGTTTATCAATTTTCGCATGGCATGGAACGAAGGTGTTAATTTCGGGCTTTTTGCGAGCTCTGCCGACATTATGCGTTGGGTTTTGATTGCAATTGCACTGGTCATATCGGGCTGGGTGCTGTGGTGGATCAAAAAAGAAGATCCCAAACCTTTGGGGTATATCTCAGCAGGGATTCTTATCGGGGGAGCACTGGGCAATGTGATTGATCGCATGGTGTATGGCGCGGTTGCAGATTTTTTGAACATGACTTGCTGTGGATTTAACAACCCTTACGCCTTTAATGTTGCTGATATCGCCATCTTTGTGGGCGTTTTTGGACTGATCTTTTTCACAGGTGAGAAAAAGCCGACGTGACGCGCCGGACAACTTGGGTTAAATAGCTACAAACAGGCGAGAGGAGTCATCAATGCGCAAAGAAACAGGTGTTGCTGTTGTTGCAGTTTCTGCATTGTTATTGCTGTCGGCTTGTGGCGGAAGTGATGCGCCCCTGCTGAACATCAGCAATACCGATGGGACGCCGGATGAATTCGCAATCTTGCCGACAAAACCTCTGCAGACACCCGAAGACTACGCCAGTCTGCCAACCCCGACGCCGGGTGGTTCAAATCTGGTGGATCCAACCCCGACTGCAGACGCAGTTGCCGCTCTTGGTGGCAATCCTGCTGTCCTCCAAGAGGGACAAGGCGTTGCGCGTGCTGACACAGGCGTCGTAACCTACGCCAGCCGGTATGGGGTCACGCCGGGTATTCGTCAGGTTCTTGCTCAGGAAGACGCTGAATTCCGGTCAAAGAATGGACCGTTGTATTTAGAGCGCCTCTTTGGTCGCAGCGTATATTTTGAAGCCTATTCAGAACAATCCCTGAATCAGACGGCAGAGCTTCAGCGGTTCCGTAGATCCGGAGTGCGGACGCCATCAGCGCCACCAGAGCTCCCTGAAAACTAAGTTTCGGCAAGATTTGGATCACAACCCCGTAAGCAGATCTTGAAGCTGGCCCGTGATGACGTAGGTTGACCCTATGTTCAATCAGGAGCTCTCCATGCATCGCGTGTTAGCCGTTTTCGCCTTTACTGTTTTTGGCGCGTTTTCCTCAGTTTCAGCCGAAGAGAACACCACCACTTATACTTTGGATAATGGGATGGAGGTGTTAGTCCTTGAGGATCATCGTGCGCCCGTCGTCGTGCAAATGGTCTGGTATCGCGCGGGGGCTGCTGATGAACCGCCCGGGGTTTCGGGAATTGCGCATTTTTTAGAACATTTGTTGTTTAAGGGGACGGACACGCTTGCCCCGGGTGAATTGTCAAAAACGGTTGCCGCTAATGGTGGCTCTGACAATGCTTTCACCTCTTGGGATTACACGGCTTACTTTCAACGCGTTGCCGCTGACCGGTTAGAGCTGATGATGCGCATGGAAAGCGACCGGATGCGGAACCTGCGTTTAGGAGAAGAGGACATTGCCACCGAAAGACAGGTGATTCTTGAGGAACGCAATCAACGGACCGATAGTGATCCGGGATCACTGTTCGGTGAACAGCGTCGGGCTGCGCAATATCTGAACCACCCTTATGGCATTCCGGTGATTGGCTGGCGTCATGAGATGGAGCAGTTGTCCCTACAAGATGCGCTGACCTTTTATGAACGGTACTATGCCCCTAATAATGCAATTTTGATTGTTGCAGGTGATGTGGACCCAGAAGAGGTCAAAGCGCTTGCGGATACCTATTACGGCCCGCTTGCCCCGACAGAGGGGCTTGAACCACGCAAACGTCCGCAAGAACCCCCGCAGTTGTCGGAAAGGCGTATGACCTATTCTGATCCTCGGGTGTCCCAGCCCTATGTTGTGCGCAGCTATCTAGCACCGCAACGCAAAACAGGCGATCAATCTGACGCCGCAAGTCTGGTGATGTTGGCAAGCCTTTTGGGGGGCAGTGCAACGACGTCGGTTCTTGCTGAAAAGCTGCAATTCGAAGAACAAACAGCACTGTATACCTCTGCGTTCTATGATGGCACTTCTTTGGATGAAACCAGTTTTGGCCTTGTCATCGTCCCAAATGAGGGCGTGACGCTAGAGGATGCAGAAGCGGCATTGGATAACGCTGTTGCAGAATTCATTGAGACAGGTGTGGACGCAGAGCAATTCGCGCGGATCAAAACTCAGATTCGGGCCGGAGAGATTTATGCCCGCGATGATGTGGAATCCGCAGCGCGCCGGTATGGCACGGCCCTGACCACGGGTCTAACGGTTCAGGATGTTCAAGACTGGTCGGGTGATTTGATGGCGGTCACCGAAGAGGATGTCATCGATGCAGCAAAACAGATTTTCCAAGAAAAGAATGCCGTAACGGGGTGGCTCACACGCCAAGAGACCAAAAAGATGGCACAGGAGGTTACGCAATGATCCGGACCCTAATCAGCGCTGCGGTGGCGACGATCGCCTTAAGCTTTCCAGCCCTTGCTGCCGTGGAAATTCAGGATGTCACCTCTGACGGTGGCATCCATGCGTGGTTGGTCGAAGAGCATTCCATTCCCTTCACCGTGATCGAAATTCGGTTCAAGGGGGGGAGCAGCCTTGATGCACCGGGAAAACGGGGTGCGATCAACCTGATGACGGGCTTGCTCGAAGAGGGCGCGGGTGAACTGGATGCGCGGGCGTTTGCGCAGGCACGCGAAGAGCTGGCCAGCAGTTTTGGATTTGACGTTTATGATGACTCTCTTGCGATTTCGGCTCGGTTTTTGACTGAAAACCGGGATGAAGCGATCGCGCTGTTGAGATCAGCCTTGGTTGAAACGCGTTTTGATCAGGACGCGTTGGATCGCGTACGTGGTCAGATAGATTCGATCATCAAAGGCAATGCCAAAGATCCGGGCCGTATCGCAAGCAGCACGTTTGATGCTTTGGCTTTTGGGGATCATCCCTACGCCAGCAGCCGAAATGGAACACTTGAATCCATCGCGACCCTGACTCGGGACGATATGTTTGAGGCCCGAGATCGCGTTATGGCGCGGGATCGTTTGTTTGTCGGTGCCGTTGGTGACATCACCCCCGCGGAACTCGGAACCGTTTTGGACGATTTGTTAAAGGACTTACCTGAAACGGGTGCTGATCAAGTTGAGGAGGCCACCTTTGCATTGGAAGGCGGCATTACGGTTGTGCCTTTTGCAACGCCTCAATCCGTGGCGGTTTTCGGACATGAGGGTATTGATCGTGACGATCCGGACTTTTTTGCGGCCTACGTTATGAACCAGGTTTTAGGAGCGGGCGGGTTTTCGTCCCGCCTGATGGAAGAGGTTCGGGAAAAGCGGGGCCTGACCTACGGGATCTCTACCTTCTTAGTGCCAATGGATCACGCAGAAACCGTTCAGGGGCAGGTTGCCTCTGGAAATGCTACTGTTGCAGAAGCCATTGAGGTGGTCAAAGCTGAATGGGAACGGATGGCCAGCGAAGGGGTTACCGACAAAGAGTTGCAAAACGCCAAAACATATTTGACTGGAGCCTACCCGCTGCGGTTTGATGGCAATGGCCCAATCGCCAATATCCTCGTGGGGATGCAGGCACAGGGGCTGCCCATTGACTATATCGCAACGCGTAATGATAAGGTTGAGGCCGTCACCAAAGAAGACGTGGCCCGTGTTGCAAAGCGGTTGATGGATGCCGAGGCGCTACATTTTGTGGTTGTCGGAGAGCCTGAGGGGTTGGATTCGACCAATTGAACCGTCAACCGGTAGGATGATTGAATAGCGGCCTAAGCTTGGCCGCTATTTTCGTTTTGTGTGTTTATCTCGTGCGTTTCACAGTGGCGTAGACACATCCGCCGATCACCAATCCCCAAACCGCAGCACTTAACCCAAAGATTGTCACACCAGAGGCTGTGACCAGAAAGGTGATCGCGGCGGCTTCGCGGGTTTCTACAGGTTCTAATGCTGCGGCTGTGGCGTTGCCAAAGACACCCAATAATGCAACGCCTGCAAGTGTTTGCAGTGTCATTGGAGGTGCCAAAACGGCCACGGCGGTAATGACAGCGGCAAATAGACCAAAAATGGAATAGAAAACACCGCCAAAAACCGCGGACCAAAAGCGTTTTGCGGGGTCGGGGTGGGAGTCTTTATTTGAACACATGGCTGCGGTGATGGCTGCAATACAGGTGGCCGGCGCCCCAAACGGTGCCGTAATGAGGCTCGCAATGCCGACGCCGGAGAGCAAGCGTCCTGCAGGAGGATTGTAGTTATGGCTGCGCAACACGGCCAAGCCGGGGACGTTCTGAGTGGCCATTGTCACAATGAACAGAGGCAGACCAATGCCGAGCATGGCCTCTATTGAAAACACTGGGGTAATGAGATGGGGGGCTTGGATCAACTGATCTGGCATCGGCAATGAAAATCCATTGCTATATAGCGTTAAACCGAAGGCAGCCAGGACAGCCGCTGGAACCGCAAAGAGGCGATTAAACCTCCCCACAACAAACCAGGTCGCAACAATGGGCAATGCGGTACTCGGGACTTCTGCAATTGCTTTAAACGGTGCAATACAGAGCCAAACCAATACCCCCGCCAGCATCGCCTGTGCCAACGGAATTGGGATCGACGTGGCCAGTTTGCTGAGCGGGCGAAAGAGCCCTGCAATCAGTGTCAGTGCGCCTGCAAAGAGAAACGCGCCCACGGCGGCTTCAAACCCGCCCATTGGGGCCACGGAAACGGCAAGCAAAGCAACACCGGGTGTAGACCAAGCCACGCTCGCGGGTTGTTTGGTCCATAGGCTAAATACGATCCCGGATAGGCCCATAGAAAGTGTGGCAGCGATCAGTGCACCAGACGCCTGAGATTCATTTGCTCCGACGGCCTCAACACCTTGTAAAACAATGGGGAAAGAGCTGAAGAATCCAATGACAGCGACGACAAACCCTGTGGAAATGGTTTGCAATGGAGGGATGTATGAAGACACGGGAAACCTGAATGTTTGGGGATATCAAACCTTGTAATACCATATGGGAACAGCTCGCAAGCCTGCTGGCAGAATCGGGGAGTGTTATGCTATTTCTGGTAGTATGAACGTAGCAGACCCCAAAATAAGCCAAGACCGACCGCAAATCAGGCAGCTGGACGAAACCGCAATCAATCGCATCGCAGCAGGTGAGGTGGTGGAGCGTCCGGCCTCTGCCGTGAAGGAGTTGGTTGAAAACGCGTTGGATGCCGGGGCGAGGCGCATCGACGTGGCCTATGCAGATGGTGGTAAGACGCTGATCCGTGTCGCCGATGATGGTCACGGCATGACTGCTGAGGACCTGCCACTGGCGTTGTCCCGTCATGCGACGTCAAAAATTGATGGGACCGATTTGCTCGATATTCATTCGTTCGGGTTTCGCGGAGAGGCGTTGCCATCACTTGGATCGGTGGGGCGGCTTACAATTACGTCGCGAGCCAAGAACGAGGACGCGGCCATGATCCGAGTGGCCGGAGGGCGGATTGATCCGGTACGACCGGCCGCGCTGTCTGAGGGAACCGTCGTGGAATTGCGTGATCTGTTTTATGCCACGCCGGCGCGGCTGAAATTCATGCGCACGGATCGCGCGGAATCTCAGGCCATTTCAGACGTGATAAAGCGGCTTGCGATGGCTGAGCCCCATGTCGCGTTTACGATACGCGATTTGACGAATGGTGGAGAGGGGCGCGTGACATTTCGTGCGGACGCGGAAAATGGGGATCTGTTTGATGCGCTTCATGCGCGGTTGCGCCGTATCCTCGGAGCTGAATTTGCGGAAAATGCGCTGTTAATCGATGCGGATCGCGATGGGATCAGCCTAACGGGATATGCGGCACTGCCGACCTATTCCCGCGGATCATCTGTGGCCCAATATCTGTTTGTGAACGGCCGTCCGGTCAAAGACAAAATGCTCTATGGGGCGTTGAGGGCCGCATATTTTGATTTTCTGAGTCGGGACCGTCATCCAGCGGCCGTGTTGTTTTTAACCTGTGATCCGCATCTTGTGGATGTGAATGTCCACCCCGCTAAATCAGAAGTGCGTTTCCGGGACCCCGGTGTTGCCCGTGGCTTATTGGTTTCTGGATTGCGCCATGCGTTGGCCAACGCGGGTCATCGGGCATCGACGACGGTGGCTGGGGCAACGCTGGGTGCCTTTAGGCCCGAACAGCCCTCTGGTGCGCCTCGTATTTATCAGATGGATCGACCAAGTGCAGGCGCACGAGCAGAGAGCTACGCCGCGCAAGCGCCTTTGCCGTCGAATCCCGGCTTTGGGGAAGCTTTTGAACCATCGGCAAGAATTGAGGCCCCCGCTATACCGGAGGAGACCGAGCAAACCACGGTGGATTTGCCATTGGGTGCTGCGCGTGGGCAAGTGCACGAGAATTACATTATTGCACAGACCGCTGATGGCATGGTGATCGTGGATCAACACGCTGCCCACGAACGTTTGGTTTACGAAAAGCTTAAGAAACAAATGGCGGATAACGGTGTTGCCGCGCAGGCCTTGTTGATTCCGGAAATTGTCGAGCTTTCGGATCAGGATCGGTCTACCCTTATGGAACACGCAGAAGACTTCGCTCGCTTTGGTTTAAGCCTAGAAGGGTTTGGACCAACCGCGATTGCGATCCGTGAAACACCTGCGATCCTTGGGGAAATTAACGCCGAGGCGATGATCCGCGATATTCTGGATGAACTGGCAGATTTGAATGAGAGCTTGACCTTGCAAGCCCGTGTTGAGGCGATCCTGTCCCGTGTGGCCTGTCATGGTTCTATTCGGTCCGGTCGCCGGTTGCGTGGAGAAGAAATGAATGCCTTGTTGCGCGAAATGGAGGCGACACCGCATTCTGGACAGTGTAATCATGGACGGCCCACTTACGTGGAATTGAAACTCTCTGATATTGAAAGGCTTTTTGGGCGCACATGATTACAGTTGGCGATGCAACCTATGCTTATTCCGATCCCATCATTATTGCGATAGCCGTCGCGCTTGCGATTGTGGTGTTGTTTTTGGTTCTCATGATCATGGCCATCAAAGCCGCAGGTCGTTCGGCGCAAATCGCGGCGCCGTTATCCCAACAATTGGGACAACTTGGTCAGCGTGTTGAAAATCTGGCGGACGGGCAGTCGAATCTGTCGGGCAATCTGTCCCATGTGTCCCAATCCCAGCAGGTGGCGCAGGCACAGATGATGAATTTGATGGAGCAACGCCTTGGCGAGGTGCAGATCAACGTCAATGAAAACCTTAACCGGGTTCAGCAGAACACGGGTGAAAACCTGACACAAGTTCAGAAAAGCATGGCGGAAAGCCTTACGCAGGTTCAATTGCAGATGAAAGAGAACCTTGCCGATGTGCAGTTAAAGACGTCGCGCAGTTTGGCTGAGGTGCAAGAAAAGATGCACGAGAGCCTGCAGGGCAACGCCAAGCAAACCGCGACGAGTCTAACGCAATTACAGGAGCGTTTGCAGACCATCGATAAGGCACAAGAGAACATCGAAAAACTCTCTGGTGATGTTTTGAGCCTGCAAGATATCCTGTCGAATAAGCAAACTCGGGGGGCGTTTGGGGAAATCCAGCTGAATGATATTGTGTCCAAGGCTCTGCCCAAGGACAGCTTTGATCTGCAATCTACGTTGTCCAATGGAAAGAGAGCAGACTGTTTGATCCATTTGCCAAACCCACCTGGACCGATTGTTATCGATAGCAAGTTCCCGTTAGAAGCCTATGAAGCCCTGCGCCGTGCCGAAACGCAGGCGGATCTAACAGAGGCAAAACGGATGCTGAAAACATCCGTTAAAAAGCATATCAAAGACATTAGCGACAAATACATCATCGAAGGGGAAACGGCCGATGGGGCATTGATGTTTCTACCTTCTGAGGCCGTATATGCAGAACTGCATGCGAACTTCCCCGAGCTGGTGCGAGAGGGGTTTGCAGCGCGGGTTTGGATCGTCTCTCCGACCACTTGTATGGCGACATTGAATACGATGCGTGCCATTTTAAAAGACGCCCGGATGCGGGCCCAAGCGGGGCACATCCGTAAAGAGTTGAACTTGTTACATGGGGATGTGGACCGTCTGGGAACCCGCGTCGAAAACCTGGACCGGCATTTCGGTCAGGCTGCAAAAGATATCTCAGATATTAAAATCAGCGCCGAAAAAGCAGGGCGTCGCGCGCAACGGTTGGATAACTTTGATTTCGAAGAACTCGCCGCTGATAAAATTGAAGAAACCGTGGTACCTCTACCTGCATCAAATGGGTCTTAAGGTTTTACTATTGGACGTCTAACAGCCGCCTGACGATATTACATAAGAGATCCGTAGGTTTTATCACTGGGGCCGCACATCATATGGGGGAAAGATGTCGACAGATCCAATCGAATTCGCGGATACAATCCCATACTATTATGACAGAGGTTTAGGCCCCAATATGTTTGAAGCCTATGCCGCAGATTTGGCAAGGGTGGGGTGTGAAGAGGCGGTTTTAGATGTCCTTGAGGTGGCCGCAGGAACCGGTATTGTCAGCCGTCACCTGCGAAACAGACTACCTGCAGCGGCTTCGTTGATTTCGACAGATTTTAACCCCCAAATGCTAGAGATCGCGAAACGCAAATTTTCAGATGAGGAACGGGTAGAATTCAAAGTAGCGAATGCCATGGTTCTGCCGTTCGAAGACGGATTATTCGATCTCGTCATCAGCCAGTTTGGCGTTATGTTCTTTCCAGATAAATGCGCATTTTTTCGGGAAGCCAACCGGGTTCTAAAGCCCGGAGGGCGGATGGTGTTCAACGTATGGAGCGCCATGTCAGAAAACCCGTTTTCCCAACTGGCCAAAGATGTGGCTTCAGACTATTTTCCAGATAATCCACCCGAGTTTTACGACACCCCTTTTAGATATGGGGATCCGGTCGATGTGACCCCTGATTTATTGACAGGAGGCTGGCTTGATATACAACATGAGACACTTCGGATCACTCAGGTCATAGTGGACCCGAGAGGCTATGCTGAGGGGCTTGTCTATGGCAATCCTTTGATCCATGAGATCAGAGCGCGTAAGGATTTGGACCCCGAAGAGGTTGTTTCAAAAATGTGTGCTGCGATCAATCTTTGGTTCGGACAGACCGACATGACTATGCCCTTATCCGCTACACGATTCGTGTGTCGCAAATCATAATTCGTGTGTCATGCGCCGCAAATTGATTGCAGGCTGATCCATTGGCCATCAGTCAGAACCGGGGCTGTGGCTTGCCCTGCCATCGGGTCCCCCTCGATAAGAGCCAGCGTTGTTTCCCCGGTGACATCAAGGGCATAGCCATAGGGCGTGCTGGGGATTTCGGCCTTTGCGAATTCTGCTAAAAGGGCCTCATCTGGCGCTGACGATAAGGGGGTAATCAAAAGTCCTTCGGCATAATACTGTAGAACGTCAGGTTCGATATTACCGCTCATCATGAGTTTTAGGGTCGTGCTTAGTCCGGCTGAGCTGAGCAATCTTTCTAGCGGGTCGATTTGTGTGCGACGCCATTGTTCTGCCAATAGATAACCGGAAGTCACGGCAGGGTCTTCTGGGTCCTCTACCAAAGAGCGGTTAAGCAGTATGAAACCACCCGGCAAATGGGTCGTGATGCGCACACCTGCTGGCAAAACGGCCAATTTATCATCAGGTGCAAGAACACGTTCGCGCAAACGATTTAACGCTTTGACGCCATATGTCGAAGCGCAAGGGTTACCACTCAGATGTGAAATTCGATCCAGCAAAGAGGCTCCGATTTCGACACGTTTAACCTCTGGTACAATCGATGCCGCATATTGTGTCAGGGCCGTTGGCAGCCAAAAAACACTGAGGCCGATCCCGACGATCAGACCCAAAGCAGTTAAGGAATAACGCAAGCGGCCGGGGCGAGGTTTACTTTGCGCAATAGCCTTTCGAATCTGGCCGATTGCATCGATCATATCCGGATCATCGATTTCCAACGTTTCGGACCCATCTGCGTCGGGAGCAAAAATTGCTGGCCGTTCTCCGGGGTTTAACCGATTTACGGCTGCCAACGACCAATGTGTCAGGGGTTGATCGTTCGTTTTTGAAAGCACCAACGTGGCATTGCCAAAAGAGACCACAACGTCTTTGCGTTGGGCGTCCTTGTCAGCTTTCCAGATGCCAACTGTTTCAAGCCGTTGATATTGGGTTAGGGCCGTCATTCGACCGACATATGCCTGTTTTATTATATTGTTAGGGCAACCCTAGTCTGAAGTTTCATCAAGCTCAATCCAAACCGACGAAATCTGGTTAAAACCCGTTGCCTGTGGGGGCGTCAGGCTTCATCATTGAGGGATGATCTTGTCGCGTGGCCGCAAATATATTTTCATCCATATCCCCAAAACTGGGGGAACAGCGCTGACCAGTGCCTTAGAGGCGCGCGCGATGAAGGATGATATTTTGGTGGGGGATACACCAAAGGCCCGCAACAGACACAAACGCCAAAAGGATTTGCCGAGTGCGGGTCGGCTTTGGAAACATTCGACCTTGAAAGACATTTATGGGCTGGTTGATCAAACCGAAGTTGAGCAGTTTTTTGTAACGACCATCGTGCGCAATCCGTGGGATCGGGTTGTTAGTTATTACCACTGGCTTGGGGAGCAATCGTTTGATCATCCGGCGGTGCAGCTGGCGAAATCCTGCGATTTCAGTGCATTCCTAAAACACCAATCCACGCAAAGTGCGCTGACATCATCGCCGTATCGCAGTTATGTCACGGACCGTACTGGGGTTCAGCGCTGTCGCAAATTTTTGCGGCTTGAGAACCTGCAAGAGGATTTGCAGGATTTTGAGGAGCATCTAGGGTTTCAGTTTGGGGATATCCCCATTGTAAATGCTTCGAAACGGCAAAGCAAATATCAAAACTATTATAGTGAAGAAGACAAAAGAATCGTGGCCAATTGTTGTCACGTGGATATTGAACAGTTCGGCTATAGCTTTAACCAAAATTAACCCTTCAGGAAATTCGTGGCTTCAATAGTTGAATTTCCGATGAATTGTTCGCCAATTTTTAACTGCGCCATGTTTTTGTCTTAATCGGGTCCCAGTTCCGTCGTGCTTTCCCGTTATGGGTTAATGGAACGAAAATGCAACACCGACGCTGAGTAGGCTTAAAAATGTTTGGCATCAGAGAATTGATTAAACGAACTCCGCTAGGGTCTCAGAACAGCTCTGAAGCTGTCTCAGATATGGAGGGCGAAGGCAAATCTGTTCAGACCAGTGGAATTGTTAGTGGCACTAAGGTGGCCAGTACACTAGGTTGGCGCCCGATAGAGGCCATTGACGTTGGCGACGATGTCTTGACCTTTGATGGTGGGATGCAGACGGTTTTACATGTGGTGCGCGAAACTCTGTGGAAAGGAACAGCAGTTTGCCCAAAGCATCTTTGGCCCTTGCGGGTTCCGTTGGGGGCGCTGGGCAATCAGGATCCAATGTACCTCTTACCGGATCAGAATGTGCTTATCGAATCTGACACTGCTGAAGAAGTTCTCGGCGATCCTTTTGCGCTGATGCCAGCACAGTCTTTGGAAGGGGTTTCTGGAATACGGCGTGTACGACCGCATCAGGTGCTAGAGGTCATCACCCTGCATTTCGAACGTGACGAAATTGTATTTGCGAATGTTGGCGCCCTCTTTCATTGCCCGGCATTTTCTCAAAAAGATCTGCTGACTGCCAGTGGCGAGGCACAATATGAACCTCTGCCATTGACACAAGCCTGTCTATTGTCTGACTTCATCGGTCGAGAAGCAAAAATAGATAGAGGCGACGACGCTGATACGCCGTCAGCCAAACTTTAAACCTCGCAGCCCTAAGGGTTAAGCTGTGCGCGGCATTAGATCGTATGGGTGTTTCCATCCGGGCATTTCTGAGATCCGCGTTAACCAAGCGTCAATATTTGGCCAGTCAGCGCGATCGAACCCAAAGGGTTCGGGGTAATATAAATAGCTGCAACAGCTTAGATCTGCCGTGGTGAGGCCGTCTCCGACCAACCACCCCCGATCACTTAGCGCGGTATCCAGAACTGAAAATGCAATTTTAGTGCGGCCTTTTACAAAACCGATAACCTCTTGGGGGCGTTTTTCCTCGGCCAAAAAGTTCATCAAAAATCGCAGCATTCCAATTTGCGCCGACATCTTATGATTATCCCATAAGGTCCACCGCAAAATCTCGCGCCGTTCGGTGTCGTTTTTGGGCCCCAGCTTTCCAGTTCTCTCCACAATATAGTCAAGGATGACACCGGATTGAGAGAGTTTAAGCCCCTTTTCGTCGTCAATAAAGACAGGTGCCTCGGCCATTGGATTGAGTTCATGAAACTCTTTGGTTCTCGCGCCGCCGTTAAAAAAATCGATAAAGACCGGTTCCCAGTCTACACCAGCAAACTCTAGGGCCTGAGCAACCTTGTAGGAATGCCCGCTCTCTCCGAAGCAATGTAATTTAATGGTCATGGTTTATCCCGCTGTTTAGAGTGCGCCAGATCTGCCTGAAACAAACGCAGGCGGTGGGGCAGGTTTTCATCGTCGGTTATGCTGTTGAAATTCTCAAACAAAAAGGTCAACACCTCGTCGGGTGTTAAATCCGCCTCTTGAGAAAAACGACGAAGCTTCCGATAAGCGTCTTCGGTCATGGCAGCCGGAAAACGGCGCGTCAGGCGGTAGCGCTTAGGCATACAGTCCTCCTGTGGGAGATTGTGATGCTGAAGACTAAAACCGATACCAAAGGAAAACGGAACAGGAAACTGCGGGGTAGAACCGCGCGATACATTATTTCAGCTGATCTTCGCCCCATTTCAGACGGCCACGTAAATCTTCTATCGCTATATTTAGTTCATCACGTTGGTTTTCCATATCCGCTAGCCGCAACCGGCCAAGATCGACAACTTCACGAAGCTGACGGTCTTTACCACCTTCGCTGCCATAAAGGTTCAAGAGCTGACGGATTTCCTCAAGACTGAACCCAAATCGTTTCCCACGCAATATAAGCCGAAGGCGCGCGCGATCTGATTTGCGATATAGTCGCTTTTGGCCCTCACGAATGGGTGCCAAAAGCTCTTTAGCCTCATAGAATCGCAACGCTCGCGCTGTTACGCCGTAGTTGTCGCACATCTCGCGAATGGTCATTACGTCTTCGCTCACGTTTCATCCCCTAAGTCTGGCACGGCAAAGAAATGTCCAATGGGTGCCTAAAGTTCAAGCTGATGTGAAAAACCATATCCGATTACGCAGCGTAAATCACGATTTGAGCACTGTATCGTAGGGTTTTATACTTAGGATCGTACGCATAATCAGGATTCAAGTGTCTTTGCCGTTTGGTCGCGTAAACCTTGCAACTCGGCAATTGTTTCTTCGAGTTGCTGTTTTTGTTCATTCAGATCTTTGAGCTGCCGGTCAGCCATTTCAATCCATGTGGTCAGCTGCGTGGTTGTGCCTTCTTGTTCATATATTAAAAGCCACTGACGAATTTCTTCCAGCGAAAAACCGAACCGCCGGCCCCGCAGGATCAGCGTCATTCTTGCCACTTCTCGCGCGCTGTAAAACCGGCTCCGGCCTTCTTTTTCTGGTTGCAACAGCTCTATGTACTCATAGTAGCGCAGTGTCCGCGGTGTCACATCGAATTTGGCACACATTTCTTTGAATGAAAGCCGGGTTTCTGTCATTGGTATTCTCTCCTTGGAGATAACGATAGAACGTTCACCCCAGACGCGCAATCATCTTGAAAGCGGATATTTTTAGAACCCATTACTGCTTTCTGTTGGTTACGTAGGGGTGTGTTCCAGTCGTCCGGATTTTCCGCTTGCGGGAGGCTGCTGCTTGGGGCCTAGTGATCGATATCCAAGGCGTAGAAAAGAGGGTTTGAAATGGCGGAAACGTCTAATGCCAAAGAAACGCGCGCGAAGATCGCTGAATTGTTCATTTCTTCGATCCCTCATGCCAAAGCGTTGGGAATGGAAATGACTAAAATTGGGGATGGCAAAGCCTCTATTCGGATGCCTTATGACGCAAAGCTAATTGGTGATCCTCACACCGGGGTTATGCATGGTGGCGCGGTGTCTGCACTGATGGATACATGCAGTGGTGCAGCGGTGATTAGCCATCCAAAGGCAAAGGGCAGCACGGCAACGCTTGATCTTAGGATCGATTATTTCCGGGGGGCTACGCCACATCAGGAAATACTCTGCAATGCCGAATGCTATCTGATGACACGTTCTGCCGCCTTTGTGCGTGCGACAGCCTATGACGACAATCGTGAAAAGCCAGTGGCGGCGGCCACAGGCGTATTTACCGTAACACCGCCTAAGGGTGATGCCACATGAACCGTAAGACGCCTGAACCGTTGCATGTTGTGAAACAACGACGCGATGATGCGCTCAATGCGTTGGCCGACAGCATTCCTTACATTCAGTTTCTCGGTGTAGAATTTGACCGACATGGCGATGAACTAACAGCCGTTATGCGTTATTCGGAACATCTGGTTGGAAACCCGTCCTTACCTGCCTTACACGGAGGCGCCACGGCGGCCTTTATGGAATCTGCTGCGATGATCGAACTGGCGTGGCGGTATTTTTGGGAGGATATCGAAAACGGCGTGCTTGGTGCCGGTGAAGAGGATCAGGTTACTCAAATCAGGGTCCCACGGACCATTGATTTTTCGGTCGATTATCTTCGGTCAGGCTTACCTCGGGATGCCTATGCGCGCGCACGGATTAACCGATACGGGCGTCGGTATGCGTCAGTTCAGGTCGAGGCATGGCAGGATCACAAAGATAGGTTATTTGCGCAGGCCACGGGCCACTTTTTGATGCCGTCCCGAAATGACGCTTAAAACAGAGCCAGAGGCTCTTACTCATCGGCGCGTGTTAAACATCGCTGTTCCGATTGTTCTGTCAAATGCGACAGTTCCAATTCTGGGGGCCGTGGATACAGGGGTGGTCGGTCAGCTAGGGTCTGCGGTACCCATCGGCGCGGTCGGCATTGGTGCGATTATTCTAACGGCAGTGTATTGGGTGTTCGGGTTCTTGCGGATGGGAACCGTAGGACTGGCATCGCAGGCACTGGGCGGGCGGCAACAAGGTGAATATGTGGCCCTGTTATCGCGAGCATTGCTCATTGGCGCGTTCGCTGGGCTTGCAATTATTTTGTTCCAAGTCCCTCTGTTTTGGGGGGCGTTTAAAATTGCGCCCGCTTCTGCTGAGGTAGAGGTAATGGCCCGTGATTATATGGGCATTCGGGTTTGGTCAGCTCCGGCTGCGATTGCGCTTTATGGTATCACGGGGTGGCTCATCGCCGCCGAACGCACACGGGCTGTGCTTGGCCTACAGCTTTGGATGAATGGGACCAACATCGTGTTGGATTTATTCTTTGTCTTGGGGTTGGACTGGGGTGTTCAGGGCGTTGCCATCGCCACTTTTATCGCGGAATGGAGCGGTCTGATACTTGGCCTGTGGTTCTGTCGCGGCGCCTTTGCACACCCAGCGTGGCGGGACAGGTCCCGCGTATTTGACCGAGCTAAATTGCAAAATATGATGATGGTCAATGGTGATATCCTGATCCGTTCTGTTCTGTTGCAAGCCATCTTTGTTTCCTTTTTGTTTTTTGGTGCGGACTTTGGGGATGTGCCGTTGGCGGCCAACCAGATTTTGCTGCAATTTTTGAACATCACGGCCTATGCGCTGGATGGCTTTGCAGCCGCCGCTGAGACTTTGGTGGGGCAGGCGATGGGCGCTGGATCGGCACTGCGCGTCCGGCGAGGGGCGTGGATGACCAGCCAATGGGGGATCGTCTGGGTTTTGATCCTTGCCATTGTGTTTTTTGTCTTTGGCGGAGACATAATCGATATCATGACCACCAGTGAGGCTGTTCGGGCCGAAGCACGGATTTACCTAATTTACATGGTCTGGGCCCCGATTGTTGGCGTCGCCAGTTGGATGTTTGATGGAATATTCATTGGCGCAACCCAATCCCGAGATATGCGCAATATGATGGTGATCAGCACTGTCATTTATTTTGGTGCTGTTCTGGTGTTGTTGCCGATGTTTGGAAATCATGGGCTTTGGTGCGCGCTGTTATTGTCTTTCTTGGCCCGCGGCGTGACGCTTGCTTTGCGGTATCCCGCGCTTGAGCGCGCCGCTGATCGGCAACCCTCTTAAGGGCGACCGATCCCTTGCGGGGGCTCTATTGCTCGTCGTTAGAAAAGGACCAAGACTTGTTCTGGTGGACGGCCAATGGCTGCTTTGCCATCGTGTGTCACAATCGGGCGCTCTAACAATGCAGAGTTTTCCAACAGCGCAGCCTGAAGTTCCTCTTTGGTGCTGTCTTTGGACAGGTTTGCCTCTTTGAACGCGGCATCTTTGGTGCGCATTATCTCAATAAGTGGCAGGCCCAATTGCTGTTGTAATTGCTCGATTTCCATCGCTGTTACAGGCTCTTTCAGATAAAGACGAATGGTTGGTATGATGTTGTTCTCTGCGAGCAAGGCAAGGGTTTGCCGCGATTTGCTGCAGCGGGGATTATGCCAAATGGTTGTCACAGCCATGCCTCCCGTCCGGTCCCAACAGCCTCGGATACGTTTGCAAATCCGTCATTATTGAGCAGCTCATCTAACCCATTCGCGACTTCAGCCACGAGGCTTAACCCTTGATAGACCAGTGCGGAATAGAGTTGTACGGCTGAGGCGCCCGCGCGAATTTTTGCGTAGGCTTGTGCCGCGTTGCTGACGCCGCCGACCCCGATGAGGGGGATAGCCCCATCTGTGGCTTTAGAGAGCTGGGCCAGAATCTGGGTGGATTTCTCGAACAGGGGGCGACCAGATAGCCCGCCCATTTCATCTTTGTGAGGGCTGGTTAGCCCTTCGCGGGACAGGGTTGTATTCGTGGCAATCACTGCATCGATTCCTGAAGACAATGCAACCTCGGCCACGTCCTGAATTTCATCAAGAGTAAGGTCAGGGGCAATTTTCAAAAATACGGGGATGGGCCGGGAAAGGCTTGCACGGGTTTCCATCACGCCTGCCAGCAGCCCGGCAAGGGCCTCTTTGCCCTGAAGATCGCGCAGTTTTTCGGTATTGGGAGAAGACACGTTAACCGTGGCGAAATCCAGATGCGGGGCGCAATGGGACAAGACTTTGGCGAAATCGGACGCACGGTCTTCGCTGTCTTTGTTCGCGCCAAGGTTCAGTCCTAACACCATGTCTTTTGGGCGCATAGCAAGGCGTAAACCAATAGCCTCCATGCCTTCGTTGTTAAACCCAAACCGATTGATCACCGCTTGATCATCCGTCAGGCGAAACAGGCGTGGTTTTGGATTTCCGGGTTGTGGACGGGGTGTTGCGGCACCAACCTCAACAAATCCAAAACCTGCGCGGGACAAGGGGGCAATGGCCTCGGCGTTTTTGTCATATCCTGCAGCTAGTCCGATAGGGTTGGGTACTGCCAGCCCAGCAATCTGTGTTGCCAATCGAGGAGAGGTTACGACACCGGGTAAAGGGGCAAAAGGGCTGTTCAATGCTTTGATCGATAACCCGTGGGCCTGTTCTGGATCCAGTTTGTGCAGCGATTTCAGTGCAATTTTTTCAATCAGTTTCATATCATAGCCTCGGGGAAATCATGGGCGCCATCAACGAGTGGTAGCGCGACGTGCCAAAGCACATCTTGAAGTGTTAGTGCCCGAAAGAGGTGCGGAAACAGCGCTTCCCCGCGGGACACTTCCCATTTGAGCGCGTCCCCAAGGGTGTCGGTCTCCAATGCCAGCAGAACCAGATCCGTTTCACGTGTGAAGTGTTTTGCGGCCGTCTCAGGGACCTGTTGAGCTGTTGAAAAATGGATGTATCCATCTTGAACATCAATCGGAGCACCTGTGGTGGTGCCGGCGGCTTGTAGATCGGCCCATTCGGGCGCGCGGAATATTTTGTAAATGAGCATGATGCTCCAATGCCCAACGCATCGCGGCGGGTCAAGTCTGCGTAAGAAATAGAGGCAAATTGTTGAAAATTGGGATTACCCAAGGGAACCGTCACAAATCTTTGACTCTCCTCGTGGGACAAGACAGTCTGAGTCGATAAACAAAAAAGACAGGGAGTCTTACATATGCTGTCCCGCATCCTGCTAACATCTGCTGCTGCTTTGGCCCTGACCTCAGGCATAGCGGCTGCTGATTATTCGCTATCCGTGTTGCACACTAACGATTTTCACGCTCGCTTTGAACCGGTCTCAAAGTACGATTCTGGCTGCTCTGCAGAGGACAACACCGAAGGCAAATGCTTTGGTGGGTCTGCGCGATTGGTCACCGCAGTCGAAGAGGCCCGTGCGCGGTCCAATAACTCTATTCTTGTGGATGGGGGGGATCAGTTCCAAGGTTCGCTTTATTACACCTATTATAAGGGTAAAGTTGCCGCTGAGATGATGAACAAGCTCGGCTATACGGCGATGACTGTGGGCAACCATGAATTTGATGACGGGCCCGAAGTTTTGCGGGGGTTCATGGATGCGGTTGATTTCCCGGTTCTGATGTCCAATGCAGATGTTTCGGCAGAACCTTTGTTGGCGGATACGCTGCAAAAATCCACCGTGATTGAGCAAAATGGCGAAAAGATCGGTCTGATCGGGTTAACCCCAGAGGACACCGGGGATTTGGCTAGTCCAGGTAAGAATGTTACGTTTTCAGATCCCGTTGCTGCGGTGCAAGGCGAAGTCGATAAACTGACTGATATGGGTGTGAACAAGATCATCGTATTAAGCCATTCAGGCTATGTGGTGGACCAGAAAGTTGCAGCAGAAACCACAGGTGTTGATGTCATCGTTGGCGGTCACTCTAACACTTTGCTGTCGAATACCAATGATCGTGCGGTTGGGCCTTATCCGACTATGGTTGGCAATACTGCCGTTGTTCAGGCATATGCTTACGGTAAATTCTTGGGTGAGCTGAATGTCACCTTTGATGATGAGGGCAATATTACGGAAGCCGTGGGTGAACCTTTGGTCATGGATGGCGACGTTGCAGAAGATGCCGAAACCAAAGACCGAATTGCGGAGCTGGGCGCGCCTTTAGATGAAATTCGCAACAAAGTTGTCGCGGAAACTGGCGAAGCTGTTGATGGTAATCGTGATGTTTGTCGTGTTCAGGAATGCTCCATGGGCAACCTTGTGGCCGATGCAATGCTTGAACGTGTGAAAGACCAAGGTGTGACCATCGCCATCGCGAACTCTGGTGGTTTGCGTGCCAGCATCGATGCAGGCGAAGTGACCATGGGTGAGGTTTTGACGGTTCTTCCGTTCCAAAACACTCTGTCCACCTTTGAGATCAAAGGGGCTGGCGTGATCGCTGCGTTGGAAAATGGTGTAAGCCAGGTCGAAGAAGTTAAAGGGCGGTTCCCACAGGTGTCTGGCCTGAAATTTACCTGGGACCCCGCCGTGGCGCCGAATGAAGGCCGTGTTGTTGAGGTGATGGTTGAAACGGACGATGGCTTCGCGGCAATCGATCCGGAGGCAACCTATTCGGTTGTGACCAACAACTATGTGCGCAATGGCGGAGACGGATATAAAATCTTCGAAACCGACGGTATGAATGCCTATGATTTTGGTCCAGATGTGGCTGATGTGATGGCGGAATACCTTGCTGGAAAGGGCCCCTACACGCCTTATACAGATGGTCGTATCGCGTCCAAATAATTTTTGACGGAACCTAAATGGAAAGGCGCAGCCATATGCTGCGCCTTTGCTGTTTTTACTTGGATTGCCTTTTTTTTGGCGTTCCTCGGGTGGGCGCGCCTTGCGTTGTGGGCGTACCGTTGTAATGTCGAGGGATGTGCGGACGTTCTGTGTTGACCACCCCGATAGATGCTATGGTGCAATTGTTTGATGCGGCAGCTGCAAACACGATGCCAGATATTCCCAATTTCAATGTTTGCCCGACCAATGATGTGCCCGTTGTATTGGGCACGGCTGAAGCACGTCGCAATTTGGTTGCGATGCGATGGGGGTTTATCCCGAACTGGTACAAAGCCCCCAATGACGGACCCCTATTGATCAATGCGCGGGCGGAGACGATTGCAGAAAAACCAGCTTTTCGGTCAGCCTGCCGAGCTCGCAGGTGTTTGCTGCCTGTGGATGGGTTCTATGAATGGACTAAGGGACCAAATGGCGAACGGTTACCCTATTACATTCGTCGTAAAGATGACTCTCCTATGGTGTTTGCCGGTATTTGGCAGGGCTGGGGGGAGGATGCATTGCGGACCTGCGCAATGGTGACGGTCGCCGCAAATGCAGAGATGTCGGAGATTCATCACAGAATGCCGGTGATCTTATCGCCCGAGGACTGGCCTTTGTGGTTGGGAGAAGCGGGCAAAGGCGCTGCCGTGTTGATGAAGCCCGCGCCGGAGGGCGTGTTGTCCTTTCATCGTGTGGATCCGGCGGTGAATTCTAATCGTGCATTTGGGGCGCAGTTGATCGAGCCCATTGCGGCATAAGAGAAAAGGTTCGGAAACGTTATGAAAGACAAAATTGTGTCCCCAGAGGCGGCTGCCGCGTTGGTTCAGGATGGCGATACCATCACGACGTCAGGTTTTGTCGGAATTGGTGTGCCGGATTTGCTGTTAAAGGCGGTAGCCGATCGATTTGAGGAAACAACACATCCTGCGGGATTGTCGTTGTTTTTTGCCGCAGGACAGGGCGATGGTCGGGCGCGCGGTCTGAATAGGTTAGGGCAAGAGGGGTTGTTGGCACGAGTCGTTGGGGGGCACTGGGGGTTGATCCCGCGTGTCGCGCAGCTCGCGTTATCAGGTTTAATTGAGGCGTATAACCTGCCGCAGGGCGTGATCAGTCAAATGTATCGGGACATTGCAGCCGGGAAGGTTGGAACCGTTAGTCATGTCGGTTTGGGGACGTTCGTCGATCCACGCCTAGAGGGGGGCAAGATCAATGACATAACGCAAGAGGATTTGGTTGAGCTCATCACATTAGGTGGTAAGGAACAGCTTTTTTATAAAGGGTTTCCGATTCATGTCGCTTTGCTGCGTGGGACCACCGCGGATCCGTTTGGAAATATTTCGATGGAGCGTGAGGCGCTGATTATCGACAATTTGTCCCAAGCGATGGCCGTGAAAAATTCCGGAGGGGTCGTCATTGTTCAGGTGGAGCGGATTGCGGCGCGTGGGGCCCTGAACCCACGGGATGTGATGATCCCAGGTGCGCTTGTGGATGCGGTTGTCGTTGCAGAACCTGACTATCATATGCAGACCTATGCGACGGCTTATTCTCATTTATATGCGGGACAATTTCGTGCTCCAGAAGGGGTCACGACGCCAATGACGCTGGATGCGCGTAAAATTATTGCCCGACGGGCGGCGTTCGAATTACCGGTCAATGGTGTCGTTAACCTAGGCATTGGGATGCCCGAAGGGGTCGCCGCAGTCGCGGGAGAAGAAGGACTGCTGTCGCATGTGACATTGACGGCAGAACCCGGCGTGGTTGGTGGACAGCCTGCGTCAGGACTGGATTTTGGGGCTGCGACCAACACAGATGCAATTATTTCACAGGCCCAACAGTTTGATTTCTATGACGGTGGTGGCTTGGATTTGGCGGTGCTGGGCATGGCTGAAGTGGATGGAAACGGCCATGTGAATGTCTCTCGGTTTGGGCCACGATTGGCTGGGGCTGGTGGGTTCATCAATATTTCGCAGAATGCGCGGCGGGCGGTGTTTACCGGCACCTTTACTGCAGGTGGTTTGCGCATTGCCTTTAAGGATGGCGGGGTGCAAATCACGCAAGAAGGACGGGCGCAAAAGTTCCTGGACCATGTGCAGCAGGTGACGTTTTCGGGGTCTGGGGCGCAGGCAAAACGGCAGCCGGTGCTCTATATTACAGAGCGTTGCGTGTTTGAGTTGCGGACAGATGGTGTTGCGTTGATCGAGGTTGCTCCGGGGATAGATATCGAGTCCGATATTCTGGCGCATATGGATTTCACACCGATTATCGAAGATGTCGCCTTGATGGACCCGCGTTTGTTTGTAGAAGAACCTATGGATCTAGCGCGGGATCTGTTGCACCTAGATCTGGCAGATCGCATTGCATTGGGGGATGATAGAGAACACTTGTTCATTAACTTTGAAAAGATGCGCATTCGCAGCCTGACAGAAGTTGCACAGATTAAAGCGCGGGTCGAAGAGGTGTGCGCCCCGCTAGAGCATCGCGTGGATGTCATCGCCAATTATGACGGCGCGCGGATTGATGAGGATGTAGAGCGCACATTTGCCGAGATGGTCAACGGGCTAGAGGATCGGTTTTATCGGACGGTGACGCGGTATTCGAACTCTGCCTTTATGCGAATGAAGTTGGGGCAAACCTTCCAGCGAGAGGCCGCACCGCATATTTTTGAAAGTGCAGCGGATGCCAAAGCGTTTTTGGAACGATGAGCGGGATGGCCTGAAGGCTTTCCCCATCCACTTGCGCCAACCCTTGAATTTCTCGGTCTAGATTTGTTTGGCTCTGAGGCGTCTAACGTGCCTGCGATAGATTGTAGGCGCTAGGATTTTATCATAGCCAAAGCAGGACAGCTGGAAAATACCTGGCAATGCGATGAACTTTCCGAGCCTGCTGTAGCGCGGCAAGTCTGCCCACAGTACCAGAAAGGCGGGAATGCCAGAGGTCACCTGACCATCTTTTAAGACGTGAAGGCGCTGGGCGGCCTGATCTGCTGTGACGCCAAACGTGTCAAATTCATCTGTATTCAGGTCTTTGAAAGTGAGGGGCAAAGCCTCTTTTTGAGCGTACTTGGCGTAATGCGAGATCTCAAAGTTACAGACCGGGCAATCGGCATTGTAGAGGATTTCGGTTTCTTTGGTCATATCGTCCCCTTTTCACTGTTATACATAATTCGGGTGTGTGCCATGTATAGGGTCGTGGAATTTATGTCGCAGGGAGGCTTTTGTTGAGCTGATGGGATGTGTGCAGTGATTGGCCGTTTATTCGGAAAGAGTGAATTTCGGTACAGATGTCGGGAATGCGGGCGGTTTCATTCTGGGTCGCCGTCATTCTCTGTTCGGTATCCATGCTACTTTTTCGATGTCCCTGAGGAAGACAGAGATGAGCGCATTCGTATCACCGATGATATTTGTCTGATCGAGCCCAGCTCAGATGATGTCGATGGGTCTATGATTTATTGTATTCGCGTTAATCTGGTTATTCCTATCAAAGGGTCTAATGATCCGTTCCTCTGGGGAATTTGGGTCACCCAGTCCAAAGAGAGTTTTGAAGAATACATAGCAACTTTTGGCGAGGATCAGTCGGCTATGGGAAGCTTCGGTTGGCTTCCGGTTGACCTACCCTTTTATAATGTCAGCGATGCTGGTGCCCCACTTGACCATCTTGAGTGTGATGTTCAGTGGGGTGGTTGTGGGATGCGACCGAAAATAGCACTTTGGGATAATGCGCACCAACTTGCAATTGATCAACGCGATGGCATTAACTGGCGTAAGGCCGTAAAAATCGCAAGTGTGTGTAACACTGGATGTTAGCATTTTTGTTGTATCGGAGGTCTGACTAATTGCTATCCGGGCTTCGCTGCCCCCGGCGTCAGTTTATGTCGTAGCAATGCCATGGGATGGGAGCGCAGGGTCAGGCGCATGGAAACATAGTCCTCGACGACTTCCTCGCCCTCGCTCATCTTGGGTAAGTTTACTTTGGGCTCATGAATGCCTTCGCCGTCCAGATCATTCGCAAAGAGCGGTAACGGCGCGGCACCGGTGATGGCTTTGGCCTCCCAGAGGGCCTCGCGGCGATTTAGCCCGAGAGAGGCAAAGGCATCAGCCTCTGCCAGAACCGCCAACAAACGAGGTGGGGTGCCCGCGCGGCGCCAGAGGTCTTCCACTGCGAGATAGCCATTCCCACGGGCGGCGGCGATCCAGCTGCTCTCTTCTTCGCGCATGGCTTTGATCTGGCGAAATCCAAGCCGCAGGGCGAGGGCGCCTCTGCCGTCTGGTTCCATCACATTGTCCCAATAAGAGGCGTTGATGCAGACCGGGCGGACTTCAACCCCATGTTCACGGGCATCGCGGACCAGTTGGGCGGGGGCATAAAACCCCATGGGCTGTGAATTTAAGATGGCGCAGGCAAAGAGGCCGGGGTGGTGGCATTTGATCCAGGCTGAGGCATAGACCAGCAAGGCAAAACTGGCCGCGTGGCTTTCGGGAAACCCGTAACTGCCGAACCCCTCAATCTGGGAAAAGCAACGTTCTGCAAAATCACGCTCATAGCCGTTTTTTAGCATCCCTTTGATGAAACGATCATAAAAGACCGAGACATGGCCGTGTTTTTTAAAGGTAGCGAGTGCGCGGCGCAGGCGGTCGGCCTCTTCTGCTGTAAAGCCCGCCCCGATGATGGCGATCTGCATGGCCTGTTCTTGAAACAACGGCACGCCCAGCGTTTTGCCGAGGACTTCGCCCAAGGCATCCGAGGGAAAGCTGACCGCTTCTTCGCCGTTGCGCCGCCGGATGTAGGGGTGGACCATATCGCCCTGAATAGGACCGGGACGGATGATCGCGACCTCAATCACCAGATCATAAAAATGGCGAGGTTTCATGCGGGGAAGGAAGTTCATCTGGGCCCGGCTTTCGACCTGAAATACCCCAAGGCTGTCGGCCTTGCAGAGCATGTCGTAGACCCTTGGGTCCTCTGCTGGGAGGGAGGCGAGGTTGTAGTCAAGCTGATGGTGGGTTTGCATCAGATCAAAGGCTTTGCGGATGCAGGTCAGCATGCCAAGGGCCAGCACGTCGACCTTTAGGATACCAAGAGCATCGATGTCGTCCTTATCCCAGCAGATGACGGTGCGGTCCTCCATCAAGGCATTCTCAATAGGGACAAGTTCATCCAGCCGCCCTTCGGTGACGATAAAACCACCAACATGTTGGGAGAGGTGGCGCGGAAAGCCTTGGATTTCATCGCAGAGGGCAAGGGTTTGCTGTAGGCGTCGGTCACTGGGATCAAGGCCGATTTCACGCAGACGGTCATCGCGCACCCCCGCACCCGCGCCCCAACCCCAGATTTGAGAGGACAGAGCGCCAACAGTGTCTTGGGACAGGCCCATGACTTTGCCGACCTCACGAATGGCGCGTTTGCCCCGATAGTGGATTACCGTTGCGCAGAGGCCGGCACGGTGGCGGCCATAACGTTCATAGATGTGTTGAATGACTTCTTCGCGGCGTTCATGTTCAAAATCAACGTCAATGTCGGGGGGTTCATCCCGCGCCTCTGAGACAAAGCGTTCAAAGACCATCGTGCCAATCTCGGGGGAGACCGAGGTGACACCAAGGCAGTAGCACGTCACAGAATTGGCGGCAGACCCGCGCCCCTGACAGAGGATGTTTCGAGAGCGCGCAAAGTCGACGATGTCGTTGACCGTCAGAAAATAGGGTTCGTATTTTAATTTGGAGATTAGGGTGAGCTCATGGCGCAGCATGGCTTTTACACGGTCTGGCGCGCCGCCGGGGTACCGCCACCACAGGCCTTTGTAGGCAAGACGAGAAAGGCGGCCTGCAGGGGTTTCTTCACCACTGATTTCACTGGGGTATTCATAACGAAGTTCATCCAAGGAAAAGGTGCAGGTGGTGGCGATTTTAATGCTTTGGGTTAAAGCTTGGGGGTGGTCTTTGAATAGGCGGGCCATTTCGGTCGGGCTCCGCAAGCGTTGCTCGGCATTGGCCAGCGCCGCGCGGCCCAGTTCCTCGATGCGGAGGCCTTTGCGAATGGCGGTGAGGACATCGGCAAGTTTACGTCTGGAGCCGTGATGCATAAGGGGGGCGGCGGAGGCGATGGTGGGGATGTTGAGGGTTTCTGCAAGTGCGGTGAGGATGGTAAATCGAGAGGTGTCTTGCCCGTCGTACTGCGGTGCGATCCGCAGAGCGGTGGTGTGAGGAAAGCGGCGCGTCAAGCGTTGTGCTTGTGGCAACCAGGTGTCCGCGCCGGACGCAGGTGTCATTTGCGTGGTGGGTGGGTGCAGAAGCATTTGCACTCCTTCGGCGTGTCGTATCAAGTCATCAAAACGCAACAGGCATGTGCCTTTTTCTGCACGGAGGCGTCCCTTGGATAGCAGGCGGCAGAGGCGGCCCCAAGCGGTTCGGTCGAGGGGCAGAGCGGTGAGGGTAAAGCCGTCAGAGAGAACGATCCGGGCGGCGGGAATGAGGCGCGGCGTGCAGTAGATATCAGCGGAAGCAGGTTTGGGGATGTCGTGGGGACGTGGAGGTCCTATGAGGCCGGTTGTTGTGTCGTGTTTTTGACGCAGTTTAACCTGCCGTGCGATTTCGCGGCATTCGACATGGGCGCGGACAATGCCAGCCACTGAATTTTCATCTGCTATGGCGAGGGCTTGAATGCCCAAAGTTGCTGCACGGCGGGCGTAATCTTCGGGGTGGGAGGCGCCCGTCAGGAAACTAAAGTTTGAGGTGATTGAGAGTTCATTGAACATGGCAATTGTTCTGGAGAATTATGCCGCCGGCAGAGATATTGGGAGGCCAAAGTGAGAGACGTTGCATTGTCATGCGAAACGTCCGTGGCAAAACCAACCTGCGGACATGAGGGCGCCGTGGGCAAAGTAGAGCCAGAGGCGCTCTCCGGTGGTCGTGGTGAGATCCCAGTAATCGCGAATGCCGCTGCGCCATTGTGGATCGTCGAGCCACCATTCCGGGGCGATGCGTTCCGGACCGTGGGCCAGACAGGTGTTCAAGCTGCGGCGGCGCCAGCGGAAGGTGGCCGGAGGGTGGGGCGTTTCGAGCGCCGCCACCGACTCGGGTGGCCAGATCAGCAGCGGTCGGGGCGATTTGATTTCAGGCCAGTCGTGGGCCGGATCACACCAAGCGGCGGCCATAATCGAGGCGGTTTTTTCCGGGATGTGGCTGTTGGCGGGGTGTAGGCGGGTGATTTGTTCTAATCCGACACGGGCACCGATTTTGCCAATGAGGTCGTCCATGGCGGGCCCTTCAGATAGGAGGGTTTTGGCGGTGCCGGAAGCCTCTAGGTGGCCTCGGTGCTGCATAGGGGAGAGGCCTTCGGTTACACGTGCTGTGATCCGAAGCATATCAAAGCCGAACCCAGCTTCGAGGTCATTGATTTTCATGGCCAAAAGGGGGCGTAGTCGATCGGGGTCATAACTGGCGCGCGCCAGACCAATCTCAAGGCTTTGCATGGTTTGATCTGTGCGAAAGGCCTGCAGGCGTATCCGTCGGGCACCGCGTCCTTTGTCGCGCAGTTTGTTGCAGAGGGATGGAAGCAACCGGTCAAGGGCCGCCAAAACATCACTCTCTAGTCCGATGGGTTCGGGCAAGGTAAGGCGCACCGCAAAATGCATCGGTGGTTTTGCTGGGGAAATCGGTTCTGGTTCAATCCCAAGGGCCTGGTCCAGCCGACGCACCACGTCTTGACCGAACCGTCGGGCGAGGGCCCCGCGGGGTGTGCCTGTCAAATCTCCGATGCGGCGAATGCCCAAGCGGGTCAACTGTGTGAGTGCCGCATCGGGCAGGCGCAACGCTGCGATTGGCAGGGGGGCCAATGTGGTTCGCATGTGTCCGGGACGGGCCACGCGATCTTGTTGTTTGATGGTGGGCGCTTGACGTGGTGCTGTCCCGCCGCGTTCCCAATGACGGCGTTTGCTTGCGCGGGATCGCGTGGCGCGGGCCTCTTGGTCAACGGCATCCCCATTTCTGGCACCCTCTGCAGGGCGTCCAGCATACCGCGCCAGCGCCCAGGCGGCGCCCACCGTATCGGCGATGCCAGCCTGGACGGTTAGGCCTAGATCGGCACAGTCTGCTTCGGCTTGTTCTAACAGCGTCAGTTCGCCACCAAACAGGTGGGCGCATCCAGTGAGATCGATAACCAGACCGGAGGGGGCCTCTTCGCTGACCCATGGGGAGAATTTACCAGACCAGCGGCGGAGTGTGGTTAGAAACGCTGCTTCTGCCTGTGGGTTTTGCAAGCGGGTCAAAAGCGCGGGGCACATCGCGCGGGCGTCGCGTAAGGGTTGGCCGACAAAAAGGCCTGCCTCACTGGCGGGGGCGGAGAGAGAGGATAACACCTGCATTTGGCCTGTGTCGCGCACCACGGCCATTGGTGCATCAATCAGCCCCCGCTCTTGTCGGAGCAGGCGTTCGGCCCCCAGACGTGGGAACCACAGAGACAGGATTCGGCGATTGGGCATAGTATGGCAGTACTTATGTTCCTATTTTGTTCTAATTTAGAATATGCCCTGAAAAGAGTCGAGTCTCTTTTGCCAATCCGGAAGAAGCGGAAAGTCTCCGATATCACGAGAGTATGAGTTTTCAGAAACAATCTTCGTGCTACTGTGTTGAAAATTGAACCAAGGAGCCATTCCAAATGAAATTCATTAAGCCAGCCACTATGATGTTTATCTGTGCCGCCAGCATGGCGATTGCGCACGATGGGGTCGCCAATGAGGCTGTTAAGGCCCGCATGGATGTGATGAAAACCATCGGTGCCTCGACAGGGGTCATGGGCAAAATGCTGCAAGGTAAGACAGAATTTGACGCTGATGCAGCAGCAGCAGCAGCTACAGCTATGGCAAACGCCGCCGCACAAATTCCAACCGTTTTTGAGGCAAATGAAACAGACCCAGAAAGCGAAGCTTCACCTGAAATCTGGACGAACTGGGATGATTTTGTGGCAAAAGGTGCTGCCCTTGAAATGGGGGCCAAAGCACTGGACACCAGTTCATTGGACGCATTGAAGGCCAGCTTTGGTGGTGCGGCAGGGACCTGTAAGGCCTGTCATTCCAAATATCGCATACAAAAATAGACGGGTCGGCCTTGCCGGGGTATGCTCGGTGGGGTCGTTACGATGTCTCTACGCCGTAGCGTGCGATGAACATATCAACCGCGCTATCGACAATCAGGCGTTTTTCATCCTCAGAGAACTCAGTCTGAATTCCGCACAGGATACGCGGAAAAATATAAGCTTTGGTTAGCTCCATCAATTGATAAGCCGCCAGTTCGATGTTGTCGATCTGAAGCTTACCATCGTTCACCGCGCATTCGAGAAATTCAGATATCCGCCCACAAGCAATTGACGGGCCAGAGGCGTAAAACCGCTCCCCCAACTCGGGGAAACGTACGGATTCCGCAACACAGATCCGAAAGACATTTATGCCAAATTCAGAAGTGACAAAATTGATCATTGCCCATGAAACATGGGTTAATGAATCCCGTATATCCCCAGAGAAATCTACGAGATCAATAGTGTGTTGCGCCTGTTGTTCGCATTCAAGGCGCGCAACTTCGGCAAATAGAATGCGTTTGTCAGGAAAATAGCTATAGAGTGTTGCCTTAGACACGCCGGCTTCTTTGGCGATGTCATCCACACTGGCACCATCAAATCCATCGCGTGTAAATATTGTCAGAGCGCCCTCGAGCACCTGATCAAATTTCCGACCTTTTTTGATTTGCGCCATAGCGAGTGTCATTCTGGCTCCTGTCCTGTGTGCATACATTATAAACTGAGCTGTTTAGTTTTCACAAGTTAACGAGGTGCTGCCAAAATCAAAAAGGTCACACAATGTCGTGCCCATCTCAACCTTACCGCGATGCCTTGGGTTGATGTGTCGCTTTATCCTGCGCTGGAGCAATAACAAGGTCGCCAATTGAGGGTGCGTCTCGTGTGGTTTCAGGGGGATCGGTTGGGTAGCTTAGAGAGGGGGGCAAGATATTCATGGTGAAGGCATGCGCCGAAGCAGCAGAAAGTCCGAGGGCGACGAGAGAGAGGGCAAGGGTAATCTGTTTCATTTTAATATCCTCGTAAGTGAACTAAACAGTTTAGAAGTTTCAAGCTAAACCGTTTAGTTTACATTGCAAGGGTAAAGCAAACTAATTAGTTCACTTTTCGAACTTGTGATTTCAATTTGGATGGGATTAATTAGAATTGTTCTAAAAGGAGCCTTCGATGCGCGGTCCACAAAAGAAAATCAGGTTTTCGGATTTGACTGAAAAGCAAATCTTGGCACTTGCGATTTCTTCAGAAGAGGAAGACGCACAAATTTACCGAAATTTCGCGGATATCCTACGTCAGGACTATCCCGGCTCTGCCAAAATATTTTCGGGTATGGCTAAGGAAGAGGATGAGCACAGGCGTCGGCTATTTGAAATCTACCAAGCGCGTTTCGGCGATACCGTCCCGATGATCCGGCGCGAATATGTCACCGGATTTTTTCAGCGTCGCCCAATTTGGTTGATGGAAAATCTGAGCCTTGAGCGAATGCGTCAAGAGGCTAGCTTGATGGAAAAAGCTGCCGCCAATTTTTATACAAAAGCCGCTCAGCGCAGCACTGATACAGGCATACGCAAACTGTTGGGTGATCTTGCCGCCGAAGAAGCAGGTCATGCTGAAACGGCAGTAGATTTGCAAAATAAACACTTAGATTCAGAAAATGAGGCCAGCGAAGAGCTAACCGCGAAACGACAGTTTCTGCTGACGTGGATTCAGCCGGGCCTTGCGGGATTGATGGATGGATCGGTATCGACGCTGGCACCTATTTTTGCGGTGGCTTTCGCGACGCAAGATACTTGGACTACATTTCAAGTCGGTTTGGCGGCATCTGTTGGCGCTGGGATCTCAATGGGTTTTACAGAAGCGGCGTCTGATGATGGTGAATTGTCTGGACGGGGATCTCCAATCAAGCGCGGATTTTCGTCCGGGATCATGACCACATTGGGGGGGCTCGGCCATGCGCTTCCGTATCTGATCGTAGACTTTTGGACCGCAACAATCATCGCAATCATGGTGGTGTTCATTGAACTGTGGGCGATTGTTTGGATCCAGAATAAATTCATGCAAACACCGTTTCTACGAGCGACTTTTCAGGTTGTATTGGGGGGAGCGTTGGTTTTTGCCGCAGGTGCTATAATCGGGGGGGGATAGTCAGGCCCTTCACACCATGATAAGCGCGTTTTATGGTTGAGATCTTTCTGAAAACACTGCCTTTCTTTGGTGTCATTGCGTTGGGCTATGGGGCTGGCAGAACGCAGTTCTTCTCGGAAGATGCTACGGCTTATCTGACGAAATTTGTTTTCTTCTTTCCGCTTTCGGCCATGTTGTTCAAATTCGCAGCCCATTTGGACATCGGCGATGTTTGGGACTGGAATTATATCTTCGCCTACTTGTTGGGCACATCGGTGATTTACATTGTGGCGACCACTATCGCGTTGATCCGCCAACGTGGTGTGGCCGAAGCTGCAGTAGAAGCCCAATGCGCGGTGATCGGAAACGTTGGATTTCTTGGTATTCCCATGCTGGCACTGCTGCTGGGGCCCGCAGCCGTTCCATATGTTATGATGTTGTTGGCAGTGGATCTGATTGTTTTTAGCAGCGTCATTGTGATTTTGTTAAGCGGCAGCCGGCAAGGTGGCTTGCATCTGGGTCTTTTGAAAACGGCAGGAGCCGGGTTGTTGCGCAACCCCATGGTCGTGTCGATGGCGCTCGGGTTAAGCTGGTCCGCGTTTGCCTTACCCATTCCTGATCCCGTGGATGCGTTTCTGGATTTGCTGAGTGGCGCTGCCACACCCGGAGCTCTGTTTGCAGTTGGTGCCTCTTTGGCGTCTAAATCAGCGGAACGCCTGTCGATTGCGGGTTACTTGTCATTTTTCAAATTGGTGGTCCACCCAGCCGCCATCGCGTTTTGCGCCTTGGTCTTGTTTCCTGTACCGCCCTTTGCGGCTGGTGTAATGATCGCAGCGGCTGCCCTGCCAGTTGCAGGCAATGTCTTTATGTTAGCACAGCACTATGGGGTTGCCCCGCAACGTGCTTCTGCCTCGATTTTGATTTCAACGGTACTGAGTATCCTGACTTTGCCTTTGGTGATTGGCTGGGTCACGTCCTTCTAAGGCTTGCTCGCTGGTTCAGTCTCCGATAGCGGTGAAAGCAATTCAATCCGGGAGCGCCTAATATGAAAACTCTATCCGAAAACAAATGCTATGGTGGCGTGCAGGGCGTTTACTCCCACGCGTCGGAGAGTTGTCAGTGTGAGATGACCTTTGGTTTGTTCCTTCCAGAAGAGGCCAATGATGGCCCGGTGCCGGTTCTGTGGTTTTTGTCGGGTCTAACCTGCACCCATGAAAACGCCATGACCAAGGCTGGGGCGCAAGTTTGGGCTGCCGAACAAGGCATTGCATTGATTTTTCCCGATACCTCCCCACGCGGTCAGGATGTGGCCAATGATGACGCTTATGATCTGGGGCAGGGCGCTGGGTTTTATGTGAATGCCACGCAAAGACCTTGGGCGCCCAATTTTCAGATGTGGGATTATCTGGCCAAAGAATTGCCAGGGCTTGTGTTTGAAAAATTTGCTCTTGATGAAGACCGCCAAGCTATAACGGGTCATTCCATGGGAGGGCACGGCGCTTTGACGTTGGCTATGGCATTACCGGGAACATTTCGGTCGGTATCGGCCTTTGCACCGATCACCAACCCGACGGATTCAGAGTGGGGTCAAAAACAACTGACGGCCTATTTGGGTGCCGATGCAGATTGCTCGACACATGACGCTAGTCTGCAGATGACTGCGGTTGGATTTGAGGGGCCTGTGTTGATCGATCAGGGAAGCGATGATCAGTTTCTTGACCTGCTAAAGCCGGAAAGCCTTGCCCACGCCATGGCCGGCCGTCGACAAGAAGGACAATTCCGGATGCAAAAAGGCTATGATCACTCTTACTACTTTATCGCGACCTTTATGGAAGAGCACGTCGCCTTCCACGCCGAGGCGCTTTACGCATGACTGCTCTTTATATTGATGCAGACGCCTGCCCGGTGAAATCTGAGGCCGAACGGGTGGCTACACGGCACAAAACAAAGATGTATCTTGTGTCCAACGGTGGGCTTCGCATGTCGCAGAACCCGCTGGTCGAGGTGGTGATTGTACCCGATGGCCCGGATATCGCCGATATGTGGATCGCAGACCGTGCCACCACCGGAGATGTAGTGGTCACCGGCGATATCCCCTTGGCGGCAAAATGCATCGAAGGGGGCGCCAAAGTACTGCGCCACAACGGAGAGGAGTTCACTCCCGCAAATATCGGCAATATTTTGGCCACTCGCGATCTAATGGCCGACATCCGCGCCGCTGATCCGTTTCGTCAGGGCGGGGGGCGACCGTTTTCCAAAGCGGACCGGTCGAATTTTCTAAATGCGCTGGAACGGGTGCTACGTCAGGCGCAGCGCTAAGGGATTCGGAGCGCAGCCCGTCCCCGTGCGGTGATGCCCCAAAGTTCATTGTTTTTGCGCCCTCTCACGTCTCGAACAAATCCCTGGGATTTGCCGTCGAGAAGCCGTTGGCTGACGAGGGATTTTTCTTTCAGACCGCTGTCTTTGCAGATTCCGGTGAGTGTTCTAAAACTATAGTTACCACCCGCAATTGCTTTTAGGACACGACGCATGTTTTCGGTCGGCGCAATTGCCGCTTCGGTTGAGAGTTCATCCCCTGTTTCTGGCTCAGAGTTATTGTCTTTAATGGCCTCAACATCGTTGGTAAGACCGTGCAGTTCCAGCTCAACTTCTCCAACCTTAAGCCTGTTGATATAAGGAAAGGCCCAAGGCAATATTCCAAGAAGCAACAACAGCACCGTGGTGTTGGAAATTGTTGGCCAATCAATGAGCGTCAGAAACGCCAGAACCGCGCAGATCCCGCTGACCGATTTGGCAAACATTGTTTCCCGCGGAGTTAGCTTTGGGCGATTCTTTTCTGCTTCGCTTTCCAGATCAGACACGGCACACTCCTGAACAAAGATCTTTGACGTAATTTGGAAAGCCTATCCCCAAAGGAGACCTCATGTCCAATATCCAAGCCGTCGTGTTTGATATCGGTAATGTTCTGATCGAATGGCAGCCAGAGCGCCATTATGACCGCGTGATCGGAAAGATCCGACGCAAAGCAATGTTCGATGCAGTGGACCTTCATGCCATGAATGATCTTGTGGATCGGGGAGAGCCGTTTCGCGATACTGTTTATGCGGCTGCAGAAGCATTGCCGGAGTTCTCGGAAGAGATCCGTCGTTGGCATGATGATTGGCTGTATATGGCCAGCCCGTCGATCCCCCATTCGGTTTCATTGTTGCGCGCGCTACGCGCAAAAGGCGTACAGGTCTTTGCCTTATCCAATTTTGGAGTCGAAACCTTTGCCATTGCCGAAGTTGAATATCCGTTCCTGTCGGAGTTTGATCGCCGCTACATTTCGGGGCATATGAAAATGGTAAAACCATTTGCAGATATCTATGCCGCCGTTGAGGATGATTGTGGTGTGGCACCGGCCGCTTTGCTGTTTGCGGATGATCGAACTGATAATATTGACGCTGCCGCCGCACGGGGATGGCAAACTCATCTGTTTACCGATCCTCTTGGCTGGGCTGCGCGCTTAGTTGACGAAGGTCTATTGACACCGAAAGAGGCCCAGCCATGAATATTCCTTTTATTGCATTTGATGAGGTTGATCCCCAGTTGGACTGGCTGGCGCTTACAGATGCCTTGGCAAAGGGGCACACCCTGCCAAGGGCCGAAATCGACGACACGTTTCTGTATCGTAAGGATGATACACTTCTATCACGGGCCGCGATGATTGATGGCCTTGGTATTGCGGTGAAATCCGCCACGATCTTTCCCGGAAATCCGGCAAAGGGAAAGCCCATGGTAAATGGTGCGGTCAACTTGTTTTCAGATGAGGATGGCGCACTTGAGGCGTTGGTGGATTTTCATTTGGTGACAAAGTGGAAAACAGCAGGGGACAGTTTGCTTGCCGCACGTTGCCTGGCGCGACCAGACAGCCGAAAGATTTTGATCGTTGGGGCGGGGACTGTTGGCCGTACATTGCGCGCGGCTTATGCATCGGCGTTTCCGCAGGCTACTTTTACGGTCTGGAATCGTAGCCCGGACGGTGCCAAAGCCTTTGCAGAGGCGTTTCCAAACACAACCGCTGTGGAAAATTTGGCGGAGGCGGTACACGCGGCCGACATTATTACGTCAGCCACCATGTCCACAAATCCGCTGATACAAGGTGAATGGCTTCGCGCTGGGCAACATTTGGACGGGATCGGTGCTTATCGCCCTGATATGCGTGAATTTGACGATGCTGTTTTGAAACGCAGCCGGATTTTTGTCGATAGCCGAGCAACCACAGTGGATCACATCGGGGAATTGAAAATTCCCTTGGCCGCAGGAACGATCACCCGTGATGATATTTTGGCGGATTATTACGACTTACAGAGCGGTTTGTTCCGACGTGCCACCGATCAAGAGATAACTCTGTTTAAAAATGGTGGGGGGGCGCATCTGGATTTGATGACCAGTCGCTATATTCTGGATGTTTGGCGTAAAACATCGTCTCGCGGTCACGCTGAGTCGTAGGTTTTAGGACTAAGTCGTGGTCTAATTTTGCCATGCCAAGCTGCTCCACCCAATTTTTTCAAAAAATCCTTGGGGTTTCCTGTACATTTCTGCACCTGCCTTGCGCGGTTTCTCACATGGCTGCGCAGGCTGTAACATTTGGATTTACGGGACTTTAGGGACGACTGCACAAATCATCCCGAAAAATGAGCCCGTTTGGAGCGGTTCCGACCCTATTGTGCGAATTTTTGACCAATTTTGGTAACCCCTTTTGTCTGTGAAAAAATGCACATCAACTGCGCATGTGCCTGTTCTCACATTTTGGCGATTTTCCGTGAAGATGCCCCCCCTTTTTCTTTGCCACTTCCCGCCTTACATCCAGTTCATCGCAACGACGGGCCCCAAGCCCACCGACACTTATAACCAAGATGAACGGTCGTAACCCCATACGACCAAAGGAGAAAAAGACATGTTTAAAAAAGTA
>JBDWMA010000045.1:0-18783 GCA_039972875.1 Pseudoruegeria sp.
CGCTGGCGGATCCCAGCAACGCAGAGGCGCAGCGCGATGTCTCCGTCTCGCTCGACAAGGTCGGCGATGTGCGTGTGGCGCAGGGTGATCTTGACGCCGCCCTCAGCGCCTATACACGCGGCCTGGAGATCGCAGAGCGTCTGGCGCTGGCGGATCCCAGCAACACAGAGGCGCAGCGCGATGTCTCCGTCTCGCTCAACAAGGTCGGCGATATGCGTGCGGCGCAGGGCGATCTTGACGCCGCCCTCAGCGCTTATACACGCGGCCTGGAGATTAGGGAGCGTCTGGCGCTGGCGGATCCCAGCAACGCAGAGGCGCAGCGCGATGTCTCCGTCTCGCTCAACAAGGTCGGCGATGTGCGTGCGGCGCAGGGCGATCTTGACGCCGCCCTCAGCGCCTATACACACGGCCTGGAGATCGCAGAGCGTCTGGCGCTGGCGGATCCCAGCAACGCCCAGGCGCAGCGCGATGTCTGGGTCTCCCTTTGGCGAATTCAACAATTTCCAGACAGTGGCGTTTTCTGGAGTGATATTGTGATCAAAATGGAAGCTATGCAACGCGATGGGACACTGTTCCAACCAGATGTAAGGTTTCTTGAACACGCCAAACAACAAGCAAGGGAAGACGAGGCAAAACCCTAAAAAACAATCAGTTTTCAAACTTTTTTGAAAATGACAGGGCTGCAAATGCTCCATCATGCAGCATGTCGGAGGGCAATTTAGATTCCATGGCTTAGCTTGCTCAAAACCCTATTACGCGCTGGTATGTGTAACAATACTGTCCTGCCTTACTCGTAGCCGCGCTTCGCCTTCTGCATATGCAGCTCAAATCGCGCGTTTTTGACGTCTTCTTCGCTATTGAACCAGTCTGTGCGTACCCGTCCTGAAGAGCCAATACGGCCCCATTCACGGATCAACCCCCAGTCACCAAAGAGGCCGCGCACGACCTCCATCCGGTAGAAACGATACAGGTTTATGCCCTCATTTGTTTTTGTCAGATGCATGCCCCCTACCCCCACATCCTCGCCGCAATGTCCCGTTCTTCCTTACCGATAGCATCGGCGTAAATCGCCGTAGTGCTGAGCTGCGCATGCCCCATCCACTTTTGCAGCATGTGCAGCGGAATGCCGTTCATCGTTGCGTTGATCCCAAAGCCGTGGCGCAATCCCTTTGGGCTGCGGTGCGGCGCATCCGGTATCCCGGCCTCGATCATGATCCCCTTCGCGATCTGCCAGACACGCACACGGCTCAGCGGCCAGATCGACGTTCCCGCCTGTTTTCGGGATTTCTGGGCCTCACGGATACCGTGGGCGGTGTTGAGCGTGTCCAGATAATCTGGCGGTACCGGAACGCTCCTGTAGACGATTTTCGAGTTGCCAGAGACATCTTTGCGCTTCTTCAGGCTCCGAATGGCGATTGCCCCGCCCGACAGATCCACGCGGGCCGGAGTGATCTCCAACAGTTCTGATGGGCGGCAGCCCGTGAAGAGCAGCGTCTCGCACAAAGTGCGGTCGCGGGCAGGTTTGTGCCGCGCGACGGTTAGAAAAGCAGCGCGTTCTTCGGCGTTCAGATACAGGCGGTTCCCGCTGCTGTCGTAGAGGCTCATTTCACTCATATTTAACATTTTACCCGAAAACCGTTAAGCGGCGAAGCGAAATCCTCGTGTTATCCCCCACGCTTACGGGTGGCGGACACCAAATCACTTAACACTATTACCAATACTGTTAAGCCATCTACGCTCCACACCCTGCACCCCTTGACGGACGTGACCCGTTTTCGAGAGCTAGGCGAGACCTTTAGGTTGCACGACCTCGCAAAAATCCGTCAAAATCAAAAAACACACGTTTGGGCTGGATACACAGGGATAAGGTGACTTCTATGCGTATTAACTTTTTTCAAAAATCTCCCGATCTTGAGAAGGAAGGAAAGGACTTGATCAGTGCTCACATTGAGAACGCTGCAGGATCGCCGCCCCAAAATACGGGCGATGCAAATGCCAAAATGACAGAAGCGCAAACCGCCATCAAATATGCCAACGTAATCGCCAAATTAGCCAACGAAGGGGCAAATGGGAGCCTTCTAGTTCTCTTAGGATTTCTACTAATCGCTTTATGGTGCGTTGTGTGCTTCGCAGTCTTTGGCGCTGGCAACACTTGGGACAACTACATATCTCAGCATGCATCCGAGCCGGAGAAAATTGGTCTTCTGATTGTTGGCATTCTTTTGACCGTGCTAGGGTGTTGGATCGATATATCTAAGAGTAGGATGAAGCAAAAAGCTTATGAGATTGGTGCTAATGTTGCTCTAGCCCAAATGAGCACTACACAAGGAATCATGGAAGGCACTCAGAATCCGCATAGCGGTCCCAACTAGGTTGAGTGGGCGGGCCATCTTGGCGATAGACTTTCACCTTCTGCGTTACAAGATGCAGATGCTGGGTTTTCTAAGCCTATTAATTCTTGATTCCCACACACGGCCTGCGATCCGAACCTGACTTATGCACCACCCCCTTCGCCCTGCCGCCAAGGGCTACAGGACTGGTGCGCATGTCATGATTTAGGCACCACCTTTTGAAAGCGGTTGCTTGCTGCGATGCACCCGCGGGAACATCCTAGACGCAAGGTTAGGCCGCTCGCCTATAATTTTCGAGCGAAGCCGCATTCTCAATGTCAGTTTTGTACATCCGCATTAGGCTGAGCATGTCATCTACCAAACTCGAAAAATCGCTACCTTCGATGTCGAGGAACTCACCATGAGCGACCTTATTCCTTCGATCTACTAAGCTGGAATCAATCAAATGAAACTTTGTTTCATATGGAGATGTGTCGATGTCTAACGACCCAGCAATATTGCTGAACACCTTCGAAGTAAGGTTAGACCCGGTATTCACCGCGGAGCTGATCTGAAGCTTTGCCGTCTCATTCATGTTCGACAATATGAAATCCATTGCTTCGACGTTCGGTAACGACTTCTTGCTGTCAACAAGCGTATTGATTTTACCTTTCAACCCAAACACTACAAAGCAAGATTTGAGGTCACGGTATCGGAGCGCCCTGCTCTCAACATAGCTAAGATAGATTTCGGAAGAATTCTTTATGAAGCCTTCCCAATGGGCATAGAGAAGAGCGACACCGGCCCGAATGAAGGGCTTGCGCCGCGGGCCGTTGGAGCCTGCCCCCACTTTGAAAACTCCTATTTCCTTAATACGCCAAGCCATTTCTTGGTCTAGTGCGGTCTGCATTTCATTTAGTGTTCTGATCTTGCTCACAGCACGCACTCACGGCTTCATAAGGTCTTCGGCAATTGGCAAGAGGTTTGAAAGGCGCGTCGTTCCGCGAACACCAGCACCAGAGTTCTGAGAAAATGTAGGATCATTTGGTAGGTTCTGCGCTTTTGCTAACAGAAAGGCGTTTCTGTCCAGTACCGCCATGCCTTCTAGAGCAGGCAAGTTCTTAGATACTCCTGTAGCTACAACCTCGAAGAGCGACATCAAGAATTTTCCGGTAAATGCTTGGCCATTCCACCTTTGAAACGAAGATGCCTGCATGGCTGCCTCTAACAACTCAAATGTCTTGGTGAAGACTTCACCTTCTGCTTGCATATCTAAATTTTGATCAGAAGCGAGTTGAAACAATGCATCGTCAAGATACTCGTGTACATCCATTCCATTTTGGTACGGCACTAGACGGAACGCAAGGAAGCGAAGGACTAACTCCGTGCCAGCCTCTTTTTCTAAAGCAGCTTCAGTTTGCCGCGTTGTAAGAACGAAGCTCGGATTGTTGGACAGAGCGATTAGCCAATCATAGAATCCCTTGTTAAGCGATACCGCAATACTATTTCGTACTTCCTGTTCAGACAGGCCTACCCCCCCAGTGTTCAACCGTTGAAAAAGCTCGTATTTTGCAGAGGCGGCGCTTTCCGATTTCAGTATTTCAACTCTGATGCGTGCACGCTTGATTTCAATTTGCAGCTTACTGCCTAGACCATCCTGAACTGCCTCACCCGACGGCATCCAACGTTTGCCATTAAGGCTGGGAAGAAAGCGGGTTCCGTTCAGCATCAATACTCCCAGCTCTTCGGCGCGTTCTCCCAAAAGATCACCTGTAAGCTGCAGCACTGTGGAGACACGCTGAAGGCCATCAATTAACTCCCAAACGCCGTGTTCGTCTTGGAAAACAAATATGGGGGGAACGGGAATTCCGAGAAGAAGCGACTCAACAAAGCGCGTTTTTCGCTGTTCATCCCATCTAAAAAGTCGTTGGAATACGGGATCAATTACTAGCTCTTTATCTTTGTAGAGATTGATAACCTCTCCCAATGACATTTCGTAGCCGTCGGTCACGACCTCTTGTCGAGCGGTCTGCACCTCGTCTATCAGTGTCATTGGCGTTCGCCCTCCCTTGCACGATCAATTCTTCAAAGACTAACGTTCGGTGAAAGGAACTGCCACGAGAAAAGTGGAGCTGCGATTTTCCACGCCTTTACGCCGCCGAAAGGCGCATAAAGCCCTTTTACGTTAAATATTTCTGTGGCTTCTCCCGCGCCACATAGATCAAACTTGCCAGCCTACTTGAACAAATCCGAGTGCGAACCCATCCGGCGCAAGTTTAACAAGCCGTCTTCATATTCGTAGATTAGCAGCCAGTCTGGGGCGATATGGCACTCCCAAGTACCTGTGTACTCACCCACCAGCTTATGAGGTCGGCAACGTTCAGGCAAAGGGCTGTCGGTTGCCAATAACTCTAGGACTTCCGCTAAAACTGCTACTGGCAAGCCACGCTTTAGAGAGCGCTTGAAGTCTTTTTTGAAGCTGGTTGTTTTCTTGATTTGGCGCATTGGCTAGTCGCGTGAATGAAGGTCAGCCATTAGATCATCTACTGAGCTAAAACTTGGTGCATCGGTCAAATCTTCGCTCAATGCAGCCACGGTTTCGTCATTTGGGATTTTCACGTCAAAAGGTAGTCCTTGACGCATAACCAATTGCCGAAACGTCAGCTTGATAAGGTCAGTCGTGTTAAGGCCAAGTTGCGCTAATACTTGTTCAGCTTCGGCCTTAAGGTCTTTATCGATGCGGGCGTTAATTCTTGTTTCCATGCCCACACTGTACACCCAATGGGTTCACGCGTCAAATTTTTCTAAGCTCTTCGTGGTCTTTACGTAGAACAAGCCATCTACGCCGCCCGTCGTCGGCTGGCTTTGTAAGCCGCCTTGCGGGGTTTCCATTCGGCGGGGCCAAGCGAGCTGGCCTGTTGTGCAAACGCTGGATGCGCGAGCCCAAAGGCCAAACAGGTCAAGTATCGCAACAAAGCGGTCCCTTCCAGTAAAAAGCTAAAATTTAAGAAATTGCGCTTTTTTGCTTTTTATATTCTTCAAAGTCCAAATCTTGTGGATCGCCCCAAAGCTTTAAGGCTTCGGCCACAACGTAGCCGCCAAAAATTATCCTGTCGTTGCTTTTGCGTAGGTCGAGCTGGGACGGGTCGCGTTTAATCGCCTCCCACCGCTGGCACATTTCGCGGATCACAAGTGCGTCGGCCACGATCTGACCAAGGGCCGTTATGCTGGCCTCATCTTGCAGCTCAATCAAGTCTTGGGCGCGTGATTTTTGGTAAGTGCTAAATTCAGCTTTCAGCATCTCTTCGGCTTGTTCTGCCTGCGCCTTTTGCTCTCTGGCTTCGGCATTCTTGGCGAGCTGCTTTTGCGCCGCCTCTTCCCGCTTGCGTTCTTCTAGTGACTTGTCGCCATAGCCAGCGCGTAGTGCAGCCACCATGTAGCCTGTTGGGTTTTTATCCGGCTTTTTGGCTTCTACGTAGGCAATGTTTTCAAGAACACCGGCTTCACCTTTTTTGTTGATCCAGTGAATCGCCTCGACATCCTGTAGGCCAATCTCAACAAGTCGTTTGTAGGCTGCGCTCTCTCTGATCCGGCTATGCTCTTTATGGTCAAAGAGCTGCATTTGTGGGTTTTCGCTAACCGTGAATTTGATCTTCGACACTTTTCGCTTTTCGCGCTCGAACTCAGGGCTAACGATGATCCCTGATTTGTCACACACGCCTTGTGTGGCGGCTTTCAAAACTTTGCGGTTAAAGTTCTTGAAGTCGTCATAGTACGGGTCTTTTGCCCCCAACAAACCGCGCCAATCTTCGAGCGGCTTAAAGCCGGTCGAGCCTACGCTAATATAGCGGACGCAGTTCTCGAACAGGTTCAGCTCGTACTTGCTGTCGAACTTATTTTGGGCATTGAGCGAGAGCCAAATGTATTGTTCTGGTTCATGCAGGATTTCGGCCATGTGATCCGAAAACGAGTATTCAATGATCCCGCCCTCGATGATCGCAAAGCTCGACAACAGGCCGTCGCCGCTCACACGTTTGCGCTTGCGGCCTTTCTTGGCTTCTTTTTCGTCAAAGGTCACGGATTTGACCGGCGTTACCCGCAGCTCTTCGAACACGTCATAGAGCGCTTGGTAGTTGTGGCTTTTGAACTCGCACCAGTCGGACACAACGGACACCGGAACCCGGAATGTGCGCTTCCCCTGCCCTAGCCCTTCGTAGGCATTGGCCAGCGCCACGTTGTAGCATTTGCGGTGCAACAGCCCCAGCTCTCCCATGGCAACCTGCACCACCCCGACCGCTTTCTTAAAGCTTTCTGGCATGTTCGCTGGCTGGAAAAATTCCGCCGTGGTATCTGTGATTTCGGTACTGTTCGACATGAGGTTTTCTTATGATTTCCATAAGAATAGCGCTAAAGTGCCCGTGCGGCAATTCAATATGGACACTTCCCACAAATGGACACCCTCCCCACAGATGGACACCTTACGAAAACACGAAACCAATAAAAATCAGTGCCTTAGCGAGATCTCGCGATCTCGTCCCATAAACGGACACCTTTCCCATAGATGGACACCTTAGGTCCCATAGATGGACACCTTAAAAAGCATCTCATCCCACAAACGGGCACCTATACGACAGATAGCCCATTTATATCAAAGACTTATGAGTGCTAAATTAACTACGTTCTTAAAGAATCTAAACAACAACGTTGTTTTTCTTTTGGTTTAGGATTCTTTGAGAAAGCCACTTAGGTTGTGAACAAAACATACGTTTGAGCCGAAAAATACGAATCGTATCTAAGATCAGGCAGCATTGCGCAGCTAAACAAAACGCGGATCACCACCCCACAAAAAGCCAAAAAGTTCCGCGTCGCGTGATTTTTGGGCTACGCTTGCCTCCCAATTCCGCGCCAGAGCCACAGAAACGGGCCTTAGAGGCGTTTTTAGCTGTTTTTGGTGGCTGAACACCATGGTGGTCAGCTTGGGCCTTAAGTGATCTGTTTTGAAGCCGATTAGGTGTAAAAGCTTAAAAGTAAGAAATTACGCTTTTATGCTGCTGCATGGGGCGGCTGGTTTGTCAAAGCGATTTTCACTTTCTAACGAAACTTCAATTACCTTAACATGTCCGAAATTAGGCTATCAACGGCGTTGATATTGCGTAGCATGTCTGGAACACATGCGGCCCCATCATACGGATTACTTTCACGCTCGCCGCATAGGATTGCCGCTGCAAAAACTCCCACAAAGGTAAGCCGATTGGGGTTTCGGGAATATGCTTCCCGTTGCGCTTGAACTTGCCTCAAATATTCTTGGTATGAACTGACCGCCAGAGCATGTAGTTCATTTACATCGCTACGCAACAAAACACTTGCATTCCTTGCACACGATTGAATTGAGTTATTGCCTCTGTTGACGTAACTGTCAGCAAAGAAAGCGTAAGCAACATTTTCTCGTGGGTTGTGACACAAGATCCAATGCCTATTGCCCTCTAAAAACGTGTAAATAAAGTCCCTTGCACACACGGACCTTCCAGTTACAGAACTGGAGTGTAGACCACATCCATCAGCGGCATAGATCAGTACTTGTGAACGCACAAACTGCCCATCACGAATGTCTTGGGCAGACACCTTCAAGGGTAAAACTAGCATCAAAACGACAAACAATAAATATTTCAAAATGGTGATCCTCAATAAAGTTCCCGCATTCAATTTTAGAGAATAGGCTGGACGGCCTCTAACTTGCAAATGCTGTAATTTTCTTCACATAGGAAATTCGTCAACCCAAACGCTTGGCATGCTCTCCAATCGTGGATCACCTACATCTCAATGCCTTCTGTCGCCTTGACCAAACTTGTGGGCGGTGGCCGAAATGCTTCTGCTAGCTTTCAATAAAAAGAATGAAAGCTCTAATTCTTAAATTTAAGCAATTTATCTTTGAGCCTTATATACTTCGAGCATCCGCTCTAATAGTTCAACGTGTTTAAGGTCATCTTGCACGGCAACCGTCTTAAATTCCTTCATCCACTCAGGGCTAACCCGCGTCCCAAATGGCTCTGTTCGACCTGTTTTTTTACGGGCCTTCCGGACTTCTGGCGCGGCTGGCGCGTGTTCGGGTTGTTCTAACGTCGAACTGGCGTCTGTGGGCGGTGTGCCAAGCCTGTTTGGCTTCTTTTTCGGGGGGAGCTTTGTGTTCATTGTTCTGCGATTTTATTGATTAGAGATTGCATGAGTAAACCAGCCTTATCGTTGAGCGCTTTGTAGCGCGTTTCAGTCACGGCTCGTCCGTCGTTCTGGGCTTGTCTATAGGCCGGTTTTTCATACAAGCAGCCCTCCAGTGTTGTGTAACCGGCTTCTGCTATGAAGTCGCGGGCCTCACGGATTTCGGCCTCTGTTGTGACGCGAGTAAGGGCCAGCACGATCTTGTTTGTGTCCACGCCTGATTTGCGCAGCTCATTGGCCAGCCGGATCGCTGGCATAAGGTCGTCGCGACTTGCGCAAGTTGGTATCACAGACAAATCCGAATGCTTGGCGAGGTCGGCGGTTACAGCGCTAGCCCGTGCTGCTGCATCCAAAATGAGCAGATCGTGGCTATCAGCGCTTTTGAGGGCCGTTGCGACCGTTCCAATCACTTCGACTGATCCCACTTGATCGAGGCCAGAGTTTAGCCTGACCTTGTGCCAGTCGGCCACCGTGCCTTGTTGTGTGTCCAAGTCAGCGACTTTGACGTCCCAGCCACCAGCGCAAGCTTCACGCGCTAGCGCACGGGCGAGGGTGGATTTCCCAACGCCGCCTTTTTGAGCAATAAATGATACGATATATCCCATGCACTCAGTGTAGCTATCGGCGCAAAAGTTGGAAAGTTAAAAATCACAAAAGCATAAAAACTGTAATTTAAGCAATTTATAGATAGCCCTTATAAAGAAAGGTCGTCCGGCAAAATCGGCTCGTCTAAACTTAACGTCTGTACAGGGTTTCCTGTCTTGGGAAACGGGTCGGCGGGTTCACCGTCTGCGAACTCCCAGCCCTCTGAAAAGTCCTCTGCCAGTTGTTCAGTGGTGTTGAAGTAAAACAGGTGCTTGAATGCGGCAAAATCTGGTGTGGCCATGAGGTGCTTTTTGACCCCGCGTAGTACGTTGTCGAGCGTGTGGACAGAACAAACCACGGCGGGGAACTCTACCCCATATTTAAAACTTAGGTCGCCGTTTTCGAGCATGTCCATGTAACGCTTGATCTGTGTGTAGACTTGCTTTGTTTGGGTCGTTCGGTGGATTTCCAGCGCGTAGAGTAGGGGCGTATCGTTCAAACTAACTGAAAATATCCCGTCTGCAATTATTGGCCGGTCGCTGCCTCTGATTTCGATAGTGGTCAATGGCTCAAAATCACCGCCGCGCCTCGATCCTGAAACATCAAAATCCATGTCGCTTAAGCCAACTTGTGCGCCCCGTGACGCTGCCCACATGCGCAAGCCAATGTGAAAATCTACCTGCGCAAAGCGGTGCTTGGCCATGCGTTCGCCAAACTGCACTTGGCCGGTTGGATAGCGGAACTCTTCGAGCGGTAGCTTGTACATGGTGGCCAGCTCTTCGGCGCCGTGTTTGGTGAGATAATGAACCTTGGGAAGCCAGCGGCTAAGGCTGGCGGCTTTCGCCAGTGGGCGGGCGCGGCGCTCTAGCCGGTTCAACACATAATCGCGCATAACGGTATCGCTTGCGGCCACGCCAAGGCGCACGAACTGTTTAGGCGTCAAAAACCTAAAGCAAGCCAAAGCCACCAGCGCTTTGCGCGGCTCTTCGGCAAGGGTTTTGATAATATCACTCATAAGGCGCTCTAGGGGTTGTTTGTGTTTTTGGTGAACTTTGGGGCGTCGAACATTGGCTTGCGGCCAGCGTTGTGCGTTTGCAGCGCCGTAGAGCTTGGCCGCGCCTCACTGGTGGGCGTTCGTTGATATTCAGACGGGGTAGGGTGGTCGGGGCGGTAGTACAGCTCGCCTTGCTTGTATTTGACCGCTGCCCACGCTTCACCGCTCAGTCTATGCTTGCCGCTCAAAACGTCAATTTTGGTGCGTACTGGTTCGCGCTCCGGCTCGATCTGGTAAAAGTGCAAGGGTGGCATAGCGCGAATTTCATCCGCTGTTATGGGTTGTTCCTTGCCCATCACTTCGGCGGTTTTACCCTTGTTTCGGCCTATCAGATAGCAGCCCACATTTCCTAGAATGGCGTCTAGTAGGTCACGGCCAACTTGTTCGGTGCGTTGGGTCGCTAGGGTCGCGTAGAGGCCAAATTTTCTCGTCTCTCCCATGATCTCTTGAATGGTTGGACTGACAAAATATTGGCACTCATCTGCAAAGAGGTGGATCGGGTGGCGCTTGTGCTTTGGCCGCGCCATCGCAAAGCTGACAAGGTAGGCATTGATGAGCTGGCCTATGGTCGTAATGGCCTCTTTGCTTTGCTCGTCTGGGTCAAACTCAAATACGATGATTTTGCCGCCGTCCAAACAAGCGGGCAGGTCAAAGGTGCTTTCGTTGCATAGAAAATCCCGAATGGCTGGATCGGCTACAATGTCGCTGAAACGGGCGCTCAGTGCTTCTTTTGAGCTTTCCTTGGTTTTGTCGTGAAACCTGTACTTGAAAAAATCGCGGTTCTCTTCGTTTGGCAGTTGGGTCTTGCCATAACTCACAAGGTCGCTGTTGCGGTTGTCGTCCATGAATCGAACAAGGTCTTTGAAAGTGCAGCCTTCTTTGTGCAGCAACACGCCCAGAATGGGCAGTAGGAACGGTTTTTGCGCCTTTGAGAAGGGTTCGCCGTTGATTTGCTCCAATGCCCCTAGAAACTGCTTCTGGCGTCTGTAGAGGGCGCTTTCGTCGCGGAACTCCGGCGGGCAGTCAAACGGGTTGAACGAGATTTTACGCCCCTTGATATGGTTCGCCTTGATATGAACCAAACGCCCGCTGGTGGCGTTCTCAGGAAAGCGGGCAACATCGTTGGCTAGATCGCCGTGCGGATCGAGGATCACCAAAGCGGGTTCGATGTTGACCGTCACATAGTGGCGGATCAAGTGCAGCATGGTTTGGGATTTTCCCGACTTCGTACCGGCACAAATGAACGTGTGCGCTTTGCGGTTCTCTTCGTTAACGGCTAGGCACTTTGGGGCAAAAAAAAAGCTCTGCACAAACGCCGGAAAATCCACTTCAAGGGCGTTGCGAAAAGCCACCATATAGCCGCGTTCATCAAAGTTATCAGACGCACGGATAGCGCGTACTTGTAGTGATAATTCCTGATAGTCTTTAAGGGCAGTTTCGTAGGCATTTTGGGCTTGTGTGAGATTGTAGGCGGCTACGCGCTTTCTAGCGCCTTGCTGGCCGTATTTTGTGACGAGGGCAGGGGGCAAAGGGGCGTTCGGCTCTGGCCATAACGCGGGGTCTTTGGGGTCTGGTTCTGTTGGTTTTTCCAGCGGTGTGTTTTGCAACCGCTTGAACTGTGTAAGCGTCCAGAACGCCCCTGTCTGTTCTGCAACAGTATTGCAAATGTGAGCAGCAAGGTTGGGGTTGTCTGCCAGTGTGAACGTGCCGTAGGGTATTTTTAGCGGGTCGATTGCTGGCGCAGAATTTGAAATTTCCAAGCTTAAGCTGGCGAGAGTTTTTTCAAATGCGCTTATGACCTCTTGTCTCAAATCCCCACAACCTTTTGTATTGTATTGACTTTTGTTTAGATCATGGTTTTGCGTATTGTGACGATAATCTCAATATAACAATAAGAACAATGCGTTACCTGTCAAATGCAAATTAAAATCTCTCTACAATACTCCGTCTTGCCTTCGTTCTCTCCGTCCTCGTCTTCATCGCTCCCTCACTGTCGTTCGCTCCCTCTTCATCCTCGTCCGTCATTCACTCATCCAAGCCCTCATATTGTAGTTCGCCCCGCCCACCCATTCGCTACGCTCATCCCTTAAGAATTTTATTTTCTCCTCACCGTCCCGTTCCCAATATCCCCGCGCCGGTGGCGCGGGTGTTGCGCGGGATCAAACGGGGGAGGGTGGCAAAACCTCCAGCGGTTCAAAGATCAAAAACACGGCGTAGATTTACGACACGATTTTGCAGCTCGTTTGTGGCTCTTAGCTTCGTTTCTGTTTGTACGATTTCGCGTAACTTCGCGCGGCGTTTTCCAGCCAAAATTTCCAGCTTAGAAAGCTGGGCGATTTCGTTCCGTTTTTTGGTGATTGTTGCTTTGTGCTTGCGGCTGGCGTTTTGGGTTTTTGTGGCCAAGGCTGACCAGCCGTTCTTGTGGGCTTCGGCCAAGATAAAAGCGGCCTCATCGCGCCAGCCTTTTGCCGTGTTGTAACTCATCTGTCCCAAGTCTTGCGCGGTGGTTTTGTTGCGGCTCTTGTCGCTGGTTGGTTGGGGGATTTTACCCCAAATCAAAAGCTGTAGTGATAACCCCAAACGCTGCGCCCCGCTGGTGGTCTGCGCTATGTGCTGAAACAGTAAGCGTTTGCCTTCGCGGTGGCTGGTGTCGAGCTGGCTTTTCAGGTGCGCGAACAGTTCGGGCTGTTCGGTCTCGATCGCGTCGATCGTGGCGCGGCTCATAGCTTGGCGGGTGTGTTGCCAAAGCTTTGTCTTGTTTAAGCCGTGGCCGCGTTTTGGGGTACGGCTGGCGGTGACGATATACGCGCCGTTGCGGTCTTGCTTGAGGCCGTCCGTGTTCCCGTACTTCACAACCACGTCTGGCATGGTGGCGGGGTTGATTTGCATGGCCTTAAGCCGGTTGCCGAATTTGCGGTGTGTTCCATGAAAGGCCGCAAGGCTTAGTTTGTGGGTGGCAAGGTTTGGCGGCAATTTGAGACTGTCCGCGAACGGTCGCAAAGTCGGCTTTGCCGTTTCTGTAGTGATAACTCCTGTATCTTGCGGCTCGATTAGTTCGCCGGTTTGCATGTCTACAAGTTGAGGCCGCCCGTTGACCTCTAAACGCTGATAGCGCGGCTCTGGTGTGGTTTCCGGCGGCGTTGCCGCCTCTTGGGGCTGTGTGGTGATTTCTGGCGCTCTGGTGGCCGTTTGGCTGGCTTTGCGTACCGACTGCACCAGTGCGGCCATGTCGGCCTGTTCTAGTTGTTTGCGTGTGGCTTGTACCTGTTGCGCCACCGCGGGTTCCATCGCCCCCAAGTATTCAACCGTGCGCGTTCGGACGCTGCCCCCTTCGCGGTAGCTTTCTTGTATATAGCCGTAGTACCGGCCTTTGACTTTCTTGATTGTGAGATAGGCCAAAAACACCCCCGTGGTCGTGGGCTTTGTATCATACTGCTATAGTGATGACTGGCTTAGCGTTGATGTAAAACCGCTGCCTAGTGAAAGGCTGTAAAGTACAAAACGAGCAACAACATCGCGATGATTGCCACACCCGCGACAATGCCATGCGACCCGATTGCTTCCAGCCTAAATTCGCCCTCTGGGGTTCTCCTGAACCTCAATGTACTCTGTTGTGGAGCAGAGGTGACAGTGTTGTTAGGCGTACTTTCGTTCACCCGCTCTTCGCCATTTATTTGCCATTTATCCATGTGCTTGCCTTTTAGAAATACGGTACAACTGAAGCGCAATTGTAAGCGAAGTCTTCGCTATATCGGCCTACGATTGTAGCCCACTTATCGTCATGGGTGGTCTTACAAGTTGGCGAACAAACCCACGCCTTACTTCCTCGATTGGGGGTAGCCATGTATTGCCCGCATTCTGCACACTGACCCTGAACCCAATCAATGTCTGGGTGTTTTGCAGCAGCCTTTTTTAAAAGTAATTCGAGGCGTTGCCCTTCGATGTACCTATCAAAATCAGCACGGTGCACTCTCCAACTATTGCCGACTTTTATGCCTACTAATTCGCCTGATTTGAGCCACTCGCGGACAGTTTTTGAGGTAACCCCTATGTCTTCAGCAATAGCCTCTGCGCTTATGTAATTACTCATCGGCCTCAAACTTCAGTGCGTTTCTATTGTTCATAAAGTTCGGATAGTTCGCAATGTTCGTTAAGTCAAGCTGCAAATTGAGGCACTAGGGCCAATAACTAGCGGGTTTGATCTATCTCTCTCAACATACGCAACATAGTGCGCTGCATGTCCATAAAATCAAAAATGCGCTTTTGAACCTCTTGGCTGGTAGCCCTGCCGCTGTCCAAGTCCTTAAACTGCCCTTCAATAAACCTCTCGACTTTGAAAAGTGGGTCTATGCGGTCAAGCTCTTGGGTTTCGTCAATATAGGCTTGCTCGTCTGGGGAGAGGGCTTCGTGTGCGGCCAGCTTGTCGCGGATCGTATCTAGAAAACCTAGCGCCCTGTTTGGGTTTTCTGTCTGGTGTTTGAAGCGCTCAAAATCGAAGTCGTGTCCTGGCTCTTCTGTGGCCATGTGTTTGGGTGGTTAGGTTTGGATATTATACCTTAATTATTGGGTTCCTCAAAATCTGGTTTCGACTTTTCGCGGTTCGCTTGCCAGCGAGCAATTTCGGCCATGTCTGCGGCCACGCTGTCCAGTTCTTCGGCACGGGCATCTTGGCCAATTTCAAGCGCGTGGCTCATTTCGTCTTTGCGTAGGTAGTGTTTCAACACCAAAAGCTTGGCTGCGTTCAAGGTGTCGGTAATGCTCTTTTGTGTGGTCAAAGCCATTATTTCCATGGCTTTGCGTATGTCCTCGTTTGTCTCATGGGTGACATTCAAGCGGTGTTCTTTGCCATTGGCGATAATGCGGCCAATATCAGAAATTTCGTTTGCCTTGATGATTTCCAAGGCTTGACCGTGGCTCAGTTCGGACTGTTCGCGGGCAATTGTACCGTGTATCTGTGCAAGCTCGATCTCGTGACCGTTAGAAACGGCAATTTCATTTGCGCGGTTCTGGGCGGTGTATTCTTCCAGCTCGCGCCGCTGTTGCCACTCGAATTGCAACGTGGCCGCTGTGGCCTTGGCTCTGTACCGCTCGACTTCCAGCGTTGTTTTTCCATCTGCTTCGGCTTTAGCAAGTTGGGTTTTGGCCGCTTCCATCTTGTCTTTTTCGGCTTGGGCAAATTTGCGCTCGGCCAGATCATGGCTTTGCATGGCCAACTCGGCTTTCTGCGCCTCTGCATCCATCACAGCACGGTCACGCTCAACGGTGAAACTAGCGGCGGATTGGCTGGCATGATTTCGCGCCGTTTGGGCTGCGTCCCGCGCCTCGGCAAGTGTAGTTTGTGCTTCGTTCAATTCGCGCTCAAGCTGGGCTTTGTCACTCTCAAGGCGCGCTTTCTTTTCCGCACGGTTAGCGCGGCTGTTCTGGTCGCTTTCTGCGTAGTGCATGGTGTTGTTCAGATCAGCCAGTTGGCGGCGCTTCGTCTCTATCTTGCTGGGGTGGCTAGCCGTTATCCGTTCGGCAGCACTGACGGCCTTTTCGGCGGCGGCCAGCTCTACTTGCGCGGCTTCATAGCGGCGTTCGCTGTCTGTTTTTGACCTAACCATCGTTTTTTAGACCGTTTATCAAGCCATCAAGGGACGCGCTAGCTTGCTCTTGTGCTTTAGCGTTGGCCTCTGTGGTAAGGCGAGCGGCTTCGGCTTGGGCTTGCATTATCTGTAAGTCGATCAGCTTTTTTTGTATCTCGCGGTCGTTTTCGGCTTCTTCAATATGCTTTATATCGCCTTCCACCCTTGATATTCTGTCATCTAAATCGGTAAGTCTTTTTATCTGCTCTTGGCAACGCTGTACTGCGGCTTTTCCTAGAGCCATATGTCTCTCAAATACGGCAATTGTTTCCTTGTTAGGCACATCTTCAGCAAGGGCTTTATTGATTACATTTTGGAAGTGATCAATATTTCCTAGTGCGTCCTCTAAAAGTCTAACATTTAATTCCATTTCACCATTTTTATGACTTTCATTTCTTTGTTCTATAAGCTGAACAATCTCGAAAATTTTCAGCTCTAGTAGTGACTTTGGGTTATTCATTTGGTGCACCCCTACCTGCTATTTAAAGCATATACCAAGATCATTGCACCTATTTAATAGCTTATAAACCCGTGATCTATGCCAAATGCCGCCCTTCGTAGTAGGCACTGCGCGAACGTTTAGCTCTCGGGTCAAGCTGGTAATGCTTGTGCGTAGATCTTCGGGGATCTGGCGGATCTGTTCGGCTGTAGATCTGGCAAATTCATCGGCGGCTTGCCGGTTCGCTTTGGCAAGCTTCGCACCGTTCTTGCCTAGCTTCACCCCTCTAGCCTTGGCCGCTGCTAGGCCGTCTTTGGTTCTTTGACTTATCATCTCGCGTTCATGTTCCGCGAAGGCGGCCAACATATGAACCATAAGGGGGTTGGCGTGTGGATTGTCGCAAGCCACAAAGTTGATGTTTGTTTCCATTAAGCCGGAAACAAAGTGGACGTTCCGCGCCAGCCGGTCGAGCTTGGCAATTACAAGCGTTGCTTTGTGGCGTTTGCAGTTTTTGACGGCTTCGGCCAGCTCTGGCCGGTTTTTCTTTTTGCCGCTCTCAACCTCTGTGTACTCTGCCACCAGCTCCACTGTTGGGCCTGTGGCTAGGTAGGCTTGTACGGCCATGCGCTGCGCTTCTAACCCTAAGCCACTCTCGCCCTGCCCCGTGGTCGAGACGCGATAGTAAGCAACGAATTTTGAGGCCGGTGTGTGTTGGTTCATGTCCTAAGTGTATCACATAAACGGTCGTTTACTTGTTACACTTTTGGGGAAACCTGCCCCACGCCAAGCATTTCTTACAACCCAAACATGAAGCCCCGCCCACAACAAACGACGAACAACCGCTAACAGGTTTTATGTGAACGTCCTTAGGGTTGTGTTAGGGGCGAGATTGGTAGTGGTTGAAAGGTTTGCTGATCTTGATCTGCTTCGCATATCCTCTCACTATTCATTGAATCAAATGAGCGAGATGATGTTTTCTGACTACGGAATTCCGGATGGTCACAGCGTCAGTCGCCTACATTGCCATGAGGCAGGAAAATTCTTCGTTGCGCATACTCGTCATGGAATTAGGCCGTGTCCGTCCGTTGAATGCACTCTGGCGGCACACTGATCTGCTCTGTCATGCTGCTGTTACTTGTGGTCACCCGCGTGCGCTGCTTTAATCTCGGTTAGGTTTTGGGTTAACTGGATTGGTCCTGAGATGAAACTAGTAAAACTGACTTTGGCAATGGTTGTTTTCGTCTGTGGCACCACAGCAATCGCAGATGAGGCTATTCTGAAGCCGGGAAAATCTGTAGAATACAGCGTTTTTGTCAGCGAGTTTTCCATTAGTCATGGCAATGCTCGCTCAGCTTCCGTTGTCTGGTACGTAAGTATAACAAGAGGGGGTGGGACGAGTATGTTGGACATGGCGGTAGGTGGTAGTCGGAAGGGGAAATGGATACGTGCTGATCTCCGATCAGAAGATACAGAGTATGAGTTCATTCGAGGTAAGGCTGGGAATTTACTGGTTTTTGCTAAAGAACCCGGTGCAGTAACGTTGCCTACAATTCAACTTTGTAGGCGAGGGTCGGAGCCAGATGGAAGCGGTTCGTCTCTTGCAATCTGTCGCAAACCGGTCTCAATAAATCAGTTTCCATTTGAGTAGAGATCGCCAATATTTCAAACTATCCATGTAGATGTGAGTCTACTTGTGAATTTTGCAAAGCATGCTGGGCTACCATTGATTATCCTCCACGAACACCAGATTTCCATCATCTGGAATATGGTATCCTCTGGTATCACGCGTACAGACTATTGGCTGTGCCGCCTATGCCCACGTTCGGGAGATTATGAGAAAGTCACCCAGCTAAACGGCATCCATATTTAATGTCTCCGTTATCATCGTGTGTTTCAAGTGATTGTTTTTAATATATAATTATTCCCAAATAACGGGTTTTATGTAAACCACAAGCGGCTCTTTTAACATAATTTAGCCTATAGGTCATAAGTATTGCCCTAAAATCTGATAGGGTTCATTATGGTATTTTTTGAAATCCTCTGAATGAGAAGTTTTTCAACTTATGCATTCATGTGGCGTTAACTCTCTATTGTTCAGGAAAAACGGACTGCTAAGGTGCTATCGATCTAGTTTAGTTTTGAGAAGATCGATTTTGAGCACGAAACGTTTCATTCTCGCGGCAATAATAGTATGTTCATCCGTTGCATACGAAGCACCCGCCATTGCGCAGACGTTGATCGAAGCAACGATCCCGGTTTCGGAAGCACAACGTCAGGTATTGGCGGCTGTTGCGGCTGCCGAGGCGACGCGCGAAGCCATGGACCGGCAGAATGACCGGGCGCTGCGCCGCAAGCTGTTTGAGCTCGAAGACCTGCGCGCCGAAATTTTTGAGCTGGAAGCCGAAGGTAGTTCTGCATCTGCCGAAATCGAGGATCTGCGTAATGCGTTGGCGGTGCAGCAAGCACAATTTGTCGAAGATCTGGAGACGCGTGATCGGGTCTACGCAGAGGAGATCGCTACCTATCGCCAAGCCGTCG
>JBDWMA010000046.1:0-22733 GCA_039972875.1 Pseudoruegeria sp.
GTCTAACGTTCCGTCGGCAATCGCGGACCCGTCGGGGTTTGCATCGCCATAAATCGGGAACCCGTCAAAGGCCCAACCAATGATCGCAGCATCGCCCGCATTGGCCATCTGTTCAATCATACAAACCGGTGTGGTGTGGTAGTGGTAATCGTCGCCGCGTCCGGCATGGCCACCACAAACATCAAGTTGTTGGGTGATGATGGTGTCGTGCTGCGCTTGATGGCGGGCAAGTTCGTCTTGAGTCATTTCGCCACCGCCGGTGTAGTCGTAAATCGGCACGCCGTTAACCGCGACGCCCAAGGCCGCATCACGCGTCAGGGGGCTGCCGCTTAAGGTCGGAGCAAGAATGATCGGCGCGCCATACTCAGCGGGGACGGGTACCTGCTCATTAGAGCCGACGATGCCAGTCATCATGTCGTGATCGGGATAGGTGTCTGACGTCAGGATTGCATGGTCGTCGTCACAAGTCACAACAACCTCGCCATCAAATCCCGCATCCGCGACCGAGGCCGCAACCGCCGCGCAATGATCCTCGTGAGCGAGTGCAAGTGTTGGAAAACAAATCGCCGTTAAGGCGGTGATGGTGATAGGTTTTGGAAAAGCCATATTCAGGTACTCTTTTATAAAGAACTATTCGACAGTCAGGCGACACAGAATCGTATTGCTTTGCTCAAGATCAGGGCCCCAAATCAGTTCGGCGCTATCCACCCAAATGACTTCATCATAGCCGTCCTTAGGCCCCACCTCGCTCGCGGTGTAAATATCTGCTTGGAGCCAATCAGAGGCGTCAAAACTTGCCAAATCCCATCCATCAGGTTCCTCAGATGCATCAAATGCACAGGCCGCTTCGCCCGCTACAGGTTTGGATAAACTTTCGCAAGATTTATCCAGCGGTGCGGAATGCGTTACAAGGCACTGCCAGTCATCGTTGCTCACTGCCACTAATTCGCCGGATTCATCCATGATCTGTAAGATCACACCACCATCCCCCATCTGCTGATTACGCGCCCCGATATATTCCAATCCCGTGTCATTCTCTTTGAAATCCTTAGCGACCAAACCGATCACAAACGGGCGCTCGGCCTCAAAGGCGAAGCTTTCTGCGTTAAAAGACCGCTCAGTGGTGATCGGCACGCTATCTTCGGCGACTTGCACTCCGTCTATGCGCATCTCGAACCAGTTGTCGGCCCAAACATCAGCGGAAAGTGTCTCGGCCGAGAGAGGAAGTGCTAATGTCGTCAACAGGGGCAACGCGGTGAGAATAGTCTTCATAACGAGGTCCTTTGTCAGAGTACTTCGTATTACACGTGGTCGACGATCAATTCCGTCGCAGAAATTTTGCACTTTTTAATTCTAGGAAATCAGATAGGCAAAGCAGTCATTGGCGCAGTCGCCGCGAAAGGTAGGAAAGTCCGCATAGCCATCGGATGCAATAGTTTCGCCCAAATGCTCTTGGATCAGCTCGGTTACTCAACGATATCAGCGGTACGTCCATTGACGATCAACACTTGCATTTGGTTTGCAGGGCAATCTGGTGATCTACCAGCGACCAAACCAAAGTCTTGGATATCAGCTACAGGCCGTGTTGCATCTTCAATGGTGTATGAAGTGCAACGGTCACTTCAAAACGCAGTAAAAAGAACCAAGCACAGGCGCCATGCGATCATGCTGACGACTTAGCAAGTGCCATGCGCGCAATGATTGCAACGCTCACCCGAGCGGCAAGTGCAGACACGGATGACGCTTCCAAAGTAACCGGGGCTGCTAAGCTCGCAGGTGGGAAAAGTGCCCAGCTTTCATTTTTAGAGTTTGTCCGAATGTTGTACACTTCAACGTCTTGGGCCGTATTGCCTGAGCAATAAAACACGCTCAACATCCCTGATGCGATTGGCTCTGCCAACGCACGTGCCGCAGAGGCGGCATCGTCGGTCGACATCCCGACCTTAATCAAGGCGCGCGCCGCAGTTCGCGCTTTGCCGGTTCGGGTATAGTCTTGTAGCAAATCTAGGAAACGAATTGGCGTATCGATCCTCGCATCACTTTGCGCCTTTTCGATACTTGCGCCCAGAAATGCCGCACAAGCGGCCGTTGCGGCGGTCAAATCCGCATAGCGGGTCACATCAAAAAAACCGTCTTGGCGAAGCATCAAACCGATGATGCGATCCTTCGCCATGTGGACAGTCATACGACGGACTGCCTCGCCATCCTTGCGCTCAGCGCACAGCACAACCGTCGGATCTACTAGCGTAAGAATGCCCGCTGTGAACGCTTCTTCAAAGGCGAAGCTTCCGTCTTCTTCTAACAGAAGATGACCGCTTTGCTTCAACCGCTCGGCCCCTTGCTGGTACCATTCCGATAAGGCGTCGGGCGCGTCACTTTTGGCGCGAAAGGGGCCGCTGCCCCAGCCAATAAGAGCCTCTGATTTCGACCACGAGAACGCATAGGCCAGTTCTGAGGGGTGAAGATCTTGTCCGCTCATGTCTGTTTACCACCCAAAACTACTGGCCCAGCTGCTCAGCTTGTCTGCGACTGCCTCGGTCAGCGGATTGTCTATTATGTCATCAACCAATCCGCCAGCGGCGTCTGCGACCCCGCCGAGGGCATCGCCGACGGCATCGCCAATATCAACGACCGCCTCGAAAGCATCCCCACCCGCATCCAAAGCGATATCGGCCAACTTTCCAGACGTTTTGACCACCGTTTGAGCCAGCCCCATGGTAACGTCGGCGGTTTCTTTGACTAAATCGGCGCCAGTATCAAGAACGCTCGCCCCCATATCTGCCACAGCTTCCCCAACTTCCATAGCCGTTCCAAGAGTTGCTTTGGTGACAGTCGAAGTCACATCGCCCACCGCACCCGCCAAAGCATCTGCTGTGTCCAATACACCACTCGCGGCATCAAGTCGCTTTGAAGTGCGGGCCACGGTGTCCGAGAGCTCAGCCCCGGCATTGGCGGCAATGTTACCAATATCATCACCCGCCTCGCTGACGGCACCGACAACACCAGCAGCACCAGCAGCCACCGCCCCAACTGCGTCTTTTGCACTGCCCGCCAAAACTTCGCCCGTATCAATCACACCGCCAAGTGCCGCAAAGCCAATATCCTTGGCGGTTCCTTCAAGCTCTGTCCCGTACTCGTCCAGTTCCGCGTCGATCTTAACTTTTGCCGCGCTCACATGCGCGCCCGCCTCAGCAACCCGAGTTGTCGCATCGACACCCAACTCTGCAGCGCCCGCCGCCCCGTAAACCGCGGTATCAGTTAACAATTCAGCCGAGGCGGTTGCGCCGGGCGGCAGCCAACTCGTCCACTCGCCGGCCTTCTTTTTCAACGCTTCGTAGTCAGTCAGACAGTCGTCAATTGCATCGGCTGTCTTGTCACGTGCGTCTTCAAGTTGCTTTTCCATCAGCAGTACTTGTTCATCAGCCCGCTGCGCCACAGCCTGTGCAAATTCGTCAGCAGCTTGCGCATCTTCCTCTTGGATCTGCTTGACCCAGAACTCGATGCCGCTGACCTGACCGCATAGCGGGTTTCCAGTGTCCAGAAACTCGTCATCGCTTTCGAGGTAATTATAACCCGGCCCATCGTCGTGGTATGAGGTCAAATAGCCTGCAGCGTCATGGAAAATTCCGTGCAAGCCGATTGGGTGTCGGTCCGTAAGGTGCATCGCATCGGTTTCAATATAGAACTCATCAGGTGCGTCTTCAGGCGCGTTAGGATCACGCTCCTTCTTTCCAGCCTCAATGAAATTGTTGCCCGGCCCGACCATGCCGCCCGTGGGGCTCAACAAAGCAGCAAACACTTCGTGAATGCCAAAGACTTCGCCAAGGACGGCGCCAAACAGAAGCTGTTCTTGGGATGCGCGGAAATCAGGAAAGGTATCGTCTTCCAGAGGAGGTACTCTGCCTTTGTCTTTTTTCTTACCAAAGGCCTTTTGTTGTTCGAGCAGCACCCGGTAGCGATCATAATCGCTATCAAGCCGATCCTTGTTCGCCCCGACGATGTCCGCCAACTGAGCAATCACCGTATCGCGTTCATTCGCGTTAAGACCCGCTTCGATCTTGGGCATGAGCTCACGTAAAGTGGCGCTGCCCGCGTATTCAAATTCCTTTTTGGACAGTTCAACCATGTCATCCGGGTCAAAGACCTCATGCGGCTCGCGCACAGTTAGGTCTTCTTTCATAAGCTTTTCAGCCTGTTCCGGTATATCTGCGTCCAACTCGAGGAGTTCCGCTGTACGCGACGGTTCGTTAGCAGGATCGACATCAGGGGCCGGAAAGGCCGCGAGCACCGCGAACTCTTTATCGGCAAAGGTTTTTGCTGCGTCGGAAATATCGGCTGCTTTCGTCCAATCACCTGCGTCCAGCGCTTGCCAGAACATTGTTGCCATCTGCCCTGCCTTTTGCGCGACCTTGTCAGCCCCCTCGCCCTTTAACTTGTCCAGGTCTTGCGCAATCGATCCAAACGCAGTTTCCAATGCGCCGCGCTTTTCTGCGTCGTTATCTTGTGCGGTGTCGTTGGTTGTCTGATTTGCGGCATCTTCAATTTTATCAAGCACTGGCGCGATTTTGGCGATTACAATTTCGGCTGCATCAATCTGCCCGGACTCGAGCGCGGCAATTGCCGATTTAAGACCAGAGACCAGTTTTCCTGCGGCGGGATGCCCCGCTTCTTTCAACGCAGTAATCTCGGGAGATAGGTTTTTGATTTGTTGCTTGAGCGCCTCGACACGTGCTTCGTCGTGGTTATCGCCGTCTTGGGCCATCGCTGGCGCGTCGTCTCCGGAACCCGTTCTCTCGGGCGCCGGAGTGCCGGTATCATCGTCACTATCCTCGCCGACCACGGCGCCGTCCGGCAGAATAAAGACGACCTTGAAGGCAAGACCCAAAGTCTTGAGGTGTTTTTTAGTATTTAAAAGCAGTGCTTTGGGTGGCTCCTCACCACCTTCAGGACGAAACTGGATCAGCTTGCCTTTGACCGAAGCGACCCCCATGCACCCTTTGGTGGTGCCGCCATTGGCCTTGACCTGACGCCACATAACGCTGGTGCCTTTTTTGGGGTCTGCAGCCAGAACGACGCCACCTTCTTTGCCGATCGCGAGCGCAAAGTTGTGTTCTTTCTTGCGCATACTGGTGATTAAGCCAGTTAGTTCGGCGGCTTCTGCCTTTAGATCCTGAGAAGTCTTTTTTGTCATCGCCTTGGCCTCATCAAATACACTTTTGACGTGCTGTCTTTTCGTCGGGCCTGCGGGTGATACAGGTCTTTGAATGAATAGTTATCGACATCAAATGCTCAAACACAGCACGCTTGGTTTCAAAATATTGGGCAAGTAAACGCAGACTATGATGGGTAGTAAAGGGAATTCGTGCCTTTGCTAGACACAGGGCGAAACGAATTTTGCTCGACACGCAGGTCTCCCTTCCTTAGCCAATTAGCTTGAAAGACCTTCCTACGTCGGCTTTGTCCCACGCAACTGACCTTCAGTTGCAAGAATGTCCTCAGAACCGTTGGCAACCCCAGCGAACGGCAAAAAATGGGATTTACCGGCTGCTTCATCCAACAGATTAGGCTTTGCCTATGATTGCAATTAGGAGAAGTAGCATGACGAAGGACAATTTTGATGAACGGTGCCTGGTCGCATCTCGAAACGGTGCAGCAGATATCTGCGGATGCTCTTTGTTCAAGCAACCAAAGTCATGCTCATGCGACCCAATCGATGGTTGGACTTCAGTTTTGGCGATTGGCTAACAAAGGCGCCGGAGCGGATGCACCGCAACAAATTAACCGTCGCGTTGACAAACAAATTGGCACGCATGAGGTGGAGTATTCTGAAAACATAAAACTGCGTTTAGCGCATCAAGAGACGAGGTTACCGCGGGCCTGTGAAAAAACCCGAAACAACCCTCGCTGTAGTTGCGCAATTGTCCGGCTCAGTGGCGGGAGGCATCGTGCGTTCCGCCTTGCGCCGCCTGTCTTGGGCAAATCTCTCCTTGATAGGTTCAGCATCATCTCCGAACCGATCTTCAAGCGAACGGCACCGCGCACGGCTCAACTCCTATGGCGTAATGCGTACGCCAAGGCGTGTCAGGATGAATAGAAACGGCTGTTTTTGTACCGGCCTTTGCAAGAGGTGTCTCGGGGCCGATCATTGCTTGACCGAGATCAAAGGGCGCGCAAACAGGCTCAAGGCCCAAGGCAAGATGTTGACCCTGCCAGGGGGTGGATTGACGGCCCATATTGCTGATCCAAAGCATGAGCGAGGGCAAGGCTTCTGCATCCCAGGTGAGCGTCGCACGATAATTTTCGGCGTTGTTCTGCAAGCTCACTTGCCCTTCAGTGTCCGCCAATAAAAGAAGCGTCTCAGACGCCGCTCGATACGGCAGGTTAAGCGGATCAAATGCACCGTTGGCCAAGTCTTCGAATGTTGCGACCGGTTCGCGGTATTCAAAGGCCGAAACACCGCCGCTATCGGATGGGTAGCTCCAGATTTTGCCGTGGCGGCCCAGTATCAGGCGTGCGGCGCCCACAGCTTCGGGCAGTCTAAAGACGGGATGCAGTCCAACAGGTACTTGTGTCGCGCATCTGACCCTTATCTCAAGCGTGATGTCCAAAGCCGCCTCCCCCGGCCGACCGCGCACCTGCCGACTGAGCGACGCAATTGGGCTATTGTTGGGATAATCAATCCGTGCGGTGACCATGTTTGGGCTGTCTTGAGCCAAAATCCAAGGATGATTTGCACCGTAGCCATGAGGCCAGCGTACGGGCTTTGGCTGCAAACCTCTCCATGCACCGTCTAGTGGCGCATTGGGCGGTGCGCCAAACGGCACGCAGGGCCACTCGCCCTGCAAGTGCGCGAGCAGAGGGGGCGTATCGGGTGGTAGATCCTTGCCCAACCAAGGCGCTTTGTGTAGCGGGCTGACCAGACGTCGATCTGGTAGTTCAAAGATGACGTCCGTCAGCAAAGCCCCCATCGCCATCACCTTTGCAGAGCCGCAATCCCACCGCAGGGTGCAGTTGTCGTTCACGATTTACGGTCAACGAAGAAGTTGATGAACACCGCCCCCAGGATCAATCCTCCGCTGATCACTTGTTGGGTGTAGGGACTGAACCCCCAAAGGGTCATGGCATTCAACAACACCCCCAGAAACAGCACGCCGATGAACGCGCCCCAGATCGACCCTTTGCCACCAAACAGGCTGATGCCGCCGATAATCACGGCAGAAATCACCTCAAGCTCCATCCCGCGTGCAATCGTGGGATTGCCTGCGCCAACAAGTGAGGAATAGATGATCCCGCCCATGGCAGCGAAAACGCTGGTCATCATGAGGCAGATCGTTTTGGTCCGCCAGACGTTGATGCCCGATAGGCGCGCGGCTTCTATATTGCCGCCCACCGCATAGATCGACCGACCGAGAGTTGTGTAGTTAGAAATCGTAAAGGTGATCGCAAAAGCAGCAGCCAGCAAATAAACGGGCACAGGTACACCAAGAAGCCGCCCCGACCCGATAACATAGTACCAAGACGGGAAGCTCGCAATCGGCACCCCTCCGGTGATCAGGTTTGCCAGGCCTGCCAGTGTCGCCATCATCGCCAGTGATGTTATAAACGTGGGCACTCCGACCCGTTGTCGAAGCTGCCCGTTCACGAACCCAATTGAGGCTGCAAAGCACACCGCAGCGAAGACGCCCAAAACCACTGTCCAAACCGCAGGTTCAAACGCACCACCCGAGGCAAAATCCACGACCCAAGCTGTAATACAGGCCGATACCGCCACCATAGAGCCCACACTCAGGTCAATCTCACCCGAGATGATCACAAGCGCCATGCCAAAGGCGATCATACCCGGCACCGCAATATTGCGCAGCACATTCAATTGATTGTTGATGGTGAAGAACCCGTTCGCCGTGTTCGCCACGAGAATATAAAAGGCAATCAGAATCAAAACCATGGAACGCTCACGCAGCATGGTCATTAGTTTCTCGTGTGTCATATGGCTTCTTTCTTGGGCAGTGGGCTGTCGGTCATACAGGCGGTATAAAGGTCTTTAGCGTCCAGCCCCTCGTTGAGGAATTCGGCCATGATCCGTCCATCGCGCAGGACCAAAATGCGGTCGCAGCATTCGGTGAGATCCTCGAGTTCCGTAGAAGCCACGATAGAACTCAGGCCAGACCGCGCCTTTTCCCAGATGATCTGGTAGATTTGCCGTTTGGCTTGCACATCAACGCCACGTGCAGGTTCGTCAAAGAGTAGGATTTTTGGATCATTGTTCATCCAATTTCCGACGACGATCTTTTGCTGATTGCCACCAGACAAGGACGACACTGGCAACATCGGATCGCCCGTCTTAATCTGAAGGTCAGATATTTGGGCCGCGGCAAAGGGGCGTTCGTGGGTCAGTGATGTCCACCCCTTGGGCGCGATCTTATCCTGTCCTGCAAGACACAAATTGGCATGGCTCGACAAAAGCTGCACAAGGCCTGAATGTTTGCGATCCTCTGAAGTATAGCCGACCCCGAGTGCCTTCATTTTAGGAATCGACGGCTTGTGCACCGTTTGGCCTGCGATCGCTATGGTGCCAGCATCCGGTGAGCGTGCGCCGTAAATACAATGAAAAAGCTCGGTCCGTCCGGCACCCAGCATGCCTGCGATTCCCAGCACCTCTCCCGGATAAAGATCAAACGAGACATCATCGAAATAGGGCGCGCAAGCCAACCCTTTCACTGACAGCGCCGGCGTATCTTTGGCGATGGGATGAGTGGGGCGTTCCAAGGGCTCCATTTCCCCGAACATCATGTCGAGTATGACCTGTGGCGTGGCTTGTACAATCGGTACGCTGTCCACGAAAACCCCGTCTCGGATCGCGGTGACGGTATCAGCAATCTGCGGCAATTCCGACAGGCGGTGGGTGATATAAATGATGGTGACACCCAGCGCCTTTAGGCGATGCACCATCTCAAACAGTTGATTGACCTCGGCCTGCGCCAGGGCTGACGTCGGTTCGTCCAACTGCAAGATCTTCGGGTCAAAGCTCATCGCTTTGACGATTTCGACCATCTGTTGTTGTCCGATCGAAAGTGTCTCAACGAGGGATTTGGGATCAATCCCGGCGGCTCCAATCTTATCCAGCAGCGCTTGCGCGTTGCGATAGACCGCAGGCCAGTCGACCAGACCGATACGGGTCTTGGGCAGGCGTCCCAAGAAAATATTCTCTCCAACGCTTAGCCCCTGTGCAAGGCTAAGTTCCTGATAAACGGTTGCCAATCCGCGTGCAAAAGCTTGATTGGGATCGGCACTGGTTGCGTCAACGGGAGTACCATCAATGCGGATTTCGCCTACAGTCGGCGAAATCGCACCGGACATCATCTTGATAAAGGTGCTTTTGCCCGACCCGTTCTTGCCGATCAGCGCATGCACCTGTCCAGAAGCAAACACATGACTAAACTGATCGAGCGCTTTGACGTCGCCGTAGTGCTTTGTCAGATTAATCAGCTCTAGATCAGACACGTGAGGACCGCCCTTTAATGAGGTGGCACCGCCTAAGTGGCGATGCCGTCTTTTTTTATTGGATGCTTTCGACGAATTCCGTCACAGCGTCCGGGTTGTTGCGTGACAACAGCAAAGCCGGGACAGTCGTCTCGGACGGTACGGCCCCACCTTCAATTGCGGTCAAAGCAGCCTGTGCACCCATTGATCCCATTTGGATCGGCGCCTGTGCGGTGGTCGCTTGTAGGATATTGTCACCCGCCAAAAGTCCGCGTGCCAATTGCTCGGATCCATCGATGCCGAAAACAACGACTTCGCCGGCTTTGCCCGCATTGCGCACGGCTTGCATGGCACCAACTGTGCCGCCTTCATTGGCCGCGTAGATGACGTTGACTTCAGGGTTCGCAGTCAAGATGTCGGTCGCAACGGTCACCGCGTCCTCTGGCTGCCAGGCATCCTGTTCGGTCACGATGGTCACGTCATTACCTTCAGCGACGGCATCTTTAAAACCACCTGTGCGATCACCGCTTTGCTCTGGCAACAGTGATGAGAACGCCAAAATGGCGACATTGGCGGACCCATCGAGGTTGGCCGCAACAAATTCTGCGGCTGCTCCACCAGTGGATGCGCCCAGATCACGGTTCGCGGTCGAAAATGTTGCGTTTGGAATGCTGGCATCGCTTAGCCCGCCGTTCAAGGCGACAACCACGATCCCTGCGTCACGGGCACGTTTCAAAGCTGCCGCAGAATTGTCGGCGGATAGCGGTGCGATGACAATCGCATCGACGCCACGGGCAATGTAGGTATCAATCGCTTCAATTTCGCGGGCCTGATCGCCGTCGATATTTGTTTCCAGAACTTCAGCACCAGCAGCCTCGGCCGTTTCGCGTACACCTTGTTGCAGGAACTGCATAAACTGGTCACCTTGAAACACAACGCTGGCGATCACCGGTGCGTCTTGCGCAAAGACGGGTACCGCGAATGTCGTCGACACCGCCAACGCGGTGGCTTTCAAAAAGTTGCGACGTTTAAGATTTCTCATATTGGTCTCCTCCCAATTTGGGCGATATGCCCTTTTGTTAATTCCTTCGCTGCGCACGTTGGCGCATCAAACTCCCAGCTGTGCCGTCAGCCCTCCGTCAATTTTCATGTCAGCCCCGGTCACAAAACCGGCGGCAGCTGAACACAGGTATGCGATCATCGCGCTTGTCTCATCGGTCGTGCCGACGCGACCCAAGGGATGGGATTTACCGAATTCGACAATCATGTCTTCCATCGATTTGCCGTCTTTGGCCAATTCACGTGCCGAGAATTCCAACAACGGCGTGCGAACCGATCCGGGGCTGACGGAATTCACACGGATCTTGTCAGCCGCGCAATCGACAGCCATGGCACGGGTCAACGCATGGATCGCGCCCTTTGTGGTTGCATACGCCAGAACGGCATTCTGATTGGCGTGTCCCTGAACCGATGACACATGTACGATTGCAGCCCCATTGGCCGCGCGTAAAAGTTGATAAAGTAAGTGCGAAGTCAGATAGCAGGACCGCAAATTGACAGCGATTGTATGATCCCATTCTACTGGCGTGGTCGTGGCAACCGTTCCATAGGTCTGGATTGCCGCAGCATTGACCAAGCCGTGCAAGCTGTCGGTTTGGCCTGCGATCTCCTCCGCCCAAGCCGTGACCGAACTGGTGTTCGACACGTCCACTTTGGATACGGTGACAGACAGGCTTTCCGCCTTAGCCATTGCTGACGCTTCGGCGTTCCTTGCAGAGTCGATACCAGCGAGAAACACCCGTGCACCGGAGCGCGCAAGGTATAGTGCAGCTTCCAACCCGATGCCGCTGGTCCCCGTCACTGCAAAGAATTTGCCGGAAAAATCTATCTGCATCACGGATTCTCCAATGCGGTAATGGCGCGCGCGATCCCGCGCAACTCCGCCAACCCCTTGAGCCGCCCAATGGCCGAATAACCGGGATTTGTATCCTTGGTGATGTCATCAATCAGCAGATGCCCGTGATCAGGGCGCATCGGGATCGTCGCGTCATCGCGGCCATCAGCACGACGCCGCGCCTCTTCCCTCATCAAGATCTGTGTCAATGCGACCATATCCACGCCCCCTTCCAAATGGTCATCCTCGAAAAAGGCCCCTCCGTCTTGCAGGGTTACATTGCGCAGATGGGCAAAATGGATGCGATCCGCAAAGTTTTGGGCAATCTTTAGAACGTCATTATCCGCACGCGAGCCCAGTGATCCCGCGCATAGCGTAATCCCATTGGCCACAGCCGGAACCGCATCAAACAAAGCTGCATAATCAGCTTGCGTAGACACGACCCGCGGCAGGCCGAAGATCGAATAAGGTGGATCGTCAGGATGCAGGCAAATGCGCGCGCCGCAAGCCTCGGCTGCGGGCGTCACCGCTTTCAGAAAGGTGATCAGGTTTGCACGCAAGGCGGCGGGGTCAATCTGGTCATATTCGGCAATGGCTGCGCGAATGTCCTCGCGTCCGTGGTTCAACTCAGAGCCAGGTAGCCCTGCAATGATCGTCGTTTCCAGCCGGATGCAATCGTCACTGTCCATCCCAGCGAAACACGCAGCGGCCGCAGCAATCGTTTGCGGATCGTAATCTGCCTTGGCACCTGCGCGCGCAAGAATGAAAAGATCATAGGCCGCAAATTCCACAGGATCAAACCGCAGTGCCAAACCACCATTCGGGGCTGGATAACGTAGATCCGTGCGCGTCCAGTCCACGACCGGCATGAAATTATAACAAATTACGTCCAAGCCCTCAGCAGCCAAATTTTGCATCGTCTCGATCCATCTGGCGATGTATTTGGGGGCTTCTTGCGTGCCCAGCTTGATGGTTGGATGAACGGGAATGCTCTCAACAACAGACCATTCCAAACCTGCCGCAGCGATCATATCGCGGCGCAAGACGATCTCTTCGCGCGTCCAGACTTCACCGGGCGGCATATGGTGCAACGCGGTCACGATGCCCGCAGCACCCGCTTGACGGACATGCGCCAAACTTACGGAATCGTCCGGTCCAAACCATCGCCACGTTTCAATCATGCGCTTCTCCCCCTCTTGCGGTAACCTGTGCCAAATGCAGCATCGAAATCAACTATTTTGTTGGGCCAGATCTGTGTTATTAATCATTTGCACCGACTTTTTGGAGAAAAATATCATATTTTCCTGCATCTGGTCCAACAAGATTGAGTTTGATTATGAGCGAAACAATAGCGCATAAAGACAAGGACGGCGGCGCCGTCGACGTGCTCGTGCAGCAAATCAGACAGTATATCTACGAGAATCAGCTCGCTGTTGGGGATAGCCTTCCGTCGGAACGGGACCTTGGCACGCGGTTCGCAGCCGCCCGCAATACCGTGCGCGAGGCGATCCGAATTTTGAAAGCCTATGGTGTTATCGATGTCCGCCCCAAAGTTGGTGCCGTTCTGGTCGATCGGCACATGGATGCGATTTTTGACGTCTTTTCATTCCAGATCGGCCTATCCCGCGAGACGTTCCTCGACATCCAGAATTTCCGCCGGTTGATCGAAGTCAATTCGGTCGATCGGCTGTTTGAGAATCTTGACGATGACATCTTTGCGCAATTGGCAGTAATCAATGAAAAGTTGCGCCAGTCCGACACCGTGGAAGAGGCTGCAGAAACCGATTTTAATTTCCATTGCACGTTGCTGGAAACCACGGGCAATCGCACTCTGGTCACGGTCTATAAATCGATGCGCCCAATGATTGGGCGCTTGATGGAAACGGGCAAAGAGACGGATGGCCTAGACAGCACCTACGAGGCCCATACCGGCATCCTGCAAGCGCTGCAAAAGCGCGACCGGCTAGCCTATATGTATCTGATGGATCAGCATCTCGATCACGGGCTTAACTATATCGAAAACTCTCTCGGTCATCCCCGCGCGAAAGAAAACCAAACATGAGACCAAAGTGTATCGCACAAACCAATGATGTCTGCGGCGAGGCCGCCACGTGGGACGCAACACGAGGTTTGCTGTATTGGTGCGATATCAATCGCTTTTTGCTAAATATGCTTGATCCAGAGACGGGTGCACTTAAAACGATACCTTTTGACGAACCTGTGACGGCCATATCGCTGACGGATCGGGACGGTTGGTTGTTGATTGCATTGGGATCGTGTCTGATTTTGTTCAACCCCGACACCGAAGCCCGCGAGGATTTGGCCAATGGAATGCTTCTTGATTGGCCAGAGCTGCGTTTCAATGACGGGCGCAGCGATCCGTCGGGTGCATTCTGGATCGGCTCCATGGGCAATAACGTCGGACCTCAGGGGGAGGCGTTGCCTGCGCAAGACGGCAAAGGGACCCTTTATCGGTATCGTGCGGGAACAAAATTAGAGGCGATTGAAACCGGCATCGGGATTCCAAACACAGTGTGCTGGGCACCTGATGGAGAAACGTTCTATTTTGGCGACACACTGAAGAACGAAATTAGCGCCTATCCGCGCTCCCCTGCCACAGGGGACATTGGAGCTGGAAAGCCCTTTTTCGCTGGATTTGAACGTGGTTTGCCTGATGGATCAGCCATGGATTCAGAGGGATACCTTTGGAATTGCCGCTATGGAGGCCGTTGTATAGTGCGCATAGCACCGACCGGTGAAGTTGACCGCATTATCGATTTGCCTGTCGAAAATGTGACAACCTGTACGTTTGGTGGGCCGAACCTAAAGACATTGTTCATTACCACAGCAGGTGCAGAAAAAGCAGGCATAGAACCGTTAGCAGGCGGCTTGTTCGCACTCGATGTTGACACGTCAGGCCTTAAGGAAAATGTGTTTTCTATCGAATGATCCAAGACCCTTTACCATTGGCAATCACACCATTTCTGACCAAAGCAGCCATCGGGATAGCTCGCAGCATTGGTCAGAAAGGGCTCATTCGGTAAATTCTCCGCGCTGTGCCTGAACGGCCGGTTTCGTGAACCGTGACCAGAACGGGCGAATTCCAAGATCATAACAAAATACAAAGTTTCCGCGCCTGTGCCTTACCAACTTCGTTTCCTTGGCAATCAGAAAACGATCGCTCTCCCCATCAGGTGGCAACATAACAAAATCAGATCTCCAGCAAGAAAGCGTTATGTTTCAATCGCTTGTCGGAGAACCGGTGAAACAAGCCAAAGTGCTATCTTCTGTGGAACTAAAACGCGTGGTGGCGATTTGCGTCACAATGCAGAACGGCAAACGTAACAGATTGATGCTGATGCTCTCACATTATGCTGGGATGCGTGTGGGCGAGATTGCTTCGCTCAAATGGACCGATGTGCTGGATAAGGACCTCAAGCCCAAAGCGATGTTTTACCTCAAGGCTGAGAACACCAAGGCCAAGGAAGCGCGCCAGGTGCATTTGAATGCCAAGCTGCAGAAGGAACTGGCAACCTACTGGGCGCAGCTGAACCGATGGAAGAAGCCAGAGCGCCCAGTGATCCAATCCCAAAAAGGTGCGCACTTCAGCCCCAACAGTGTGGTCCAGGCCTTTAAGCGTGTGTTGGTTGCAGCTGGAATTGAGGACGCGTCCTCACACATTGGGCGTCGTTGGTTCATCACACAGATGGCACATGCTGGCGTTTCGCCCAAAGTGATCATGGAACTGGCGGGTCACAAACAACTGACGACAACCCAACGCTATATCGATGTGACGGATGAACAGAAACGCAGCGCGGTGGACCTGTTGTGAAAACTTGATTTAATCAAGTTTATGCTTGTCACGATGACCGGCTTTCTAGGTAGGCGATCTTTGCGGGTAGATCACTCTTGGAATGCAAGAAATCCACAATGATGATCTCATCCTCATTTTCCAGGAACACAACGAAGTGCTGTCCTGCACGAGTGAAACGCAGGTTCGCTTTAATGCTATCAACCAAAATCGCGCAGCTTTGGTGCGATGCTGATCCTTTGGCGATTTGTTCACAGCGCGCAATAAGGTCTTCTTCGTAGGCATCAGCTTGGCGCGGGCCAAAAGTTTCGAATGTCCAAACCGCAATTTCTGTCAGATGCTCTTCAGCCTGCTTTGTAAGGCGAAGTGACTTCAATTAGTCTTCGCCTTTGCAAAAGCGCGGCGGATAGCGTCAGCGCCGCTGCCCTCAGCCAGATCACCATTAAAAGCCTGGGTCACTCCATTCGCCAAACGAGCGGACAACTCTGTTACCTCTGCCTCTTCACGTTCAAGTAAACGCAATCCAGCACGCATGACCTCACTTGCATTCTGGTATCGACCTGAAGCAACCAACCCAGCGACAACGGTCTCTTGATGATCCGTGAGTACGACGTTTTTAGTGGCCATCTTCCGCCCCTTTTGCTGTTGGCAATATATGCCATAAGGTTGCGTTTGTCTACGTCAGCATCCACAAAACACCATGATCAAACTGGACCAAACTACCGACGACAATCCCCTGCTGAACCAATCCAAACTGTTCTATGTGCTGGAGCAAACGATGCGATATGTAGAGGATGACCTGAGCCCCAAGTTCCCTCCAGCTGGAATGATCCGGTCTGTCCTATGGCTGTCATACGCCACATGTTCGGAATAATTTGGGCGAAACCCACGCAGCACAAACGCGTATTCAACGATATCAGCGGTGCGTCCATTGACGATCAACACTTGTACTTGGTTTGCAGGGCAGTCTGGCGATCTACCAGCAACTAAACCAACGTCTTGGATGTCCTGTTCAAGCTGTCTTGCCCCATACATGTACAATGCGGCAATCCCACAAAATGCGACCAGCAACCAACGTGTGTTGCGCAGTCCTGCTCCTAAAAGGTGACCTCCTAAGAACAGAAACAACGCAACGACGAGACCAACAGCAATGACCATTACTTTGCGGGCGTGGTTTTGTGTCTTGTCGCGGGTGTCCTTCCAAGATCACACGACACGCTAAGAAACGCCACAATATCGCCTGCGAAAAACTCTGCCGTTATCTCGCCTTGGCAAAGATTACGCTCCACGCATACTGATGACCAGATTGCCCCACGTGCGCTGAGCCAACTTCTTGGACGGAACTTCGACGAGTTGCGGGCACTTCGTGAACTTCATCTTCTACCGTACTTCCCCGCGCCTGCGCGCCATGGTTATCGGTCCAAGAAATCTGTTAGAAAAACAGTGCTCACGCGCTTCCTAAAAACCTATCAAACTGTTGCGACCGCTACGCGTCATTTGGACATCGAAGAAAAGGAGCTACGGTCAAAGGTCGATGAAGTAGGTATCTTGCCAGAGAAAGAAGGTGCCGGTTTGCCGATATATTATCGACCCGATTTACTCGATCAAAACTTAACCAATAAACTAGCCAAAACATGCCGCCTCGAGCCGCTTTTTCTTTGCCTGCTTGCCTCTCAGTGTCCTGTCTTACCCGGACGAAACTTCGTTTCTAAATGGATGTTTCCAAAAGTATGTTTATTTATCAAAATGTTGAAATTTCCTCAGACTCCGACTTTCACCGGACGCCACACGAAGGCTGACTATTGGAAGCAGTTGATTTGATTAAATTTTTTGGTGATGCGGACGTTCGTTGCACCGTGTTTGAGCTGGTAAGAGGCGGACGAAGTCGTCCTTCATGGCTTCATGGTTAATGACTGCTACCAGAAAATAAACGGCCTTATGTATCAAACGCACCAAGATTTACCCAACAATATCAGCTAGATTCCTCGTATGGAACACACGATATTCGGACTGATCAAAAAACGCGGTGAGATAGCAGGCCAGCACAAGGTCGCGCTAAAAGCAGCGGATGCACTTAAGGCTGACCTAGACGCGATAGACCGCACACTGGTGCTGTGTGGCTACGAGGACGGCCCCAAGGGCATAGCGCCTCGTGGGAAGTACAAGCAGCTATTCGGGCGCAATGAGTTAAAGCTGACAGTCATCAACGCACTGCGGGTTACCCCTGCGGATGATGAGACGATAGCGGCGCAAATCATCGCGGCTAAGGGCTGGGGCGATGATACCCATGCCGATGTGCTAAAGCGGGTGCGTCACGCACTGCAAAGGGCGCAGAAGGACGGGCATGTGGTGCAGGACTTTGGGCCGGATGGGTGCTTATGGAAGCTTGGTTAGCCCGGCGTCCTTAAGGATGCCATTAGCCGTGTGCTTGCTGAGCATATTGTGGGGCACGGTTACAGTTGGAAGGGTCTCATGCGCCCACTTTTCGTGAGACCCTTTCCCGCCCTTTTTTATCTTATAGTACCCAATTTCAGTTATCATTCTCACTACGTCATTGTAGAAACCCTTAACCATTTAGGCCGCTGCGTTTCCCAATGAGGGTGGTGTGAAGAAGATGGAGGGGATCATGTCTAAGATAGACTTTTTGGAAAAATCTTTCTTTGAAACATGGTTCTCCATAATCATAGCTGGTGCAAGGTCTTTCATTATCGCTTGGAACTCTTCGACCGTCTCGGCCTCAATGTGCAGGCCCATAATATCCGATTCTGAGTAAAAGACGCCGGACTCTTCATCCCATAGTGCTTTGATGTAAAAGCGCATTTTATATCTCCACTACCTTGATCGCGCCGAAGAATTACAGCGCGTTACTCATGTTATGCTGAGTTTATGTTTAAGATATGGCTCTTAAAAACGATTTTTACAAGGAAACAGTTACGTCACCGTGACGCACCCTCACGCAACGCTAGAGGGAGCTTAGCACGTTTTCAAGCCGCCCGCTGCCAGTATCCCTTCCACTGACGCGACACAGGCGCGTCCATCGCGTTAGACACAACGATCCGCGCCAGCGTGCCGTTGTCGGTGCGGCGGTTGTCTTCCAACCATGCGGAGTGGTTCGCATACTGGTGCAGGTACTTTGGAGAAACGCCGTGGTGCTGGCCTTGGATCATGTTGCGCAGGCGGGAAAAGAAGCTTTCCACCAAGTTTGTGTGCTTGCCGTGGTCGCTGTAGATTTCGCTATGGTTCACACGATCAACATTCCAGCCCATGTGCAACGCATCCCAATGGCCCGCTTCGTCGGCTGACATAGTGGATGTGCGGCTTACGTTCTCGTTTGCCAGCGCTACACCTTCGCCTTCGTTCTCACCCACGAAAGGCAGCACGCGGCCTTCACGCTCACGCATGGCGATTACAACGCGGCGTGTGCCTGTCTGGTGTTCTTTCTTGCGGCGATCAACACGCTTGGCCTTTTCGTTGTGGGGGCGGATGTGACCGCCAAAATACGCGCCGTCAATCTCAACATGGCCTTCCAGCACTTCACCCGTCTGAACCTCACGTGCAATCGCCTCACGCAGCTTGTGAGCCAGCACAAAGGCCGTCTTGTACTGGCAATCAATGTCGCGGCTCAGTTGAACCATGCTCATGCCCTTGGATGCGTTCACGGCCAGGCAGATTGCGGCCAATAGGTCCACAAAGTCCATCTTGCGTGAGGCAAAGATCGTGCCGGATGTAACGCTAAACTGATGGTGGCAGTTCTTGCATTTGAACTTGCGACGGGTGGTGATCTTGTACGTCTCACCGTGGCTGCACTGTGGGCAAACCGCCTCGCCGTTCGTCTCAGGCCAGCGCATCTTGCAGAACACATCATGCGTCGCCGCTTCGCCAGCTTTGTAGATGCTGCGAAGGCTAAGGGTGCGTGATGCTGCTGAAAGAAGGAAGTGCTGGGCCATTGTACTCTCTGTGATTGCTTATATCACATATATAGTACGTATGGGTGCTCTTTACAATGGCAAATGTCACATTTATAGTATATTTATCATTTACGGAGTGATAAATGCCTGAGCAGAGCGAATGGGAAGTCAAAGCGGCCAATATCTTAAAGGCCCAGTTGAAGCTGAAAGGCGTGTCATACGCCCAACTTGCAGAGTTAATCGGTGACAAGGAACCTAACGTCCGCAATAAGTTGAGTCGTGGGAAATTTTCAGCGGCGTATCTATTACAATGTCTAAGCGTTTTGAAAACGGATACATTGCACTTTTCTTAACATGCGTGGTTATGCTGTTTATAGTCGGATTTGTAAGCTGGAATGTTATGTACTCAAAGGGCTACCAAGCCGCCGATAAGGATCATCAATCCGCATACGCCACCCATCAAGCAGCCGAAGAACAGTATAGGAAATGTGTTGCCGAGGAGACCGTCGAAGACGCCCTTGGCTGCTATAAGGATGCCTACAATACTGATCGCGAACAAGAGCGAGCCGAGGCCGATCTGGACGCCCAACGGGAGATGGCGAACTGGGCCGAAGGTATGCTGTGGGCCACGCTCTTTATAGGCACTGTCACCGCTGCTGTTACTGCCCTTGGCGTAATATATGTGGCCAAAACTTTGGGTGCCACTTCTGAAACCCTTAAAGCGGCTAGAGCCGCCAACAAAATCATGCGCGACGACCAAAGGCCTTGGTTGAAGGTCCACGAGCCAACTTTGACCAGTATTAAAGCCCTTCCCATGGGGTTTCATGGCGGGGATGTATCTGTATGGATCGAATTCTCTGTAAGCATTGAAAATGTGGGGAAAAGCCCCGCTCATCAGGTTTCTATTTACCGAAACTATAGAGAGGGTCGCGAGAAATTCATTCAGAGCGACGAAGCCGCAAGGTCGGCCATCGGAACCGGTGACGGAAAAAACGTCATCCTGCCGACTGAAACCAAAATTGTCAGAATGAATGGTGTTGTCGATGTTGATATGCCCCCGACAGGCACTAAGCACACGCTGGACCTGTGGGTATCGGTCGGCGTAGCGTACAAAATCGGGAGCGATGATGAGAGCAAGGTTACGTGGCGACGATTTATGCTCAATCAAAGGCAAGCCGGGAGTTATAATGGGGCCACTCTTTGTGCGCCTGATCTGACTGACATCGATGCAGGCATCGCCGACATCGAATTTGCTACTTTTCTCTCGGAAGCTACTTGAGTCCCCGACCGAAATAGGCCAGCACCATGCGTTAACGCAGAAGGTTAAGGCAACTAAAACCTTAATCACCCCTCACACCCCGCCGCGCTGGTGTGAAGAGGTCCGCACGCTTGGTGCGTTTGATACATAAGGCCGAAAATAAAACTTTGGCTAGCGTTGGTATAGGTGTCCAAATGTGATCGTTTTTGAACGAGTTAAAATGTTACGTCACTGTGTGCAGTGAGCCCACCATTTTATTTTCTACGCCGCACTTAGGGCGAGAACTAAATCAACCTATCGTCATAATATCGCCAAACTAGTATGCGAATCTCTAACGTAGCTTGTCTCCATCTCGTAATCGGTCTTAAAAAGTGACGCGTTCATTGCAGTTGGAGCACTCGAAGATTCATGCCGCGAGGTAACCAGAAGTACATATGGCCAACATTACACTTACCGACGCGCTTATCACGGATGCCTCATTTTTTGCTGGGTTGAATATCAACGACAACAGTTCAATCAATGCGTCATCTGTTAGCTCAAATGTACAAATTACGATCACAGCCAACGCGATCACTTTTACGGACACCAACACCAATTCGGTGTTAGCGACTTATACCAATGGCGACCTTGGTGGTGGCACATTCTCCAACGTGCGCCAATATGACGGGAATGATAACGACAGTGACGTCAGCGGATTTTCCGGCTCGGGGCAAGTCGACTTTCAAGGTGGGTCTGGTGATGACACTCTCACCGATAGTGGGACCAACGGCGGTCGTCTTTTTGGTGGCGACGGTGATGATGTTCTGCAAGGCGGTTCCGGCAATAACTTTGATGTGCAAGGCGGCGCCGGCAACGATATTCTGCTCAGCGGGGGCGGTAACAACCAGCTTTTTGGTGGCGCAGGCGATGACGTCTTAGTTGGCGAAAGTGGAACCGGTAATCTGCAGGGTGGCAATGGGAACGACACCATTATCCAAGAGGATGGCACTTATAATATCGTTGCTGGCAATGGCGCCGACACAATTATTATCAATGGTGGCACCAGTAATAATATTGCAGCCAATGGTGGTGATGACACCGTCATTCTAAATGTTGCCACAACCGCGTTTGTAAACGGCGGTGGGGGAACCAATACATTGGTTCTGCCCGATGGTGCAACGTTTGCGCCTTTCAACGTGGGCGGAAACAATGGGCGCATAACCTTTGCAGATGGCAGTTCTACTGGTTACCAAGGGTTCCTTGCCGACGATATTTCGGTGGCCTGTTTTGCCAGCGGTACACTCATTGAAACGTCTAATGGTCCGGCGGCAATTGAGTGCCTTGCAGTTGGCGATCTCGTACAAACGCTTGATGATGGTTTGCAAGAACTACAGTGGATCGGGCAATGTACGGTTCCCGCTGACGGTGTATTCGCGCCGATCTGTATTGGGAAAGGCCGAATGGGCAATCACGCTGATCTGTTTGTGTCGCCGCAGCATCGAATTTTATTGTCTGGGGCAAACTGCGATCTTCATTTTGGCGCGCCCGAAGTCCTGTGTGCAGCCAAACACCTATGTGACGGTGTTCATGTTTATCGCGCAACACGTCCGACTATCACCTATTTTCATCTCATGTTCGGCAAACATCAGATCATCAATGCAAACGGGGTTCTGGCCGAAAGTTTTTTTGTGGGCGATTACCATTCCGGCGCCGATGAGGAAACTTACAATGAGCTGATCAGCTTATTCCCAGAACTATCCCAAAACGACCACCCGGCACGTTATCCGTCGAGGCCATTTCTTAAGTCCTTTGAGGCACAGATGCTGAAAAATAGTCATGAGAACACAACCATTATTTGAGTTTTGATGGTTTCGCGGAAATCGCACATTTAGTGACGGCCACGTCCAGCAAAGTGGAAATCAGGGCCCGGCAGTCGCGTGTCGAATTTGGCATAGCTTCAAAACGCACGAGTTGGCATTGCCCCCAAGATAACGTGCAGCCACCACGCCTTCCAACATCTCCAGTCCAAGAACATGAATGGGTCAATATGGCGGGATGCGAAAAGCTTAGATCAGGTTTCCAAAGAAGATAAACCACCATTTGTTCGAAGGCGACCGGACCTTTCCAGCTGAGTGCTGAATGGCGGCGTTGCAGGGAGCGAGCGATATCAACATCACGTTCTTCTGACTCATGGTCTGTGTTAAAACGGACCTGCGCTTTGCAGTCGCGGCAAAGTCCAGCAATATGAGCTGCGCTGAATTTCCTTAGATCAGTTCGATATCGCCTAACAAGCTCGCAGTTGATGTCACCCCGTTCAACGTCAGGCTGTCGCCGTTGTCGAAATCAAACACCAGATTGCCGTTCTGTACGCTGGTCAGCGCATCTAGGCGCGCTTGGTTCAAC
>JBDWMA010000047.1:0-117563 GCA_039972875.1 Pseudoruegeria sp.
CAAATTACTAATCGCGATGAAAAGTTTGGCAATTCCCTCTTGCGCCCCCTGCGAGATCGGGTATGAAGCCCACGTGGTCGGGCTAGCAGGACTCGAACCTGCGACCTTCCGTCCCCCAGACGGACGCGCTACCAGGCTGCGCCATAGCCCGAACTGAGGCTCTTCATACTGGTTTTTAGGGCAGGGGCAAGCGGGAAATGACGTTTCAATTCCCATTATCCGAACCTTGTGCAGCGCGCATTCTGTTGCGAACAATTAAAAGCCTTTGATAAAAGGGACGCAACGTCGCTGCATCCATTTGAACACCCTGTGCAGAAATAGATTCTAGTACAGATAATTCAACTGGATCACCCAGCACGTCCGGTTCAATCGCCGTTGGTGCAGAAACAGGAGGCGTTGATTCTTGTTCGGTTTCAGCAGCTTGTGGTTCATTATTGTTTTGATCCAGGCCTGACGTTGTCTGTGGTGCAACCTCTTGCACAACCGATTCTGGCACAAGCGCATGTATCGGTGTCACCTCTGCTTCTGGGGCGTCTGTGACTCGCGAAATGGTTTCTTTGACTTCTTGAGAACTCTGCGCCGTTGTCGTTTGAACGGGTTTTTCGTCGAGCCCCAGTGAGAGGCCCGCGACATGTTTAATTCCGTTCTGTCGCACATATTTTTGCGCGTCTTTGATCGGCATGCCATCTTCGTGCAGTAGCTTTTTCAAGCCACCGAGCAACAGCATGTCATTCGGACGATAATACCGGCGCCCACCAGCGCGTTTAACCGGTTTGACTTGGGTAAATTTACTTTCCCAAAAGCGCAGCACATGGGCAGGTGTCCCCAGCCAGTCAGACACTTCGGAGATTGTGCGAAACGCGTCAGCAGATTTTGCCATTAGGCCTTGGCCTCACTCAGCTTTTGTTGCCATCTGCAACCCGGTCTTTCATCAGATGAGACGGGCGGAAGGTCAAGACACGACGGGGATGGATGGGCACTTCTTCCCCGGTCTTAGGGTTCCGGCCAACGCGAGCCGTTTTATCGCGAACGCCAAAAGTGCCAAAGGATGAGATCTTTACGGATTCACCGTCCACCAATGCGTCAGACATATGCTCAAGAACACTCTCTACAAGTTGAGCAGATTCGTTACGACTGAGCCCAACTTCCTGAAATACAGCTTCGCTCAGATCCATGCGTGTCAAAGTCTTTGGACTCATATTATCCCCCTAGATTATCTTACGACCATACGGCGTTCAGAAATTCCGAGTCAATATCAACGGCTTGTCTTGCGCGGTTAATTGCAAATTACCAACGGATTACCACCGATCCCCATGCAAGACCGCCGCCAATGGCTTCGGTGACCAGCAATTCGCCCTTTTTGATTTTGCCGGTGGCAACGCCAACGGAAAGGGCAAGTGGGATTGAGGCGGCAGACGTATTTCCGTGATCCTGAACGGTCACAATGACATTTTCCATCGGAAGCTTCATCTTTTGGGCGGTGCCCTTGATGATACGCAGGTTTGCCTGATGAGGGACAATCCAATCTACATCATCATGAGAAAGGCCCGCTTTTTCCAACGATGTATTGGCTGTTTTTGCAAGTTTTTCAATGGCATGACGAAAGACTTCTTTGCCTTCCATGCGTAAATATCCGGTGGATTGCGACGCAACTCCGCCATCAACGTAAAGGATATCCTTGAAACGTCCGTCAGAATTTAAGTCTGTGGACAAAATTCCACGATCCGCCGCAGTTCCTTCACCGTCTTTCGCCTCTAAAATGAGTGCGCCAGCGCCATCCCCAAACAACACACAAGTGCCGCGATCTGTCCAGTCCATCAACTTGCTAAAGGTTTCAGCACCGATGACCAAAACTCTTTTTGCTTGCCCAGACACGATCAATGCATTGGCATTGGTTAGTGCAAAAACGAATCCCGCGCAAACAGCCTGAACATCAAAGGCAAACCCTTGTGTCATACCAAGTTTGGCTTGAACCATAGTCGCTGCTGAAGGAAATGTCAGATCAGACGTGGATGTGGCAACAATGATTGCATCGAGGTCATCCGCCTCTAGCCCGGCATTTTTTAATGCGTTTTCTGCGGCCTTAACCGCCAAATCTGATGTGGTCTGGCCCTCGGCGGCGAAATGTCTGCGCTCGATCCCAGATCGACTGCGAATCCATTCGTCTGACGTATCCAGCCATTCTACGAATTCACTGTTTTCTACGACACGTTCGGGCAAATAGTGGCCGACCCCGATGGCCACAGCGCGTATTGTCATTCGGTTTTACCGTTATTTTGCTTTTCTTGAGTGGGTTCATCATGTCTGGACGTGGCGGCAGTTGCAACCCGTGCGGCAAGCTTTTCCGTGAAACCAGACTGTGCGAGTGTGAATGCCAATTTGACTGCGGAAGATACGCCAGTTGCATCTGCTGAGCCGTGGGATTTAACCACGGTTCCATTTAGACCCAGAAACACACCGCCGTTGACCCGACGTGGATCAATGCGTTTTTGCAGACGTTTTAACGAGGTCAGCGCCAGCAATGCAGCTAAACGCGACAATGGAGAATACTTAAAGGCCTCGCGCAAGAGATCTGAGATCAGGCGCGCAGTTCCTTCGCCGGTTTTTAACGCAATGTTTCCAGTGAACCCGTCAGTTACGATCACATCGACCCTATCGGAAGGGATGTCATTGCCTTCGACAAAACCAACATAATCAAAGTTGGCCTCTTCGGTTTTCTCGGAAATCAATTCTTGAGCCGCTTTCAGTTCTGCGCGGCCTTTGTGTTCTTCGGTGCCAACGTTAAGTAAACCAATGCGTGGTTTATTTAACCCAAGGCCGTTACGTGCATACGAAGCGCCCATAAGGGCATACTGAAGCAAATCTTCGGCTTCGGCCTTTATATCGGCACCAACGTCTAGCATGACATTGAAACCACCTTTGTTTCTTGACGGCCATAGGCAGGCAATTGCAGGGCGGTTTACATTTGGGAGCTTGCGCAGGCGTATCATTGATACGGCCATGAGCGCACCAGTGTTTCCGCAAGAGACGCAGGCCGTTGCCTCGCCGTTGCGTACAGCCTCAATGGCGGACCACATCGATGTCTTTTTTCCATTGCGCATGACGGCGGATGGTTTTGCGTCCATTGTCACAACTTCGTCAGCATGACGCACGTCGCAGCGTTCTGCGAGACCGCGTTTTTTACTGATGAGTTTTTTGAGAACAACAGAATCGCCGTGGACAATAAACCCGACATCGGGGTTCTTTTCGGCAGATTTAGAAAGACCGGCGACAACCGCCGCCGGGCCTTGATCGCCGCCCATGGCGTCGACCGAGATTACGATTCGGGATGATCCCGGGTCTTGGTTTGGTGTTATTTCCGAAGCCATTGCCCGGGTACATCAACAGACGGGCTTACGCCGCGTCGTCTTCGTCCAGATCGATTTCGTTAGCCTGCGCGACGATTTCACGGTCGTCGTAGTGGCCACATGCACCACAAACGTGGTGTGGGCGCTTCAGTTCGCCACAGTTAGGGCATTCTGCTGGGTTACCAGCAACCAGCGCATCGTGGGAGCGGCGCATTCCACGGCGGGATGCCGTGATCTTACTCTTGGGGACAGCCATGTCACAACCTCGGGTTCGGAGGGGTCAGGCCCCTGATTTTCTTTAGATCTACTACGCTTGAAACCATCTCCAAGTGAGTCTGATCCAACATGTAATGAGGCCGGGAACATACTGCGATTCACGGCCAGTGCAAGTGTTTTCTTAGACGATTATTCACTGTCCTTTTTCAGGCTGTCGCGCAAAGACGCTAACCCCGCAAAAGGACGTGTATCTTCGTCTGTCATGGGGGTTTTTCCCGGCTCTGTAAAGACATGACTGATCGTGTCACTTTCTTTTGCACGGGGATAAAGCGGTAAACTGAGGGATAATGCCTCTGTCAGGATCGCGCCAATATCGAGTGTTGTCCCTAAGAGTTCGATATTATCGCCATCGGGCATCTCCATTTCTTCTGGAAACTCATCCGCAAGGTCCTTGGAGTAATATCGTTCAACAGGCTCATCAATCCGCGTCGTTACAGGTTCCAGACTAACGATGCAGGGTTGAACAACAGTCGCACCGAGTTTTGCACTGAGTTGCCAGTCTGATTTCCCACGCGGTGTAAGGGCCCCCTCAAAGCGAACTTTGCGAAGCCCGCTAAGCTTAAGCTCCTGTCTAAGGGCCTCTAACACCGGAGCATCAGGGGTCAACTTAAAGCGAGTCGATTTCTTTTGTGGCAGCTCACTCACTGTAAAAGTGAGCTCTAACGTTGGACTAACGGGGTTTTGAGCGGTCATTGTCGTGCTTCCATTCTTGAACCGATGGACATCCTTCTATAAAGCCGGATACGAGGCAATAGTCGGTAAGGCAAGAGGGACTGGATGAACAAGACGAATTTCGTCCGAGCAAACGGGTTAATGTTGGGTGTGGCCCTGTTCCTATCTGCTTGTGCTTCTACGTATCGCAATCACGGTTATGCTCCGTCAGAGTTGGATCTGGCAGAGGTGATCGTTGGCGTTGATACCCGTGACACCCTAGCGGAAACGCTGGGCGAACCTTCTATCTCGGGGGTCGTCGGTGAGGACAGCTGGTATTATGTTGGCAGCCGTTGGCGTCATTTTGCCTATCGCAAACCAGAAGTTCTGGAACGTGAAGTGGTTGCTGTAAGCTTTTCCCAAGAGGGTGTGATCGAAAGCATCGAACGGTTTGGACTAGAACGCGGTCAGGTGGTTTCATTAAACAAACGCGTAACCGAAACCAATATCGCCAATGTGAACTTGATCCGTCAGCTGTTAAACAGCGTGGGCAATGTGACAGCAGATCAGTTCTTAAACTGATCTGACGGGCGGGGGATCGGCCTTCAGGACGTCTTTGGGCTGGCTTTCTCAATGCTTGGTGGTTTGCCTTGGGGGGCCAACAATTCAGTTCTTTTGGCATGCGCCTAAACGGCGGAGTGTCGGGTATGATCTGGCTGCTACAATCCCGATACAGACTTGTTACATCTTGTATGCTAGGTTTTAGATAAACATATTCAGTGGAGTATGCGGGTTCTGACCTCGCCGAGGGGGATAAGGAGGCCTAGAATGAATAAAGGCCGTTATGTCACGCGGTTTGCTGACGCTGGGGCGGATATCCGGTCTGCTCAGGTGCTGCGGTTTCGTGCGTTCATCGACCAAAAGGCGACGGCTGATCAGTTGGATCAGGACATTTTTGATGACAGGTGTCTGCACTTGCTTGTTGAAGAGCGACACAGTTCACGGTTGGTGGCAACCGTGCGGTTGCTTCCCTTGAGCGGGGGAGAGGGGATCGACAAAAGTTATTCTGCGCAGTTTTATGAGCTTTCAGGTTTACGTGGTTACGACGCTCCGATGGTTGAAATGGGTCGATTCTGCGTTGATCCAAGTTGCCATGATCCCGAAATCCTACGTGTCGCTTGGGCAGCAATTACACGTTTCGTAGATGAGACGGAGGTCGAAATGCTGTTTGGGTGTTCTTCCTTTGATGGAATTAATGCAAAGGCATATGAAGAGTCGTTTGCGCTTCTAAAAGAACGCCACCTTGGACCGAAACAATTTCAACCCAAGATCAAAGCGCCAAATGTGTTTCGGTTTGCGCAGCGCTTACGGCGTGATCCTGATGCAAAACGCGCAATGAAAAGCATGCCGCCCTTATTGCGCAGTTATTTGCGCATGGGGGGCTGGGTCGGCGATCATGCGGTCGTGGATCGAGACCTGAACACTTTACATGTGTTTACTGGTCTGGAAATTCGGTCAATTCCACCACGCCGAAAACAGTTGATGCGGATGGCCGCAGGCTAGGTTGATGCCTTGCGAAGCGCTGCAATTTCTTCTCTTATAATTTTGATTTCATTTAGTATTTTTTCATTGTCATCCAGCATTGCATCCCGTTTTGCGCTTGCTGTTGCCTCATGTTCGGATTGCATCGCATCCACGATGACACCAATAAATAGGTTCAGAACGGTAAAAGCCGTCATAATGATAAAGGGAACAAACAACATCCATGCATGAGGGAAAACCTCCATCACTGGGCGCACAATACCCATCGACCAGCTTTCTAGCGTCATAATTTGAAACAACGTATAAGAGGATGCACTTAAAGAGCCGAACCATTCAGGAAAGGCCGCGGCAAAGAGTTTGGTCGAAATGACGGAAAAGACGAAAAAGACCAAGGCCAGCAGCAGGACAATGGATCCCATCCCTGGGAGCGCGGATAACAACCCACCAACCACACGGCGCATTTGTGGTACCGACGATACCAGTCGCAACACCCGAAGAATTCGAAACGCCCTTAGCGCAGAGAGGCTACCCGTCGCTGGCAAAAGAGCAACGCTGACGATGACAAAATCAAACAACCGCCAAGGGTCACGCCAGAACCCTTTGAAATCTGCAATTAACCGCAATGCGATTTCGATGACAAATATGCTAAGTATAGCCCGATCAAACCACTTTAGTGTCTGACCAAAGCGCTCCATAACGCTTGCGTCAGTTTCCATCGCCAATGTAATCGCATTAAGGACAATGAGGGTCATTATCGTGCGGTCAAACCACGGATTGGCTAAAAAGTTTTGTAAATGCGCGCGCATAATATGTCCCAAACGATCAATTCACGGCAGTAATTCGTTGGTCTGCTGAAACTTTTCAAGACATATGTTGAATATTCGCTTCATTGGCAGCACTAAATCGCTGCTGCGGCAGAATAACACTCTTAAACTTTCGGGTTCCAGTTTGAGTTTCCCCAAAGAAATCTATTTAGTAAGCGGAATTATGTGACTTCTAAGATGAAAAACGCTGAGACGTTGGCGGGCAGGGGAAAAGATGGCGGGATCTGCGGATCAGAAGACCGGTAACGGTATAAAAGGTATCGTTCCTGTCATACTCTCGGGCGGGCTGTTTCTGTGGTTTACCCAGTTTCTTGGCGCTATATCTGCGGGGGAAACTCTGCGGGTGTCCTATGACTGGGTTCCCAGCATGGGGGTGTCGGTGTCCTTTCTTGTGGATGGCCTGAGCCTTACGTTTGCCTTGTTAATTTCGGGCATTGGTACATTGGTGCTTTTGTATTCCAATGCTTATCTGTCTGGACATAAACAATATGGCCGGTTCGCATTGTATCTCTTTAGTTTTATGCTGGCGATGCTTGGATTGGTGTTGGCAGATAATTTGATCGCGTTGTTTGTCTTTTGGGAACTTACGACGATCACGTCATATCTTTTGATTGGTTTTGATAGCGACAGTGCCAAAGCACGGCGCTCCGCGTTACAAGCGCTTTTGTTGACCGGGGCCGGGGCGCTGGCTCTGTTGGCTGGTCTTTTGTTGTTGGGCGGGGGTGCGGGAACCTTTGAAATATCTGAAATTGTGGCCAAAGCCGAAGAGGTAAAAGCCGGGGCTTTCTATATACCAATCCTGATTTTGGTTCTGGCGGGGGCTTTTACAAAATCAGCACAGGTTCCGTTTCACTTTTGGCTTCCCAATGCGATGGCGGCGCCAACACCGGTAAGTGCATTTCTACATTCTGCGACGATGGTTAAGGGCGGTGTTTATTTGATGGCCCGTTTGCACCCGATTTTATCGGGGACGGATATCTGGCTGTATACGCTGACAATTTTCGGGTCCGTTACGGCTGTTTTTGCCTCTATCCTTGCGTTGCGTCAAACCGATTTGAAACAAGCCTTGGCCTATACCACCTTAATGGCGCTTGGTACGTTGACCATGTTGCTTGCGCCGGGGTCTGGCTACGCGGTAACCGCATTCGTTACCTTTCTGATCGTGCATTCTTTGTATAAAGCCACCCTGTTTCTTGTGGTTGGTTGTATCGATCATGGCACCGGATCGCGCGACGCGCGCATTCTTGGTGGGCTTGGTAAGGCCATGCCGGTAACGGCTTTCGCGGCCGCTTTGGCTGCGCTTTCTATGGCAGGATTGCCGCCGTTTATTGGATATATTGGCAAAGAGTTGCTTTATGCTGGGGCATTGGATCCATCCTCCCCAACGCTTTATGTGACCATTATGGGGTTAACGGCGAATGCGCTCATGTTTGCCGTGGCTGGGATTGTGGCATTTCGTCCTTTCTGGCGACCAGGCAAAGCGACGCCTATCACTCCTCATGAGGCACCTTGGCCAATGTTGACCGGACCCGTGCTGCTTGCGAGTTGTGGTTTGGTGTTTGGGCTTGTGCCATCCTTGTTGCAACATACGCTGATCACGCCAACTGTTGCTGCCATGCTCGGAAGCGCTGAAAAAGCCAAGGGATTACATCTTTGGGCAGGCGTAAACGAAGAGCTAATGTTAAGCCTTGCGACCTTTGCAATTGGTGCATTGCTTTATCTTGGTCATCGTAAGATGAGAGAGCGGCTAATACATTTGGATGAAAGCGCACCCCATTTTGACACGGGCTGGGATCGAGTTTTGGATGGGCTAAAATCTGTCGCCGGTTGGCAGACAAGGGTTTTGCAATCAGGGAGCTTGCACCAATATCTCTTTGTCATTTTCGCAAGTTTTGTCGTTGCCGTGGGGGGGACGATTATTGTGACAGATGCTGTAAACCTTCATGTCGCGTTGGATTCTCTCAACTCTCCGCGCCACTGGCCAGAAATCGGGTTGATCCTAGGTGGGACCCTTGTGACGGTTGTATCCAGATCAAGAATGCTGGCGGTTGCAGCTCTTGGCGTTGTTGGTATCGGCGTGGCGCTGATTTTTATCTCTTTCGGTGCCCCGGATGTTGCGATCACCCAACTGTTGGTGGAAACATTGGTCGTTGTTTTGGTTGCTGTCGCCATGTTGAGTCTTCCGTTTTTGGATGAAAAGGGCAAGTCGGATCATCGCCCGTGGGATGCGGTTCTTGCGATTGCAGCTGGTTTGATTGTCACTGTGGTACTGCTCGGTGTGTTGCAACAACCGTTAGATTTACGCCTGACCGACTATTTTGAAACCAAAAGCTGGCCTGAGGCCTTTGGCCGGAATGTGGTCAATGTGATTCTCGTGGATTTTCGCGCCATTGACACATTCGGAGAGGTTGCGGTCATCGTGATCGCCTCCTTAAGTGCCTATGCTTTGTTGCGGACCACCGACAAAACCCGCGAAGACGATGAGGAGGATGTAATATGAATTCCCTGATCTTACAGGTGGCAGCGCGGTATCTGGTGGCAATCCTATTGATGTTTTCAATCTATATGCTGTTTAGGGGGCATAATTTGCCCGGTGGCGGTTTTATCGGTGGGTTGGTTGGGGCCACTGGTTTCATTCTTTATGCTGTGGCTTGCGGAACCAAAGAGGCGCGAACGGCGTTGATTGTTGAACCCCAAAGCATCGCGGTCGCAGGGCTTGCGATCGCTTTGGTGTCGGCGGTTTTTTCCGGGCTGTTCGGGGATGCGCCCTTTACGGGGCAATGGGCGTTTTTTGGAGCGACGGAAACTGAAAAAGGTATCCCTATTTCCACTGTAATTACGTTTGATGTTGGGGTTTACCTCGTTGTTTTAGGGGCCATTCTGACCCTTGTGTTTGCCATGGAAGAGGAAATCTGAATATGGAATTCCTGATGGCAGTGGCGGCAGGGGTGATGACGGCAGCGGCCGTATATCTGATGTTGGCCCGAAATGTTTTACGATTCATCTTTGGTTTGATCCTGATTTCCAACGCGGCCAACCTTGTGATTTTTACGGCTGGGCGTCTGACCCCCGGAGCCCCCCCCCTGATTGCTGAGGGCGCGTATGCGCCGCCGGAGGGCGTGGCCAATGCATTGCCGCAGGCGTTGGTCCTGACCGCGATTGTGATTGGATTTGGTTTATTCGCGTTTGCTTTGGTGCTGGTGTTCCGCGCCTATACAACTTTGGGCACTCTTTATTCAGACGAAATGAACGCTGCGGAACCTAAGCCCGCAGTTGCATCGACATCGGAGACATCAGAATGAGTTGGATGTTGGCATTGCCACTCTTGATTCCGTTTGGGACGGCTGTCGTAGCGTTCTTCTTACGACGGACGCGATATGGCCGGTGGGCCAGCGTTGGTGGCTCCGCTGTTTTGCTAATCGCAGCGGCCAATTTGATGTTGGCTGTTTTAGATCAAGGCGTGGTGGCCGGTCAAATGGGCGGATGGGAGGCTCCGTTTGGGGTCACTCTCGTGGCAGACTACCTATCTGGCGTGATGGTGGTGATCACTGCAATCACCGCGCTGGCTGTGTCAGTCTATGCCGCGGCTGAAATCAGTGAGCGTCAAGCCTATCTGGGATTTCATGCCTTGTTTCAGGTTTTGATCGCGGGGGTCTGTGGTGCCTTTCTGACAGGCGATTTGTTCAACCTTTATGTCTGGTTTGAGGTTATGTTGATTGCCTCTTTCGGTCTGTTGGTATTGGGCGGGCGCAAGGCGCAGATTGATGCGGGCATTCGCTATGTCTCCATGAACCTTGTTTCAACCGTGTTTTTCCTATCAGGCATCGGCCTGCTCTATGGAATGACTGGCACTCTGAACATGGCTGACTTGAGCCTTGCCGTGGATCATGTTGAAAACAAATCTCTTTTGACGGTTATAGCAATGATGTTCATGGTGGCATTCGGTGTCAAAGCCGCTCTGTTTCCATTGTTTTTCTGGCTGCCGGCCTCATATCATACACCGTCATTTTCTGTATCTGCGGTGTTTGCTGGGTTGCTAACCAAAGTCGGTGTATATACCTTAATGCGTGGCTTTACGCTAATCTTTGATCATGAGGTGGCTTATACGCATACAATCTTACTGTGGGTTGCTGGGTTCACCATGTTGACGGGTGTTTTGGGGGCGGCCGCACAAAGCGATTTTCGTAAAATCTTATCGTTCCATATCATCAGTCAAATCGGCTATATGATTTTGGGTCTAGCGATTTACACACCCTTGGCGATTGCGGGGGCTGTATTTTACTTGGTTCACCATATTATCGTAAAGGCCAACCTGTTCCTGATTTCAGGTGTTGCCCGTCGAATTACCGGATCGACCGAACTTTCGCGCATTGGTGGTCTTTATAAAACCGCACCGCTTCTTGCGTTTTTATTCCTGATCCCAGCGTTTTCTTTGGCCGGTTTTCCACCGCTTTCTGGGTTCTGGGCCAAGTTCATTTTGATAAAAGCGGCATTGGAGGCGGAGCTATGGTATGTGGCGTTCCTTGCTTTATTGGTTGGGCTTTTGACCGTTTATTCGATGACAAAAATTTGGGGGCAAGCTTTTTGGGAACCTCATCCTGAAGGCATTGATCCGACACTTAAGTCGCTGTCGCCCTTTGCGCGGACCATGTATATCCTGCCCATCGCCGGTCTTGCAGCGATGACAGTGTTTATTGGGCTAAACCCAGAACCCTTTGTACAGTTTGCGACCACGGCCGCAGGGCAATTACTGGACCCAACTCTGTATATTGAGACGGTGTTGGGCCCTCAGGAGATCAACGGATGAACATGTTTTCGTTTAATATAGGGCTGGCGGTCGTCTGGGCGGGATGGTCTGGAACGTTTGGTCTGCACACCCTTGCTATAGGGTATGGTCTTGGGTTCATTATCCTATGGATGTTACAACCCGTTTTAGGGGGGAAGAGCCCGTATTTCTTACGTGTTTATTACTCCCTTCGGTTGATCATTTTATTCTTGTATGAATTGGTTGTGTCCTCGGTTGTCGTGTTATGGGATGTACTGACGCCGACCCAGCATTCGGTTCCGGGAATTGTTGCAGTCCCGCTGGATGTCAAAACCGACGCAGGTATTCTGCTGGTGACCAATTTGATTTCTTTAACGCCGGGCACGTTAAGTTTGGATATCTCGGATGACCGTAAAACCTTATATGTCCATGCGATGTTTAGTGACGATCCGGATAAACTGATCTCGTCGTTAAAAAATGGGATGGAGCGTTGGGTGAGAGAGGCGATTGAATCATGAGCCCAGAAATCTTTTTAAGCGGATGTTTAACCGTTGGATTTGTTATGATCGTATTGGCCCTGATTATGGGGTTCATTCGTTTGATCAAAGGGCCAAGCCTTCCTGATCGTGTTGTTGCGCTGGATATGATGACGGTTTTGATCGTTGCGTTCTGCGGCTTGTTTGCTGCTGCAACAGATGACAGTGCGTTCCTTGATGTGGCCTTAGTTCTGGCCTTGGTCGGTTTTTTAGCCACCGTAGCGCTTGCACGGTTTGCCGAAAGACGTGTGGCACGTCGTCAAACTAAAGAACGTAAAGCAGAAGAGGCAAAGCAATGATCCAGATCTTGGCCGGTTTGTTTATTCTTTGTGGAAGCTTTTTTGCCCTGATTGCCGCTTTGGGAATTTTACGGCTTCCGGATGTTTTGGTACGTATGCATGCCTCAACCAAAGCTGGAACATTGGCCTGTGGATTGATCCTGATTGGCGTGTCTCTTGAATTCTGGGCGTTTTCAATTGCGGTCCGGTCTGTTGCTATTGTGACCTTCCTAATCCTGACCGCCCCAGTGGCCAGCCATATGATTGGTCGGGCAGCGGTGCGCACGGGGGTCCCATTGTGGCGGGGTCGGGGGAAACCCATGACCGCAGAAAACTGGACGCTCCCAAGTAAGAAGCCCAAGATATAGCGGTTTACGGTTGCTCCGTGGGCATAAATAGCCTTTTATGACGATAAAAGGCCGACGATGTTTCAGGTCATGGGCTTGGTGCATTAAGTGATTTTCAGGTAGGAGCGAGTAAGGTGTTTTTCTGGCGCCCATCAAAGCGTAAATTGAAAACCCTCGCGTTTGCGGGGGTGAGTACCTTGGCTCTTTCCATTCCAGGTGCTGTCTGGGCATTGAGTGATGTAGTGGTGAACACCGCGCAACCGGATGCCGATCTTGTAGAACGACTGCGCAATGCGTCCCTGTCTGCTGCGGCGTTGGAAGAAGAATCCACAAACGTTCAAGATGTGATCGCCGCCGCCCGTGCCGATTACGGCCGTATCCTTGGCGCACTTTATGGGCAGGGTTATTATAACGGTGTCATCAGCATCAAAGTAGACGGGCGGGAAGCGGCGGATATTGAGCCATTTTCCCCACCAAGTTCGATCAATCAAATTGTTATTTCTGTCGATCAGGGGAATCAATTTAAGTTTTCACGTGCGGTTGTGGAGCCATTGCCCAAAGGGGCGGAGATACCAGCAGGCTATGCCGTCGATGAGATCGCAAGAAGTGGAACGATTGGGTCTGCGGCGAATGCAGGGATCAAAGCATGGAAAAATGTCGGGCATGCGAAGGCTGATCTTGGTGGGCAATCGGTCAAAGCGGATCATAAGAGCAACACTCTAAATTCTGAAGTCACGTTGAACCCAGGCCCAAAACTGACTTTTGGACCTTTGACACTTGATAACCGAGGGATTGTTCGAGACGAGCGCGTTTTGCAGATTGCAGGCTATCCCGAAGGGGATGTGTTTTCCCCGGATGAGGTTAATGAAATCTCAAAACGCTTGCGCCGGACCGGGACGTTTAGTCTGGCGAATGTGACTGAGGCTGAAAACATTGGCGCGAATAATACGTTACCAATGACACTGATTGTTGATGATCAAAAGCCACGACGCATCAGTTTCGGCGGGGAGCTTTCAACGACGGAAGGGGTAACACTTTCAGCCCTTTGGATGCATCGAAACTTTCTGGGGGGGGCGGAAACGTTTGAAGTCCGCGGTGAAATTGCGAATATTGGCGGTCTTGATAATGCCACCGGTGGTGTCGATTATTATTTGGGGACACGGCTGACGCGTCCTGCCATTTATGGGGCTGATACCAATGGGTCAGTATTTGCCAACATTGAGCAAAATGATGATCCCGGCTATTTTGAGCGCAAAGCCGTTATTGGTATCGGGGCCACGCGGATTTTCAGTGATGAGCTGTCCGCAGAAGTTGGCTTGGGACTAAGGTACTCCGAATATCAGGATGATTTCGGCGATCGAGAGTTTTATCATCTGACCATACCAGCCCGTGTGATTTGGGATAAAAGGGATGATGAATTCAATCCGACCCAAGATTTCTATCTCGAAGGCAAGATTGAACCGTTTGTTGGTTTTGGAGGGAGCAAAACCGGTGCCCAAATTACCGGTGATTTACGAGGCTACCTTGGGTTTGGCGAGCAGAAGAAATTTGTTTTGGCCGGGCGCGCGCAACTTGGCTCGGTCGTGGGTACATCAATTGAAGAAACCCCGCCGGATTATCTGTTCTTCTCAGGGGGGAGTGGAACCGTACGCGGTCACACCTATCAATCGCTATTCTTAACTTTACCCGGCGATATCGAAACCGGTGGTAAATCTTTTGTCGGCTTTTCTCTAGAGGCCCGATCCCTAATCACTGAAAGCATCGGCCTCGTTGGTTTCTTTGACATTGGTTACATTGGCGCGGATTCTTATCCAACGGATGAGTCTGAGACGCAATCTGGTGCAGGGATTGGTCTGCGCTATAACACCGGTATCGGTCCGATCAGGTTTGATGTGGGATATCCTGTAAGCGGTCTGCAAGACAGTGAAGATGATGGCGTGAAAATTTATATTGGGATTGGACAAGCGTTTTGAAGCGGTTTCTCCTCATTTGTGTTTGTTTGCTTTGGCCCCTTAGCTTTAGTGCTCAAGACAGCACAGAAGGGGACGGCGGGCGAATTTCGCGGCTTATCGAGAGCAGCCTTTCTGGTCCTGGACGTCAGGTTACTGTGCGTGGGTTCGAAGGGGCTTTATCGTCCCGTGCAACTATTAAAGAGTTAATCTTTTCAGATGCTAATGGCCCATGGTTCATTCTTAAAGATGCCGCGTTTGATTGGAAACGTTCGGCGCTGCTGCGTCGCAGATTGTCGGTAAATGAACTGGTTGCATCCGAGCTGCAAGTGCTCCGAAAACCGAATGTTCCTGCGACAGAGGCCGCACCAGAAGCCGCCGCCGCCACAGAATTTGCATTACCTGAACTGCCAGTATCCGTTGAAGTGAACCGCTTCGCCATTGATCGGATCCAATTGGGAGAGGAGTTCTTAGGCGAAACCGTTATTGCTACCCTGAATGGCAAAATATTGTTGATCGAAGGTGAAGGCTTGATTGAGACCTCCTTGGAGCGTCAGAACGGACCTGCCGGAGATCTACGCCTAAACGGAAGTTATTCTAACGAAACAAAGGTGTTATCCATTGATGTTTCCCTAGATGAGGCGGCAAATGGTATCGTTGCAAATCTGGCAGGATTTCCGGGAAGCCCGTCCGTTGCGCTTAAAGTTAAGGGCCTTGGGCCGTTAGATCAGTTTCGTGCTGATCTAAACCTTAACACGGATGACGCACCGCGTTTGGTTGGGCAAGTTCGTCTTGATCAAAGCAAAGAGGGGTCGGATGAAGGCAGTGATTTGCGGTTCTCTGCGGATCTTTCCGGGGATGTCGCCCCATTGTTTGACGCCAATTATCAAGAGTTTCTGGGGCGTGATCTAAAGCTGGACGTCTCCGGTGTTCGTCGTGCCTCTGGTGCTGTTGAACTTGACACGTTGGATTTCAAAGCGGCCGCAATATCTTTGCAGGGTGATCTGGCGTTATCGGATGCTTTGTGGCCAAAGACATTTAATCTAACCGGTGAAATTACGCCCCCCGACGGAAAGTCACATGTTTTGTTGCCGCTTCCGGGGCCGGAAACTGATCTAAGCAAGATGGATTTAGCCGTATCTTTTGATCATGAAGCTGGGGACAATTGGACTGCATCTTTGTGGGTGCAAGGTCTCGAAAGAGAGGCATTGGCTCTTGGGGCGTTTAGCTTATTGGGCGAAGGTACAATTAAGGGCACCGAAGGTGAATTGCCCGGTGCCGTCACAGCTAATTTGATTGTTGGTGCGACCGAACTCGCATTGGGTGACCCCAAAATTGATACGTTGTTGGCTGAGGGGATCAATGCAACAACCGCGATGAACTGGCAAAAAGGTGGAACGCTAAATATTACTGCATTTGATGCGTCTGCGGCAGGAGCTAAGGCCAAAGGATCTGCGGTTCTGTCTGATATCGCAAAAGGTTTAAATGTTTCAGCCGATCTAATGGCAGACATTGTCGATTTGTCCCTATACGCCAATATTGCTGGGTTGGATTTGGCAGGGCAGGCTTCGGTCACCGCCAAGGTAAATACTTCTGTCATTGGCGGAACTTTTGACTTTGATATCAAAGGGAAGGCACAGGATCTTTCGCTTGGTGACGATAACCTAGACGAGATGATTGGGGGCGAAAGCGAGTTTATTCTATCCGCCAAACGTGACACTTCTGGTACGACACTGCGCCAATTGACATTGGACGGCAGAGATGTTGCAATTTCTGCGGACGGTAACATTACTCCAGTCGAAGGGGGCACCGTCAACTTTAAGGCGCGGGCCTCAAGTCTAGAGGCAGAAGGGGTTGCGCGTCTAAGCGATATGCAGGCCGGGATATCTGTCGATGCCGATGCAACGCTGCGGGCGTCCGATCTATCCGAATTTGCCGCTTTGGTTAAATTGCCCATTGCAGGCCAAGTTTCTCTAGATGTTTCCGGTGGAACAAACTTGCAATCAAAGGATTTTAAGGCTGATGCAAAAGGATCGGCATCAGACCTCGTGATTGGTATCCCCGCCGTAGATGAATTGATTGGGGGTATCGCCTCGCTTGAAGTTGTGGCTTCGAAAACGGGTGAGTCGATGTCTCTGACGACGCTTTCGGTTGGTACGCAGCAGATTGATATATCTGCAAAAGGTGCGCTCGGTGCTGAGACTGGAGACTTTACTTTTGATGCAAAGGTCGCCTCGCTTCTGGCAAGTGGGACGGTAACGCTGTCAGATCTTTCTGATGGCATTACAATTGCCACAAAAACAAATGCAGATGTGCAGGACCTTGCAGATTTCGCAGCACTGGCTGGGTTACCACTGGCAGGAAACGTATCGCTGGACCTTGATGGATCTGGCAACCTTGCGGACCTGAATTTCGACGCAGAAATTCTTGCGAATGCGCGGGATTTGGTGACAGGTATTGCTGCTGCGGATGATTTATTGGGCGGTGTCGCGGATGTTGATATCTCGGCCAGCCGTGACGGCACATCATTGGATATCCGAAAGCTTGCGATCAATGCCGAAGAAATTGAAATTACCGCTTCTGGTGGCGTGGATGACACAGGGGGGCGTGTAGATTTTGACGCGCGCGTCGCGACGGCTGCTGTCAATGGCTATGCGGACTTATCGGATATGAATGACGGCATTACGATACAGACAGATTCTGCGGTTAGTATCAGCGATTTGTCTGCTTTTGCCAGTCTTGTTGGAATGCCTTTGTCTGGCGCGGTTGAGTTGGCGTTGGACGGACGCGGTAATCTCAAGGCGCTGGATTTTGACGCCGAAGTCGAGGGCGAAATTAATAGCGTTGGAATCGGTATTGCGCAGGTTGATCAACTCTTGAATGGCGCGACGAAGTTGCGTCTGGATGCTGATAAATCTGGAGACAAAATCATTCTGACAGAGTTGACGGTGGATGGGACGCAGCTGTCTCTGGATGCCAGTGGTGAAATTGCCGGTGATACGGGATCTTTGCGCTTTTCCAACGGGTTGAAAAACCTTGGTATCGTCGCTCCGGGATTGACCGGTGGAGTTCAAACTGACGGTACTCTGTCTATGTCTGGGGACTCGATTGCTGTTGATGTGGATGTTGCTGCAGAGGCGGGATTAGGCGCGGCGATTGATGGCACCGTGTCCAAAGATTTCAAACAAATGAGCCTTACTGCAAAGGGTAGTGCGCCGCTAAATATGGCCAATGGCTTTATAGAGCCAAGGTCCATTATTGGTTCTGCCAACTATGATTTGCAGATCAATGGCCCACCGGCATTGAACTCGGTTTCTGGTCAAATCACCATCGACGAGGCACGCGCTTCAGCACCGACGTTTAACCTTGCGCTGAATGATATTGCCACACAGATCAATCTGTCAGGTGGAAATGTTGCAATTGATATGTCGACAAACGTGTCCCAAGGCGGGCAGGTTCGACTCAATGGGACATTGAATGCGGCACCTCCGTTTAACACCAATATGGACATCTCTCTGGATAAAGTTCGTCTAACAGACCCAGCGTTATACGACACAACAGTGAGCGGTGAGGTTACCTTTGTGGGGCCTGCTACCGGTGGGGCACGCATCGACGGAACGATCAATCTGGGTGAAACAAACGTTCGTATCCCGACGGCTGCTGTTGGGGTTGGCTCTGCGCCGGATGGGTTGGTTCATGTGAATGAAACCTCTGCGCAACTTTTGACGCGCGAACGTGCCGGTTTTGTCGAAAAGGCAGACTCCGCTGGCGGACCGGCACCGAGCTATCCGATCAATCTTGCTGTGAATGCAGATCAACGGATAACCATTAGAGGCCGCGGTTTGGATCTGGTTCTGGGCGGTGGTGTACGGGTTCTTGGTACAACAGATAATTTGGTGACCGAAGGGGAATTTGACCTCGTGCGTGGGTTCCTGAATTTCCTGAGCAAACGCCTGACGCTTGAAGAAGCTAACATTGCGTTGCTCGGTGGGTTGACTCCTTTCATACATATTGAGGCGGTCACGGACATTCCTGAAGGTGACGCGACCATTATTATCGACGGCCCTGCTGTAGATCCTGATTTTGAATTTTCCTCTGATCCTGATTTACCGGATGACGAGGTTTTGGCGCAAATTTTGTTTGGAAAATCCTTGGATGATCTAAGCGCCCTGCAAACAGCACAACTTGCGGCTTCTGTTGCTGAATTGACCGGGGGTAAAAGCTTAGGCCTTTTATCCGGAATTCGGGATTCATTGGGATTGGATGATTTGAATTTAGAGTCGGATTCTGAGGGTAATGCCACGGTGCGCGCGGGTCGTCAGCTGACCGAAGATGTTTATACAGATCTGGCCGTAGATTCCGAAGGTGAAACCGAAATTAACATCAATCTGGATGTGACGGACAGTCTAACAGCCAAAGCCTCTGTAGGATCTGATGGCGAAAGCAGCTTGGGGCTATTTTTCCAATTGGATTATTAAGTCTGAGCGTTGAAAATTTTGCTTGTTTTGGACGATCCCAGCTGTATGACGGGAATCCTGCGCCATAGAAATGAGGGGATTCTGCGATGAATGATGTACTGGCTGAGTCTGTCTACGGACTTGATCGCTGGGGGCAGGATTTATTCTGCGTGCAAAGCAACGGTGATGTTGCTTTGAAAAACCCAATGATGCCTGACGCGCCGGTGGTTAGTCTGCCAGAAATCATTAGCGACCTTGATGAACGTGGAATACATGCGCCATTGCTGCTGCGTGTTACGGCCTTCCTTGAGGCCGAAATCAAACGGATTAATGAAGGGTTTCGCGGGGCCATCGCCCGAACAAATTATGGGGGGGCCTATCGCGGAGTTTTCCCAATAAAGGTCAATCAACAGGCGCAAGTCGTTGACCGGATTGTAGAAGCGGGACGCAAGTATGACTATGGGCTGGAAGCAGGTTCAAAACCGGAACTGGTAATCGCCTTGGCCCATAATCTGCCCAAGGACGCATTGATCGTTTGCAACGGTGTTAAGGATGCAGAGTTTATTCGTCTGGCGATCTTGTCACGCAAGCTTGGGTTTAACACTGTCATCGTATTAGAAAGCGCCAAGGAGCTAGAGACCGTTATTGAGGTGGTTCGTGAACTTGGCGAAGAACCGCTGTTGGGGGTGCGAGTTAAGCTGACCCACCGTATCGGTGGGAATTGGGCAGAAAGCTCTGGGGATCGATCCTCTTTTGGTATGAATTCGGACCAGATCATTTCGGTTGTGGATCGCCTAAAAGAAGAGGGGCTGTTGCAGTGTTTGAAATTGCAACACAGCCATCTTGGATCGCAAGTGCCAGATGTCATCGACGTGCGTCACGCTGTTACGGAAGCCTGCCGTTATTTCGTGGATATCACCAATGAAGGGGCTCCGCTGACGCACCTTGACCTTGGGGGTGGTCTTGGTGTGGATTATACTGGTGAAAAAATCGCCAGTGAAAATTCGGTCAATTACTCCATCGAAGAATATTGCACCAACGTCGTGGAAACTGTTGGTTATGCTATGGATGAGGCAAGTATCATTCATCCTACATTGATTACTGAAAGCGGGCGTGCCGTTGTCGCGACGTCTTCGATGCTGATTTTCAATGTTCTAGAGGCAACGCTTTATGACGCAGAAACTGCTGACCCGCCCAAAGAAACCGACCACCACCACGTTGGCGATCTTGCAGCGATTAATGGGTATTTGAAGGCGGAACGTCTGCAGGAATGCCTGAACGATGCAACGTTTTATCGGGATGAGCTTCGGGCACTGTTTCGCCGGGGGTATATTGATCTTCGGCAAATGGCACGGTCCGAGAGGATCTATTTGCATCTGATGTCACGCATTAAAAAACTGGCACCTCAGATTGAAACCACACCGGAAATTGATGCGCAGTTGGAAAAGCTGGCCGATATCTATCATTGCAATTTTTCGCTGTTTCAATCATTGCCCGACGTTTGGGCGATTGATCAATTGCACCCAATTATTCCACTTCAAAACTTAAATGTTGCACCCGACCGTCGGGTCGTTCTGTCCGATATCACGTGTGATTCAGACGGTAAGATCAACCGCTTTATTCTGGCTGATGGGATTTCGCCATCATTGCCTGTCCATAGTCTTCCAAAAGATGAACCCTACTATCTAGGTGTATTTTTTGTCGGTGCGTATCAGGAAACTTTGGGCGATTTGCACAACCTCTTTGGGGATACCAATGTCGCCACCATTGCGTTGCGAGAGGATGGCGGGTTCGATTTGCTGCATGAGCAAGAGGGCGACACCATTGCCGAGGTGATGTCTTATGTGGAATATGATCCAAAGGACTGCATTGATGCTTTTCGCCGGATGGTGGACGCTGCAATTTCGAAAAAGACGCTCAAAGCGTCGGATCGAAAGGCGCTCATGAAGGCATATCGTGAGAGCATCGAAGGCTATACATATTACGAATAATTCGCCGTTAATAAGGGAGGCCTGATCATGGGCAAAACACTGGTTGTTGGGGCGGGGGGCGTTTCCCACGCTGCCGTGCATAAAATGGCAATGAACAGCGATATCTTTACTGAAATCACACTGGCCAGCCGAACCAAATCCAAATGTGATGACATCGCTGCGGCGGTGAAATCTCGAGTTGGGGTGGATATCAAAACCGCGGCTTTGGATGCGATGGATGTCGCTGCAACAGTGGCGTTGATCCGCGAGACTGGTGCGGAGCTTTTGGTGAACCTTGCGTTACCCTATCAGGATTTGGTGTTGATGGATGCCTGTCTTGAGGCAGGGTGTAACTATCTGGACACGGCCAACTATGAGCCCGAAGACGTCGCCAAATTCGAATACCACTGGCAGTGGGCTTATCAGGACAAATTTAAAGAAGCGGGTTTAACAGCGATCCTTGGGTCTGGGTTTGATCCAGGGGTGACCAGCGTATTTGCGACTTGGCTTAAGAAACACAAGCTCAAAACCATTCGTCAGATTGACATCCTTGATGCAAATGGTGGTGACAATGGTCAGGCGTTTGCAACGAATTTTAACCCCGAAATTAACTTGCGCGAAGTGCTCGCAGAGGTGCGTCATTGGGAAGATGGTGAATGGCACAATAGCCCGGCTTTGACTAATAAACAGGTTTATGACTTCCCAGGTGTGGGTGTCAAAAACATGTATCAGATGTACCACGAAGAGTTGGAAAGCCTGTCGACCCATTTTCCTGAAATAGAACGCGCACGATTCTGGATGACCTTTGGGGATGCCTATATTATGCACGCAACCGTCCTGCAAAATGTCGGGATGACACGGATTGATCCTGTGATGCATGATGGTCAGGAAATCATCCCGATTCAATTTTTAAAAACCTTATTGCCTGATCCCGGTGATCTTGGAGCCTTGACCAAAGGTAAAGCCTGCATTGGTGATATCGCGACGGGTCTGACCCATGATGGCTCCGGCGAAAAAACGTATTACATCTATAACATCTGTGACCACGAGGAATGCTTCGCTGAGGTTGGCTCGCAGGCGGTATCCTATACCACCGGCGTACCTGCAATGATCGGCGCTGCGCAGGTGTTAAAGGGTAACTGGAAAGAGCCGGGTGTTTGGAACATGGAACAACTCGATCCGGATGACTTCATGGACATGCTGAATATCCACGGCCTGCCGTGGCAGGTGCATGAGCTTGATGGGCCGGTCAGTTTTTAGGCTTGCCTGTTGGTTTATGAAGACAGTCGGGGGCTTATTGGCTGGGCCCCCGTTTCTATTAATCGGAGCGCCAGATGGTTGAAATGATGCAAACTCAGGCTGGAGAGGCTGGCGCCTTTGCCCGTTTTGATTTGTCACGGGTGCCAAGCCCTTGTTTCGTTGTTGATAAAGTCGCGATTGAGCGAAACCTAAAGATCTTGGCGGATGTTCAAGACCAATCGGGCGCGCATGTTTTGTCAGCGTTGAAGGCCTTTTCAATGTTTTCATTGTCTCCTTTGGTGCGCCGGTATCTTGGCGGGACGTGTGCCAGCGGTATCCATGAAGCGCGTTTGGCCCGTGAGGAATACGGAGGAGAGGTTGCAACCTTTTGCGCTGGGTATAAGTCAGAAGATATCGACGACATCATAGCTCTGTCAGATCATGTCATTTTCAACAGTCCCGCACAGAAGGCGCGTTTTCTGGAGCGATGCCGGGCAGGGGGGGTTGATGTTGGTCTGCGGATTAATCCGGAACACTCGGAGGGCGAAATTCCGAAATATGACCCCTGTGCGCCCTGTTCACGGCTTGGTACGCCGGTGTCTCAATTGTCGCCTGAAGTGTTGGATGGTGTGGATGGTTTGCATATGCACACGCTGTGTGAACAGGGGTTTGCGCCTTTGTTGCGCACGTGGCAGGCAGTTAAGCCTAATTTAACAACATATTTTAAGCAGTTGAAATGGTTGAATTTTGGTGGTGGTCATCACATCACGCGTTCGGACTATGATCGTGCGGGATTGATCGCTCTTATCAAAGAGATCCGCGCTGAAACCGGTTGTGAGGTCTATCTTGAACCTGGTGAGGCCGTCGCCCTAGACGCTGGAATCTTGATTGGTGAAATTTTGGATTTACCGGTTAATGACATGCCGCTGGCCATTACCGATATTTCCGCAACCTGCCATATGCCCGATGTCATTGAGGCCCCCTACAGGCCGGCTTTGTTGGGGGAGGCCGCGCAGGGTACGACCTATCGTCTGGGCGGGCCTTCTTGCCTTGCTGGGGATGTAATCGGCGATTATTGCTGGTCCGCGCCTTTGAATATTGGGCAACGTTTCGCATTCTTGGATCAGGCACATTATTCAATGGTTAAAACCAACACATTCAACGGCGTCCCGCTGCCTACGATTGCGGTGTGGGACAGTGAGACAGACGTATTAAAAATCGCAAAACTTTTCGGCTACGAAGACTTTAAGGAGCGCCTGTCATGAGTATTTTCTTGGACAGTGAACTAACGGCCGAAGAGCGCCTTGAAACCGCAAAGTTTCGTGTCATTCCCATGCCATTGGAGAAAACTGTTTCTTACGGAGCAGGTACGGAAAAAGGGCCGGCGGCTATTCTAGAGGCTTCTGATGAATTGGAACGTATTTGCGTGAGCAAAGAGCCCTGTCTTCTGGGTATTCATACAGAACCCGCTGTGTCCTGTGATGGCACATTACCGCAGATTATGGAGAGGTTGGCCGTTCGCACCGAGGCAGCCGTTATTGCTGGCCAAATTCCGGTGACTTTGGGGGGGGAGCACTCTCTGACCTATGGCGCCGTTACCGGTGTGCAGAGGGCGTTGAGGCAAAAAATCGGGATCATTCAGATCGATGCTCATGCCGATTTACGAATTGCTTATCAGGGGGAGCCGCACTCCCATGCCTCTGTGATGAATTTATTGACAGAAGAAGGCACCGCACTCGTGCAGTTCGGTGTGCGTGCGCTTTGCCAGCAAGAGGCCGATTTACGGGGCTTGCGAGATGTCTTTTTCATCGATGCAGAAGAGTTGGTGGTGAACGGAACGATGTCCGTGGATCTACCCGCTGGCTTTCCAGAATTGGTCTATGTTAGTTTTGATGTCGACGGTTTGGACCCATCGATTATGCCTGCCACGGGTACACCGGTTCCCGGTGGCCTCGGCTATTATCAGGCCCTGCATTTGGTTGAAAACGCCTTGAAAGGGCGGCGGTGTGTTGGGTTCGATGTTGTTGAGCTTGCGCCCGATGGAAATGAGGCGTGGGATTTCACAGCGGCCCAAATCGTTTACAGGCTGATGGCGGCCTGCCTTTGAAAAAGGGTTGAAAGCGCCGTTGAATTAATCGTCAGGGTGATCGGCGTCCGGATCGAATACCACAAAGAACTGATAGGCAAGATATACACCTGCGCCCGCAGACACTGCTGCCCAATTGAACGAGCCAGACTTTACCAATTCAAGCACAGCCCATCCAAAACAAAATGCCACAATTACGATGCGCAACCACAAAGGCCGGAAATGCGGGGACTGAACGGCAAACGCTTTTTGAAGTTTTGAAAGTGGTGTGGACATGAAGGATACTCTTATTGTGATCGAATTCTTTGTAGCAGTGGTTCGATCCGTGCGGCAAGCTTTTCCACGCAGAGGTGCCTGTCAAGTTGGTGCAGGTTGGTTGCGTCGAACAAGACAATGATTAACGGCCTGTTCGACACCTTTATTTACAATTTAGTCGAAGAAGTATTTAAAGCCGACATAGGGCCCATGTTGGACAACGTCATATTCGAATTCGCCGTCTGACAGTGTTTTATTGTAATCCACACTAAAGTAGCGATACCCAAACGTAATGGCCGAGTTTTCCCATGGTTGGTAGTCAAAGCCAATATTTGCGCCGATCTGTAGATCATTCCCACCTGCGCCAAAACCACCTAGATCCATAGACGCGATGGTCGTCCACTGATCGTTCAGACGCCACATACCGCGGGCTCCCACAACGGGTTCAACCCATTCTGGGCTACCCCCAAGGGTGGAAGGAAAGCCGGGGCCCGGTGTGGTGATGTCCACCGTCTGTTTAATGGTATTGTAGCGCGCGCCGCCTTGAATATCGAATGTATAGCGTTGGTTGTTTGCACCGTAGGTGCCATCGCTCACCCGGTACGCGGCCAACAACCCGATCCATTTTTGACGGACTTTGACGTCAATACCTGTACCCAACGGACCTGCGGAGGTGATATCTGCAGCGATACCGGCGTAATTTGCATCAACGATAACACCGAAATCCCCATTCCAAGCTTCGTACCGACCAGAGGCTGCGAAATCGAGGTGATCTAGTAGATCCTTAAGATCCAGATCGATATCAAGTGAATTGCCAGCAATTGCTGAGGTACCAGACGTACTCAGAGGCGCATACGCATAGAGCGCCACAGCATGTCGCCAACCTTCTTCGCTTTGACCCGGTGCGGGCAAAGACTGAGCAAAGACTGGGGTACCTGTAAGTGCAATCAGAGCGGTGCTCGACAAGGCCCGAAGTGTCATCGTTCTAAATTTCATTTTATTGGTTCCTTTGGTCGTCTCATTTACAGTCGTAGGGGATAAAATCACTAAGCCCTAGAGATAGTTCGTTAGTTTTGTGAACCAGAATAATACCTCGGCAAGGACTTTGACGCCCCCGGCATCATCGGTGATGCGCAATGCCTTTCCTGATGATCCAAGTCGAATGGCCTCTTCTGGTAGATCTTCTGGAATTTCCAAACTGGCGATAAACCCACCAGCGCCAGTTAACTCTCGCAATGATGGAAGCTGTCCGCGAGCATCAATGATCCCCTCACTGGTTCCAATCGGGAGCGCGCGTACGGTCGTTTCAAATGCTTGCCCTGGCAAAGTGCGCATGGCAACGCGCACCACATCACCGGGCTTAACGCCATGGGCAGCACTTTGGGGAAAGACAACGGCCATAACCCGATCATTTGGTGCAAAAAATGTCATTGCAGATCTTAGGGGGGTTACGCGGTTGCCTACACGTAAGGACAATGTAGCCACAACCCCATCATTGGGTGCGGTGACCACGGTTTGATCAAGGCTCCAGCGGGCCTGAACCAACAGTTGTTCAACCTCCGCAACACCTGCATCGACCCCGTCAATCTCTGAGGCGATGCGTGTTACGATGCTGGCCTTTCTGGCGCGGGCGGCAACCAGACTTGCTTCGAGCTGTTCTATGGTTGACACAGCTTCTTGCATTTGAAAGTCGGAACTTGCGCCACGTTCGGACAATTTTACGATGTCATCTCGGCGCTGAATGCCAAATAGCAGTTGGGATTCAAGCCGAGTGATCTCGGCTTTTGCCACCTCCAAATCCGTCTCCAGCTGTGCCTCAGCAGTTCGGGCTGCAACCAAAGATGCCTCTAGGCGCGCAATCTCAGCCACATAGGTGGTGTCATCAATTCGAAACAGTACATCGCCTTTTTTGACTTTGGAATTTGGCTCGGCCTCAACATGGACCACAGTTCCCGATACATTCGGGGTAATATCGATCATCGCCCCTTGCACGGATACGGTCCCGGTTGGCGTTTGATAATTCAGCGCCCCTATAACGACCAAAGCAATGACAATCGCAATTCCATATACACCTGTTTTGGTCCCACGATTCCATGGCAACAATTTTAATTTGGAGAAGACCAACCAAACAAGAAGGGCGTATAGGCCTAAGATGATTACCATGTGCATTGCTCCGTAAGTTTTGACGCGCATTACAATAACAAGCAGGCGTTTTCTGCGATGACTGTTTCACGTCGCTATTATCGGTTTGATAGGCCTTGTACTTTTTTCAGTTAAAGCCAGTTGTCATACAATTTAGTTAAGAGGGTTTGATCGCATAATGCAAGAATTTGAAGACTGCTATCTATAGTTAATTTTGGCCTATGTCTGAGATTTTTGGATGAAAGATCAACGGGGCAAAAATCGGATACAACCCAAGTATAAAGGCATAAAGATCCGTAAGGGAGCGTTCCCTTTATAATGCCGTACTTGGCTGATTTGTATTGGACCAGATCGCAGCTGATTTGGCTGATTATTCTGTAAATGTTTACAAAGCCTAATAAATGTTCATGCTTGTATTTATAGACACGTTTGATTCCGCGTCCTTGTTATATCTCGGCTTTGGTACACGTTTGCATGAATTTACTCGAGGTATCCCAACGGTTGTGAGCCCCAGAATTTCTGATCCCAGGAGATGAAACCTTGCAGAGATGGATTTATAGCACATTAAAATGGTCGCTGATCGGAATTGTTTTTTTGTGCCTTTTCATCTGGGCAATACTCGCGACACCGCTGTTTAGTGGTTGGCGGAAGGGAGTTGTTGCGGATTTGTTATCGGAGCAAATCGGACAACCCTTTCTGATCGAGGGGGACGCAAGGGTGCGATTGGGGGCCACGACACGGATCCATGTAAGCGGTGCCCGTATTCCAAGTAAAGGTATGACAGATGTCGATTTGGCAGCGCTTGAACTGTTAGAGTGGGAGCTGGATTTGCCTGCTTTGATGGATGGGCAGATCGACATAGACAACCTTATGATTGATGGGTTGCATGTGAATTTGATCACGCGGACGGATGGCACAACCAGTTGGACAAAGTCTGATGCGCAACTTGATATTCCGACTCAAACGAGGGAGGAGACCAAAAAATCCGAAGAGACGCATAAACAACGTAAATCCCCTTCGATACTCTCGTTTCTTGCGGATCGCACCGTGTCTTTTACAGATATTGCTTTGGTCTCAAGGGATGAAACTTCGGGGTTCGTTTTTGATTTTCTATTGGCGTCAATCTTGTTGGAACAATTGCAAGACGGGCAGCTTGTGTCGATTACGGGGGCCGGCACATTAAATGGTGAAGAGTTTACGCTAGATGGGAAATATCCAAGGGATGAACCCTTTACCAACAGTTTGGAATTTGGAGAAATTTCAATCGCTTATGATGGAAGCCTACAATTAGGTGATAAGGGCGGGTATACCGCGCGGTTGGATTTAGACACGGGACAAATCGGGGATGTTTTTGACGTTCTTGGTTTAGAACGTGCCTTTGAAGGGGTCGGTAAACTTAGCGTTGATATTGTGAGTCAGCCGGGCATGTTGGCGTTTAACAATCTGGAAACCTCGTTACAGCTCAGCAAAGGTCAGCGCATTCTTGTAAGTGGTGATGTTGCAAACCTCATCAGCCGCGAGGGGTTTGACATCACAGTAGATGCACGATTGCACCCCGAGGGAAAGCCTCCTGCGAAAGCCGGAAGTCTAAAGGAATTTAAACTCACCCAAATTGACGCTCATATTATTACCGAGAATGATAACCTGGCCTTCGAAAATCTGGAGTTTCAGACGAACGCCATTGATCACGGATTAAAGCGGGTTGGCCCGATATCTATTGGCCACATTTATCGATCGGAGGCCAAAACACTTGGCCTAAGCGAGCTGTCCATTCAAGCAGGGCCTGAGGATGCCCCTTTTATCGTTGCAAATGGCGATATTGGGGACGTGTTTAACTTGCGGTTGGTTGATCTGACGGGGCAGTTAAATGGTTCTGCGGATTTGTTGCTAAAAGAATTGTCCGCCGATGACGTCGCCAAATTTGGTGGGGTACAAGCCGATTTTTCAATTGCAGATGACGATGGCGTTCTTAGTCTAAAACATTTGAATGCCCGTACTGTGGACACTGACATTTGGGATCTAAACGCAGCGCTTGTCAGGGCACGCATCGAGGACCTTTCTGGTATCAAGTTGGATGTGTCGTTGGGGGTGCCGGAAACAGATCCATTTTTAACCGCCTTAGGGTTAAGTCCTGTTGGGATCAAACAGTTAAAAACCGGGTTGTCATTAGAAGCAAAAGACAAAATTGCTGATATCGGGCTTAAGTTTCAGGCGGATGATACAGACCTGAATGCAGAGGTCTCAATGGATTTGAGCAATGACGTTAATGTCATTCGGGGGGCGATCCTAAGTCATCGGATGCGGTTGGAGGACTTGAAAGAGGGCGCAAAGATCGTAGTTCAGATCAGTGAGCGATCGAAGTCTTCCGACGATTTGGACGATACAGAGGACGGTCGTCCGCCCATTCAACCTCTCGTTTTGGAGAAAGAGAGCGAAATTTTTGATCTGAAACGTATTCTGACGGACACTGATCTGGACCTAGCACTGGCCATCAAGGAATTTGTCGGCAAAGCTGGAATATCTTCAATGGAAAGTCAGTTGATTGCCAAAGAAGGGCAGATTGAATTTGGCCCATTAGAGCTATTCTACGGACCCGGATTTTTTAATGTCACCGCGATGATGGATGCGATTGATGATCCGGAACGCGTGCGTATTCAGGGGGCCACCAGCGGGTGGGATTTTGGGGAGATTTTAAACGCAATTGACATTGAAATACCGGCGCGCGGTGATTTATCAGCCTCTGTGGATGTGTCTGGAAATATCAGCTCTGGAAAAGCCTTCGCCAACTCTTTGGTAGGGAATGCGTCGGTCAATCTACGCAGCGGCGCTATCGCTACAAGCCTTTTGGAGCTTGCGGGTCTTGGAGTGTTTCCTTGGTTGATTTCTGATGAATTGGCGGCAGGCCAGACCCAAATTGTCTGTGTGGATGCGCCAGTTTCCATAAACAATGGGCGGGTTCGTTTTGATTCAGTTGTCGCAGAAACCAAAAGTGTTCAGCTCGTGGTTAAGGGGGAGGTTGATTGGATAGACGATGTCATAGATGTGCGCGCTGAACCTCGCCGGGTTGGAAAACCTTTATCGCGAAGTGCATGGCCTTTTGATGTCACAGGTAAACTGTCTGAGCCAAAATTCAAACTCAACATAGGTGGATCTCGAAGCCGACGCGCTGATGGGGCCGATGAAATGCCCGCCAATCGTCAGCCCTGTAAACGAGATATATTACAGTTAAAATAGTGCTCTGGCCAATCAAAGGAACAGTTATGAAACAGTCCTTGTTCATCGTTTTATTCGTCTGCCCCGCAGCTGTTTTTGCACAATCGCCCACCGAATTTGCGCAAATTGGTGATTGGGCCATCAAAGTGAATCCTGCGAACGGCAATGGTTGCTTTATGCAGAGGTCATATGACAACGGCACGTTGGTGCAAATCGGAGCTGACCCTTCGCTAAACGGGGCCTTTTTCGCAGCCTACAATGCAGGGTGGGACCTTCCTTCGGAAGGTACGACAGCGGATGTGCTTTTTGATTTTGGCGATAGCCGATTTCAGGGGGAGGTCAAACAGCACACACATTTGGGTGTCCATGGCGGCTATGCATTTTTTGACAACCCCGAGTTCATTTCGGAGTTTGGAAAACGCAATTCTGTTCTTGTTCAGGGGCCATCTGGTCGATCCGAAGAGCTGGACCTTAGTGGGAGTAAGAAGGCCTTGGAACATGTCAAAATGTGTCAAGAATCGCCGACCAATAACTAATGGCTCCCGGCAATCCAGTGGACGTTCTGCCCTCATGCGCCCAACGGGTAAGCCCCTGACTACGAAGTATAAATATCGCTTTAAAAAATAGACCATACGAGGAAACATGTCAGAAATGACTGATAAAAGCCGTTTACTGGGGCAAGCTAATACGTCGAACAACCTTTTAACCAACTTACGATATGCAGAGAATTTAGGTGAAAATGACCCCATTTAAAAGCGTTAAGACAACTGTTGCGTCCTTTGCAATTTGTGTGGCGATGTTGCCCGCGGCGGCATGGGCCAATCAGGTTGCTGCAGAAATACAAACATTGGTTGAAGTCTCGCTCAATGACAATTCTGTGGTGACATCCCAGCTGGACATAACGGTTGTTGTTCCGAGTTTTTATGCGACACGGGATTATGCACCGGCCTGGGGGCAACAAGAAGTCGTTTCCGAGCTGCTGGAAGAGTTGGAAAAAGGGGTTGCACAGGGGTTTAACCCGCAGGATTTTGGCCTGAACCATTTGGTCGATCTTTATACAACAGCGCAGGTTGGCAATGATGCAGATAAGGCAACGTTTGATCTGTTTGCCACGGATGCGGCGATCAAGCTTATTCATCACCTCGTCTTTGGTAAGGTTGATCCAGCAAGTCTGGATAGTGATTGGAATTTTGATCGGCCGGTGATCAAAGAAGATCCCGCAACAGTTCTGAACAATTTTCTGAACGGGGAAGGGTTCGCAGCATTGATGCAACACATCAATATCAAGAACGCACAGTATCTGCAGCTCATTGATGCCTTGGAATATTATAAATCGATTGAGGCTAAAGGAGGATGGCCCATGGTTCCTGATGCGGTTGTCCTTAAGCCCGGTATGACGGATCCCGCCATTACTGCGCTACGGGCGCGTTTGGCCATGGAAGCCGGAGCTGGAGTTATACCCGCATCCACGAAGGCCCAAGATGAAACCAACCCTGTGTGGACTTATGACACCGCGCTAGAGCAAGCCGTCATTGCATTTCAATCCCGGCACGGCCTCGAAGCGGATGGCGTTATCGGGGGTAAAACATTCGCGTCATTAAATAAACCTGTGTCCGACCGTATCAATAAGATTCGCCTGAGTTTAGAACGTGGTCGCTGGCTTATGCGCGGCACGGATGATGAATTTATTCTGGTCAATATTGCTGGCGCACGTACCTATTTATCCAGAGCGGATCAGGGAATCTGGACTACGCGGTCGATTACCGGGTCCGAATACCGAAAAACACCGGTGTTCAGGGATGAAATCAAATACATGGAGTTTAATCCAACGTGGACCGTGCCATCCTCTATCTTTCGCAAGGATAAACTCTCAAGAATTCGCAACGATCCAGGATATCTTGATCGCAACAATTACATAGTTCGCAATAAAGATGGCGTAACAATTTCGGCCTCTGCGGTTAATTGGAATGCCGAAAACCCCGGAGTGACATTGGTTCAGCAGCCCGGGCCATCCAATGCGCTGGGATTGGTGAAATTTATGTTTCCGAACAAATATGCGGTGTATTTGCACGACACCAATGACCGTTCTTTGTTTGATCGAAATGAACGCAATTTAAGCTCTGGATGCGTCAGGGTCGAAAACCCATTTCAATTAGCAATGATGTTGATGGCTGATGATCCGAGTTGGACCGAAGCCAAGATGCAGTCCATTCTGGATAGCGGTAAGACCACTCGTGTTGATCTTACCAATCCGATGCCCGTGATGTTGACGTATTGGACGTCGTGGGTTGAAAATGGAACGGTACATTTCCGTGAGGATCCTTATGATAGGGACGCTGCTGTTTTAAAAGCTTTGGATAAATAGCGTTAAGGTTTGAACGTCCTGAAGGGTCGATTCAATTAATTCTGGGGATTAAATCTCTTACAGTATTTAGGCATCGTGGATCGACGCCTAAATGGATATTCCAAACGAAGTACAAAGCGCTTTGTCCCGGTGCGCTCTTATTCTATCTCTTGTTCGCATGCATTGCGCATCTGTTTTGCTAGCCTCATGAACGCCACAGCTTCAGATCGTTCTCCATGAGCTAGGAAGAATAATTGGGTTTAAAATTCGCTGCTTTACCTGCCCAGCGCTTCCAACTGGTTAAGCCGAGAATATCTCAGGTTCTGATTGCGTGGGTGTTGCAAATGTTTAATGGTCCTCGTTTTCAATTTTTCTACCCGATTAAAAAAGTAGGTACCGCCGGTTTAGAATTCCAAAATCGGGTAATTATATCGTTCTAAAATACAGGGTAGAAAACATGGTGTGTCATAAAATCTGAATTCAGAAAATGACAGTGGTGAATGTCGAAACTGTAATCAAAAGCAAAGCCTCTTAAAAAACAAAACAAGCGATAATAAAGTGAATTCCCAAATAAAATAAGGCCCTTCAGAAAATTCTGAAGGGCCTTATTTTTATGGCTCCGGCGGTAGGGATCGAACCTACGACCAATTGATTAACAGTCAACTGCTCTACCGCTGAGCTACGCCGGATCATGTGGGGTGATATAGCGATAGCGATTGGGGACGTCCAGAGGCTTTTTCCACAAAAATGACATTTCTGACAAAAAATTAATGAGACGGTAAAAGGTGATACAAAGCATCTACCGACAGAGATGGTTTTGCCGCAATGACCTGTCTTTGGTGTAGATCGATCAGATGAGCAAAAACATTACGCATTGCAGCAGGATGCAAAGAAGCGGGGACATCTGCGTATAGTTTTTTCGTTATCTCGACTGGGTTTGCCTCGGATACCTCAAGGACACGCAAAATTTGTGTTTCACGTTGTCGGCGATGATTGATAAGTTGATCCAGTCGGGTCTGTGGATCTGTAATGGGTGCGCCATGTCCGGGAAGGAATATCCTTTCAGGGCGTCCGATTAGTTTTCGGCAAGACTTCATATAGTCCGAAAGATCACCATCCGGAGGGGAAATCAGTGAACTGGCCCAGCCCATAACGTGATCACCAGAGAAGAGCGTTTCCCCATCGGAGAAACACATGTGGTTGCCAAAGTGACCCGGTGTATGGACGCAGGTCACCTCTCCTTCGGTAAAGGGTAAAACATCAAAGTCTTTGATTGTTTTGTCAGGGTGAAAATCCGGATCAACCCCTTCGCCGCCCTCTATGCCCATATCCGCAATATCTGACATAATAGGACTGCGGCCGGATGTGCTGTTGCCGAAACCATAAACAGGCGCACCGCAGAGGGTACTAAGCCGCGATGCAAGTGGGGAATGGTCTTTGTGGCTATGGGTGACAAGAATGGCTTCAACCGGGCGTGTGTTGATTTCTGCCATTAAAGCCGAAAGGTGCCGTTCAGAGTTGGGCCCCGGATCAATTACAACAATGCGATGCTTGCCCCAAATATAGCTATTTGTCCCGCGATAGGTCATTGGGCTGGGATTGGGGGCGAGAATACGTTTGATGCCCGGTGCAACGGATTGAGGGGATCCAACGGGGGGATCAAATCGGTTTTGTGTCATTATGCAGCTTTCCTCGGGCAGGGGGCATCGCTAGGGTATTGCCATGAATTTTGCTTGGCTGAAACGTTATATGCCCCGTGGATTATATCAGCGGGCCGCGTTGATCTTAATCCTGCCGATTGTGACGCTGCAACTTGTGGTGTCAGTTGTCTTTTTACAGCGCCATTTTGAAGGTGTAACCGCTCAGATGACTGGAACCTTGGTCATTGAGTTGGGATATATCTCAGATCGAATTGATGCAGCACCAAACGCCGAGGCGGCTTATGCCGCTGTACAGGAGTTTGAGGTGCCCCTGGGGATGAGGTTTACGCTGCCAGCCCTGGCGCTGACGCAAGATTCAAGACTGTTCTATGACTTGACGGGCAAAACCGCGACAGCGCTATTGTATGCAGGTATCCCAAGCATTCAGGGCGTCGATCTAAAAACCAACGATAATATCGTACATTTTACATGGCAAAGTGCTCATGGCCCGGTGGGCGTTAAATTCCCACGGCGACGTGTAACCGCATCAAATCCGCATCAATTGTTGGTCTTAACTTTGGCGACTGCTTTTCTCATGACGCTGATTGCGTATCTGTTTTTGCGCAACCAGCTGCGCCCGATCAAGCGATTGTCAGATGCATCAACTGCGTTTGGTCGTGGGCAGAATGTTAAATATCATCCCTCTGGTGCGTTGGAGGTTCGGGCTGCGGGGCAAGCATTTTTGGATATGCGTGGTCGGATAGAACGTCAAATAGAACAGCGCACCCTTTTGTTGTCTGGTGTCAGCCATGATCTGCGAACACCGTTGACGCGTTTGAAGTTGGGCCTGTCCATGATGGAGGAAGATGAGGATGTTGATGCGCTGCAACGTGATGTTCGGGATATGGAACATCTGTTGGATGGTTTTTTAAACTTCGCGCGTGGACAGGGGACCGAAGAAACGGAGCCGATGAATCCCGTGGATTTAGCAACCCGAGTAGTCGAAAATGCCCAGCGTGGGGGGCAGGCCGTTACTGCAGGTCGTCATAGTTGCACGGGTTCTGATGTTTTAATTCGCCCTATGGCCATTCAACGTTCCCTTGAGAATTTAATCGGAAACGCAGTGCGTTATGGATCGAACTGTATGTTGTCTGTGGTGATGTCAGAACGTGCTGTGGTGTTCTCTGTTGAGGATGATGGTCCGGGTATTGCAGAAGATCTTCGGGAAACAGCACTAAAACCTTTTGCCCGATTGGATGAAGCGCGCAATCAGGATCGTGGATCCGGTGTAGGGCTAGGCCTTGCGATTGCATTGGATATTGCGCGGGCCCATGGCGGCACCTTGCGGTTGGGACAGAGCGAAACACTGGGCGGATTGCGGGTGGATCTTGTGTTGCCTCGGTGAGGAGATCTTATTGGCACGTTTTTTGGTATAGCGAGGATTTAAAACGGTAGGTCTGATAGATTTATTGTCTTGTAATTTTATCATTTAAAATCAATTAGATTGGTGTGGAACTTTGTGCTCACCTACCAAAAGCGGGCAACTTTTTCCTCACGTTCGTTCATACTTCGTTCTGCCTGAACAAGTCTTTTGCGCGTCTGAACCTACGTTCGATCCCCTTTTGCTGAGGTGTGGTTAGTGATGAACCTTTTGACATCTTCGGAAACCCACAGGCAAAGTCGTTGCCATGTACCAGGCTTTGAAACACACCTACCAAACTTGCCCATCGAAGATGAAGTGTTGTTCTAAAGCTGATGCCCGTCAGGTTGCCCGTGAAATTGCCAAAACCAAGCAATACAAAATCTCGATGCGGTTGCGCAAAAAATGGTCGAGTTGCTCTTCGCTCACCTCAACCGCAAACTAGCAAAGATCTTTCCTGCACCGCAAAAAAACGTGCAAAGCCTGACAGGAAGGGCTCTCGACTTCATTTACACAGCCGCTTTCTGCAATTGCAACACGTTGTTCTTCCATAAAATGAGGCCATAATAATCGATGCAGCAGCACTGAACTAACATCCGCTCTGATAAAAAAGCTGTGTCTTCCTAACTCTCATTGCGTTGATGTCCATAGCAGTTTGATTTTTTGCATACGTCGAGAAATCGAAACCCGGTGGGGGCTTAAACGATCCGGCTTGCGGGCCATTTTGCAAACATCACAAGGTTACCAATAATCGTTAAACCAACACCTGCGAATGCTGTGCCATGCCATTCGTATCCCTCAAACAACGTTGACATGAATAAAGCGACCACAGGAAAGAGAACCGTAGCATAAGCCGCACGATCTGATCCCAAGCGAGATACCATCAATAGATACGTTGTGAAACCGATCACCGATCCAATTATTGCAAGATAAACCAGCGCCCAAAGATAGGACGAAGAACTTGGCATGGTCAGCGAGGCCCCACTGAGAACGACAATGGTTAGAAGAACAAGCGATCCAATACCCATACCCCACGCATTCGCGATGACCGGGGTAACGCCATGCAGGTTGTTCTTACGCGACATCATATTGCCGAGGGAAAACAGTACAGTTCCGAATGTGGCCCACCCGATGCCCTGTAGAACACCAGCATCAAAAGACACGCTGATGTCACGCCAGAAAAGGAGCACAATACCAGTTGCTCCTATCGTGCCTGCGATAACGGTGCGTGGGCGCACCCTTTCGTCGAAGAAAATTCGTGCATTGATAGCGTTAAAAATCGTCGCCAATGAAAAGATCACAGAAACCAGTCCCGAAGGCATCAAGGACGTCGCATGATAGAAACACAAGAAGTTAAAACAGAATAAACACAGAGCTTGTAGCACGACATAACGCCAGATGACCGGAAACTTTAGTCGGCCCAAAATTGCTAAGCTGAACAAAAATACGACACATGCCAACGCAAAACGATAGAAAACCGATACGACGACTTCGATGGGGCCGATCTGCCATGCAATAGCGATCCATGTTGTACCCCAAATGAGGACGGTAGCGAAAAATAGGATGAAATTGGTCATGGGGCCTCCTTGTTGCCCCGGTGACTAGGTCAGGTTTTTTACTATTGATTGCACGATCTTGCGGTATTCGATGTTCAGTCGCGTGACAATCCATGGTTTCTCGATAGGTGTGGGTCAAGGAGCCTACCAATGAAGAAACGAATCGATGAATTTCTTGCAGCATCGCCACGAACGAAGCGGGTGGCTGATCTATCTTTTGGCGAAGGTCGCCAACTTTCGATATGGCGCAACAGTCAAGACGAAGTCCAATATAACGCCACGAATGAGCATGCCTTTAGCTTGTACTTAAGTGGTGGCGCAGGGACATACCGCGTTGACGGTACTTTAAGGCAGGGCACACCTGGAGGCCTATGTATTCTGCCTCAGGGGCATTCTTCACAATGGCAGATTACGGATACATTCCAATTCGTACATTTATATGTGGCAGATCACATTCTACGTGCTGCCTTTGCGCAAACACATGACCAAGACGCTCGCCGATTAAACATCGATGAAAAAACCTTTGCTCCCCCTGAAATGCTCGAAGCACCTCTGCGAAAAATGGCAATGGCTACGATAGACGGAGACATTCTTGCAGCTGACGAGAGTTTTTCTGAGATGGTGGCGGCATTGGTCGATAAACCAATCAATCTAACCGGCGGTCTGTCGAGGAAAGCTCTGAGAGATGTCAGAGCATGGGTCGAATCTCATATGGAGTCCAATATCAAACTGAGCGATCTCGCCGCACTTGCTGGACTTTCCGAGTTTCATTTTCACCGCATGTTTAAAACATCTTGTGGAATGAGTCCGCATAACTGGATTACGCAGTTACGGATTAAACGAGCGAAAGAGATACTGACGAAACAACCATTGGCACAAGTGTCAGTTGCCTGTGGGTTTTCGAGCCAAAGTCACTTCACAAGGCGATTTAAAGAGCAAACAGGTGTCACCCCGGGGGCCTATCGTCGAATGACTGCATCATAATTTAAAAGTATAAACTAATCTGCCGGCGTTCGAGTAGTAACGCCTGCAGATTAGTTATCCAAAATCGGGCGTAAACAGATGTTAATCAACGGCGGTTCTGTCCTGCATTCCAGACATTAGAGTTTTGTGCGGCGAACTTCCGTTTTCCACCTGATTTTAACCCCTGAGAATACTATCCGGATTGCTTCTTTGGCGAAGCCGCCACAAGAACGATGTTTAAGTTTCTGGATACACAAATCGGAGACTTTACTTTCGCGAGAATGGCTCGTAGCCGACATTGGTGGTTGATGCGGCGAATAACAGCATTGAGCCCGGAGTACGAATTTTCTGCGCGATGGCGAATGTCCGCAAATTTGGTCTTGGTTGACACTTACCTAATTTGGCTGGAACTTGGGTGCTTAGAGCGCGTAAGATGCGTATTGAAACCTAACCACCTATTTTTGCTTCACTTTGGGGCGTTTGAGGGTACGCATTTTGACACAAAGCGAAGAGTTGAGATCAGAGTGTTTTTCCAGACGAGTGGCACACAATCCAGATGAATTCCAATTAGTCAAAACAAGTATGGAAGTTTGGGGCGGCGAAGCAAGAGTTCTTGCCGGAGGTGTTGCAGTACAAGCCTATCCGGGAAAGGCTGATCGGCAACACGCCTATTCCTTCGGCACATTGGTCGAGCCGAAGTTGAAATTTGGCCTCCGTGACCGACACCGGGTCGTGCGAGAAGTCTTTTGGACACTTGACATGGAAAGTGTGGAAGAGCGTCTAGGTGGTGATTTCGCGGCTATAGCTATAGAATGGTTTGAAGAATGGTCCAGCGGCAAAACATAGCATCATTGGAGGCCGTGCTCGAAAAGCATGGTGCTGACAGTCGTTTGGAAGCTTCTATGACATTTCCGGAGCTAATCCGGGCACTTGAAGCTGCCGGTAACCTTCAAGCTGGTGCTGCAAAAGCAGATGATTTTAGCGTGAGTTGGCTGGATGACTTACCTGCCCAAAGAGAGCTATTTAGCCGAGATGGTCTGGGTTACTGGCGGGTGCTGCTTATAGAAGTTGAAAAGCTTGGCGTGATCTGGATCGGAGTGCCGGAAGGACAGGCAGATGCCGGAATGTCATTGTGGTATTTGTCCAAGGAAATGTCCGCTGGGCAGGTAGCAACGCTTGTTTCAGGTCTCACCAAATCTCCAGACATACACTTTATGGACCCCTTTTCGGGTGAATTGGTGGCGAAGACTGCCGTCCCTATTCAAAGAACGGAACCTTGATCCGCTCAAGAAACTCATCCTTCTTATATCAATCATCTTGTACAAAGATTCGAATAACTATTGCTTTGTTTTTTGCAATCCAGACATTGGCGCAACTGCGGCGAAAGGCAGCTCTGTCCCGCATTGCAGACGTTAATGCAAAGTGTAACGAATGGCGGCTCGCCACCCTTTCAAACTTTGGAGGCAATATCCGGATTGAATTTCTAGCGAACCCGTCACTGGATCGCTGTGTCGGGTTCTGGATACACAAATCGGAGCGTTCTAGTGTTAGTCCGACAAGGGAAATGTCACCAAGTGGCATAAATAATTCCATAGTATGCTCTTGTTATGTTTCAGATGCATCCCATGCCCTTCAAATTGCCCGTCTGGTTTGAATGCACTTGATGGGATCCGAGGTGTTTAGATTTTCCCACATAACAAGGAGAATCTCTCAATCAAGTGGTCATGATCCCCCGTTCGTTCATGGTGTTTGATAGGAAGGATAAGCGCCTATTTATCACCTAACTTATTGAAAGTGATAATTTTGGTAGGCCCGGCAGGACTCGAACCTGCGACCAAAGCGTTATGAGCGCTCTGCTCTAACCAACTGAGCTACAGGCCCGCCTGAGGGTTTCCTATCAGAGTCGGCGGCGAGGTCAAGCGCTTCGCGCGCTTCTGGAAAGGCCAGAGGTAAAATTCCGTCGATTTTTGAAAATCGTTCCAAAATGTGACCTAGAAAAAGATGTGCCCGATGGGGCAGGGCATGCCGATGCGGATAGATCGCCCAAATGGGTTTTTCCATGATGGTGTAGTCCGGCAATAGAATAACCAATTGTCCAGTTTCGATCTCTTCTCGCATCATTGCGATAGGTCCCCGCGTAAATCCAAGCCCATGAGATAGTGCATTCATCAACAAGGCTGGGGTGTCGACCTGCATGCCTTGCTTTAGGGAAACCTGGGTTTCACCCCCGTCTTTGAACATCGGAAGATGCCCATTCAAAGGGCTGGAACTGTAGTCAATATATTCAATTTTGCTTAGATCATCTGGCGTAATTGGTACTCCGTGACGGGCAATAAACTTTGGATGGGCCACGAGTACCATAGATAGATTTGCGATTTTTCGTGCAATTGCATCGCCGTCACCTGGATTGCCGGCCCGAATTGCCAAATCATAGGGTTCACGCAGAACATCAACGAGGCGATCTTGTGTGTGCAAGCGTAGATCAAGGTCTGGCTGAGAATGCCTTAAACCATAGACAACATCTGCGATGCAGATTTGGGCAAGTGCTTGGCCGGTTGAAATATCCAGCTGACCATTTGGGGATTGCCCTAACGTATCAAGGTCCAACAATAATCGCCGATGTGTCGCTTGAATTTGGGTTGCATATTTGGCGACCATTGTGCCAGCGCGTGTGGGGCTCACTCCGGAGGAACTTCGGTGAACTAAGGTTTCACCGTAATACCCTTCGAGTGAGGCAATTTGTTGGCTCAATGCCGGTTGCGAAATACCTTGGATCCGAGCGCCGCCGCTAAGACTGCCAGCATCAAGTACCGCAAGATAGTTCGTTAAGAATCCAAGATGATCCATTTCAAAAACGTCCCATAAGATATTCCAATAGCCTATATAAGTGAGGCTCCGGTGGTTTGGCTGAAGATATACATTTATTTGCAATTTTGATCAATAACCTGCAATTATGATATAGGAATTACTTATGACTATGAAGCGTCGTACCTTTTTAACATTGGCCGCCACTGGGCTGGCTTCTCCTGCGATCCTATCCGCCTCCGGCGTCTTTGCGTCTGCACCCCAAGTTGGGCCACATTTGACAGGTGTTCGCCGAATGCAGGTCGGAGAATTTCAAGTAACGGCTCTATTGGATGGCGCGCTGACGATTGGTCCTGCCATGTTGACGGGGTTTGAACAGGACAAGGCAGACAAGGCTTTAGGGGATCAGTTTGTCAAAGAGCCTGCCGACGGCTTTATTGTTCCGGTATCAGGTTACTTGATTAATACGGGATCAGAAGTGATCGCAGTGGATTGTGGAACGCTCGCGGGATTCGCCGAAACTGTCGGAAATTTCCACACGTCTTTGGCGCAGTCCGGCGTTGAGGCAGGCCAGGTGGATCGTATTATCGCAACACATTTGCACCCGGATCACATTGGAGGTCTCACCGATGCCAACGGCGTACGTCGGTTTGCGAATGCAGAACTCATCGCCCATCAGGCAGATTGGGATTTCTGGCACAACGATAGTATTCGCGCGCAGGCTCCAGAGCAGGTTAAGGCCTTTTTTGACATCGCAACGACCCAAACGACACCTTACGCGGATATGCTGACTTTGGTGAACGGCCGCAGTGATATCATTCCCGGAATTGAATTCGTTGAGCTTCCTGGGCATACGCCCGGACATATGGGGGTTCATTTGCGATCAGGAGGGGAGGAGTTGTTAATTTGGGGCGACATCATACATGCGCCCAAATTGCAATTTTCCAATCCAGACTGGACCATCGCCCTAGACACGGATGCAGATCTGGCCCGTGCTACTCGATCAAAACTATTAGATCAGCTGGCCAATGATAAAGTAATGGTTATTGGGTCTCATTTGGATTTCCCTGGGTTTGGGCATGTCGTGCGGCGCGGGTCAGGGTTTTGGTTTGAAGACGCTGCTTGGGACTATGGTATTTGACGCGTCTGAAACCCAGTGGGCCAGCCTTTGTGGGCTGGTCCGGATTTGACGGTTCCCTTCTGTGTGACATTGCGCTAAAGCCGCGCCAAGCCAAAGACAGCAGGAGCCCCTCATGACCACTGAGAAAAACGGACTTACATATGCCGACGCCGGCGTTGATATTGATGCAGGTAATGCGCTGATCGACCGGATCAAGCCCGCCGCCAAAAAGACTGCACGTTCTGGTGTGATGGCAGGGCTGGGTGGTTTTGGCGCTTTGTTTGATCTTAAGGGCGCGGGTTATGTGGATCCGATCCTTGTTGCAGCCACTGATGGTGTTGGTACAAAATTACGGATCGCTATTGATACGGGCGTTGTTGACAGTATTGGTATTGATCTGGTCGCTATGTGTGTGAACGACCTTGTCTGTCAGGGGGCAGAGCCTTTGTTCTTCCTCGATTATTTCGCAACTGGTAAGCTTGAATTGGATCAAGCAACCGCGATCATCGAAGGCATCGCCAAGGGATGTGAGCTGTCAGGCTGTGCCCTGATTGGTGGTGAAACCGCAGAAATGCCCGGTATGTATCATGACGGCGACTTTGACCTTGCAGGGTTTTCGGTCGGTGCTATGGAACGCGGTATGGATCTCCCGTCTGGTGTTGTTGAAGGCGATGTTTTGCTGGGGCTGGCAAGTGACGGCGTGCATTCCAATGGCTATTCATTGGTGCGCAAAGTGGTCGAGATGTCCGGTCTTAGCTGGGATGCAGACTGTCCGTTTGGGGATGGCACCCTGGGTGAGGCGCTTTTGGCACCGACTCGTCTGTATGTTAAGCAGTCTTTGGCGGCTGTGCGGGCAGGGGGAGTGCATGCTCTGGCCCATATCACGGGCGGTGGTCTGACTGAAAATTTGCCACGTGTTCTCCCCGAAGAATTGGGCGCTGATATTGATTTGACTGCGTGGGCGCTGCCTGCTGTGTTCCGTTGGTTGGCCGAAACGGCGGGCATGGCTGAATCCGAGGTTCTTAAAACGTTCAACGCCGGTGTTGGCATGGTTTTATCTGTGGATGCGGATAAGGCAAATGACATCGTGGCGCTGCTGCAGGCCGAAGGTGAAACTGTTTATACGTTAGGCACCGTCACAAAAGGTGCAGGTGTGCGTTACACTGGCGCTCTGTTGTGAGCAAACGGGTCGCGATTCTGCTGTCTGGCGGGGGCTCCAATATGGTGGCCCTGTGCCAGTCTATGGTCGGGGATCACCCTGCGCGACCAGTTTTGGTGATGTCCAACGATCCACACGCGGGTGGCTTGCAAAAAGCGGCCGCGATGGGGATACCGACAGACGCCGTTGATCATAAACCTTTTAAGGGCGATCGGGCTGCCTTTGAGGCCGTTCTGTTGCAAAAGCTAGAGGCCGCAAAGCCAGATATCCTGTGTCTGGCAGGGTTTATGCGCATTCTAACGCCAAAGTTTACAGCCCATTGGGCCGGGCGCGCGTTGAATATACATCCATCTTTATTGCCGAAATACAAAGGGTTAAATACCCATGCTCGTGCGTTGGAGGCTGGAGATGCTGAGGCAGGCTGTAGCGTGCATGAGGTCACCGAAGAGCTTGATGGTGGGCCCATCCTTGGACAGGCGCATGTCCCTATATTGGCCGAAGATACCCCCGACATTCTGGCGGCGCGTGTGCTTCCGTTTGAGCATCAGTTATATCCGAATGTGTTGCGTCGTTACGCCGCCGGGGATCGTACCCCAGTACAATTACGCTGACGGGTTTCCTTCTTGTGAATTTACGCCTAAGAAAAGTCACCCTAGGCGCAAGAGCTAAAGACATACCCCAATGAGAACACTGACCACTACGCAGGAACTGGCTGACTTTTGTAAAGCGGCCGCATCCCATGATTATGTGACGATTGATACAGAATTTCTGCGCGAAAGGACGTATTACTCTAAACTCTGCCTTATTCAGATGGCGTATCGTGGAGACGATGGTGAAGAAGATGCGGTACTGGTGGATCCGTTGGTTGAGGGGCTTTCGCAAGAACCGTTATATGAATTGTTCCGCGATGAATCCGTCGTCAAAGTTTTTCATGCCGCGCGGCAGGATCTTGAGATATTTTTTGTAGAAGGCAAAACATTTCCGATTCCCCTGTTTGATACGCAGGTTGCGGCGATGGTCTGTGGTTTTGGGGAGCAAGTCGGCTACGAAACGCTGGTGCGTAAGATTGCCAAACAGCCGTTGGATAAAACATCCCGGTTTACAGACTGGTCGCGCCGTCCTTTGACCGAAGCGCAAAAGACTTACGCGCTTGGTGATGTGACTCATTTGCGTGACATCTATGAATTCCTTGCCGCAGAGATTGAGAAATCTGGTCGTAGCAAATGGGTTCAGGAGGAACTGACCGTTCTGACCAATCCTGCCACTTATACAATCCTTCCCGAAAACGCGTGGAAACGTCTAAAGACCCGAACGAATTCAGGTAAGTTTTTGGCCATCGCCCGTGAACTTGCCCGTTTCCGTGAGGAATACGCCCAGACCCGCAATGTTCCGCGCAATCGTGTATACAAAGATGATGCCCTGTTAGAGTTGGCATCAACCAAACCTGCTGATTCTGGTGATCTAAACCGGTCGCGGCTTTTGTTGCGCGAGGCCCGTCGTGGCGAAATTGCCGAGGGTATTCTGGCTGCCGTAAAACTGGGTGTGTCTGCCGATCCTTCTACCCATCCCAAAGTGTCAAATGCCAAGGATAAGCAACAAGTCAATCCGGCGTTGGCGGATCTTTTGCGGGTATTGCTCAAGTCAAAATGCGAAGACACCGGAGTTGCACCAAAATTGATCGCAAACTCCAGCGAGTTGGATGCAATCGCATCAGGACAGCGGGATGTTCCGTCTCTGTCTGGATGGCGAGCTGAAGTCTTTGGTGATGACGCATTAAAGCTTTGCAACGGAGATGTTGCCTTGGCTGCAAAGGGCCAAAAGGTGCAGGTTGTGCGCCTCCGTTAATCTTTAGGGGCGTAAGGTGCGAGTGTTATTGGCGGCATTGACGCGAATTTCACGCACGCCCTGAAGGCGTTCATTCGAAATGAAATGTCCCGTGTAAATTTCACGGGATTGTTGTGTCGAAACCGGTTGTTGGGTCAAGGGAGCCGCAACTCGGAATTCATATGTCAAAACACCGTCAACGGGCTTTTCTTCGTTCAAGGCAAACAAACCTGCTTTGAAATATCCTTGGGTTGGCGGTAGACCAACGGCCCGGATGATGACGCCACCATTTGTATCATCGGCAGTCAGGGACAGGGTGTGGCTGACCAGCACTCTGGGATCATTGATGATGATTTGATTGCCGTTTGTGTCCGTAACGATGACGCCTTCTTCTTCGCCTGCGCTAAACCATGTGAATGGATTATACGGAGACGTCGTGTTGCCGCTGCAGGCAGACAGCATCAGTGCTGAGGTGATCATAGCGGCCGTCACGGATTTCATAATTCAATTCCTTGTTGTCCCTCCTTCGGTTAGCCCAAACAGAGCCGATTGAAAACCCGCTTTGAACGTCTGGACGTTTTCAAGCGGACACCTTAGGTCAGAAGAGACACGAAAAAGGACGACAAAGATGGCTACAGACGCCTTTGAAGAGATTGCGGATACGTTTGAGTTTCTTGACGACTGGGAAGACCGGTATCGCTACGTCATTGACCTTGGCAAAGCGTTGCCACCTCTGGATGAAGCATTTCGCGTACCAGCGACCAAAGTGGACGGTTGTGCCAGCCAAGTCTGGCTTTTGCCGCAGATCAAAGGCGAGGGGGCTTCGGCCGAATTTCAGTTTCAGGGTGAAAGCGACGCGATGATTGTACGTGGGCTGATCGCGGTTCTGATGGCGCTGTATAATGGCGTTGAGGTGTCAGATGTCCTAAAAGTGGACGCTGTCGCAGAGCTGGAGCGCTTAGGCCTGAATGAACATCTGTCTGCGCAGCGGTCAAATGGTGTGCGTGCCATGGTGGAACGTATTCGTTTGCTGGCCGCCACTGAGGTCGCCAAAGGTTAGGTGCAGTTCGCTGATTGCCGGTTTTTGGCATGGGGTCGCGATTACTGGCTTTGCATCCCTAGGGCTGCCTCCAGGTCACCGTACCCTGTGAAGCGTCGTTCAAATGCCAATCCCAGACGGTCAGCGCATGCTTTGGCTTTTTCAGTCAGCGTTGGATCGTCGGTTTGCGCTTGATAGACAAGTTTTGTGTAGTTTCCGAAATACATGTCCCGTAAATCTGGATGTCGATCGAGGCCCATGGGTTTCCAGACAAATGCATCGAATTGGCGAACAAGAAAATCAGTCAAATAAAAGGCGGTAAATTCGTCTTCTGAGAGTTTCGCGAACCGATCATTGCCTTCAAAAAACGAATAACAATGTGGGCCTTGCACCATTTCAACGCCAAGCTCAGCACATTTGCTTTGCAATAAACCACCAGTTCCACAATCTGCATAGACAACAAAGATTTGTGAATAATCCTTGCGGTGTTTGCTTACGCATTCCCCAACCGCATCGGGGATTTTTTCTGGATGGATGTGGTAAATAGCGGGTAGGCAAGTCAGAGTCATATGAGACCAAGCATTGATCTCTATCAGATCTAGAATTTCACGGGCTAAGGCACCGCAGGCGATCAAAAGAATTTTACCCTGACCCAATGGTGTTAGGCCATCGCGCGTCAAAGCGTCGTCATTAATCGTCGCCATTGGTCTTTTGCTTTCGAAAAAGGATCAAACGAACCACCAAGGCCAAAACGCCAAGACCCGCAAATAATTGGGGGGACCCCAGCCCATCCGTAACGGTGGATGCAAGTACAACGGTCAAAAGCGCAGCTACAAAGGCGATGGCGAGGATTGGCAGGAGTTTTGTAATGGGCATGTGGGGCTCCGTAAACTTTCCCTATAGATGGGAATTCTGCGCTGCCGTGCCAAGAGCGCGCCACCCTATTGGGCAGCGCGCAAAGAATTTAGCCAGCGGCCATCTGATTGTGTTTTCGTGCCATGTATTCTTTGGCAGTTTCCACGGCAACAGCGGCATCCCGACAATAGGCGTCCGCTCCGATAGCTTTGCCGAACTCTTCGTTTAGGGGCGCACCACCAACAAGTACGATATAATCTTCGCGCAGACCTTTTTCGACCAGCGTATCAATTACGACCTTCATGTAGGGCATGGTGGTTGTCAGCAATGCAGACATCCCAAGAATGTCGGCGTCTTCGCGTTCCAACGCCTCAAGGTAGGATTCAACAGCGTTGTTGATCCCGAGATCGACGATCTCAAAACCAGCGCCTTCCATCATCATGCCGACAAGGTTTTTACCGATGTCATGAATGTCACCTTTGACGGTGCCGATGACCATTTTGCCAACGCGCGGAGCACCTGTTTCCGCCAGCAATGGTTTCAGAATGAACATGCCACCCTTCATCGCGTTCGCGGCCAACAGAACCTCAGGTACGAACAAGATCCCGTCTCGGAAATCCTGACCCACAATGGTCATGCCGCCAACAAGGGCCTCTGTTAGGATTCTGTAGGGTGCCCATTTTCGTTCAAGCAGGATGTTGACCGCTTCTTCGATCTCTTCTTTCAGACCATCATAAAGGTCATCAAACATCTGTTGAACCAGTTCGTCGTCCGGCAGCTCGGACAGGATGATGTCATCTTCTTCTTCAGACAAGGTATATACTCCCATGACAGGCCGAGGCCGTTGTTCCGTTATTCATGCGCATAATTTGCGATTTGCTCTTTGCAAAATGCGACATCGGTCGCGTCGCCAACGACCAGATTATATTTTGGCAATGGCCAATTTGCTGTTTTAAATGTTCTCGTATTGTTCTATTTATTCGGATATGGACTATCAGAACGCTCCGGACAAAGCTCCGTACCGCATTGTCGGACGCGCCGCGCATAGCAACGCCGCTGGCCGGTTCGAACCCTATGTTCGAGAAGCGGTTTCCGATGATTGGACGTCTGCGGTTGATCCCACCATTTTGCGCACCGAGGTCAGCCTTGAAACACCGCGCAAGGTTTTGACTTATAATAAGTCTCCTGATTTGCCGTTTGATCGGTCCATTAATCCCTATCGAGGGTGCGAACACGGGTGCATCTATTGTTTTGCGCGTCCGACCCACGCCTACCTTGGTTTGTCTCCGGGGTTGGATTTTGAAAGCAAGTTGATTGCGCGCCCAGATGCGCCTGCTGTTCTTGAGAAAGAGCTGCGGGCCAAAAGCTATAAACCTGATACGATTGCCTTGGGAACCAATACTGATCCGTATCAGCCTATTGAAAAATCTCATCAGATCATGCGCGGCCTTCTTGAGGTACTGCGGGCGTTTCAACATCCTGTTGGGATCGTCACCAAAGGAAGTTTGATTGAACGCGACATCGACATCCTGTCCGAGATGGCAACCTCCGGTTTGGTTCGTGTTGGAATTTCTATCACGACTATGGATGCGACGCTCAGTCGAAAGATGGAGCCACGGGCCCCTGCACCCAAACGCCGCTTGCAAATGATTGAGCGGTTGAGCAAGGCCGGGATTGACGTGCGTGTAATGGTTGCGCCAGTTATTCCAGGGCTGACGGATCATGAATTGGAACGGATCCTGGCAGCCAGCCATGATTCTGGGGCGATTGCGGCGACTTACATCATGCTGCGCTTGCCGCGCGAAGTAGCAGACCTTTGGCAGGATTGGTTGCACGTCCATGTTCCTAACCGTGCTGACAAGGTCCTGCGGCGCCTGCGCGAAATGCACGGAGACGAGGTCTATTCCGCCGATTGGGGAAAGCGTATGCGGGGTGAAGGCGTTCATGCAGAAATGATTGGCTCTCGGTTTCGGCGGGCGTGTAATAGCATAGGGCTCGCCCAAAGGCTGCCCAATCTAAGACGGGATTTGTTTAAGGTACCGCCGCGCGCCGGAGATCAATTGTCTTTATTCTAGCGCGCGAATTGATTATCCGCGACGACGTCGACGGGCACGGACCGGTGGGGCGTCATTTGGATCTGTGCCATCGGAGGCCGAGGAAAATCCACCCAACGCATCGGTGATGGCCTCTAGCGATGGGCGATCTGATCGTGGTTGAGTTTCAAGAGCCGCGCGCATCGCTCTGAGGTGATCCGGTGTTGTGCCACAGCAGCCCCCGACGATGGTTGCACCGCAATCACGGGCCAATACGGCATAATCACCCATCAATTCAGGTGTACCATCATAGTGGATATGGCCGTCGTGATACTTCGGAATGCCAGCATTGCCTTTGGAAACAATCGGCGTTTCAGCACCGCGTGCGGAAAAGCCCAGTACAGTCCGCAGCAGATCGGATGCACCGACACCGCAGTTCGCGCCGAACGCCAAAGGCGCATTGGGGATCTTGGCAACTAGATCAACCAGATCAGAAGAGGTCAGACCCATCATGGTCCGGCCAGCCGTATCAAAGCTCATGGTGCCAACCCATGGCATATCGGCCAGTGCAAACGCCTCTGCGGCGGCCTTAAACTCTTCGGCGGCAGAGATTGTCTCAACCCACAGAACGTCGGCACCGCCTGCTTTTAGGCCTTCGGCTTGTTCGTGGAACATTTCCACAGCACCACTATAGGTCAAGGACCCCATCGGCTCCATAATCTCTCCGGTTGGGCCTACAGAGCCAGCAACAACAACCGAGCGACCAGAAGCATCTGCGACTTCACGCCCTAGTTCTGCACCGACTTTGTTCAGCTCATGCACACGGGATTGTGCGTCATGCAGTTTCAGACGCGATGCATTGCCACCAAATGTGTTTGTCAAAAACAGATCAGACCCAGCATCAACAGAGCCGCGGTACAACGCCTTAATTTTTTCGGGCTCATCCACGTTCCACAATTCAGGCGCATCCCCGGAAGAGAGCCCCATATTAAACAGGTTCGTCCCTGTCGCGCCGTCGGCCAATAGCCATTTTCGGTCAGCAAGCATACGGGAGAGGGCGTTACTCATCAGGGAGCCTTTCAGAAGAATGGGCAGATCGACGTGCATTGCCCTGTGTTTGAAGGCGCTCATGCCAGAATTGACCATAGGGTGCAAATTCAAATTGATCATAAAGATAATGAGCGCGGTGCATAATAACCCGATTACCCAAAAAAAGCGCACCATTTGGTGCGCTTTGCTAGCCAATCAGAGTTCTAAGAAAATAAATGTTTGTCGTTACACTTCGTTGGCAACCTGTTCTTTTGCATGTGGGAGCAATTCTGCCAGCTTGACGCGGATCTCATCGATGGAGGCTTTGCCGTCCAAATCGCCTGCAACTTTGCCGATCACATCTTCATGGCCGGGCTCTTCGAGATCTGATTTAACAACTTCTATTGCATAGGCCGCTGCGTCGTCCCCGGACTTTTCCAATAACTCGGCAGCCCAAAGACCCAAAAGCTTACTCGCGCGGACATTTGCCTTAAAGAGCATCTCTTCGTCATGGGCGAATTTGTTTTCAAATGCGGATTCGCGTTCATCAAATGTCGACATAAAGTTACCTCTCAGTGTGTTGGTATAGCTCTCTTACTCGATATGGTAATTGAAACGGATCGTCGCAAGTGGCTCGCGGTTCTTGCGACAATTCACGTCATGGCGTATAGGGCGCGATTAACGAGGGGACTCATATCACGCCCCAATGGATCGGAGACACGATGGCACGCCGCAAAAAGCTGTACGAAGGCAAAGCAAAAGTCCTGTATGAAGGCCCGGAGCCCGGGACCATTGTTCAGTATTTCAAAGATGATGCGACTGCGTTTAATGCTGAAAAGCGCGACGTGATTGACGGAAAAGGCGTCCTGAATAATCGGTTGTCCGAGTTTTTCATGACCGGCCTGTCTAACATCGGTGTCCCAACGCATTTTATTCGCCGTCTGAATATGCGCGAACAGCTGTGTCGGTCCGCAGAAATTATTCCGCTTGAGGTTATCGTGCGCAATTTCGCAGCGGGGTCCATGTCCAAACGATTGGGCATCGAAGAGGGCACACAGTTGCCGCGACCGATTGTTGAATTTTCCTACAAGGATGATGATCTTGGCGACCCATTGGTCCCCGAAGAATACATCATCGCCTTTAACTGGGCGACCCAGCAAGAGTTGGACGATATCATTGCTATCGCGCTGCGCGTGAATGACTATATGTCTGGTGTCATGCATGGTGTTGGTATCAAGTTGATTGATTTCAAAATCGAAATTGGTCGCGTGTACGAAGGTGATTTTCAGCGGTTGATTGTTGCGGATGAAATCAGCCCTGATAGCTGCCGTCTGTGGGACAATGAAACCGGTCAAAAGCTCGACAAAGATGTCTTCCGCCGGGATCTTGGTAATTTGGCTGATGCCTATTCCGAGGTTGCGCGTCGTTTGGGCGTTATGCCGAATACTCCAGGTAACGGATCAAAGCCAACTTTGGTCAATTGAAAGAATCGGATCCGTCCCAAACGAGAGGGGCAGGTCCTGCAGTTTGCAAGGAAGCGAATACGATGAAAGCCCGTGTACATGTTATGCTTAAAAACGGTGTTCTAGATCCACAAGGGGACGCCGTGCGCCACGCACTTGGTACTCTTGGATTTGACGGTGTGAATGGCGTGCGCCAAGGCAAAGTGATTGAACTGGACTTGGCAGCGACCGATGAAGCATCTGCCAAGGCAACGGTCACTGAAATGTGCGAAAAACTCTTGGCCAATACAGTGATCGAAAGCTATTCGATTGAGTTGGTTTAACTGATCTTGGTCGGGCAAATTGTCCGGCCAATCCTCGACGCGGCACTTCGGCCGCCAAACACCGCGATAAGAAAGATTTACCCTTATGAAAGCCGCTGTCATTGTATTTCCCGGGTCAAATTGTGACCGTGATCTTGCCGTTGCCCTAAAAGCAATTGGCGCCGATGTCACAATGGTTTGGCATAAGGAGACAGCCTTGCCTGAGGGGCTGGATTTTGTGGGTGTGCCTGGTGGGTTTTCTTTCGGTGACTATTTGCGCTGCGGTGCTATCGCGGCGCAATCGCCGATCAGTCAGTCTGTGGTCGATTTCGCAAATAAGGGTGGCTACGTCCTTGGGGTTTGTAATGGCTTTCAAATCCTGACCGAAACCGGTCTGTTGCCTGGAGCTTTGCTGCGTAATGCAGGTCTAAAGTACATTTGTAAAACGATACCGTTGACCGTGCAGACCAGCGATAGCGCTTTTACTGCCCAGTACGAAAAAGGGTCTGAGATCAGGATCCCAATTGCGCATCATGATGGCAACTACACGGCAGATTCTGCAACGATTGCCAAACTGCAAGCCGAGGACCGCGTGGCCTTTACCTATGGCGACAACCCAAATGGATCCGCTGCTGATATTGCCGGCATTCTTTCTGAAAACCGTCGCGTGCTCGGCATGATGCCGCACCCGGAGCGGGCCGCGGATATTGGCCACGGTGGCACGGATGGAACGGCGCTTTTCCGCTCGCTTTTTGACCAGATGGTAATGGCTTAATCCCTTCCGCTTGTCGCTCTCAACTGCGGGGCGTAGACTTGGGGAATGACATTGACGACTGAGACAGACCCCAACCCCGAAGAGAGAACGACATGGCGTGCGCGCTTTGCTGTCCTGCTGTTCATGGCGGTGGCTATTTCGGTCGTTTGGTTCACAAATCTATTGCTTACAGAGCGATACACAGAGACCACACGCAACACAGCACAGGTGCGTCAAGCGCTCTATTCTGGCAATTTGTTAAGCGAACTGCGCCGCAACGCGATTGTTCCGCAGTTGCTGGCAAGGGACCCCACATTGATTGGGGCACTGAATTCCGGGGATCATTCCCAAAGCTCTCAGCGATTGATTACATACTCCGAGCAGATCGACCTTGGCTCCTTGATGTTGCTTGATCAAGATGGGCGTGTTGTAGCGTCATCAGATCGAAATTTGATCGGTAAGAACTATTCTAGCGAATTGTTCTATGTGTCCGCTATGGGCTCTAACGATACGGTTTTTTCAGCCCAGAGGGTGGAAACCGGCGCGACGGATTTTACTTATTCACGTCAAATGGAAACTATCGGGCCGGGTATAGGTGTCATCGTTGTGGGCGTGGACCTGCGAAAATTTGAATCAACGTGGTCTAGTATTTCGGATGCGGTTTTGGTGACCGATAGTGAGGGGATCGTCATTCTCGCTACGGAGCCGCGCTGGCGTGGTCGGAGCGAAGCCGACGCTTTGGCGCAATTGCCAGCACCATCAGCGATCATGCGGGCATTACGGGCAACGACGGATTGGTCTTCGCTTCCGGTTGAGGCGTACCTGCAAGGCGATAGTTTGATGCGTTTGGAAACGCGTATCCCGTTTCAAGGTTGGCGGATGACGTCTTTTACAACCTATAATTCTGTTCGTGAACGGGTGAATGGATTTCTCGCGCTTGAGATCATGGGCTTTGCTATGTTGTTGGCGCTTGCTTTCTATTTGGTTAGCCGAAAAGCGCAGCTTAGATCACTGATATTTCAGCAGGAATCAGAAAAGCTAAGAGATTTGAACCAGAGGTTACAACGAGAGGTCAGTGAAAGACGTCGCGTTGAGAAGAGCCTCGAAGTTGCCGAGCAAACACTTGCGCAATCTTCCAAGCTCGCCGCTTTGGGGGAGATGTCGGCCGCTGTTAGCCATGAGTTGAACCAGCCCTTGGCGGCAATGAAAACCTATTTGGCGGGGGCTAAGCTGTTGATGCAGCGAAAACGCCCGGATGAAGCCGTGGCCTCTTTTCAACGGATCGATGACTTAATTGAACGGATGGGGGCCATAACCAAACAATTGAAAAGTTATGCTCGCAAAAGCGGTGACCAGCTTGTACCTGTGGATACGCGTGATGCGGTGTTGTCCGCCATGGCGATGATGGAGCCACAGTTGCGAAGCCGGCATGTTCGGATTACTAAATCTATTCCTTCAGAGCCGGTTATGGTGATGGCGGATCGTATCCGACTGGAACAGGTGATCATCAATTTGTTCCGCAATGCATTGGATGCGACCCACGGTATAGCCGACCCAGAGGTTGAGATTTTGTTATCCGCGGGCGAAACCGCGACCCTTTCGGTGCGGGACAACGGTGTTGGGATTGATGATCTGGATGCCTTGTTTGAACCTTTCTATACAACCAAACAGCCTGGTGATGGCGTAGGGCTTGGCCTTGCGATTTCCTCCGGGATTGTAAATGATCTTGGCGGTCGTCTGACCGCTCGGAACGGAAGAGATCAGGGGGCCGTATTTGAAGTGCGGCTCCCTATATTGAACGAAGAATTTGAAGCAGCCGAGTGAGGCCAAATGGCGCAAGCTATGAAAATTGCAATCGTTGACGATGAACAGGACATGCGGCAGTCGATCAGCCAATGGCTGGCGTTGTCTGGATTTGATACTGAAACATTCGCCAGCGCCGAAGATGCGTTAAAAGCGATGTCATCGGAATACCCTGGGATTGTCGTAAGCGACATACGCATGCCGGGAATGGATGGGATGCAATTCCTGAAACGTCTGATGGGGATCGACAGCGCTCTGCCTGTCATCATGATCACTGGACATGGGGATGTTCCCATGGCGGTTGAAGCCATGCGTATTGGGGCGTTTGATTTCCTTGAGAAACCGTTCAACCCGGACAAAATGACAGAGTTGTCCAAGAAGGCAACTCTGGCGCGTCGGCTGACCCTGGACAGTCGTGCTTTGCGCAAAGAGTTGGGTGATGGCGATGCCGTCATGAAAAAACTCATCGGGACATCACCCGTGATGGATCGATTGCGTGAGGACATTTTGGATTTAGGACAGGCGGATGGTCATGTTCTGATTGATGGTGAAACGGGTACGGGTAAAACGCTGGTGGCGCATGCTTTGCATGCTGTTGGATCTCGGGCTGGAAAAAAGTTTACAGTACAATCCTGCGCAGCACTCGAAGAGGATGAACTTGCAAAACGTCTGTTTGGCCCGGTCGAGGATGACGCCCAATTGCCTTTGGTCGAGGCCACGCGAGGTGGCACGTTGGTGTTGGAGGATGTTGAGGCCCTGAGTGAGGGCACGCAGGCCCGCTTATTGAGTTATATCAACGAGCAAGGCAATCCAGCCGAAACACGGATCGTTGCAATTTCGAATTTGCAAGAACAGGGTAAAACCTGTGAAAGCGTGCTGCGTCCTGATCTTTACTATCGACTTGCGGCACTAAAGATTACCTTGCCTCCGTTGCGGCAACGTGGGGAGGATATCCTTACGTTGTTCACGCGATTGGCTGAACAATTCGCTGAGGAATATGGGTGTGGCACTCCTGAGGTGTCTGCTCAGGAAGCGGCGCAATTGTTGCAAGCGCCTTGGCCTGGCAATGTGAGACAATTGATTAACCTTGTGGAGCGGGCCGTTTTGCAAAACCGTCGCGGCACTGGTTCAATCACTTCGTTGTTGATGGCTGATACCGAGGATGTTCAACCCGTCATGACCACCGAAGGTAAGCCACTGAAGGAATATGTTGAGGCGTTTGAGAGAATGCTGATCGACAACACGATGCGACGTCATAAGGGTTCAATTGTCAGCGTAATGGACGAGTTGTGCCTGCCACGTCGCACTTTGAACGAAAAAATGGCAAAATACGGACTGCAAAGGTCCGACTATTTGTAAAGACACGTGTATTAGCAGAAAAACCAATAGGTTTTTCTGCTAACTTACCCTGTGGACAATTTTCGCCATTGTCTTTTCCCAACCTCTGCCCTTAATGTCAGTCTTACGGCGATATGCGTTCTGAAATGCATAGCCCGCCGGTGAGTTTTTCCGTGTGCTGGACGCCTCTCCGTATGGAACGCGACGCGACAGAACCGGTCAGAAAAGGGGTCTATTAGACCCACCCGTATGTGCCCGTGACGCCTTAAGCGCCGGGCGAATGTTTGGCGCCCATTGGCGCTTAGGAAGAAAACGCGATGCGACGCGCAACAACAGTAAGACGAGCAGATGGGGCTACTTTAGCCGCTGCCGTCGACGATGCGCTGTCCAACCTCGCCCTTACAAGTCACCACCCGCACTGTCTGGCCCCACCGGGGTCGAGACGTTTGCCGGCGTGCAAAGAGATAAAATGGCTAAGAAAATGCTCATCGACGCCACCCACGCGGAAGAAACCCGCGTTGTGGTGGTCGACGGAAACAAGGTCGAAGAATTTGACTTTGAATCCGAAAATAAACGCCAGCTTGCTGGCAACATCTATCTAGCAAAAGTAACACGGGTTGAACCGTCACTGCAGGCCGCATTTGTGGACTACGGCGGTAACCGCCATGGTTTTCTAGCGTTTTCAGAGGTTCACCCGGACTATTATCAAATTCCGGTTGCGGACCGCGAGGCGTTGTTGGCCGAAGAGCGTGCCTATGCAAAAGCCCAACAAGAAGAAGATGATAATCCCAAACCCAAGCGCACGCGGTCAAAATCGCGGTCTCGTAGTAAGGCGGCAAAGGCCACAACTGATGATGCTGTAGAAACACAGGACGTCACTGCAGAAAAAAACGAAGTCCAAGCCCAAATTATTCCTGGGATGGATGTTGTCGATATTGATCTGGACGATTCTGTCGAAGGCAGTTCGCCCATGGAGCTGGTCCCCGAAACGCCAGTGGACACACCGGCTGCGTCTGAGGATGATCCGGTAGAGACTTCTGCTGTTGCGATTGAAGATGATGCATCCACTGACGCTGAGCCTGTAGAGGCTACAGTTGCGGCAGAAGATGCAACTGAAGTTCCGTCTGAAACCGATGCGGCAGCTGCAGAATCAACGGAAGCACCTACTGAGGTCGTTTCTGAAGAGGTCCAAACTGAGACCGTCGACGAAAAAGCTGCGGCTCAAGTGCAAACCGAAGACGTAAAAACGTCTGAAGACGACGATACTTCAGACGAAGATGACGACGACGCACAGGATAATAAAAGCGACGCAACCGACAAAGATTCCTCAATTGAATCTGTTGCTGAGGAGGATGTCACCGAAGAGATCCGTCAACCTCGCAAGCCCCGTCCGCGCCGTTACAAAATTCAAGAAGTTATCAAAGTACGTCAGATCCTTTTGGTTCAGGTCGTTAAAGAAGAGCGGGGCAACAAAGGTGCTGCGCTGACTACTTACCTGTCTTTGGCGGGCCGTTATTGTGTCCTTATGCCTAATACTGCCCGTGGTGGCGGGATCTCACGCAAGATCACCAATGCTGCAGATCGTAAGAAACTCAAGGACATAGCGAATGAAATTGATGTGCCAGAAGGCGCAGGCCTGATCATTCGAACTGCGGGTGCTAAACGCACCAAAACTGAGATTAAGCGTGACTATGAATACCTTCAGCGGATGTGGGAACAAATTCGCGCACTGACGTTGAAATCCATTGCGCCCGCTCAGATTTACGAAGAAGGCAACTTGATCAAACGCTCGATCCGCGATCTCTATAACCGTGAGATTGATGAGGTGTTTGTCGAAGGGTACGATGGCTATCGTGTGGCCAAGGATTTCATGAAAATGATCATGCCGTCTCACGCCAAAAACGTAAAACAATACACCGACCCGTTACCTTTGTTCGCACGTTATCAAGTTGAGACTTATTTGGGTGGTATGTTCAACCCAACGGTTCAGTTGAAATCCGGTGGTTATATTGTCATCGGCGTGACCGAGGCTTTGGTTGCGATTGATGTGAACTCTGGTCGTGCGACCAAAGAGGGCAGCATTGAAGACACTGCCCTAAAGACCAACCTTGAAGCTGCCGAAGAGGTTGCCCGTCAGTTGCGTCTGCGTGATTTGGCCGGTTTGATCGTTATCGACTTCATCGATATGGAGGAGCGTAAGAACAACTCCGCCGTCGAAAAACGAATGAAAGATCGTTTGAAATCTGATCGCGCACGCATTCAGGTCGGTCGGATTTCTGGCTTTGGCCTCATGGAAATGAGCCGTCAGCGCCTGCGTCCTGGCATGATTGAGGCGACAACACAGCCGTGTTCAGCCTGTCATGGTACTGGGTTGATCCGTTCTGATGACAATTTGGCTTTGTCGATCCTGCGTCAGCTTGAGGAAGAAGGCGTGCGTCGTCGGTCCCGTGAGGTTTTGATCAAAGCACCCATCGGCATTTCGAACTTTATGATGAACCAAAAACGGGAACACATCGCGCAGATCGAAGGTCGTTATGGATTGTCGATCCGTATTGAAGCTGATCCGCATCTGGTGAGCCCGGATTTCACCCTCGAACGGTTTAAAACTGCCACACGTGTGGTTGCACCAGCGAGCGCGTCGGTTGTGTCCGTAGATCAAAAGATCATGGAAGAACTGGACCGAGAGGATGAAGCCGCAGCAGCAGAAGCTGAAGCCGCTGAACAAACTGCAGAGGCGACGCCAGACGTAACCACGGAAGAGACACCGGCACCCAAGAAACGCCGTCGTCGCCGTCGTCGGCGGCGGGGGTCCTCGAATGGTGAAAATGGGACCGAAAATGAATCGTCAGTAGACAACACCGAAGGCGACGATAACGACAAGACTGATGTTGCAGAAACGGTTTCTCAAATCGAAACCGCTGATGCTGAAGCTAAAGCGGTGGAACAACCTGAAGGCGGCGCGGTTGCTGAAGAAGCGCCCAAAGAGAAGCCTAAACGGCGTAGGACTCGGACTCGTAAGAAAAAAGCGGATAAGGTTGAAGAAGCTCCAGCCGAAGCGGTGTCTGATGGTGTTGTCGAAAATACACCTTCTCAGGTTATCTCTGAAGAAACTTCTGTGATAGTGGAAACCGCGACATCTGATGATACCTCCTCAGAGGTTCCAGAGGTTCCAGAGGTTCCAGAGGTTCCAGAGGTTCCAGAGGTTCCAGAGGTTCCAGAGGTTCCAGAGGTTCCAGAGGTTCCAGAGGTTCCAGAGGTTCCAGAGGTTCCAGAGGTTCTAGAGGTTAAGATCGAAGAAGCCCCAGTGGAAACGCCAGAGGTAGAGACTGCGGTAATCGAAACCGAAGTGGTCAACGTTGCGCTGGAACCTGAGGTTCTTGTTGCACCGGTTGAGCAGGAAGAAAGCGTAGTGGCGGTTGTGGAACCTGACCACGCACCAACTCCGGAACCTGTGCCTTCTGATCCACCAAAGCCGAAACGCCGAGGTTGGTGGTCCTAACATATACTGAAAAAGCCGAGGCAATGCCTCGGCTTTTTTTATGCTTTTTGAACCAGAAAGCGGTTATGTGTTTCTGTTTTGGACATACCCAAAAACAGATGCCCGGTCTCATTACAAAAATGAGGGACATCAATCACGGCTGCGGGATCATCTGCCAATAATTCTGCGATCTGGCCAGATGCAAGTGGCTCCATGCGCTTTCGTAGGCGCAAGACGGGCAGGGGGCATAACAGCCCTAAGGCGTCAACTGTAAGGTCTGAGGTCATAGAGTCGATGTATGTGGCGAATTCTGTTTTGTCCACGGCAATGTGACCGTTTGTTGACGTGACGTTGTTTCAAAGTTTCTATATGTCTGGGCAAAGATTAAAGGACACCCGATGCTTGGAATAGAAATTATCGATGCAGCGCTACTGCCAGCCATGTTTGTTGCATTGTGCGCGGGTGTTTTGTCGTTTTTGAGCCCCTGTGTTTTGCCAATTGTTCCGCCTTACCTTGCCTATATGAGCGGTATGTCCATGGGGGAGATGAAATCCCAAAACGGTGGACGATTGCGTGCCTCAATTCCGGCGTTGTTTTTCGTCATGGGCCTCTCAACAGTCTTTCTGATCCTTGGATTTACAGCATCTATATTTGGTGCTTTTTTCCTTAAAAATCAGGAGCTTTTCGCGCAAGCTTCAGGTGTTATCGTCATTATATTTGGGCTGCATTTTCTATCGATACTTAAGATTCCTTTTTTGAATCGAGAGGCGCGTTTGGATGCCGGCGATCAAGGTGGGTCAGCATTTGGTGCCTACATTCTTGGGCTAGCGTTCGCGTTTGGATGGACGCCTTGTATTGGGCCGCAGCTTGGCGCAATCTTATCGATTGCCGCCTCTGAAGGTTCGGTGACGAGGGGGACACTGCTATTGGCTATTTATGCCGCAGGTTTGGGTATTCCTTTTCTATTGGCTGCCGTTTTCATTCAAAATGCTATCGGCGTGATGAACCGGATAAAACCCTACATGGGGGCCATCGAAAAAGGCATGGGAGTGATGCTGGTTCTTGTTGGTTTAGCCCTCGTGACAGGTGCATTTAGCCGGTTTTCTTGGTGGTTGCTTGAAACATTCCCTAGTTTGGCATTGGTCGGCTAAATCACACAAATAGATCTTAATTTTGCCGGCTTCTCTGGCTATTGTTTTAACAAGCAATGAAAGGGTCTCATCCGATGAGCGCCGCGCAAAACGTCACATCCCGGCGGGTCTTTTATATACCCGGTTATGATCCAATTCATCCACGTCGTTATCGTGAACTGTATCGGACAGAAAGTGCCGAGCAGGCTCGCATTTCTGGGTATGAAATATCTCAGTCTCCGAAAAAGGTTGGGGATGGACCCTACGGGTGGCATGTCGACGCAAAGATTGATGGACAGGATGTACATGCAGATGTCGATGTCTTGCTTTGGTCGGATATCGTACGAAAATCAATGAATATTTCAGTACCTCAGGCCTATTGGCTTTTGATCCGGACAGCTTGGATTTACATCTCTTCCGGATCACTTTGGCGATTAATGCGTTTGCGAAAAGGCCCTCTCATTGCAGCGCTTTATCCAATTGGCATGTTGGCTCTGCAATTGGTTTTGGCCTTAATCGCTGGCTATCTGGTCGGCAGTATCGTTGCGGCATTTGCGCATCCGATTTTAGGAGTTATCGCGTCATGGCCCGTGATAGCAGCCATTCTGCGATGGTTTAAAAAGAACGATAATAAATTCTATGCTTATTATCTGATGCACGATTACTCTTATTCGTCTGCCACACGCGGCGCCAACCCCGTTGATCTAGAAAATCGGATGAAAGAATTTTCCGATACCGTAGCGGAGGCATTGCTCAGCGATGTAGATGAGGTTTTGATCGTCGGTCATTCCTATGGTGCCCATATTGGGGTGTCTATTTTAGCAGACTTGTATCGTCAGGATCGAATACCTGCGGATGGCCCAGCGGTTGCGCTTTTATCGTTGGGGCATGTCATCCCGATGGTATCATTTTTGCCTGAGGCAAAACGTTTGCGCGCCGATTTACGGTTTTTATCCGAAAAGGAACATGTCACCTGGGTTGATGTAACCGCTCCGGGCGACGGCTGTGCGTTTGCGTTGTGTGATCCGGTGGCCGTAAGTGGTGTTGCCACACAGGATCAACGCTGGCCTTTGGTGTTTTCGGCGGCTTTTACCCAATCTCTCAGCGCCGAGAAGTGGAAGGAAATGCGTTGGAAGTTTTTCCAACTGCATTTCCAATACCTGTGTGCGTTTGATCGCCCTAAGGATTATGATTATTTTCAGATCACAGCAGGCCCGATGACTTTGCGCGATCGATATAAAGGGCGATCTTCGTCCAAATCAATGAAGACACAGCCCCAATCCCCGTATTCCGATATGGCGTCCTAGGGGATGAAGCAGCAATTGCCTCCACGCCCGCCGTCGCGGCCAGATAAAGTTTCGCTTTGGCGGTATATGCGGTTGTTTCGGCGTGATATTCTATCCGCGCAGCCAGAAAAACTGTACCGCGCTTGGATGGCAGAGTTTAAGACGCCCTTCTTTCGATCCTATTTGGCGAATGATCCGACATTGATTGATTTGGTGTTGAAACAACGGCCCGATGATTTTCCAAAATCCAATCGCGTCGGGGAGGGGTTGCGCCCCTTGCTTGGGAATTCTGTTTTCCTCACCAACGGGGACGTTTGGAAACGGCAACGTCGTATTATTGATCCCGCATTTGAAGGCGGGCGTTTGCGCGATACATTTCCAGCCATGCTTGCCGCCGGTGAGGCTGCTATAGAACGTCTTGCCTTGGGCACCTCGGATCTGGTTGAGATCGAAGAGGAAATGAGCCACGCCGCTGCGGATGTAATTTTCAGGACTTTGTTTTCCATTCCGATTACCCATGACGTCGCCGCCGAGGTATTTCGAGAATTCCGCGATTATCAGCGAACCCAACCAATTCTTAACCTCGCAGCATTTGTACCATTGCCCCATTGGATGCCACGTCTTCATCGCAAACGAACGCGTGACACGGCAAGGGCCATCCGTGGTTTGATCACAAGATTAACCGAAGCGAGAATGAAAGAGATTGAGGCGGGCACTGCTCCCGATGATCTTGCGACAAAAATCATGACGACCGTTGATCCTGTCACAGGGGACCGTTTCTCGACCGAAGAAATGGTGGATCAGGTTGCGATCTTTTTTCTCGCGGGTCACGAGACAAGTGCATCAGCCATGAGTTGGGCTCTGTATTTGCTGGCTACACATTCAAACGAACAAGAGGCCATGGCAGAGGAAGCCAAAGCGGCACTATCAAGTGATGTGTCTTTCTCTGATATGTCGAAAATGCGCATTGCGCGAGATGTCTTTAGAGAGGCCTTACGGCTATACCCACCGGTTCCAATGATGGTCCGTGAAACCACTTGCCCCGAAAATTTCCGAGATAGAGACGTCGCGCCGGGTGCACAGGTTGTACTGTCACCGTGGCATCTTCACCGTCATCAGCGGCTATGGGATAATCCTGATGGTTTTGATCCCAACCGTTACAAAACGGAGAATGGCAAACACTGCCTGCGAGAGGCGTATATGCCATTTTCAGCCGGGGCGCGTGTGTGCACAGGGGCAGGGTTCGCCATGGTCGAAGGTCCGCTATTATTGTCGATGATCGTCGCTCGGTTTCGGTTTGAGGCGGTTGCCGATGCCATTCCTGTTCCTGTTGCGCATCTAACGGTGCGGGCCAAGGACGGTATTTTATTGCGGGTGACCAAAAGAGATTAATCGCTAATCTGTAATTTCAGTTGGTCCTGAAGATCAATCAACACAAACAACCGAATGGCTGAGGCAAGCCCACAGTCAATTCCACGATCCGCATCGATTTCCGCCGCGAGCGCATTGATCGGTATCTGACGTCTGGTGGCGATGTCGCGAAAGGCTTTCCAAAACGCGTCTTCAAGCGATACGCTGGTACGGTGCCCATTCAGGGTCAACGAATGTTTTGTTGGTCTTCGGGTCATGAATTGTCCAATCAGACCTGATTAATGTGGATTCATAACCTTTTAGTGTCATGCGTGCTGTTGGTCCATAGGCCGTCGCATTGTCGCGAAGCTCGGGGAACAGCGCAAAAAGCTCATCACGAACCGCATCATCCCCTTTGTATTGAGCCAAGACTTGCGGGTGAAAGCTTTCGGTTTCCAGACCATGGCTCGTTACGATTTCATGGTGGTCAAACATCAGATGGATGTATTCTATCCCATCCTCAGGGCAGACACGGTTAACATCTGGGTGGCTCATCAGATTCTTGGAGGAAACCAACACCTCAGTTTCGCCAAACAAAAGCTCTAACGAAGGTTGATCCAGAAGCACCCGATGGTTTGGCGACAAAAGGAGATTTTGGCTGGGTAAACCCTCTCCAAAAGCATATTTTTTGATCTGGATCGGTTGAAGGTTTTCATTGGTTTCCAGACGCCCACCAGAGACAAAGCGACGGCCGATCCAGCGAATTTGTTGTGGGCCATGATCTTTGGTTAGAACAAAATCACCCACTGACAATTCATCGATTGAAATCTCACCTTGTAAGGTTCGGATCATCGTACCTGCGGTGAAGCAAGCAACAATATTGTCGTAGCTTTCTTCGGCAAGAGGCGTGAGTGATGAGGTCGTAACGGTGTCGCCGGGAGAAACATCAATCGTTGTTGCGACACCGACGAATTCGTTGACACTTCCGCCGTTGATCGTGATGTAAATAATCCGGCCGGTTTCGCCTGTCGATTGGTTGGTGATAACACCTTCAGCGGCGTTATAGATCTCATCGCCGATGCTGCCTACAGTCACGCCATCTATGATTAAGTCCGTGGTCAAGTTTTGATTCAGTCCCGGATCTTGCGTTTGACCGCCATTCCCAAAAAAATCATCAAAGCTGTTATCGTCATCAGAAAGTTGGGCAATGTTGGGCGTGCCAGTGACCGTAAACGTCCCGTCCAACAGGTTTGCCAAAGACCCTGCACCGAAGTCTGCAACTGACCATACTAAAAATTGAGGCATACTGTTCCCCGAAACACGTGTTCACCATTAAACATTTACTAAAACGGCGCTTTACCAACACGTAAGGCGCCATGTCCAAGGTGTAAGGGGGAAGTTTGTCAAAATTCTAGCAATTTCGTTACGTTTCGGGGGCGTTCAAGCCTTTGTGATCACGTAAATGTTTTGACAGCTGCGTTTCTTGTTTTTGGTTTTGCAGAAGATCAGCTTTAACTTGCGATTTGTTTCGTCCGAATTTTGCCGCGTTTTCAGACGCTTGTTTCGTCTTTTTCAACCGCGCGCGCTGTTTGCGCGCACGGTTTAGATTAATAGGGCTGTTTGCCATTAGGCTTTGGGGCCAATCATGTCTTCTGGACGGACCACAGCGTCAAATGTCGCCTCATCAACAAAGCCCAAAGCAATTGCCTCTTCCTTGAGCGTTGTACCGTTTTTATGAGCAGTCTTTGCAACCTTGGTCGCATTGTCATAACCGATGGTTGGCGCCAGTGCCGTTACCAGCATCAGCGATTCTTTCATCAGTTTTTCGATCCGCGGTTCATTGGCCTGAATGCCCATCAACATCCGCTCGGTGAAGCTGTCGGTTGCATCACCCAACAATTGGATGGACTGTAACAGGTTGTAGCTCATCATTGGATTATAGACGTTCAGTTCAAAATGACCCTGAGAACCGGCAAATTTGATTGCGGCGTCGTTGCCCATGACGTGGGCGGCCACTTGGGTCAGTGCCTCTGCCTGCGTTGGGTTCACTTTGCCTGGCATGATCGAGGAGCCGGGTTCATTTTCTGGGAGGACCAATTCGCCCAAACCTGAGCGTGGACCGGACCCTAGCAAACGAATATCATTGGCGATTTTGTAGCAGCTGCCTGCAACCGTTGCCAATGCGCCAGACATGAACACCATCGCATCATGCGCGGCGAGGGCTTCGAATTTATTCGGTGCCGTGACGAATGGCAGACCGGTAATGTCTGCCATGTTGGCTGCAACAGTTTCACCCCAACCTGGGGCCGTATTTAGTCCGGTACCAACAGCGGTGCCACCTTGGGCCAGTTCATAGATGCCGGGAAGGCAGGCTTTAACGCGGGCAATGCCTTGGCGGATCTGGTGCGCATATCCAGAGAATTCCTGTCCCAAAGTGAGCGGGGTCGCATCCTGTGTATGTGTCCGGCCAATTTTGATGATGTCTTTGAATTCTGTTGATTTTGTCTCAAGGCCTTCGGCCAGCTTTTCAAGGCCGGGCAGCAGAACATCACGCACAGACATTGCTGTTGCAATGTGCATGGCTGTTGGGAATGTGTCGTTAGAAGACTGGCCCATATTGCAGTGATCATTCGGGTGAACCGGGTCTTTGGAACCGATTACGCCGCCAAGAATTTCAATCGCGCGGTTCGCGATGACCTCATTGGCGTTCATGTTGGATTGAGTGCCAGACCCTGTCTGCCAAACAACCAAAGGAAAGTTGTCGTCAAACTTGCCATTAAACACCTCGGATGCGGCCTGAATGATCGCTTCACCTTTGTCTGTGTCCAGTTTGCCGGATGCAATGTTGGCCTGTGCACAAGCTTGTTTGATCACACCAAGGGCGCGCACGATGGCGACGGGTTGTTTTTCCCAACCAATGGGGAAGTTCATGATGGAGCGCTGCGTTTGCGCGCCCCAGTATTTATCGGAAGGCACTTCCAGCGGGCCAAAGCTATCAGTCTCGGTGCGGGTGGTGGTCATTGCCAGCTCTCCATTGGTTCTCGTTGCCAAATCGTATAAGGACTGTAAGGCGTCAGGGCAATTGTGAGCGAGGTTTAAAACGGGCATTAACAGCCTAATTGCACATAGAAATTGAGTGTTGGCGCTAACCGAAAATCGAATAGCCCGGTTGAGCATTCGCTCAAACCGGGGTTTTGGTTTAACGGTGGGTCAAATGAAACGAACCGGATTGACGTACTTTTTGGCAAACCCGGACCAAAGATCGCTCATCGTTTGATTATGCAGCGACGTTTAACATTTTGCCGCTTTCAACAAATTCGGCATTCCCTTTTAGGAGTTCGCTGATCGGCTTTTTCATCATCTTGGACATAATTGGACCCATGATGCGCCCCAGAACTCCCATTCTGGGTGTAAATGTGAGGGTCATACAAACTTCGGTTTTACGAATGGAAATTGCTTTGAATTCAACCAACGCCACCATCTTTTTCACGGGGAGGTTATGCTCGAAAACCTCGACTTCGAGTAACCGTTCTGGTTGATATCGTGTCAGCCGTTCCTTAAGCGAATTGCCATCGGTTAAATCGCATTGCCGTTCCGCGCCCAGTCCTGTTGAAACGGATCCGGGCAAAAGATGAGACCCCTTTAGGTTTGGGTTGAATTTGTAAATGTCACCGAAGTCATCCCAAGCGTTCCAAACTTTGGACAAGGGCGCATTGATGATACGAGTTGTTGTTGCATATGCCATGGTCATTTCCCTTTATTATTTGGATTTTTCTAGCCAATCAGAAATTCCTGTACCGATTGCGTCTGGATGATCTTCTTGCAAGAAGTGCACGCCATTACCCAAATCGACGGTGGTTAGATTTGGTACGTTCGCTTTATGCCAAGCGACAACTTTAGGGGTATACAACGCCCCCGGCGTGGCATGAAATAACAGTTTTGGCAGGTCTGACGTCGTTAGAAAGGTGCCGATATTACGCGTGAGCGCAACTGTGTTGGCTGGAATTTCTGCGATCGGAACCTCACGTGGCCATTGTAATATGGGGGCACGGCTTTCGGGCGTTGGATAGTAACGATTGTATTCAGCCAAGACCTCAGCCTTTAGAGGGGTGAAAACACCGATTTTTCCAAGCACTTCTGTGATGAACATATTGTCCTGTAGGATCATTTTTTCGCCGACGCCTTCAGTACGCCATGCTTTAAAAAGATCACCAAAGGGGCCCATGGTTTCATAGCTTTCAAAAGGCATGGACGGCGGGGTTATGGTTTCCATATAGACCAAGGCGCGGATGCGATCAGGGTTTTTCATTGCCCAATCAAACCCTAATGGGCCACCCCAATCATGCAATACCAATGTTGCATTTTTTAGGTCCAAAGAATCCAGTAGTCTGTGTAAATAGGCGGCGTGATTAGCATATTTGTATGCAATGTCAGGCTTGCCGCTATCTCCCATGCCAATAAGGTCCGGCGCGATCACCCGATGGGTGTCCTGCAGGTGAGGCATTACATTGCGCCAGAGATAGGAAGATGTTGGGTTTCCGTGGAAAAATACAATGGGATCGCCCGCACCTTCATCAACATAGGCCATCTTTGAATCGTGTATGTTGGCGATTTTCTTTCGATATTTCACGGACGCATCGCCTGCAGCTACGGGTAGAAGCGTTGCTAAGTTCACCGCACCAATTGCGGCGGTTGTCGTCATAAAGTTTCGTCGGTTCATGTTACTCTCCTATCGGGTGTCTGCGACAGAGATAGGCGGTTCGTTTTTGGTAATAAATTCCCTGATTTGAAACGCCATGGATTGTATATGATACACGGTAAGGGGTGATCTGTGTTATTGTTGCAAGTAACGTTCCATAGGGAGCCTTTATGATCGATTGGACAGGATTGCCTTATTTTTTGGCAGTGGCTAAAACGGGCAGCTTACGCGCTGCCGCTGATGCTGTAGGAGCAACCCATGCCACCGTAAACCGGCAGGTACAGTCGTTGGAAACGTCTTACGGCGTGCGGTTGTTTGATAGAACACGGCAAGGGTTGACGCTGACCGATGCAGGAGAAGCTTTGGTGCCATTAGCAGAGGCCGCCGAGCAATCGGTTCTCGCGGCGCGGGCGCGAATGCAAGGCGTGGATCGTGAAGCTCATGGTCTCGTACGGGTCTCAATTCCACCATTGATTGCGTTCGATGTCCTTGCGCCGATGTTTGCTGAGTTTGCAACGCAATATCCAGAGATCGAGTTGCAGATTTCGATTACCAACAGAATGGAAGACATCAATAGGCTTGAAACTGATGTTTCTATTCGGATTGCCAAACAGGTTAGTGAAGACGTTGTTTGTCGCAAAGTTATGGACGTCGGGTATGGAGTTTACGCTTCGGAGGACTATCTTCGACGCAATTTTGAAAATAGGGGCCCGAACGGCGAAGGATTAACTTGGATCGGTTGGGGTGAAATTGCAGAGAACCCTGAATGGTTGCGAAACTCACCTTTTCCCAAAGCCCGTATTTACCATGCAATTAAAGGGGTCGTCATGCAGACCAGGATGGCGCGACAAGGCATTGGAATGATATTTATGCCAACATTAATAGAGCATTACGGACCAGAGTTAAGGCGTGTTCCGGGGGTGGAGTTGAATTCAGAGCGCAGCTTATACATATTGCTCCATTCAGATTTACGACGCACAAAACGCGTGCGGGTATTTGTGGATTTCATGGTTGAAAAACTACGTGCCGAAAGGGAGCGTTTGATCTGAAATCGCTACTTGCGAAAACTGTCGAGGCTTACAACTTCTGCATCTTTCGATTCTGCGGGTTCAACCTCAAATTCGGCCATGGGGGCCTCTTCCAGATCAAGGTCAAATTCCTCTTCGTCCTCATCTGACTGTGTTTCAAATCGGAGGCCGAATTCGACTGACGGATCAACAAAAGTCTGAATCGCGTCATAAGGGATATAAAGCGGTTCTGGTTGATCCCCAAAATTAAGCGTAATGCCAAACCCATTATCACCGACGTCAAGATTGTCGAACCAATGTTGCATGACAACCGTCATTTCGCCCGGATAACGATCAGATAACCAATCGGCGAGTTCTACGTCGGGATGAAGAGTATCAAAAGTAATGAAAAAATGATGCTGCCCGGGCAACCCATTGTCAGCGACGTCCAGCAAAACCTTTTTGATCAAGCCACGCATTGCGTCGTGCATGAGGTTTCCGTACTCAATCGTCTGAGTCATTTGACGTTACCTTTTTCTTTAATTCGTGGTCCACTGTATGAGCCATGTCGGATATTGAAAAGCCGAAAAACGGCTGCGGCTTAGACAAAAATGGTTAATCCAAGCCCTGCAATGGCCATGAGAGAGAGGACCGTCAAAAGTCCTAGCTTTCGAACCAATATGAGATAACCCGCAAGGCATGATAAACCCATAGCCGCGAGGTTGACGGATGTAAGGATGGGCATTGCGAATGTGGACCATGACCCCAATGATTGCGTCGCAACGTCTGAGAAATAGACGTGCAGTGCGAACCATAATGATAGGTTTAGAATGACCCCGACAACCGCAGCGGTAATAGCTTGTAACGCGCTACGTAAGGTGGGGCGGGAAGTGATCCACTCCAGATAGGGCGCACCGGCAAAGATCCAAAGAAAGCACGGGATAAAAGTTACCCAAAGTGTGACCACTGCCGCTGATATGGCTAATCCAATTCCACCTTGGGCGAACCCAGCCTGAAAGCCAACGAATTCTGTCACGAGGATCAATGGACCGGGTGTTGTTTCAGCCAGGCCCAAACCGTCCATCATTTGCGCTGTGCTCAACCAGTTGTTTTCGACAACGACGGCTTGCGTCATATAGGCCAAAACCGCATAGGCGCCACCAAATGTCACAACGGCGAGTTTAGAAAAGAACATAGCAATCTGAGTTAAGAATGCTTGGCCCGATACCCATAAAGCCATAATGGGCGCCCACCACAATGTCAGCCAGATCGCTACGGTTCGCGGAAGGTTGCCTTTTGAAACCTGTTGGGCAGGCGTACTTTTGGTCTTTGACGTCTTAAAACCGTATGCTCCCGCAATAAGGATGATCAGGGGAAATGGAATTTGAAAAAAGAAAATGCCAGCAAAACTCAGGCCTGCGATGGCCCAATGAGCCGTGCCATGTAAAGCTTTCTTAGACACCTTTAGGAGGGCTTCGATAACGACAATGACGACGGTTGATTTGATGCCGAGGAATAGGGCCTCAATCGCTGGTACGTCACCGTATAGCGCATAAAGTAGAGATAAGATCAATACAACGATGGCACCGGGGAGCACAAAGAGTAGCCCAGCCAATACGCCTCCGACGGTGCCGTGAGTGCGCCACCCTGAATACGTCGCGAGCTGCATGGCCTCTGGTCCCGGTAACAGCATACAGAAAGACAGGGCGTTCAGATATTGTTGTTCTGTCAGCCAAGTTCGATCCTCGACCAGCTCTTTATGCATCACAGCAATCTGTGCGGCTGGTCCACCAAAGGACATCAGGCCAATACGCCCGTAAACCTGTAAGGCTTCTTTTAAAGAGGGGGCGGGCATCTAGCGATCCTTTGGTGCGAGCATAGTTTAGACCAAAGAGGCAGACGCCAAGCAAATGTCAATCAATCCAATCGCAAAAGAAGCAAAGACAATAGGGGGGTAGGTGCAGGTTTCTGTTGCCAGGTACCTGCGAACCCCGCCTAGAGCTGCAAAGCGCTAGGACTTAAGATTTCGATGTTTCGAACTGCTTAAGCAGCCAGAGCCATCGGAGCTTTGTTGTCATTTGCAACTAGCTTAAATGAACCGATAACGGTGGTATCTCACCGAAACAAAGCTAACCCCTTTAGACGTCCGTCGATCCTATTTCGTCCCCTTGGTCCTCAAATGAAGGATGTTTGGTGGAGACGCCGGGTACCGCCCCCGGGTCCGATCCGTTTATTACGAGCGCGTTTATGTCCATAGTCGGCGAACCGACGTTAGTTACGTAGTCGTTTAAAGGGGGGGATGCAAGGCGAGCTGGGGCAATTATCACGCTCGACCCAGTCTTTGTTAATCAACAAGATTCAGGGTCGCTTAACCATTTCGAATAACCCGAATCACTGCCAGTGCTTTCCCTTTACGTAAATTTTACCTGTATGTTTGAATTGTGGCGGCAGATTTCCGTGCTGAGAACGATGGATATTTTTTCACCCTATTGTCTTCGGTTTTATGCTAATCCCTTTGGCTATATTCATTTTATTGGCCCCATTTTGGCCTTAATTCATAGGAATTGGGTCTGAAATGCTGTAATAATCCCTGCAGTGAACAAGTGAAATCAGTTTGCCGACAAGGTTCCGTTGGGGAAAGCGTGTGGGCGATGCGACGGCTGAAATTTATCAGATCCGTTCGTAATTGGAGGTAATAATGGTAGCGAATCCTAGTAATCCAAACAGCATATCGGACAGCGATAGCGGCGAGATCGACGGCGGCCCAAACGGCGATATCGATGTAACGCTCGACTCGACCATTGGGTATCCGGCAACAGACGAGAATGCAGAATTAAATGTAAATCTCACGGCCACCGATATTTCGGAAACAATTAACATCGCTTTGGTCATTGATACCTCCGGTTCCACTAGCCAAGATTCAGGCACTGACTTTACCGGAGACGGTGACGAGGAATCTATTCTACAAGCGCAGTTATTTGCCGCTGAAAATCTGTTTCAGGCTTGGATCGATGCTGGTTATACAGCAGATGAAGTCAATATTACGATTATTGACTACAGTTCGGGGGCTTCGGATCGCGGTACTTACAATTTGTCTGAAAAAGATGATTTTTTAGCGGAATTGTCGGACATGAACGACGAAGGTCCTCAGGGTTCAACCAATTATGAAGCAGCCCTTGAGGCTGTTGATACGGCTTGGGCAGGTGATGGGGTCACATCTGATGACTCCAATCTTGTGATTTTCATGTCTGATGGTTCTCCTTATCCAGGTGGGCAAGATTTTGATACTCCGGCCCGTGCATTAGAAACTGATTATGATGCAAACATTCAGGCTCTGGGTTTGCTTGAGGGAGCGAATTTGGGTTCCCTTGATACGGTTGCCACGTCAGGGGCCGCCGTTGAAATTACTTCAGGTGCGCAACTGTTGGACGTTGTGATTGAACCCCTTATTCCTGTGGATTTTCAGGGCTTTGAAATCTACATCGAAGGTGAGCTTGCGGAATATATCGAACTGCCTGATTCACGCATTATCTTGACACCGGCAGGTTGGTCATTGGATTGTCACGATCTGACCCAATATTCTCAGTATGACTTAATGCCTGGTGAGGTTTTGGACGTACAAGTGACCGCCATCTTCGGCGAGGATCCAAACACTCAATCAATCACGAATGACCTTTCGATCAGCGTTATCGTTTGCTTTGTTGAAGGTACAATGATCATGACGCCAAGTGGCCCGGTCAAGGTCGAAGACCTTGCTGACGGGGATCGTGTGGTTACGCGTGACCGCGGTGCTCAAAAAATCAAATGGGTTGGAAGTTCCGCAGTTGAACCAAATATCATGGCTCTTAAGCCTGCTTTGAAACCTATTCGGATCTCTGCGGGAAGCCTTGGAAATTCTTTGCCGGAACGAGATCTGCGCGTATCGCGTCAACACCGTTTCTTGGTGCGTGACTGGCGTGCGGAGATGATGTTTGGTGAGCCAGACGGCGTTCTGACTCCAGCCTTTACATTATGTAATGACAGCACGATCCGGATGGAAGATGGCGCAGAGCGCGTGGTGTATTACCATGTTGCCTTTGACAACCACGAAGTAATTTATGCCGAAGGTGTTGAAACTGAAAGCTTCTACCCAAATCGTAAAACGATTGAAGCATTGGCACCGGAAATGCGCGAAGAGCTGATGACTTTGTTTCCGCAGCTTCTGGATCGGGATGAGCCTGAGAGCATTTACAATACGGCGCGTGATCAGCTGAAAGCCCGTGTCGGACATCTCTTGTCCTGATTTTCACTTCATAAATTCATACAAAACGCCGTTCATTTATGGGCGGCGTTTTGCGTTTTAGAATAGGCACTTGACGGGGCGCTATGTGTCAGAAAATCTGCCCCTATGAAAATAGATACAGATTTTGTCCGGGCGCAGTTTCCCGCTTTCGCAGAGCCATCCCTTCAGGGGCAGGCTTTTTTTGAAAATGCTGGTGGGTCATATACCTGTCGGCAGGTTATAGATCGGTTGTTTAGCTTTTATCACGAACGAAAGGTGCAACCCTATGCCTCTTATCCGGCCTCACGTAAAGGCGGAGAGGAAATGGATGAGGCGCGTCGCCGTTTGGCAGCAATGATGGGTGTTGCTTCGGATGAGGTCAGTTTTGGTCCATCAACCACACAAAACACTTATGTTTTGGCCCAAGCCTTTGCGGATCATTTGGATGCCGGGGATGCGATTATTGTAACCAATCAGGATCACGAGGCGAATTCTGGGCCTTGGCGCAGGTTGGCTGATCGTGGGATTGAGGTGCGTGAATGGCAGCTCGATCCTGAAACGGGAAAGCTAGAACTGGAGAATTTGAAATCACTGATAGATGACAAGGTGAAACTTCTCTGTTTTCCACATTGTTCTAATGTCGTCGGAGAGATTAATCCTGTTGCCGAAATCACCTCTGTTGCTCGGGCTGCCGGAATTTACACATGTGTTGATGGCGTGAGTTATGCCCCTCATGGGTTTCCGGACATTCCTGCCTTAGGTGCCGATATTTATCTATTTTCGGCCTATAAAACCTATGGACCTCATCAGGGGGTCATGGTGATCCGAGAGGCGTTGGGGCGGGCGTTGCCCAATCAGGGGCATTATTTTAATGCGGACAGCCTGTACAAACGTTTTATCCCAGCAGGACCGGATCATGCCCAAGTTGCGGCCTGTGCCGGGATGGTTGATTATGTCGATGCGATTTACGCCCATCACGTCGAATTTGACACAAAGGATGCCGCAGAACGGGGCAGAGCAGTCCATACCCTTATGCGCAACGCAGAAATTGAATTGCTGCAGCCCTTGTTGGATTTTCTTGATAGTAAAAATTCGATCCGTTTGCTCGGCCCAAAACAGGCAGAAAACCGTGCCCCAACGGTTGCTGTGTCTTTAAATGAGGACGCTTTTGTCGTTGCGCGGGATCTAGGGGAAAAGGGACTAATGTGCGCGGCCGGGGATTTTTATGCATCACGGGCCTTAATGGGACAAAACATTGATCCAAAGGTCGGTGTCCTCCGTATGAGTTTTACACACTATACGACTGAAAACGAAGTGCAAAAACTGATGGGGGCGTTGGATCAACTCCTCTGACCATATGAGGGGAAGACGATCGTGGACCACAAAGAGCCAGTCCTATATTGGGTTCGTCGAGATTTCCGCCTGTCTGATAATCGGGCGTTAACGGCGGCCGTTGAAAACGGCAGGCCAGTGGTGTTTGTGCTGATCAGGGATCAACAGTTACGCGACTTAGGTGCGGCGGCGTCTCAAAGGTATGAGGCCGCCGTTCAAGATTTTTCGGAGCGGTTAACATCAAAGGGACAGCGTCTGATCTTGAGGTCCGGCGAACCAGCTCTCGTATTGAAAGTGGTTTCGCAGGAAACGGGGGCGACCCAAGTGGTTTGGAACCGCTTGTACGATGTTGGAAACCGTGAAAATGACGCAATCACAAAGGCTAAGCTTACCGAGCAGGGGCTTAGGGTTCGTAGCTTTCGTGGTCAGCTGTTATTTGAGCCATGGGATGTTAGCCCAGCGTCTGGCCCGTTTTATCAGGTTTACAGCCCGTTTTGGCGATCCGTTCGTACACGCACCGTTACGGAACCGCTTATCGCACCTCTGCAACTGCCAGCACCTCGGGTGTGGCCAAGATCTGAGATCTTAAAAGACTGGAATCTATCTGTAAAAATGTGTCGGGGGGCGGATGTATTGGCCGTACATTTGCGCGTCGGCGAAACGCAGGCGCAGAACACTTTACATAGGTTTTTAATACACTGCATCGCAGCCTATAAATCTGATCGAGATTACCCGTCGCGCCCAGCAACGTCAGGGCTTTCAGAGCCACTCACCTACGGTGAGATTACACCTCACCAGATTTGGTCGGCCGCTCAGCGCCACTTGCAGGACGGAAGTCCCGGTGCTGAGCATTTCCTAAAGGAGTTATTTTGGCGTGAATTTGCGTATCATTTGAACTTTCACACGCCACATATAGAGACTCGAAATTGGCGGGCGGGCTGGGACAGTTTTGGCTGGTCTGCAACATCACCACATCTGGATGCATGGAAACAGGGGCGAACTGGTGTGCCTTTTGTCGATGCGGCCATGCGAGAACTGTATGTGACGGGAATAATGCACAACCGGGCCCGGATGATCGTCGGGTCATATTTGACCAAACATATGCTGGTGGATTGGCGCGTTGGGCAGGCTTGGTTTCAGGAGTGTTTGATCGATTGGGATCCGGCCAGCAATGCGATGGGGTGGCAATGGGTGGCTGGATGTGGGCCCGACGCATCACCTTTTTTTCGTATTTTCAACCCTGCGCGACAGCAGGCGCAATACGACCCAAACAACACATATATAAATCGTTGGATCGCTGAAGGATCTGAAGACCCTTCAGCAGAGGCCCAATCATATTTTGATGCAATTCCAAACAGTTGGTCGCTTTCGCCAAATGAAAAATATCCCCCAAAGCCGGTGGTTGATTTGGCACATGGGCGCAATTTGGCGCTTGAAGCGTATCAAAACCATCGGGCCAAAAAGGAGAAAAACGTTGTTTGACAAGTTTTTATCTGCTGAAATTGAAAGAGAGGAGCAGGACAGAACTATGGATATTCGAACGTCTCTGAAGGGGGAGGTTAATTTACCCCGGTATTTTCGGCAGGTCTTTGAGGTTCTTTCACAGGCCCAAAGGGGATGTGTTGATATCATTTTGCCGGACGGGCGGCATTTTCGTATGGAGGCATCCGAATCCGGCCCGATAGCACATGTTGATGTTCATCAGGACGACGTATTTGCGCGACTAATCCGGGAAGGGGATCTTGGTTTTTCTGAGGCTTATATGGATGGCAGTTGGACCACTCCGGATTTGCAGGCCTTTATGGATTATGTGTATTTGGCCGGTGACCGTATGTTTTCCAAATTTCCAGGGCTTGGGTTGTTGCGCGCCTATGAAAGGATGCGGTTTTGGTTGCAGTCCAATTCGAAAAGTCAGGCAAAGAAAAACATCTCCTATCATTATGATTTAGGAAACGAATTCTACGGTCTGTGGTTGGATGAGACGATGACATATTCTTCGGCTCTTTATGAAAACGGACAAGAGGAACTAAGCGAAGCGCAAATTTTAAAATACAAACAAATAGTGGATTCCATAGGGTTGGTTGAGGGACAACATGTGTTGGAAATTGGCTGCGGTTGGGGGGGATTTGCGGAATATGCAGCGGGCTCGCGCGGGATCAAAGTGACCGGCCTTACGATTTCAAAAGAGCAATATGATTTTGCAGTTGCTCGCATGGCACGCTTGGGACTCTCTGATCTTGTGACGATAAAGTTACAGGACTATCGGGACGAAACGGGGGTGTATGACGGTATTGCGTCCATAGAAATGTTTGAGGCGGTCGGAGAAAAATACTGGCCAATTTATTTTGAGGCGATCCGGAACCGATTGAAGCCCGGTGCACATGCAACTTTGCAAATTATTACCGTCGCCGATGATCGGTTTCATAACTACAAAGAAGGTGTTGATTTTATACAGAAATACATATTCCCAGGTGGGATGCTTCCTAGTCCTACTGTCCTACGTGATCAAGTCGAAATGGCAGGTTTGACCGTTCAAGGCTCCTATGAATTTGGGGAAAGCTACTCTGTGACTTTGCGCAGATGGCATGATGTTTTCAACGCGCGCTGGCACTCAATCCGTGAATTGGGATTTGATGAACGCTTTCGCCGAATGTGGAACTTTTATCTGACCTCTTGCGCTGCGACTTTTCATAGCGGAAACTGTGACGTAACGCAGATAACAATCAAAAATTCGAGCTAACACATGCCCACCGCCTCTAAACTTGTTGCCGCCATCAGCTTTGCGATTCTGGCTTGGTTTGTAACCGAGTTGGTATTTCCCTTGCTGCCTGAGGGGACGCAAACCAAGTGGTTGAGAGAGAGCAATGCACTTGTTGGTTTGATCTGTGGTTGGAAAATTATGGGCCCTCGGGGGCGGGATGGGCTTCAGGCCGGTCTTGGTGTCGGGCTGACCACCTCTGCTGCGATGACGATTGCGGCGATTTTTGCCCACGCTTCATTTGAGATGTTGAAGCTTTCTTTTAGAAAAGTATACGGTGGCCCAGTCGAGGCGGTGGCTGCTGTTTTCGAAATTTGTTTTGAAAACTTTCAGTTGATCGCAGAACCGACGATCATTGGCACATTGGTATTGGGTGGATTTTTCTGTGGATGGCTTACACACCGAACCGGACAACGCTGGTCCTGAGGACGCAACCCAGACACTGTTTTTTTATGGGTCGCTGTGCCACCAACCTTTGCTTGAACGTGTTTTAGGTCGCAGGATCTTGGCAACGGACATCACGGAAACATCCCTTTCCGGACATAAAGCTTATTGGGTTAAGGGAAAGGCCTATCCCGTCATTTTACCCTGTGACGGTGAAAAAGCGCATGGCTTGGCCGTGGCAAATCTATCCGTAGAAGATCGCGAAAATCTTGATTTTTATGAAGGTGGTTTTTCCTATAAAACGCAATTGGTTACGTTAGAAAGTGGACAGAAAGCACTGGTGTTTTTTGCCAATGATACGTCTTTGAAACGGGGGACGCCTTGGATATTGGCCGATTGGGTCCGCCAATACGGACAGATGGCGCTTTTTGCGGCGGACGAAATTATGTCTTATCGAGACCAATTCTCAGTCAAAGACGTTTCCGACCGATTTAACGTCATCCAAATGCGGGCATGGACAAAGGTTTTGGCGCAGCGACCTCAGGCAGAAGGACCCGGTTTTGCTATGGGGCGGGAAGACATCAAAGTGTTGCGTGCAGGCCGTCCGTTTAATGAATTTTTTGCGATGGATGATTTGGACGTACAATTCCGCAAATTTTCTGGTGAGTTTAGCGATGTCGCGCGGCGGTTCATTTTTAAGGGGACAGACGCCGTTATTGTTCTGCCCTATGATCCTGTACGGGATCGGGTCTTGCTGGTCGAACAAGTCCGGTTTGGAACGTATCAGCGTGGGGCGGATGTAAATTGGACTATTGAACCTGTTGCAGGTTTGATTGATCCCGGTGAATCTCCTGAGGACGCGGCCAAACGGGAAACACAGGAAGAGGCCAATGTTTCTTTGACAAAACTGATCCACACAGGGTCATATTATCCTTCTCCGGGGGCCACCACAGAATACTATCACAGTTATCTTGGGCTTTGTGATTTGCCCGATGACGTCTGTGGGGTCTCTGGTGTAGAAGAAGAAAACGAAGATATACGGTCTTATTTGGTTAGTTACCAAGAGCTTATGGATTTGATAGATCGCAAAGTAGGGCAGGTTGGACCGCTGTACGTACTGGCCCTTTGGTTGGCACGGCATCGGGATAGTTTGCGCCGCAACGCTTGAGTTCCCGGCGGGGCGGGCCTACACAGGTAATAAGCATAATATAAGGGCAATGATGACAATGCGCGTCTGCAAAGATCTGCCGGAATTGATCGGCAACACCCCTCTTATCCGTTTAGAAGGGCCTAGTGCGGCCACCGGCTGTGAGATTTTGGGAAAAGCGGAATTTATGAATCCCGGACAATCGGTCAAAGACCGTCCGGCGCTCAAGATCATTCAGGATGCTGTTGCTCAAGGATTATTAAAACCCGGCGGAACCATCGTTGAGGGAACCGCGGGCAACACTGGCATTGGTCTAGCGCTCGTTGGGGCTGCTTTGGGATTCAAAACAGTTATCGTGATTCCGGAAACGCAATCCGAGGAAAAGAAAGACATGCTGCGACTGGCTGGCGCAGAATTGGTACAAGTGCCTGCCGTTCCGTATCGCAATCCAAACAACTACGTCCGGTATTCCGAACGCCTTGCCAGTGAGCTGGCAAAAACAGAACCAAATGGGGCGATCTGGGCCAACCAATTTGACAACGTGTCTAACCGCGCGGCGCATTATGAAACAACGGCCCCCGAAATTTGGGAGCAAACCAATGGCAAAGTGGATGGCTTCATCTGTGCTGTGGGATCTGGTGGGACTTTGGCGGGTGTCGCCATGGGATTACGGGAACGTTCAGCAGATGTGAAAATTGGTTTGGCTGATCCGGATGGGGCGGCGCTTTACAATTATTTTACGTCCGGTGAGCTTAAATCTGAAGGATCATCAATCACAGAAGGCATTGGTCAAGGGCGGATCACCGCAAACCTTGAGGGCCTGAAAGTGGATCACGCTTATAACATTTCTGATGCAGAGGCTTTGCCAGTGGCGTTTGACCTGCTGAAAGACGAGGGCCTGTGTCTGGGTGGCTCGTCGGGGATCAATGTCGCAGGTGCAATGCGTCTGGCGCGGGATATGGGGCCGGGTCATACGATCGTGACCATTCTCTGTGACTATGGCACGCGCTACCAATCAAAAATGTTCAACCCAGACTTTTTGAGGAGCAAAGAGCTCCCGGTTCCTGATTGGCTCGACAGTGCGCCAAAATCTATTCCGGGCGTGTTTGTCGACGGATGAAACGTCTCACGGTCGTTCTGATAAGGGCTTTGGCGGTTCTTTGCATCTGCCAAAGCATCCTGTTTGCACCACTTTCTGCGCAAACATTGATTGACGGTCTACCTGACTATGAAGCATGGGGCGTTGCGTCAACACGCGCAGAAGAGGCGATTGAAAACAATCGTGCCTCTGACAGTGCCATGCTGGAATTGCGCGCCGAATTGGTAGAGTGGCGCGAATTGTTCCTAGACGCGCAAAACACCAATGACGTGCGACTGAGAACCCTCAACAATCAAATTTCTGCCCTAGGGCCCATCATCGACGGAGAGACCGAACCAAGCGATCTAGCGGAACGGCGAAATCAGTTAAGTCTGTTGCGGGCTGAATTACGGGCCCCGGTGATTGAGGCAAATGAAGAGTATTATTTTTCGGACAGTTTGATTTCTGAGATTGACCGCTTATTGCGGACACGACAGTCAGAAAAATTCTCAACCCGCGGGCCATCGCCTTTAAATCCGACGGTTTGGGCCGAAACCGCCCGCACATTGGAGCGTTTAATACGTCCCATTTTGACCGAATTAGGCGCTGCATGGACTAACGATGTCCAGCGAAAGGAATTCACAAACAACCATCCTCAGACATTGATCCTAGCCCTGATTGGTTTGATCCTCGTGCTGCGTGGTCGAAAATGGATGGATCAACTGACGCGGCGCGTTCAGGGGGACAATCCGTCGCCGGCCATTTGGATTGCCGCGTTTGTCGTATCCTTGGGGCAGGTGATTTTACCGTTTATAGGAATTGCGGCGTTGATTGCGGCCGCTTATTCGACGCAGTTGGTCGGATCGCATCTGGATTCTGCGTTGTCGTCTTTGGCGGGGGTCGGACTTTCGTTTTATATCGCCAGTTGGTTGGGATCCAAGATTTTTCCAAAGGGAAAATTGTCGACGCAATTCCTTGATTTAACCCCAGCGCAATGCACCGAAGGGCGTTTTTACGCGTCGGGGCTCGGTCTGGTCTACGGTATCTTTATCCTTGTCAAAGGAATGGTCGAATATCGGGATGTTTCAGATGCTGTGTTGTCAGGTTTGTATTTCCCGATAGGCGTTCTATCCTCTTTGCTTTTGTTTCGGATCAGCCAGATCATCATGATCCACGCACGAAAAAATGGGCAAACGTCAGACAATTCAGCACTTTACAACAATCTTGGATATCTGTTGTCGAGGGGAATTCTAATTGCAGCGTTGATCGGTCCTGTGCTGGCCTTGATGGGCTATGTATCTGCCGCAATCGGAATTACCTTTCCTATTATTGCGTCTTTGGGCCTGATTGCATTTATCTCACTGGTTTTGCGCCTGTTCCAAGAAACATTTGCGCTTGCGATTGGCGATAAAGAACATGCTCGACAGGCCTTAGCTCCTATCTTGTTAAACATCATTATCATCCTCGTGAGCCTTCCTGCATTTGCTCTTGTTTGGGGGGCCCGTCCGAGTGATTTGACAGAGGCCTGGGCGCAATTTCGGGAAGGGTACAGCTTTGGCGACGTCACCATATCACCGACCAGTTTTGTGCTATGCCTCGTTGTTTTTGCAATTGGGTATGCGATTACCAAACTGATACAGTCTGCTTTGCGCAGTACAGTTTTGCCCCGCACACGTATGGACACCGGTGGTCAGAATGCGGTTGCAGTGGGCATTGGATATGTCGGGCTGGCTTTATCTGGCTTAATTGCAGTCACCGCAGCGGGGATTGATCTGTCAGGAATTGCGATTGTGGCCGGTGCGTTATCTGTGGGCATTGGTTTTGGCCTTCAGACGATTATTTCGAATTTTGTGTCCGGCCTTATTCTTTTGGTAGAACGACCGATTTCCGAAGGCGATTGGATCGAAGTTAACGGACAGATGGGCTATGTACGGGACATTGCGGTTCGAGCCACCCGGATTGAGACCTTTGATCGTACGGATGTAATTATCCCGAATGGGGATTTGGTTGCTGGGGTCGTCACCAACTGGACCCGAGGGAATTCGATCGGTCGCCTGATCCTTCCTGTTGGGGTGGCATATGGTTCGGATACCAAAAAAGTTGAGGAAATTCTGAAAGCCGTCGCAGATGATCATCCAATGGTGGTGGCAAACCCGGCACCCTCTGTGTTGTTTCGAAATTTCGGAGCAGATGCGTTGGAATTTGAAATCCGTGCAATATTGAGGGACGTCAATTGGATTTTGCAGGTGCAGTCTGATATGAACCACGACATTGCAAAGCGTTTTGCGGATGCCGGATTAGAGATCCCCTTTGCACAGCGCGATCTTTGGCTGCGCAACCCTGAGGTGCTTCAGACCAAGGGGCCGTCGATAATCAAAGAGGACCCAAAGCAGGAGAATTGATATGACCCGCGCTGTTTTCCGAGAAGATGCCTATAAGAATGGTATCCTTGGCCGTGTTCACGCACACACGCCAGAGGGTGGAATCATATTGGATCAGACGGTCTTTTACCCAACAGGCGGCGGACAACCTGGTGACAGCGGATCAATCGATTGGAACGGGCAGGGGCTTGAGATAGCAACGACCATAAAAGGAGACAGCGACGCTGTTGTTTTGGTTCCGGCTGGTCCCGAGGCATTGCCTCCGGTTGGCGCTGAGGTCGCCCAGCATTTAAATTGGGAACGTAGATTTCGTCATATGCGTATCCACACCGCGTTGCATTTGCTGTCGGTGGTTATTCCATTGCCGGTTACTGGTGGTTCTATAAGTGCTGAAAAAGGGCGTTTGGATTTTGATATGCCCGAGGCGCCGGCTGATAAAGAAGCGTTAGAGAACACGTTAAATACGCTGATTGCGCGAGATTTGGACGTTACTGATCGTTGGATCAAGGATGAAGAGTTGATTGCTAATCCGCAGCTTGTCAAAACCATGTCCGTGCAGCCACCAATCGGATCGGGGCAGGTGCGTTTGGTGCGGATCGGAACACCGACCACCCCTGTAGATGTCCAACCCTGTGGCGGGACGCATGTGTCGAATACGCGCGAAGTTGGTCGGATTCGCATCGGAAAAATTGAAAAGAAAGGCAAGCAAAACAGACGTGTTCATCTGTTTCTTGAAACCTAATTCTTGTTGTTTTGACCTTCTGGAAAAACAGTTGAAAAAAATATGAATTTGCCCTTGCATCCTAACAGGCCTTAAGGGTAAACCCCGCCTCAAGGACAGGTGGCCGAGTGGTCGAAGGCGCACGCCTGGAAAGTGTGTAGGCGGGAGACCGTCTCCAGGGTTCGAATCCCTGTCTGTCCGCCATATACCCTCAAACTTTTTATACGACCTGAGAACAATTAGATGTTTTGTTCCATTCGAAAGCCTAAAGGGAATACTTTTGGTGTGGGTGCACCAAAAGCCAGTTTTACAACTTTTGAATGCGCAACAGATTTTGTGATTTCTGTAACGTCCGAGGGGTGTCATCTCGTTTGCCGATTTGCCCCGATGTGTATCATTGCCAAATAGACGAGGTGTTGTGACGGTTTGTTTGATCAAGTTGTACTGCGTCACAGAGAGGCTATTACAGATTGTTAATTTGGAGAACTTGATCAGAAACGCGCATGTGATGTGACATTCGTTTCGGGCTGGGCGAACGTGCTTTTATGTTGATTCGCTCATTGATTTTCCTCTGTCTCGCGGCCCCTGTTCACGCGCAACAGACTCTGTCCTATTCGGTTCTTCCCGGCGAACCTTGCCATGGGCGCAATGTCCCCTGTGAATTGGATGATCGCACTTATAACGTGAAGGAGCCTGATGGATGGGATGGCGTATCCAGCTTGCCGGTAATGCTTCATTTTCACGGATGGGGGCGGACGGGGTCCGTACCAGTTTATCATTCTCGTATTTCTGGCGAAACGCGAAAGCGTGGTGTGTTGTTGGTGGCACCGACTGGGCGTAATCGGACATGGAGTTTTCGATCAGTTCATTCCGCAGATGTGTCCTTTGCAAATGACGTTTTGGACGACGTGGCTGCGCGTTACCCGATAGACCGCGACCGTATCTATGTATCGGGATATTCGTTTGGGTCTGCAATGGCGTGGCGCTATGTGTGCGACAGTGGGAATGGAATTGCAGCATTGTTGGCGGTCGCCGGTACCCTAAATCAGACGCAAACCTGCCCAGAAGGGCCACAAGAGGTACGCCATGTGCACGGAAAATCTGACACTGTAATGGATTTTCCTATGGGGGCTGGTGGCGATACGCTCTATCCGGTGGCGTTGTGGCGCTCACAGTTTAGCTGTGATCCTGAACATGAGGTCACACAATGGGCTGCAACCGATGACATCGCGTTTGAACGACATGATTGGACCAATTGTGCATCAGGTAAGCGAACAGTGCTGGATCTACATCCCGGTGGCCATTTCATCCCAAGAGGTTGGTTTGGAGCTCAGCTCGATGATCTTTTAAGCGACAATTCTGAGCGGTAGTTGTTATTCGGCAAATTATGGCATGCCTCGCATGGGGCATGAGTGCGATTTACAATTCACGGGTCACTCAGTTAAGTGTCTGGAAGATCGTAACAATTAATGACGCGTTCTTGCATTGCCTCTTTCACACCCATACTCCATCGTCTCGATGATTTTGAAACAAGGAATGGAACCCTATGATGCGCGCAGCAGATGTCGTCGCTAAACGCCTTTATGATGCCGGATGTCGTTGGGCCTTTGGCATGCCCGGTGGCGAAGTTTTGACCATCATTGATGCTTTGGAAAAGGCTGGGATAACCTTTGTGTTGTGCAAGCATGAGAACGCCGCTGGTTTCATGGCTGAGGGTACATATCATCGGACAGGCGCACCCGGAATTTTGGTGGCGACTGTAGGCCCTGGCGCGCTAAACGGAATTAATGTGATCGAAAATGCTCATCAAGATCGCGTTCCTATGATTGTTCTAACGGGCTGCATCGATGCAGACGAGGCCGAGGTTTACACCCATCAGGTGCTCGATCAGCCCCAGGTCTTTCGCCCAATTACGAAAGAAACATTTACCCTAAATGCCGCGGCGAGCCATGTCATAATTGACAAAGCACTGGCGATTGCCACTGAAGGTCGTCCCGGTCCGGTTCATATTGATGTGCCGATTTCGGTTGCTGATGAACCAGCGCAGGGAACCGGTATTTTGCGTGCTGCGGCCGCGACGGTTGCCCCGGTGGGCCCAGATCTAGACCGTGCATCGGCTGCTTTGGCTGGGGCCAAACGCCCTTTGATTATCGTGGGTCTTGATGCTGTCGGAGAAGGCGCGGCGGCTGCGATCCAGACGGCTGCTGAAAGGCTGGGAGCTCCGGTCATTACGACATATAAGGCCAAGGGACTATTGCCAGAAAGTCATCCATTGTCGCTGGGTGGGGCTGGTTTATCGCCCAAGGCTGATGCTGTTTTGCTGCCATTTGTTGCGCAAGCAGATGTGATCCTAGCGGTTGGATATGATCCGATTGAGATGCGCGCAGGTTGGCAAAACCCGTGGGACCCAGTTCGCCAAATGGTCATAGATGTGACTGCTGCGCCCAATCATCATTACATGCACCAATCTACGATCAATATTATCGGTGATTGTGCAGCATCTATCGCTGCTTTGTTGCCCAAAACGGCTTTGGCGGACGTATGGTCCCATGGTCAGATTGCAGCCGTTAAAAATGAATTGGCGAATAGTTTTTCGATTCCAGAGGTCTGGGGCCCGGCACAGCTGATCAAAACCTGTCAGGATTTACTACCGGACAATACACTCGCCACGGCAGATAGTGGGGCGCATCGCATTTTACTTTCGCAGATTTGGAAATGTGAATTTCCCCGTGCGCTTACGCAATCCTCGGGTTTTTGCACTATGGGCTGCGCCGTACCTTTGGCGATGGGGGCTCAAATTGTTGAACCGGACCGGACCGTTGTTTCGTTTTCAGGTGATGCTGGTTTATTAATGGTCATTGGGGAATTGGCGACGGCAAAAGAGCTTGGATTGAAGACAATCTTCGTTGTGTTTGTCGATGCATCACTTGCCCTTATTGAGCTAAAACAACGCCAACGCAAATTGCCAAATACCGCAGTGGAATTCGCGCATTTCAATTTTGCCGCGATAGCGCAGGCATTTGGCGGGCAGGGGCATCAGGTGCATTCGCAGGAAGAATTGACGGCCGCGTTAGAGGCTGCGCAAAATTCGGACACCTTTACTGTCATTGCAGCAGAGATTGACCGTAAATCTTATGATGGGGCGTTTTAACATGGTGGGTGCACTGGACGGAGTGTTGGTGCTTGATCTATCCCGGATCCTTGCCGGACCGACAGCCACGCAGCTTTTGGGTGATCTTGGGGCAACGGTTATCAAAATTGAAAACCCCAAAACGGGCGGTGATGATACCCGCAGTTGGGGGCCTCCTTATGCGGAAACACCTGATGGGAATAGCGATCTTAGCGCATATTTTATGGCGGCCAATCGCAATAAGTATTCTGTAGCAGCCGATTTGACGACTGAGGCGGGGCAAGAATTGGTGAGATCCATCGCGGTGTACGCCGATGTCGTAATAGAAAATTACAAACCCGGTGGTTTGGAAAAGTACGGTTTGGATCATGCCACGCTTTGTGCTGAGCGCCCGGAATTGGTATATTGTTCAATATCCGGGTTTGGTCAGACAGGACCAGAACGTGATAGGGCAGGCTACGACCTTATGGCGCAAGGCTTTGGTGGGATTATGTCACTGACTGGCGCTCCTGAGGGGGATCCAATGAAAGTCGGCGTTGGGATTGCCGATGTGATGTGCGGAATGTACGCAACGATTGGGATGTTGGCCGCGTTGCGCCACCGGGATGCGACCGGAGAAGGTCAGCATATTGACTTGGCATTAGTCGATAGTCAAATGGCGTGGTTGGTGAATGAGGGCACAAATTATCTGGCCTCCGGTCAAGAGCCAGTCCGCCGCGGCAATGCCCATCCAAACATTGTTCCCTATAATGTATTTGCCACGAAGGATGGTCACATCATTCTAGCTGTGGGCAATGACAGACAATTTAGGGCATTTTGTGAGGCTGTAAAACGCCCTGATCTAGCCCAAGTGGCAGAATTTGCAACAAACCCAAGCAGGATTGCCAATCGTGATGCCGTCAATGCGGCAGTTGTCGAAGCCTTGGCTGGATACAATAGTGAGGAAATCCTCAGAGTTTTACAGGATTCTGGTGTCCCATCTGGGCCGATTCATTCAGTCGGGCAAGCGCTACACAGTGCGCAGGCACAATACCGTGGCGCTGTTGTGGATGTCCCGGATTCACAAACCGTGGCAGGACAGGTTCAGTTGTTGGGCAATCCGCTGAAATTTTCAAAGACACCCGTAGAAGTGCGGCGTGCGCCACCGCGTTTTGGTGCAGATACCGGTGATCTTGCGCAACTATTGGACGGGTTTCGGCGAAAATCTGCGCGCAATTGATGCGACACGAGTTCGTGACCATTGGTCACGTTCTTGTGCGCTATCAAACACGTGATGTGAGGTTTAACACTCCGACCTTTAAATAACGTTTAACGAGTACGAATGACATGCGCAGCAAAGGATTCTTAAATGTTGATTGATATCGCGAACAGTGAGGTCAGCCTGACCAGTCATGCAGCGCTTGCTGAATGGAATGGTACAATCCTTGGTGTTCTGTCGCATGGTCAAAGCGCTCCGGTTCATTTGGGGAAATTGCTAGACCTTGCCCCGGAATTCGCGATGGCTCATGCGCTTAAGGGATTATCAGCGCTAATGCTAGGACGCAGAGAATTGTATGTTGTGGCACAAGAGGCCAGCCAGACAGCGCAAAAGGCGTTGCAAGCTGGTGGTGCGACGCGGCGTGAACGGCTTTGGTGCGCGGCATTGAAGGATTGGCTGGCCGGTAAGCCAAGCCAAGCCATTGCCCATATGGAAGATGCTCTGTTGATCAATCCGTCCGACACTTTCAGTATGAAACTGTCTCATGGTATTCGCTTTATCATTGGTGATCACTTTGGGATGCGCCAGTCAATCGAGGCGGTGATAGGGGCTCATGACAAAGATCACGCACTGCGCGGCTATGCGCTGGGATGTCTTGCCTTTTCGATGGAAGAAACTGGCAGCTATGACGAAGCGGAACGGATTGGCCTGAAAGGCCTTGAATACGCAAGCGATGATGCTTGGGGGTTACACGCAGTCACCCACGTCTATGACATGACCCACCGACCCACCAAAGGGATTGCTCTGATCGATGGAAATCAGGACGCATGGGGACATTGTAACAATTTTCGGTTTCACGTTTGGTGGCACAAGGCCTTGTTACATCTTGATCAAGGCGAAGTTGATCAGGTGCTTGCACTCTATGACACTAAAATCCGGAGCGATAAAACAGATGATTATCGCGACTTTTCTAATGCCAGTTCGCTTTTGATGCGGCTTGAATTGGAAGGTATAAATGTAGGCACACGTTGGGGCGAATTGGCAGATCTGGCGGAGGCGCGCACCAATGATGGCTGCCTGACGTTTGCGGATATGCATTATATGATGGCGCTGGTTGGGGATAAACGGGCCGATGCCGCAACCCGTCTGACGGCTCGTATTGCCAAGGACGCAAGTGCAGACACCGAAGTCGCCCTGGTCATGCGCGACCCCGGTGTTGCAGTGACCCAAGGATTAGCGGCGTTTTCTGACGGGAACTATGACACAGCTTTTGCCCACCTGCATGCGGCCCGTCCGCGGTTGCAATCGATGGGCGGCAGTCATGCTCAGCGTGACGTATTTGAACGCGTTACGATTGAGGCTGGTTTACGGGCTGGTTCTCTTGACGCGACCAAAGATTTGTTGGAACAGCGCATTACACAACGCAAGGGTGCTATTGATGAATTTGCAGAAGCACGTTTGCAAATGGTCAATGATGCCCGTGACTTGCAAGCGGCTGTCGCCGCCGAATGATTGAGTAATAGGTTCTTATAAATGACTCTTGCCGACCCGATGTCAGCGATGCCGCATGCGAATGCGGGTGCGATCGCCCAAGCGACTGCGCGCGTGCGCGATCCGCGATTGGATTTTTTTCGAGGGATCGCGATGTTTATCATCCTGATCGCACATATCCCGGGCAACTGGCTGACTCTTTGGATTCCAGCGCGTTTTGGGTTTTCTGATGCTACCGAAACATTTGTCTTTTGTTCGGGCATGGCATCGGCCATCGCATTTGGGTCTGTTTTCCGAAAGCAGGGTTTTGCAATGGGCAGTGCGCGCATCGCGTTTCGCACATGGCAAGTCTATTGGGCGCATATCGCACTGTTTATGGCGATTGCAGCGACCATGGTGCTTATGACGCAGATATTTCCCGACGGACGTGATTATGTCGGGCAGCTGAATTTGCATCCGTTTTTTAACCGAACACAAGAAAATCTGCTGGGCCTTTTAACGCTGACCTATGTGCCTAATTACTTTGATATTCTGCCGATGTATCTGGTTATTCTTGCATTGATCCCTTTGATGGTGGCGCTTGCAAATGTGCATGTGGGTTTGATGATCTTGGCATCGGTGTCCTTGTGGATGGGGGCCAATGTATTGGGGTGGAATTTTCCTGCAGAGCCTTGGTCAGATCGACAGTGGTTCTTTAACCCACTGGGATGGCAACTCGTATTCTTCACTGGCTTTGCGTTAATGTCAGGTTGGATCCCTGCACCCCCTGTCGACAAACGCCTGTTCTGGGGGTCCGTGGCGATTGTCTTGGTCTTTTTACCCTTTGCATATTTCCGCATTTACCGCGAGTTAGACGTATTTCTTGATCTCCGTCGCGAATTAACTTTCTTGATCCAAAAGACGGATTTTGGCGCGCTGCGGTATGTCCATTTTCTTGCTACAGCTTATATCGCTTGGGTGCTTGTTGGCCCCAGAGGCGCCAACATCATGCAGCGCGACAGCGGGACGTTTTTGTCGGTCGCTTGGTCTTATATTCTTGCCGTGATCATGAAGGTTGGCCAACAATCATTGGCCGTTTTTATTACTTCAATGTTCCTAGCTCGGTTGCTGGGCGTATTACTTGATCAGGTGGGGCGATCCTACGTGACTATGGCATGGGTAAACGCTTTGGGATTTTTGATTGTTATCGCCATGGCATACGGCGTGGGGTGGTTTAAGACCCAACCTTGGAAAAAAAGGACCTGAGCAGATGCTGAGACGAGACGTTCTGACAGGCTTGATGGCTTTTGCGGCAAGCCCGGCGATTGGCCAAAACATGCCATCAACTGAGCCGGGGTTGCAACTGGGCGATGCCTCATTGTTTGATGAGACAACGGTGCGTGAAAAGGCACGGGCGCTGGCGGCAAAATCCTATGTAGCTCCGAGGCGTATTCCTGCGGCGTGGACGGATATTGAATACGAAGACTACGTGTCAATTTGGTTTGATTCCCGTAACGCCCTTTGGTTTGATGAGGCCGCCGCACCGTTGGAAGTCGACGTATTTCCTCCGGGACTTTATTATCCGCATCCCGTGGATATTGCCGTTGTTGATGGCAAAAATGCACGACCTGTGCAGTTTGATATGGCGGTTTTTGACAAGACCGACAAGTTCCCCAATCTTCCCGTTGATGATACCCTGGGCTATTCAGGTCTGCGATTGCGTGCCGAATTGGAAACCCCCGGCATCCATACTGAGTTCGCCGTATTTCAAGGTGCGTCCTATTTTCGCGCCATCGGAACGGGTGACGTATATGGTCTTTCAGCGCGGGGGCTTGCCATTGATACCGCAGAACAAAACGGTGAGGAATTCCCCGAATTTCGCGCGTTTTGGATCAATCGCCCGGATCCTGGCAACAAAACATTCGTGTTGCATGCATTGATGGACAGCCCAAGTTGTTCGGGGTCCTATAAATTCACGATCACCCACGGTCAGCCTTTGATCATGGAGGTTGAAGCCACCCTATTTGCACGTGCCGATATGACCCATGTGGGAATTGCCCCACTTACGTCAATGTTCCAATTCGATGAAACCAATCGGGATCGATTTTCCGACTTTCGCCCGGCGGTACACGACAGCGATGGTCTGCTCATTCTCAATGGCGCGGATGAGACGCTTTGGCGCCCACTGGCCAATCCGAAAAATCTGCAAATCTCTGCTTTCCGAGACGAAAACCCCAAGGGTTTTGGCTTGATGCAACGTGCCCGTGAATTCGGTGATTTTGTTGATCTCTTTGCTCATTACCATCGCCGCCCGGGACTGTGGGTTGAACCCGGCGAAGGTTGGGGGGCTGGGGCTGTTACTCTGGTTGAAATACCGACCGACGATGAAATCTACGACAACATCGTAGCTTATTGGCGGCCCGACGGCGGTTTGTCTGCGGGACAGGAACACAAAATGAGTTATCGGTTGGTCTGGGGCGATGACAGCGCCTTTGGCGCAGGTCTGCGTGTGCTCAACACGCGGATTGGCGATGCGTTTGAAACCGGAATAATTGTGGCGATCGATTTTGAGGATGGCCCTGAGCTGCCAGAAGATCTGGAGCATGTAGAAACAATGATCTGGGCCAGTGCAGGGGACGTTGATAACGGTATCTTGCAGCGTAATCCTGAAACTGGCGGTGCACGATTGGCATTTAAATTTAATCCAAGCGATGTGGGGTTAATTGAATTTCGCGCGCAACTTCGGCTGGATGGAGCACCGCTGAGCGAAACATGGCTTTACCGGTGGACTGCATGACCCAAAGCCCGTTTATTGCGATGCCAGATCGCGCGCCGATGACAATGGCAGAGCAGGAATTCAACCGCGCCCCTTTGCGACAATCAACCCCACCTTCGATGACACATGGCGATCACCTGTGGCGATTGGCGGCGTTTGGGCCGGCCGTTTTAGTGACACTGGCACTCACCTTTTCTATTGCGAATTGGTTGTCACTTGGTGGCTTTACGATGTTGGAAATACTGGTTGTCGCATTGGTTGCACTCACCTTTATCTGGGTGTCTTTGTCGGTCAGTACGGTTATTTTAGGCTTGGCCAGACGCGTGTTCTTTCCTTGTTTTTCCCGGCATACGCGCGGACGCGGTGTACCTCAGGAAATTGCGCTTCTGATGCCCGTCTATAATGAAGTCTCTTGGGAGGTATTCGGGAACGCCTCAGCGATGCTGATGGAACTGGCACAAGGCCAGCGCAAAGATCGTTATACTTTGTTTTTCCTCAGCGATACCACTGACCCCGAAATTGCTGCACAAGAACAGAAGGCCTTTCAGGCATTGCGCTCTGAAGCATTGCCCGAATTCGATATCTTTTACCGACGTCGCGCGAAAAACACTGATAAAAAGACCGGAAACCTAACGGATTGGATTCAGAACTGGGGAGGCCAATATGAGGCGATGTTGGTTCTGGACGCCGATAGCTTGATGAGCGGTGCAGCGATCCGGCAGCTTGCCCATGAATTATCAGCCCACCCAGAAGCCGGCCTAATCCAGAGCTTTCCGCATTTGATAGGTGCGGAAACTCTTTTTGGCCGCATGCAGCAGTTTTCCAACGCGGTATACGGGTGGCTGTTGGCCGAAGGATTGGCTGTCTGGTCCCAGAGCGAAGGAAATTACTGGGGGCACAATGCGATTATTCGGACACGAGCCTTTGCCGAAAGTGCGCGCTTGCCCTATATGCGCGGCCATCGTGGGCGTCGCGATTTGATCTTGAGCCATGATTTTGTCGAAGCGGGCATGTTGCGGCGTGCTGGCTGGGCGGTTCGTTTTCTTCCACGCGCAGGGGGATCATTTGAGGAAACGCCGCAAACTTTGATCGATTATGCCTTGCGGGATCGTCGGTGGTGTCAGGGCAATCTGCAGCACTTGCGCATTTTGACCGCGCGCGGGTTCCATCCGATTTCGCGATTTCATTTGCTGCAAGGGGCCGTGGCGTTTTTATTGTCACCTGCGTGGTTTGTCGTGATCCTTGCTTGGTCATTGATCCGGGCTATGCCCGAAAACACGACCTCTTATTTCAACAATTCTGACCCGTTGCATCCCGCATGGCCAACCGCCGAACCTGTTGATGGATTGCTGGTGCTGGTTTTCATTTACGCGATGTTGTTAATGCCAAAGCTCATCGGCACGTTCGCATTGGGTTTTCGGGGCCGAACACGGACGGACTATGGTGGTTGGTACAATCTGGCAGGAACGGCACTGTTTGAGATACTGTGTTCGATCCTTTATGCGCCTGTTATGATGGTTCAGCAGACGATTGCTGTTGTATTTGCCGTTTTGGGTTTGTCCCGGTCATGGGTTCCGCAAAACCGTACGTCAACAGGGTACAGTTGGGCACAGGTTTTTCGGTTTCATATTGTAGAGACTTTTACCGGTCTGACCATGGTGGCAGGGGTTGTGCTTGGCGGCGTGTCGTTATGGCTTATACCGATTGCCTTTAGCCTTGTGCTCGCAGCACCTCTATCGATGCTCAGCGGTATTCGGATTTCGGAACAAGCTATTCGATTTTTGCGCCTCGATAGTCCGCAAAATCTTCGGGAACCGCGTGTTGTACGCCGTGCGCGCAGTGAACGCGCGCGGCTAAAGTCGATGGTGTTGGATGGGGATCAGACCGAAAGTATCGCGATAGCTGCTGAGTAACGCACGGCCCTTATAGGGCTTCGTACCAGTCTAATGTCAAAGTGCCCCAACCTTGTGGAATAATATGCCCACGGGGGAACAACGCAAACCCCAAAGCGCTGTTGGGGGCGCAGTCGATCCATTTTCGGATCAGGAATTGCCCTTCGGTCGCAAAGCTATCCGGTTTAAGCTTGAAGCATTCATTGGTCTCGCGCCAAATCGACATGGCATGGAAAACATCCCCCTGAATGATTGCACTGGGGTCACGGCTGTCTTTCCCTCCCAGCGCGCGACCTTCCAATGGAACTGTGCCGTCGGTCCAACCGTGGGTGTGGAGCATTTGCACTGGACTTGCACATTCCGTGGGATGTGGTCTCCAGAAGTTGCCACCCAAAGGGGCGTAGGCTGAAAAAGTTTCAGGGGCGGTGCAGGCCAAATACGCCGTCATGGAGCCGCCAATAGAAAACCCTGCGAGGATGATATTATCGGGATCAATTCCGTGTTTTGCAATCGCATCGTCACGCACGGCAGTTAGAAATGCAACCTCATCGCGTTGTTGTGGCCGATCTGGATGAAAAGACCATGCCCCACCATTTCTGCCAGGTCGCGGTAAACCAGTCGGGGCGATCACCGCATAACCACGATCGGTAAATGTACTCACCATGCCAGTGTTGCGGAACACGCCGGGACCGCTGCCTCCAAAACCATGTAGGAAAACCACAGCTGATGTTTGTGCGTTGTCATTGTCGGGTAGGGTGATGACGTATTCACCTGCCTCAACCGTGCAGGGGGTTTGGTCTGAACATGCGGATGCCTCGGTGGAAAAACCGATTGAGGCTAAAAACGCGAATGGAAGCGCTGTTATTTTTGATGTCATATTATCTCTAATTGTTTTTGGACCATTCCAAGACCGGCAATCCCCGCTTGAGCCAGCCAGAGCCCGCGAATGACCCAAGCATGCCCTCTGGTATATCAATAATTGGCGTTAAACCTGCATCTGTCAGATGACGCGTAACACGGGCGGATCGTACGCCGCGCGCGCAGATCAACGCGATAGGTTGGGCTTGGGATTGTCTGGCGGCCAGAACGGCATCTATGAAGTCATCGCGCCTCATATCAATTGGAACGGCCCCCTTGGGAACACCTGTGCGTTCCCACTCATCGGGGCGGCGAATATCAACCAATAGTATGTCGCCATCCCGCGCAGCATCGAAGGCCTGCGCCGGAGACAATGTCTCACCGACCGCAGGGCCTGCAATGGAGAAGACTGTAAGACTGAGTGCGGTAGCCCCGACCAAACCGGTCAGGACCACACGCCGTGAGGGTGTTTTCACGTTACTGAATTGGCGCAGAGGAAGAGAATTGCGGAATGGCCATTTCTGATGACTTGCTCGGTTCCAAACCAACCCAGTTACCGTCTGCCAGTGTAATGTTGCCGGGAATATCTTCTTCCCAGAAACCGACGACGTTTTTGGTGATGTTCAGGAACAATTCACCATCGACAATACGCCACAGGTTCGGGTTGCCCGGAACTTTGCCGCCTTGGGCGACGCCATAGGCGCAATGCCCGTCAAATTGTGGTGCAAAATGCTCTGGATCTGCGACAAACCGATCCCGGTTTTCTTCTGTAGAAAATGCAAAGGTTGCGCCGTTGTGTTCGGCAGTAATGTCTGCGCGACCTGAAACGCCCTCAACTTGCGGCGTGCCAACTTCGGTTTGCGGCAGATCGAAATACGCAACGACGTCATAGCCCGAAACGGCAAAACCGGTGTGGTCGATGTATTGGTCACCGGCAAAGCTTGCGGTTGCGCCAAGTGACGTGAACAGCGCCATTGTTGTCGAAAGTAATAGCTTTTTCATCTACGTTTTCCTTTAGAAGTCATATGGGACTTGGTGCAATATACAAAGCATAGGAATGCGTAACACCCCACCTCGCGATGGTGTTACAGAAGGTGTTCGCGATTTTATCTAATAGTCCGTTTTTGATTGTATCCCAAGGTCTGCATTCGGCTCTCCAATAAGGGCTGGTTAAGACTGTCACGAACGTCGGTTGCGTGTTCAAACTACATTCTGTGCGGGTGACATATTTGGTAAGAAAGGGGTGGGTGCTTAGGGACCGTCCCGACTTGAAAAAACCTTAGGATCTCTGAAAATCAAGGCGTAAGGACACGTTTTAGTTGATACTCGACTTTGTCTTTGGGCAGATGCTTTGGCTGATATAATGGGCTGCTTGGGATCATAAGGAGAAAGGAACGAGTGTCTCCTACCGTCAATGGCATCTTAGATTATTTGTTAGCCGAGTTGTGTTCTCTTGGGTGTTAGGGGGCCAAATAACAAGATCCTCACTATATTTTGAAACCTTGACGATGGCCGTGCGCGCGGCACGTGTTGCATACAAGCACCTTTGTCTTTAGCTGCGTTCAAAGAAAAATACACAGAACTATGCGGCTGACCAAGTGGATGTGTCTGCTGCAATAAAAGTGAGGATGGGTCTATGCACTTCAAACGATGGCTTGTAGCGACCACTCTGAATGTCCTAACGATGACGATGCCAGTCCTTGCAGATGACTTTGTCTCTCCTGAGATCCTAATTTTGGGAGACAGTCAGATATCATTTGGATCTGGTCCCGCGTTTCTGGAATTTTTTACTGATATCAAAGAACACTGCCATCCGAATGCAAAACAAGCTGAGAACTTACAACGGCTCGGTAAAATGCGTGTCGGGGTGATTGGTGTGCGGTCGACATCAATCCCGTCATGGATTGCGCGCCATGGTTCTGCTAAAGATACAATCTGTGAAGAAGATCGTAAGTGGCGTGTAAATGCTGGGACTTATGGATTCGTAAATATGACGAATAATAAGTATGTGCAGATCGGGAAGGGTAAGGAATACCAATTCTGTGCGCCTGATAAATCCGCTTTTGAGGAAATGTTTCGCGAGGATTATTACGATCCCAAATTGCTTTTGCTTTCATTCCTTGGAAATTCTGCCCGACGTTGGGCTGATAGCTTAGATGCAGCAAAACGCGATGTGGAAGAAATGATGCGCCAGCTTCCAGCTGAGACTCCCTGTATTTTTATGACGACGGCACCCGCTTATACTGCCAAAATCGTGGAGCTGCGTTTGCGCGCACAAAAGAACTTGATGACAGCCTTTGAAGAGACAGGTAGCCGTTGCTCGTTTGTGCCCGGTGCTACACCAGAAACGGTGGCTGCCAATCAAGGCAATACGCATTATTTTAGGTTGAATAAGTCGGGTATGGTCAAAGATCCGTATCACCCCAATCAACGGGCTGCGAAAAACTTTTTTGCTTTGGAAATGGACAACATTTGCAATGCGATTTTTGAACAGGTCGATAGTGACGCGGACGGTGAATAATATCCTCACACTTCCAAATAATAAATTTTCACTGGGGCCTCGATTTGAAAGTGAAATGTGATTGTGCCATGGCTCGTTGTTCGTCAAGACCTTGGTGCGTTGTCCCTTTTCAACAGAGTAAAGCAGAAATACGCAAACTGTCTGCGCAGGTTTCCAAGCGTTGCGGTATTGATCAATATTAGGGCATGGCTTTCCCAGACTCGCGGACCATGGCAGCAGAGCTGATCCTGATATGTCGATTACTTATTGAGTCTGAACCCCTTTAGCAGGTCCGTTGCGCGTGTTATCTGGGCACACCCGGTTTCAGGAAATTCATGTTATTTTTGCGATTTTCTCGCCAGGATGGCGTAAATTCGTTCAGTCCTGTGTCTGTTAGAATGAGTGGGATTACTCGTAACTGGACCACAATTTTGTCCTGAGAGCACATGATTGATATCAAATTTGGCTCATTTTGTGGAAAAAACGTTGAGTTTTTGGCTGCTAGATGACACTCGATATAGAGGCGATGCGTTCGCTTCTGATCACGCCAATATAAAGAGTTGTTAAATAGAGATGTCTACGGAAACGCCCTCAGCGCATGCTGATCCTAAGTGGTTTATTGACCCCGGTCATACAGATTATTACGCAGTTTTTTCGATCGTGTTTTTGGCCGCAGCGATTTATGGTCTTGTTTGTCTTTATGCCGCGTTTGATCGTTGGGCAGAGCACAAATCATCCGGCACACCTCTTGCGAAGACCATTCCGACAATGCTTGGAATTGCTTTGTTGTATGAAATCTTTCCGCTTGATCATTTTCATATGTTTTTGCCGTTATCGGCCATTTTAATTGCCTTAATGGCGGACTGGTCGCGGTTTCATCTCAACCTAAGAGATTTGGATCGTTCCAGTGATGAGGCAACCCAGCCGGAGGAGGCAGATCATGTTTGAGCTGATGTTCACATCTTTCCCGGTTATTATTCGGTATTTCCAGTTACGTCGTCGCGGCGAAGCGATGAGTGTTTGGAATATGAAAACAGCGGTGTTCCTATGGGCCATGTTGGCCGGGATGCTGTTCTTGGTGATCTTCTATTTTCATCCCAAAACCTATGCAGCTTTGGTTCCGTTCCGGACTATTTCGGTTGTTGCACAAACATCTGGTCCTGTGACCGAGATTAATGTTCGGAATGGACAATCAGTCAAAGCCGGTGATCTGCTCTTTAAGATTGAGGACAGCGCACAAAAGGCTGCCTTGGCAGAGATTGAGTCACAGATTGTCATTTTGGAATCTGATATTGCCAAGGCAGAGGATACAAAAATTGTTGCGCAAGCCGGTGTCGATGAAATCGTCGCGAACCTTGTTGATTTAAGAGAAACTCTAAGTGATGCCCAGACCTTGTTGCAACGTGGTGTGGGAACGGCGGATGCTGTTTTGGATGCACAGACAGGCGTAAATGCTGCGGAGGCAGAGTTAAGCGCTGCGGAAGCACAGCTTGATTTGGCGCAAATTGATTTGACCAGTGGTTTGCCTGCTCAACGTAAAGCTTTGGACAACAGCATCCAGTCAGCCAAAGTTGCACTTGGATTTACCGAGGTGCGTAGCTTTAGCGACGGGGTTGTTCAGCAGTTGGCACTCAGTGTGGGGAGCCCTGCAACCACTCTTATTCTTAGCCCTGCAATGGTCATTATACCTGAGCGCGAAGAGGGCGTTGCAACCCGTATTGTTGCAGGATTTTCCCAGACCTCTCGTACGGTATTGCATGTTGGTATGCCTGCGGAAATCGCCTGCAACGGGAACGCAAACATTTTGTTTGAGAATTCTATTATGCCTGCGCGGATCGTTGGCTTTCAGGAAGCCATTGCAACGGGACAAGTCAAACCAAGCGGAAATTTGATAGATCTGAGCAACGCAGATCAAAATGGAACCTATTTGGCCTATTTTGAACTGCTTCATCCAGAGCACCAAGATCTGATATTGGACGGCTCAGGTTGTATTGTGCAAACCTATACGAACAACATCAGCGGCACTGTGGGCCATATCATCGGCGTCACAGGCGTAATCAAGGCTGTAGGGCTTCGCTTAAAGGTATTTGGTGCCGTGGTGGCGGGAACAGGTTTAATCGGCGGAGGAGGGCATTAAGCGTCTCGCTTAGTACCCTCTCCAAATCCAACCACCGCCAAAAATTCGACTGCTATCCTGATCATAAAACACACAAGCTTGACCGGGGCTGACACCTTCTTCGGGTGTCAGCAGTTCAACATTGGCTTCTGTTTCAGAGATTGGTCGGATGATGGCCTCAACAGGGGGACAGGTCGAACGTACTTTGACCCCCATATGCCACTCTGGCTGGCTCATAAGAGAGGCGTCCCCTAGCCAGTTGATTTCGCGAACAGGGATAATCCGGGTTGTCAAAGCATGTTTTGGCCCGACGACAACTTGGCGTTTGTCCGCATCAAGTCGTACAACATAGAGCGGATCGGTCAGCCCTCCGATGCCAAGACCGCGACGCTGACCGATCGTATAGTGGATCACACCACGGTGTTGGGCAAGAACATTGCCTTCCATATCAACGATATCGCCGGGGCTTGCCGCCTCTGGACGCAATTTTTCAATTACACTGGCGTAATTACCATCCGGAACAAAACAAATGTCCTGACTGTCTGGCTTGTCTGCAACAGCTAAGCCGTATTTTGCCGCGAGGGCCCTGGTTTCATCTTTGCTCTTTAGGTGGCCCAGAGGGAAACGCAAATATGACAATTGTTCCGTCGTTGTTGAAAACAAGAAATAGCTTTGGTCTCGATTTGCATCGGCCGCAGAATGAAGCTCCGGACCGTGCTCGCCAACTTGGCGTTGAATATAATGACCTGTCGCCATGCAATCAGCGTCCAGATCTTTTGCGGTTTCCAAGAGGTCTTTGAATTTCACACGCTCATTGCAGCGAATGCACGGCACCGGAGTCGCGCCACCCAAATAACTGTCGGCGAATTCATCAATGACGGCATCCTGAAATATATTCTCATAGTCCAAGACATAATGTGGGAAATTCATTTCTTCGGCGACACGACGGGCATCGTGAATGTCACGCCCCGCACAACAGGCACCTTTTTTGGCCAATGCAGCGCCGTGATCATAAAGCTGTAATGTAACGCCGATGACATCATAGCCCTCTTCGGCGAGCTGTGCTGCGACAACCGAACTATCAACGCCTCCAGACATTGCGACCACCACACGGGTTTCCGCAGGGGGTTTTGCAAAGCCGAGAGAATTCAGCGGGTGAGTGTTGCCGTCCAATGCCATGTCTTCATGCTCCAAGAGATGTTTCGGAATATAGGAAAATGCAAACTACTAACAAGGGGTCGTTTCATCTCTGGTTAAGATATCCCCCTAATTCTGCGGTTGGGGCGATAGAAGAAAGTATGAAAATGTATCTTAAGAAAGTGAACGGACCAAGGGCCGTTTCTCTACCAAATGGGGGGACAATGACGCTTGCAGACTTACCACCTGCAGATACCTATCGATGGGTTGCCAGTCGAAAGGCAGCAGTAGTGCGCGGTGTAATTTATGGTTTAATTAGTCCAACGGATGCGATGAAACGATACTCTTTGTCGGAAGAAGAATTTAGATCTTGGTGTAAGGCAGTTGAAAAACACGGTGAAACGGCTTTGAAATCCACAACTCTGCAGAGATTTCGTCAATAATTGTTCGTTTATTTTACAAAGTTTTCTCTAATAATCAAATTATACAACTTGAAGTAGTGCAACCTCTGATGGTAATCAGTGGTTAACCATTTTTAATCATGGTTGTGAAAGTTAAGATTTTCATTTGGGAGACTGATATGCGTGTGCTTCTTGTTGAGGACGATCCAACCACCTCGAAAAGTATTGAATTAATGCTAACTCATGCCAACTTGAACGTGTACTGCACGGACCTTGGCGAAGAAGGGATCGATCTGGCCAAGATATATGATTACGATCTAATTTTACTTGATCTTAATCTGCCGGATATGGACGGTCATGATGTCCTTAAAAAATTACGTCTGGCACGGATTGAAACGCCGATTTTGATCTTATCCGGAATGGACGACACCGATAGCAAGATTAAAGGATTCGGTTTTGGTGCTGATGATTATTTGACAAAACCTTTCCACCGAGAAGAATTGATTGCCCGGATACATGCGATTATTCGGCGATCTAAAGGTCATTCTCAGTCGGTCATTCAGACTGGCAAATTCGTCGTTAACCTTGATGCTAAAACCGTTTCCGTGGACAAAAAGACAGTGCACTTAACCGGAAAAGAATATCAGATGTTAGAGCTTCTTTCTCTTCGTAAGGGGACAACCCTGACAAAGGAAATGTTTCTAAACCATCTGTATGGCGGCATGGACGAGCCTGAACTCAAGATCATTGATGTGTTTATCTGCAAGCTTCGTAAAAAACTAAGTGAAGCAACCGGTGGCGAAAATTATATAGAAACGGTTTGGGGGCGTGGATATGTATTGCGCGATCCTGAAACGATTGAACGCGAAATATCAATCGCCGTTTAGAAATGCGGGACGGTCAATGACCTCTGGACGTTGGCCATAGGCGGACTTATCACTTGAACGGGAATGACCTGTGAGAGGAAAGAATGTCCGCGACGTCCCCTGTTGAAGATCTAAATGAAACTCAGGCGCGCGAGGAACTTGTGCGTCTGTCGTCTTTATTGGCGCAAGCCAATATAGATTATCATGATAAGGATGCGCCAATCCTCAGCGATGCGGATTACGATTCTCTGAAGCGTCGTAACACCGCCATTGAAACGAGATTTCCTGCGCTCAAACGGAAAGATAGTCCAAGCGATACCGTTGGAGCACCAGCTGGGCAGGGGTTTGGCAAGGTTACACATGCGGTACGGATGTTATCGCTTGGCAATGCATTCAATGATGATGATGTCGTCGAATTCACTGATCGTGTCCGCAAATATCTTGGTCTAAATGCAAAAGACTCCATTGCTTTTACAGCGGAGCCAAAGATCGACGGACTTTCTCTTTCGCTCCGCTATGAGAATGGTGTTTTGGTTCAGGCTGCGACGCGCGGTGATGGTGAGATCGGTGAAAATGTTACGGAAAATGCGAAAACAATTGCCGATATACCACATCAATTATCTGCATCTCCCGCAATTCTAGAGGTGCGCGGTGAGGTCTATATGGCCCATACTGATTTTGAAGCATTGAATGAGGCGCAACAAAAAGAGGCGGATGAAAGCGGGAAACCTGCCAAATTATTTGCAAACCCACGCAATGCAGCTGCGGGGTCTTTGCGTCAATTGGATTCCAAAATCACTAAGAACAGACCGCTCAGGTTCTTTGCATACGCCTGGGGAGAATTATCAGAACCACTCGCCGAAACACAATTTGTAGCAATAGAGCGACTTAAAGATTTTGGGTTTTCAACCAATCCTTTGACCAAAAGACTTGAAAATGCTGCAGACTTAATTGCGCATTACAAATTGATCGAGTTGCAAAGATCCTCACTTGGATACGATATCGACGGTGTTGTCTACAAAGTTGATGATCTGGCGTATCAGTCCCGATTGGGATTCCGATCAACGACTCCAAGATGGGCTATTGCACATAAGTTTCCGGCTGAATTGGCGTGGACACGATTGCGAGGGATCGACATTCAAGTAGGGCGTACAGGGGCGCTTAGTCCGGTTGCACGGCTTGATCCGGTGACCGTTGGGGGCGTTGTGGTTTCAAATGCGACGCTCCACAACGAGGACTATATTTCCGGTAAAGATTCCAAGGGTCTTGAGATTCGTGATGGCAAAGACATTCGTGTGGGTGACTGGGTGCAAGTTTACAGAGCCGGCGATGTGATTCCAAAAATTGCGGATGTGGATTTGTCGAAACGGCCTGATGGGACCTCGATCTATACATTCCCGACAATATGCCCAAAGTGTAATTCTGACGCTATCCGGGAAGACGGAGATGCGGTGCGCCGGTGTACTGGGGGGCTGATTTGTCCTGCACAAGCGGTGGAAAAGTTAAAGCATTTTGTGTCTAGAGGAGCCTTTGATATCGAAGGGCTCGGCGCAAAACAGGTCGAAATGTTTTACAAAGACCCGGCATTGTACATTCGCGAACCTGCCGATATTTTCACTCTTCGTGAAAGGGATAGATCCTCTTTGGCGCGTTTGAAAAACCGTGAAGGTTGGGGGGATAGATCCGCGAACAACCTTTTTGATGCTATTGATCAAAAAAGAAAAATGTCCTTTGGGAAAATTCTTTTTGGGCTTGGGATTCGACACGTTGGAGAAAACGCCTCAAACCTTTTGGCCAATCATTATGGAAAATGGGACTTGTTTGAATCAGCAATGACGGATGCGACCGTTGGTTTTGGTGAGGCTTGGGAGGACCTCTTGGCAATCGATGGTGTGGGGGCAGTTATGGCGGCTTCGGTCGTTGGCGCGTTCTATAATTCCGCAGAGCGGGCGTCTATAGATCGATTGATAGCGCAATTGGATGTTCAAGATGCTGAGCAGAAGCTGGTATCCGACAATCCGGTTGTTGGAAAAACGGTCGTATTTACAGGCACGCTTGAAAAAATGACAAGAGCCGAGGCCAAAGCACGGGCTGAGTCTTTGGGGGCAAAGGTCTCGGGTTCCGTTTCTGGTAAAACAGATATTTTGATTGCAGGTCCCGGCGCAGGATCCAAAGCTAAGAAAGCAGAAGCATTGGGAGTCGAAATCATCAATGAGGACGATTGGTTAGCATTGATTGGCGACGTATGAGCACTCGTCCAGAAATCCTGTTTCCCTTGTTCTCAGACATTACCAAGTTAGACGGTGTTGGGCCTAAGACGGCTGAACACCTTGGTCAGATTGGTTTGAAAAAGCCACGCGACCTATTGTTTTCACTACCACATTCAGGGATTGACCGACAAAAACGTTCGTCGATCAAAGATGTTGTTGCACCAGCTGTTGTCACGGTTGAGGTTACAGTGAGGCAGCATATTCCTGCAAAACAACGTGGCCGTCCTTACCGAATAGAAGTCGAGGACGCAGAAACCAGTTTTCAACTCGTGTTTTTCCACGCGCGCGGTGACTACCTTGAAAAACTTCTACCGACCGGGGAGCGTCGGGTGATTTCAGGGAAGGTGGAACATTTTGATACAATCGCTCAAATGGTACATCCTGATTACATAGAGCGGGTAGAAGAAGCCGACGGGATTGCAGGTTTTGAGCCCGTCTATGCCCTGACGGCTGGTGTGTCCTCCAAAGTAATGCAAAAGGCGATGAAAAGTGCACTTGGTCGTGTTTCTGCATTACCGGAATGGGTTGACCCGGAATTAATGAAACAGGAGGAATGGCCAAGTTGGTCTCAAGCCCTGACGTCTGCGCATAATCCAATGAATGTTGAGGATCTGTCCCCCAATACAGCGGCCCGTCAACGTTTGGCATATGATGAGTTTTTGGCCCATCAATTGACTTTGGCTTTGGCTCGATCTCAGAGCAGAAAATCCAAGGGCCTTGTGAGCAAGGCCACGGGAAGATTGCAGTCCAAGGTTCTGAATTCACTTCCTTATCGACCAACGAATGCGCAACAGCGTTCGTTGGGTGAAATATCGAATGATATGGCCTCAGAAGCGCGAATGAACAGATTGTTGCAGGGTGATGTCGGGTCGGGAAAGACGCTTGTTGCGTTTCTGGCATTGCTTGTCGCAGTCGAAGCTGGTGGACAGGGTGTCATGATGGCGCCAACAGAAATTTTAGCACGTCAACACCTTGAGAGTTTGCAGCCCCTGGCTCAAGAGGCGGGTGTTGTTTTAGAAATCCTAACGGGCCGGGACAAGGGCGCGGAACGTAGGGCAAAATTGCAGGCGCTCGCAGCGGGAAATATTCATATCCTTGTTGGAACCCATGCAGTTTTTCAAAAGGATGTCGAGTTCAAAACCTTGCGTCTGGCAGTCGTAGATGAACAGCATCGTTTTGGGGTGCGTCAAAGGTTAGAGCTTGGTGAAAAAGGGCCTCGTGTGGATGTGCTGGTGATGACCGCAACTCCAATTCCACGCTCCTTAGCTTTGGCACAATACGGCGATATGGATGTGTCGGTGTTGGATGAAAAACCGCCGGGACGCCAACCGATTACATCTGCTTTGGTTCCGACCAGTCGAATAGATGAAGTCGTTTCCCATTTGCAAAAAGCCGTTTCCGAGGGAAAACAAGCTTATTGGGTTTGTCCTTTGGTTGAGGAAAGCGAGGTCGTTGATTTAACGGCAGCTGATGAACGTTTCAAACGTCTTCGTGCGATTTTGGGCGATAAAGCGGTTGGGTTGGTCCATGGGCAAATGCCTGCGGCCGACAAAGATGCAGCAATGGCGCGGTTCGTTGCTGGGGAAACATCAGTATTGGTGGCAACCACGGTGATTGAGGTTGGCGTGAATGTTCCAAATGCCACAATTATGGTAATAGAACGTGCAGAGCGCTTTGGCCTTGCGCAGCTGCATCAGTTGCGGGGCAGAGTAGGGCGTGGGGATGCGGCTTCAACCTGTCTTCTTTTATATCAAGCACCTTTGTCCAAAGGGGGGGAACGGCGTCTAAAGGTTTTGCGTGATACCGAGGACGGATTCCTCATCGCTGAAGAAGATCTTGCCATTCGCGGGGCAGGTGATTTGATCGGAACGGCCCAATCCGGCCTTCCGCGTTTTCGTGTTGCTGATATGGAAGCTCAGCCGGGTCTCATGCAAATTGCCCAAAAAGATGCGCGCAATCTGTTGGAACATGATCCAACTTTGTCATTAGAACGCGGGCAGGCCGCACGGGTATTGTTATGGTTAATGGAGCAGGATAAAGCGATCCGTTTGATTTCAGTGGGTTAGCATAAAGTCCGCTTTTTGTTCACAAATGTTCTCAAAAAGTTCTTTACTCGACTCTGTAAATATGGGAACAAATTAGCAACAAACGAAACAAACCAGCGGAGATCCCGATGATGCACCAGATGAAAGAAGTAATGAGCCGTTCCAATGAAACGTTATTGCATGACGCACTTGGTGTGATGTCCTTGGCGATTATGCTGGTTGTTGCATTGTATTTGCCGGGGTTGTTTTAACCTCAGTCTTTTAACCGTTTACCTGCTGTTTTTGTGCACACCAATTTGACGCCTGCATCTGTCCCCAAAGCGATGCATATCAACGAACACTGCCTGTCTGAGTTTTGATTGAATGTGGGGGTTGCCTCCCCCCGAAGGTCAAATTGGTAACCCACGCAAAAACGGTATCTTGCCGCCGCGTCCCTCCCACGGGCCGCGGCGGTCTTTTTTGGGTGGGGTTACGCGCAGGCTGTGTCGCGCGCGACGGATGTGGCCTCATACGTCGCTTCTAAGGAAAGCATAATAGAAGCATGACGGTTTTTATACTCACGTGCAGGCAGGAGGACTTCAAATTCGGCAAATGGGGCCTTTGGAACCTGACCCTCGGATTTAAGCATGGATTTTAATTGATCCCGAGCCGTTTGAATTTCATCCGGTGTGCAACCAATAACATTTTGTCCTACGATCGAAGCCGAAGCCTGACCTAAGGCACAGGCTTTGACGTCCTGAGAAAAGGCCGAAATCTTTCCGTCAATGAGCGATAGCGACACCGTGACTGTTGACCCACACAGCGGTGAGCGTCGTTTGACGGTGGCCATGGGCGCATCAATTGGATCAGTAAGAGGGATCGCGGCTGCCAGTTTTAGAATCCGGCCAGAATAGAGTTTAATAAGATCAGCATCGGCAGACATGGGTTTTCCTTTTGCCCTTTGTGTCATAAATAGTCATCCAGAGCGCAGACGCAAAAGGTTTTTCCATGTCATTTGATCCCAAACAGCTATCATATAATGAAAAGGGATTGATTCCTGCCATTGCTCAGGATGCTGAAGATGGCACTGTATTGATGATGGCCTGGATGAATGCTGAAGCCATCGCGCGTACATTACAGACCGGTAAGGTCACATATTGGTCCCGATCTCGTAGCGCATTTTGGGTAAAAGGTGAGACATCAGGGCATACACAAACGCTCATCGATTTTCGTTACGATTGTGATGAAGATTGCCTCCTTGTTTTGGTTAAACAAGAAGGTCCAGCCTGCCATACAAATCGTCGTAGTTGTTTCTATCGCTCAGTTCAGGACGGATCTGTTGTCACTTTAACTGAACCGATGTTTTAATCACGGGACGTTAAAGCCCAATCCGGCCTCGGATGTCGTCCGCTGTTTCACCCTCTTGTCGATAAAGGCGAATGGCGCGGGCGTCGTCTCGTTTGGCCAATCTTCGTCCATCCTTATCCCGGATCAGACGATGATGATGATAGATTGGCGTTGGTAGGCCGAGCAGTTTTTGCAAGAGCACGTGGATCACAGTGGCAGATTGCAAATCCTCTCCACGCACGACATGGGTAATGTCTTGCCCTGCATCGTCAACGACTACAGACAGATGATAAGATGTTCCCATGTCTTTGCGACAGAGTACCACATCCCCCACGTGGTCACGCATCCAATCAGATGAAGGTTTGATGTGAGGATTTATCAGGCCAGTTTCTTCAAAAAGAAGGTCTGTATGACCGATATACTCTAGCGCTTTTGCCATATCCAAACGGAGCACTGCCTCTTTAGGGAGGTCTGTTGATTGCGGCTGCCTATTGCGACAGGTCCCCGGATAGATCAAGCCGTCGGGGCCAAGAGGATGCTCCGCACCTTCTTGTGGCGCAGTCATAGCAGCCCGAATGTCTCGACGATTGCAGGAGCACTCATATAGCACTCCCATATCCCAGAGTTTCTGTAACGCGGTTTGGTAGGCGGCCATATTTTTGGATTGACGCATCACGGGCGACGGCCAGTTGATGCCGAGCCATGTGAGATCCTTATAGATCAACTCCTCCCAGTTTTTGCGCGCCCGAGACTGATCAATGTCTTCGATCCGAAGGAGAAACTGCCCTGAGGCCGATTGCGCCATGTCCCACGCCAAAATTACGGAATAAGCATGTCCTAGATGCAAAGGACCTGTGGGAGATGGAGCAAATCTAGTGCGAATTGGTCAAGCCTTTTCAAAGAGGTACGCTGAAAGGTAACAGAGGCCAAGAAAATACGATAGGCTATCGGGTCCTAGAAACGTAGTTTAGCCTCAAACTCTCCATAGCGTTTTACGAAACGATAACACCCAGACGCACTATGGCTCCAGCCATTCTTGCCAAGCCAATTTTGCGCGATCTGTATATGCTTTATATCGATCCTTGCGGCCACGACGCCCGCCTTTTAGGCCCTCGATGGGACGGAATAAACCAAAATTGACGTTCATTGGCTGAAAGGTTTTTGCCTCCGCTCCACCGGTAATATGACGCACCAATGCGCCCATCGCTGTGTCTTCAGGCGGGGTGGAGCGAGATTCACCAAGGATATCAGCCGCCGCATACCGACCCGCCAATAAGCCCATTGCTGCGCTTTCGACATACCCTTCAACGCCCGTAATCTGACCTGCAAACCTTAGGTTGGGTCTAGATTTAAGGCGCAATTGTGCATCCAACAACGTCGGGGAATTGATGAACGTATTTCGATGAATGCCGCCCAAACGCGCAAATTGCGCATTCTCTAAACCGGGGATCCGTCTTAGAACTTCGGTTTGTGCGCCATATTTCATTTTCGTCTGAAAGCCGACGATATTATAAAGCGTCCCCAACGCATTATCGCGCCGAAGCTGTACGACGGCATATGGTTTATCATCGGGGGCGTGGTCATTGGTTAGACCAACCGGTTTCATCGGGCCAAAACGCAAAGTTTCGCGGCCACGTTCCGCCATAACCTCAATGGGTAAACAGCCGTCGAAATAACCCGCGGTTTCACCTTCTTTGAACTCAGTTTTATCAGAATCTAACAGAGCGTCGATAAACTGCTCGTAGTCCTCTTTAGTCATCGGGCAATTCAGGTAAGCTTTGCGCTCTTCTTCGGTTTCACCCTTATCGTATCGTGACTGCATCCATGCTTTGTCCATGTCGATCGAGTCCGCATAAATGATCGGAGCGATCGCATCAAAAAAAGCGAGGCTTTCCGCACCCGTTTCCGCGCAGATTGAGTCCGCCAATGCACCGGACGTCAAAGGCCCGGTTGCGATAATCCAATGCCCGTCGGTCGGAAGCTCTGTTATTTCGCCGTATTCGACCGTCACCAAAGGATGGCTCTTTAGTCGAGCCGTCACATCGGCGGCAAATGGATCACGATCCACAGCGAGGGCCGATCCTGCCGGAAGCGCGTGACGATCTGCCATCTCCATGATGAGGCCATTGGCCGCACGCATCTCCCAATGTAAGAGGCCAACAGCATTCTGTTCGTCATCATCTGAACGAAACGAATTCGAACACACCATTTCGGCCAAATGACCGGTTCGGTGGGCAAAGGTTTCTACCTCTGGACGCATTTCGTGGAGGGTCACAGGCACACCCGCATTTGCGGCTTGCCACGCGGCTTCGGCTCCGGCCATGCCGCCGCCAAGAATATGAAGTGTTTGGGTCATATCGGGGATGTAGGGCAGAACATCCACAAAGAAAAGGCCCCGCGAGGAGGCCTTTGTGAAATATGATAGATTATTTGCGAACCGATTAGGTGGTCGTTTCGTAGACCGAAGAGAAAATGTTATCTTCTTCACTATGTGATCGCTGCAAAGGACGATTTACTGCGGCATCTTGTTTTCCAACAATGGCGAGGGGTGTTGGAAGATCTCGAGCGGAGTTTTTGCGGATCTGCGCACGCATGGCTTCTGCTGAAATGCGGCGTTGTTCACGATGGCTAGGCACGATGCGTCGCGGTTTTACTTTTTGTGTAAATGGCATGACACGTCGCCGCGTCAGGGCTGGGCCTGTATAAGTCAGCATCAATGCCCCAACCAAAACCATATCACGCCAAAACTCACTTAGGCTCATAGCTGTTTGAGGAGAGATAAAGGCGACAAGGCTGGTCCAGAATACGTAATTGGCCAGCAATAGGGCTGCAATTCTGACCTGGCGACCTAGTACGATTAATATCGCCGTGGCAAAAACAAATGCCGTCACCGATGCCGCTGCATATTTATCCGGGACAAAAGCTGACATTAAGGCAATCCCGTTGTCTGAAGGGAGTATCCCCAAAGCAATTGCGATAAAATAAGAGGCAATGAGTAGCCTCACAGCCTGATGGCCGGCACCGTCCATTTGAAAACGTTTTTCACGATGTGCAGACATTGTCTTACAAACCTTTTGCTGCGCGTTCCAAAATGGAAGGCGTCATCATCAACCTGAAGGGGAAATGTGGCGCAAATTGGTGCAAAAACGGAAAAAGGACGCCCCATTTCAAGAAATTTTCTTGTCGGGACGCCCCATTTTTTCGAAAATTGAAAAGGTTATTCCTCTTCGGTCAGCTCTTCTTCGCCCTGATCTGCGATCCATGCGACAGAGACAACTTCTTCTCCTTTGGCTGTATCAAAGACTTTGACACCACCGGCACTGCGGGAACGGAAGGATATTCCATCAACAGGGCAGCGGATGGATTGTCCCTTGGATGTGGCCAGCATGATTTGGTCCTCACCCTCAACTGGGAAGCAAGCGACAAGGGCTCCGCCGCGCATGGCTTTATCCATTGCGGCAACGCCCTGACCACCACGGCCTCTGACAGGATAATCATGGGATGACGAGGTTTTACCCGAACCATTTGATGTAATTGTCAGGATCAGATCCTCTGCGGCCGACATTTCAGCATAACGTTCTTGACCAATACTGCCTTCGACAGCGACATCATCTTCGTCACGCTCAGCATCATCCGCAAGACCAGCCACGGCGCGGCGCATTTTCAGGTATGCGGCGCGCTCTTCTGATGTCGCCTCAAAGTGACGGATCACCGACATTGAAACAACTTCATCCCCGGCAGCAAGTTTGATACCGCGCACGCCAACTGAACTACGAGAGTTAAAGACGCGCACATCGGTGGTGGGGAAACGGATAGCTCGGCCGGATTGCGTAACCAGCATAACATCGTCATCTTCTGAGCAGATGCGTGCATTCACTAAGCTGGCATCGGCAAAATCATCCTCAAATTTCATCGCGATCTTGCCGTTTGATTTTACATTGGTGAAATCAGACAGTCGGTTACGGCGCACGGTTCCTTTGGATGTGGCGAAGACGATCTGTAAATCGCTCCATTGTTCCTCTGGTACATCCACCGGCATAATTGCCGCGACCGAAACACCTTGAGGAATAGGGAGAATATTCACAATGGCTTTGCCCTTGGCGGTTCGTCCCCCTTGGGGCAAGCGCCACGTTTTCAATTTATAGGCCATGCCATCTGTGGAGAAGAACAATAGCTGCGTATGGGTATTGGCCACAAATAGTGTGGTTACCACATCTTCTTCTTTGGTCTGCATGCCGGATAGGCCTTTACCGCCGCGCCGTTGAGCACGGAAATCAGCAAGGGGGGTCCGTTTAATATAGCCGCCAGAGGTCACGGTTACGACCATGTCCTCTTTTTCGATCAGATCCTCATCGTCCATGTCGCCAGACCAATCAACAATCTGGGTGCGACGTGGCACAGCGAATTGATCACGGACGTCCTGAAGTTCATCAGAAATAATAGACATAATGCGTTCGCGGGATCGCAGAATATCCAGGTATTCTCTGATCTTACCTGCCAACTCTTGAAGCTCATCGGTGACTTCTTTTACACCCATAGCAGTCAAGCGCTGAAGGCGTAATTCAAGGATCGCACGCGCCTGAAGTTCCGATAGATTATAAGTGCCATCGTCATTCATCGTGTGGGTTGGATCATCGATCAAGCGGATATATTCGGCGATATCATGGGCAGGCCAGCGGCGGGTCATCAGTTTGTGACGCGCCTCTGCAGGGTCCGCAGATGAACGGATCGTTGCAACAATTTCGTCAACATTAGAAACAGCCACGGCCAAACCACACAGAATATGTGATCGTTCTCGCGCTTTGCGTAGATCAAATGCTGTGCGGCGCGCGACGACTTCCTCTCGGAAAGCCACAAACGACGTAAGAAACCGACGGAGCGTCAATTGCTCTGGTCGACCGCCGTTCAACGCCAACATGTTACAGCCGAAATAGGTTTGCATCGGCGTAAAGCGGAACAACTGGTTTAGGACGACCTCTGGTGTGGCATCGCGCTTTAGCTCCACAACCACGCGGACACCGATTCGGTCTGATTCATCTTGAATGTGGGAAATACCCTCAAGCTTTTTGTCGCGCACCATTTCGGCGATCTTTTCGATCATGGTGGATTTGTTCACTTGATAAGGAATCTCATCCAGAACAATGGCATAGCGATCTTTCCTGATCTCTTCGATACGCGTTTTTGCTCGCATTATAACGGAACCGCGCCCTTCAAGATAAGCTTTGCGTGCGCCGGCACGTCCCAACATGATGCCGCCAGTCGGGAAATCAGGGCCAGGAACGTATTCCATCAATTCTTCGCTGGTGAGGTCCGGATTTTCGATCAACGCCAAGGTGGCATCAACAATTTCACCTAGGTTATGCGGCGGGATGTTGGTCGCCATGCCAACAGCAATACCGCCAGCGCCATTGACCAGCATATTCGGATACCGCGCAGGCAGAACCGTTGGTTCCTGATCCTTGCCGTCGTAGTTATCTTGGAAATCAACGGTGTCTTTTTCAATATCTGTCAATAGCGCGGCGGCAGGTTTATCCATGCGCACTTCGGTGTAACGCATCGCAGCTGGGTTATCGCCATCCATGGATCCAAAGTTACCTTGCCCATCCAAAAGTGGCAGGGACATCGAAAAATCCTGCGCCATGCGGACCAAGGCATCATAGATCGCGCCGTCACCGTGTGGGTGGTATTTACCCATCACATCGCCAACAGGTCGGGCGGATTTCCGGTAAGGTTTGTCGTGGCCGTTATTGGTTTCATGCATGGCGTATAAAATACGGCGATGCACAGGTTTTAGGCCGTCGCGCAGATCTGGGATCGCACGCGAAACAATCACACTCATGGCATAGTCAAGGTATGAGGTTCGCATCTCATCAGTGATAGAGATTGCGGGTCCGTCATACGCTGGGCGCTGAGGTGTATTTTCTTTTTTGTTTTCGGGGGTTTCCGGGGTGTCGTTCACGTAGGCAACCGCTCTGCTCTTGGAGTACTAGATTTTGTTATCCGGACTATACACGACACGGGATATGGGCTGCAATGGCCCATGTAATGAAACCTTGGCACTCAGCCCCATGATTTGGTAACAAATTGTTTTCATTGATTATTCACCCATATGTGGCACGATGGCTTTATAAAAAATAATCTGAGAGGCAAAATATGGGGCGTACAGATACCGAATTAATGTTACGTGGATACGGCTTAACGACGGCAGAAATGTTCTATCACTTGCCAGATTATCCACATGTTTTAAACAGTTATGTCTGGCAGGAATATGATCTTGCACCTGACTATCCAGTGCTATTTAAATTCATCGAGTTTTGGCGGGAAGAGATTGAGGGCCCATTGCATTCGGTTCGCTTTACGCACCGGAAAATGATTTCTTCCGGCGCGTGGCAAAATGTGGTTGGGGAGTTCCCAATACACTGAAGTCGGACGAGGTCGTTTTGCCAGTTTGTATTCAGGATGCGCCACGCAAATTATTTGATTTGGGGTTTGCGTAACGCCAAAATCCAAACAGCGCAAATCCCAAAGGCAAAGACTGCATTCCATGAGGCCATAGATAGCCCTAGCATGGACCAAGCAACTTCGTCACACATTACGATGTTCGCAGGCCCTGCTGTTGATAATAGGTCTGCGCCTGATAAGCCGGTCAATCCGTCACCACCACCGGTGCAAGAGCTTGGACCTTCCCACAGGCCTCGCTCTATACCTGAGTGGTATACGCCGATAGCCCCTGTCGCAGCAGCACTGATTGCGCCAAGAGCGATCAGGGCACGCGTCCCCAATAGAACAAAGAGTATCCCCAATCCAACGGCAATGCCGTGGGGCCACCGTTGCCAAATACACATTTTACAAGGCGCATAACCCAGGGCCTGAAAACCCCAAGCGCCTAACAGCAATGACATCGATCCTGCCGCGGCCAAAAGGACAAGTTGTTTTTGCGTCATAGAAATTTCACCAGATAGAAGCTTGCTAAGAGGATCACGACAAAGGCGATAAACACAAGGTTCAACCGTCTTTCGATGAATTCTCGTATGGGGTCGCCAAATTTCCAAAGCAGTCCTGCGACCAAAAAGAACCGGATAGAACGTGCAATAATGCTAGAAACAATAAAGACGGGCAGCGAAAGGCCGGTGGTGCCGGATAAAATCGTAATAACTTTGAACGGGAAGGGGGTCACACCCGCAATTAAGACTGCCCAAGGGCCATAGTCATTATAACGTTGTGCAAATTCGTCAAAAAACACGTCCTTGCCATAGAAGGTTAGGATCGGTTGGCCCAAAGCTTCGAATAAGACAGCGCCGATGAAATAACCAAGCAATGCCCCTAGCACGGACCCTATCAATGCTATGGTGGCAATAAGCCAAGCCTGCTTTGGACGGGCAAGGATCATCGGGATCATAAGCACATCTGGCGGAATGGGAAAAACAGAGCTTTCTACAAACGCGACAACAGCAAGCGCCCAGAGTGCGTAACGGGACTGAGCCAGAGATAAAGTCCATTCATATAGACGCCTGATCATGTCTCTGCCCGTTCTGGTTTTTTTATTGTTCGACCATGACCAATGCCAAAGGTCAAGCTCGGGGCGGTAAAAGTGATTTTCCTTGCCCAATGCGCATTTTTGATCTGGACCTCCCTGAAACAGAGCGCTAGAGAAGCGCACAGGAGCCCGAGTGGCGGAATGGTAGACGCAGGGGATTCAAAATCCCCCGTCCTAACGGACGTGCCGGTTCGAGTCCGGCCTCGGGTACCAATAAAAACAAGGGCATAAGCTCCTTGTTCTTTACTTGGTTAAAATCGGGCTCCTACACACTCCCACACTTCACTCCCACTTTCATGTTCTGTTCGTGTTCCGTTCAGCGGCGTTTTTACTCATGGTTTTGCGATTCGCCTTCTGTCGGTAATAGGCCACCATCTCAAGCGATTGGTTGGTGACGGCTTGGATCTCGGCGTCGGTGCATCCGGCTTCGGCTAGTCGTGTGATGGCCAGCTTGCGCAGGCCGTGCAGCACAAATGGTTTGGCTTTGGGGCCAAGACCTTTCCGCCATACAGAAAACTGCTTTTGTACCGCGTCATAGCCCAGCGGCTCTTTGATGTTCTTTGCCATGATATGCCGGCCAGCTTTGCGCAGTTCCTTTAGATAGGTCCGCAGCTGTTGGGGTGCGAATATCTCAAAACTGGTATCGGTCTTGTCATCCATCACCGTGACCCATTCGCCGTTGAAATCATTCCAGCGCATTTCGATGGCGGCACTTGGCCGTTGCCCGGTACCCAGGATGATCTCTGCTGTGGTGCGCACGTTCTGGGGGGCCGTGGTCAGCGCGTCCACCATCCATTCCGGCCAAGGGTCAAAGCTGGATTGCTTGCCGTATAGTTCGAAGTTCTCTGCGGGATTGGTGGCAAGAGGCCAGTCGTGGCGCGCCTGGGCATAGTTCCACAGCTTGCGCACGATCTGGACAATCCAGTCGGCTTTGCGTGGGGTGTCTGATAATGCATCATGGATCAGGCGCAGCCGTTGACGGGTTAGGCTTGCGACGGGTTTGTCTGCGTTCTTTTCCAGCAGGACTTCCATGTAACGATTGTAGGATGCCTTGGTTGAGGCGGCTAATTTCTTTTGTTCTCGGGGGTCTGATCGCCACAGTTGAACCAAGTGTTTCCATGATCGGGCGGGCGCTGCGGGTTTTTGTTTTTCGTGGCGGCCGGATTGGCACTCCCAATAGAGTCGATCAAGGATCTGCGCGTCACCTTCCCATTTCAACAGAATCGCCCGTTCCCGGCGCTTGCCGTTCTCGGTCCAAGTCGTGCGGTGATACGGATCCCAAATACCTTTGGCGGCATTATAGGTCCATTTCAGGCGCGGCTTTGCAATTCTGGGTTTGGGCGGTTTCAAATCTCGAATTCCTCTTCGTCGGGAATGGCGGCATTTCCTGTAAGAATGGCCTCTAAGTCTTTGGTCAACCAGCGTTCTTCTGTGTCACCGATGCTTTTCGGGGGTGGAAGTGCGTTTTTACTGACCAGATCAGCAAACTTTGCGCTGCTCATGTCAAGAAATTTCGCCGCATTATCAAGGCGCAATGCGGCTGGTTTAATGTCTATTCTCATCGTGCTTTCCTTTGCGGATCCTTTCAGGAGTGTGTTCATCGCCTGCAGTCACAGATCTACATCCCCAACGCTTCTTTATACATGTCCAAGACGGCGTCTTCTTCGGCGATATCGTCCGCCGTTCGCTTGCGCAGGGCTATGATTTTGCGGATTATTTTTGTGTCGTAACCGCGGCCTTTTGCTTCGCTCATGACTTCCTTGTGTTGATCGGCTATGTCTTTCTTTTCAGCGTCCAGACGTTCAGCGCGTTCAATGAAGGATCGAAGCTCCTGCGCGTGGACGCGATATGCCTTATCCCGTGTTTCTTCGTCTTCTTTAGTTTCTTTCATTGGAATTTTGAGTGCGGTTGCTGATGAATGTTTTTTTTCAGGCACGCGGTAGATTTCAGGGGTTTCAGTTGCGATGACTTCACGTTTTCCAACGTGATCTGATGCCGTTACAATTCCTTCTTCTTCCATCCTTTTGGTCAGACGTGCGGCTTTGTTGTAGCCGATTGCAAGCTGGCGCTGGATAAAGCTGGAAGAGCATTTTTGATGTTCAACCGTTTTCGCAACCGCCTGAATGTAAAGTTCGTCCGGATCGTTTGCGGTCTTGGTCATGTCGGGTTCCCTGAATTGTTCTTAACGTTTTTGCTTGACTGAAACCGCGTGTTCCAATTTTGCGATGGTCATCAGAGTTGGTTTTACCTCTGGCTCTGCGGAATCGTATTTGCGGCCCCAACGATTATTGAGGCGCGGCAGAAGATTGCGTGGGATACATGCCCAATTTTCAGGTGCGGTATTTGTCTTGTCGCCGTCCAGACATTTTAGGCACATGCCATCGGGTACGGGACCATTCAGCTTTTCCCAAAGGTGGCGATGCTTTTGCACATAGCGCCGGTCAGCCCCGGTATGAGGGTTGATATCCGCGACGCTTATTTCAAGGTAGCCGTCTTTGGTGACCCGTTCATGGCCGATGAATTTAGTGTTGTGAGGCGGTGTGCCTGGTTGGAAGCGGGTGGCTGCAGAGTTGGCGTTGAAAGGCATCTTTTTGCCCAAGTTGTGGGGCTCGTGGCCTTTTTCGAAACGTCCGGTGCGGCCAGACGCCCAGCCGTTGCGCGTGTAGAGGGATTTGATGTTGTCAAAAGAAACATCTTTTCTCTCAAATTCTATTATGAACTTTGCATGTGCAACCTTGCGGGGCAATTTTTGGTTGGCCTTTAGCCATGCTAATTCCTTTGCCGAGTAGATTATTGTTTTACCGTTCATTTTGACGGTTCCCGATTTGTGGGAGATGCGGCAGGACGGTTTGGCCGTGTTCTGCAAAGAGTTTTGCCGCCTTTAATTGCAGATCGGCGTTGCTGGTGATTTTGTCCGCAACTGAAACCATGGCCTCTGCGCGTTTGACTTCTTGTTCGAGCCCAGTCTCGCTTATGCCCTCGTTTGACAGGCGTTCCATTTGTGCGAATAGGTGATCATTCAGATCAGCCAGTTTGTTTTTTGTCATGCCCTTCGTCCTTTTTCCTTATCTTGGGGAGGCTTGTTTTCCGGCCCTTTGTGGGCTGTTGCGATCAGTCATTATCCTCCGCCTCGATGATGCCAATTGAGATCAGGCGCTCTGCGGCGTCGATCAGGGCTGTTTCGCGATCGGGGTGATCTTGTTCTGTGGTGGCTTCGGATGTGTCGTGTACGATCCAGCGGCCTTCTGTTTCATCATAGCCCTGATGGATGATGATGCGCGGGGATGTCGGGCAAAAGGGGTGGAGCATCAATGCACACGTCCTGCGGTGTTCAGCAGGGCCGGAATGGCGGGGCAGTCGGGGTGGGTTGTGCCGCCGGGACAGCCGCAATGCGGATACTCTGTGCAGTAAAAGGCGGTTTCATCTGGGCCGTTGGCGACATCCACGCCAACGCAATCAGGGGATCCGTTCCGAGGGATTAGTCCTGCGGGGCCTGTATTCCCCGCCTCTCTGGAAATGGGGCCTGATGGGTTGGCGTGGTGTGGTGCAGCGCCGGATTGAGTAAGGGCGCTGCGGCGGTGGTTCTGCGTTTCTATCCCCAAAAATCGCAAGAACCGGAAGAAAAGGCCGGGGACGGTGGGAGGACTGCCCCCGGCAGTTGGCGCGACAGGTAAGTCGCGGGCGCCATCGCTGCAGAGGCAAGTC
>JBDWMA010000048.1:0-77371 GCA_039972875.1 Pseudoruegeria sp.
AATGAACGAAGTCATCCTGCCGCAAATCCCGGTTGGACGTCTGGGCGAAGCCGAAGAAATGGCCCGATGCGTTGCATTCCTAGCCGCCGATGACGCGGGCTTCATCACTGGCTCAACACTTTCCGCCAATGGCGGCCAATATCTCGCTTAATATTTCCCGGGAGGAATATATACTATGAGTGGTCAGACCCCTGACATCGATCCCGTTGAATCACAGGAATGGCAAGAAGCCATTGAAGATGTGATTGAACGCGACGGCGCAAATCGTGCACATTTCTTGCTTGATAAAGCGGTACAACAAGCCCGTGCCGCCGGTGCAAACCTGCCGTTTTCTGCAACGACACCTTACCAAAATACCATTCCAACCGATGATCAATTGGATTTTCCCGGCGATCTAGATATGGAATGGCGCATTCGCACCATCAACCGCTGGAATGCGATGGCCACTGTCGTGCGCCGCAACAAAGAAAGCAGCGAATACGGCGGGCATATCGCCTCTTTCGCCTCTGCTGCGGTGATGTATGACGTGGGTTTGAACCACTTTTGGCGGTCTAAATCTGCCATCCACGGAGGCGATCTGGTCTTTTTCCAAGGTCACGTAATCCCCGGTATTTATGCGCGCTCCTTTATGGAAGGCCGCATCAGCGAGGATGAGCTGACCAACTTCCGTTCCGAAGTTGATGGCAAGGGCCTTTCGTCTTATCCCCACCCTTGGCTGATGCCCGATTACTGGCAGTTCCCCACGGTTTCTATGGGTCTTGGCCCGCTGATGGCGATCTATCAAGCACGGTTCATGAAATACATGCACAACCGTGGTTTGATCGATATGGCTGACCGCAAGGTGTGGTGTTTCCTTGGTGACGGCGAAATGGACGAACCCGAAAGCCGGGGTGCGATCGACCTTGCGGCACGCGAAGGTCTCGACAATCTGATCTTTGTGATCAACTGCAACCTACAACGTCTTGATGGCCCCGTTCGTGGTAACCACAAAATCGTTCAAGAACTCGAAGGCGATTTTCGCGGTGCGGGTTGGAACGTGATCAAGTTGCTCTGGGGCAAAGGCTGGGATCAGCTTTTGGAAAAAGACACCTCGGGCCGGTTACGTCAATTGATGGATGAAACCGTCGATGGGGACTATCAAACCTTTAAATCCAAAGACGGTGCCTATATTCGCGAGCATTTCTTTGGCAAATATCCAGAGACTGCAGCATTGGTCGAAGACTGGACCGACGAGCAGATCTTTGCTCTGCGTCGCGGTGGTCATGATCCACAGAAGGTCTACACTGCCTTCAAACATGCCTCTGACACCAAAGGCCAGCCAAGCTGCCTGTTGATCAAAACGGTCAAAGGTCACGGCATGGGCTCCGCTGGCGAAGGTCAAAATACAACCCACCAGCAGAAAAAGATGAACGAAGATCAGCTGCGTGCGTTCCGTGATCGCTTTGACATTCCAGTGAGCGATGAAGACGTCGGCAAAGCGCCATTCGTTGCCTTGAACAACGCACAGAAAGCCTATCTCGCGGATCGCCGCAAGGCGCTGGGTGGCGCATTCCCTGTACGACATCATGCGATGGACAGCCTAGAAATTCCGGCACTTTCCAAATTTGACGGTCAGCTCAAAGGCACCGGTGATCGTGAAATTTCCACGACAATGGCCTTTGTACGTATTCTGACAACGCTGCTGCGCGACAAAAAGATCGGTAAGCAAGTCGTTCCGATTGTCCCAGATGAAAGCCGGACCTTTGGTATGGAAGGGCTGTTCCGCTCCGTTGGTATCTACAACCCGCTGGGTCAAAACTACACACCACAGGATGCTGATCAAATGTCTTTCTATAAAGAAAGCGTTGACGGTCAGGTTCTACAAGAAGGCATCAACGAAGCTGGTGCGATGGCCGACTGGATTGCGGCGGCGACGTCCTATTCCAACCATGGCGTGCCGATGATCCCGTTTTTCATCTATTATTCCATGTTTGGCTTCCAGCGGATCGGTGATCTGGCTTGGGCGGCAGGCGACTCACGCGCCCGTGGTTTTATGCTGGGCGGCACAGCGGGCCGGACAACATTGAATGGCGAAGGCCTCCAACACGAAGACGGTCATAGCCACATTCTGGCGGGCACCATTCCCAACTGTATCAGCTATGATCCGACGTTTAGCTATGAGGTTGCGGTCATCGTCCATCATGGTCTGCAACGGATGTATGTCGATCAAGAAGATGTGTATTTCTACCTGACTTTGATGAACGAAAACTACAGCCATCCAGACATGCCTATGGGCGCAGAGGACGGCATCATCAAAGGGCTCTACCAATTTAGCAAAGTCACCAACCCCACCAAAAAGCACGTTAATCTGATGGGCTCTGGGACAATCTTGGTACAAGCGCTGAAAGCGTCAGAGATGCTCAAAGTAGACTTCGGTGTTACTTCTGACATCTGGTCCGCAACCAGCTTTAACGAGTTGGCCCGTGATGGTCAGGACGTCGAGCGTCACAATCGTCTGGATCCATTGGCGGAGCCACGCAAAGCCTATGTGACAGAACAGCTTGAGGGCACAAAAGGCCCGATCATCTGTGCGACTGACTATATGAAGAATTACGCCGAACAAATCCGGGGCTTTATCCCATCTGGTCAGCGCTTCACGGTTCTGGGCACCGACGGTTTTGGCCGTTCTGACAGCAGGGTCAACTTGCGCCGCTTCTTTGAAGTGGATGCCAATCACATCGCTGCAGCTGCAATGGTCGATCTTTACCGCGAAGGTGCGGTGACTAAGAAAGACCTCGAAGCCGCTCTGGTTAAATATGACATCGACGGCGAAAAGCCGAACCCGCGGCTCGTGTAAGGCCGAAGGAGGAGATTAAGACATGACAGTAGAAGTAAAAGTCCCCGATATCGGCGATTTCGATAGCGTTCCCGTGGTCAGCATTCTGGTCGAAGTGGGTGATGTGATTGCCGAAGAAGACCCAATCGTTGAATTGGAAAGCGACAAAGCCACGATGGAGGTTCCCTCATCTGCCGCTGGTAAAGTCCTTGAAATCAAAGTGGCTGAGGGCGACGATGTCTCCGAAGGCTCTTTGTTGATCATCCTTGAAGGCAGTGCTGAAGCCGCCACACCGGCGGCGGCCCCTGCTGCGTTGGCAACACCGGCAGCCCCAGTTACGGCACCTACCGCGGCCCCTGCGCCAGCAGCGGTCACAGACGCTGGATTTGGTAAAGCGCATGCCTCACCGTCGGTACGTGCATTTGCCCGCACGCTTGAGATTGATCTTGGAAAACTGAACGGCTCTGGTCGCAAGGGACGCATCCTGCGCGAAGACGTCATGAAGGCGTTCAAAGCAACTTCCGTTCCGGCTGGTGCTGCTGCAGGTGGCGCGAAAGGCGGCATGGGCATTCCACCGATCCCAGCGGTTGATTTCAGCAAGTTTGGACCGATCGAAGATGTGGACATGCCACGGATCAAAAAGATCTCTGGCCCGGCTCTGCACCGCAGCTGGCTGAACATTCCCCATGTGACCCACAACGAAGAGGCCGACATCACTGACCTTGATGGCTACCGTCGTGAACTTGATGGGATCGCCAAGCAAGAGGGCTACCGTGTTACGCTGCTGTCCTTTGTTGTTAAAGCCTCTGTGTCTGCGCTGAAACAACATTGGGAGGTGAATTCTTCGATCCACCCGGATGGTGATAAGCTGATCAAGAAAGATTTCTACAACATAGGCTTTGCAGCAGATACACCAAACGGTCTGATGGTACCTGTGATCAAAGACGCCGACCGCAAAGGCATCATCGAAATCTCTAAAGATCTGATGGAGCTTTCCGCCAAAGCCCGTGACGGCAAGCTAAAGGGCGACGACATGTCTGGCGCGACCTTTACGATTTCGTCACTTGGCGGCATCGGTGGCACTAGCTTTACCCCAATCGTAAATGCACCCGAAGTTGCGATCCTAGGCCTAACCCGTTCCAAAATGGCACCGGTATGGGACAAAGATGCCGGTGAATTTGTACCGCGCAACATGCAGCCTCTGAGTCTGTCCTATGACCACCGTGCGATTGATGGTGCATTGGCCGCCCGGTTCTGTGCGTCCCTGAAACACCTGCTCGGCGATGTTCGTCGGCTGATGCTGTAAGGAGCACTTGGATATGGAAATCAAAGTACCCGATATCGGTGATTTCGACTCTGTTCCCGTGGTCAGCATTCTGGTTGAGGTGGGCGATACGGTCGCTGCCGAAGACCCGCTGATCGAACTGGAAAGCGACAAAGCCACAATGGAAGTTCCATCCCCGGCAGGAGGCGTTGTCGCCTCTATTGCTGTGGCCGAAGGCGATAACGTCTCCGAGGGCAGCTTGATCCTGACCTTGGATGTAGCCGAAGGAACTGCGCCCACGGAGGCCGTCAAGGCCCCTGCGGCCGCTGCCCCTGCTGCGGTTGCCGCCACTGGTACGGCATCCGGTGCTGGTGACATCCACGGCGAGGTAGTCGTTCTGGGCTCTGGTCCTGGCGGTTATACCGCGGCGTTCCGAGCTGCGGATCTTGGTAAAAACGTTGTTCTGATTGAAAAGGACAGCCGTTTGGGTGGGGTTTGCTTGAACGTGGGATGTATCCCATCCAAAGCTTTGCTGCACGCCGCCAAAGTCATCACAGAAGCCGAAGAAATGGGTGAGCACGGCATCAGCTTTGCCAAACCCAAGGTGGATCTGGACACGCTGCGCACGTGGAAAGACAGTGTCGTCAATCAATTGACCGGCGGCTTGTCCGGTTTGGCCAAAGGCCGCAAGGTGACCGTGGTCAACGGCTATGGGCGCTTTACCGGTCCTAACATGATCGAAGTGCAAACGGATGATGGCATCAAAACCGTCAGCTTTGACAACTGTATCATCGCTGCTGGATCAGAGCCCGTTGCCCTGCCGTTCATCCCCCATGATGATGAGCGTGTGATCGACAGCACAGGCGCGTTGGAACTGGCCGACATTCCAAAACGTCTATTGGTGTTGGGTGGCGGTATCATTGGTCTTGAGATGGCGACAGTTTATGATGCGCTTGGCACCAATGTCACGGTCGTAGAGTTGATGGATCAAATCATCCCAGGCGCAGACAAAGACATTGTCAAACCGCTACATAAACGCATCGAAGGTCGGTATGAGAAAATCATGCTAAAGACCAAAGTGACCGCAGTTGAGGCCCAGAATAAGGGCCTGAAAGTGACGTTTGAGGATGACAATGGTGAAAGCTTCACCGACACCTTTGACAAGCTTTTGGTTGCGGTTGGCCGTAAACCGAATGGTAAAATCATAGATGCCGAACAAGCCGGTGTTGCTGTGGATGAACGCGGCTTTATCGCGGTCGACAAACAACAACGCACAGGCGTTCCGCATATCTTTGCGATCGGGGATGTGGTTGGCCAACCAATGCTGGCACACAAAGCCGTACACGAAGGCAAAGTGGCTGCCGAAGTCTGCGCAGGTCACAAGCGGTTCTTTGATGCAAAGATCATTCCGTCTGTTGCTTATACAGATCCAGAAGTTGCCTGGGTTGGCCTAACCGAAATTCAGGCCAAAGCCGAGGGCATCAAAGTCGGGAAAGGCTCTTTCCCTTGGGCAGCTTCAGGTCGCTCGCTATCTCTTGGGCGGTCCGAAGGCATCACAAAGCTGATCTTTGATGAAAGCGATGACCGGGTAATCGGTGCTGGGATCGTTGGCCCGAATGCCGGTGATCTAATCGCCGAGGTGGCCTTGGCCATCGAAATGGGTGCAGATGCGGTGGATCTTGGCCACACCATCCACCCACATCCAACACTGTCGGAAACCGTTAACTTTGCAGCTGAAATGTTCGAAGGCACCATTACTGACCTGATGCCTCCGAAAAAACGTAAAAAATAATACGGATACTTAAATCCGAATGGAAAGGCGTCGTTCACATCAACGGCGCCTTTTTTCAATTGTTGTAAGGTGTTGAGCTGAAATCGCGGTAAACCAGACATGTTGAACCGAAACCCAATCAGGTCACCGTATCATCCGCCAAAGACAATGGTTTAAGAGATGTATTCCCGACATCCTCTGGCGCGATAGCGACGGTCTTGATCACCGCATAACACTGCATCCCCTTAACCAGTTCCAACCCTGAAAGCGAACGTCTGGTAATCCGCGCGAGGATCAAGCCGGCCGGGCTGAGTAAGGTTACAATCGCTCCTGGACCGTCGCCTTTCCGGATCTTTTCTATTGTTCCGGGAATGATATTTAGAGCAGATAAAGCCACAGGCGGTTTGGTAGATAAAATCACGTCATGCGCCGCAACCCGCACTCGAATTTTGCAACCAATCGCCATTGCAATCTCTGGTACCAATAAGGGCACCCCGCCTGCGTTTAACTCTGTCAATCCGTCGTCATGGTGCGCCACCACCAACGCCGTCAACAACGCCCCGGCCCCACGAACCCCAGTGGGCAATACGGATGGGTTCGCCATAACCTCTTCTGGTGGACCCTGCATGACAATGCCACCCTGATCAAGGACGACCACAGTTGTCGCCAACCTTGCCACTTCTGTTGCAGCGTGGCTGACATAAAGGATTGGGATTTTAGCCTCATCCCTAAGCCGTTCAAAATAAGGTAGGATTTCAGCCTTTCGTGGATCATCCAGTGCCGCCAAAGGTTCATCTGCCAGCAACAACTTTGGTGAGGATAGCAATGCCCGGCCAATGGCGACACGTTGCTTTTCCCCTCCCGACAAATGCGCAGGTCGACGGGATAAAAGATGCTCAAGCCCAAGCAGATCTGCGATCTTTTCAAAATTTGGCCTGTCATCAGAAACTTTTGATCGACTTTGGCTATAGGTGAGGTTCTGACGGACCGTCATATGCGGAAAGAGCCGGGCATCCTGAAAGATATACCCGATCTGACGTTTATGCGGTGACACCCAAATGCCCTTGGCAGTGTCGTGCAATACAGTACCATCAATTGATATCCGGGCGGAATCTGGCTTCATCAACCCAGCAACCGCATTAATTACTGTGGTTTTACCAGACCCTGAACGACCATATAACACCGTCAACCCTGCTGGTGCCTCAAAGGATATATCCAGCTTAAAGCCTGAAAAGGCTTGCTGCACAAAAACCGACGTCGTCATGTGGCCCCCAGACGTCTTGTCATTCGGCGCGCCAGATATTCGGACAGAATCAAAGCCGCGACGGCTATCCCAACTGAGATGCAGACCAAACGGATGGCAGAGGTCTCTCCGCCAGGAACCTGCAAAAATGCATAAATTGCGGATGGTAGCGTTTGGGTTTGGCCAGGAATATTTGAGACAAACGTTATGGTCGCCCCAAATTCCCCCATCGCTTTGGCAAAAGCCAGTACCGAACCAGCCAAAATTCCGGGCGAAATCAACGGCAAGGTTACAGTCACAAACCGTCTGAAGGGAGATGCCCCAAGGGTCGCTGCGGCCTGTTCCAATTTGGGGTCAACAGATTCTATCGACAACCGGATCGCCCGAACCATCAGCGGAAATGCCATGATTCCAGCCGCAAGTGCTGCGCCAGTCCACCGAAAGGCGAATTCTATGCCTAACGGGTCCAACAACCATCCAAACGGCCCCTGAGTTCCAAACCCCAGCAACAATAAATACCCCGTAACCACCGGAGGTAAAATAAGCGGAAGGTGGACCACGCTGTTTAGAATTTGCTTTCCCGGAAACTGCCACCGCACAAGTGCAAAAGCCGTAAAAACACCCAATGGCAAACTGCAAAACGTGGCCCATAGGGACACCTTAAGGGATAGCTGAACCGCATCCCATTCGGCAGGGTTTAACCATGCCTCAGTCATGGTTCAAAACCTCAAACCCATATGAGACAAATATCTCAATAGCTTCAGCGGATTGTAGAAACTTCAGGTATTCGGAAGAAAATTCAGGGTCAGCGTCCGCTATAACCGCAGCGGAATACCGAATTTCAGGATGGGAATCCCGTGGAAAAATCGCGACTTGTTGCACACGCGTTTCAGCAACTGCGTCACTGGCATAGACCACGGCAAAACCGACTTCGCCCAATGCAGCCAGCGCCAGCGCAGAGCGGACATTATCGGTTTGCACCACTTGCCCCTGCACTGCATCCCAAAGCCCCAAATAGTTCAAAGCCGCTTTCCCATATTGTCCCGCGGGTACGGCCTCAACCAACCCCATTGCAACGCGCGCAGAACCGATATGATCAATCAATCCAACGTCCTGCAGATCAAGTTGCACATGTTCGCTTGAGGCCGGAGAGACAAGAACAAGATTATTTCCCAAAAGGTCCACCATGGAGCCCGGATGCAAATACCCTCCATCGTGCAAAACGCCCATCCAATCTGGATGCGCAGATATATACAAATCAGCAGGTGCGCCCAATTGAATCTGCCGTGCAAGCACTGCAGACCCGGCATAAGATGCCGTCACTGTCCCAGGATGAGGATGGCGCTCTTGGAACGCACTATTTACCTGATCCAGTGCGGTTTTCAGGCTGGATGCGGCAAAAATCGTCAATTTTTCAGCGCGCACCGGAGTTACAGTAAGCAGTACTCCCAATAGCAGCGCACAGAGGCGGGTCATAGATGAAAGTGCGATAGGCCCCCCGGCGGTTCTTTCCATTCAATGCCCGCAAAAGAGATGCGAAACACTGAACAAACTTTACGTTCCATCCGCAAAGATATAGCAGATCGTAAAATTGGCAATGGTCCCGCCCCAACCAACCACGATGACGAGGCTTGCAAGGCCAGCTTGGCACAGTTGATCCGATCAATCTTGAAGCGCATCCTTGAATATTGTTAAAAATGGCTCGACCAAATACTCAGAAAACGTGGTTTTTCGTCCCTCAAAGGCGACGGATACCGGCATATCGGCAGATAGTGATAATTCGCCATTCAACCTTTCCGCCGCAAGATTAAGATCATCCGGATTAATCGTTGCCCGACCCCGATAGCCCGTCGGAGTTCCATTTTGATCTAATATCGCGTCGTGGGCGATGGAAATCAGGGTAACTCGGATCTTTGGTAAATTCCTTTGGGGTAGGCTTGAAATCGTAAGAGCACCCGCCATTCCTGCTCTGGTTTGGTCTATCGCCTGAAGCGGAATGATAACATTTACAAATGGTTGTTCCAAAGGCTGCGCAATCGTCAACAACGTGGTTCCGCGCGGTATAAACATCCGCTTGGTGTCAAAATGTAGGGCCACGATAGAACCCGAGACCGGAGCACGAATAGCAGATTGTGCAACCTCGTCCCGGATGTTCACCTCAGACCTGCGCAATTCGGGTAACCGGGCTTCATTGCTGAGTTTCTTTTGCAAAAGCGTCAACCGAAAATCGGCACTATGGCGTTTATGTTCAATCGCAATACGTCGTATTGAGGCCTCTGTGGCGGCAAGGTCGGACTGCTCGTTGACCAGATCCGCTTGCAAATCCAGAAATAAATTTCGGTGATTTTCCGTCTGAGTCACCGCGATCAACCCTTTTTGGGACAAGCTGTCCAAATGCACGGCCCTTTGTGCCATAATGTCCCGGCGGGTTGTTAAAATATCCAACCTTTGATGAATAGCTTCGGCTTGTTGACGTGCCGAACGCTCCTCTTCTTCTACGGTTTCCAATTCAAGCTGCAGGTTGGCCCGCATTTCCAGGTAATGCGCCGAAATTGTTGGGGATTGGTCATCTGGCAGAATCAGATCGGCCAGAGTCTCAGCTGCCAAAACTGTTTCTATCGCGGCATTTTCGGCCTCAATATGAGAAATTAGTTGTTCAATTTGAGACAAAGCTTCTTTTTGCGGTGCAACATCCAACTGGATCAAAATCTGCCCCTCGCTCACCTCATCGTGTAACATCACATCCACGCTTGCGACCCGACCGTTGTGGGGGTGCTGCAAGTCAAAGCTCGGCCGCGAAGACACAAGTGTTCCAGAGGCGCGAACCGTTGTAGAAAGAGGTGCGTAACAGGCCCAAATAACCAGCAACACCCCGGCAATAAACAACCCCACCCCCGCACGTTGAACTGGTTTTAGAATGTCGCGGGGTAAAAGTTCAATGTTCTGAGATCCCGTATCGTTCAATGTTTGGGCACTCCTTCTAACGACACATTTTCACTCGATAATGCCGCAAAGAAAACCGTTCCTTGTTTGTGATTTTTAACTTCGAACCGAGTGGTCATTTGAGACAGCATTGCAAGCCCAATTTCATCCGAAGGCAAATCCAGCATATCCACTTGGGGATGATTGATGAGGGATTTAATTTTTGGCATTTTTTCCGCAATTTTGCTTTTCCCATCCTCTTGCATGGAAATTTCGCAATGAGTGTCGTCAACAAATTTGAACGTGAAAATGCCATGTCTCAGATCGGCAGAGGCCTCTTGGCTTGCGACGTTAAAAATTTCGGTCCCAATTAACACTGCCTTTTGACAAAACGCGCCGTCATTGTTGCGTAAAAACTGGGCCTCAATCCAATCATTCAGATCCTGCAATGACGTTGGCAACAACGGCAATTTAATCCGGCGTTTCCGATCGCTCATCCGGCCCAGGACTTCGGTTCTAGGGCCAAAATCCGCGACACGGCCATGATCAAGCATTAGGACTTTATCCGCCAAACCCATGATTCCGGATCGATGCAATACCATCACGATAGTCGTACCGTTGCTTTTCAAAAGCGCAAGAGTATCACAAAGCTGGCGCTCACCGCTGGCATCCAACAACGCATTTGGTTCATCGAGAAAAAGATATTTTGGTCGCTCATAAATTGCCCGCGCCAAAGCCACTCTTTGTTTTTGGCCGGCAGACAATAAATGTGGATGAGCCCCAATATCCGTTTCATATGCTTCTGGAAGTGCGGAGATCAGCCCGTGAACACCAGCCGTTTTTGCGGCCCGTATCAATTTCACATCCGGGGCACCCGGTGCAAAACAACTGATGTTTTCGGCTAAACTGCCTTTGATCAATCTTGCCTGTTGTGGCAAAAAACCAATGGACTTGGCTTCTGTCCAAGGTCCGATTGTTCGAATTTCGGTTTCATCTAAGAACACCGCCCCAATTGGACATGGGTCGATGCCCGCCAAGGCATGCAATAAAGTGGTTTTACCGCTCCCGGAGTCGCCAACAATGGCAAGGCATTCCCCGGGGGCCAATTGCACAGACACCCGATCAATGCGCGCAGGCGCGCCCCCACCTCGTGGATAGATAAGGTCTCTGGCCGTCAGTCCGCCGGACAAATCCGTGATTTCGGTGGCTTCTGACTGCTTGCTTTCGAACTGTTCCTGTAAACGAGAAAACACCAACTTTGTCTGCCTTGCACTATTGAATGTGCTCATCGCCGATTCCGCGATTTGTACGGTTTTTGCCATTATAATGGACGCCCCGATCATTCCGCCGGCCGTTAGGCCACCGCTTATGACCAAAGTCGCCCCCAAACTTAACGCCAGCAATTGCGACGCCATCCGAACACCGCCTAAGATTGCTGAAATCCTATTTGAAGTTGCCGCGATGGAAGTTTCTCTTTCGTGGCGCATTGATTGCACGGTCTGAAATCTGATTAATAAATTTGCCCCGATCGCACGTAACCCTGCCGAGAGATATGGGTCGGATGCGTCACGTAGGACCTGTGTTTCCAATGAACGTAACTTTGAGGCCTCTTCTACTGTTCCGCCCGTTAAAACACTTTGCAAAGCACTCAATAAAAGCATCGCCCCTACAACCGCCACGAGCAGGATTACAAAAAGCGGATGAATCAAGGCCAATGCCAAGATAAACAACGGCAACCACGGCAGTGATAGCGCGGCTTTTGCGGTCCCACTTCTGAAAAATTGCGTAAGCGCCCCCACGTCAGAAATAGCAACTTGACGATCATCCCGGCACAATCGGACAACAAGCCCAGCGCCAATTTTTTCAATCCATCGTGCCGTTCTTTCAAGGCAGAGGTCACGCTGTAACTCAACAAAGCTGTGTGCAACAATTGCCCCCAGGGCCACACACAACAACATGATAAGGGTGTTCACATTGCCACTGGGGACCACACGATCCAACACTTGCATCATGAATATCGGGCTAACTAAAACGGCCAGATTTCCAATAAAACTGAACAATAATAAAGGCAAGATCAATCGTTTAAGATGAGAGAGAGGCGATGTCTCCATAGTCAAATACCCTTCTGATGACGACGGGCATCACCTCTGCACAACCGCGTTTTGCTCACAGAATGAAATTGCTTTCATCAAGATCATCTGCATCGACAGATTTAATGATAATTTTGTCTGTTTCGCTGCCCCCGGTTAGGCCACTCAGATCGATTTCAGTCGCCCAGCCTTTATCAGACATGAGCCCCTGAACATCGGCATATTCCAAGCCATAGGACGATAAATCGATTTGATCATTATCGGTTTCGAAATCATGGATCATGTCCTTTCCGCCACCGGCAGAGACGATAAAAGTATCGCCAGAACCATCGGCAGACCATTCGCCACCCCACATATGATCGTTGCCTTCGCCACCGGCTATGACATCCGCGCCGGCCCCTCCGACAAGTTTGTCCGCCCCGACCCCTCCGGATAGGATATCATTCCCTGTCCCTCCCATGACGCGATCATCGCCTGCGCCACCGTCAAGAGTATCATTACCTTTTTCCCCAGCGAGATAATCATTCCCCTCCCCACCAAGGATATGGTCGTCTCCGTCCCCGCCAAACAGGCTATCGTCGTCCGTGCCCCCATCAATCGTATCATTGCCAGTGCCACCGAAGATTTCATCATTGCCTGCATCACCAGACAGCTGGTCCGCGCCATCATCCCCGCGTAATTTGTCATCTCCTGCACCCCCAAATGCAATGTCATCGCCAGAGCCAGCATTGATCGTATCATTGCCCTCTCCGCCCGTCGCGTAATCTGCACCTGCCTCAAGGTTCAGGACATCATCGCCTATGCCACCATCGACGATGTCATCCCCCTCCCCCGCGTTAAGGGTGTCATTGCCATCGTCGCCCATCAGGTGGTCATTGCCGTATCCCCCCAGCAATACGTCATCCCCGGCTCCTCCCGCGATTTTATCATCCGACATATCGGTATTTGGACCTGCTTCGCCACCGCCCTTTACAGCATCTGCGTTATAAACCCAGGCACCATCAACTAGGGTCCATTCGCTGCCCACATTGCCGCCCGATGCCAGATCATTGCCTTCACCGGCTTTTATGTCATCCGCCCCGCCATAGCCAAGAATGATATCATTATCGCCATCCACCCCATCAATGATGTCGCCATGATGATCCACATGCTCTTCATGCATGACGTCCGCCTCATCGGTTCCATCAACAATGACAGTTTCGCTATCATCGTTGGATATACTGAGCAGGTCCGGCAAATCCGCTTCATCGACAACTTGAATCGCATCGCCTGCAATCAAAATGGCGGAGTCATAAATGTTATCACCAACATCGGCTATAACGATTTTGATCGTGTTTTCTTCACCGGGGTTGAGTGACGCAGTCACGGTTAATCCCGCCGTAACGCCATCGAACTCTGTATTGATTGAACCGTCTGTATTGTTATAAAAATTCCCAGCATTCACATCCGCAAGACCGTTTTCGGTCCCGGTTATTGGGATCAATTCTCCGTTTACATAAACCGCGGCCATATCATTGTAGATCGACCCGACGTATTCAGGGAATTCCTCGCTCGCAAATGTCATCGAGAATGTAAGGCTATCTTGCTCAGGAATGAAGGTTACCTCCAGCCCTGCCGCATCATAGGTATTATAATCGGTGTGCTCTTCAATGGCCTCACTCCCTTCAGTTTTCATTTTACCCGAGGTGTTCAGCTTTTGGTTTGTTTCGTCGCCCGCATTTGTGGCATTTTCAGCCTTTCCGGTCGAAAAGATTAAACCGGTATCTGATGGGGTCAGTTCGTCCGCAACAGCGTCCCCATTCTCATAGGACGCGACCTGCTTGTCAGAGCCAATCAGGCTTGCGTCAACAATCTCAACGTTTCCAGAAAACAGCGTTTCAGCTGCAGTGGTCGCATCCACATTTGAATAAGTCAGATCAGCCATTTTCAACTCCTCAGCAGGCATCGGGCATCCGCCAGTTCACTTTTCTGTCGGACAATGACATTACCATTACGGGCAGAATCCTAAGAGAGCCTTGACTGGTCCATTTCTAAGTTGTTTTATTTGTTAGGAATTTATTCAAATATCCTCGAACCCGCGCGAGGCCCCACCTGAAAGTGCGACGGACGATGATGAATGCCCTCCCTTCCCTGAAATGGCTCAGTACCTTTCAAAGCGTCGCTCATTCTGGGTCTATACAAATTTCAGCGCAGCAAACCGGCCTGTCTATCAGCACAGTCTCACACCATCTAAAATGCCTCGAATCCCATGTTGGGTTGATGCTGATTGATCACTCTTGCCGCCCAATGGTTCTGACAGCGCAAGGGGTGGTCTATCTACGCTATGTCGACGAAATAATAGATCTGCTGAGCATAGCAAACAATGAGATCCGCTCCCTTACGCCGAAAAACCTAACGCGCCTTCGATTTGCGGTGATCGAGGATTTTGAGAACGATATCGGCCCCGAGATCACTCGACTGTTGTCCACACTGCTCCCTAATTGCCACTTTACTCATTACACCCGCGTCAGCCACGACATCCTGTCGATGTTTGAAAACCGGGAATTGGACATAGGGGTCGCCACACAACCGCAATCCCCTCTTCCACAGGTTCGAGAATTTCCTTTGTTGCGCGATCCATTCGTACTTGCGGTGCCCGTCGCATCAACGGCCACCGCCGAAGAGTTCATCACAGGAAAATCGGGTTTGCCTTTTTTGCGATACATGCGCAGTCAGTTCATTGGCACCCAAATAGAGGCCCAACTCATCCGAATGCGGATAAAATTAGAAACCACTTTTGAGTTTGAAAGCACGGCGTCGATTATGTCGCTCATTGCCCGAAACAGCGGTTGGGCCATCACCACCCCCAGCAATTATGCACGCAGCAAACGATTTCAATCACAAGTTCGCCTCCTTCCCCTGCCGATCAAAGGGTTTGCACGAACTGTATCAGTCTTTGCAGCAGAGCCTCACCTTTATGATCTAACTCAAACCATCGCATCCGCCCTTAAGAGCCAATTGTCATCGCAAACCATTGGACCAATGCACGAGGCGTTTCCTTGGCTAAAACCCAGTTTTCGCCTCATCAAAGATTAATTTCGCATCATTTTAGATTTTATAAAAGAAATATCCTAAAAATTCGAAACTGAAGGATGCACATTGACCCGTCCCCCAAAAAACAGACCCCTCAACATATCAAAAGAGGGTCACCATGAAGTCACATACACGCGTCGTTGTTATCGGAGGCGGCATTGCCGGCTGCTCAACAGTTTATCACCTAACCCAAGAGGGTTGGAACGATGTCGTCCTTGTTGAGCGCAATGAACTCACTTCAGGCACGACCTGGCATTCAGCGGCGCAAGTCACAAATTTTGGCATGAATCAAACGATGATCGGGTTAAAGAGCCACTCGATCAATTTGTATAAAGAGCTTCGTGATGATCCGGATTATCCTGTATCCTATAACCACGGCGATGGCGGCATTCGGCTGGCCAATACACAAGCCCAGATGGACGGATATCACCATTTTGCATCTATTGCCCGCGGTATGGGGGTCGAATTTGAGGTCATCGATGCCAAAGAATGCGCTCGGCGACACCCTTTGATATCGACCTCCAATCTGCTTGGCGGTTTATGGGATGGCAATGATGGAGACATCGACCCAGCACAACTGTGCCAGGCGCTCGCACGGCGTGCCCGAAAAGCCGGGGCCGAAGTCTATCGCAATACGCCGGTAACCGGCCTAACCCAACACAAAGATGACAGCTGGACCGTTCACACCGAACGCGGCGACATTACCTGTGAAGTCGTCGTCAACGCTTGCGGCTACCGCGTTAATGAGGTCGGTGCAATGATGGGGGTTCATCACCCCGTTGCGTCAATGGAGCATCAGTATTTCGTCACCGAGGACATCCCTGCTATCCGCGACGCCCGCCACCGCATGCCGCTATTGCGGTGCCCCATCAGCGACTACTACTGTCGGCAGGAAAAGAACGGGCTGCTCGTTGGGTTCTATGAGCAAGGGTGCAAAACATGGGGCATGGACGGGATCGATCCAAATTTCGTCAATGCTTTGTGTCCTGATGACGTGGACCGGATCACCGACGTCCTTGAAGGCGCATTTGAACGCATGCCCGCCCTGACCGAAGTTGGCATCCACACCATCGTCAACGGCCCGATCACTTATACCATCGACGGCGCACCGCTGGTTGGACCCATTCCCGGCAAACGCAATGCATTCTGTATCATCGGCCTACGGGCGGGTCTTGGCGAAGGCGGCGGGCATGGCTGGTTGTTGGCCCAACAAATCGTACACGGCGAAGCCTGTTATGACACGTGGTGTATTGATCCTCGTCGCTTTACCAGCCACGCGAATGTTGAATTGACCGCGTTGAAGTCCATCGAGGATTACCAAAACGAATTCCGGTTTCAATTCCCCAATGAACATCGCCCCGCAGCGCGTTTGGCAAAAACAACCTCTCTGACGCCCGTATTACAGCAAGAAGGTGCAGAATTTACGGTGGTCAACGGCTGGGAACGGGCCCTGTTCTTTACACCCGATACCGATTTTGAAATCTCCCATGGGTTTCACTTTGATGAGTCCTTTCCTATTGTCGCTAAAGAAGTGGAAACGGTGCAAACAGCCGTGGGGCTATGTGAAGTCAACGGCTTTAACCGATTGGAGATCACTGGCGAAGACCGTCATAGTTTTTTGGACCGCCTCATCTGCGGAAGGTTAACGAAAAAAGACAGTCGTGTGGGGCTGGCCTATCTATTGAACAGCCATGGTATGCTAAAGACCGAAGCAACGATCGCCAATCTTCCCGCGACGGATCGCGGTCCCGCGCGCGTGTGGTATGGTTCAGCAGCGGCAGCGGAATGTCACGATATGGATTGGCTGGCTGGGCATATTTTACCGTATGAAGACGTCCAGATTAAATCAATAACCAACAATCAAACCATCCTTGTTTTGGCGGGCCCAAAATCGCGCGCCGTCCTGCAACAGGTCAGCCGAGAGGACTGGTCCACGTCAGCATTCCCTTGGCTTTCCGTGCGAGAATGTTTCATCGGCTTTGCTCCAGCCACCGTGATGGCCGTAAGCTTTTCCGGGGAATTAGCCTATGAAATCCACGTCCCCAATGAATCGCTTTATGCGGCCTACAAAACCCTGCGCTCCGCTGGGGAGACACTCGGAATGCGGCTGTTTGGTGCCGCCGCCGTTGACTCTTTGCGCCTCGAAAAAGGGTTCCTTCATTGGAAGGCCGACATCCTTACCGAATTTGACCCTTTTGAAACCGGATTGGAGCGATTTGTAAGGCTGGAAAAACCGGATTTTATTGGGAAATCCGCTCTGCTGGAACGGCATAAATACGGTATATCCAAAAAGTTGGTGACCCTAGAGATCCACACAGATCAGTCCCCGGCACATCCCGGTGCTTCGGTGATGCACGATGACACGGTTGTCGGGACCATCACCTCAGGGGCCTATGGATATCGGATTCAAAAGAACCTTGCCCTTGCCTTTGTCGCACCTTTGATGTCTGCAAAAGGCACGCCCTTAAGGATTGATATGCTCGGGGAAATGATCGCTGCAACGGTCTGTGAGACTGCGCAATACGACCCCGAATTTGAGCTTCTGAAAAGCCCTGCATGAAAATGGCGGGCCCATCGAGCCCGCCAAAACCAATCTCAAAAATCAGTCCGATTGATCATTTCACAACAGCGGTCAAGCTACCGTTCTCATACCGCTTTGCCATATCCGAAAGTGGGATTGGCGTGATCTTTGCCGCGTTGCCCGCGCTTCCAAACCGTTCAAACCGATCTTTGCAAACCTCAGCCATAGCGTCGATGCCGGGGGCCAGATATTTACGCGGATCGAACTCTCCGCGGTTGGTCCACAACAATTTTCGGATTGCACCAGTCAGGGCCAGGCGCAAATCTGTATCAATGTTCACCTTGCGCACACCGTGTTTGATGCCCACTTCAATCTCTTCAACCGGCACGCCCCAAGTTGGGGCAATTTCGCCGCCAAATTCATTCACGATATCTTGCAAATCTTTCGGCACAGATGATGAGCCATGCATGACCAAATGTGTATCTGGCAATTTCGCATGGATCTTTTTCAAAGCTTCCATCGCCAGAATATCGCCATCCGGTTCACGCGTGAATTTATAAGCGCCGTGGGAAGTCCCAATCGCGACCGCAAGAGCATCAACATTGGTGCGTTTGACAAATTCTGCTGCCTCATCCGCGTCGGTGACCAACATGTCCATGGTCAGCTCACCGTCAAATCCGTGGCCGTCCTCGGCCTCACCTCGACCGGTTTCAAGCGATCCTAGGTGCCCCAACTCGCCCTCAATCGATGCACCAACAAGGTGTGACATTTCGCTGACTTTGGCAGTGACACCAACGTTATAATCAAAATCTGACGGCGTTTTGCCGTCTGCCATCAATGAGCCGTCCATCATGACGGATGTAAATCCGTTCATCAGCGCGGACAGGCACGTCTGAGGTGAATTACCGTGATCCTGATGCATACAGATCGGTATATGTGGATACAGTTCAACAGCAGCTTTGATCAAATGACCAAGCACAATATCGTTCGCAAATTGCCGTGCACCACGGCTGGCTTGCATAATAACGGGGCTATTGGTTTCATTCGCCGCCTTCATGATGGCAAGCATTTGTTCCATGTTGTTCACATTGAACGCAGGTAGACCGTAATCATGCTCTGCAGCATGATCCAGTAGTTGTCGCAAGGAAATAAGGGCCATTTATTTTCTCTCTTATAGGTAAAGACGTCTTAGGATCAAACGTCGTCGGAGTAGTAGTCTTCGATCCGTTCAACTTCGGCCGCGCTGCCAAGGATGACGGAAATTCGTTGGTGATGTGAGGTGGGTTGAACGTCCAAAATCCGTTCTGTACCGGTGGACGCACGACCACCAGCTTGCTCGATGATCATCCCCATTGGGTTGGCCTCATAGAGCAGGCGCAATTTGCCACCCATGCCAGCGTTTGCAGAGTCCTTGGGATACATAAAGATACCGCCACGGATCAGAATGCGATGCACTTCGGCCACCATTGAGGCCGTCCAACGCATGTTAAAATCGCGTCCACGTGGGCCTTCTTGGCCAGCGAGACATTCATCCACATACCGAGTGATCACAGTGTCCCAATTCTTGGACCGAGACGCGTTAATTGCAAATTCGCTGGTTTCTTCGGGCACCTGCATATCCGCAAAGGTCAGATGAAACTCACCGGTGCCAATTTTATGGGTAAAACCGTTCACCCCATAGCCAGTGGTCAAAATCAACGATGTAGATGGACCATAGAGGCTGTATCCCGCGCAAATTTGCTTTGCACCACGAAAAAGCACCGCCTCATTTGTGATGTCGGTGATATCTTCTTGCAGCTCAATGATAGAGAAGATTGATCCAACAGATAGATTCACATCCAGATTAGAAGACCCATCCAAAGGGTCAAAATAGACGATGTAATCACCCGCTTTGGGTTCATCTTTGATCCAGATGACGTCGTCGATCTCTTCAGACACCAAAGCTGCAACCCGTGAACAGTTTGGGCAATGTCCAAGAAAGAAATCATTCGCGATGATGTCCAACTGCTTTTGGGTTTCTCCTTGCACGTTGGATGTTTCTGTCGCCCCAAGAATATTTAAAAACGCGCCATTCCGAATTTGATGCGCAATCCCTCGGCAGGAGGTCGCAATATCTTCGATCAGCAGCACCATATCTCTGGTGAGATGGTTTTTCGCTTGCTCGCTTAATAGAAATTGACGCAGAGTTTGGCTTGTCACACTCATATGGGCATTCCCTTTGTTTCTCTCTCCCAAAAGCAACCGAACCCAAAAACGCTCGAAATTGCTCGAATTGGAACATCAAAAACCACAAACACGCAGAACAGTCAATAAAATGCGCGCATTTGCTAAAAACACCCTTCAAAATAGCCTTTAAGTTGAAATATGGATCGCATTCTCCCTCTTGGATTTTGATATCGAGCATAAATCCAGCCAATTCGAGCATATATAGATCTGACCCTGCATCAAAACCGGCTCCCGTTTGACAATTTCAGCGACTCAAATCAACGAACAAGCCGATTCCTCCGCCATTCACCCCAAAATTAGTCTGGAACCCTGCATAAAGTTGCTCTATTTTAGGAAAACCGAGCACTCTTGGAGTTAACGCAGTGCAACCTGAACAAAATGACCGCCTGACCAGCAAATCACGGCGACGGAAAATCCTTGATATTGCCCAAACAGATGGTCGGGTTGTTGTTGATCGTTTAGCCCGTGAATTTGGTGTAACGGTTCATACCATTCGTAGAGATTTAACCCAACTCGCCGAAACCGGAGATTTGGAACGTGTCCACGGTGGCGCTCTTCTTGCGGGCGGCGGGACAAATATCGATTACGTTCAGCGCAAACAGCTCAACGCGTCGCCGAAACAAATGATTGCCAAATCCTGTGCGGCCGCTATCCCGAATAATGCCAATGTTTTTATCAACATTGGCACCACAACCGAAGCCGTCGCCCGAGAATTGATGCACCACAATGGACTGATGGTTGTCACAAACAGCATCAACACCGCCTCTATTCTGTCGGCAAATCCCAATATCGATATTGTCGTCGCCGGTGGCACATTGCGCCGCACGGACGGAGGGTTGCTCGGCAATTTGACCACTCAGGTCGTCGATCTGTTCAAATTCGACTATGCAATCATCAGCTGTGCAGCAATTGATGCCGATGGCGAATTGCTGGACTTCGATCTCCAAGAAGTACATGCAACCCAAGCCATCATCAGCCGGTCACGGTCAACATTTGTCGTGGCAGATCACTCCAAGATGCTGCGCAGCGCACCCGGTCGAATTGGCTCGGTTGCCAATATTGATGCGCTGTTTACTGATACCGATTTACCCGGCGATTTGATGGAACGCTGGGCTGATTATGAAGTTGATATCAACATCGCACAGCCAAAGTAGATTAATCGCAGACCAAACACCGTTCCAGGCTGTTCAGGTTCGGTTCAGGTCCGGTCGTTAGAGGACCATAACGCTACCAAGGGGTCAGAAATGCGCGTTTTACTCATCGAGGATGATCACATTCTTGGATCAGCCATCCAAAGCCACGTGACCCAACAGGGCCATGGGGTGGACTGGGTTAAGCGGCTCGATGATGCGGGGGATGCCTTGGCAACAATGGATTATGGCTTAGTCTTGCTTGACCTAAGTTTACCAGATGGGCGCGGTCTCGATTTTCTGCATACGATGCGCGCGAAACAGGATATGCGCCCCGTCATCATTACAACAGCCCAAGATCAGGTGTCCGTCCGGATCGAAGGATTAAACGCGGGCGCAGACGACTATTTGGTCAAACCCTTTGACCTTGATGAACTCTCAGCGCGACTGGCTGCGGTGTCACGTCGATTTGGGACCGTCGCCGACCCAATAATCGCAATTGGAGCGGTGTCCGTTGATTTAGGCCGACGCATCGTTTACCTCGCCGAAAAAGAGATCAATCTGACATCGCGTGAATGGGCCGTGTTGGACTGTTTGGTTCGCAACAAAGGAATGCTGGTTTCAAAATCACAACTCGAAGATGGCCTTTATGCCTTTGGCGCAGAAATCGAAAGCAACGCTGTCGAAGTGTTCATTAGCCGATTGCGTAAAAAGCTTGGTAAGGACGCAATCATAACGGCCCGCGGTCTCGGATATAAGGTGCCCGCCGCATGAAGGTAAAAGGATCCATCGCCCGCCGCCTGTCCGCAGCGCTTGGGCTTAGTGCGGTCACTTTATGGCTGTGTGCTGTTGCAATTGCAGGCTTTGTCATTCGCCACGAGCTAAACGAAGCTATGGATCAGACAATGCAGCAAAGTGCGATCCGACTTTTGCCTCTTGCCGCCCACGAAGTTGAAGAAATGATCGAAGAGGATGAGTTTGAGGAAGAAGAAGCTCGTCTCGTTGCTGGGCTGACCGAACAAGGGGCCAACCTGGACTACTTTGTTACGGATCCCAATGGTCGGATCATTGTCTTTGCCAGTGATGCGCATCCCGATGTCACCGAACTGGCTATACAACCTGGGTTTTCGACATTGGAAAACGCCCCAGCTTTTGCATTGCGCGACCCAGACACCGGAATTGGAATAGTCGTTGTTGAACGTGCGGGGCTACGCTCTGAAATACTAAGCGAAAGCCTGATGGCCATGCTTATCCCCCTCGCAGCCCTGATCCCAATTTTAATCGCATTGGTCTATTTTATTGTTCAGGCAGCCATGCGCCCTGTGTGGAAACTGGGCGAGGTGATTTCCGAACGCCACGGGCGGAACCTTTCCCCTCTCGAAATCGGACCGCAACCACGCGAACTCGCCCCAATTGTGCAGGAAGTTGAAAGCCTATTGAGCCGGTTAAAGTCCGCGATGGACGCCGAACGCAGTTTTGCCGCCGAAAGCGCCCATGAACTGCGCACCCCCATTGCTGGCGCCCTTGCCCAAGTGCAGGTTCTGCGCAATGCCTTAAACGGTCGACCTGAACAAACATTTGCATTTCATGCCGAAGACGCCTTACGCAATCTGTCTTCGCTATCCGAAAACCTTTTGCAATCGTCTCGTCTTGAGGCAGGCTTTGCCGTCTCTCCGACGCCGCTGGATCTAGCGCCTATTTTTCAACTGGTCTTGCGGGAACGTGAGTTTTCCTTGCATCTGGACCGGATCATTGTGACGGGGCTTGATGACGGGGTACAAGCGCATATCGTTCCAGATGCCTTTGCGATTGTCCTACGCAATCTGTTGCGCAATGCGCTTTTGTATGCCCAAGGGAACCATGATATCACCGTCGATTTTTTACCCGATGGACTAATGGTTTCAAACGATTGTGCACCTTTTGATCCCGATCTACTGTCCCGTTTGAGTCATCGATTTGTTCGAGGCAACGAAACCAAACGTGGGAGCGGATTGGGCCTAGCGATTGCCACTGGCATTATCGAAGATTGCAACGGACAGCTTAACTTTATCTCTCCAATCCCAGGTCAAACACGTGGTTTTGCCGCGCGGGTGACTTTTTCATAACCCTATCTCAAGAGTATCCTCACAGTGCGCCCAATTGGTCTTCTTATCATCCTTGCCAGCTGCCTTGTTCCGATTTTCGGGTTTGCCCAACTGGCACAGATTCACCCATCCAGTCCGCTTTTGGGCCAATATCTTGGAATCGTTTCCTTGATCATGATGGCCCTAGGGCAATTTCTGGCGACACGGCTGCGGCTGGTGGAATGGATTTTTGGACCTATGGATAAAACTTACGTTTTGCACAAATGGTTAGGGATCGTTGCGGTAATCACGATGCTTTTGCATGACAACATCGGCGCAAAAATAAAGGGGTTAGGCCCGAAAGGCGCATGGGATGATTTCGGAGAAGGCCTCGGAGAACAAGGCATGAATGGCATTCTGATCCTTGTGGGTCTTTCAGTGGCCCTGTTCATTCCGTATCACTGGTGGCGCTTAACACATCGTATCATCGGAGTGTTTTTCATCCTAAGCGTTCTGCATTTCGTGATGATCGATAAACCTTTCGCCACGACTGATCCATTGGGACTGTATACATTGGCAATCTGTGCCATTGGTGTAGCCAGCTATGCCTATACTCAGGTGCCACTTCGATTAAAGCCAAAGTCTATGTATACCGTGACCGATGTCGTTACGACCGGCGGCGCAACCGAAATAACCCTAAAACCCGGCGCAAAATCAATGCGTCATCGGGCGGGACAATTTGCATTCTTTTCGTTTCAGACTCCCGATCTAAAAGAAGTTCATCCTTTCACCATATCATGCGCGCCAAACAACGACGGTATGTTAAGCATAACGGTCAAAGACCTTGGGGCTTATACCCATGCCTTAAAAACAAAGGTGAAAAATGGAACATCCGTTGCCGTACAAGGACCATTTGGGCGATTTTCACCACCTCGTGGTAAAGCGCCACAAATCTGGATTGCCGCCGGGATCGGCATCACGCCCTACATCGCAATGCTCGAGACTCGCGGCCCGGAAGACGCCCCGATTGAGATGTTTTATACGTTCCGCGGACGCCAGAATGCCCCCCATCTAGAGGCCTTGCAAATCAATGCTGCACAACGTGCCAACGTTACCTTGCATCTGGTAGATACAAGCACTGCGGATCGCTTAACCGCCGCGCATATCGCCCAACAATCGAACTACGATGTATCGCAGTCAAAAGTTCTTTACTGTGGTCCAACAGCCCTTCGCAAAGCGCTGTCTCAGGATTTACAAAAATTGGGTGTTGCCAAACGGCGCTTCCATTACGAAGAGTTCGAAATTCGTTCTGCTTTCTGGCCTCTTGAGCGGATCAACGAACCAGCGCAAAAATTCGTAAAAAAGTTGGATTTTCGCGCATTTAGGTCAAACTGAACGAAATCTGAACGACTTTCTGACAGTGGTTCAGGCTCCGTTCAGTTCCAAACACCAGGTTGGTTCCAGTCACAAACAGGAGCCAACCCATGATTTTCAAAGCCACTGTCCTTACCGCCTGCTTTGCAGCTGCCTCGTTTACCTCAGCCGCCTCGGCCAATGTGCCCGACAGTGGAACGTTACAATTTGACGTCGTCCGCAAAGGCAAAGACATCGGCGATATCAGTTACGTTTTTCAGGGCCCTACCGCTAATGTAAAAGTACAAATTAACACCAATGTTGCGGTTAAAGTCCCCTTGTTGGGCACCAAACTATATCGGTTTGAACAAGCCAGTATCGAACACTGGCAGAGTGGGCAACTTTCCTCTGTTAAGAGCAAAACAAATGACAACGGAGACCCCCACAAGATGTCTTCCGGTGCAACAAATCTAATTCCAGCCAGCCTATGGAACGCAAAAATCGTAACCCAATCACGATTACTGAACACTATCGATGGATCGATCATGGACGTGCAGTTTTCAAACCTGGGCTCTGAAACGGTCTTGGCCAAAGGGCAAAATATTCAAGCGACACATTACCGGATGTCTGGCGATTTGAAACGAGACCTTTGGTTTGATGACAAGGGTGTTCTCGTGCGGGTAAAATTCAAAGCCGAAGACGGCACAGATGTGACCTACATCCGCAAGTAATCCTGTGCGTGGCAAGACGTCTTGCCACGCAAGCTCTCTCCATAAGAAAACATAAAAGGGGTTAACGATGCACATTCGTTTGATTACGCCGTCTGATGCCGATTGGTCGGTTGCGACGGATCTTATTTCCCACGTTTTTTGGGAAACCTATCACGCCCATATCTGTAATTTCCCACAGGAATTGATGATTGCAAAAAACGGGCAAAATAAATTGACTGCGGCCGTTGGGTTGCGCACCAAAGATACAGGTTTTTTTTCCTCGACCTACATTTCAGGCGATCTTGGGCAAACAATGTCCGCTAAGCTTGGCGAACCCGTTGCACAAGATCAGATCATAGAGGCCGTATCGATGGCCTCTGTTACCCCTTGCGCAGCTCTTCCCGTTATGAATGCCGTAATCGCCGAGGGACGGAAACGCAATATGCGCTGGGGGTTATTTACCGGCACCCGTAATCTCAGAGGATTGCTGCTGCGCGCAGGACTTCCCTATAAAAAAATCTGTGCCGCGCGGCCCACTTCGGTCACAGATCCAGAAAACTGGGGCGAATACTACACAACAGATCCTTGGGTATGCGCCTTTACCGAAAGCAAACGCCAGCCTATTGCGTTGCGTCCGACGTGTCAGACCGCCCGTTTGCGCGGGGTGTCCTGATGGAATTGGTCTTTGCTGCACTGTTAAGTCATGCTGAGAAACGCCCCGATGCAATTGCTTTTGTGGATGCAAAAGGACACATCACTTATCGGCAGTTGTTTGTTCGCGTTCAAGCGATGGCGGAGATGCTCAACGGCGTAGAGAAATCCGTCGCTATCGCCCTGCCTGACAGCATTGATTATGTCGTTGCCGACCTTGGTGCTACGCTCGCCGGGAAACGGGTTATCCCCGTACCGCTGTTTTTCAGCCCGGATCAAATAGCGCACCTCTTAAAAGAGGCTGCGGTTGATTTTGTCATCGGCAAATCCACGGCCGTTTCTGTGCCCCCTGCCATCAAAACCTGCACGCAAATGCCGTCAAAACCTCCGACGGAGCCGATCATGTATCACGGTGGCGCGACCAGAGTGATCTACACATCCGGTTCCTCTGGAACACCCAAAGGCGTTGTACACGGCGACAGGCAACTGACCGCCTCCCTTACCGCACTACATTCAGGAATTGCTCCCACTGAGGAGGACGTTCATCTATCGCTCCTGCCTTACGCACAGCTTTTGGAACAAATCTGCGGTATTTTTCTACCCATTCTTGCAGGCGGTAAAGTTGTCATATCAGATGCGGCAACACAGGTTATGACATCCGGAGACCTCAGTGTCATCGCCCAAGAATTTGAAACCCATCACCCCACGACCAGCCTTATGGTCCCAAACCTTTTGGCTGCTTGGTGTGCAGGACTGATGGCAGCCGGCATACCAGCCCCAAATACGCTGCGCTTTGTTGCAATCGGAGGGGCGACAACACCTCAAACCCTAAAACACACAGCAACCCGTTTAAACATACCGCTCTATGAGGGGTACGGCCTGTCCGAATGCTGTGCCGTCGTCGCAATGAATACTCCTGCCCGCAACACAGCCGGATCAGTGGGCCATGTACTGGAGGGCACCACCGTTACGGTCGAAGCAGGGGAAATTGTTGTTCACGGACCAACAATCATGGAAGGCTATTTGGACGGCACGCCTATATCAAGCCATTGGCACACCGGCGATCTTGGAGACCTTCAAGACGGTGTCTTGCACTATCGAGGCCGCAAGGACGCACTGATTATACGCAGTAACGGTCGCAATATTTCGCCAGAATGGGTAGAGGCCCAATGCGCCTGCCTGCCCGGTGTCGCGGGATGTTGCCTGACCTATCTTCCAGATCAAGATCGGCTTTGCCTCATTGTGGCGACCTCGACGGCTGTGCCGCAAGACATAATTGATCAATCGTTCACTGAGTTGCCCATCTACGCTCAGCCGGATCACATCCTTATTCTAAATAGCCGAGATCCATCCCTATTTTATCCCATAGGAACACCGAACCGTCGGGCCATGAATACCTACGCGCTGCGGATGTTGCCTGAAACCTCAAGGAGAGCATCATGACACCTAAAACCTGCCTTATCACCGGCGCCGGTAGTGGAATCGGCAGATCCCTTTCAATGCAAGCTGGAGATGCAGGATACCACGTTTGGTTGGTCGGGCGGCGGCAACATATGCTTGATGAGGTCCGCTGCGAAATCGGTGAAGATCGTGCAACGGCGCTTGTCGCGGACATTACTGACCCATCTGATCGTACAAAAATTGCAGAAACCATCGGCAATCAACTGGATCTGTTGATCAACAATGCCGGTATTATCGATGTGGGGCCGGCCCATCAAAGCCCGCCAGAAGCAACCACCAATTTGATTGAAACCAATCTGACCGCTCCGATCTGCCTAACCTCTCTTTTACTGCCTTCTCTAATTCAAACCAAGGGTCAAGTGGCCAATATTGGCTCCGTATTCGGGGACATCGCTTACCCCTATTTCGCAAGTTATTCGGCCAGTAAATTTGGTCTTCGCGGATATTCAGATGCATTGCGCCGCGAGATTTCGGCCACCGGCGTATCGGTGACATACGTCGCACCGCGCGCAACCGAAACACCGGCAAAGAGCGCCTTTGTCGATCTTATAGCCCCTATGGGCATGGCATTGGATTCCCCAGAGGAGGTCGCAGCCTTTACCTGGAATGCCATAACCCGCCGCAAAAGAGTGGCCTATCCCCCCAGTAAGGAACGCCTCTTTGTCGCTTTGCAAAGGTGTGCGCCACAATTCATCGACAAGGCCTTGAACCCGCTCGGCAGTTCCCCTTCGATCACCTCTTTATTTACTAAACCTGCAAAGGAAACCGCATGACTTATAACTTAATCCGCGCGCGCCAAACCGGTGCAAAACCAAATAGCACCGAGATCGCAGCCTGCTGGGAACATCTAAAGCAAGACGGCTGGGTTGTTCTGCGCGGCTTTGACATGTCACTGGATGATTTCAACGCATTAACAGGAGAATTCTGCAAATCGGTCACCTTTGACCCCGCCCGTGAAATCTCCAACAACGCAACCCAAAAAGTGGACGCCGGATTAGGTGAAATCGGCCTTCATATTGAAAATGGGAACACGCCTGTCTGCCCAGACATTGTCGCGTTTTTTGCACGCACCGCGGCATTTGAAGGGTCTCAAACCACCATTTGCGACGGCAGCGCGATTTTTGACGCTTTTGATGATGAGACAAAGGCTCATTGGCAACGCCCTGTAACGGTAAAACGGAACCTGCCCGAAGATATCTGGAAACGATATCTGACCAACGAGCATCCCGGCCTAAGCGATCCATCCCAGATCACACCCACCCACATCAAGCAATTCCAAGCCGCAATTCCGGGGCAAAGCTTTGAGATGAAAAGCGATGGTTCCCTTGATTATATGTTGCAAATCAATCCGGTTCGGGAATCAAATCTGTCGAATACTTTTGGGTTTGCCAATGCCATTCTTGGCCCCTCTCACAACTATGAACGCCCCAGTTATACATTTGCCGATGGGTCGGTGGTTTCAGACGCTGACATTGCAGCGCTTCGAGCTATGGCAGAAACACATACCCATGAAATCAACTGGAATGATGGTGATATCGCCATTTTAGACAACACTCGGGTGATGCATGGTCGACGGGGTATCAAAGACAGCGGCCGAGAACTGTTTATCGGTATGGGGCGGGTCTGATAATCAGAAACACAGATATTTCACCTGAGGTTATTTCGACCCCAGACACACGCGTCGGCTTTGATGTTTGCCTGTTTTGATCGGTCGCCCGAGTCGCCTTGCGCCAATACGGCTTCAACTCGGGCGATGATCTGTATACAAAATTCAGGGCATTACTGAGGAATCCAGATGTTATCCGAGCATATCCAATCTGTCGTAATCGGGAGCGGTGTCGTCGGGCTGGCGACGGCCCGCAAATTGGCACGCAATGGGCATGAGGTATTAGTCCTAGAGGCCGAGGATTCCGGGTTTCACCACACCAGTGCTCGCAATTCACAGGTTATCCATGCAGGCATTCACTATGCCCCCGGATCGTTAAAGGCCAAGCTGTCAGTCAAAGGCGGCGAAATGCTGTACGACTATTGCGCGACACGCCACATTGATCATATCCGGTGTGGAAAATTAACCATCGCAGCCCGCCCCGATCAATTGGCCGCCCTAGATAAATTACGTCTATGTGGGGAAAGAAATGGCGTCAAAGGCATGCGGATTATTTCCGCAGAAGAGGCAAAGGAACTGGAGCCAGAGCTTGATTGTTTTAGTGCGCTGCTGTCGCCCTCAACCGGTACGCTGGACGTCCCGACCTTTATGAATACCATGCTTGGCGATGCCGAGTCTGAAGGGGCAGTATTTGCCTATAACGCCCCACTGAAAGCGGTCGAAATTCACGGCAGTGATTTCCATTTGGATGTTGGCGGTGCACATCCCATGCGAGTGTCCTGCCGCAATTTGATCAATGCTGCGGGGTTGGGGGCTTGGGATGTTGCCCGTGCAACCAAAGGATACACACAGGCTTCCATCCCCCATCAGACCTTTGCAAAAGCCTGCTATTTCTCTTTAAAAACCGGAAACTCTCCGTTTGAACATCTAATCTACCCTATGCCAGAGGCTGGATCACTGGGCGTACATTCCTTGCGAGATGTCTCTGGACAGGTTCGGTTTGGACCAAGTCTTAAGTATTTGGACGATCTTAAGATCGACTACCGCCATGACAGCTCTGCAAGCCCGTTTGAAAATGCCATTCGTAAATTTTGGCCAAACCTACCGAAAGATGGCCTACAACCCGATACGACGGGCATTCGACCACGGATTTCACGCCCCGGCGAACCTCTCTCTGACTTTCAGATCGATGGCCCGGGCCAGCATGGAATACCGGGGTTGGTACATTTGTTTGGAATAGAGTCTCCGGGCCTGACATCGTCTATGGCTATCGGGGACTATGTATCGGACTTAATCAACCAACGGGTCTAGGCTGTCATCGGTCTATTCCAATCCGGTCTAACGGGCGGACTGACGTTTCTTTTCCGGCCAAAATTCATCCACAACGATGTAAGCAAGTATAACAAAGGCCACCGCACTTCCAATTTGTAAGACCCGGGTAATGCTTTTTGTATCGGCTTCATCAGCGAAATATCCGATAGAACCACCGTAAATCACCAATGCCGTGGTGATGGCAGACCCTGCCGCTGGCGCGAGTTTGTGTTTGGATTTTCCAAGAACGCCCAACGTTAAACAGAACAGCAAACATAATAAGGCTGGCGTGACGATACTCGGCGCGATGACGTTGATCTCAAAACAAATCATCCCAACAATCGCCCCCAGCGTATTGGACAGCAACATAGCCTTACCCACGGCCAAACCGGCACCGGACATTGCCGCCAACTGTTGGGACAGCAACGCGACAAAGAACAACGTCAAGATTGCCGAAGAACCCGAGATATAAAACACGAGCGCAAAAGGGATCGTCACCAGTGACATCCGCACCAACCGGCGTGTTGGATCAAAATCCGCAGTGGCCGCTTTTTTCTGAGCCGGTGCAATTTGTGCCTTGTTCGGAATGATCACAAACATCAGGGCTGACGCATACCCTGCCACCAGCAGGTTAACAGGGACCCACCCTGCAATCAGTAGCCCGATGTCCGGCGACATATACACCACATTCGGCACCATCATCGCAGCCATTAGGGCCAAGACGCCGGGCAAGATCCCCGCACCAGCCATCGTCCATTTAAAGGACGCAACAATTGCAAGACACACCGAGGCCAGAAAGACCAACGGATAGGGCGTTAACAACATGGATAACACCCAAGATGTCCCCATAACCAAAAGTGCAAAAACGAACAGCTTGATCGATACTTTTGTGGGTAGTGCCGCAGGTGCTTGTAAAAATAATGCAGTGAATACTGCGCCAAGAAAGGCCATGGGCCAGCCAATCAATAGCCCAATTGTGAACACCATCGTTGTTCCAATAGCCAGTCGAACGATGGATCTGCTTTGATCAGTAGGCATAGGATAAGATGGATACCAAACGGATATAGGCCCGACCAACGGTGTTTAAGAGAACGCCGTCACTCAGATACATAATGATATCGGCCTGCCCATTCAGCTGAAACCTCAAGTCATCCTCAAGGCTTCCGGCTTCGTATCCCGGCAGTACAATACGGACCGGAAATCGCTCTGGCTCTCTGAGGAATCCTTTGGTTGATGGCGCGCTGGCAAGCTGACCCGGGCTATCGGCCCCACTGAGTGATACCCCGGCGCTAAAGCTTTCGACGACCCCCGGAATAATTTTACCCGGATGCATATCGAGCACCACATCCACGGTTGATCCAACCTTTGCACGGCCAAGGTTATTTTCCGTCATGTAGGCCTCAACCCAGACATCGGTTGCGTCAAGAAACGTCAAAAGCTCCCGTCCACTTTTGGCATAAGTCCCAGGCGCGATCAAAAGGTTTGAAACCACCCCCTTAGCTGGGGCTTTCAGTTCCGTCCATTCGAGATTTAGCTCTGCATCCGCAAGCGCGGCGAGCGCTTTTTGAATTTTGGGGTTGTCCTGACCTTCGTCTCCCAATTGTACCTGCGCCCGTTCCAAATCAGCAGTTGCATTGTCTTTGTTGGCCTCTGCATTTGCCAATTCTTTACGTGCATCATCCGCTTGAGAGACAGGCACCAGACCTTTCTTCTCAAGCGCAAATACACGCTCAGTCTGCAGTTTCATTGTATCAAGATCGCTCTGCGCACGCGTCAGCGCAGCCTGTGCGGCACGCACCTGCGCCGAGGAGGCACCCACATCCTGTGTCGCAGATTCAAGATCCGCCTCCGCGCGCTCTTTGTCAATTTCATAGGGACGCCGGTCAATACGCGCCAAAATATCTCCGGCTTCGACGACTTGGCCATTTTCAACCAAAACTTCGGTGACCACACCAGACACTTGCGGAACGATCAGGGTTGCGATGGCTTTAACCCGCGCATTCCCCGTAAAGGGCGTTGCCCGATCGGCCGCAATATACCATCCAACAAATAAAAGCAGAATGACCAGTGTCGACCAGATCGTGCGCTTCATTCAGTTTCTCCCTCAGGTGTATCTGCCGCGTCATCAGAAATCCAAAGCATGAAGAGTTCGTAAAACACAGCCAGCAATACAGGCCCCATAAAGACCCCGAGCAGACCATAGGCCATCATACCGCCGATGACACCGATCAATATAACCAACATCGGAGTTTGCAGACCTTTGGAAATAAACACTGGTCTTAGAAAGCTGTCCATGATCCCAACCGGAACAGCAAGTACCGTAAACAGCAGCGCACTCCCACCAGACATTGAACTCCAAGCGTAAATGGCCACGGGGATCAGGACGATCATCGGGCCCAATTGAATGATCGATAGGATCAAACAGATTAGCGCGAGGGTTGACGCCGAATTGATGCCGAAGAGTTTCAAAAGTACCCAAACAGCGACCGCCTGTATCGCAGCAACCCCGATCACGCCTTTGGTGACATTCCGGATCGTCGCCCCAGCCATAAGAACAAACTCACCACCACGCGGCGCAAACACTCTATTCGCGAAATTCTGGACACCAACTACCAGTTTTGGGCCCGGACCAAACAATGCGCCCATGATGATCGCCGAGAGTGCCAGCCCCAACAAGCTGATCCCAATACCCGCCGCGCGTCCAAATACCACCTTCGTAAAGTCAAGAATTTGTGGCCCATAAGTTGAAAGCGCAGCCCCCAAATTGGTTTCAAAATAGGTCCAGACTTCTACAGCTTTCGGTCCGATCAATGGCAAATCCATCAATTTCGGAGGAACCGGAGGCATCTGCAATGTGCCTGCCGCCGCGCGCTCTGCCAGATCCGCACTAATGTCGATGGCGCCGGAAATCGCTGTCCCGATGGGGCCAAGTGTTAGCCCAAGACCCAAAAGAACCAAAATGGTCGATGCGACGGATTTACGCCCTCCTAGTTTAGCCTGTAACCAATCATATAAGGGGTAAAGGGCCACACACAGAATAACCGCCCAGATCACCACACTCGCAAGAGGTGCGATCATAACAACTGCGCTGTAAATAAAGAGTCCCAAAAACACCAGCCGCACGGCCAGGTCCACGATCTTTGCGTCGTCTGACTTATTCAAATTACCTCTCCCCGAAGTATTGGACTCCCCAGGAGCCCCAATGTTTTTGTTTTTTTGTGCCTACTTTCCACCAGACTACTCACAAAATGAGATATCTGCATAGCTTTATGATCAGGAAGGAGGACATATTTACACGATCAGCAAACCTAGCAGGTGAGATACCTTCCCCCTCACCCATCCTCTTTTTCAGAGTTCTCATCTTCTTTTTTGGCTTGCGAAATAATAGCATCCGCAATGGTTGTTGCGGCTGTTACAAATACACCTAAACCAATGATAATATAGAATATTGTAAATATTTTTCCTATAGATGTCTCTGGAGAAAAATCCCCGAATCCAACAGTCGAAATTGTGACAACTGAGAAATATACTGAATCAACCCATGCCCAACCTTCGACAAAATGGTAAAATACCGAGGCCCAGAATATGATAGCGATGGTGATCAACAGTATCCCTTGGACAGACTTGTCTGAAAGCGCGGTTTTCAACCCCCGATTTATCTTACCTAAGTTGCTCATGCCTTACTCCCGAATCCTCTAACCATTTGAAGGCTAATGGCATTACGTCGTACATTCAACTTTTTGAAGGATTGGGGTCCCTTAGAATGATTGCGCATAGTCACCACCGGCGAATTATGATGTCCCGTAGTTCGTTCATAAAAATGGGAAAACAGCTCCTTTCATTCACCAGTGTTTAGAATTCATGCCGCTCACGTTTCCGTGTTCGAGTTTCAAAAATCTGCGTCATCCCCCCGTGGTCAAGATGGTTTAGATCTATAGCGAACCACCCCTCTGGTAACGTTCCGGCGGGGTGAATCGGCTTTATTCGCCCAATGCAATGCCTTCACGGCGCGGGTCGGCACCGCCCGACAGCTTATCGGTTATCGCGATTGCATGCAGACCAGAGTTTAGCCCTCTGGCATTCACTTTATAACCCAGTGCCTCAAGCCCCTGCACGTGTCGGTCAGCAGCGGTACCTTCTTCGACATCATATGTGCCAAAGCGGTTAACCAAATGTGGCATGGATACTGCCTGCTGGACATCCATTCCCCAATCTAGATGCGCGATAATCGCCTGAGCCACATAACCGATAATTCGGCTCCCGCCGGGGCTACCAATAACCAAGGTCGGCGCGCCATCCTGCATCACAATGGTTGGCGACATAGAAGAACGAGGGCGTTTTCCCGGCTCTACTCGGTTGGCAATTGGCACGCCGTCAGAATGAGTGCGAAAGCTGAAATCGGTAAGCTCATTGTTCAACAGGAACCCACGCACAAACAAGCGGCTGCCAAAGCCATTTTCAATGGTCGTGGTCATCGAAAGAGCATTGCCATAGCCATCCACGACGGAAATATGACTGGTCGACGGCAGCTCAATCGACTCATCATCCGCCAACAACATGGCATGATCCCAAGCCGGTGTACCTGGAGCAACCTCAGCAAGCGCTTTGTCGGTGTTTTCGATCAGCTCTGATCGCAGGTCTATATAGTCAGGCGCAACCAATCCTTTGGTCGGGATCGGCACAAAATCACTGTCTGCCATGTATCGCCCACGATCCGCAAATGCGAGGCGAGACGCGTCACCGATGATCCGCCAACTGTCCGTATTATCCGCCCCCAAAGCGGCCAAATCAAACTGTCCAGCGATGCCCAATATTTGCCCGACCGTCAAAGCCCCCGAAGACGGTGGCCCCATTCCACACACATCAGCCTGGCGGTATTGCGCACAAACCGCTGGACGCTCAATCACCTTATAGGCTGCAAGGTCCTCCATCGCGAGCAATCCGGGGTTTCCGGTGGCAGTGCGTACCGTGCGAACGATGTCCTCAGCGATCGATCCCTCGTACAAGGCATCCGCCCCATGTGCGGCGATTTCCCTTAATACATCTGCGTAATCGGCGTTTGTGATGGTTGTTCCTGCGGCCAAAGGCGTTCCATTTGGGACAAAATAGTCGGCAGTCGGACCAAATCTACCCAAACGCTCTGCATCATTGGCGATGGAGGCCGCCATACGTTCAGACACGACAAACCCGTCATCTGCATGACCTATAGCTGCAGTAAAGAGATCACTCCAATTGGCGCGTCCCCATCTGCGATGTGCATCCTCCATCAAACGCGGCGTGCCGGGCGTCCCGACTGATAATCCGCCCACAACAGCATCAAAAAACGTTTTCGGCTCTCCGTTCTCAGTTTGGAACACAGTCGGTGTGACGGCCATAGGCGCGGTTTCGCGTCCATCCAAGGTGGTCAGTGCACCCGTTTCAGCGTCATACCACACAAGAAAAGCGCCGCCCCCCAAACCCGATGATTGCGGCTCCACCAAACCAAGCACGGATTGAATGGCGACCATTGCATCTGCGGCAGTTCCCCCAGCACGTAATATGTCCCCACCTGCCTCAACGGCAAAAGGGTTTGCCGCTGCGATCATCCAGTCATTGGCAACAACGGGTTTTCCGGCAGCTTTTTGCGTCAATGATGCTTGCGCTGCCTTTGACAAATTTCCAAAAGCCGTCGTCAGTTCTGTTTCCGCCTCTGGAGTCACAGAATCTGCAGCAACCTGCGCATTCACCGGTGTAGCCAGCGCAAACGCAAAACTCGCCAATAAGGTTATTCCTTGTTTCACAGCATATTCCTTTGGATGAATCAAAAATCTATACCATCAGCTTCACATAATCCGTTTCAGGAGTCTGCATTTTTGACACAAGCTCCATAGCTTTGCATAATTTTTGCAAAATCCGGACGTCTCCTGACCTGACGACCTAAAAGCTTTTGTTTGTAACCACCCTCTGCTCGCCTTACATACGGATCAAACGAACCTGGATTTCAAAAGGACAGAGAGAATGCTCAAAGGACTCGGTGGGCTTGGCGACATGGCCAAGATGATGAAAAAAGCACAGGACATGCAGGCCAAAATGGCCGACCTTCAGGAAGAAATGAACAACATGCGCGTCACCGGCGAAAGTGGCGCGGGTCTTGTCAAAGCCTCCTCAACTGTCAAAGGTGATCTTGTTGGCTTGGAAATTGATCCGAGTATTTTTAACCCCGATGAAAAAGAGGTTGTTGAGGATCTGATCCTTGCCGCTGTCAAAGAAGCTCAGAAAAAAGCAGCCGCACGACACGAAGAAGAAATGAAAAACCTCACTGAATCCCTGGGCATGCCCGCGGATATGAAGCTTCCGTTCTAAAAAACCGATGGTAGACGCACCGCGCGACATTGAAAATTTGATTGATTTGATGGCCAAGCTCCCTGGGCTCGGCCCTCGATCAGCACGTCGCGCGGTTTTACATCTGATCCGCAAGCGTGGACTATTGCTTGCCCCATTGGCGGACGCGATGCATGAAGTCGCCATCAGCGCACGCGAATGCCTAAACTGCGGCAACATCGGCGTCACAGAGATATGTGAAATCTGCCTCTCTGACAAACGTGCAACCGGACAAATTTGTGTTGTCGAAGATGTCTCGGATTTGTGGGCAATGGAACGTGGTGGCGCATTTAAAGGCCGTTACCACGTTTTAGGCGGCACCTTATCGGCGTTAGACGCGGTTGGCCCTGAAGATCTACAGATTCCAAAACTGCTTAGCCGGATCAGGGCCGAACAAATCACCGAGATCATCCTTGCCCTGAATGCAACGATTGATGGTCAAACCACAGCGCATTATATCGCCGATCAGATCGAAGGATCAGACGTCACCGTGACCTCTTTGGCCCAGGGCGTCCCTATTGGCGGAGAGCTGGATTATCTCGACGATGGTACAATCTCGGCTGCCCTAAAAGCCCGGAAGTCATTCTGAACGCTCGTCTTCTTTGCGGAGAAGGAGGATCAAGGCCACAACGGTGAGGCCAATCCCCGGCAAAACGGCGAAGGGCGGCACCCCTCGTCCAAATGCGACTTCCCAAAGGATCACCCAACTTGGTGTCAGATACGTATAGGCCATCACCTTAGATGACGGCAGGCGAAGCGCAGCAAACTGCAGCAATACAAATGTGGCGGCAGAGGCGAAAACCGCCGTGTAAAAGAGCGTGATCCACACGATCCGGGGCAAGGCTGCCCAGTCCGTCGACCAGATATCCGTCCATCCCCAGAGGGTTAAGACCACAAATCCAGCAACCATCATTCCAAAGCTAAAAACAACTGCTGGCTCGCCCCGGTTCAGCTTCCGCACCATGGGGGTATAAATCGCATGCGCCATACAGCCCCAGAAATAAATGATCTCTCCGGTTCCAAGCCGAAATGCCAACAACGCTGTTAAATCTGCGCGAAAAATGACCCATACCGCCCCCACTGCGCCGATAGATAGCGCAAGCACGATGCGTTTGGTCATCATCTGCCGCAGCAAAACATATCCAAAACCGGCCGCCATAACCGGTGTCAAAGTAAACACCGCGGCTGTTGAAATCGGCGCTGCGGTCTTTAACCCTTCAAACATCAAAACAAAGTAAATCGCAAAAAGCCCGCCCATAATTCCGTATCGCCATGGGGCTTCAAAATCTGACTTTTTAAAACCGGTTGTGGCCAGAGCCACACCAAATATCAACACGCCGGCAATCAAAAAACGGGCCGCATTCAACGCGGCTGGGGCAATTTCATTTGCGGCCATAGAACCAAGGCTAAATGATCCCGCGACAAGCGCAGAGAACAACAACATCGCCGCGTGGCCTGACCAATCCTTGTTTACCGGCATGAATTTATTTGCCCGTGCAAGGCCATTCTTTCACCCTTTGTTTTAGCAATTTAAGAAAGCTCTGCACCTTGGCGGTCCGATGAAGATCAACATGTGTCACGATCCACCCATTCGCACTCCATTCTGGGCGCGGAGGCAGAACTTCGACCAATTCTGGATGTTTTGAGGCCTCCCATACAGATGTAAATCCAATACCGGCCCCGCTCATGATTGGGACTATCGAGGTATCCAACCCACCAATTCGGAACATCACATTTTCACGGGGGACATTGTCTTTCATCCACTTCAGAAACGGCGCGGGAGAATCAATATTGTCACCCCCAATGAATCGATGCGACGATAAATCAGTGTCGCTTTGCGGCATCCCGTGTTCTGCAATGTAATCCTTGTGGGCATACAGACCCATGTCATGTTTGTAGAAGGGTTGCACAACATTGTCTGGCTCATCCGGAGCCTGACCGGCGCGAATGGCCACATGAGCCTCTCCGTATTCCAAACGAAAAACACGGGCGTCCGCGATCAGACGCACGATAATGTCTGGGTTTTGCCGTTGAAATTCAACAAGTACTGGCGCTAACAAAGGTGAAAAAAATGGAAGTGTGGTGATGATCAATTCCCCATGAATGCCTTCACCCTGTCCTTTTATCCGTCCAGCCAGTTGGGCAAATTGATCGTCGGTTGCCTGCGCAACTTGCAACAAATCTTGACCGGCCTCGGTCGCCGTATAGCCCCGCGCATGTCGCTGAAACAATTTAGCCCCCAGACGCGCTTCCAAAGCATCAATATGGCGAATAACGGTCGCATGATGCACACCCAGCTCTTCTGCTGCGCCACTGACCGTTCCGCGCCGTGCGACCTGAAAAGCTGTTCGAATTTCGTCCCAATTGTCCATGCGCCACCTGTGCGATTACAAACCATTAATGTGCAGTACCGAATATTGCGTTCAAAAATGCAATAGCTAAGTTTGGGTCAACAAATATTCAGATTGATAAGGACCAAACCCATGACACATATCCTGCGCATCGACACCTCTGCCAGAAAAATTGGCTCCGTCTCTCGCCAACTGACTGATTCCATTGTTGATCGGTTTAAAAATGCGACTGTGACCAACCGCGACCTGTCCGCTGGTCTTCCGGTGATTTCAGAGGACTGGGTCGGCGCGACCTTCACCCCAGTCGAGGATCGCTCTGCCCCTCAAAAAGAAGTGCTGTCCCTCTCGGACGTCCTAGTATCTGAGGTTCAGGCCGCAGATGTTTTGGTAATCGGCGTTCCGATTTATAATTTCTCTGCCCCTGCTTCATTCAAAGTCTGGATCGATCAAATTGCCCGCGCCGGCGTGACGTTCAAATACACCGAAAACGGCCCGGTTGGTTTGCTGAACGGCAAACGTGCAATCGTGGCGGTGGCGTCCGGCGGCGTGCCCTTGGGCTCTGATTATGACCATGCGACCCCGTATATCCGTCAGGTGCTTGGTTTTCTTGGCATTACGGACGTTGAATTCATCGACGCAACCGGCCTGAATGCCAATGCGGACACCGCACTATCAGCGGCCAACGACGCCATTGCGGCTCTCGCTGCCTAAGGTTTCACCTGCCGGTACCGAGAAATCGGATCTGCTGGATCATCCATCACGCCCGCGTCGTCCCATTCCTCGGTCAACGCGGCGCGTTCCAATTCAAGAAGACGCGCCAAATCCATGATGCGTTCATCATACCCGCGCAAATGCTGCAACAATCGGTGGGAATGCAACACCACTGGCATGGCGTCTAACGGCTCCCACGCATCCAGCATTGTCACACGTCGCAAATTGAACTCTGGTGGCAGCACATAGAACCGGACATCACTGTCCCACAAAATATCCTTTAGCGGCACTTGATCCCGCATGGCGCCTATTGCATCAAATCGTTCCCGCCAGCTTTGAAAAAAGGCCAGTGCCACCGGTGATTTCCGATACAACATCACCCCAGAATTCAATTGCGGAAAGGCATAGGGGGTGGGCACTGTACCTTCGCGGACCAAGTCTGAACGCCGTCGCACATCATGACACATCGCCAAATCAAACCGGTCTGCCAATAGGAACAGATCACCAAACGGCGACAGTGCCAGCGTATCACTATCGAGAAACAAGGTACGGTCAAACCGGCTCTGCTCAAAACACCACAGCTTCACCCGTGGATGGGTCTTTGGGACCGGATGAATTTGATCAAAAACTTCCAGACCTGCAACGTTTGGCAGATCGGTAAACAGATCAACATCCAAATCCGGGTTCAACACTTTGACAGACCGCGCCGATTGCACCGCCAGATCCACATAGTCTGCGCCTGTCGCTACATAAATGACGCCGTCCATCACATCCCTCCCAACTCTATTAGACACCTTCGATAGATCTACACGATGGTCGCCTCTGTTTCAGCTAAGCCAGTGAACAGGGCTTCCCACCCGTTCCATGAACACAATCAGATCAGACATATTCATTGCAATTGTACGATCGTTCACCAATGGGTGCATGTAAATCACATCTGCGTTTTGAGCTTCGGCGTCGAGATAAAAGGTTACCCCTTTCTCAACACCAGTGATCATTGCAAGCGGGCTTACTGCGCCGGGCCGGATACCGAGGTGTTCGATCAAGCGGTCCGCGGATCCAAATGACATGTTCCCCACCCCCAAATCCTTGGCCAAACTTTTTAGGTCAATGATGCGGTCTTGCTCTAACGTCACCAAATAATTTCGCTTCTTTCGATCCCTCAGGTAAAAATTCTTAATTCGAAACGTTTTTTCACCGGGGACACCTAAATCGGCTTCAACCTGTTTTGCATCTTCAACTGTACGCAGAGGGACATGAGAATGTAGTTTATATTGAAGGTCCCATGCGTCCAATTGTGATAGCATCGCGTCAGATGAAAGAGGCAAGCTGTCTTGAAAGGTTGAAGAGGCGTCCATGTCATTCTCCGTAATTATTGTTTTGATAAATCACTTTTCGGCGGGCCAGTGCAATAGACGCCATGGCAATTTCACCACAACCTATACTAAACAGTACAGTATAGCCCCAGCACCCTTCAACAGTGAGCATACATAATGCCAATCTCTCCTCTTGCAACACCGCTGCGTTTGCCAAACGGATCCGTCCTTGCCAACAGGTTTTGCAAAAGCGCAATGACTGAGGCCATGGCCGACAAAATGGACAACCCAACCCCAGCGCTGAACACTCTTTATCAACGGTGGGCACAAGGTGGGCTTGGCTTGCAGATCACCGGAAATGTCATGGTTGATCGTCGTTATTTAGAACGTCCCGGAAACGTAGTGATAGAGGATGAAAGCAATCTAGATGCGGTCAGAGCATGGGCGGCATCGGCAAAATCTGAAACCACTCAAGTCTGGATGCAAATCAGCCATCCAGGCCGCCAATGTCCGATTGTGGTGAATTCTACCCCACTTTCCCCGTCGACTGAAAAACTGCAATTGTTGGGTTTGTTCGGACAACCAAAGGAAATGTCACCGGCTGATATCAACGAAACCATCGGTCGTTATGCTGAAACAGCTCGGATCGCTCTAAAAGCCGGATTTGACGGAGTGCAGATCCACGGGGCTCATGGGTATCTGATCAGTCAATTCCTCTCACCACGCACCAACCATCGAACCGACAAATGGGGGGGGAGCCTAGAAAATCGCGCGCGTTTTCTGCGCGCAATTATTGCTGAAACCCGGCAAAAGGTAGGCGCAGATTGCCCTATCGGAGTTAAACTAAACTCCGCCGATTTCCAAAAAGGCGGGTTTAGCTTTGACGACTGCAAACAAGTTGCCCGGTGGCTAGAGGAGGATGGAATTGACCTGCTTGAGATATCCGGCGGCACCTACGAAGAAATGCGCTTTGCAACGGCCACAGATGACACAAAACACCGTGAAAGCACGCGCAAACGTGAGGCCTTTTTTCTGGAATACGCCCATGAGATCCGATCAGAAATCACCCTCCCCCTTGTTGTGACTGGCGGATTTCGTCATGTCGCCGCAATGGAGGCCGCCTTGGTCGATGGGATAGATATGATTGGGCTTGCCCGTCCTCTTTGCCTAACGCCGGACGCTGCATCTGAAATATTAGATGGTCAGATCACCAAAATCGGCATGGATGAAACCGATCTGGCCCTTGGGCGCGGAAAATGGGGGAACAACACAAAAAACGCCCTGATGAATCTGTTTAACACCGTCGTCCGGGTTGAATTTTATGCCGCCTTTATGACGCGGATGGCCAAGGGCGAACCACTCAATGCTCAACGTGATCCACGCCCGATCAACCTGTTGCTTGGGTATTTCTGGTTTAGCACCTATCGCGCCATCCGCCGCAAGCCTTATGCGACCCGGCGTACCGCCCCGGCCTTGCTTGACTCTCCTGCCCAAAACCCCTAAATCTGCGACCAATTCCCGGAAGTACATACGCTTCCGGTCCCTGAGTCGTTTGGGGATCGCCACCAGTCAGCGCGTTGCGCCCACTGGTGTCAAAGGCGTATGGCGCATTCGGTGTATTGGAACGCGGGTGTTTCTTCCTACATGGAAGAGACGTAACAACAGCAGCTCTTAGAAAGGGCCAAAGGCATGTTTGAAAATCTATCCGACCGCCTTTCTGGCGTCTTTGATCGCCTGACAAAACAAGGCGCCTTGTCTGAGGATGACGTCAAAACCGCCCTACGCGAAGTCCGTGTTGCCTTGCTTGAGGCTGACGTCTCGCTTCCTGTGGCACGCGATTTTGTCAAAGCCGTGCAAACCAAAGCCACCGGTCAGTCAGTCACAAAATCCGTGACCCCTGGCCAACAGGTTGTCAAAATCGTCCACGATGAACTGCAACATGTTCTGGCAGGCGATGACTCCGAACCCGGTGAATTAAAAGTCGACAACCCGCCTGCCCCAATCTTGATGGTGGGTCTACAGGGTTCAGGTAAAACCACCACAACCGGTAAGCTCGCCAAACGCCTGGCGGAAAAGAATGGCAAACGGGTTCTGATGGCATCTCTGGACATCTATCGTCCTGCCGCCCAAGACCAGCTGGCCGTGCTCGGCACTCAAATCGGTGTGGATACACTGCCGATTGTTAAAGGTGAATCCGCAGTTCAGATCGCAAAGCGTGCCAAACAACAGGCAACGCTCGGCGGCTACGACGTCTATATGCTCGACACGGCAGGTCGTTTACACATCGATGACACGCTGATGACCGAGGTTGAGGACGTGCGCAATGCCGTCAACCCGCGGGAAACACTGCTGGTTGTTGATGGTCTGACAGGTCAGGATGCGGTGAACGTCGCTGAAAACTTTGACGAAAAGATCGGCATCTCTGGCGTGATCCTTACCCGGATGGACGGCGACGGACGCGGCGGTGCGGCTCTGTCAATGCGCGCGGTCACTGGCAAACCAATCAAATTCGTCGGTCTCGGCGAAAAAATGGATGCGCTCGAAACCTTTGAACCTGAACGGATCGCAGGCCGCATCCTAGGCATGGGCGACATTGTTGCCTTGGTTGAAAAAGCCAATGAAACCCTAGAGGCTGAACATGCCGAACGCATGATGAAACGGTTCCAAAAGGGCCGGTTCAACATGAATGATCTAAAGATGCAGCTCGAGCAGATGCTCAAGATGGGCGGCATGGACGGAATCATGGGCATGATGCCCGGCATGGGTAAAATGGCCAAGCAGGTTCAGGAATCCGGCTTTGACGACAAGATCTTAAAACAACAAATCGCCCTGATCCAATCCATGACCAAGCTGGAACGCGCCAACCCGCAAATCTTGCAGGCCAGCCGTAAAAAACGGATTGCCAAAGGGGCCGGCCTTGAAGTGTCCGATCTGAACAAATTGCTGAAAATGCAGCGTCAGATGGCCGACATGATGAAAAAGATGGGCAAAATGGGCAAAGGTGGCATGCTCAAGCAAGCCATGAAGGGCATGATGGGCAAAGGCGGCGGCATGCCTGATATGGGGGCTGGTGGTATGGACCCCAGCCAAATGGACCCCAAAGCGTTAGAAGCTGCGGCCAAAGCGATGGGCAAAGGCGGCATGGGCGGACTGCCCGGTCTTGGCGGCGGCGGATTGCCCCCCGGCTTGTCAGGTTTTGGCAAAAAGAAATAAATGAGCTTTGCACCGACCATAACCACGGAGCGTTTAACGCTTCGCCATCACCAGATGGAAGACTTCGCGCCTATGGCTGCGATATTTGCGACCGACTGGGCGACCTATATGGGTGGCCCCATCGACGCAAACGAAATGTGGTATTGGCTAGGTGCGGAAATGGCCAGCTGGCAGCTGATAGGCTTTGGCAGCTGGGCTGTTGTGAAAACCGACACCAATGAGCTGATTGGTCAAGTCGGCATCAACCACCCGCCCCGGTATTCTGAATCGGAACTCGGCTGGTGTATTTTTCCGGCTTATGAACGCAAGGGTTTTGCCTTTGAAGCCGCAGAGGCTGCTCGGAATTGGGGCTTTGAACATCCCGATCTACAGACGTTCGTAAGCTACATAGACTCCAAAAATTCACGTTCTGTGGCTTTGGCTGAACGCCTTGGTGCGACGCTTGATCCACAAGTTAAACGACCTGTTGAAAAGACCGCAAGCGAACCATTGGTGTATCGTCATCGGAGGCACCAATGATTGACCTCCAAATTCCCTCTCTCAAAACTGAACGTCTTATTCTGCGTGGCCCAGAGGCCCGTGATTTCGACGCAGTCGCTGCTTTCTATTCAGACGCGGACCGATGCTGGGGCTTTGGCGGCACACTGGATCGAAACGACGCTTGGCGCTGGTTTGCCTCCATGATCGGTCATTGGGTGCTGCGTGGCTATGGCTTTTGGACCGTAGAAACACAAGATGGCAATGTTGTCGGTATCGTTGGTATATGGAATCCTGAAGGCTGGCCCGAGCCCGAACTCGGCTGGGTCATGTTCGAAGGTTTTGAAGGCAAAGGCTACGCCTCTGAGGCCGCTATCGAAGTCCGTCGTTTTGCCTACGAAGTTCTTGGGTTTGAAACCCTGACGAGCAACATTTTACCCGGCAACGATAAATCTGTCGCTTTGGCGAAACGCCTCGGCGCGTGGTTTGAAAAAGAATATAACAACGTGAACATGGGAACGGACCATCTTTACCGTCATCCCTCAGCTGCAACGCTAGAGGCCAACTCATGATGTATCCCAACCATCTCACCGCCAATCTCCGGAGGCCGATATGACCAACGCCGTAACTCGCGCCGCAGAACTGCTAAGTGATCACCGTGAAAGCATCGATCGCCTAGATGCAATCCTGATTTATACTCTGGGTGAACGGTTTAAACACACTGAGGCCGTGGGGAAACTCAAGGCCACACACGACCTTCCCCCGTCTGATCCGGCCCGCGAAGCCAAACAGATCGCACGGCTCGAAGATTTGGCAAACCGGGCCAATCTGAATCCGGAATTCGCCAAGGAACTATTGAACTTTATCATCGCTGAAGTCATTCAGCACCACAAGAAACATCAAGAATAACAGGCCCTTGCCTGTACACGCCATCTAAGGAGAATACACCATGGCTATGAAAATTCGTCTCGCCCGCGGCGGTTCCAAAAAACGTCCTTTCTATCGCGTTGTTGCGGCTGACAGCCGTATGCCACGTGACGGCCGTTTCATCGAAAAACTGGGCACATACAACCCACTGCTGCCGAAAGACAGCGAAGAGCGTGTAAAATTGGACATGGAAAAAGTTCAAGCTTGGCTCGACAAAGGCGCACAGCCTACTGACCGTGTGTCCCGCATGCTCGAAGCTGCTGGCGTTCTGGAAAAGAAAGTCCGCAACAACCCGAACAAAGCGAAACCTGGCAAAAAAGCTGTTGAGCGCGCTGAAGAGAAAGCCGCTAAAGCCGCTGACGCTGCCGAAGCTACTGCTGAATAATTCGCGCTTGGGAGCAGGCTGAATGCCGCAGTTCTCAGACGCGTTCCGCGCAGAGTTCGACCAATTGATGCGGTGGCGGCGTGATGTGCGCCGCTTCCGCACAGAGCCGGTTGACGGGGCCTTACTGGATCGTTGTCTTGCAACGTTTTCATTGGCCCCATCCGTTGGGCTGTCTGAACCTTGGCGGATCGTTAAAATTGAAAGCGGCGCGGCACGGGCAGCGGCGCTTTCGAATTTCAAGGCCGCAAATGCAGAAGCATTGGCTGGCTTTGCAAATGAAAAGGCCGCGCTTTATGCTGACCTCAAACTGTCAGGTATGCAGGACGCGCCTGTACAATTGGCAATTTTTTGTGATGACGGCACAGACAAAGGGGCTGGCCTAGGGGCCGCCACGATGCCGGAAATGCGTCGTTACTCTGTCGTTTCGGCAATCACTCAATTTTGGCTCGCCGCGCGCATTGAGGGACTTGGTGTGGGATGGGTGTCCATTCTGGATCCGGAACAATTGTGCCGCGATCTGGATGTGCCGCAAGACTGGGCTTTGGTCGGATACTTATGTGTTGGCTGGCCCGAAAAAGAACAAGACAGCCCCGAGCTTGAAAAGGCCGGTTGGGAACAACGAGCGCAGGCTTTGGGCATTCAAAAACGATAGGAAGTGGTCATGACGGATCAGAAAATCTGTGTCGGTGCAATTGCGGGTGCCTACGGTGTTCAAGGCGAAGTACGGCTCAAAAGCTACTGCGCGGAACCCACAGGCATTGCCGATTACGAACCTCTCACGTCTGAAGACGGCTCACAAACCTTCCAGATCACATTAACCCGTGCCATCAAGAACGGCCTTGCCGTCAAACTTACGGGCGTGTCCACAAAAGAAGAGGCCGACGCGTTGAAGGGCGTACAACTGTTTGTTGACCGTGACGTACTACCTTCTTTGCCCGATGATGAATATTATCACTCTGATCTGATGGGCCTGCACGTATTGGACACTGGTGGCAATCCTTTGGGCACCGTTGTCAATGTACTGAATCACGGTGCCGGGGATTTGTTGGAAATTAAATCTTCCGCCCAGTCTGATACAATTTTGATGCCTTTTTCACTCGCCGTTGTGCCAACTGTGGACCTAGAAACAGGCCGGATCATCGCCGATCCACCTGCAGGATTGTTCCCAGATGAGTGACGAACAGGGTAAATCTCACGGCCGCCTCTCAATCAAAGCCTCGTTATCATCGGTGCGCAGGCCACGTGATCTCATGAAAGAGCATGAAAACCTACGCAGCGCTTGGCGGGCAAAAATTGTGACGTTGTTCCCCGAAGCCTTTCCCGGTGTATTGGGCCAATCTCTGACGGGCCGGGCCCTGAAGGATGGCGTTTGGGCGCTGGATACAATTGATTTGCGAACCTTTGGTGAAGGCAAACACAAAAACGTCGATGACACCCCCGCAGGCGGCGGGGCTGGTATGGTGCTGCGCCCCGATGTGGTGGGTAATGCCTTGGCCGTCGCAAGTCGTGGCGCGCCCAGAGATCGCAACAAATGGCCGGTGATTTATCTCTCACCGCGTGGCAAACCCTTTGATCAAGCCATGGCCCAACGATTTTCAGAAACCGAAGGTATGACCATGTTATGTGGTCGGTTTGAGGGCGTCGACGAACGGGTTATCGAACACTACGACATCGAAGAGATTAGCCTTGGCGATTTTGTCCTCACCGGCGGGGAAATCGCAGCACAAGCATTACTGGACGCAACGGTTAGACTGTTACCCGGCGTTTTAGGCAACGCTGAAAGCACCGAAGAAGAGAGCCATTCCAACGGGTTACTTGAACACCCGCAATACACGCGCCCCGCGGAATGGGAAGGACACAAAATTCCTGACATTTTAATGAGCGGTCATCACGGAAAAATTGCTGAATGGCGCCGCGAGATGAGCGAAGCTTTGACACAGGATCGACGTCCTGATCTGTGGACTCGACATAAGGACAAGACGGAAAATTAAATAGATCTCATCTTCTGCCTTCGGCAAAGATGTTTTTACCAAATAATTATGAGCCATTGCGGCCGCTGTAATACCCTATTCAAAACCAAGGAACACAGGGGCATTTTGACATTTTACGCTCTTGCCAAGGACGTCAGAATCCCTTATCTCCCGCCCATTCCGTGTCGGGTGAACCGACTCGGGTGCCTTTGGTATTTTGAGTTTGAACAGATACGGCCTGGTTTTCTTCGACCTTGTTGGTGTGCAATTTCACAAATGCGAATAGGTATTCAAAAGGAACGACGACTTGAACCCTCTGGCGGGCGCTTCTGGCGGACCCGATGAAGACCGAGAGCTCTGCAGGACGCGCAAATCTTCGTGGGAAAACCACGGGCAATATTAGGAGAATGCGATGAATTTGATCGCACAGCTAGAAGCGGAGCAAATCGCTGCGCTTGGCAAAGAAATTCCGGACTTTAAAGCCGGTGACACTGTACGTGTTGGTTACAAAGTAACTGAGGGTTCGCGCTCACGGGTTCAGAACTACGAAGGCGTATGCATCAGCCGTAAAAACGGCGTTGGCATTGCGGGTTCGTTCACTGTCCGTAAGATTTCCTTCGGTGAAGGCGTTGAACGTGTATTCCCTTTGCATTCAACAAACATCGACAGCATTACAGTCATCCGCCGCGGTAAAGTCCGTCGCGCAAAACTGTACTATCTGCGCACCCGTCGCGGCAAATCTGCCCGTATCGCAGAAGTCACCAACTATAAGCCGAAGGCAGCTGCCTCCGGCGCAGACGCGTAAGGAGCCGGGATATGAGAAAAGACATTCACCCCGATTACCACTTCATCGACGTCAAAATGACAGACGGCAGCATCGTCAAAATGCGCTCCACTTGGGGCAAAGAAGGCGACCAAATGGCGTTGGATATCGATCCTTCCGCTCACCCGGCCTGGACCGGTGGCGGCACACGTCTGATGGACACTGGCGGTCGTGTTTCCAAGTTCAAAAAGAAATACGAAGGTCTGGGCTTCTAAGCCACCCTTTAGATATCTTCGTCAAACGCCACCTTCGGGTGGCGTTTTTCGTTTACGCCACAAAACCGGTGGAACCGCTCCGTTATACTGTAAGTTTTTGCACGATACGGCACCATTCTGTGGCGGGATCATCCGATTGTTTTACATCCCCCACACGATCATACCAGTAATCCGCGTTTTGTAGGTCGCCTTCGATTAAATGGCACAGGGCGTGGACAATATCATGTTCAGGGTCCCCCTCTTTCGACTGACATATGGAATGCGCATTTTCCCATTCCACCCCCATCCCATAACCACCCTTTTGCAACCACCAAAGTGCAGCAAGCGGTGGGCGAAGATACAAAGACGGGGTATCGGACGTCGAACTATCAGGAAAATCTATCATTTTGAAACGATGCTAGCTTTCATCAAACAGGTCAACAGCCATGCGAATGGCCCATGAATGAGTTTTTGGTTCGTTTTTAGCGTCCTTCGTCGTCTATAGTTCTTTTCTCTGAAGCGCTCACAACATATAGTAGCGCAAGCCTGACAAATAATCTGCTAAGACTGGGCATAAAGGGGACACACGTGGCGCATATTATCGTCGTCGGAAATGAAAAAGGTGGGTCGGGAAAATCGACCACTTCCATGCATGTTGCAACCGCGCTGAGCCGGATGGGCCATTCGGTTGGTGTTCTGGATCTTGACCTAAGACAGCGCACTTTTGGCAGCTTTGTGGAAAACCGTCGCGCCTATGCGGCGAAACACGATGTAACGCTGGCCACACCAGAATATGCTGAACTGCCGGAAATTGACCGCAATGCCCTGGCACCAGGTGAAAACATCTACGACCATCGCTTGTCTGCAGCCGTTGCCGCGCTAGAGCCCGATAATGAATTTATTCTGATCGATTGCCCCGGCTCGCACACTCGTTTATCGCAGGTCGCGCATTCCCTAGCTGATACTCTGGTCACACCAATGAACGATAGCTTCATTGATTTTGACCTATTGGCAAAAATTGAACCCGACACCAATAAAATCCTTGGCCCCTCGGTTTATTCCGAAATGGTCTGGAACGCGCGCCAATTGCGTGCACAGGCGGGGCTTGCACCAATCGACTGGATCGTCGTGCGCAACCGGCTTGCGGCTCAGCAGATGCACAACAAAAAGAAAGTTGGAGAGGCGCTTGAGAGCCTTTCAAAGCGTATCGGTTTTCGTGTGGCCTCAGGCTTTGGCGAACGGGTTATTTTCCGCGAACTGTTCCCGCGGGGCCTTACATTGCTGGATCTGCGTGACATTGGTGTTCAGGGCTTGAACATCTCAAACGTGGCGGCCCGTCAAGAGGTGCGCGATCTGATGAAGGAACTGAATTTGCCCGGTGTGACTGTCGATTTTTAAGTCACTTCACCAACCATATAGAACGCGGCCGCGCACCTTTGCGCGGCCTTTTTTCGTTTAATGCATAGCCGTAGGATGAAACACGCCCAAACGAAAATTGGTTTGGCGCTTTCGTTGAAACAACACCGATACCGTTACACCGATCAAACATAACTCAGAGATCGGGCTTGCCAGCCAAATACCAACCTCCCCGCTAAAGCGCATTAAAATAAATGTCAGCGGAATTCCAAAAATATAGGGTTTTGCCAAACCAATTATAGCAGCGCGTCCGGCATCCCCAATGGCCTGAAAATAAGATGACAACATCATCATTGGGCCTGACACAAAGAACAGCATCAGGATCAAGGGAAAGATCCGCGCAACTTCTACGCTGACGTCCGGGTCTTTTACAAACAATCCGCCGACCTGCGCACCAAATAGGGTCAGCGCAATCTGAACACAGAGGCAATAAAAAAACGAAAGCCCCAACGCGATGCGTAGGCCCTGATCACACCGCGCCCAAAGTTGGGCACCATAATTATTGCCAATGATCGTTTGCATGGCATGGGACAACCCAAGGAATGGCATAAACACAAAAGTCATGACCCGGGTCATAATCCCATAGGCAATAATTGTATTCTCATACTGATCAGACTGCACCATTTGCAACGCGACAATGATTGCGGCTGACCCTAAGGACAAACCGATAAAGCTGAGGCTTGGTGGCGCCCCTAAGGCAATAATCCGGCCCCAATGCGCAAACAACGATTGACGGATCAATGATACCGGGCGCAGCTCGGTTGTGCCCCAAATCCGAAAACACAGGATAATCCCAAACGCCAAGAGCTGTGCCAAACCCGAACCGATGGCCGCCCCCGCAACCCCCATCTCCATCAAAGCGATCAGGACAAAGTTAAAAGCGATATTGGCCACAGACACCAAAAGACTCATCAATGCCATAAGCCCAACCCGCCCCTCGTTGCGTAGGGCATCACTGTTTACAGACAGAATAAACATCAAAGGGGCAAACAGAACCGTAATCCGCAGATAAATCTGCCCCAGATTGGCCAACTCTGCTGAACCGGCTCCTATCACCTGTGTGGCTTTCATCCCGAATGCAAAGAACAATCCAATCATGCCCAGCCCAAGGGTAAAACCCAACCCATGAGCACCAGCAAAGACGGATTGGGCAGAAAGGGAATCTCCAGCGCCGAGATGTCTGGCCAGCAGGCTCGACATGCCACCAGCGACCAAGGTGGCCAGTGCGACAATCAGCATGTAGATCGGAAACATCAGGGTTACCGCCCCCAAGGCTTCTGGCCCGACGTAATGCCCCAGAAACAACGCGTCGGCGACGGCAATCAAGCCATTCATCCCCATCACAAATATGATCGGAAGCGCTGTTTTCGCATAAAGGGCCCCTAGGGAGCCGGTTAAAAATGAATTCTTTGGCGTATGTGACATACCCGTAGCCTCTCACATGATCGCATAGTGTGATGGGGTCCGCGTTACCATCCTCGCAATACAACAGAGGGTGATCAGAGGTATTCAACAGCACTTTACCAGAGCATTTTCATGCAGCAGACAGCAGGTGGCAGCAACCTTGTCCCTGCCTATGCAGCACAAAGTGGAACGTCAAGCGTGGATGTGTGGTTCTTGCCCGTCCCGTAATGACACAGGCAGACCATAATAAAGTACAAAAATCCAAGTTTGGCACGCATGCCATAATAAGGGGGGAGGTTAGTGTTGGTCGATTTTTGGGGGCCAGTGCAAACTGGCCCCAACGTGCTATTCTGATAGTAATTCCCAATCATCTGAGGGATCAAACAAAGTCATCCCAAAGACCAACTCAACGGAATCCTCACCCAGGTCCGCCTCATAGATCCAACCGTTTTCAGCGACCATAAAGCTTGTGAAACCGGTCTCACCGTAAACTTCGGGCACGGCAACCAAAGCATGCCCAGCCACCTGGTGCCCATTAACGCTGTAGCTCATAGCACCACCGGGTGCATGTGCGCCCTGCCCCTCAAGCATATGGAAATAATACCCTCCAAACGGGGCGGCGACCTCTTCACCATCCTCTGAAACATAACCCGATAGACTGGCGCGGGCGAAAACATCTCCGACAGGGCTGTCACCACCGGGCCAGTACAAGCCGTCTTTCTGTCCGCTCTCGCTGATGAAATGCGACGCAAAACTGTGAATGCCATCCTCATCTGGGTCCATGGCGCGATACTCGGCCTGCGCTTCGACATAGCGCTGTAGCACCTCTATCATCAGAACCTCATTGCCCCCAATTTCACGCAGCAACAGCTCCTCTCGTCCGGCCTCCACATCAAAGGAAACGGCACCCTCTTGGATGACCATCGGGATCGGAAAAGCCCAGTCGTCTTCGCCGAGCAAAAGATAGGTCACCCCATCGGATTCGATCCGAAATGCATGTTCCGTTTCATAGGCTTTCAAAAAAGCAGTCCAATTTTCGCGATCTTGATCCGCGTCGCCTGTTAGAATCGCATCCTCATTGCCCTCACCAAAAATGGCCAAAAGCCCTGATGCGGACCCCGCACGTAATGCAGAGGCAACGGCCTCTGCTGCAGCTGCATAACTTTCATAACTTTGCTGAGCTTGTACGCCGGTAGCAATCAACATCCCGGTACAAAAACCGGACACCTTTATCGCTGAACGGATCATCTGCGTTTCCCCCGAGATTTTGCGGCACTCTTCGCACCACGACTTTTCGCTTTTTTGGCAGCGCTATGTCCGCCACCAGATGGTTTAAACGCCTGTTGCTTGGTTGCTTTGGGGCGGCTTGCCGCAGGTTTTTTCGCCGCTGGCTTTTTGACTGCGGGTTTCTGGGCGGCTTTTGCAGGCCGTTGAATATTTTTGTCTGCCGCATTGGATTTAATATCTTTTGCAGCTGGACGGTTCCCAGTTTTGCCAACCTCAGACCTAATTTCCTTGGCTGATGCCCCCCGATCCTTGGATATATCTTTAACGCCAGCATCTTTGGACAACTCTTTTCTCAGATCATCACCGCGACTTGGTGCCCCGGTAGAGGGTCGATCAATATCGCCGACCTTATCCTTCTTTTTGTTGAGGTTATCCTTGGCTTTGTCTTTGCGATCATCGTCTGGTTTCCAACCGATATCATTTCCATTGCCGTTGCCAATGTTCACATCACCATCAATATCAATATCGATGTCAGGATCACGGATCACTGGCCCGCCACCCCAGCCGCCGCAATTGCGACACCCCCAGTAGTCGTCCCAATCATCGTCATCGTCAAAAATCTCATTCATCAGAATAGCGGTACCAAACAGGATACCACCGGTGACCAACGCATCACTAACCCCTGAGTCACTCTCAACATAAACGACCTCAGGGTCGTATTCAGGCACATAAACCACTTCGGGGTCTGCCGGCGTGATGACCACAGCCTCATCGACCTCTTCGACGATATGCTGATCGGTGCTGATCAAAGCCCCGGTTTGAACAGCTTGATCGCGCAACCTCTGAATAGAGAGTTGGACGTCATCAGTCTGGGCCATCATGGCCTCCCCAACGGTTTCCGTCCAATCCACGTGATCGGCCATTTTCGTCAAGACATCTGGAAAAGCTGTGGCCAAGACGCCAACGCTTGCATCCCAAGGTTCAGAGTTTATCGCAGTCTTTAATTCTTCGCCTTCCAACTCGGTCGAGGCTAAAAACCGTTCCCCCTTGATCACATCCAACGGATAGGTTGAGGCAACCAACACCTGAATCAACAACGTGTCAGGATACAAAGCGATGGGAGCCATCAACTGATCCAGCGCGTCCTCAGACAGCAATTCATCCTCAGATACTGCAGCGTCTGTTTCGCTTGCTTCGGCTGCTGTTGCTTCAACCTCTGCATCTGATGTTGTGTCCTGCGCCCAAAGAGGCGTCAGCGCCGTTGTCGATAATACAGCGACCAGCGCCGTTGTCGATAATACAGCGACCAGCGCCGCCGTTCGAATTCTAATCATAACTCGCCTCCATCAGGATGTCTGCCCCAACACTATTCCCCGCAAATGCGTTTATAGCCAGAAATTTCTACGCCATGATCTGGCCTTACCCGAAAATGCGCTTTGGCAATTGCAGGTCGTTCCTGATCAGCCTATGATCTGACGAAACCGTTGGGGGGCCTCATCTACGAGGCTGAGAGACGCTAGGCGTTGACCCATAGAACCTGATCCGGGCAATGCCGGCGTAGGGAACGGGAACACGCCGCATGTGGCTATTTCCTTTTCTATATCGCCTGTTGACCTGGGGTCAAAACATAGGGTGATTTATGAGCGCAATCGCACTCAGCATTGCAGGGTCGGACAGCGGCGGCGGGGCCGGTATTCAGGCGGACCTAAAGGCCATGTCCGCATTGGGCGTTTATGGCGCCACCGTAATAACTGCGATAACAGCGCAAAATACCAAGGCCGTAACGGCTGTTCAGGGCATCGATCCTGAGGTGATCGCAGCCCAGATTGACGCTGTTCTGTCGGATTTGAACGTAAAAGCCATCAAGATCGGGATGCTGTCGACACCCAAGATCATCGCCACCGTTGCCAAAGGCTTGAACAAATATGCCGGACCGATTGTTCTGGACCCGGTGATGATTTCAAAATCCGGAGACAGCCTTTTACAGGATGAGGCCATCTCTGCACTGATCTCTGACTTGCTTCCAATGGCTTCGGTTCTAACCCCAAATTTGCCCGAAGCCGCGCGGCTTTTGGACACCAGTGAAGCCACATCCCACGATGAAATGAAAGCACAGGGAAAGGCCTTGCTTGCATTGGGTCCGAACGCTGTTTTGATGAAAGGCGGCCACGCCAAAGGCGATTTTTGTGAAGATCTTTTCATTCGGGCAGAACACCCCCCGGTGACATTGTCAGCACCCCGTATTGCGACACAAAACACACATGGAACAGGCTGCACGTTATCGTCTTCGATCGCCGCGGAATTGGCAAAAGGTAAAGACCTAAGGACCGCAATCGCGATCGCACACGGATATCTTCAGGCCGCAATTCAAGCCGCCGATACGCTTCAGGTTGGGATGGGCCACGGCCCTGTTCATCATTTTCATGCGCATTGGCCCCCCCATGGATGAAGTCCGAATTTTAGGCGCAGGCATTGCCGGGCTGTGTATGGCAACAGAGCTTTCAAACAAAGGGATTCCGGTTCGCCTAGAGGATCACCATCCAACCCCTGGTGCCCATGCCTGCAGTTGGTGGGCCGGGGGCATGCTTGCCCCGTGGTGTGAAGGTGAAAGTGCAGAGGAACCTGTGGTCCGGCTGGGCGCACAGTCTATCGGATGGTGGCAGAGTCATACCGGGCTGGTTAAACAAAACGGCTCATTGGTGGTGGCCATGGATCGCGATCTACGGGAGTTGGACCGGTTTGCACGGCGCACCGATCATTTTGAACGGATCGCCGCAAATCAAATCGATGAACTGGAGCCAGATTTGGCGGGTCGATTTCGGGCGGCACTTTTTTTTGCGGACGAGGCGCACCTTGATCCCCGCAAAGCTTTGCAACTTTTGGCTTACCGGCTGGAAACCAATGGCATCGGCATTGATCAAGTCAGACATACAGAAAAGACCACAATCGACTGTCGCGGTCTTTTCGCGCGCGATGCCCTACAGGATTTACGCGGGGTCAAAGGTGAGATGCTAATCTTGCGATGTCCAGATGTCACCCTCTCGCGACCCATTCGGCTGCTGCACCCGCGTATTCCACTTTATATCGTACCCCGTGGGGATGGCGTGTTCATGCTCGGTGCGACGATGCTCGAATCCTCTGACCGCAACCGGATTACGGCGCGTTCCCTGCTGGAAATGCTGTCTGCGGCTTACGCGCTTCACCCTGCCTTTGGGGAGGCCGAAATCCTTGAAATCGGCGTCGATGCCCGCCCCGCGTTTCCCGACAATTTGCCCCGTATTCGCAAACGGGGCAGGACGATTTTTGCCAACGGCCTTTACCGCCATGGCTTTTTATTAGCGCCTGCCTTGGCGCGCATGACTGCCGATTACTTACTGACCGGCCAACCTCCTGAGGTGATGGATGAAAATCATATTGAACGGTGACCCAACCGAAACATCTGCACAAACGCTGAGTGCGCTCCTGTTAGAAATCAACCTGACCGATGCCGCGGTTGCCACCGCTGTAGATGAAGAATTCGTTCCTGCCTCTGCAAGAGAGGCGTTCATCCTGTCCGAGGGCCAACGGATTGAGGTCCTTGCCCCGATGCAGGGGGGATAATCATGCGCACATTCTATGGCACCGTATTGCGCAATCCTCTGATGCTCGGCACTGCCCAATATCCATCACCTGCCATTCTGGCCGAAGCGTTTCATCGCTCAAACGCCGGTGTCGCGACCGTGTCCCTTCGGCGCGAAAGCGGTGGAGACCGGGCCGGTCAAGATTTCTGGCAAATGATACGGAATCTAGACGTTCCTGTGCTGCCCAACACCGCCGGGTGCCATACCGTCAAAGAGGCCATCACCACTGCCCATATGGCGCGAGAAGTATTCGGAACAAAATGGATCAAGCTTGAGGTGATCGGCCATACAGACACCTTGCAACCGGATGTGTTTGCCTTGGTGGAAGCCGCAAAAATCCTCTCAGAGGACGGATTTCAAGTGTTCCCTTACACCACCGAAGACCTCATCGTGGCCGAAAAACTGCTGCATGCCGGCTGCGAGGTCTTGATGCCCTGGGGGGCCCCGATTGGATCCGGCCTTGGTTTGGCCAATGAATATGGTCTACGATCCATGCGCGCCCATTTTCAAGAAGTTCCGCTGGTGGTAGATGCGGGGGTCGGGGTGCCCTCTCATGCAGCCCGCGCGATGGAGCTTGGCTTTGACGCGGTGCTGTTGAACACAGCGGTGGCCAAAGCCGGGGATCCTGCGGCCATGGCAGAGGCCTTTTCACAAGCCATTCAAGCCGGGCAATCCGCCTCTGCGGCTGACCCAATGGAACCGCGTGACATGGCGGCCCCCTCAACCCCGGTGATTGGAAAGGCGTTCCTACAATGAAATTCGATCGATTTTATCCCATTTTTGATACCTCAGAATGGCTGCTCCGGGCGTTGCCACTCGGTGTGAAATTGGTGCAATTGCGCATAAAGGATCAGACACGGGCATTTACACGGGCTGAAATCCGCGCGGCCAAGGGCCTTTGTGGGGAATTTGGCGCAACCCTTGTGGTCAATGATCACTGGCAAATGGCCATCGAAGAGGGATGTGATTTCATTCACCTCGGCCAAGAGGATTTGGACACCGCCGATCTGCCAGCCATTCGTAAGGCGGGCATTCGCATTGGCCTGTCCACCCATGATGAGACAGAACTTGAGCGCGCCCTATTGCTTGACCCGACATACGTCGCCCTTGGCCCCGTCTATCCGACCATTCTGAAAAAGATGAAATGGCACGAACAAGGTTTGCCGCGCGTCACAGAATGGAAGAAATGCGTTGGCGCTACGCCATTGGTCGGGATCGGAGGCATGAGCGTAGAACGCGCACCCGACGTGTTTGAAGCGGGCGCGGATATCGTCTCTGTGGTGACAGACATCACATTGAACGAGACCCCCGAAAACCGGATTCGGGACTGGATCAAGGTCACAAGATGAACCGCTACACACGCCAAATAATCCTCCCTGAGGTCGGGGAGGCCGGCCAAAATATCTTACGTCATGCTCGGGTACTCATTGTTGGTGCAGGTGGGTTGGGCGTACCGGCATTGCAATATCTAGTCGGCGCAGGTGTGGGGCATATCACTATACTTGATCCCGATATCGTGGATGAAAGCAATCTTCACCGGCAAGTGCTGTACCGAATGAACGACATCGGCCATCCCAAAGCGGTGGTTGCGGCCCAATATATGGCGCAGCTTAATCCTGACATCTCTGTCTCAGGAGTTACTGCCCCGCTCACCCCCAACAACGCCAGTGACCTCGTGCAGGATTGTGATCTTGTTTTGGACTGTGCGGACAGTTTTGCAGTCAGCTATACGCTGTCAGACTTTTGTCTGGCTGAAAACACCCCCCTGATTACAGCATCAGCCTTGATGTTTTCGGGTTACGTCGCAGGGACCTGCGGCTCTGCTCCATCCCTGCGCGCTATTTTTCCAGACCTTCCTGCCCAAAGCGGAAACTGCGCCACCAACGGCGTGGCCGGACCCGTCGTTGGCACCATTGGCACCCTACAGGCGCAAATGGCCTTTAATCATTTACTTGGTATAGGAACGCCTTTGGGCCAAATGTTGCGGTATGATGCGCACTCTTTACGCATGGCGTCCTTTCGATTTGATTTAGCACCCGAACCAACGGAAATCGCTTTTCCATTCATTAGCCACCTCGACATTACACAGGATGATTTTATCGTCGATCTGCGCGCGGCGGATGAAGCACCAACCGTGCACCCAAACGCCCAGCGCCGTGTCGTGGATGATTTCGCAGACCCAAACCAAACCCTCACTACACATCAGCGGATCGTTTTGGTCTGCCGCAGCGGCTTACGCAGTTGGCGCGCTGCAACGCTTTTACAAAAACATTGGCACGGAAATATCGCTCTGATCGCCATGGGAGACATTGAAACATGACAAGACTTACAATGAAAAGAACACTGACTTTTGCCGCACTGTTATTGGCGTCACCTGCGATGGCGGACGATCAAATGACACTCTTGCTGGATTGGTTCGTGAACCCAGATCATGGCCCTATCATTGTCGCGCAAGAAAACGGCTATTTCGCTGAACAAGGCCTTAAGGTCGAAATCATCGCTCCGGCTGATCCATCTGATCCACCAAAACTGGTCGCAGCCGGGAAAGCCGACCTTGCGGTGTCCTATCAACCCCAACTTCATCTTCAGATCCACGAAGGCCTGCCCCTAAAGCGCGTTGGCACTTTGGTCGCGACGCCCTTAAATTGCCTGCTGGTCCTAGAGGATGGTCCCATTAAAAACATCGCCGACCTTAAGGGTGGTAAAGTTGGTTTCTCTGTGGCGGGTGTTGAAGAAGCCGTGTTGGGCACCGTCTTAAACACCCATGGCGTGTCATTGGATGACATTGAACTGGTGAACGTCAACTGGTCCCTTTCCCCCAGCCTAATGAGCGGTCAAGTTGATGCCGTGATCGGGGCGTATCGTAATTTCGAACTTAACCAGATGGAGATCGAGGGCGTTGAAGGCAAATGTTTCTATGTCGAGGAAGAAGGCGTACCCACTTACGATGAGCTGATTTATGTCGCCAACCCAGGTACTATGGACGTTGATAAAGTGGAACGTTTCCTCGCGGCCACAGAAAAAGCTACCCAGTTTATCGTCAACCACCCAGAAGAGAGCTGGGAAGTGTTTTCCGGCACGGCCAAAGAGCTTCAGGATGAATTGAACGCCAAGGCCTGGGTCGACACCCTGCCTCGTTTTGCGCTGCGTCCTGCCGCATTGGATGAGGGGCGTTATAGCACATTTGAGACATTCTTAATGCAAGCTGGTCTCACCCCATCCGTTCATCCAGTGGCTGACATCGCCATTGATGTGACCGCAGAATGAACACGCATCCTTACGGGATGGCTTTCCCCCTCTGGCGTGGCAACGCGTCAGAGGTTTGGGAAGCCTACACGCGTCACGACTTTGTCGAGGGTCTACGCGACGGAACCCTGCCCCAAAAAAAATTTCTGCATTACCTGCGCCAAGACTATGTGTTTTTGATCCACTTTGCGCGGGCTTGGGCCCTTGCCGTGGCGAAATCTGAGACGCTCTCAGAAATGAAGACCGCCGCTACAACGGTGGACGGCCTCGTCAATCACGAGCTCCAGCTGCACGTTGAAACCTGCGCGGCAGCAGGCATCTCTGAGGCAGACCTGTTTGCCACAGCTGAGGAACCTGAAAACCTTGCCTATACACGTTATGTTCTAGAAGCCGGATATTCCGGGGACTTTCTTGATCTTATGGCAGCTCTTGCGCCTTGTGTTCTGGGATATGGCGAGATCGGGACACGACTAGGTCAGGACCGCAAAAGCAACGCCTATGGCCCATGGATCGAAACCTATGCGGGGTCAGAATATCAAGAGATCTGCGCCACCGTAGGACATATGGTGGATACGGCCCTTGTGCAGCGTTTGGGTCACGATTTTAGCAATGCGCCGAAATGGGCAACACTTTGTCATCGGTTTAAAACAGCGACGGCCCTTGAAGTTGGGTTTTGGAATATGGGGCTACGTGGCGCATGACGAATGCCCCCGGCATCACCGTTTCGGGACGGGCAACCTCCAAAGGAGAGCCCCTGTTTGGCCCCTTAAATTTTGAGATGCCCCCCGGACGGTGGAGCTGTTTGCTCGGAGCGTCTGGCGTAGGTAAAACAACTGTTCTGAGGTTGATCGCCGAGATGGACAGCCACGCCTCGTTTACGGGTACGATCTCCGCCAGTGATGGCGCGCCATTGACCAATCGTATCGCTTATATGGCACAAAGTGATATGTTACTGCCTTGGTTGACCCTTCGAGGGAACGTCACGATCGGGGCTAAACTGCGTGGGGAAACTGCGGATATAGATCGCGCTGAACGGCTGTTGCGCCGTGTTGGCCTTTCAGCGCATCTGGACAAAAAACCTTCGGCACTGTCAGGGGGGCAACGACAACGTGTGGCCTTAGCAAGAACCTTGATGGAAGATCGCCCAGTCATTCTACTGGATGAACCGTTTTCGGCGTTGGACGCTAAGACCCGCGCGGATATGCAAGACTTGGCAGCAGAACAACTGGCACGGCGAACCGTACTTTTGGTGACCCACGACCCTGCAGAGGCAGCGCGCCTTGGCGATCAGATCAACATTATGACGCAAACAGACTTGATCCCCATGAACGTGCCTCATTCCTCTGCACCACGTCCCGTGAACGATCCTGCGACCTTGGTATTGCAGGGGCAACTCTATCAGTTACTCCGAGAGGACGCGTAGTGAAGATCCGTCACGCCCTGACGTCTGCCACGGTATTGATCGTGGTCTGGCAATCCATCGTCTGGGCAACGGGCTTGCCCAAATTTATTCTACCTTCACCGCTGCAAGTGGCATCCGCCCTGTCCGGAAACGCTGGCCTCATTGGCGAACACGCCCTTGTGACACTTGGCGAAGTCGTCCTTGGAATGATCATCGGCTCGGTTCTCGGAATAGGCACGGCACTGCACCTCGCCACATCTGAACGGGCAAGGCGATTATTGGGCCCGATACTGGTGTTCTCACAAGCGATCCCGGTGTTTGCCCTCGCCCCTGTGCTAACCCTCTGGCTTGGCTATGGGCTCTGGTCAAAAATAGCCATGGCGGTGCTGATCATCTATTTTCCCGTGACGTCATCGTTTTTGGACGGGCTTTTACAGACGCCGCAAAGCTACCTTGATCTTGCCAATTCGATGCGCGCGCGCCCTTTGAAGACCCTGTGGCACATCCGAATTCCGGCGGCGTTGCCATCTCTTGGGTCCGGCCTAAAACTTGCCGCAGTCTATGCCCCAATCGGTGCTGTAATCGGCGAATGGGTCGGTGCAAGCAAAGGGTTGGGATATCTGATGCTGCTGGCCAATGGCCGTGCCAAAATCGACCTGATGTTCGCAGCCGTCATTGTATTATGTGCTATGTCAGTGTCACTTTATCTGTTTTTTGACGCCGTGTCGCGACGCATGGCAAAAGACCATGTCGTTTAATGCATAAACCTAACTGCGCAACGCAGGCAATCCAACACCGGTGGATTCAAACCCACCATCGGCCGCCACCACTTGACCCGTAATGTAGGAGGCTTTGTCAGAACATAAAAAGGCAATCGTTTCCCCTATTTCACCTTCGGAGCCATAGCGATTTAGTGGGATTGCATCATGATAAGCATCGATAATGTCCTGGGAGTGCACCGCCATCGCAAGCTTGGTACGCACAGGTCCCGGACACACACAATTGGCACGGATACCATATTCGCCCAGCTCTGCGGCTTGCTGTTTGGTGATCTGAATAACGGCGGCCTTGGACGTTCCGTAGGCAACGCGCAAAGTAGAAGCACGCAATCCAGAGATCGACGCAATATTTACAATGCTACCCTTAGTCTTTTTCAAAGACGGTATAGCAGCTTGGGAAACAAGGAATGTGCCGTCCAAATTGGTTGCCATCACCTCTCTCCATTGGGCAAAGCTTGTCGTTTCAATTGGACCAAAAAGGGCAACCCCAGCGTTATTTACCACCGCGTTAATATGGCCAAAGGCTGCTAAAACATCCTGCACCATTTCCGCAACCTGCTCTGGATGGGAAATGTCGCATATAAACGCTTTTGCATTTTCCAAGTTTTCAGAAGAGGATTGAAGCACGGCAACGTCTCTGTCCACCATAGCGACCTGCCAGCCTGCATCGATTAATATCTTTGTCGTAGCAAGGCCAATGCCACGTGCGGCGCCGGTGATGATTGCAATTTTTTTATCCATGAACCGAACGCTACAGCGTCATCCAGAGGTTCACAATCCCAACGTTTAGGAGAAACAGCCCCCCTTAAAAACGGCATGCTTATACCCGGTGATACGGCGATCCGGCCAAGATTGAGGCCGCACGATAAAGCTGTTCGGTCAGCATCACTCGTGCCAGCATATGTGGCCAGACCATTTTGCCAAAGGACAGTTTGAAATCTGCGCGATTGCGAAAGGATGGGTCCAGCCCATCTGCACCACCAATTACAAAGGCGACATCACTGCGGCCATCATCCCGCCAACGGCCCAACTGTGTTGCAAAATCAGGAGAGGTCATCACCTTTCCACGCTCATCCATAACGCAAACAACCGCGCCTTTTGGCACGGCCCGCTCCAGCAGGGGCGCTTCGGTGGACATGCCACCGCTTTTTTTGTCTTCGACTTCAATAAGAGAGGCCGGTCCGAGGCTCAGATTGCGCCCGGTGCGGTCAAACCGAGTCAGGTAATCGTCGATCAGTAGACGCTCCGGGCCAGCCCTGAGGCGGCCCACCGCACAAATCTGAACGCGCATTTACGCTTTGGTCTCTGCCCCGGCGGGCTGCCACATCTTTTCAAGCTGATAGAACTCACGCACTTCAGGACGGAAGACATGCACAATGACATCGCCCGAATCAATCAAGACCCAGTCGCCAAGCTCTTTGCCTTCAACTTTGGACAGAATCTCAAAGTCGTGCTTTAGCTTATCGGACAGTTTTTCGGCAATCGAGCCAACCTGACGCGAGCTGCGTCCCGAGCAAATAACCATATAATCGGCCATCTCGGATTTACCGCGAAGGTCGATTTTTGTTACGTCTTCGGCTTTATCTTCCTCAAGAAACGCCAAAATGGCTGCGAGTAGATCATCGCTGGAAACATTAGACGGCACCGTATTCATCGCGGCACGCGCTGCGGTGTTGGTGTTTACCGCGTCAGTAGAGTGAGACAGGACCGTGTCCTCCTTACAGCGCGCCGACAAAGCCCCGGCGCTGGGCACTGATTTAAAATAGCACCAGAATAGAGAAATCTCAATCGCCAGCGCAAACATGCCGCAGGCTGTGTGATATTGTTCGGCTCCCCCTATTTTACGACGCTGCCGCCAGTCCCCTTGCTCTATAGCGCAACAGGCTGTATCTGGACCGCATGATACCTATTTTTGACATTGATGACCGGTCTCGTCTGCCATGGCGGTTTCACGGTCTCGCCATGTCGCTGTTCGCCGACCTATAAGGTCGGGTAATCTGTTGCGCCAACACCGCCCGCGCAACAAAATTTTTCGATTAGCCAAGACGCCCTTAGCGCAGTGAGGAAAACCATGTCCGCGCCACAAACAATCTATGATAAAATCTGGGATGCACACGTCGCTCACGAAGCCGACGACGGCACCTGCCTGTTGTACATCGACCGTCATCTCGTTCACGAAGTCACCAGCCCTCAGGCCTTTGAAGGTCTGCGAATGACAGGCCGCGGTGTGCGGGCTCCGGAAAAAACCATTGCGGTTCCGGATCACAACGTTCCAACGACACCGGATCGTGTCAACGGCATCGACAACGAAGAAAGCCGCATTCAGGTCGACGCGCTCGACATGAATGCCAAAGAATTCGGTATCAACTATTACCCTGTTTCTGATGTGCGTCAGGGCATCGTACACATTGTAGGCCCAGAGCAAGGCTGGACCCTGCCCGGCATGACCGTTGTGTGCGGCGATAGCCACACAGCGACCCATGGTGCATTCGGCGCGCTGGCACACGGTATTGGTACGTCAGAAGTTGAGCATGTTTTGGCCACACAAACGCTCATCCAGAAAAAGTCCAAAAACATGAAAGTGGAAATCACCGGAAAATTGTCCCCCGGCGTGACCGCAAAAGACATCACTTTGGCTGTTATCGGTGAAACCGGCACAGCTGGCGGAACTGGCTACGTCATCGAATATTGCGGTGAAGCAATTCGTGATCTGTCCATGGAAGGTCGTATGACGGTCTGCAACATGGCCATCGAGGGCGGTGCTCGCGCGGGTCTGATCGCACCGGACGAAACCACCTATGAATACTGCAAGGGCCGCCCTCACGCACCAAAAGGTGCTGAATGGGAAGCCGCCGAAGCCTATTGGCGCACGTTGTTCACCGACGAAGGGTCGCATTTTGATAAGGTCGTCACACTGAAAGGCGAAGACATCCAACCAGTCGTCACATGGGGCACATCCCCTGAGGACGTGCTGCCAATCACGGGCGTCGTTCCAAGCCCCGAAGATTTCGAAGGCGGCAAGATCGAAGCCGCCCGTCGTTCGATTGACTATATGGGTCTGACACCTGGCCAGAAACTGACAGACATCGAAATCGACACCGTGTTTATCGGATCTTGTACAAATGGTCGGATCGAAGATCTGCGCGCTGTGGCCGAAGTGGTCGAAGGCAAAAAGATCAAAGACGGTATGCGGGCGATGATCGTACCCGGCTCTGGCCTTGTGCGGGCACAAGCTGAAGAGGAAGGCCTTGCCGATATCTTCAAGGCCTCTGGTTTTGAATGGCGGATGGCAGGTTGCTCCATGTGTCTTGCGATGAACCCAGATCAGTTGTCCGAAGGGGAGCGTTGCGCCGCAACCTCAAACCGGAACTTTGAAGGTCGTCAGGGATACAAAGGACGCACGCACCTTGTCTCTCCGGCGATGGCTGCCGCTGCTGCCTTAACAGGCAAGCTGACCGACATTCGTGAATTCGCATAAGGAAGCGCACAGATGGAAAAGTTTACAAAACTCACCGGAATTGCAGCGCCTATGCCGCTGGTCAACATCGACACTGACATGATCATTCCAAAGGTGCATTTGAAATCGATCAAACGCACTGGCTTTGGTGCACACCTGTTTGACGAGATGCGTTTTAATCGGGACGGAACCGAGATCGCAGATTTCGTTCTGAACAAACAACAGTACCGTGAGGCCTCTGTTTTGGTTGCAGGCGACAACTTTGGCTGTGGCTCGTCCCGCGAACACGCCCCATGGGCAATTGCAGATTTCGGAATCCGGTGTGTCATCTCTACCAGCTTTGCCGACATCTTCTTTAACAACTGCTTTAAGAACGGCATTTTGCCGATTGTGCTCCCACAGGAGCAAGTAGACGTTATGATGAAGGACGCTGAAAAAGGGGCCAATGCACGGGTGACTGTGGATCTTGAGAACCAAGAGATCACAACATCAGACGGCGAAGTCATTGCTTTTGACGTTGATGCGTTCAAAAAACACTGCCTATTGAACGGTTTGGACGACATTGGCCTAACGATGGAAAAAGTCCAATCGATCGACGCCTTCGAATCTAAAGCGGGTGCGGAGCGTCCCTGGGTCTAACGGGCCATCGTTGCTGATCTAGAAACAATTTGCGGGGTTGGCAGATAATGCTGACCCCGCTTGCGTTTGATTGATGCAAACGCGCACCAGTTTTACCGTGAAACCTCACTCTATGATTAATCTGGATTAACAGGTGCTTGCCCGACGAAGCGAAAGCAGGCAACAATAAGGCAAGAATGAGGCAACCGCACAAAGAGGCGGGGCAAGTTGGAACAAAGGTGCGGCACGTATCGTATCTGTCCAGGTTGATTGAGGGTAGTTTAGCAGTGATCATGCGATTGACAGGCGCACTCGTGCGCGCGGGACTAGTTGGAATTGTCATTGCGACACCGTCCCTTCTGTTGGGGCAATCTGGGTCCAGTGATGTTGCCGCTTTATTAGCGCTGTTCGCCGCTCTTTTGACCTTTGTCGAATATGCCGTGGTAAGCCCTTCGCTGATCGAATTCCGAGATGCACCGCCGTTTAACCGTATCCGAATCTTATCCCTCTTTGGTACAGTCTTTTTCTTAACCATGATCGTGCGCGGCGCGTCAGATCCAACGCCCATGTCTCAATTGATCACCGCCATTGGCGCTCTAATTGGAACTGCAATGGATTTCCCATTTAGCCCCGTTCGATTGGTGACCAACGCAGCCCCTCCAAATACTTCAGTCGATACCATTATGCTTCTGCAAGTAACCGCTGGCATGGCCTACTTGATTTCTTTAGTGACTTTGGCAGTGTTTCTGATCATTCTGCGCCTATGGAATTGGCCCAGCCAAAACAGCCAGTTTAACGTATGGATCAATCTACCAACCTTTGATCCCACCGTCGGAGGCGATGTCGTAAAACGCTTACTACGCGATGCCCACGTTAACATTGCATTAGGTTTTTCCCTGCCATTCTTAAGCCCAATTGGCGTCTACTACGCCGCAGATCTTTTTGAGCCTTTGACTCTGGGGTCTTCACAAACACTAATTTGGGTTGTGGCACTATGGGCCTTTCTGCCAGCCAGCCTCTTTATGCGTGGCATCGCCATGGCGCGGGTGGCGCATATGATCGAGGCAAAACGCTCTGCTTTATCGCGGGCTGCCTCGCGGGCCTTGCAACCGGCCTGAGCCCCCTTCCCGGTTATGCAGAGACCTTACGCATTGCCACATTTCACTCCCAATTAACCCGTAAAGGGCCCGGCCTTTTGTTGCGTGACATTCGATCGGGCAAAGATGCTCAGGTGACTGCAGTCCTTGACCTCATCACACATGTCGAACCAGACATCCTGCTGCTGACCGATTTTGATCAAGATCCCGATGATTTGGCCGCCAGCGCCATGTCGTTGGCGCTGGAGGAGCGCGGGATTGATCTTGGTCATGTCTACAGTGGGCCCACAAACAAAGGTGTGCCAAGTGGGTTGGATTTAGACGAAGACGGGCGGATCGGGGAGCCTGAGGACGCCATCGGTTATGGCAAGTTTTATGGAAATGGCGGTATGGCGATCCTCTCTCGCTTTCCAATAGCGCGATCAAAAGTACTAGATCATGCCACCCTGCTCTGGTCGCAATTGCCGAATAATTTGCGAATCAAAGAAGGATCAACGCTATCTGATCTGCCGTTATCGACATCTGGCCATTGGCTGGTCCCCATAAAGATCACCGACGCATCCTCTTTGTCGCTCGCCGTGTTTCACGCGACGACCCCCGTATTCGATGGCCCAGAGGACCGAAATGGTAGACGCAATCACGATGAGGTCGCTCTGTGGCGTCACATCCTGACGCAGCAAAACAGTGAACAGATCGTCTTAGCTGGAAATTTCAATATCGATCCAAACCGGGGCGAAGGCCGAAAAGAAGCATTGCACCAATTGCTCCAGGGCCCTTTTCAGGATCCGATGACATCAGACCTTCCCACAGTGGATTGGCCTGAAAATCCTGGCCCCGGTGATCTGAGAGTTGATTACGTTTTACCCGCAACGACGCTGCATGTGATCGCCTCGGACGTTATCTGGCCAACACAAGACGATCCGCTCTCCCCTTTAACCATCGCGGCATCTGATCACAGATTGGTTTGGGTGGATGTCGAATGGCCCTGAAACTTGGTCTCCCTAGAGAAGGCATCCGCCGGGATTTCCGCCGCTAGAATGGTTTGCAGATCGGTTGATCGATAATCAGGTAAGAGCGTCCTTAGCTTTGCACCGGACAGTCTATGATCAGTTTCGAACAAATACCGCATTTCAAGCATTTCATAAGCCAATCCCCAGAACGGGCTTGCGATACGCATCAGCCACCAAGGAAACGCCTGAAGCTTTAACGGATGGTTAAGCTGCGCTTCTAATGCGTTCAACAACTGACGAGAGGAAAAATGAACATTGCAAAACGGCACATCCTCAAACATCGATAGCTCTGACCGTTTCTCCGCAAGGGCAACCGCGGCAGAGGCCCAGTCAGGGAGATAGCAATACGCACGCACCACATCCGGGTCTCCCAAGGTGGTGATTTTGCCCTTTTTCAGGTCTTTCATCACAACCATCGCCATCAAAGTGGCATCTTGATTCGGGTCAATAAAATCTCCCCCCCGCAGAATAATCGTTTGAACACCGCGATTTGCAGCTTCGCGATACGTTTGTTCCATATCTTTGCGGATTTGCCCTTTGCGGGTACACGGGTTTTGCACCGTTTTTTCGGACCATTCACCTTGTGTAGTGCCGTAATTATAGACGTTGCCGGGAACAATGATTGTCGCCCCGCTTTGGGTGGCGGCTTCAATCACCTCATCTGTAATACGCGGAATATTCTGCGCCCAGTTTTGATAGGCAGGCGGGTTGAATCCGTTAACGATCACATCGCACCCCATCGCCGCCTCAGGTAGACGATCTATCGTGCGATCAAATCTGCGGATCCTCCACCCGGAATTCCAAAAAGCCTCAGCCGCGTGGGTCCCAATTTTCCCAGTGGCCCCAAGAAGCAATACTGTTTTGTGCATTGGTCAGATCCTTGTTTTGTGCATTTCCGCAGTGATACCCCATTCAAAAAACGGGGAGTATTGCGCATGATTGGATATCTGGTATTCATTATTGAATGAATGGTTCTTCTCAACCCGACTGGTCCTTGTGGCAAAGCTTTGCCGCAGTAGCGTCTGCAGGTTCGCTCTCAGGCGCAGCCCAAAAACTTCATCAAAGCCAACCCACATTGGGCCGCCACATTCGACAATTGGAACAACAATTGGACCTGCGATTGTTCAATCGCGTACCACGGGGTCTGGAATTAACCGACCAAGGCATGGCGTTACTAGAACCTGCACAACAGATGGTCGCGGCCGCTGCACGTCTAGATCTGGCCGCTACCGGCCAATCAGAACGTCCATCCGGAACGGTGCGGATCACCGCATCGGTTATTATGTCTCACTATGTCATACCCCCCATTATTGCACAGATCCGGCAGGCCTTGCCAAAGATTGAGATTGAACTGCTCGCCAGCGATGCCACAGAAAACTTGCTGTTCCATGAAGCCGATATCGCGGTACGCATGTATCGGCCCACCCAGTTAGATATCGTAACACAACGCGTTGGTGCCATGGGCATAGGGCTTTTTGCTGCGGACACTTACCTTGATCAACATGGGGCCCCGGACACATTCCAAGACGCGCTTGACCACCAATGGATTGGCTATGACAAATCCGACCTCATCATTCAGGGAATGCGCGCATTTGGAAATATTGTAGAGCGCAATTTCTTTGGGACCCGATGTGATAATCAAACGGTCTATTGGGAATTACTACGGGCCGGTTGTGGAATCGGCGTTGGACAACATTTTGTTGCGGCCCAATACCCAACGGTTAAATCTGTTCTGCCGATGGTCCAGATTCCTCCGATTGAAGTCTGGCTTTCTCTCCCAGAGGCTTTGCGACATACGCCGCGCGTCCGAAAGGTCTATGATTTGTTGTCAGAGCACCTTCAGCATGCGACCGACGCTTGACCCTCGCGGGCCCAAAGGGTAGGCCCTTTGCGCAACAGACAACCCGAAAAAAGGCCAGAAAACATGAGCAATCCGTCCCTTTTGATCCTTGCCGGTGACGGCATCGGCCCCGAAGTCATGACCGAGGTCCGTAAGGTCATCGAATGGTTCGGCGCGAACCGTGATCTGAACTTTGATGTCAGTGAAGATTTGGTCGGTGGTGCCGCCTATGACGTGCATGGCGTCCCCCTCCATGACGATACAATGGCCAAAGCCCAAGAGGCCGATGCTGTTTTGCTGGGCGCTGTCGGTGGCCCAAGCTACGACGATCTTGATTTTTCAGTCAAACCAGAGCGTGGCCTATTGCGGTTGCGCAAAGAAATGGACCTGTATTCAAACTTGCGTCCGGCACAGTGCTTTGATGCGCTGGCTGATTTTTCGTCCTTGAAGAAAGAGCTCGTGGCCGGGCTCGACATCATGATCGTGCGCGAATTGACCTCTGGTGTTTACTTCGGAGAGCCTCGCGGCATTTTCAAAGAAGGCAATGAACGTGTGGGCATCAACACCCAACGTTATACTGAGAGCGAGATCGAACGCGCGGCACGTTCCGCCTTTGAACTGGCCATGCGCCGGAACAAAAAACTTTGCTCCATGGAAAAAGCCAATGTTATGGAATCTGGCATTCTATGGCGCGAAGTTGTAACACGCATCGGTGAAGAATACCCCGAAGTTGAACTGAGCCATATGTATGCCGATAACGGCGCGATGCAGCTTGTGCGTGCACCCAAGCAATTTGATGTCATTCTGACTGACAATCTGTTTGGCGATATCTTGTCTGATTGTGCCGCGATGCTCACCGGTTCTTTGGGCATGTTGCCTTCGGCAAGCCTTGGTGCTCCGATGGCGAACGGTCGCCCCAAAGCCATGTACGAGCCCGTCCACGGGTCTGCGCCGGACATCACTGGACAGGGCAAAGCAAACCCTATTGCCTGTATTCTTAGCTTTGCGATGGCTTTGCGGTATAGCTTTGATCAAGGAACAGAAGCTGATCGTCTTGAAACTGCTATTGAACAAGTTTTGGCTGACGGTGTGCGGACGGCTGATCTACTGCAAGCCGACGGTGAAACGCCAGTTTCCACCTCAGACATGGGTGATGCGGTAATTTCAGCTTTGAACGCAAGCCTGTAAATCGACCAACAGACTCAAAAATTGTCCATTATGGATACAAAACGCGTGCCTCAGGGTGCGCGTTTTGCCATTGCAGGGTTTATTTATTTTCCCTGATCGCTATTGCTAGCGCTATTACTCTCATTCGCGAGACCCTCTATGTCGGCCTTTAAACCCAGCAATAATATTCAGGGTGCCCTATTTGCCTTGGCGGCTTTCGCCGTCTATGCCACCCACGATGTCTTTGTAAAACAACTCGGCGCAAACTATTCGCCTATCCAGATCCTGTTTTTCTCGGGCCTGCTAGGATTCCCGATTGTATCGCTGATGTTGGTTGGCGATACGACCCAAGGCAATTTACGCCCCGTGCATCCTTGGTGGATGACCGTGCGCTGCGCAACAACGTTGATCGGAGCAACTGCCGGTGTTTTTGCCTTTTCCTCGCTCCCTCTTGCGCAGGCTTACGCCATCTTATTCGCGTCTCCTCTGATTATCACAATCCTTTCGATCCCAATTCTCGGGGAGAAAGTTGGGGCCCATCGGTGGGGAGCGGTATTTGTTGGTCTTGTTGGAGTGATTATCGTTCTGCGCCCCGGAGATGCCACCCTTGGTGTTGGCCATATTGCGGGCCTAATTGCTGCGTTATCCGCGTCCACTAACTCTGTCGTTGTCCGAAAAATCGGACAAGAAGAGCGCAGCGTAGTGCTTATGATGTACCCGATGATCTCTAATTTTCTGATCCTTGGTGCGGCGCTACCATTTGTTTACGTGCCCATGCCCGCCACAGATTTTGCCATGACTGGGATCATCGCGGGCGGCGCATTTTTGGCGATGATGTTGTTGATCAAAGCATACCGCCTGGGCGAGGCCGCCATTGTAGCACCAATGCAGTATTCACAGATCATCTGGGCGTCTATCTTTGGGTATGTATTGTTCAATGAACAACTGGATCGCGCGACGATCATCGGTACAGCTGTCATCATTGCCAGCGGCCTTTACATCGTATTTCGGGAAAATAGCGATAAATCAGGATCTGAAAACACACCCGTCCTACGCACCCGGAGCCGCCCGAGTACTGCGAACTCCTTACGGATTGGCCCACTGATTCGGCGTGCCGATCGAATCAAAGCCATTCGCGAGGCGAAGCAGAAAACCAAAAATAAATCTTAAGCGAGGGCTGGTCAAAGTTGGGCCAGCTTTCCATTTTCTCATAAAACCAGACTCTCAAGGATTGCTATTGCTGCGGCTTAGTCCTCCTAAGGGTCGCACACGCCCTCTGGCAATAACGCCAAGCAATGCTCCAAATCGCACGCATTTAAGGGCAGACACCGTTCTGTGTGCGTTAGCTTTTCACTAATTTTAAGGGAAATGGTGAAAAATCTCGGGACAACTAGAATCGCCTGGGCAGGCAATTGAATTCTTTAACATTGCCCCGAGATTTGAAGGGCGAACCCTTCTGGGGATAACGCAACAAAAAGCCACTACCTACGTTCTGAAAGACTAGCGCCACCAGCTACTCACTCCGAATTGACAAGAAGGTATAATTGTCAAACCGAAACTGGCTAAATAAATCTCTCTCTACAAACAGGTGCTAAAATAAGTGCAGTTAGCAGCAGTCATTGCGTACAATCCTTTTACAGCATTTTTCGCTAGATGAACTCTAAAAATTCGCTGTAGTTGTGAAAATTTGTGATCCTACGTCATTATTGACAATTTTTTGAGCAAAGTTTTCTCTAATTTGCAAGGGAGAGAGCAATGCCGTTAACAGTTTTACTGCCAATGGTTGTTTTTGGTATTCTAGGAATCGCGATTCTTTTGCATTTCCTTGGACTGTCACGCACGATGCAATTTAATGATGATGCATCCGTATCAAAACAATTTCATCGTTTAAACCCTGCTTTGAGTGTTCAAAACATCGTGAAATCTAGCGCGGGAACAGCTGCAATTGTATCGACCTCAACGGGACCTTATCTAATCTGGGCTTTTGGGGCAGACTGCACATCCCATAGTTTGATGGGAGCAGATATCATCGCAGTCCCGCGGGGTGTGCGAGTCCGACTAAATGATTTTGCCTCCCCCGGCCCGACAATCTCCCTCACTGATTCGGAAAAACCGATTTGGTTAGAATTCAAAACCGGGGACAATACATGACCGATCCTCTCACCTACCCAGATATCGTAAATATGGCGGTACCTGCATTCATTGCAGCCATTTTAATTGAGCTGTGTTGGATCGTCATAAAAGGGAAAGCTGGACGGTATGAAACCCGCGATGCTGTTGCCTCCTTGATCATGGGTGCAGGAAGCGTTGCCAGCGGCATTATCCTTGGGTTTATTGCTTGGGGGTTCTTCGTATTATTGTGGCGGCTCACACCATTGGACCTTGGCAATTCGGTCTGGATCGTTGCGCTTTGTTTTGTTCTCGATGATCTGCGGTACTATTGGGTACATCGTTTTGGACATCGTATTCGATGGGTCTGGGCGAGTCATGTAAACCACCACTCCTCTCAGCATTACAATCTGACAACCGCCCTACGACAAACTTGGACGGGGACATTTACATTTATGATGATTGTGCGGGCCCCTCTCATTTTACTCGGGTTTCATCCGGCAATGGTGTTGTTTGTAGGTGGCATTAACCTCATTTATCAATTTTGGATTCACACCGAGGCCATTGGAAAGCTCCCAAACTGGATTGAGGCAATCATGAACACGCCCAGCCATCACCGCGTCCACCATGGCCGAAACCCTCGATATCTGGACGCCAATTACGCAGGTGTATTCATCATTTGGGATCGGTTGTTTGGTACGTTCGTCCCTGAACAAGACGACGATAAAGTTGACTATGGATTGGTCAACAATATTGGCACGTTTAATCCACTACGCGTGGCATTTCATGAATGGGTTTCTGTATACAAGGACATGGCACAGACTGGTATTTCAATCGGACAACGGTTTGGTTACGCACTCAACCCTCCGGGTTGGCGACACGATAATCCGGGACGAGGATCAGAGGCCTTAAAGGCGGATTATGTCAAACGTAATCCAGAAGTCGCAGGCTCGCCTGGGTTTGAGGCCTACAAACCCTGAACTTTTGCGTGGCAGGGACAATCAACAACGTGATCATTCACCATGCCTACCGCTTGCATAAAGGCATAGACAATTGTTGGGCCGCAAAAACGAAATCCCGCAGCCTTCAGATCCTTTGAAATCTGGGTGGACAAATCTGTCGAAGCTGGAACTTCCTCTAAAGTCCTAAAGTTGTTTTGGATCGGCGAACCGCCCACATAATTCCAAAGAAAGCGATCAAACCCTTGCTCTGCTTCTATCCTTTGCCACGCCTTGGCGTTGCCAATCGTTGCAGCGATCTTACCGCGATGACGCACGATCCCTTTGTTTTCCAACAGGCGTAGGATGTCTGTCTCCTCCCAGGTCGCGATAGTATTTGGATCAAACCCCTCAAACGCCTCCCGAAAATTGTCGCGTTTCTTCAGAATCGTGATCCAGCTAAGGCCTGCCTGAAATCCATCTAGAATCAATTTTTCCCAGAGAGCGCGACTGTCATATTCAGGAACACCCCATTCCTGATCATGGTAATCAATATAGATTTTTTCGGACCCAACCCAGCCACAAACTTCCATTTATGATCACTTTCAATGCTCTATCGTGTGAATTTTCTTTAGATAAAATTAGATCAAAATGGGCATATTTACCACTCATAAACCTCAACGCGCAAAGGTAGGCCATCGCAACGGAAAGGATCGCTCATGGCCCAAGCTGATACAGACATGCTCAGGGACATTCCCCACATCTTGCAAGACCCGCTCAACTTCGCAACGGCGTCCCGTAACAAAAATACAATCGAAATGGTGTCTACGGCCGTACGCCATAAACAAACAACGTTGGCTTATCAGCCCGTCATGCGCGCGAATGGCGGGAAAACACCCGCCTTTTATGAAGGATTGATCCGGGTTTTCGATGAAACCGGTCGGATTATTCCCGCAGCAGATTTCATGGATGCGGTTGAAACCACAGACACTGGACGACAGATAGACTGTCTGGCGCTTGAAATGGGATTGCAGACCCTACGGGATCAACCAAATCTGCGTCTTTCCATCAATATGTCCGCCCGGTCGATCGGATATCCACGGTGGACAGAAACGTTGAAACAGGGTCTGGCACATGATCCCACGGTCGCGGAGCGGTTGATTCTTGAAATCACCGAGTCCAGCGCGATGATGATGCCTGAACTGGTGACAACTTTTATGGCCAGTCTACAGGAAAAAGGAATCGCCTTCGCGCTCGACGATTTTGGTGCGGGATACACCGCATTTCGGTACCTCAAGGAATTCTATTTCGACATCATCAAAATTGATGGCCAGTTCATAAGGGGGATCGCACAGGATCCAGACAATCAGGTTTTGACCCGGGCTTTGCTGTCGATTGCTGAACATTTCGACATGTTCTCCGTCGCTGAAAGCGTAGAATCGGCCGAGGATGCAGCCTTCCTAGCAACAATGGGCGTAGATTGCCTGCAAGGGTATTATTATGCTGCCCCCACAATTCACCCTCCATGGGACGCAAAAAAGGCACCTAAAAGGGCATGATTTACGTAAATATTCAGAATCTGGGCAGATGCGGCACAGTCTCCGTTGCCGTATCGACAGGAAACGCCTACGACTGATGCTGCAAGCGCGAAAGAACGGCCTGCAAATACGCGGTCTGTTGCTTTCGTACGATTATTATACGGAGAGGACACCCTATGACCAACGTCGTTATCGCCTCCGCCGCCCGTACTGCGGTTGGCTCTTTTCTTGGCTCTTTTGCAAACACCCCCGCCCATGACCTCGGCGCTACTGTCATCGAAGCAGTGGTAGAACGCGCTGGTATTGAAAAGGGTGAAGTGTCTGAAACAATTCTTGGTCAGGTTCTGACTGCTGGTCAGGGGCAGAACCCCGCGCGCCAAGCTCACATCAATGCTGGCCTTTCACAAGAAAGTGCCGCTTGGGGAATTAATCAGGTCTGTGGCTCCGGCCTGCGTGCCGTAGCTCTTGGCGCACAACACATCCAATTGGGTGATTCTGACATCGTTATTGCCGGTGGTCAGGAAAACATGTCCATGTCCCCACATGTTGCAAACCTTCGTGGCGGTCAAAAAATGGGCGATATGAAATATATCGACTCAATGATCCGCGATGGACTGTGGGATGCGTTTAATGGCTATCACATGGGCCAAACAGCCGAAAACGTTGCCAACCAATGGCAAATCAGCCGCGACATGCAGGATGAATTTGCCGTTGCGTCACAGAACAAGGCAGAAGCTGCTCAAAAAGCTGGTAAATTTGCTGATGAGATTGCGGCTTTCACCGTAAAAACTCGTAAGGGCGATATCATTGTAGATGCTGATGAATATATTCGTCACGGCGCCACAATGGCTGCGATGCAAAAATTGCGCCCGGCCTTTACCAAAGACGGCTCTGTCACAGCGGCCAACGCATCCGGTTTGAATGACGGTGCAGCAGCTACTTTGCTAATGAGTGCGGACAACGCCGAGAAACGTGGCATCCAACCACTTGCCCGAATTGCATCCTATGCCACAGCGGGCCTTGACCCTTCCATCATGGGTGTTGGCCCTATCTATGCGTCCCGCAAGGCGCTGGACAAAGCTGGTTGGAGTGTTGGTGACCTTGACCTCGTTGAGGCCAATGAAGCGTTCGCTGCACAAGCCTGTGCCGTTAACAAGGATATGGGTTGGGATCCTGCAATTGTGAACGTAAACGGTGGTGCAATCGCCATTGGTCACCCAATCGGTGCCTCCGGGTGCCGCGTCCTGAACACACTGTTGTTTGAGATGCAGCGTCGCGACGCCAAAAAAGGTCTTGCGACCTTATGTATCGGTGGCGGGATGGGTGTTGCCCTTTGTGTCGAACGCGATTAACAGAAATGGGCGCGCAACAAAATTGCGCGCCCGATCTTTTTTCGGACATTTGATTACTTGCGGGAGGAATTTCCATGACAAAGACAGCCCTTGTTACCGGAGGCACACGCGGAATTGGTGCCGCAATTGCAAAACGACTAAAGGCAGACGGCTACAATGTCGCTGCAACGTACGGCGGAAACGACGAAGCGGCCGCAGCATTTACTGCTGAAACC
>JBDWMA010000049.1:0-13870 GCA_039972875.1 Pseudoruegeria sp.
CAGGCGTGCCGCCCTCAGCCTGCTTCAACACGGCCATGATCTGTGCGTCGCTAAATCGTCCATTCTTCATCGTAAATCTCCTCAGATATCTTGCCGAGAAAATTCTACTTTTGAACACCACTAATTTTAGGGGGGATTACCATAAATTAGTTAACAAATTAGAAATTTAAAGGGTTTCATTGCGAAATTTGCGACCCACATCGTAGTAGATACATCTCGTATTTATACTAAAACGGGTAAAAGCAGGAGGCTTTGGCGACACTTTTCCCGTTGAATAAATATCTTAAGTCTCGTGGCCATCTCAACATCCTCGGTCAAAAAGGGGTTAGTTAGCCTAAGTGCGAACTCATGGTGAGGCGTATAAAGTCCCTGTATGTGAATTTTCTGACGTCATGGCAGTGACCGCTTTGGGCCGTTCATGTTGGTTAAATCGAGACCGTTCAGCAGGATTGTGGCGATGCGGCTAACGGCAGCTACGAGCCCACTTTACTGTTTTTCTACATTGCAGCCAAAGTCGGCTGTCGGGAAGCGGGCAAAAGTTACCCTGCAATAACGGCCCAAACCCGACATTCGCGAGTTGAAAAGCCGCTGCGGTGCAGCATTTCCCAAAGCTGACATTGATTGACCACCAAGCATTGCGCCAGATAATTTTCCGGCGTGGCGATCCAGGCGGCGTCGGCGTCCCAGAACGCGGTTAAAATTCGCCGATTCCAGCAACATGTAGGCGGCCTCTCGCTTGCGTGATTTTTGTTTACCATAGCGTTAAGGCGTCATTAACGAACTTAAGGCGGAATTTACCTACCGTTTATGGAGGTAAATAAAATGTCTGCAGAAGAGCGATTCAAAACGAGTGTATTGATCGCAGCTGACCATGCTCGTCGCGAAGGGTTCGATCAAACTTACTTGGCCCTTTTGGATGTTCTACGCGCTGCGATTTACAGCGATGAAAAGATAATTGGTAGCCCCATTGCTTCGATGCCAACCGTCGCTTGCGGTCGAAAATAAGGAGGCAAATGACCTTTTTGGAACCGGCTTAACCAGTCTTTAACGATAACACCTTCTGGTTATGCCTTATACCAATATGGTTATGCCTTATACCAATCTGGGGATTAGAAAATGCAAAAACACGACTGGCTCCTGGGGGTCTGCCAAGACCTCACAGACTACGCAATGATAAACGGGTTAGAGAACTTCGAAGATCATATGCAAAGAGCGGTACTGGCTGCCAGATACGACGTTATGTTGGCGACGTTAGACTCTCGCCACGAGAGGCAAGGCAACGTCGTCCGTCTTGATCCCAACATCGCATTTTACAAAGGGTAGCAGGCTTCAATGCCTGATGTAAATGATGTCTGTCACCCAACCCGAATCGGGCACATCAAGTTCGAATGGCGATCCCAGGTGTTGTCGAAAAAAATGGAAGGCCTTGCTAAGAGGATTGCAGGCTGATCGACCCAATCAAGTCTGGTGCGCGGACATTACGTATCTGCCAATGTGGTGCGACTTTCTGTATCTCGTCGCAATAATGGTTTCTGTGACAAGGTACCGTTCTTGATCCGTGAAAGTCACCGCCAACTCGCGCGACGCGTCACTCTGAAACTATCAAGGCGAAGTCGACAACTTTGCGCCTCAACTTTTTGAAAACGGGGTTTCAAGCGTGTTTGGCTTCAGAGATTGATCTTGCAACCCAGCCTCACCACGCTGCAAATATCGATCATACCAGCGATCGAACGTGGTGCGGGGAATGCCCAGCTTGGCCAGGGTCCGACCCGCTGAAAGATGGCGTTATTCCACGAGCCGAAAGATCGCCAGTTTTTCTGATGTAGCACACCAATTCGCGATCGTCGCCATCCACTCAGCCTTAGGATGGAGGTGTCCGGTCATTTTCGAACGCACGCTTACTTTAAACAAGCAGTTGGGGTGCACCAAAGCGAGATAGAGCCAACTCCAGTCAAAGGCCCTATTCAATTACCATACCATGACTCGTCGACTGAACTATCTGGCTCACCGTATGCATGGCAAGTAGCCGACAGATCACTTGGAAATTCAAATTTTGCTCATCAACCAAAACCAACAGCACCGGTCGCCAGCAAAAGCAAAAGGCCACCGGCCCAACCCAATCCGGATAACATGTCGTCGTCTTCAAGTGCGGAATCAAAATCCTCACTTCGTTCTTCGTCATCTGTTTCCAAAATCGGTACATCTGGAATGTCATTCATATGATCATCTTCGGACGCTACATCACTTGAGAAAGGATCTCCAGAATTCGCAAGTAACCAAGTTTCGCTGAAACCATCGGTCGGAATAATATCCGATAACGTAACCTGCATGATTTCTCCGGGATTGAGCGATGCTTCTAAGGTTCCATCCTCCATTACACTAGGTTCAACTTCCTCAACGACTGGCCTAGAGTTATTGGAGCCTGGTGAAACGTCATCTTCAACACCCAGCACCAAAATGTCCGACACGTCATAACTAGAAATCAATCCCGAAAAATCAATGTCCGCTGTCGCAGCCGAATCTTTGCTACCATTTAGTACATAAATAGCCAACTCATCTTCTCCTGCGAACATATGCACAGATACATCCCCAAATTCCGACTCTGTGTCCCTGTGCCCCGCTTGAAAGTTCAACAGAACTTTACCTGGTAGCGTTTCAGACATTAAAGCAAACATTTCGCCCGATGGAGTGGCGGATTCAAACTCCATTCCCTCTGCAAGAGCATTTCGCGTATCTTGAACCAAAGGCCAAACGTGCGCCTTGTCGACTCCGGTTCGACCAAATTCCTCCATAATCTGAAGCATTTCCTGAGCTTGATACAACCCGTAATCCTCATCGCGATCCAAACCGGGAGTTGATTTAAGATTCCACTCCGTAATATAAACCTCAATCCCAGGTATATCTTCCACCCAGGTATCGTTAATTTGATCTAGGTCGAAATATCGGGTGCTTTCGTTCTCTTCGCCGCGCGAGTAAATGTGCGTTACGACGCCGTCGACAGCTTCTTTTTCCAATTCTGTATCAAAACTTGATAGAACCAACTTGGTATTGACGTACCCCCAATTTACAGAACCACTTGCGAAGAGTGCGTCCTCTCCAAATTCTGTTCCATATTTTTCATTTAAATCTGAAATTACATCTTCGCTGGATACATCTTGATACTCATCACTGAGGCGAGAATGTGAGAAATTGTTACCTTTTTGAACAACGATATCGGTCGTGAAATTACTTGCCAAGCTTAGTTCGTCGTTAACTATGGTCGCCATTTCAGAGGCTAGCCTGCCATATTCAACGGCATTCATTTCACCTGAACCCCAGTATTCATTCCCAATTTCAATTGCCTGGATTTCCGCCGAACCGTATTCACCGGCAGCAACGTCTCGAATAAATTCTCTTAATTCGTCCTCGTTTATATTGGCAATTCGGTCCCCGTTCGCATCCGTTTCTACGGAAAGCTGTGTTCTAGTTGGGACCACAATTGTTACTGGTTGACCGGCGTCTTCCGCATAAGCCATGAAGTCAGACAGTCCAATCATTGGAACTTCCTGACCACTTCGCACATCGTAAGCCGTTTCCGCGTCAGGATTCGACAAATCAAATGAGTACTCAGTCAGCGACCCGCCCGGAAACCGCAATCCAGTTACACCTAGGTACTCTACAGCCTCTGCATAAGAACCTTCTCCTAAAAGCTCCCCTCGCGGTGCGAGCAGGTTTCCGCCGAAGAGATCTTCAGAATACCGCGCATCCCCCGCTATGGAAGGAAAATTGAACATATTTCACCCACTTATCGAACTGTAAAATTCGACCCAATACAGAATTCCGCATCAAGTTTTTGACACTCAATTCAAATCGAAATTCATCCCACGGGCAATTTGTCCCTATTTCGGTACTAATTGCCCCACCGAAAATAAGGTTTCCACAAAGTTGTAAACATTAGGTTGATTTTTCAGAAAGTGAATTCTGAACACTTGCAATAAATATGGCCTGAAATTTGTTGCAAATTCTTCACAAATTAATTGAAACATGATTGAAAATTGCATTCCATTAACATCACAGTTTAACGAAAGGCCTTCTTGTTTGTTCGCAACGGCCTTCAGTATCAATTTATTCAGATATGCTCGTTATAGAGACCACTCGTTTGATGCGGTCAAGGTGTCGGGCGACGAAAGGTCCTTACTCTTCAGGGAATATTATCAATGTTTGAACTATCTCTAATTTTGGGCTTGATTGTAGCAGGTGGCATTTTTGCTTTTACCTTAGATGGCGATGATGAAAATAATTCAGAAATTGAAGATCAGGAAGATTTTCAAAGTGATGAAGAATTCATCCACCCTAATGATGATGAAACACTATCCGGCGAAAATGCGGAACACCTTCCACCTGAAGTGGCGATACTTTCTATTGATTCCGCTGAATGGGTTTCTGAAGAAGTTCCCAGCTTAGATGTAAGCCAAATCAGTTCGATAACAGACTCAACCGAACCATTGAATATTTCAGATGGCAGTGCATCTGAACTTATCAATTTGTCGAATCATGCAAATGTTATTGTTTACTCTGGAGAAGGAGATACGGTTTTTGGCGGGGAAACAGGTGGCGCCGAAGACATATTTGTTTCCCTGTCCACAGGAGGGGCACAGGTTATTGGAGGAGACAGCGACGGCATCTTTCTTTCGAGTGGCCAAGGAGATGATATTTTCGCCGGAGCTGGTCACGATTTCCTGTTATCTGGGATTGAGTCTTCCACGCTCGATGGCGGCGATGGAAATGATACTATCTTTGGGTCCTACTCAACGTACTTTGAGAGTAGCTCCGATACGACCTATGATGAGCTTACTGACGGTTCTACCGATGTGATTTACGGAGGACGTGGCGATGACTTAATCTATGCTTCGTCCGGAGATGTCGTTTCGACTGGTCAAGGATCCGATGTCGTAAACGTGTTTGGCGCCGGTGCTGTCCTTACAGATTTTGATCCAGTTGAAGACCGGTTGACCGTTACACTTGAAAATACGGTGCTTTTTTCGGAGGGAGAAGATTTTCTTCTATCACAGTTTAATACTGTTGAAGAGAATGAACAAATTTCTGTTTACTTCAAGGACACACTCATCGTTAAGTTGAGCAATTCGGAAACCCTAGATATTGGCTTGAGGTTTGGTCGTGGGGAAACTGCCGAACTCGTGAGCATCCTTTCAGGCGAAGTGGTGGAGGACGCTGCCGTTTTAATTGTCCCATACTCTTCGAAGCTGGTTTGAGGTTTGCTGAACACAAAGAAGATGTATACTGTCAAAGACCACACCGCGCTGAGTTACTGTCAAATCTGGTGTTTGAGGGTTTTGGGTCAGGCGGCGATCTGGTCGGATTTAGTGGTTTCAATTCCGTCTTTGAATGTGACGCCCGTAATAACGTTGGCCAAATCTGACCTGATTCGATTCTAAGCTTATGGTCGACCAGGAACTCCTGACAAACAGGTCACATGTCGAAGTGCTATCGGTATCCTTTACACAACACTGATTTTGTTATGAAATATCACAAGCGACTAACTGGTCAAACTTTCCGCAAGGAATTGAAGTGACCGGACTTCTTCGGCTCATTGAACGCTCAATCTCCGCGTTCCAGAGATCTGCCCGCATGAAGCGGTTAGGTGAACTGGAACTGGAGATCACCATGAACTCGCATCGCACTAGGTATTTCGTGCTGGTCAGCAAGCAAATCCCGTACGGTTTCTTCCCGTTTGAAATCGGACAAAGCGACGCTGATCCTTGGTCTCTTTTGGACGGTTGGGAGTATCGATCCTACGAGGTTCCGAGCCCTGGCAGCCTTGAACGCGTCGAGGTCACCGGAGAAGATGTGTTTATCATCCAAGCATCTGGTTCCTCAATTAACGACATCAGCGGTGACGACATCAGCTTCGGCCCTAACCGACACCGGGTTCCCCCAATATTGAAGTTTGCATGGCCTGCAAGCTGGCAGTGTCGCGATAGATCGTTCTGATCGATACTTCGTGTATCGCCGCCAGATCACGCGCGAAAAGTGGTTTCTTAGCCCCGCGCAACAACTTAAGGATTTCGAAAAATCGTGTCGTTTTGATCCCATGTGCGCTCACTTCTTTTCCCTAACACAAAACACTACCGCCACACGGATGTCAGTAGAGATCCGTCATCCATTCACAAACAATGAAAAGCGCATCACGTAACAATGATCGATGCCAACTAAAGAAAAGCCGGAATTATCCTCGTTGTGGTCTCAGCGTTTGTCTTTAGTTCCACTAGTGTTTTTAACAATGACGTTTCAACCGAAGCTTGGGGGATCATCTTTTGGCGCGGGGTCGCGGCGGCAGCATTTACACTGGCCCATTTGGTCTTGCGCGGCACATTGCTTTTGGAGATTAAGGCCTTCAACAAACCCGCGTTTTTCGTGACCTTGATGATGGCTGCTAGCACGTCCGCCTTTAATCTCCCGGCTCAAAACTTCCCTCAACTACCTTGTCGGCCAAATCCGATAACCATTTTCGCTTACCAGAATCAGTGTTTCTTTGATGCCATAGCATTGTCGTCTGAATAATTGGTATCGTGAATGGAGGTTCCAAGTAACTGAATTCAGAAAATGCTGTAATAACAAGCTTCTTCGGAAGCGTCGCGACTAAGTTTGTGTCGGCCATCATCCGTGCCAACACAAAGGAATTTGACGCCGATAATCGGATGTCGCGGGCAATACCCATACTATTCGCCGCCATCTCGACGATGCTTTTGCCTTGTCCGCCGAAATCTAAAGTAGCATGTTTTGCCTCGTTGTACTGTGCGACCGTTTTCGGCCCCGTTCCCAACGTTTTGTCGAAAAAGCAAACGTGTCGATCTTCTGCAAAAGGTTGCGCACAAATTCCAGGCGGCACTTTTTCTACACGCACTGAGAAGATCAAATCAACCGTTCCTTGGGAGAGGTACGGCAAAATGTGTTCACGTGATCCAAGATCAATGAATCTAATCCTCGAATCCGGTGAGGTTCGCCAGACTGCTTGCCTCAAACGGTTAAGAACAGGAAGTAACTCAGTTAAGTTTGATGCAATGGTGATAGGCGAAGGGTCTAGCCGCGGGTCATATTGGCTTTCAATGGCCAGCCCTTCGAGCCCGGCGACAACTGATCTCGCCCGAGGTGCGATTTGGGTTGCCAGGTAAGTAGGAATGATGCCGCGCCCGCTTTTGGTGAACAGTGGATCGTTCAAACAACGTCGCAATTTGTCTAAGCTGTGGCTTACCGCAGATTGACTGATGCCCAAATGTTCAGCAGCCCTTGTCACAGATTCTAGGTCGAAAACGGCCAAGAAAAGCCTGAGGGTCTTGCCATCCAAGGACAACACATCTGTTTCTCTCATGGGTTTTCTTTCAGTGCGTGATTGATTGCTCATGACATCAATATAATGTCATATCAATCACAATGTAGTGAGGTGGATTGTAATGACCGCACGTAAATACCGAGATAAACACCAAATTTTGAGGCAATCAGAGCGATTGTTGAGCATCGAGTTTGTGATGCAGTTCACTCTGGTTGCGGCTTGTACCATCGCAGGGTGGTTCCAGCTCGGAATGGATATTCTCGTTATCTGGTTTTGCGTGCACTATACTCTAGTTTTTCTCGAGAAGTATGCCCTTCATATCTCTCGAGGCTTCAACTCTCGGGCTGTCTATTTCGGAATCTTGGGGCTCAACCTACTCATTGGGTGCGCGTTTTCGTCTTTACCGATATTTCTATGGTACCAAAATGAAGACATTTATCAGTTCGCAGCGTTGGCCATGATTGTAGGAGCGACGCTAAACACTCTGCTTGTTCGTTCCATATTATGGGAAGTCATGCTGTGTTACCTCATTCCAAATACACTTGCCATTTTTGCAATTGCTTTGTGTTTTGTCTTGGAAATTCACTGCACTGGGAATTCACTGATCTCGACTGTGATTGCGATCAGCATTTTTCTCTACATGCTTGTCGCTGTGCGAGAAGCCTACATCGCAAATCAAAAAAGGCTTCTGGCTCAGCGCTATCTATTCCAAGCGCAAAAGATGGAGGCCATCGGCAATCTGAGCGGTGGGATAGCTCATGATTTCAATAACTTACTAAACGTTGTTTCTGGGAACTTGGAGCTTTTGAGCGATCCGCAGAATACCTATCCGCCAGCTGAGCTGATCCAGGAAGCCAAAATGGCTACTGCAAGAGGAGCAAAATTGACAAAAAGCCTTCTTGCATTCGGACGGACTCCTAGCGCTAACTTACGTGCAGAGAAAATTCAGCCAATATTGGCTGAACTCAACCAAATGCTTGTTCGGTTGCTCCCATCGTCAATTGATATTGAGATGCTGATAGACGACAATCTACCAGAAGTCCAAGTTGAGAAGAACGCTTTGATGTCGGCACTGCTCAATCTCGCTGTCAACGCTGGTGATGCAATGACCCAGTCAGGAAAATTGACCATATGTGTCAACATCTCCCAGAAAAAAGACGTTTCGAAGGGCTCATTTTCCGGGCTGAACGGTGATCAGTACTATGTCATTTTCAAAGTGCTCGATACCGGGCATGGAATTCCGGAAAATATTATTGGAAAGATCGCTACTCCCTTCTTTACAACCAAAGAACCGGGTAAGGGGACAGGCCTTGGCCTTGCGATGGTCGCCGAATTTGCATCACAATCAGGTGGGTGGCTAGACCTATCTAACCGTCCCTCTGGAGGCGCAAAAGCTACACTTGTGCTCGCTCTCGATCAAAATTGGCAACCAACTTTGCCGAAGAGTGAACGTGTCTTGGATCAACACCGATTTGAATGCCCGCTCGTTGACCGCTGAGCGGTGCAATTTGATCTGCTCTTTTGTGCTGCCTTCAGCCTAGGTTCTATTATCGGACTAGGTGAAAGATCCTCAGGCAACTCGACATGACTTACCTCTTAAAAACGCCAGCGCGCCTGGACTGTTGCCGAATTGGAGGCGCAATTTCCGCTCTTACGTATTTCACACAGAAATTTCCAACTGTAGCGAAGGTCTGCTTTCCGCCCATGTTGCTAGGCTTTCACCACAATTTCATCGGAAAATTACCGCTGAAAACGATTTGCGTTCAGATTCCCATAGGGGGTCCTGATCGCGCTTTACTCAATAAGTTGTTGTAATTTAACTATAGTTGGAGGCGAGTACAGGAATCGAACCGGTGTACACGGATTTGCAATCCAGAAAGAGCGCAAGCGAAAACAACGGCTTAGGGGTGCAAAACACCCCCTGACAAAAAGTGAACAAAAAGCGAAAGTTTCAAAGCCCAATTCGCCGGTTCAAAACGAAAAAGGCCCCGTCACAGCGGCAACTGTGAACCGGGGCCAAATTGAAAAAGCCTGTCAGCTTTCGCAGCACATTAGCATGAGCCAGTGCCGCACCGCAAACGCTCAGGCGGCTTTTTCGCGGCCTCTGACTGATGAGGTGGTCCAATGAGCTGGCGTATCGCAAACGAATGCGCCGAGCGCCGCTTTGGCAGCGCCGCGCGCAAGCAGATCATCATGTTCCTGGCGGATAAGGCGAGCGATGACGGCTCGGGCATCTGGTGTTCCAAGGGGACGATCCAGCGCCACACAGAGCTCAGCGAGAGCACGGTGAAGCGCACCATCATCGACTTCCTGCGCGAAGGCATTCTGATTGAGACAGGGCGGCGGCAATGCAAGAACGGCTACACCGTCATCTACCGCATCGTTCTGGAGCGCGTGGCCGCGCTCGAACCCACGGCTGAGCCCGACATTGAGACGGGGGTCACCGTGAACCCCGTCCAGTCTGAACCCGGTACGGGGTCCACGGTGAACGGGGTACGGGGTTCACGGTGGACCCCAAACCATCCTAAAACCATCCATAAACCACCTACGCGCAGGCGCGAGGCGGCGGAGGAGGTTGAAGATCTTGAATCTGAGAAGATCCTGGCGGCCTATCCCGAGGACAGGGTCCGAGACCGGCGAACCAGTCTGCGCTTGATCGCAGCCGCCGTGAAAGCCGGGGTAAAGCCCGATGGTCTGCTGCAGTCGGTCAAGGCCTATGCGAAGGAAAGTGACGGCTACACGCGCAGCAAGGTTTGTTTCTCAGACAACTGGTTCAAGATGCGCCGATGGGAGAAGGGCCTTGCCCAGATACAGGCGGACCGCGAGAAGGCACGAGAGGCCGAAGCCAAAGGTCGTGCCAGCCTCACCGAGTGGATCCACGAGCGCCATCCCCTGTGTCGTCACATCACCAACCGGCAGGTCGAGGACTTAATTGCATCGAAGCTGGTGACGCCTGAGCAGGTTCGAGCTGCGGGGCTGCAGGCATGAGTGCGGCTCGATTGTTACGCTATGGCGTAAAAATTGAATATTTACGTTGCAGCGTAATTTGTTTTGATTTACGCTCTGCCGTAAAAGGAGCCGCATCATGGACCTCACAGCACGAACGGCCGAGCAGATCGGCGAGGCACTCCGCCGGACGCGCAAAGCGCGCGGCTGGACCCAAAGCGATATCAGTGCGCGCACAAATTTGCGTGTCGCGACAATCTCGTCGCTGGAGAATGGCGACGCGGGAACCAAGCTCGCCACGGTGCTCGCTGTCATGGCAGCACTCGGGCTTGAGTTCCGATTGGTGGAGCGCGGTGGTTCGCTTGAGATTGAGGATATCTTCTGATGGCCAAACGCGGGCGTAGCGGCACGATGCAGGTCCTTCTGAATGGAAGGCTGGTGGGGGCTTTGCGTCTCGCAGGCTCGGGCGCAATCAACTTCACCTATGATCCGGACTGGCTGTCGTGGCAACACGCCATGCCCATCTCGCTTTCGCTGCCTTTGCGTGAAGAGGCGCACCAAGGTGGTCCTGTCATTGCCTACCTGGAAAATCTGCTGCCGGACAATCAGGCGATACGTGAGCGCGTCGCTGCACGGGTGCGTGCAGGCGGTACGGACGCCTGGCACATGCTGGAGAAAATCGGGCGCGATTGCGTGGGGGCCTTGCAGTTCGTCTCTGGTGAGGTCCCAGAGGATGGCACACTCGAGGGAGAGCCCGTGTCTGAGGCGCAGATTGCCGATATGCTGCGCAACCTCGCGAGCGCTCCGCTAGGCTTGGACGAGGAAGACGACTTTCGCATTTCAATCGCCGGGGCGCAGGAGAAAACAGCGCTGCTGCGCCACGAAGGCGCGTGGATCCGTCCATCGGGTCTCACCCCCACGACACATATTCTCAAGACGCAGCTTGGCGTCCTGCCCGCAGGGATCGACTTGTCCGACAGCGTCGAGAACGAATTTTTCTGCATGAGCTTTTGCCGTGCCATGGGCATGGATGTGGCGGAGGTCGAGATTGCCGATTTTGAAGATGTGCGGAGCCTTGTTGTGACGCGGTTTGACCGGCGCTGGACCAAAGATGGCCGCTTGATCCGCCTCCCGCAGGAAGACTTTTGCCAAGCGCTCACAGTCCCGCCCAGTCAGAAATACCAAATGGATGGTGGGCCAGGGATTACCGAAGGGATCGGGTTGCTGACCGGTAGTGATGATCCCGAGGCCGATCAGCGCGCCTTCTTCCGCGCGCAGGTGCTGTTTTGGCTCCTGGGAGCGACGGATGGGCATGCGAAGAATTTCAGCATCGCATTGCGCCCTGGTGGTTTCCTTATGACCCCGCTTTATGACGTGCTGAGCGCACAAAAAGCTGTGGATGACGGTCAAATCCGCCAGAACCGGATGCGCCTCGCGATGGCAGTCGACGGGCACTACCGCATCAATGAGGTGGTGCCGCGCCATTTCCTGCAGGCTGCGAAGGCGGCAGGTTTTGGTATGGCGCTGGCGGAACAGGTCTTGTCGGACATCGCGGCAGAGCTTGAACCCGCCATGGACAAGACACTTACAGACTTGCCGGATGGGTTCCCGCAGCCATTGGCCGAAGCCATTGTTGCTGGCGCGCGACGTCGCGCAGCTGCCTTTCGTCCCGTATGATCCGCAGATCATATTTCCGCTTTATGATCGGTAGATCATATTTACTGCGCGCAATCTGCAGGCCCAGTACAGGAGTTGCAGCGTTCCGGGCCAGCTTTGACGGACCAGCCCACAGATTGATGGCCAAACTCAGACCCTCAACGCCGTGTTTCTGATTGCTGAACATAAGCGGGCAGCCGTAGCAGACGCGGTGCAAGCCCCGCTTCAACAAGAAAATTCCCCTGCGCCAGCGCATTCCTCGCGAGGCAAGTTTCTCGCTGACAGCCCCTTGGTGCCAGCTTTGGCCATGTTCATCGAAACACTCAAAGTGAGGATCAAAAAATGGCTACTCAAACTCTGAAACTGAACGTCAAATCCGGCGAAAAAGACGGCAAGAACTTCTGGGATCGCTGCGGCGTGCTCTTCGTCAACACTGACGACAGCGGCAACATCACGTCGATCAACGTCAAACACAGCATGTTCCCCGATGTCGAAATGGTCGCCTTCCCGCGCCGCGATGACGATCCAGTCACGGAATGACTGCGGTGCCGGGGCGGGTAGTCCGCCCCGGGTAACCCCGAAGTTAGGTGTGGATCGCTGCCAATTGGACTTCCACAAGCATCCGATGTCGCTTCAGTGCAACTCCTCGGACCGGACTTTCGCTGCAAGTGCAGAACCGGCAGTTGGGGGAACTGGTGCTAAGCGGGACAAAAGTTGCCTTTGCTGGTGCAGCGGTTGCCCACGCAGCATTAGCCAACACATGCAGCGGCGTTCATGCCGCGTCGCAATTCAAATCGTCGAAGCGGTCGTCCCCAGCCGGTCTCGGCGTCACCATTCAAACTGCACTTCGTCGCATGATGTCCGGACAAGAGAGACGCGTGTCCGAGTGGACTTGGAAAGCTTTTTTGCTTGTGGCGCGCGTCAGCCAATGCAAATAGGTCCGCCCAGCCGGACAAGTACTATGGTCATCCCACGCGAATTTTGAAGTCTTGTTTTGCTGTTCAGCGTTCAGTTCACCTTTTTTGTTGAGGCACTTTGCCTGCAATAGTCTCTACTTTGACAAGGCAAGAATGCGCCACGGGACCCTGGGCCAGTCTTGATGTGCCTTTGTCACGGGTCAGCACGTTCGGGTTGCCACGGCGGCAGAGGCCGCCGTCAGAATAGAGCCATGCGCCGGTCGCAATCTGGATAACGCCGGGTCGGATCATGTCGCTGATCCGCAGTTCAGCAAGGCATGCGCCGCGGGTGTTGTGAATTTTGACAATCTGACCTTCGATCAGCCCGCGCACCGCAGCGTCTCTCGGGTGCATCGTCATCGGTTCAACGCCCTTTGGCCGGTCAGCCTGGCTGACCGCGCCGTGATCTAACTGGCTGTGCAGCTTGTTGCGGGGCTGGTTGGATATCATGTGCAGGTCATCCGGGGCAGCAGCGCCTAGCCATTCGGTCGGTTCCATCCACGCGGGGTGGCCGGGACAATCGTCATAGCCGAAGTCTGCGATGGTCTGCGAAAAGATTTCGATCCTGCCCGACGGTGTGGCGAGCGGGTTGGCCTCTGGGTCGGTGCGAAAAGCGTGCAGCATGACAGTGGGCTTGTCCGGCACCGGTACCTTGACCCAGCCGTCGCGCTGCAAGCTCTCCCAATCGGGCAACTCAACACTTTGTCCTGCGGCCTGTTGGCGCGAAACCTCCCAGATCCAGCGTTGCCAATCCTGCGGGCTGCGCCCTTCGGTAAACGCTTCTTCTACCCCCATTTCAGCGGCAATGCCACGTAGGATTTCGTGATCATCACGCGCCTGTCCCACGGGTTCGATGGCGCGGTCCATCACCACTTGATAGGGGTCTTTGGGCGTCAGTGCGATGTCGCTGCGCTCCAGCGGCGTGGTGCAGGGCAGCACTATATCGGCATGTTTGGCCAGTGCGTTCCAGCACCATTCATTG
>JBDWMA010000050.1:0-109274 GCA_039972875.1 Pseudoruegeria sp.
GGCACCTATGACTATACGCCAGATGATGACTACAACGGCCCGGACAGCTTTACCTACCTTGTCGATGATAACAACGGCGGCACTGATACAGGCACTGTCATCCTCACTGTCGATGCGGTCAATGACGCCCCCGTCGCCGCAGATGGCGAAGCCTCCGGAGATGAAGACACTGTCATTTCAGGCACCGTGACCGCCACCGATGTGGATGGCCCATCGCTCACCTTTAGCCTAGACAACGGTCCTTCTAACGGTTCTGTCGTGGTCAACTCAGATGGCACCTATGACTATACGCCAGATGATGACTACAACGGCCCGGACAGCTTTACCTACCTTGTCGATGATAACAACGGCGGCACCGATACAGGCACTGTCATCCTCACTGTCGATGCGGTTGCTGATTTACCGGTGGCACAGGATGATGCCGTATCCGTCGATGAAGACAACGCCCTTGCAGGCGCCGTAATCGCCACGGACGGCGATGGTGATGCGCTGACCTATACGGAGGGCACCGGTCCGTCCAATGGCACATTGGTCTTCGGATCAGATGGCAGCTACACCTACACACCAGATGCCAATTACTTTGGCCCCGACAGTTTCACCTATGAGGTGGATGACGGCAACGGCGGCACCGATACCGGTACGGTTGATATCACGGTGAATTCGGTCAATGACGCCCCCTATTTAGTGACCGGTGGCGCAGAGGAAAACCCGCTACCACTGTTGGATAGTTTCTCTGTAAACGCCAATGAAGCGGACGGCATTTTCACCATCGACTTGACCCCCTTTGTCGAAGATCTCGAAACAGCGGATCTCACCTTTTCGGTGCTCACCATCACCAACCTTGATGACGGGCGTGGTGTGGAAATTCCCGTGTCCATTGTGGATGGAATTGTCACGATCGATCCCTCGGACTTTGATCTTGATTCCGGCGAAACGTTGAACGCCCAAGTCGTCTTTACAGCCGACGATGGCAGCGGGGCCGCAAACAGCACACTGAACGGGACCTTTAACCTGACCGTTAATGGCTCAGACGACACCCCACCTCCGAACACCAATATTGCCCCTGTCGCAGAGGATGCGGAAATCACCAAAGGCGATCAGGCTGTAATTGACATCGACCTGAACGCGCTGGCATCCGACGCCGACGGTGATCCTTTGACGTTTGAAAATATCTCTATCGTAGGCGGTGGACGCAACCCGGTGGTCTTCACCATCGCAAATGGAATTGTGACAATTGATCCTACGCAATTTGGTCTGCCCGATGGAGGATCCCTGGACCTTGAGATCCAATATACGGTCAATGATGGATCAAACGCCGTCAACAACACCGACAGCGGTGCTGTTTACCTGACAGTGATTGAAGGAGAAGACCCCGAGGATCCCGTCGAAGATCCAAACACAGCGCCAGTGGCCAATGATGTGACCGTGACCACCACGGCAAGCTATGACAGCAGCAATCCAAACATAATCATTGATCTGGCTGACTCAGCCAGCGATGCTGATGGCGATGATCTGGCCTTTTCGGTCGTGTTGCAATCCGGGGATATCGTCACCTTCTCTCTTACCGGCAACACGGTCAGCATTCCCCTTCTTCAAACCGCATTCCTTGGCCTGACCGCCGGAACCAGCGCGGCGACCGTTCTGGAATATACTGTGGATGATGGCCGCGGAGAGGCCAACAGCACCACCACCGGGTTAATCAACCTGACCGTGGATGGGCCGTTCGAAGTTATCACCCCCACCAATACAGCTCCGGTGGCCACAGAGACCGAGCAGGATGCAGACGTCGGCGACGGTAGCTTTACCATCGATTTGAACACGCTGGTGTCAGATGCGGACGTTGGTGACGTGTTAACCCTGTCAGAGGTTGCACTGAATGTGCCCGCAGATACGGTTCTGGATGCAGGCGCTTTCAGCTTTGATCCAATCACCGGAATCGCCACTATTGATCCCACAAAGTTCAACCTGGCCAATAACGAAGGCCTGACCGCTTCGCTCAACTTTGTCGTGGATGATGGTTCCGGCACCACCAACAGCTCTGATACCGGGCAAGTGCTCCTGAACATCACCGATGGCAATGTCGCCCCCGTGGCCACTGAAACCGAACAGGATGTGAATGTCGAAGACGGCAGCTTCACCATCGATCTGAACACGCTGGTTTCTGATTTCGACGGCGATCCGCTGACTCTGTCCAATGTAGCCTTGGAGCTGGGTGGGGCGCCGATCACCGCTGGCTTTGATGCGGGCACGGGCATCGTCACCATTGATCCGGCCGACTTTGGCCTGGCCGATGGCACAAGTGCCACGGCCGAGCTGACCTTTGACGTGGATGATGGCACCGGCGCGGCCAACAGCATGGATTCCGGCTCTGTGACCCTTAATCTGAGCGATCCAGCAGATCCGGGTACATCGGTCGTCATTGATTTCGAAGCGTTCTCGTCTGATAGCGGCCTATCAATCCCAATCGGTGGCACTTCTACACAGGGGATCTTCTTTGATGGCTCTGCCTCTGTCATTGAAACCGATGAGGGCGGTTCACGCCTTGCCGAAGGGTTGGCCAGCGGACAGACCACATCAGGTGGCAACAACGTTCTGTCGGCCGGAGCGGAGAGCGGCGATACCTTTGCCTTTTACTCTGGCGATGACAATCCGTTCCTCGTCGGAACGCTTCCGGTCAGTAACTTTAACGTAGGCGGACTATCCGCCGCAGATATCATCGCTGTATTTGGCTATGACGGGGACAACTTTGACCTTGAGGGCCTGTCCCTCAATGGCATCGGAGGCAGCAATGTTGTCAACATCACCGCCTATGAGCTGCAGCTCACAGTAGATCCTGGCTCCAGCTTCGGCACTTATGAGGTAGATCTGGTGGAGGTCGGCAGCTTTGACTTTAACGTGGATTCAAGCACACCGGGCGAGGTGATTGACTTGAACGACGCAGCCTATGGCGGCGCCTTTGACAGCGTCTATGCCGTAGAAATTGGAACCGCTGACGGATCAAGCTTTGTCTTAGATGATCTGCTGATCACTGTTTAAAAGCATTGAGAAGGCCGGGGGGAGGTTCCACCGGCTCTCTCCAAAGCCACCACAGCAAACGGCTAGCCTGAATGGGGCTGGCCGTTTTTTATGTGTGGCCATCTCGCTCACACCGTCCCTTCTTAATCCAGCATAAGACCCTGCCCATAAAAACGTCACCAATCACCATCCGATGAAAGTTTAGATGACAGGCCTTATAATTGGGTTGTGTTACGATATTGAGGCGATATCAAACACTCGTGTTAAACAAAAAATACTTTTAAAGGGCAAAGACATAGCGCCAAAATTCGGAACCAGCGGCCTGCGTGGTCTTGTCATCGAACTGACCGATTCATTAATCGCAGATTATGTCACCGCATTTGTTGCAGCCTGCGACATGGGAACAGCTGTCTGTGTGGGCTGGGATCTGCGCCGCTCATCGCCACAAATCGCCCGCACCATTATCACAACGATACGATCCCATGGCCTAACGGCCATAGAATGCGGAGAAGTTCCAACACCCGCCCTTGCTCTGACCTCTATGAAAGAGGGGGCGGCAGCCATCATGATTACCGGCAGTCATATTCCTGCTGATCGCAATGGTTTAAAATTTTATCTCCCGGATGGGGAAATCAGCAAAGCAGACGAAAGCCGTATCTTAGCCGCCCTAGGTCAGCCCGCTCAGATGGCAGAAACACCCGGAGCACATAAGGTCGTCACGGATTGTCTTGCCCAATACCAACAGAGGTATGTAACGGCTTTTGGCACCACAGCTTTGGCAGGCCTGCGTTTGGGGATCTATGAACATAGTTCGGTTGCGCGCGATGTTCTGGCCGATATCGTAACGGCGATGGGGGCGGACGCCCTGCGGTTGGATCGGTCGGATACATTTATTCCCGTAGACACCGAGGCCGTCGATCCGGCGATGCAGAGCCAACTCAAAGCTTGGACCTCAGAGCATCGGCTGGATGCTATTCTGTCTACAGACGGCGACGGAGATCGCCCCATGCTGGTGAATGAAACGGGTGCCCTTGTTTTGGGGGATGTTCTCGGACCGCTGACTGCAGAATTTATTCAGGCCAAAGCCCTGTGTACCCCTGTGTCCTCCAATAGCATGGTAGATCAAATGGACGGGTTTACGCAGATCGCCCGTACCCGGATCGGCTCTCCTTTCGTGATTGCAGAAATGGAGGCGCAGCTGACCAAGGATGCCAAGATTGCAGTTGTTGGGTACGAGGCAAACGGCGGCTTTCTCCTTGGGTTCACCGCACAAGGGCCTGCTGGTCCTCTGGCTCCCTTAATGACCCGTGACAGTGTTCTACCCATGCTGGCGCCCCTTGTTCTAACGGTCCAGAAGCAAAAAAATCTATCGGAATTGACGGCGGATTTACCGGCCCGTTTCACTGCCGCGAATAGAATTACGGACATTGAAACCACCGTTTCAGGCCCGTTTCTGCAGCAGCTGATCACAGACACAGCAGCCCGGTCCGCCTTTTTCCCTGATCTGGGACAACACCACCAGATCGATACAACTGACGGACTTCGCATCACCTTTGCAACGGGCGATATCGTACATCTGCGTCCCTCCGGCAATGCACCAGAATTTCGCTGCTATGCCGAAAGCGATACGACAGCCAAGGCCTCCGCGCTGGTCGCACAATATCTCGCAAAGATTCAAGCACTGCTTATCCAGCCTGCCTCACAAAACTAGACGCATTTAATTGACAAGGCTTTCATTCTCTACACAATTGAGCCAACTTTACTGGTGAGGAACGTAACGATGGCCACATATACTTTTGACACTTTTGTAACCATTGGAACCCATCCGGGTAGTGCGGGAAGCTCTGAAACGATCACAGAAGCCTATCAGACGCAGGTCAACTTTGTAACGACGGACTACTCAACGAGCTTTTCTTACGAGATAGAATCGTTTTTTAATGACGAGACAGCAGAAGCCTCAATCGATGGCCTTGGAGAGCTGTTATATGTCACCGGTGGTCTTGGTGATTTTGGCGTCATACGCATCGTCGGTACTGATTATCTAGAGACTGAAGTTTTCACAATCACTTGGGGCACAGACAGCAGCGCCACTTTGCTTGGTGTATACTTGGATGATTATAACAGCAGCACTGGTCTATACGATACGTTCAGTACCTTCCTCGTTTTACAGGGGGATGACCTGCCCAGCATCAATGATCCAGACGCGTTTACAGACTTTGTCGATTCCCTCACAGGGATTGGTTACAATCCAGACCCAGGCGCAGAAGCAGGCGACATTATAGAGGTGAACACTGTCTCCAATGGCTCCATCACCAAATCCAAAAACCTGTTGAATGGCAGTAATGACGGTGAAAAGATCATCGGATCCGCTGGAAAAGATGTGATCAACGGGGCAAACGGCGCCGACACATTGAACGGTAAAGCTGGGAAAGACGTCCTGAAAGGTGGCAAAGGCAAAGACATCCTAGATGGCGGTAAAGGCAAGGATACCCTCATCGGAGGAGACCATGCCGACACCTTTGTCTTTGCAAAGAAATACGGCAAAGACACCATCAAGGATTTCACCGATAACGTTGATACGATCCAGTTGGATGATGCGCTCTGGGGCGGAGGGCTGAACAAAAAGAAAATTCTGAACAAATTCGCCGAAGTCGATGGCGATGATATCGTTTTGGATTTTGGAAACCATGAATTACGGATTCAAGATTTTACCGACATTGATGCCCTGAGAAACGATCTCGACATTGTTTAAGGCCCGCGAGGCGATTACACCGTAACAGCGGATTGCAGATCAAAGATTGGCAAGAGGATCGCCAGAACAATCACCAGTACAAAGGCGCCCACACACATCATCAGGATCGGGTCCAACAGGGCGGCGATGCGTTTGCGTTCATTCTTAAGCCACCCCTCGACCATAACTGCGCCCCGTTCGCTCATCCGGGCGAGCCGGGCGGACCGTTCGCCCGCGCTGATCAATTGCAGCGCCACCGGCGGAATGATCGAGAGCCGTTTAAGCGCCACAGACAGGCTTTCTCCATTGCGGATCCCAATGCAGACCTGATCGGCTTCAGTGCGAAACCGTCGGATCACCAACACTTCGGCCGCGCTTTGAGTGGCGTCCAGCACCGCCTGCTTACTTGAAATCACCAAAGCCAGCGTGCGCAGATATTGTGCAGCAGCAGCCAATTGGATCAACCGTCCGGCTAGAGGCAGGCGTAAAAGAACCCCATCCAAACGGTCTCGTAAACGGGGGACACGCAACGCCAGTATAAAGGCCAAAACCACTGTAACAGAGCCGATTGCGAGCCAAAGGATATTGGCTTGCACCCAATCGCTGATGCCGAGAACCACCTGTGTGATTTGGGGCAGAGGTCGACCAGATATTTCAAACATGGCCACAATCTCTGGCGCAACATTGATCATCAGAATGGCACAGACCAAAAGCGAAACAGCCGCCACAAAAGCCGGATAGATCAGAGCCGTCGCAATCTGGTTCCGATCCTCCCCCGCGCTTTCCAAATGATCGGCCAGTTCGTCAAACACCAACGCCACATCGCCTGAGGTTTCCCCAGCCCGAATGGCCGCAAGGTAATAGCGGGCAAAACCACCCCCGCTACCAGCCAGTGCATCAGACAGGGGTTGGCCGTCCATCAGCGCCGCCTTGGCACGGGTGGCCATGGTTTCCAGCGCCGCATTGGTGCCAGCCTCCCGGATCACATCCAATGCGGCCTCGCTGGGCAATTCTGCGGCCAACAACACCGCCATTTGGCGGGTAAATACGGACTGCAGTTCACTGTTTAACCGGTGACGCCGAAAGCCACCCCCACCCATGGCTTGACGGGCCTCTTTGGCGGTGATCTCTGAGGCGAACAATCCCTTTGCTTTCAAAAGTTCATTCGCATGAGAGTCTGTTTCGGCTAAGATCACCCCTTTTTTACGTTTCCCATCGGTCCCATGGGCAATGTAGGAGAACGACCTCATAAGGTGTCCCCAACCACGCGCAAGACCTCAGTCAAGCTGGTGCGTCCACGCCCAACCCAAAGCAGCCCTTGCCCCAAAAGGGTATCCCCCGGATCAAGGGCGCGATCTTTCAACACCAACTCAGAGGCTCCCTCTTCGATGGCGCTACGCAAAGATTGATCGACTTCGACGATCTCAAAGATACCAATCCGCCCGGCATAACCGCTTTGGCCGCAACGCTCACACCCTTCGGCGCGGGGCAGCGTATCAGGCAGCGGCAGATTCAGTTTTTGAAAGATGTCCCTTTCAGCGGCCGTCGGCGCATGGTGGCTGCGACAGGTCTCACATAACCGGCGCAGCAGACGTTGGGCAATAACGCCGCGCAAAGTCGCCGCGATAAGAAAATCATCCAACCCCAGATCGCGCAGCCGCACAACAGCCCCCACAGATCCATTGGCATGAAGCGAGGAAAACACCAGATGTCCCGTCAAAGCCGCCTGCGCAGCAACCGTAGAGGTTTCACTATCGCGGACCTCTCCGACAAGAATAACGTCTGGATCCTGTCGCAACGTGGCGCGTAGACCGGCGGCAAAGGTCATACCGATTTCAGCGTTGATCTGGCTTTGGCTGATGCCCGGCAGATCATATTCCACGGGATCCTCAACGGTGACGATATTACGTTCATCGCGGTTGGCCAGTCGCAAAAGAGAATACAGCGTCGTGGTTTTACCACTGCCGGTGGGCCCTGTCGCCAGAATGATGCCGTTGGGTAACTTCGACAGCCGTTCAAGGGTGGTTACATGAGACTGTTCCAGCCCCAGATCCTCTAGTGGCATCAATCCGGCAGAGCGGTCCAGGATCCGCAAGACCACCCGCTCGCCATAATTTCCAGGTAAGGAACTGACCCGCGTGTCGATCGCCCGCCCGCCAAGGCGCAGGGAAATCCGCCCGTCTTGCGGCAGACGCGTTTCCGCAATATCCAACCCTGCCATCACCTTAAGCCGAGAGACAATTCGGCGCGTGGGGACATCTGATCGATTAAGCACCGTTTGCAAAAAACCATCCACCCGCATCCGTGCGCGCAGGCCGTTTTCATGGGGTTCGATATGGAGATCAGAGGCGCCAGAGGTTACAGCCTGCCGCAACAAACGGTTCACCAGCTGGATCACCGGGGCGTCTTCAGTATCCTCCAGCAAATCTCGGGGACCAAGGGCGGTCTCTTCAGCCTCTAGATCAAACAGCTCTCCGTCTTCCGTTTCGGCTGGTGCATCCCCCGCCTGATAGATTGAGGACAAAGAAACCTCAAACGCCTCTTGGCTCTGCTGGACCAAATCAACAGTCGCCCCGGCGCGACGACGGGCCTCCCTTAGACCCAGATCGGTGGCCCCCGGTGCCATCAGCAACCGGTTACCATCCAACGCCACCTGATGGTCGCGGGCAAAGGCAAAAGGCAGCCGGGACACGGACACCTTATTGTTCCCGGAATTGCAAGCGTGAGGGCAGAGGCGGGTATTGTTTGCGCCGCGCAATGTCATCCACGAACCCTGCATCAAACGGCTGGTTCAGATCCGCCCCATCAAAGGGCAAAGACTGATCCGGTGTGCGCGGATATTGCTGGCTGTTCAAAGGTTCGATCGCTTTGCTGACCTTGCGGGCTTGTTGGCTGACTTCGCGGCTGATGCGTTCAGCCTCGGCATCCGTGGAAATGATCCGTGGGCGCAACAGCACCAACAAGACACGTTGATCCTTTGTTACAGATTTCCCGCGAAACAGAGCCCCAATTGCAGGCACATCCCCAAGCCCGGGCACCTTTTGGTTCACTGAGCCTGATCCATCTTCGAGCAGGCCACCCAACATAATAACATTGCCATTGCGCACCAACACATTGGTGGTGAGTTGCCGTTTGGCTGTGATCTCTCCGCCAGCAGACGAAGTGGTGTTGGTTAGGTTTGACACCTCTTGGTTGATGGCCATGCGGACCGTGTTATCGGCTGTGATCTGCGGGGTCACATTCAGGGTCAAGCCGACGTCTTGACGCTCAATGGTCTGAAAGGGATTCTCAACGGAATCTCCCGTAGAAGAAAAGCTACCCGTGATAAAGGGCACGTTCTGCGCCACAATGATTTCAGCCTCTTGATTGTTGAGCGTCAGAATTGAGGGGGTGGCCAACAACCGGGTGCTGTTCTGAGTGGCCACAGCTGAAATAAAGCCCGCAATCTGCGTGTTGCCGCTGGTGGCCGATCCCGCCAACGTACCCCCATTGCCGGGGTCGATAACTTCGTTGTTCAGCGCGGCACTGACCACGCCCGTCAGGGTTGGACGTCCTTGTAGGGCAAACTGCACCCCACCGGCCAAAGCATCATCTACGACAGCCCCGAATTGAACCGACAGATCCGAGAACCCCTGAACCGACATTTCAAAGATCACAGCCTCAACCAAAACCTGTGCCGGGCGACGGTCCAAATTGCGAATAGAGGCAACAATAGAGTCTATTCTGTCATTAGGCGCGCTCACCAACAGCGAATTTGAACGCGGCTCGGGGACGATGGTGACCTGTCCCTGTAATTCCGTAGCTTGTTGCCCCACAGAGCGCAGGATCACATCCCCAAGGCTGGCGGCATCCGCATAGCTCAGCTGTACCACCTCAGTCGCAATACTGCGTTGTGGTTGGTCTAAATTATTCACAATAGAGCGGACACGGGCGCGAAAATTATCACTGCCGGACACCAGCAAAGCATTCCCGCGTCGATCCGCAGAGACCTTGGCACCGGGGGGCGTGATTTCGAGTGTCTCAATGACCTGTAACATTTCGGAGGCGTTGGCATTGGACAGGCGGATCATCTCAATTGGATTGTCGCGCGTGCTATCCAATCGGTCGATCAACTTTGCGATCCGGTCCTGATTTTCACGGCGATCTGAAAGGATCAACAGACCTGCACCGGGCACGGTCGAAAGCACAGCTTCGGCCGGCAGCAAGGGGCGCACGACTTCGGTAATTTCAGAGAGGGGCACATTCTGCACCTCAATCACGCGGGTTTCATAGGCACCATTGCGCAAGGCGGCTTGGGTTCCGGGGGCCAGTTCGCGGGCCGTGGACAGAGGCACGATCCGGTCGGCCTGATTGCCATTCACGATGGTCAGGCGGTTGAGTTCGAGGACGTTCAGAAAAATTTCATAGATGGCATCACTGGACAAGGTGCCCGGCGCGACGACATTCACGATGCCTTTTACACCGGGGTCCAGAATAAACCGTTGGCCCGTCGCCTCCGCCACGATCTGCACAAAACTGCGCAAATCAGCATCTCTTAAATCCAATGACGCCTGCGCCGTGGCGGTGCCATAGCTGCCAAGGCTGATCATTGTCGTCAGGAAAGCGGCCCGTATCCAATTGGCTATCATCATGTCTTTAATACATCACCGTCGATGCGGTAAATGCTGCCCCTCAATGCCCGCACGTCTGCGAAGCCGTTTTAAATGCGCGCAACAGGTTACCGGTCTTTTGCCAGCGTTTTATCCGGTGCGCGATGCTCTGAAGGCAGTCTAACGCAAAAAACACGCTGTGACACGGGAAGAATTCACGTTTTTAAAGACGTGATCTATTTAGCAAAACCCAATTGCTCACGGCCCCGGGCGGTCTCGACCCAAATCCCTTCGGGGGAAATTTCCGTGATCGTCACCCCGTCAATAAGCGTATCGCCGAGACGCATGATCTTTCCCCCCTGCGGATGAGCAAGAATAGCCCAGCTTTCGGTTTCATTGGAAAACACCCCCCGCAAGGAATAACCTAGACTTTCCAACGGTGGCGTCGGGGGCAATGGTGGTGCAACCGGCGTCGGAGGTTGTGGCTCTGGTGGTTGATAGACCCCAAACAAAGCAGGCCATGAGGCCGGAGTAGTCTCTGTTTTCGCACTAAGGGGGACAGGTGCCGCCGAGGAAATTTGCGCAGCACTCCCTTGTGACGCAGGCGGGGCAGATAGGGACAACCCCAGATCGACCACAGCAAAGCCAAAGGCGATGCAAGCGGGAAACAGGGCAAATCTGGCCAGACGGCGCATGGGAGATCCTTTTGGTGTTTGATGCGCCAACAGCACAGGCCAGCGATGTTTCATTGGGCGATCATAGACGCAACTCGGACCCTATGGTATGAATTTTCACATAACAATAAGGGTTTGTCACAGGCAATAGAGGACAACCCAGAGATCAGAGGCAGAAAGAGGACCCTATGCAGTTTAGCAATAGGCAGGCGGTCTGTGCGAGTAGCGCAGTCTTATTTTTCCTTGTGGCGTGTTCGGAAAGTCAGGTCACGCGTCGGGGCAATTTCCAAAGCGACTACCTCGTGGCGCGTCAGGCGTTGGAAACAGGAAATTACAGCAAAGCCAGCCGTCATTATAAAGGGCTGATGCCAGAGTCCGGACCATTGACCACTCGGATAGAGCTTGAATATGCACACAGCCTGCTGCGTGATGAGGATTTCACCGGCGCCGCACAGACCGCCCGCGGCATCGCGGCAACCCAAAGCGGAACCGCCCGTGCGGCGGCTTTGGCGGTGCAAGGCACGGCAGAACATGAGCTTGGCCTTGCGATTATGAACACAGCCCCCGGTGATCCATCTGCGTTCGCTTATCTGCGGTCCGCCAGTGGCGCCCTCGGGGAGGCCATTGCCGACAGTGGCGATCTTGACCCGCTTGGCGCCCTCAAGGTGCGCAAAGACAGCATCGACGGCGTTTTGGCCCGCGCCGGTTAACTGCGCAGCGACAGAGTCATGGTTGGGCAAGTGTCGGGTTTTGAACCAGACGCCAGCCTATAGCGCTACGCGTAAGGTAGCTGTTCAAATACTGGGCCAACTGCGGTGACAGTGTGTCATCGCTTGCATTCAGTTGAACGTCCAGAAAGCTGGGTCCGGCCTTAATCGGCCCATTGGCGGTGATGCTGCCGTTTAACGGTGGCCCGTTTAAGCTGCCGCGCAATGCCCATGCTCCGGGTGCACTGGCGACAAAATGCAAATCCACCGGTGGCAGTTCCTCACCATCTATTCGCAAAGACTGAACCTGTCCCCCCCCCAAAACCTGCATCAACTGTGGAGTTGGCCCTCCGGACATTTGCAGTGTTAGATCATTGAACAGAAATGCTCCGGTCATGGCTGGGGGGAGCCGTTCAATCCCCAAACCAGAGGAGAGAGTGATTTCCCCCTGAGCTTGCTGCAAAACCGTAGAAGATCCATCAAAAGCCAACACCGCTGACCCACCGATCCGCAGGCCCGTTCCGGTAATTTGAACATCAGCCAATACGCCACCAGCCCGCAGACGCCCGTTGCGCCAACGCAAATCCGCGATCGGTGCACCAGACCATAGGATCAGACCGGTGATTTCACCACTTTGCAGGCTGGAACCCTGCGATACTTGGCCCCCATAGACGTCAGGCAAGGGCAAGCCCACAGCTTCCAGATGCCCCTGCGTGCCCCCCATCAACAGCGCCGCCACGCCGCCCAGGCACAGGCAAGCCACCACAAAAATACAACGCATCAGGGTTCGGATCATTCTTGCGGCACCAATGTCAGATCGGCCTGTACCAGACCAGCTTCTACGCCACGCTCTAACAGGATGGCTTGCACGTCATATCCCCAGATCGGGCGCATGGCGCTCAGCCAATCGGTTAGCACATCAAAGGCAATGGACTCAAAACTCAGGGTGACGATGCCATTCGATTGATTGGACAGCCGTGTAACGTTCTCACGTAAATTTGCCTGTAACAGAGCCTGTTCAATACCGCTTGTGCCAATTGCACCGGATGGCGCATCAAGGGGCGAATCGCTTTGGCTCGGCGCAGGAGCGCGGCGGGCTTGTTCCTGCACCCAAAGCTGCAAAGCGCTGGCGTCTTGCAGGGCGGCACGCGCCGCCGTGCGCTGTTCCTGTAGGGGCAACAATAGTCCAAACAGGATTGCCAGCGGCAATACGACGCCCCCCAGCAGAGCCAACAAAACACGTTCGCGTGGGTTTAATCCAGCCAACACACCGATCATGGCGCACCTCCTGCGCTGGCATCGCGGATCAACAGCTGTGCGGTGACTCCGCTGCCCTCGCGGGCGCTGGCCTCTTCGATCAACACCCGAAGATCGACCCCGCGCAAATCAAGGATCAGCGCATCCAAATCGGCAAAACTCTCCAAATCCAGCAGCACTGTCAGACCATTACCCTCTTGATAAAACAAACTTTGCACGGCAACTGTCGGGCGTTGCAACGTCGCGGTGGCCTGACGCAACAAAGGCAAAGCACTGAGTGCTTTAGGAGAGGCTTCGGCTGTGTCAGCACCGGACAGACGAGTGGTCACGATCCGGCTGACCTGTGTTCGCATATCCAGAATGGGTTCTGTAGGTAAGAAATGCGTCCGAATCTCTTGCCGGGTGGTGGCGTTCAATTGCGCTGTGGCTTCGGTGATCCGGCTGACATCGATGATGGTGCTGACAGCCCAAAGCAAAGCCGCAAGCGTCAAAAGAGCGACCGGTGCAATCCAAGGTATCAGCTGACGGCGAATTTGATCCTCTGCGTCCTCCGGATCTTTGGCCAGATCTAGTGACAACTCCCCCTGTGACAAGGTTTCCAAAGGGCCCAGCCCCAGAGGCAAAAACGCTGCTGGATCAGAAAGGACGGGGATATTCTTGGTCTCTGTTTCAGCCAAAAGATCTGGTGGAAGCGGGGTGTCGGCGTAAATGGCCTTTGGTGGTTCTGTGGCCAGAGCCCTCAGTAATAGCTGTTCGGCCAGTGCGGTTTCTGCGCTGAACCCATCCTGTAAGCCCAATCGGGCCACCAGCATCGACCCATCAATCGAAAGACTCCAGACATCGGCGGCGGCGGGCAGGGACAAATAATCTGGCAAAAGCGCCTCGCAACGGTCTCCCCAGCCTTCTGCGGTAGTGCGCCAGTCGCTCAAACGCCCCCGATCCGTAAGGCAAAGCCGTTGCCAATTGTGTTTCACACCGGTGGGCATAAAGGGGCGCATCACCAGTCGATCTTCGCCTTGTCCAAGGCTGTCGGTGATTTGCAGGCGGGCAATCCGGTCCCGTGCGCGACCTTTGATCCCGTCCGGTAATGTCAGATGCACCAGCGGGGCAGCATGCCCCGGCACCAGCGCCACAAAGGGTTCTGTCGGAACATCCGTATCCTGACCAAAGCGATAAAACCGCCTTTTGCCCTTTGGGGTCTGCGGTATCACATCCGCTCCTGTTGTTTTTGGCCTCTGTTACAGAGGCATATATATTATGGAGCCCGCCGCAGAATAATACGACTGGGCCGTGTTTTCCCCGGACGGCCGATCAGAATATTCCTTCGGTGCCGGAGCGTGCTGTCCCCAAGCGGGAGTTCGGCCTCAAGCTGGGCCGCGAACCAGAGAGATACAACAGTAAATCGCGCTTCGTCTACATTGGTCAGCGCTTCGGGGCCAAGCTGGTTTTGAACCCGATTTAAAAAATCACCAACCGAAGCAAAGGGTGTCGCCTTGCGAGATTGTAATAGGGTGCCAATCCCTTCGCTTGTTGTGTTGGGCAAAGCTGCCTGCAAAACCGATGCGGGGACCGTGTTGACGTTCAGTCGGCTGTCCGGGGGCAACGCTGTGAGCCAAGGGGTCAGACGCTCATAGAACGCCTGGGTCATCCCCGGCACAACCATCAACTCCTCAAGCATGACAACCAGCCCACCACGGGCGACCATGGGCAGATCCCGATTGGCATAGGACGTTTGTGCCGATGGACCATCCGGAGAGACAAATTCCTCAATACGGGCCGCGAAGGTCTCTGACAGCCCGGCCTCTCGGATCAGGTTTCGAAATATCGTTTGGGCGATGTCATCTTCAGGGTTGGCCAGCCAATTGATGTTGAATAGACCCTGTACATCGCTGACTTGGGCAAATGCCGTCCCCCGATCAAGTGGCACATTATAGGTGGTTTGCGCCCAGCCTTCGTTCAAATGATCTACGGTGCCAGCGGTTTTATCCTGATCCAGTGTAGACAACAACAACACCTCTAACCCATCTAAATAGAGCTGCACCTGCGTGGCCTCTTGTCCGATCCACAGCCGGTTTACCGACCGTTCGCTTTTCTGCATCAACCAGACCGCCACAGCGGCCAGGGCAGCGACGATGACCAGCGCATTAAGCAACACGACCCCCCGGTCGCGCACTGAGAGGTGCTGTGGCCTCATTGCAAGCTCACTAAAAGTCGAAGGGGGCCAAAATCAGTCGTGGTGATCAGAATCTCCACGGCGGCAGGGAGATCCGTTTGCACACTGTTTTCGGTCTGGCCATCGCCGCTGATCCAGTCTTGTCCGGCGGGCAGTGCTGCCGCATGACTACGCACATCAAAGCCGCTCACCCCAGAAAGTAAATCCTCCTGCGGCTCACGACTGGCCTGCGACAACGGAGAGAGCAATGGCCAGCGTTGGCGATGAAGCGTTTGAGTTGTCGGATCCCAAGACCAAATAATCCGCGCGAATTGCAACGCTTCGGACCCCGGAAACACCGGTTGGCCGGCAGCGGAAAAGGACAGGCTGCGGGTCTGACCAACAGAGGATACCGGCGCCACAAAAGACGAAATCGATGACCCGTCCGGCGGATGAAAGGGCATTGGCACCATAGCGTCCAGATCCGCGCGCAGCAGGGTCATAGCGCGCGTCATCTCGGCGCTGCGGGTTTCCAGTCTCCCAAGGCGATCACGCAGCCGGATGGTTCCGGACATGGTTTGCAGGCTCATGACCGCCACAAGCGCAAAGACCGCCATAACCACCACCAGCTCAATCAGGCTGAGACCACTGTCCTCGCCGCGTCTCATCCCAAGGGTCCGTTATTGGCATAGGCCACCAGCACCGCGCCGGGTTGTCCCGGTGCGCTGACCTGAATGGTGACTTTGTAAAACCCGCCTATCGTGGCCTCCTCGGTTTGGGTGATGGTCCAGAGGGTTTGCCCCATGATCATGCTTTGCGGCAGGGACTCTGACGCGGTCAGTCCGTAAAAACGGAGCGCTTCAGCTCTATTCAGAGCCACATTCCGCGCCAAAAACCGTGGCGCTTCTTGGCCAATGCCCCGACGGGACTGATCCACGGTGCGCAGGGTGGCGACCAAACCAATCGATAAGATCAGAATGGCCACGGCCAGCTCGACCAACGTGATACCACGATCTTTGCTTACGGGCTTTGGCATCTGAGTGCTCCGGCTTGCGTGGCAATGCAGCGTCGTTGCGTGGCGCGACGGGTATCTATGAATTGCAGGGTGACAGGGGTATTGCGCCCATCTGGCAAAAAGACAATATCCGGCGTTCCGGGGGGCGGTGTTGGCAGATTGGGGATCAGCACCACGCGCCCCTGCCAACGAATTTCATGATCAGATGTGACCCAGTAGGTTCTGCTGGAAGGGTCCTGCGCGCCGGAATCTGGCGCGGCCAACCGCAGACCGGTTGGGCTAAGGTAAATCCCACGCAGGCTCCGCCCCTGTAAGGCCAAATCACGTTGCTGTTCAAAAAGCGCCTGAAAACGAGTGCTGTCGATTTGTCCGCCCGCACCGCTGCGCCCGGACGCCAGCGTACCCGACACGGCAAGCACCGCCAACACCGCCACGACCACCAGCATTTCAATCAGGCTGAAGCCTGCGTCAGAGTTAGGGTGTGTTACTGCAGCGTCCATGAGCCGATATCGGCATCCGTACCACTGCCGCCCGCAACGCCGTCTGCACCATAGCTAAAGACGTCAAACTCCCCATGCACACCGGGTATGAGGTAATGATATTCCCCCCCCCAAGGATCTTTGGGGAGCCGATCAACATAACCACCATTGGCCCAGTTCGGGGCCAAGGGCTCACTGGTTGGTGCGCTGGCAAGAGCTGCTAGCCCTTGTTCCGTTGTTGGATATCGAAAATTGTCGAGCCGATAGAGATTTAGCGCGCTTTGCAGGACCGCCAAATCTGAACTCACCCGTGCCACGCGGGCCTGATCGGGACGATCAATCACCCGCGGCACAACCACCAACGCAAGGATAGACAGGATGACCACGACCACCATCAACTCCAAGAGAGAGAACCCTGCATCACGGTGGGTCAGGTCCTCGGGTTGTGAGGAAGAAAAATCATCGGGGGTCATGCACGGCGCTCCTTGAAACTTATCGGGACAATACAGCCAAGTCTCTGGCAATGACAATCTTTCAACGGCCTGTATCGCAGAAAGATCGACAGCCCTGCGACGGCAAGCTAAGCAAAGACCTATGAGGCAAAACATTCATACCGGGAGGAAAACACTCTGGAACTTCTGAGCGATCCCCTCGCGATGTTTCTGCTGTTGATCAGCCCGGCTGTCGGCTCATTTCTCGGCGTTCTGGCTGACCGCTTGTCCCGAGGGGAAGACGTCGTGCAGCAACCGTCTGCCTGTCGTGACTGCGGTCACAGGCTCGGACTGCGCGATCTTGTGCCGCTTGGGTCCTATCTTTGGCAACGCGGCAACTGTCGTCATTGTGCTGCCCCAATCCCCATGCGCCTTTTTCTGATCGAAGCCAGTGCGGTGCTTTGTACTGTTTGGGCGGGAATCGTTACTGTAACGCCGGTGCAAATGGGGGTTGCGGCTTTATACCTTTGGGTTTTGCTGGGATTGGCGGCGGCAGACGCACAATGGTTTCGCTTGCCTGACCTACTGACGGGACCCTTGGCCCTGTTGGGGTTGGCCTTAGCTTGGGAAGATCCCAGCCGGGGCCTTATGGATGGGCTGATAGGGGCGGCGATTGCCGTTTTGGCGTTTGCGGTTTTACGCAGGACCTATAAGGCGTTACGCGGACGTGAAGGTTTGGGCCTAGGTGACGTAAAACTGATGGCTGGAATTGGTGCGGGGGTTGGCGCCATGAATGTGCCCTTGGTTGTTCTGGTGGCTGCGGGCAGTGCTTTGTGCTGGGTTTTACTACAAGCAGCGGTGCAGGGTCAGCGGCTGCAGAGAGAGACAGCTCTGCCTTTTGGTATGTTTCTGTCTTTAGCCACAGTTGGGGTCTGGCTTTGGTTGGCCTGACGGTGCAGGATGAAGGGCACCTGTTAATGACTTCGGAATATTTACATGACCAGATTTACGACCCTGCTTTCCACATTGCCTTTCGTAATCTGGAGCCACGCCGGGCTGGCGCAGAACAGTGAACCCACATTTTCTGCCAAAGAGATGGAGATCGTAGAACAGGCCTATGTGTCCGGAGATCTAGAGACGGCTCGGATCGGTCTTGAGGAAATGGCTCCGTTGTCAGACAATCCGGTGCATTGGTATCGTTTGGGGTATATGCTGATCAATGCGCAAGGCGGCCCACTGGAGATCGATGAAGGTATCGTCTGGCTGCGAAAAGCTGCTGAAACGGGTCATAACGAAGCTTTACTTGGGCTTGGCAAAATCTACCTGAACGGCGAGGGAGTCACCGCTGATCCCGCTCTCGCAGAGGGTTTCCTACGACAGGCCGCAGAAAAGGACGAGCGTGAGGCGCAACTGCTTTTGGCACGGCTGTATTTACAGGGTGCGCCCGACTTCGCCCCGAATTTAGAGGCAAGCCTGACCTTGTATAACACCGCCGCTGAGGCTGGTAATCCGCAAGCCCAGTTCGCTTTGGCTTTGCTCTATGGGCAGGATCAGTTTGGGATCAGAGATAATGAAAAATCCCTATTCTGGTTGGGTCAAGCGGCCGATAATGGCGATGTACAGGCCCAATTCAATCTGGCCCGCAATTTAGAATCCGGATTTGGCATAGCGCAAGATCCAGAGGCCGCAATTGCCCGCTACCGGCAGGCGGCACAGGGGGGCCATGTAACAGCACAACGTATTATGGGCGCAAAGTATCTGCTGGATGAAATCCCGGAACCCATTCCCGGACGGGCCATGACCCTTTTGGAAGCCGCCGCGTTGACCGGAGATGCCGCAGCACAAAGTAATTTGGGCTATGCATTTGCCACTGGGACCAAGGCAACCCGCAATGATGTAACGGCAGCAGGCTGGTATCAGATGGCGGCGGATCAGGGCTTTTCCCCGGCCACTGCGGCTTTGGGCAGCTTTTATGAAACTGGACGCGGTGTTGAGGTTGATCTCGAAAAAGCGGCGACACTCTACCGTATCGCCGCAGGTCAGGGCAATGCCCAGGCTGCCGCCCAGTTAGGTGGGATGGTGGCTAACGGATCGCCGGCCACATTGCGAGCTGAAGAAAACAGCCTTTTGTGGGTGCTTACCGCAGCCGTAAGCGGCAACGATACAGCCACAGACTGGCTGCAAGCTCAAGCCGCAGACGGCAACGCCGATGCAAAGGGTTTGCTCGCAGAGCTTTACATCGAAGGTCATGTTGCGACACCTGAGGGCATAGACCCTATCACCTTACTCAAGGAGTCCGCCACCCAAGGGTTTTCCGAGGCCCAACATCGCCTTGGTGCGATGTATGTCACCGGTGAGAGTGGCCTCCCGGCAGATTATCTCTCGGCTTATATGTGGCATAATCTGGCAGCGGCCCGCGGGTATCAACAATCAGCAGAAGCACGGGATTTGATCGCCAAACTAATGACGCCCGAACAGATTTCTGAGGCACAGACCATGACCCGCAAACATCTGGCAGAGCAAAACTGAGATGACCGTCATGACGACACGGATCGGAACTATGGTGCGAGGGCTCTGTGTTGCCGTGGTCTTGCTGGGCACAGCTGCTCAGGCCCAAACAGAGCCTGTTACACCGCTACCCGAACTGACGAGCGCTGCTGAGGCAGGGGATGCGGCGGCGATGACCGCTCTGGCTATGCGCTATCATGAAGGCGTGGGCGTGACGCAAAACTTTGCCTCTGCGTTTGATTGGCTGCAAAAGGCTGCCGCTCTTGGTAACCCCAAGGCGCAACACCGTCTGGGAACCTATTATCGTTCAGGACTAGGGGGTGTACGAGATGATGCCGCTGCGGTGCTTTGGCTGAAGAAAGCCGCAGAACACGGTGACCCTGCGTACCTTTACGATCTTGCTTTGATGTATGAGCAGGGCGTTGGGGTGCCCGAAGATTTCGCCGAAACCGTGCGTCTTTATAGCCTCGCGGCGCAGGCCGGTTATATCGCCGCCATCGACAGTCTTGGTGTTATGTACCTAGAGGGGCGCGGGGTTTCGCAGGATTTAACGCAGGCGCGGGATCTTTTTCTACAAGCCGCCGATGCCGGCAGTGCAAAGGCACAAAACAATCTGGGCCTGCTCTATGTGCGAGGCGACGGGGTCGCGCAGGATTACGAACAGGCCGCCATGTGGTTTGAGCAAGCCGCCAAAGCAGGGTTGCCCGAAGCACTGCGCAATCTAGGCGTGCTTTATGACAATGGGTTCGGCGTCTTACAAAGCGACGACATCGCCACAGCGCTCTATCGCGAAGCCTCACAGGATACTCGGAACCTGATCCTACAAGCACCGCTTCTGGACCCGCGACTTGCTGCAATTGAGACAACGCCAGACGCCATTGCCGCACATCGTCTTGCAGCGGAATCAGGTGACCCACTGGCGCAATACCTGATGGGATATGTCGCTCTTACAGTTGCACCCACCGACTCTCTGGTTGCGGCGGACTGGTTCGAAAAATCCGCTGATGCAGGTGTTCTATCGGCCATGGCAAGCCTGGGTATGATTTATTTTCAGGGCATTGGACGACCCCAAGACTATGTTTTGGCCTATCGATGGTTGTCTCGAAGTGCAGCGGGCGGCTTCGAAAACGCGCGTATCTCCAGAGACCAGTTAACCGCGTTGATGACCCCAGCACAGCTCCTTGAGGCAACGACGTTGCCCTGAATCAAAGAGTTTCCCACAACCTCAATTTTTCATGGCATTTTCAGGGACTTTCGACTATAGTACCGACTGAGTTAACAACTTTTTTACTACATTCAGGGACAGAGCTTGCCCCTAGGTAAACATATAGTCGGCGGGCTTTTTAGGGAGGGCTTCATGAAATCCATTCTTTCAACACTTGCCGTGGCGGCAGGAATTAGCCTTACTGGGCTATCCTCTGCAGTCGCAGGTGAGCCTGTTGCACAACAGAATTCAAATGCTTTCTGGTTCGAAAGCTGGACCGGCCTGAGCAATGCAACACTCAAGGTTGCACACCCCAGCGGGTTGGTCGAAAGCGTTTATGCCGAAAGCGGTACACCTGTTTACCAACTGCCGGCTGGCGCTGCTGATGGTGTTTACAGCTATGAAATGACCGCGGCGACAGATCAAGTTGAGGCGATTGTAGATCCTTCGGTTAACAATGGTCGCGGAGAAGCCGCTGCAACTCAGGCGGCTGTCGGATATGCCACAGGTGGATCGTTTGTTGTGTCGCGAGGGGCAATTGTCGCCCCCGATGACGCAGGCATTACAGAAGAATAATAGGGATAGGGAAATTATAAAATGAAACAACTTATCAAAAAACAAACGCGGACATTGGCCCTTGGCACATCAGCACTTTGCCTGATGGCCTCTGTGGGGAATGCCGCGCAGGTCTATGCCACAGATGTCATCGTCCAGGGGAGCATCTGCGCCGGGTTCGATTGCTCAAGCAGTGAAAGCTTTGGCTTTGACACCCTGCGTCTGAAAGAAAACAATCTGCGGATCCATTTCGACGACACATCCTCATCCGCAAGTTTCCCCGGCAATGACTGGCGTATTATCGCCAATGACAGTAGCAACGGTGGCGAGAACTATCTGGGCATTGAGGATTCCACAGCGGGACGCATTCCATTCCGTGTAGAGGCAGGCGCACCCGTTAACACTCTCTACGTCGAAGCAGATGGTGATGTTGGTATCAAAACAGCCAACCCAGTTGTCGATCTTCATATCGTAGAGGGAAACACCCCAACCCTGCGTCTGGAGCAGGATGGCTCTGATGGCTTTACGCCACAGACCTTTGATGTCGCAGCCAATGAATCGAACTTCTTTATTCGTGACGTCACCAATGGCAGCAAACTCTCCTTCCGCATTCGTCCCGGCGCGCCCGAAAGCTCCATCGACATTGCCGCAGATGGGGATGTTGGTATAGGCACGAGCAGCCCAAGCGCGGCTTTGCACGTGCGTCGGACAAATGGCCTTGCGCAATTGCTCATCGAAGAAACCCTCTCGGGATTTAGCCAGCAGATTAAAATCATTAACAATGGCGCGCCCCGGATACAGTTCGAAGATTCGTCTACCTCACTTGGTACTTGGCAAATGGGTCTTGCCAACCCATCCGGTGATTTCCTGATCCGTGATGATGCGAGCGGCACTAATGTCGCAACCTTCTCTCGGACGGGTAACTTAACCCTAACAGGTGGCTTGATCACAACCTTGGGTGGCGGCGCTTGTACTGTTGCAGATCCATGTGACCGTGTGTTTGATGAAACTGTTTATACAGTGCCTTCGATTGAGGAACATGCCGCAGAAATGTGGAGCAATAAGTATCTGCCTGCCGTTGGTCCAACCAATGCCGGAGATGCTATTGATGTTTCATTAAAGTTGACCCGTATGCTGAATGAGCTTGAGAAGGCCCATATTTACATCGAGCAACTTCATGGTCGTCTCGCGGTGCTGGAAGAAACTTCCGAAGTGATTAAATACTAAACCTATCAGATTGCGCCACAAAGGTGCTTTCAATAAAATAGAGACCAAACGGTTTGTACCGTTTGGTCTTTTTTATGAAGTGTGATGTCTGATGCCTGAACTGCTGCAACCCCACGCCCCTATGCCATTTATTGTTGGGGTTGGGCGCTCTGGGACAACCTTATTGCGCCTGATGTTGGACAGCCACCCGGACATGGCCGTTCCGCCGGAATTCAACTGGCTGGAACCGGTTTTGCTGGATCTTCAGAAAGCCAAACCGGATCCGGGGCTTATCTATCGTAAAATTATCCAATCTCAATCTTGGCAGGATCTGGGTATCCCAAACACAAAACTGAAACAATTAGCGGAGACACATCTAGAGGAGGGTCCGGAACCCTTTTTGAGGGCGATTTATCAGACATATAGTCACCGTGTTGGGAAATCGCGAGTGGGGGATAAAACACCAAAAAATTTACTGCGAATGTCTCAGATCTCCCACTGGATTCCGGAAGCCTATTTTATCCACATCATTCGCGATTGTCGGGATGTCGTCTACTCTTGGAAAAACGTGTGGATCGGAGAGAACAGCACGGTAACAGCTCTGGCACGGATGTGGTGTGAGCAGCTAGAAGCCGCCGAGCGCCAAAAGTCCGGACTGCCTTATTACACTGAGATCCGTTACGAAGACCTTATTCGTTTCCCCCAAAAGACGCTCTCGGATCTTTGCGAGAAAATCCAGCTGGACATGCATGACAAACAACTAAGTTATTTCACGCGTACGTCTGATCGCCTGACAGAACTGAAAGCCATGAAACATCACCGGGTGATTTCGGCACAAGAACGACAAGAAATGTTCGCACAAGTGTACCAAGCCCCAAACCCTGCTCGTATCGGGCGCTGGAAACAGGGTCTTTCTACAGCCGAGGTAGAGCAGATTCTTGATATTTCTGCCCCAAAGTTATTGTCACTAGGGTATGAGATTTAACGGCTAATTTTGTCGAGAATCATTTTGATTGCCTGATCTTCAATAATTCTCCCTGCGTCACGTTCAGTATCCAGATAGGCCTGATCGGGCAACGCGCTACTGAGCGCCTGTTCTATTTTTCCTTTTTGGATAAGATCGTACCAATACCGCTGATGCCATCCATAGCTTAAAGGCAGTTCTGTGTTCCTTGCGTAAGATCCTCCACCATTGACCGCTTTGGTCAGAAACTGCTGCTTAGAGCGTATGGGGAAATGATAAATACAGACGGACTCTGGTGCATTTGACACCATGGCCTTCCGATCAAAATCACCTGAATGGTTGCCCTCCCATACTTTGGTCAGCCCCTGCGTTCTGAGCAAAGCCTTGGTTGGTAGGTCTAGACAAAAATAAGGAGCAGGCAGATCCGGATTGAGTATGTCGGAGGGGCGCGTGAAAGAAAGGGGTTCGGCCATACGATATTTTACAAAATCCAGCCAGTGACCTGTATTATTGGCATCCCAGGCAAAACAAAGGTTTTTCCTCTGAACGTTTATAATATCAGATGTATTTGTTTCCAGAAAGTCGCGCAGGCTGAAATCGTTGCAAACCCAGAATTCATCGGCATCATTATTGAGGACCCAGTCGGCATTGAAGACATCACGGGCCATGACAGCCATTCGAGTCACCCAGCGCCATTGGGAATGATCACGGCCTGGTTCGTCCAGCAATGTCAGAACGCCAGCATCCTGATATTTAAGTAATATTGAACGGGTAGAATCACAGGAACCATTGTCGGTCGCGATTATATGATCCACGCCCTGATTCAAATGAAATGCAATGTTTTCGTTTACAATATCTTCCTCGTCCCGAACGAGAAGGGTCATAACCAATTTCATAAGAACTCCTGTGAATCTTGAAACTCATCGCCCGTTTGGGACCCCAACACAAGAACAATCGTTTTACAAAAATGGTTGGTTAATCCAATGGAGATGTGCCGTTGAAACAGCTATATAAATAATGAAGATGGTGTATCAAGGGAATCTCAGGGCAGAAGAAATTGAAACGGCAAAGAATGGCTTCAAAATGCAGAGATTTTTAGTCCAGGGACACCTGAAACGCTTCGTTCTCTCACTTCTCCTTATCCTGACCATCGCCGTTCTGTTCTGGACGCAATCGCGTTATCCGGCGCTAGATGAAAAGGCATTAATGAGCGGCGCGATCCAGCTTGAAGATCCTTTGGGCTTTGAGGCAAAATTCCCGCTGAATGACGCCATGAGCACGGTTGAACGGATCTTCTACAGCACCCTGAATTGGATCAATACCAACAAAAAAGGCATGACCTTCGGTATCCTCTTTGCTGCTGCCTTTCTGACGGCGCTGCCCTATGTCAAACAGCGCAGCTTTCAGGGCGGGTTTTCCAATTCTGTGCTCGGGCTGATAATAGGTACTCCGTTAGGGGTCTGTGTGAACTGCGCGGCCCCAATTGCGCGTGGCATGTATGCCGGGGGCTTGCGGGCGGAAACCACGCTTTCGGCCATGATTGCCTCTCCGACCTTGAACATCGTAGTTCTGACCATGACCTTTAGCCTGTTGCCCGCCTATATGGCGATTGGCAAGATTGCGCTGAGTTTGGGTCTTATTTTGCTTGTGGTGCCGCTGATTTGCCGCCTGTTGCCCCCCGAACAACTCAACGCTGCACCTGAGGCCCAGATCAACGTTCCCGCACCCACGGACTGGGATATGGGCACACCAAAACCAGAGGGGCTTTTCACCGCCCTGATGGCTGTGGCTATCGGGTTTGCCAAGAACCTCTGGTACATCGTCAAAATGACTGTCCCGCTGATGCTGCTGGCCGGGTTTCTGGGGGCCACTGTCGCAACACTTTTGCCTGAAGAAATGCTACTGAACCTGAACTGGAACTTTGGGTTTCTGGTGATTGTTGCACTGGTCGGGGTCTTTTTGCCGGTTCCGATCGCCTTTGATGTGGTGGTCACGGGGGCTTTGCTCAGCGCGGGCCTAGACCCCGGATATGTGATGGCCCTGTTGTTCACTTTGGGCAGCTTTTCGGTCTATTCGTTTTTCATCGTCACCCAAGCAATCTCTCTGCGTGCCGGGCTGATGCTTTCTGCGGCTGTGGTCGTGGCGGGGATTCTCGCCGGTGCTGCCGCCCAGACCTACCATGACCGCCAGAGTGACCGGGCGCTGGAACTGTTGCTGGGACAGACCTCACCGATGCTCTGGGGGGCTGCACAGGCCAGTGAGGCCCCAGAGGGCGTCACTGTGGCCGCGACCCCTCACGCCCCACGGAGCCCCGCCGCAGACGCTCCATTTAGCCGCTTGGAAGCCTCTGAAATTGGCATCGACAAACCGTTGGAGTTCGGATTTCGCGATATGTGGCCTCCATTCTGGGAGGGGCGCAGCCTATCTTCCGGTGATATTGATCGAGACGGCGATCTGGATCTGGTTGTCGCCTCAACCGAAGTTGGGCTTTATCTGTATGAAAACGACGGGCAGGGGCAGTTTACCCGTATTCCCGTTGATTTGGGTCTGTTGGCAGAATTGCCATTGTTCAACGCCGCTTTGGTAGACCTAAACAATGACGGTCTGCTGGATTTGTTTCTGACCAGTTACAGACAAGGCAATTACCGCTGGCTCAACAGTGGACATGGCTTTGATCAAAGCCAGCCCCCCGTTCTGGTGCCCAACCGGCCTGAAGCTGTGCTCAGCCTTGCACTGAGTTTTGCAGACATCGATCAGGACAGTAATCTGGACGTCGCACTCGGCAATTGGGCGGCCGGATGGTATCGCCGCATTCCAGGCGAGGAAAGCCGCAACCGAATTCTGATCAACGACGGATCTTTGACCAACCCCAGTGCCATTGATTTACCGGGTATCCCCGGCGAAACCCTGTCCATCCTATTGTCTGATATCAACGCGGATGGTCGGGCCGACCTGTTGGTGGGCAATGATTTTGAGATTCCGGATATGGTTTACCTTTCAACACCAGAAGATGGTTTACGCCTGATTAGTGCCGCAGACGGGCTGATCCCGCACACCACGAACACCACAATGGCGGTCAAAACCGCTGACCTTAGCAACCGGGGCAGTACGGACCTCTATTTCGCCCAAATCGCCGGACGCTCTTCTGGTGTATCCGACATCCTAAAAATGCAGCCCCTAGAACAGTATTGCGATGCAATCAAAGATCCAGATGCTCTGGCCACGTGTCAGGTCAACATGGAGATCAAGTCTTGGTATAAATCGGGTAATAACTTTAACCCAAGCTACGCCAGCAAATGTCAGGAACTGTCCGAGCCCGCGCAAGGTCAGTGCAAAGCCATGTTGATCAAGGATTTGGCGATCCAAAAAGAGGACCCAAAGGTCTGCGCTTTGATCCCCGCAGCGCAGCCCTATGCGAAATCCTTTTGTGAGCTGCATTTCCTCCCGTTCCGCGCCCCCACACAGGCGCAGATGAACGCTGCATTGCCGCAGATCAAACGCTCTAACGTCCTTCTGTCCCGCCCTGAGGCTGACACACCCTTTGCCGATATTGCCGACGCGCGTGGGTTAGCGGTAGGCGGCTGGAGTTGGGACACCAAAATTGCAGATTTCGACAATGACGGCTGGCAAGACGTCTATATCGTCAACGGCACATGGGTCCCCAATGAAGTCAGCCCTTCCAACCTGTTCTTTCACAACGACGGAACCGGACATTTCACAGAAGACTCAGGCCAAATGGGGCTTGAGGATTATTTGATGACCGCTGCCGCCACTGTCTTTGATCTCGACGGTGACGGCGATCTGGATGTGGTCACCCATCCGGTCAACGGCCCGATGGTCGTGTTTCGCAACAATGATCAGCAGGGAAATGCGATCAGTTTTACGCTGGCAGATAAGCTGGGCAACCACGATGGCATCGGAGCCGTTTTACGTCTCAAAGCTGGCGGAATAACGCAGCAACGTGAACTTCAGCTCGGTGGTGGGTTTATGTCCTTTGATGCCCCAGTGGTGCACTTTGGGCTTGGGGACATCTCAGACGTCGACAGTTTAACGATCCACTGGACGGATGGAACCATAACGACACTTACAGATGGCCTCAAAGCCGGTTATCACCATCACATTAGCCGGTCCTAAAAGAGAACGTTACTCTCCTCCTCGGGCGTTACATTTGAACGTGTAACATGCCCCCAAGAGGACACCCGGTCAGCAGAAAACACTCAATCATCGTCCTGTGAAACTCACGTCAGCTCAACGCGCCTGCGCGCCTGATCCTAGGTCTACGCACCTTCAATGTTTTTGAGGGCAGGGTGACATTCCTAGTTTGCTCATGGATGACATCCAAGGCTTTGCGGTTACGTGAATTATAAACTCATAATCAATGTTATGTTAAATTGATCAAAAAATAGGCGACATATTGTTAATCTGATATACAGGAAAACATTAAAATAAAGGGGAGTAATTTCAATGGCGATTTCGGTAAACGTAGCCCTGACTGTAGATGATGTTGGCTTATCAGGGGGACGTGTTTTTCGGGTTGGTGACAATGGCGTTGTTATTCAAGGAAATATGATCGGTTCATTTGATGATGACGGTGTGGTTTTTGCCGCCGTTGAATTTGAGGCCGCACCGGGTGGTTGGGGTGATATTGACCCTTATTTTGTCCACGACAACGGTGATGGAACGATGAACGTTTACTACCGGATCACCGGACCGGACTTACCGCTGACCCATACCGATGTTTATGTCACGCTGGATGCCGAAACCGGGGCTACGATCGGATCGCCTCAGGAGCTACCTTATTCACAGACTGGCGATCTGGGCGCCTTAGGACATACCAATGCCTCAGGCCAAGCAGACGGGCAAATGTTGCAACAAGCCATCTCCTTGTCAGATGGAACCATTGCGCTGGTAGACACCACTAATATCCTAAATCAGTTCGTGTTTAAGATCGTCAATGCCGATGGCAGCTCTGTTGCGCTTAGCACCTCGTTGGGAAGTGGCATCTTTAATCACGATTCCCAGCTTTTGTTCGACCTCACCGAAGTTGGTGACAAAGTTGCCGTCGTCTGGACAGAAACAAGCGCAACCGGGGCCCCGGTCCATGTACAGCTAATGAACAAAGACGGCAGCTTTTCCGGGGACATTATTTCCCTTGGCAACACCAGCTCCACTCCGTTTGGGGCCACCCCTGCGGCACAGGTTGAAACGCTTAGCAACGGAAGTATTTTGGTTGTTTGGGTCGAAAACGGCACGGACTCCGGACCTGATACGGATCAAACCTCAACCTGGTTCGCCATTCTGAATCCCGATGGAACAGAGTCTGTTTCCGCAACTTTGGTAAATACAGAAGTCGACAAGGCCCGCGAGGACACCCCTCTTGTCATCGTCACAGAGGACGGGTTTGTCATTGGATATTCGGTGCTGGATTTTGCAGGCATACAAGAGGGTCGCCTGAAAGAATACGACGCAGACGGAACACTTCTGGACACAGAAACCGGCGCCTACCTTTATGGTGCAGATGACATCGTGCGGACTGACAACAACACAGCATTTGTCGTGGGGGGGAACATCTATGAAATCAGCCTCCCCGGCGCGGATACCTCTTTGGATGAAGACACCGGCAGCGGTGGTGGCAGTGGCGGAAAAACCTTGGTCGGAACCAAAGCCGCAGACACGATCAGCGGCGGAAAAGGCGACGATGACATCAAAGGCAAAGGCAAGGGGGACAAACTCTTTGGCAAAAATGGCGATGATGAAATCCGCGGAGGATCCGGTAATGATCGCCTCGAAGGCGGCAAAGGTCTCGACAAACTGTATGGGGACAGTGGCAAAGATAAGCTGTTTGGAGACGCCGGCAAAGATGTTCTGGACGGAGGCAAAGGCAATGATCTTTTGACCGGCGGCGGGGCTGCGGACAAATTTGTCTTCAAAAAGGGATATGGCAAAGACACCATCACCGACTTTAAGGACAACGTCGATACCATTCGTCTGGATGACGCCCTTTGGGGCGGGGGTCTGAATAAGAAAAAAATCCTCAATAAATTCGCCGAGGTGGATGGTGATGATATTGTGTTGGATTTTGGCAAACATGAACTGCGGATTGAGGATTTCACCAACATTAATGCGCTCAAGAATGATATAGACATCATCTGATCTGACACCTCAGTCCAACAGCTGGGCCGTCGTTTTGATTAGCCCAGCCAAGAGACCAATACAGGCGGAGCCGGTGCAAAAACGCCGGTTCCGCCTATGTATGAAAGCCCCCCGCATAAGCAGGATCATACGGGCTTCAACCGTATCTGAGCCCCACATTGATGAAACTTCGGTCACTTGGAGCCGGGCTCCTTGGTCAGAAGTCACAACTCTCCATTAAAACACAGAACCCGTTGACTGTTCGGCCTCCGCCATGCACCAAAAGGAAAAGCATTTTTGAGAGGCAGAGCATGCGTATTGCAATGATCGGAACCGGCTATGTTGGATTGGTGTCGGGAGTGTGTTTTTCCGATTTTGGCCACGAAGTCATTTGCGTCGACAAAGACCCCGACAAGGTTGAGATGCTCAACCGGGGTGACGTCCCCATTTACGAACCAGGGCTCGAAGCCCTCATGGCAAAAAATGTCGCCGCTGGACGCCTGTCCTTTACCGGCGACCTTAAGTCCGCCGTTGCAGAGGCAGAGGCGGTGTTTATCGCCGTCGGCACACCGACCCGCCGGGGCGACGGCCATGCAGACCTAAGCTATGTTTTTGCCGCCGCAGAAGAAATCGCCGAAGCCATCGAGGGCTATACGGTTGTGGTCACAAAATCCACTGTTCCCGTCAGCACCAATCGTCAGGTGCGGCAGGTGATCCGCAAAGCCAACCCTGATGCTGAATACGATGTTGCCTCCAACCCGGAATTCCTCCGTGAAGGCGCCGCGATTGATGATTTCATGCGGCCCGACCGTGTGGTCGTAGGGGTCCAGAATGATCGCGCCAAAGAGGTCATGGAAGAAATCTACCGCCCCCTCTATCTGCGCGACTACCCAATCGTGACCACCGATCTGGAAAGCGCGGAAATGATCAAATACGCCGCCAACGCTTTCCTCGCGACCAAAATCACCTTTATCAATGAAATTGCGGCCCTCTGTGAACGGGTCGGCGCCGATGTAAAACAGGTCTCAAGCGGCATGGGTCTGGACGAACGCATTGGCAATAAATTCCTGCACGCAGGCCCTGGCTATGGGGGGTCTTGCTTCCCCAAAGATACCCGCGCCTTAGCACGGATTGGTCAGGAAAACGGCCTGCCCATGCACATCACCGAAACCGTCATCACCGTCAACGACGAGATGAAGCGCCGGATGATCGATAAGGTCATGGATCTGTGCAATGGCAATGTAAACGGTAAGACCATCGCCATTCTCGGGGTGACCTTTAAACCAGACACCGATGATATGCGCGACGCCCCTGCCCTTACGCTGATCCCTGCCCTTGTTGGTGCCGGCGCAAAAGTCCGCGTCAGCGACCCACAGGGCCAACACGAAGGCGAAGCACTGCTGCCCGGTGTCAACTGGGTCGAAGACGCCTATAAAGCCATTCAAAACGCCGACGCTGTGGTACTGCTCACGGAATGGAATGAATTCCGCGCGTTGGATCTGAAACGTGTGGCCAAACGCATGGCAACCCCCCGCATGGCTGATCTGCGTAATATCTATTCGGCCAAAGATGCCAAACGCGCCGGGTTTGAGGCCTATACCTCTGTCGGACGTCTCGGTTTTGAGGCCGAACAATAAGCCAACCCTGTCCCCTTTATCTAAAACTCAGCGTAAAGGCCCCAATTTCTCCTCAATCGGCAAACACTTTTGAAAAGGACTCCCGCAATCCTACGGATCACCCCAGCAGACAGGTGATCCGCGATGTCCCTATTCTCAATTGTTCATTCCTTTGGCAGTGATGAGCTAAATTTTGCCTCCGGTATAACGGATCTAGAACTCTGCCAAATTGACAATCAATGGATCCTTTACACCTATTCCACTGAGACAGGCAGCTTGACCGCTCTCTCCCTAGAGAGAAACAAAGTGGCGAGCCTGCTGGATCAAAACAGCAATCCTTGGAACGGAACAACGGTCGGTTATACCGACATTACAATTATCGACATGCCGCAAACGGCTCTCATCCTTCCTGAATCCTCTCTCTTTGAAACGGTCAGTGCTCAACAGTTGGACGCATCAGGATTGTTCCAATCCACAAGCGCCTCCCCCGCCCTGCCCGATAGTCTTGAGCATGTCCTGGCAATGTCTATCGCCTCTGAGAACGGCACATATTTCCTCTATTCCTCCAACTCAGATACAGGGAAAATCAATGGCTACATCATCAACGACGACCTCACTTTCGACGCGCTCTCTCTGGATATTCCTCTCCTGCAAACCCCTACAACCCTTCTAAAGACGGGACGCGACGGAGATCTTCTGTATCTCTTCGCCGCCGGCTCAGATACGCCAGAAATCACAACCTACGTTGTCGCAGAGGACGGAACCTTAGACTTTTTTGGAGCACTTTCCGCCGAAGACGGGCTTTGGGCAAATACCCTGACAACCTTGGAAGTTGTCAAAATGGACGGAAACCTCTTCCTCTTTGCCGGGGCCTCGGGCTCCTCCAGCATTACAGTCATCAAGCAAAAGAACAGTGGCACCCTAGAGGTCGTTGACCACGTGTTCGATACGCTGAACACACGCTACAATGATCTTAGCTCTATGGAATTGGTGCGTAAAAAAGGACACACCTACCTGTTCACTGCCGGATCAGATGACGGGATCACAGTCTATGAAGTCACCTCTGACGGGCGGATGTTCTATATGGAAAGCCTTGTAGACACCTCAGAAACCGGTCTCGGAAATATAACGGATCTGGGGGCCGTTAAAATCGGTGGCGACATTCAGATCTTTGCCACCGGGCAGGACGGGGTGCTGACTCAGATCGACTTCAATCCGGGAGATATCCGACAACCCAAACGGGGCGACAATACGGACAATGTCATCAAAGGAAACAAAAAGGACGATCTTTTGCTCGGGCGCGGCGGGGACGACAAGATAACCGGAGGCAAAGGCAATGACCGGTTGGTTGACGGATATGGCAAAGACAGGCTGAAGGGCGGCAGCGATGCCGACAGTTTTGTCCTTATTCAGGATGGGCGGAGTGATACGATTGTCGATTTTGATCCCAAAGAGGATCTTATTGATCTGTCCGACGTGACCTTCCTTTATCGTTTCGAAGATCTCAGCATCAAAGAAAAATCCTGGGGGATCAAAATCAAATACAACGATGAGGTTCTGCGCCTCCTGACTTCAGATCCGGATATGATTAACGACATTACCGAAGACGTCTTTTTGTTCGCCTAAGAGGGGTTTCGCATGCGAAATTTAGCATTCCCCCTGCCCTGTCAACCAATCGTGCAGACGTGTCACCAACGCAGCGTCTGCACCTTTTAACGTCACCGTGCCGCCCCGCACCTGCCAAAACACGCCCGGCAAGACCTCTTCGCCGACGGGGGCCTTGTCAGATGGGTTTACCCCCCTGCCCTTGCCCACAGCCGCCTGTGTCAACACTGCGACCTCTGCCTCGCCTGTTTCGCACGGTTGGCCGTTCAACTGATCCCGGAGTTGTCCGACAAAACTCGGATCTTCTCCGATCCTCTTTGCCAGTTCTAATCCAAGTCGTTCAGAGATACGCATGGGATAGCGTAGCGCTGTGTCCAACCCCTCGACCAGAGGTATAAAGGATTTTATCTTACTACGCTTGGCCGGTGATGCCGTGCCAAACAATCCCTTTAGAGCCTCAGTCTGGCTTGCATAAACGCCTTCATGGGCGGCCCGCATCACGATCCGGGCGCGCTCATAAAATGACAATCCCACCCGAATTTCATTTTCCTCAACCATGGCCACATAGGCATCGGCCGAAGTTTCAGGATCCCGCACCAACGCTTTGACCGTGGCAAAGCGCGTCTCACCGGTCTGTTGATGCAAACGCGACAGCGCCGCGATCCGGCGCCACCCAGAAATCAACCCAAAGGCCTCATGACCCAACGGGCTCACCTCGATTGGCATCTGTTGGCCACGGGCACGGATACTTTCCACGAGGGCGTCCATCTCATCATCATTCGCCGCGATCCGGTCCCGCATCAAATGATCGGTCGCGATTTGGGTTAGAGGAATTTCCTCAATAAAACGCCCTTCTTGGCGCGCCGCGCTCAGCGTGCCGGCCAAATCCTCTAAAGCAGCCGACAAGGAGGCCTCACTCGACACTTGCGCAATCGGAGGGGCGCCACGGGTTGGGGGCACGGGACTGTCTTGTGACGTCGTCTCGGGTGCTAGGAACGCCGTCTGTGCCGGTGTTAGCCTTTTCCGTTTTGCCATGTCTCTCCCCCTTCAATCCATTCACGCAAAAGGCCCGAACACGGGACTTTAAGTGATTTCGAGCCTAATTCGGATTTTATAGACTCTTTTCGCATGCGAAACCTCATAACAGGGCCCCGTCTTTTTCAAGCTCTTCGCGCCGCCAGATCCCCAACAACAACCGCTTGAATGCGGCGTAGGTTTCATCAAATGTCATACGACCCCGGACATAGGTTTCCCGATTGAAATCCCGATAGTCGGCTTCGTAGATGCCATTAACCTGTTCGCCAGCCTGCCCAATCAATGCTGTGAAATCCTGTTTGTGCGGGCTTAACGTACGCCCCAGATAGGCCTGCATAAGAGCGGCCAACTCTGCCTGCTGATTGCCATCAAATCGTGTCACCACCGCACGCACCGCATCCCATTCAAAGGCCAACCCATCCCGGCCCAAAGCCCGAGCGGCAATATTTTCACCCTCTTCGATGCTGGCAAAAGTAGAATGTAGCATGTCAAAAAACCGACCCGTGGAGTCAAATTCCAAAAAGGATGCCCCCATGGGCACCAACAAGATATCCGCCGCCGCCAACCCATTGATTGTCAGGTAGCCCAGGGCAGGGGGTGTATCGATGAAAATCAGATCATAGTCATCAAGCACCCCATCGGCCTGCAGCGTCTCTGTGAGGGCGTCCCAAAGCTTCCAGCTGCGGCCCTGCATGCGCCAGACCGGAATTTGGAATTCTGCCCAGTAGAGGTTCAGCTGGGCGCCAATCAAATCGATGTTGGGCCAATGGGTGGATTGGATCAAATCCGCAGCCTTAACATCGAGCGCCTCAGAAAGCGTGTCATCCAATGGGATCGGATCCTCCCCACGATCCATACGGCCCCGGTTCATCTCCTGTAGGTGGCTGCCATAGTGGCGGGCCAACAGCGGAAAGACGGTTTGCCATTCATCCTCAACCTTGCCACCAAAGATCGAGGTCATTGAACCCTGACTGTCCAGATCAATTACCAGTACACGGTAGCCATCCAGCGCCGCACTCATGGCCAGATGGGCCGCCGTAGAGGTCTTGCCAACGCCGCCCTTGAAATTCGCGACAGCGACGATTTTCGCGGCCAGACCATCGGGACGATAGGGGCGGTATTCTTTGGCCTTGGACCCTTCGGTGGCAAAATGCGCACGTAAGCGCAGGACCTCATCCAGGGTAAACCATTTGGCGCCGCTGGCGCTTTCGCTTTGGCCTTGAGGCAGATTTGGATTTTGTTTTAGCACCCGCCGAAAATGAGCGGTGGCCACGGGGATCAGATATTTGGTGATCTCCCAAGTGGAAAACATTCGCAGCTCTTTGCGCCCTTCTGCGTTCATGCCGCGACTGGCAAGATCCTCCCGGCCACGGGCGCAGGCCTCGGCAATGCGGGCAAACCCATCAGTGCTGGTGGGGCCTTCCAGATCAGCTAAAGCCCGATCTGGATCAATGTTGAAATAGGGAGGTTGCTCGCCTGTGTCCTGTGCCATGATATCACCTCATGTTCGCATTTTCTGTCAGTATACCGATAAAATGCGAACATGGAATGATTGTGAGCATAAAACCCATTTTTTCTAAGAAAATAACAGCCTTAGGATGTTGGGTATTGGCTGATTTATGGGGTAGATCGTATTTTTTTCCAAGTTATATATGAGTTATATTAGTGTTAAAGGAATTTCGACGTTGTATAAGGCATTGAAAATAAAATTTTTTTTGGGATTTTATCAATTTAAGCGACTCTGAACCCACGATAAAGCGACTCTGATCCCACGACAGGATGACTCTGAACCCACGAAACAACTTCTGGACCGGGCCTGTGGATAACTCTAGGGTGGGTGTCAATAAAACCACGAATAAGAATCGAGCAGTATCAGGCCATGGCAGGGGCAATTTTACCGGGTTTACGCGGCGGCGCGGGGCGTTTGACGGATCATCATCCGACGGCGGATTTTTTCGTTTGCGATATTTTTGATGCGATTCCCAAGGATGATATGGCGAGCATGGAGCATCCGATGTTTTCGCTCGCGACCCGACCGGACCGGCGGATTTTAAATTACGAACACAACGGCACCAAGATTGAGATCACCCCCTCGGTCAAAGGATTGGCGACGATCCACGATAAGGATATTCTGATTTTTTGTATCAGCCAATTGATGGCGGCGGTGAATGCGGGCAGGGCGGTGAGCAAGGTGCTACATCTGACGGCCCATGACCTGATGGTGGCGACCAATCGTGAAACCTCCGGGGATGGGTATAAACGTTTGCGTGAGGCCTTTGAGCGGTTGGCGGGCACACGGATTACCACCAATTATTCGACCGGCGGAGAAGAGATCACCACAGGGTTTGGTCTGATTGAACGTTGGGAGATCGTACGAAAATCTCGGGGTGGGCGCATGGTGAGTGTGTCGGTGACGCTGAGTGATTGGTTGTTTCGCGCGGTCATGAGCAAATCTGTTTTGACATTGAGCCGAGATTATTTTCGCATGCGAAAGCCGCTGGAGCGGCGGGTCTATGAATTGGCGCGTAAACATTGCGGCCGTCAGGACAGCTGGCGAATTTCGGTTGAGACCTTGCTAAAAAAATCCGGGTCGGCCAGTCCGCGTCGGGTGTTTCGCAAGATGATCCGCGATATGATCGCAGCTGACCATTTGCCAGATTATACCATGGCTGAAGAGCCGGGCGACATTATTAGGTTCTCTTTGCGGGGTGGTGTCGTTGAGGACATCGCACCCCCAGTTCTGAAACCGGAAACGCTGGATACGGCACGTCGCTTGCATCCCGGCGCTGATGTCTATGCTTTAGAGGCAGATTGGCGTGGGGTTTGGGTCTCCACGGGACGACCAAAATTGCGTTCTGCCGATGCGGCGTTTTTGGGTTGGTTGAAGAAGGCCGGGTCAATCTAGGCGCAGACCAGGTAAGAGTTAGTTAACCCTCTTTAAGCAAAGTAAACCGGTCAGAGAGACCGGTCTTTAAAACCGCATCTTCGGTGACTCTGTCCAGACTGGGATATGTCCCAGACACATGGGAAAGGGGCGGTATGATCACACCAGTACTTTTATGTGGGGGCAGCGGCACGCGGCTTTGGCCTCTATCCCGGAAAAGCTATCCGAAACAATTCCTTCCGCTTCTCGGAAAAGAGAGCTTGTTTCAGACAACGCTTCAGCGCCTGAGGGGCGCGAATTTTTCTGAGCCGATCATTTTAACAGGCGCGGATATGCGTTTCATCGTTGCTGAGCAGATGCTCGACATTGGCTGTTTGAACAGCACTGTTTTGGTGGAGCCGGAAGGCCGTAACACGGCTCCGGCGGTACTGGCCGCAGCCCTGCATCTGGAGGCAATAGATCCTGATGACGTGATGATCATTGCGCCCTCGGATCATCAAATATCGGATGTTGCTGTTTTCCAAAAAGTGGTTGCGCAAGCCGAAGGCATCGCGAGATCAGGAAAGATTGTGACGCTTGGTATTTTGCCGGACCGACCGGAAACGGGTTATGGCTGGCTTGAGTTGTCAGAGGTTGGAGAGCGTGGCCCACAGCCCCTATGCGGTTTCGTGGAAAAGCCAACAGAGGCTCTTGCCAAGTCCATGTTGCACGGCGGCCGCTATCTTTGGAACGCGGGCATTTTCATTTGTTCGGTGCGGGTCTTGTTGGAGGCCTATCGAAAACATGCACCCGAAATGATTCCACCGATACAAGCGGCTGTTCGCAACGCAGATTACACACCAGAGTTTCATTTTCTGGATGCGACGTCTTGGGACAAAGTCGAAGCGATTTCACTGGATTCTGCCATTATGGAGAAAGCCGAGAACTTGACGGTTATTCCGTTTAATGGCGGTTGGTCGGATCTGGGGGAATGGGAATCGGTGTGGCGGGAAACCGAAGAAGGGCAAAACGGGGTTTCTATGTTCGGGGCCACCCATGCGATTGATTGTCAGGATAGTTTGCTGCGCTCTGAGACAGATCAGCTAGAGGTCATCGGTTTGGGTTTGGAAAATATGGTGGTTGTTGCGACATCGGATGCGGTGTTGGTGGCAGATCGATCGCGTGTGCAAGAAGTGCGCAAGGCTGTTGAATATCTTAAGGCCAAAGGTGCTCATCAGGCACAACGAGCGGCCTATGATCATCGCCCGTGGGGAGGTTTTGAAACGCTTGAGCAGGGGACGCGGTTTCAAGTAAAACGCATTGTTGTGAATCCCGGTGCTTCTTTGAGTCTGCAAAGTCATATGCACCGGTCTGAGCATTGGATTGTGGTGTCCGGAACTGCTAAAGTTACTATTGATGATGATGTGAGGCTTTTGTCGGAAAATCAGTCGGTTTATATTCCTCTTGGTGCCGTGCATCGGATGGAAAACCCCGGTAAGGTGCCAATGGTACTGATTGAAGTGCAGACAGGTTCCTATCTGGGTGAAGATGATATCATACGTTATGATGATATTTATGCACGCGGGCAGGGCGCCAAAGGGTAAGACTGGAAAAGAGTAGAAATGAAAAAAGTACTATTGGTCGGCGCTGGCTTGTCTGGCGCCGTGATCGGACGTGAATTGGCAAATGCCGGGCACAGCGTGACCATTATTGATGGTCGGGATCATATTGGTGGCAATTGTCATACCGAGCGTGATGCTGAAACTGGGGTTATGGTGCATGTCTACGGGCCACATATTTTTCATACCGATGATGAAGAGGTTTGGAACTACGTCAATTGTTTCACCAATTTCATGTCCTATAAGAACCGCGTCAAAGCGGAAACGGGTGGGGCTGTTTATTCCCTTCCGGTCAACCTGCATACGATCAATCAGTTTTACGGGAAAACCTTTCGCCCAGATGAGGCGCGTTCTTTTATCGAAGAGCAGGCTGACACCAGCATCGAAGATCCGCAGACCTTTGAAGAGCAGGCCCAGCGGTTTGTTGGCAACGATCTGTATGAGGCCTTTTTCAAAGGCTATACGCAAAAACAATGGGGCTGCTCTCCGACAGAGTTGCCGGCCTCTATCTTAAAGCGCCTGCCAGTGCGTTTTAATTATGATGACAACTATTTCTTTCACAAATTTCAAGGCATGCCGGAAAACGGTTATACTGAAATGGTGGCGGGTATTCTGGATCACCCCGGCATTACTGTACAGCTTGAGACCTGGTTCACATCAGAGATGTCGCAAGACTACGACCATGTGTTCTATTCTGGTCCGCTGGATGGCTATTTCAACTATGACCTTGGACGCCTGGGGTACCGGACGTTGGATTTTGAACGGTTCACCTTTGACGGGGATTATCAGGGGTGCGCAGTGATGAACTACGGCGAGGTGGATGTTCCTTTCACGCGCATCACTGAACATAAGCACTTCTCCCCGTGGGAGGCCCATGAGGGGTCTGTGTGTTACCGGGAGTTCAGCCGGACCTGTGGCCCTGACGATATTCCTTATTATCCGATCCGGATGGTCGCTGAAAAAGCGCTTTTGGGAGATTATCTAGACAGGGCGCAGCAGGCACAGGGGGTCACCTTTGTTGGTCGGCTCGGAACCTACCGGTATTTGGATATGGATGTCACAATCCGAGAAGCTTTGGATGGTGCTAAGATTTATTTGGACCATGTTGCTGCGGGAACAGAGATGCCTGCTTTTGTGGTATCGCCGGAATAGAGCCTGTTTTGAGTGAAAATACAGATATGAATCTGGTTGCGGTGGTGGTCACCTTCAACCGCTTTGCCCAGATCCGCACGACAGTCACCCGACTGCTGGAAGAGCCCTGCAACAGTGTCATTGTCGTAGACAATGGTTCCGTGGACGGAACTCGGGATTGGTTGCTGTCGCAGAATGATCCACGGTTGCGCGTTGTCTTGAGCGAGACCAACGTCGGGGGCGCTGGTGGCTTTGCGCGCGGTATGCAGTTGGCGGTATCGGAGTGTGATGCGGATTGGGTTGTGGTGATGGATGACGATGGTCGTCCGGAGCCGGGTGCGCTGGCCGCATTTAAGGACATGGATCTGACAGAATGGCAGGGGGCAGCGGCAGCTGTCTATTATCCTGATGGCCAAATTTGCGATATGAATCGGCCAACCGTGAACCCGTTTTGGCATCTTGGGACGTTCTTCAAGACTTTGTTTACGATTGGGGGGCGGGATGCGTTTCATCTTGTGCCCGAAGATTATAATCGGGACATCCCAAAACAGATTGATATCACCTCATTCGTTGGCTTTTTTGTCTCACGCCAAGGCATAGAGATGGCGGGGTTTCCGGACCCGCGTTTGTTCATTTACGGGGACGACGGATTATATACGATCGGGCTGCGACAAGAAGGGGGGAAGATCGGCTTTTTTCCCACTGTGCGTTTTGAACATGATTGCAGTACCTTTACATCGGCTGGGGAGTTTACCCCGATCTGGAAAGCCTATTATTACCACCGTAATTTGCTTTTTTTATATAAGGCTGCTGCCGGGTGGTTGTTTTGGCCAGCCCTTCTTTTGGTGCTTCCGAAGTGGGGCTTAAAGGGGCTGCGGCAAGGTGAAAATAAGCGCGCCTATTTTAGGTACCTGTCTTGGGCAGTTTCGGATGGGCTACGTGGTAAAATGGACCGTAATGTTATTGAGCCATAGGCTGGTGTGGAAAAGATAGTTGGAATGATGACAGATCAATTGAAGATCAAATCGGAAGAACGGTCGTTGGTTATTGCTTTACCCGATGGCGAAGTTAAAGACCCCAAAAAAATCCACGCATTATGCAAGGTGGGGTCGGCTGAGGATTTAGAAGCGGATTTCACCTTTACGCAGATGGTCGTTTTGGCCAGCTGGACACAGGATCGGGCAACGCTTCTGAAAGCGTACCCTCGGCTCTCGTCGATGACCTCCACAAAGGTCATGGCGCTAGGGGCCAAAGACAAGCTGTCTCTTGATGTTCTTTTTCCTGTCCTGCAAGAGCTGCAGGGGGCGGTGAACCAACTCCTTGTGGACAGTCAGCGGGCGCAGGCGCAAACGCGGATGCTATATGAGCGTTTGCAGCAGAAGTTTCTGGCGCTGGAAGAGTATGTCGCTCAAGGTCATCTTCCGAAGTTGAATATTGTGTATTCGAATCCTGTCTCGGAAGATCACACGCTTTTTGCGGGGAAAAACCTACGACGGACCCTGAAAGAAAGTGGCAAGACCTTTCTGGAGATCGCGCAGCCTGTGCCCGTGGCAGCAGAGCATTTGCGTGGCATTGAGATCGGGGTGCGTCTAGATGAGCCCTTTGAAAAAAGCCATCATATAACCCTGAGCGATGCGGGCTCGGAAGAGGTGGCGATGACGTGGGAACTGACACCGGGATCTCAGCCGCTGAACAATCGCATTCGGCTTGCTATACCTGCGGGAACAGATTTGCCACGGGATGCAGTTCTTCGAATGCACTTGGATATAGAGGAAGAGCCGAGCCGGTTTGAAATAATCGGCAGCACTCATAAAGCTGATCGTAACGCCTGTGCGCGGATCAACGGTGAAGCCCAAGCCTTCCCGCTCCATATGCAGTTTTGGGAGGCCAGTCCCGCTGGGGCTGAGCTACATCTTGAACAATCGATTGCACCACAGCGGCAAAAAATCACCGGCGGAACTGTCCTTGATCGGGAACGGTTGGCAGCGGGGAACCTTTTGTCTCCGAGTGAGTTACAGGACCATTGGTTCCCGATTGTGGCCTATCACAATGAGCGTGGATTGACGGTGCACCCTGTTTCAGATCAGGTGATTTGCGCTGTTTTGCCAGTCCCAAATGGGGGCGCACGGCAGTTTGTTGAAGCGTATCTTTGCAATGGTCATGAACAAAATGACGGCTTGGAGATGGCGATTGGATTTGCGTCGCGCCAAGTGAGCGATGTGTCTGAACTGATCAATCCTGAAACGGGCCTGCCAGAAGGAGATCACGTTTCAATAAGCCCTTGGGTATATCTCGCTCCGCTGGCTACAGGTTCGGTCCGTTTGGAGACACCGGTAGAGATGATTGCAGCAGACTATATTTTGATCTTTTCGCGGCTACAGGACGGAGCTCGGGAAGGCAATGCTTGGGCGCAGGTCACTGATGTCCTGTTCGGATAAGAGGGTGGGGAATCTTTTGAATATAGGAATTGTTATTCCGGTTTTTCGCCACAGTATCTTAGTGGTGGAGGCCATCGAGTCTGCTTTGTCGCAGACCTGCGATCCTTTGCCTGCAATTGTTCTGGTAAACGATGGGTGTCCACATCCTGAAACCCATCAAATTCTAGCGGCTTATACTGGGACGTACCCTGATCGAATTATCTACGTCAATAAACCGAATGGTGGGTTGAGCAGTGCACGGAATGCGGGCGTAGCGGCGTTGATATCGCAAAACCCTGATTTGGACGCGGTCTATTTTCTGGACGCGGATAATCGCCTAGAGCCGTGGTCTATCGCACGGTTTAGAGACGTTTTGCAGGGCAGTGATGCGGATTGGGCCTATCCAGATATTACTCGGTTTGGTATCGACGGTGGGGAACATTTTGATGCGCCCTATCGGGTGTCTACGCATTTAACCCATAACATTTGTGAAGCGGGCAGTTTGGTGGCGCGCCGGGTGTTTGATGCTGGTGTCATGTTTGATGAGACCATGCTCAAAGGGTATGAGGACTGGGATTTTTGGCTGTCCGCCGTGGAGCAAGGGTTTCGCGGAGTAAATGTGCCAAATTCAGGATTCTCTTATCGACGACGCCCGTCCAGCATGTTGAGTGAATCCCATGAAAGTGATGGGGCGCTGCGACAGGAGTTACGGGACAAACACAAAAAACTCTATGCACCTAAAGCCATTAAAGCGGTGTGTGCCAAAGAGGTTCCTTCCCTTGCTCTGGTTGATATAGGCAGTGGGCGGGTCCGATTGTTCGATGATCCCTTTGCGCCAACAGAAGATATCTCTCTTGCGGAGTTTTCGGAACGGCTTTGGATGTCTTTGGACAATGGGTCACGACATTCCTGTCCGGTGACCGTTCTGTTCACACGTATTGATCTAGAGGTGGCCGCTCTGAAGCCCTATGTCCGGGGCTTGATTTGGCAGTTGGCCAACGGTCTGACATGGCAGTTTCCTGTCCATGTGATGTCGCTGGACGCCTCGGATTCCCCTCTGACATTTGGTAAGACAATCAAATGCAGTCCCGATGCGTTGGGGCAAAAGGGGGATATGTTGGCAATCCCGGCCAAAGTCTTGTTGGCGGTCCTTAAAGATCCAAGCCCTAGCTGGATTGAGAACGTGTTAATGCAGTCGGATCAAACACTGACCCAGCAGGTCGTAAAGATCGGTGATGTCCCGTTAAAGCGTTGCGAAGGAACATTGTTGGACTCGGTTCGTCGTATCATTGTGGATGCGCTGCGGAATGAGGAGTTTCGGCAAGGGGCGCTTTTGCCTAGCGAATGGCGCACGGCTGATAATAACCTACAAGATCTGGATCGTTTTGCTGGAACTGTTTCAGTGGGCACAACCGGGTTTCCTTATCTGCCAGACGCGCGCCCATCGATTGCTTTTGTTTTGCCGCTGCTTTCGTTTGGTGGCGTAGACAAGGTGACGCTTCATGTTGCCAAAGCGTTTAAAGCTTCGGGCTGGCGGGTCGCTATTTGTGTGCTTGGTGATGGGCCAATTGATCTTCCGGCCGCCCATTTTGATTTTGCCGATGACCTTCTTGTGCTCAGTGGGTTAGGGCAAAAAGAATGGCAGGGGGAACAGTACTATCTTGGGCAGCCCTTGCCACAGCATGATACGGCTGGAAATGTTGCAAAGATAACCGCAGCCCTTCAGTATTTTGACTGCGTTGTTAATTGCCACAGCTGGACTTTGAATGCGGCAATTCAGGGTCTACGTAAGCGGAATGTGGTCACATGCGCCTATACGCATTTGTTTGATGAAACCCGTTTTGGGCGGCAGGTTGGCCATAGCCCGGTAACCTTGGCCTATGAGCATGTCTATGATCGTATCATTACCTGTTCAGAGACATTGCGCAGCGAACTTATGGGGCTTGGCTGCCCGCCAAGCAAATTGATTGCAGTGCCGAATGCGCCTGGGTTTGAAATCCCAGCCGGATATAGTTCAGCAAAACCACGCATGTTTTCGACGAGCCATGTTCCGAAAGTACTATTTCTTGGCCGATTGGACCGTCAAAAGGGACTAAACCGCCTAAAAGCGGCCTATGAGATGACGTCTCAGACGGCAGAGTGGCGGTTCGTTGGTAAGGCTGTATTGGGTGGTGAAGCGGGGCTGCATCCTGATTGGCTGGTGGAACCTCCTGCGTTTACGGAAGAGGCTTTGGAGGATCTGTACCGGTGGGCCGATTTTACGGTGCTGTTGTCAGATTTTGAAGGGCTGCCTTTGACCCTATTAGAAGCCATGCGAGCAGGCGCGATTCCGCTGTGCACGAATGTGGGTGCCAATGCCGAAGTCATTCGGTATGGCGAAAACGGATTTTTGTTGGGGCAGGAAACCGCTGCGCAAGAAATATCAGAGATCATTCATCACTGTAGAGTTGATCCAGGCCTTTTTTCTGCGGTTTCGCAGCAGGCCCAAAAGGATATGGTCGGGCGATCCTGGGAGACGCAGGCGGTAGTCTTGGAGAGGACTTTAGGGGAATTGGTTATGTTACGAAGGAACATTTCATAATGAGCGATCGCCGACGTGTTTACGTTCATGTTGGTCTTGATAAAACAGGAACAACATCGCTCCAGCATTGGTGCGCTAAAAATCGACAGTATTTGATCGAAGAGCACGGAGTTCGGTATCCAAAGGCAGGGGCAGAGTATGATCATCATATGACCCTGGCGAACCTCTGCGGTTTTGGATGGACAGAAGATATTAATCGCCTCTCAAATCGAGAGGGGCGTCTGGGGCATTTGAGAGCGTTTTATAAAGAGCTCCTTGAAAAAGAGCTTATTTTGTCCAGTGAACATTTCAGCTTTAATATTGCCGATACGCCTGCTGAAAAATTGAAACGGGTTCTGGGGGATGCTTTCGAAATTGTTATTGTTTTGGTCCTGCGAAGCCCTGTTTCATGGATACGATCTCGATATTCAGAGGAAATTAAATGGGGCTATAGAGGTTCATTTGAAACGTTTTTGCAGGGGCTCAATCATGGGCTTTTGAATATGGAGGCGCAGGTTTCTTTTTGGCGGCGCCATTTCGGAGAGACCCGTACAAAGGTTTTACTGTTTGAAGATATCCGCGACGATATCGTCGGAAACTTGATGACGGAAATGGTGGGGGATTCTGTATTCGTGGCTGCGGAACAGGTGCGTAACCCGGGTCTGAAAAGAGGCGATCTTACGGTCTTAAGATCAGGGTTGGAAATGCTGGATCTTCCACGTGGGATACCGGCACATCGGTTTGCGCTTTATTATCAGCGGCTTCCCCAACCGGCAGAAATCAAACGGATAAATGAAATTGGTGAGGAACCATTCTCTGAAGCAGCCCGCCATCGGGTTATGGTCGAATGTGAAGCGTTGCAGGAGGTTTTGCCAGCAGAAATGACCACTCGGATCTTGGAGCTAACGCAAGAAGCGTTTTCACGACAGGCCGCAGTACCATTTTCTGAAAATGATCGTGCATATTTGTCTGATTATGCAGAGCATGTAGTTTCTGGGTTTGTTGAACAAACCGGCACTGGTTAATTCCAGCGCCGGTTCTTATTGAAAACTACAGCAATGAAGATAGATATTGCCCGTAGAAGTTCTTTTTGAAAAGCTGCGCCCGCTCGTTCAGTTTTTCGGCATCAATCCAACCTTGATCATAGGCAATTTCATCCGGACTACCGGTTTGCATGCCCTGACGTTGTTGCAGGGTTCTAACGAAGTTACCCGCATCCAAGAGGCTGGAATGTGTGCCTGTATCAAGCCACGCATAACCGCGGCCCATCCGTTTTACACTGAGCAGCCCATCTTCAAGATACATCTCAAGTAGGGTTGTAATTTCCAACTCACCGCGCTCAGAAGCTTGAACCGTTTTGGCGCGCTGAGGGGCGCTGCCATCCAGAAAATAGAGGCCGGTCACGGCATAGTTTGAAGGAGGGACTTCGGGTTTTTCGACAATTGATTTGACTTGCCCAGCCCCATCAAATTCAACGACGCCATAGCGTTCAGGATCTGAGACATGATACCCGAATACAGTCCCACCGCCGGATTGGCGATCGGCCTCTTCCATCATTTTAGGCAGGCCATGGCCAAAGAATAGATTGTCGCCAAGCACCATGGCGGATGGGGCACCATTCAGAAACTCTTCGGCCAGAATGTAGGCCTGCGCGAGACCATCGGGGCTGGGTTGTTCAATATAGGTAATTTCAATGCCCCACTGGGAGCCATCGCCAAGAACTTGTTTGAACTGGGATTGATCGCGTGGAGTTGTGATGATTGCGATTTCCCGGATACCCGCCAGCATCAAAGCGCTGAGTGGATAATAGATCATTGGTTTATCGTAAATCGGTAGCAGTTGTTTGGAGAGGCCAACGGTGATCGGATAGAGACGAGTGCCGGACCCGCCAGCGAGAATAATACCTTTACGATTGGTCATTGGATCAATTCTTTCTTAAATCAATGGCTAAAAAAGCGTTTAGGAAGGGGAGGAGAGGTTCTAAAGAAGACAAACATTATTGTTCTGGCTCTGCTGCTAGGGTTTTGAGAACGTCTGCGAGACTGGTTTTCCAGTTCGGAGCTGCTATGCCAAATGTCTGGGTGAGAGTGCTGCAATCCATCCGGGAATTTAAGGGGCGCTTGGCTGGAGTTGGATAGTCAGCGCTCTTAATCCCTGTAACAGATACTGTTTTTCCCGCTTGAGCAAAGATTTCATGGGCGAAACCAGCCCAGCTCACAGCCGGCGTCCCGGCCAAATGATATGTCCCACTCGGAGCGTTTCCGTTATGCAACGCCCTCGCAATTTGCAAACAGGTGTTTGCGATATCACCGGCCGCTGTTGGGCCGCCAATTTGATCGCAGACAACATTGAGAGCATCTCGTGTTTCGGCGAGGCGGAGCATGGTCTTGACAAAGTTGGTCCCATGCGCGGAAAACACCCATGAGGTTCTGAGAATGGCGTGCGGTCCATTTGCAGCCCGAATGCCGTCCTCGCCGCTCAATTTAGAGCGGCCGTAAGCACCGATTGGGGCGGTTCCTGCATCTGGTTCCCAAGGTTGGGTACCGGTGCCATCAAAAACATAGTCAGTTGAAATATGGACAAACGGAATATTAAGTTCAGCTGCAGCTTGCGCTAGAAGGGTCGGAGTTTCCCCGTTGATCAGTGTTGCCGTTCTTTCATCCGTTTCTGCGGTATCAACCGCCGTATAAGCAACGGCGTTGATTATTGCATCAATCGGCTGTTTGGAAAGCCAAGCGACACATGCTTTTGGGTCAGTAAAATCTGCTTCTGACCGGTCCCGGATTATTAAGGAAACATCGGCAGGACATCGGGCTTGAATTTCTTGGGCCACCTGGCCGGTCCGACCGAACAGTAGAATGTTCATGGTGTGGAACCTTGATGTGTCTGTGGCTCGGATGTATTCCAATCAGGACTGTAGCCAAAACGATCAAAATCGGACTTGTAATAATCCGCAATGAAGGCCACGTCAGCCTGTGTAATTTCAGGTACTCGTCTTGGTAGAGAGGGATTGCTCATAGACTGTAGCGTCTCAATATCGTTTGTTTTTTCGATGCTGCGTGGTGCATTGGTATTTCCACAAATGCTGTCCAGCCAAGCGACAACGGGATCTAGTCCCAGTTCTAGCTTAAAAGTGGTGGCAGTTTGGGGAACTAAGTGACTCATTGGACGTGTATGATTATCGAAAATGAAGGGGTTTTTCTCATGTTGTTCGGGAATTTGTTCCAACCACTGGGAAAAAAGGCGCCTGGGACTAATGACTTTTGTCCAATCACGCTGAAAAAGAAAGACGCTACGCAAGCGCGCAACCGGATGCCGAACCGTTGCAAATTGATACTTATAGAAAGAGCTCGGAAGCACCACGTCTAAGGCCTCCACATCTATATGTTGAGGTGAGCTACGACTCCATCGTTGCTGGGGGAGCGGTGTTTCATGCGCTCGGTTCAAAAAGCCCAAGTCCCCGAACCGGGCGATTAGATAATTTTCCACAGCGCTCCCCGCACAGCGGGGAACGTGAAAGAAAAAGGCCAGTTCTGTACCAATGTTTATAAGAGGCATTTGGCTTTCTTTTTACTTGAGGGTGTTAATCACTGATTTTCACACCTAGGCGGGTGCCAACACCATCGCGATTTTGTAAAGCATGCCACCAATCTTCGTTGTCCAGATACCACTGTACAGTCTTCTCAAGGCCTTGTTCAACAGTGACCGAAGGGCGCCAGTTTAATTCCGTGCGGATACGGGTCGGATCAATCGCATAGCGAAGATCGTGGCCTGGCCGGTCTGCGACAAAAGTGATCAGATCGGCATAGGGCTTATCGCCAGGACGTTTGGCATCGAGAATGCCGCAGATCGTGTTTACAAGGTCCAGATTGGTCGCTTCATTTTCACCGCCGATATTGTAGCTGCGGTTTAATTCTCCCTTGGCTAATACGGTGAGCAAAGCGTCGGCGTGGTCCTCGACATAGAGCCAGTCACGTACATTCTCACCTTTGCCATAAACCGGGATAGGTTCTCCGGCCAGAGCTTTTAGGATCACGACAGGAACCAGTTTTTCCGGAAAATGGAACGGGCCGTAGTTGTTGGAGCAATTGGTCATAACCACGGGCAGACCATATGTCTCTGCCCAAGCCCGAACCAAATGATCGCTGGCGGCTTTTGACGCGGAATAGGGACTGTTTGGTGCATAGGGCGTATCTTCGGTGAACTGTCCTTCGGCGCCCAGAGTGCCAAACACTTCATCGGTTGAAATATGATGGAACCGGAACCCTTCAGGTTTGCCTGCATCCGCCCAATATTTACGGGCCGCTTCCAACATATTGAACGTGCCAGTGATATTGGTTTCGATGAAATCGCCGGGACCATCAATGGAACGATCTACGTGGCTCTCAGCCGCCAGATGCATCACCGCATCAGGTTTGTGCTCCGCAAAAACGCGGTCAAGCTCGGTACGATTGCGGATGTCCACATGCTCAAAGGCATACAGTGGGCTGTCCGCGACATTGGCGACATTGTCCAGACACGCGGCGTAGGTCAGGGCATCTAGGTTCACGACAGAGTGACCTTGTTTCACGGCATGGCGCACGACGGCTGATCCAATAAAACCAGCGCCGCCGGTGATTAAAATTTTCATATTTTAGGTCTCGTAAATAAAGGGGCTGTTAAGTTCGGAAAGAGGGAGGGCAACAGTATCTTTTTCAGACAAAATAGGCTCTATGTCGCCAGAAATATTCCAATCTATGCCGATATCCGGATCATTCCAGACGATGGCACCTTCGGTTTCAGGCGCATAATAGTCGGTGCATTTGTATACGATTTCCGTATTTGGTTCGCGAGTTATAAACCCGTGGGCAAAGCCAGCGGGAACCAAGATCTGTTTTCCGTTTTCAAAGGACAGTTCTTCGGCGACCCACATGCCATAGGTGGGAGAACCTCTACGGATGTCCACCGTCACATCCAGTAAAGATCCTTTTCCGCATCGCACCAGCTTGTCCTGCTGGTGTGGTGGAGCTTGGAAATGCAATCCCCGCACGGTTCCAGACGCTGCAGACAAGGAGTGGTTGTCCTGAACAAACTCAATATCGATACCAAGATCCTTCAGATCTCGTCGGCTATAACTCTCGGAAAAAAAACCACGGGCATCGCCAAACCGTTTAGGTGTAATAAGTTTGACGCCGCTGAGCTTTGTATCTTCTATCAGCACGTAGACTCCGAATTGATTAAATGAACATGTAGTTCGCAAACGAGGGCATATAGTATGTTTTCCGAAAGGCTAGTGTTTTTTCAAATTGAGTGCAATTGAAGTGATGTTGATGCTTTTCGGGTGGTCCGAAAAATAGTGGATGTAGATGTTTTGCGTGTATGTAAGGCATCCGGGGTCAAATTTTCATCTTATTGTGATTGTGTTGCTAATTGTTTGTTGCATTCTTGATATTGTGACGACAGCGTGCCTCTGCTTTGCGAATGTCGAAAACATGATGATCCAACACCAGAAGTCCGACACTTTTCTGGAAGGCTTTTGTAGGGTCTGCTTTGAGAGGGCTAGGTGATAACAAATGGACGACCGTTTGCGTTATGTTGGCTATTCGTGGTTGGTATTGCGGCTGCGACGCGAGGCCATCTAAGGGTTCCGGAATTTGAGACGACTTCGTTATTTTTTCCAAACAATGCTTGTGCTTGAGTATCAATCGCGCTCACGATAAGGACGCAGAAAGCGCCTTTTTGCTGATCTGATTTTATTGTTTTCCCCAAATTTGATATGCTAATATGGAAAATACTATAATGAAAACTGACGTAAAACTTATGCAAATATACTTTATGTGCTGCAGAGGGCTAAGACACCCTATAGGGGAACGGCAAACGTTTCTTTGAGTCTGTCACACTTACTTTCAAGGGTTAGTCTTATCCTATGTCTACATTTAACAAATTTAATCGTCTTGGTCCCGCTCGGTTTGCGAAATTAATGAAACGGTCTGGGCAAACCTGGATATTTCATCACATTCCCAAAACGGCTGGCTCGTCACTGACCAGTGAATTGCGGTTTTGTCTTCCACCCTATCGAAATATAAACTTTGACGAGTATGGCAGAGGTGTGGATCGTAACAAGGGGCTGATGGGTGCTGTAGACTCCTTTTTGGAGGAGCATGATGAGGTTGGGTATCGGTCTTGTTCAGGGCATTTGCGGCCACAACATTTAGAACGTCTTAGGGCGGGTTTGCCACGGGCGCAGGTCTTTACCTTTTTGCGGGACCCAATAGAGCGCTTTATTTCAGAATACCGGTACTCTCGAACCTCTAGATACCCGGCTCACAAAGAGTTTGTGGACCGTTACCCGGATATAGACGCCTATATAGACAATGACGATTCACACAATAAATTGTGGAATTTTATTGACCCTGCGTCTCAGGAGGCGACACCGAAAAACATCCGGGCCATTTTTGATCGCTACGCCTTTATTGGCTTGGTAGAGGAGTTTGGCCCACATTTTTCCTATTTTGCGGGTCTAAGCGGCTATCCGAAAGCGCCATCTGCCCGAACAAATATGACAGTCAATACTGCCGCCAATACGATTGCTGATACGGCGGAGCTCAGGGCGCGCATTGCCAAAGCGAACCATAAAGATGTGGCTCTTTACGCAGCGGTGCGTGGGGTTCTTGATCCCGCCCGGAAAGATATGGCGGCGTACTGCAAAGCGCAGCATGATTATTTCACGGGCGTCGCTAAAGGGACTTAAGGTGTAGTGTATGTCGGCACACCTGAATTTGAGAATGCAAAAATGAGATTCCCACCCTGTGCGAATGTTGGTTGATACTGAACTGTATAAACCAACATAGCTTCTTGAGGTTTGGGTGGGGTCTATCAGGATTTTTAAAGGCAGGTTAAGGAAGTTGTATGACATCTGACCAATGCCGTACTGAAGTTAAAACAAAGACACGGTTGTGACTTACTAGCCAACAAAGATTATGATTGAGGAAAAAACATGAATGAAAACGTAAACTCTACTGATGTAGAAACTGTTTCGGACCAATCCGATTCGACCAGTGGAGCATTGCCACTCGAAGTCGGGCACATCATTTGGTATCTTCAAAAGGGACGCCAGTTGGAGGATCCAAATACTATACATGATGTATGGGCAAAAGACTGTCCGGAGATGCAAGAATTGGCGACCCAGGTTATCCAGCAGATGTATGAGCGTGGAATCCGTATCACGTATTATGATCGGGAATTATCCCATTTTGGTAAATCTTGAATTTTTTTTTGATTCAGGTCATGAGCTTGTAAATTAGAGACGGGCCCTATGAAAATTGGGGCTTTCTTGTTTAGGATGATAAAATATGAGTTTTTTTGATCTCAATGCGTCAAATATTCGGGATTATTTGATGAGCTGTCGGCAGTTTCCGGGGATGTGGTTTTTTCATCACGTCCCAAAAACGGCCGGATCATCCCTTTCGTTAGAATTGGAAAATCATTGTAAACCATACGCAAATATCAGGTGGGACTACGAGGAAAGCAGCATTCCGTTTTACATACGCCGAGAGACAGCTGTATCAGAATTTGTCGAAAGAATTGCCACGGATGTGCCCAGAAGCGCTTCGGGACATATTCTCGCAGGGCATGTGGATGCAATTGAGGCAGTCGATCCGAACGTCCACTGTTTTACTTTTTTGCGCAATCCGGTGCAGCGTGTAATATCGGAGTATAATTACTGTTGTTCGGAGGGCCATCCGCCACGTGAAATGTTCATGGCAAAATACCCGACCATTGAAGATTTCGTTCATGACCCAGTAGAACGGAATAGATCCGCGAAATATCTTTTAGATGATCAAACGATGTCATGGACGGATGTCCGAGATTTATTGGCGCGTCGCTATCAACTGATCGGCATTCAAGAGCGTTACCCGGTGAGTTTCCTTATGCTGTCTGCTATGATGACTAAAATGCGATTGCCTGAACAGTCTGAGAATGTCGCCAAGACCCGACCGAAAGTGGATGCGGGGTTGGCGCGTATGATTGTGGATGCCAACGAGCTTGATTTTGCAATCTATGATTCTGTTTCGACTGTTTATCATCGAATATCGGATTCTATTTGGGATATACACAAATCCACACCACGAGATAGCTGAAGTCGTTGGAAAATATAGATAAAATTTTGAACGTGATTGACCCCGATGCGGAAAGCCACGTTGATATTGAATGGTATCTTGAGGCGAATGAAGATGTGCTCGCGGAGGGTTTGGACCCTAAGGAGCATTATTTCGAGTTTGGGTGGAAAGAGGGCCGGGACCCTGCTCCGTGGTTCTCTGTGAAATGGTATTGTGCGCTTGTCTTTGAGCTGGGGCTGGGTGGGGCCGAGGAGCCGCTCCAGCATTTTCTGGATAAGGGTCTGAAGGGTGGCTTTACGCCCAATGAGGACGCCGAACGGGCATTCGAGAGCGCTGCTCATAGTTATTTTGACGAAGTCTATTATTGTGACAGCAATCCAGATGTTATCGAGGCAGGCATTGATCCATGGGATCATTTCCTTCAGTTTGGCTGGAAGGAAGGCCGTAACCCTGCGCCTTCGTTCGATCTGGACTATTATACTCAGGCCCATATGGACCCTGAACTACCGCCGCGGAATGCGTTGCTGCATTTTGTTCAAGTCGGGCACAGTCTTAACTTGGATACGATTGGTGATTTATCTTCCGCTGTTGAGGTGTCTGAATCCTTGGTGGCCCTTGTTGACTGGATCAAAACCAGACACGGTGATAGCACTAAATCTGATGTCGAGGCTTTGCTGAACTCCGTTTTGTTCGATCCGGAATACTACGCCCGCGTTTCAGGTATAACAGGCACAAAAACGGAGCTTGTTGAGGATTTTCTAACAAGAAATCAGGCGGAGTGTCCGAACCCGTCGGAGATGTTTTCCTGTTCTTTCTATCGGGCTGTTTACCGTGACTTTCTGAATGGTGGTATGAACCCGTTGCTCCATTATATCAGGACTGGGCACCAAAAAGGTTTTTATCCGTCTCCATTTCATGTGTTTGAAGATTCTGGGCTTATTACAGCACAGGCCGATCTTTCTACAGAGTTTTATCGCTACACAATGATCCATATCCCAGAACATGACCCGGTCATTGATTACCTTCTTATAGGGCAGCATTATGGGGCCCGTCTAAATCACAACATCGACGATAATTTTGTGCGGATGGTCTATGGTCCACTCGTCGGGGATTTAGGCGCACCCTATGCATTTTTCCTGCGTCACGAAACTGCGCCGTGGATGATTGGTTCACCGGCACATTTGGAAGAAGTCGCAGAGCGTGTCCGGTGCTGTTCTCTTTTTGATGCCGTCTATTATGCGCGCGAGGCCGGAATCTCTGGCACTGATATTGATCCGGCGGAGCACTATATTGTCGTCGGGGCTCGGGAGGGTATCTCTTGCCATCGCGATTTTGATACAGACTATTATTTGGCCGCCTATCCCGATATTGCCACTGCAAATGTCATTCCGGTTCTGCATTACGCGGATTATGGGCGCGAAGAAGGTCGTCTTGGCAAAAGCGAAGTATCGGAATGTCGTCATGTGGGTCAAAAAAGCTACGACCCTAAGCGGCGAACCATTCTTGTTTTTTCTCATGAAGCGAGCCGTACGGGCGCGCCGATTGTCGCGCTGAACGTTGCTCGAACCTTGGCTAAAACATGCAACATCATCTGTTGGCTTGGAAAAGATGGCGATCTGTTCGAAGAGTTCGCGGAGGTTTCTGTTGAGATGTTGGAAGGGTGGTCTGGCCTTGATGGAACCACACGCAGCCTGTCGCAGATTCAGGAACTTTACCAATGCGAAGTAGCGATTGTGAACTCTGTCGTTTGCCATCCAGTTTTGCCGGTTTTGCGCTGTTTTGGTCTTCCGGTTGTATCTTTGATACATGAATTCGCGAATTACGTCTTTCCGTTGGGGGCAACAAGCCGTATGGCGCTGAGCTCTGACATCACGGTTGTGCCAGCAGATATCGTTGGTGATGCGCTGTTGCGAGAGATTAGAAAAAGTGGAGCGGAAGCGGCGCCAACAAATCTGCGGATCCGACCCCAAGGCTACAATACTGGCAGTTCTAAGCCTTCACTGATCACAGCTGAAGACGTTCGTGATTTTATCGGTGCTCCAACCGATCAACCCCGAACACGTATTCTTTTTGGTGCGGGATATGTGCAGCCGCGCAAAGGATTGGACCTGTTCTTGCAGACTGCACGCTATCTGTTAGATGATCCCGACCATGACTGGTATTTCGTCTGGGTTGGGGGCAACTACCACCCAGAAAAAGATATGGTGACGTCGGTTTACATCGAACATCAGATCAACAATAGCGAGCTTAGTCGTCGTTTTACTTTCTTTGATGAGCAACCCAGTCTTGAGGCATTCTGGAAAATTGCGGATGTATTTTTTCTGTCCTCTCGACTGGACCCTTATCCCAATGTTGCTTTGGACGCGCTCGCGCGTGATGTACCGGTTGTGTGTTTTCAGGGCGCTACGGGTATCGCTGCGTTGGAGCCCGATTTCCCATGGGCCGTTCGGTCTGTGCGCTTTGCTGATGTAAAAGCTGCCGCAGATGTTTGCACCGAGCTTGCATCTTACATCGCTGACACGCGTATGACCTTCAGAAGCGATGTTGGGGCGGCTATGATGGGGACGCTCTCTTTTGAAAATTACGTTAATGATTTGGTGGATTTTACTCATGAAGCGGTAAAGCAAGCCGCTGAAATAAAAAGATTGGAAGAGAAGCTGGCGGATTTGAATTCCGTCGACCTAGAGCGCGCGATGCGACAGATTCCTTCTGTTTTCCATTTTAGAGCTCCCTCGCGGCCAGAAATTTTTCGTCGGACGTTGGCAGAGTTTCTGCTCCCTGGCCGTTTAGATATTGGACTTGTCCTGTCTGAAGACCAGGGTCTGCATCCCGTACCTTCTTGGACGGCTGTGGGTTCACAGGATAGTCGGCCTTCTATCCTTCCTTGGTCTGCCGACTTCGGTTTCACTCCAGACCTGACAGTCAGTAACAAGGGGCGCCATGTTGTTTACCTCCATGTTGTTCATGCGGAGGCGCTGCTCTTTATGTCGAATGGTCAACAAGGGGCGATGACATTTTTTGCCGATGCAGAGGTTGTGGTGACCGGATCTTCGCCTTCGGTTATTGCGAAGTTGGAAGCTGCGGATATCGAGGGGCTGTTGATTGTCGATCGCCCAGTTTTTAACCCGATTGGGTATCTTCGTTCTTTGTCTTCAGAGAGCGACGCTGACTATATCACCTTCTGCGAACTTGATTTGTCCCGGGCAGATCCATTCCGGCCAACCCTGCGCCGCCTAGAACACTACATGCTAAGGATGTTGGATTCTGGGGCAGTGGAAGCCTGTCTGCGAGAGACCGAGAGTGTGGCGGTGCTTTGTCCTGCGCAGCTTGGAGAACGATCCGCTGAAGCAGTGGCCTCAAGCGATACACCGCATCCGCTCTATACGCCCCGCTTTGCCGGAACGTATTCTCGCGAGGTTCTGGAACGGTTTTTCGAAGCAACTGAGAACGATCTGTCAGAACGGCTTGCAAATGGAGCCACTGATGCAGCCCTAAGTATCGCGGCGGTCGTGTTTGGGGAATTTATTCAAATGGAACCCTCTCTTCAATGCACAATCCTTCCCCGTCTACAGCACAGATAATCTAACGTCTTTGATATGGCGCTCTTTCCTTAGGCGGCTACCTTATTCATTTTTTTCGTAAGCGCTCGTTGAACCCGCCCTAACGATGGTTTGCTGAGTGCCCTAAGTGTCCATTTAGATAAGTGGACACTTAGGGCATCAAACGACGGCCTCAAAACCCTCCAGCTTGATGGAGAGTCCGCCCAACAAAAGGAGGGATAAATGAAGGCAGGATTCATGGTCGAACAGATCATAGAGATGATCAAGGAACAAGACGCTGGTGAGAAGACCGCGGATATATGTGGCACCTTCGTCTTGCGGGGGCTCAGAAGGCCTTTTAAGGGGATTGGCTAACTACCTATAGCTTCCCTTACGCAGCAGATCCAGCATCCGAACCACCCTCTGACGTTTAGGGCCAGTTCTGTTTGAAATATGGTTGATCAGGATGGTTTCCAGTTCATTTTGGCTTCTTTCGGCAATTTCAAACAACATCTCTTTGGAATCAACTTTGTTAGGTAAATCGGGAATGTCATCTAAAAGAGGTTTTCCAAGTATTTTTTCCATCCAATGGATATCGTCTAAGCTGTTTTGTATATAGGATTGTAGCCAAGTCTCTGAAAACGCAAATTTTTGAGAACCAATGCTCTGTAACCCAGCGATGAATAGATTGTTGCCACGTTGCGCTCCAGGAAAGCCCTGAACGTAGCCGTCACCGAGACAGCGCTGAGTAAATAGAAGGGCCGTCGCTTCTAGGCTAAGGGCTTGATTGGCCTTCTCGGGTCGTTCTGACGGAGGCTGTAGGCCTAGCTGTTGAAAAATATCCAGAACGACGTTGCCATCATAAAGATCCGCCGGATGGTAGCGTTTCAACGTGACGTTCTCAGGTCCGAAGGCTTCAAGGATTGGTTCGAAACTGGTGCGGTAACGTGGCCAGAAAGGCGTTAAATCCAGTGTTTTGTAATCGGTGTCTTTTAAAACTTGAGGAAAGGCGCTGTTCACGAAAGACCGGGGGCTGCGGACATAGCCAATGGCGGAGATATCGCTGGAGTATTGGGAAAAAAATTCCAACATACGCTGGGTGGCATTGTGAAAGATTGGGGATGAAATATCTTCGGCCGATAGAATGACTGTTTTTCCGACGGCGGCCTGAAGAGCAGAATGCGTTATTTTAAGCCATTTTTGGCGCATTTGGGGCAGCTGATTTAGGAATTCAGGCCCACGAGCTCGAAAACCGTGATAGTCCGCGAGTTTATCCTCATCTTGAAACAATAGCACGAACAGCCCGCAGTGATTGGGGCTCTCCCAATCAAGGTGCTTCAGAGAAGGGTTATCGTGTTTGGCAAGGGTGTTCTGGATCGAGCTGGATCCGGTCTTGTGCATGCCAACATGGATAACAACGCGCATAAGGTATTCCTTTTTCGCCCTGTTTCTTTTGAACGGACGATCTGATGTTCCATGGCCCCGACGGTGAAGATCTCGTTGTTCCTGGCCGGGGTTAGCTTTAGCTTGCCTGGCTCACCGATACACTGTTTTTTTCCAGCCGTTTTATTATTTTCGCTGCAAGCCTCATCATTTCAGGCTTTGCTTCGCTCTAAGCCTCTTTACGCGCCTCTGCGCTGTCGGGCATTTGATCGCTGTTTGTAGCTTGCCACATTGATCTTGCAAGCCACCAGCGAGGGTCTCTGTCGGCTTCGGAGGATGCTGTTGTTTGATCTTGCATGTTTTTGTTCCTTGTTGAAGTTAGAGTCTTAATGCATTGGATGGTATTCTACCCGTTCAAGATTCAAAGGGGGCGCGGCGCTTGCCCGCCGCCGGATCCGGTTGGGTTTCGTTGTGAGCTAAGTGTCGTGGGGGCCTCTGAATTTATGCTCTGGATCGGATAAAAGGAACGGGGACCTGAGTGAATGGAATGTGCATTTCGTTGAAAATGGAACGATCATCGCCGTTTTTCGTCGGGTTTATCTAAGAACACAGAATTCAGATGTAGAAGTGCAGAAGCGGTTGGCCATAATCTCTCGATCAAGTGAAAAATGGTGCCGTCATTTTCAATGGGCTCATTTGGCCATGGGTAGTTCAGTCCGATCAATTGGTTCATGCGGCGGACTACGGGTTGGCGCACCCAGAACATATTACCGATAGGGAAAAGAAAGGGGTGCTCGGGCATGGGATTCTTAAGATCTGATGTGACTTGTCGCAACAACGGCAAAGATGCGTTCCAGCCCAGCATATATGGGTCAAATGCAGTGACCATGCCGGTATCAGTTTGGGCAATCTTTTGCACTGCGTTGGATAGTTGATCTCGCGTTCCAAGGAGGTTCGATAACAAAAATTGGCGCCAAAGATCGCCGCCATCTGTTGAGGTTATGGATTTTTTCTGGTGGATGTGACACCAGATTTCATCGTTTTCAGCTGCTCCACCCGGATAAAACAACTTCATGAATGGTAAAATATCTCGGCCTTGGTTTTTCGTAACAAGGATCTCAGGATGAATGCCTTCGGCGGTCATAATCGATCGTATTTGATCGGCTTTCTGAGGAGTGTCCGTTGTGACGACGACGCGTTTTGCAGCTTTGTAGGCGGCATGGTTTGAGATGTCTTCGCTTAGATCATCACTGTAATGCGCATGTACGTGAATACAAAACTCCGGTGGGCTGGTGTCCGTAGAGAGCAAGTTGTGTTGCTCAATACCCAACGATTTATGCACCCAGTTATCAGATTTATGGAGACGCTCCTGGGCTGTCGTTCTGGATTGCCAGACATAGTCTCGATTGAGCTGCCACATTTTGGCACGCTCTTTCTTTCTGTAGGCCGTATTGGCAGGTGCAGAAGAAAACAGAACAGGCACATCATATTCTCCCCCATCTGTATTCAAGATAGGAGATCGCGCTTCTACCACCTTTTTAAGGGCTTCTGAAATCGTCTGAAACGGGGGGCCCGATAATTTAATCGGCTGGTCAAGAGATGTTGGAGCGGTGGCAGGGGTGCTTTGGATTTGCGTTTCCACAGCATCATGAGCCTTCGTTTTAAGCCAGCGGGATAAGCGCGTTGTTGTTGCTTTTTGGGGCGCTTCCAACAATTGTTGCACGGCTTTACTCAGATTGCCGTACTCCACAAAATTAAGTTGCTCATTCTCTGCATAAAGTGGGTCATCAAACCCGGTGCCTCCCCGAAACAACGTGATGTTACATCCATATTTTGCAGCATCAAAGACGACATTGGGGAGGGGATCCAGTCGTGAGGGCATAAACATGGAATCGGCTGCTTTGCACAGGTCCAGATAGAATTCCCCGCTCGGAGCGAAGAAGAGATTGCTATCGGGAAGATTGGCGCCGGCTTCCGTTAAGTGTTTTTCAAGCCAGACGCCAAAATGAATATCTTCGCGGTTTCGACCATCTCCCATCCAAATAAAGATGGTATCCGAGCTCTGGGTGGCCGCGATCTGTGCGGTCATAACAAACAGGTCGGTACCTTTTCGCCATTGTGCTTCACCCGCGCCATAGACAATGCGTTTGTTGGTGCAGTCTTTGCCAATGAGCATCGAGATGCGTGCTCGGGCTTTTAGGTATTCTTGTTTTGTGACGTTTGACACCGTGAGTGGACTTTGCGGTAAGAGAGCAACGTCGCGGGATTGATCGACACCCAGATCTGTGAGGGTGGGCTGCCAAGACTGGTGGAGTGGCTGTGAGGAAAAGACCAAAAGGTCGCTAAAGAGAGCCGCGTGGTTCGGCTTGTATGCGGGAAGACTATATTCTGTATATTCATGAATATAGATTGCAAAGGGAACCTCTTGAGCAACCATCAATGGAATAAAGAGAAAAGATTCCACTGAATTCAGAATAGAAAATTCTATGTCATTGAAGCCATCGATCTGAATATATTCCATCGCCTGAAGAGGCTTTTCATTAACATAAACAGCCGTGGAGTTTTCTAGAAACTGACTAAGGAGAGCGCCACCACGCAACGCAAGTACAATGACGTTGTATTCTTCACGGGCCTGTTTCAGCATGTCCAAACCGACAATAGGAGCCCCCGTCTTAGAGAGTTCATGGACACAAATTAGGCAGGTTTGTTTTTCTGGATCAAAAGGTGTTTTTCCTAAGCGAACCCCAGCACGCAGGCCCTTAAGATTTGTACGGCCTTCATTCAGACCATAGACGATATAGTGCTCAAAAGGGACAATCTTCGCAAGCTGGATATCCCTGTAGGTATTCGCGTAATGAACAGAGGAGAAGTCCGTGACAGTGTGGTCAATCGGATCCCCTAAGGCAATGATCTCGCAAACAAGCTCAGTTGCGTCAGAATCATTCAGGTCCAGAAGCGCTGAAAGTTTAGGGTCTATCGTGATCTCTTGCAGATTTTCCCGCAGATTAGGATTCAGCGTTATGGCTTTTTGATAGAAATTTGGAAACCGCCCTTCGGTTTGACCGTAATTTTTATAGTGCCCGAGGACGTTTGGTTCATCCTTCATGTCATGATAATTGGTTCGGTAAAATGAGGGATTGAATTTGAAGTCAGGCCGGTCTTGTAAAAAACCTGGATCAGAAACGTAGCTAGCCCAGATTTTCAGGAGATCAGTGTACATAATTAACCAATAAAACGGAGATTAGCGCCGCCAGGATGAAAGCGCCTCGCAACGAAAATCATATACTATCGTTGTGAGGGGATCAGCCCCAAAATGCCTGTATAGTGACCAATCAACACAACTGATGTGATTTAGGCATTTTGGGTAAAATTTGCGAAATAAACTTTAGGCAATGCCCAATGACTGTTTGGAATAGAAATCAAGAGTACGGTTTAATCCGTTGCTCAAGGACGTTGTCGCCTGCCAGTCTAGTGTAATTTTAGCCTTTTCGGGGCAAAGAACATTAGAAGAAACGTTGAATTGATTTTGTTCATAAGTGCAGTTGAGTTTGCGCCCCAGCATCGTCCCCATTTCTTGGATAAGCTGATTCAAAGAAACGCCTATGCCTGATCCAATATTGAGCTTGGTGACTGTGTTTGCCATGGGCCGTGTTGCAGCGCGGTACACAGCATCATTGAAGTCGTCGACATACAGATAGTCTCGAGATGCCGAGCCATCACCAAAGATAGGGAACGTGTCATTATTCTGGAATGCCGTGAACAAGATAGGGATAACGCCCTGTGTTATTTTACTGGCTGTGGACCCATAGGGATTCGCGACACGAAGAATAACAAGTTCGAAATCATGCTCGCGTGCCAAACGAGAAAGTGATTGTTCTAAGAATAGCTTCTGCATGCCATAGTCATTGATAGGATCGCAGGAGTGGTTTTCTTTGATGGGCAGAGATTCGGGATTTCCGTAAACGGTCCCGCCGGAGGAGAGATAGACAAACCGTCCCTTCCATCCCATTTTCAGTAATCCCTCAAGCATGCGGATATGCGGTGTCACCTCTTGCTCAAGAAGCTCTGAAGTGGAGGCGAATCTTTTCCGCGGGTCGGACATCCCGGCGCAATGGATGATTGTATCGTTTTGAAACCCACCAACCATCCAGTTTGGGTCAAAAACAGTGCGGCATAACACGCGTTTGATGCCTGCAGCTTGTAAACTTGCACTCTCGCGGCGCACAACAGCATGTACAGCACGATCCGTATTATATGCAAAATGCCGGGCAATTTCGCCTCCCAAAACTCCGGAAGCTCCAGTTACCCAAATCTGGCTATTGGTTATCGGTTTAATCATAGTTCGACACCTAAGAAAAAAGGCCGAAAAGGCCAAAAATACGTTTTGCTGAGGATTAAAAACTCCCGAGCTCTCGAAACAAAAAAACGGTCACCGTTTTATAGGGTCACGTTCTACGCATAAAATAACTGAGTCCATTTTCGTTTCTCACTAATTCGCACAATGTAACCCAAGATGCCACTAAATACAGCTTATTTTTATCGCCTGCATAAGAGTTAGACGCATGGAGGGGCCGCAAAAGGATTTCCACCAACCTTATGGGGGAACTATGACAGGCTTACGACAGTGCCGAAGGGTCGTAAACGCGATCTATATCTGGGTGTTGGGAGGTACCGCTGATGAGAACAGTGAGATAAGTAAGCTGTAAGATAAGAAATAGGAATGATTTTAAAATGGTATTCAAAGTCTCCGTAATTGTGCCGGTTTATAACGTTGCTGATTATGTGGAGGCCTGTCTTGAAAGCCTAAAGCGCCAGAGTTTTTCGAACTTTGAAGTGCTCATCATCGACGATGGGGCAACAGATGATAGCATTGAAATTGCCGTACAGACGATTGGAGATGACCCGCGATTTCGGATCATTTCCCGCGAGAATGGGGGGTTGTCTGCGGCCCGAAACACCGGCCTTTCTGAGGCGCAGGCGGACGTGATTGGATTTGTCGACAGTGATGATCGTCTGCATCCGGATTACCTCATGACGATGTATACTGCGTTGCAAACCCATGGGGCGGATTGGGTCGCATGTGGCATTCAGTTTACCCATGATGGTGGAGACGGGGGCACACATTCGGCGATACACGGGGCACCACAGCTGCAGAACCACCTCGGTGCGGCCTGTTTTCCGTTTAAGTCTTGGCCAGATATTATCCGGCATTTTCCGTCCGCCTGGAACAAACTTTACCGTCGGAGCCTTATTGGAGAAACCCGATTTGACGAAGGGACATACTACGAGGATCACGCATTTTTTCAACGTTTGGCCTGTCGTAGTGACTATTTGCTGCACATCCCAGAGCCCCTTTATTTACATTTACAGGGCCGGGAGGGGCAAATAACCCGTGAAGAAACAGACCGGATCTTTGAGCAAATCAGCGTTCTGGAGACTCTTCAACAGGTCATGAAAGCCTCTGGTAAGCCTGGGGGGTTTGCGGGCTTGGCACAGCTGGCGACCCGACTGGTTTATGAACGCAGCCTGACGATACGAGATCCGGCGCGACGGGCTCGGTTTGCCGCCGCAGCGCAGGCCTTTTTTGGGGGAAATCACCTGCCGTATTATCCGCAATGGGATCCGGCAATCTCTCTCAGTTGGGGGCGCGTGATGCAGGGGCAAACCCCTCTTACTGTGGTCATCCCGACGGATGGAGATTTGACGGCGTTGCAGGGCAGTCTCGAGTCCCTGAGAGAGCAGAGTTTTCGGGATGTGGAACTCCTGATCATCATGGACAGTGGTTTGCCGGTGGATGAGGCCGCTGTTGCCGCGCTTGCCGCTGATGTCCCACATGCCCAGACGCTGCCGTCCGTCGGGGCGGGGGTCGCGGCGACACGCAACACTGGACTGGATGTGGCGTGTGGTGATCTGATCGTTTTTCTGGATGCAGGTGATCGGCTGAAGTCGGGAGCTCTGACGTGGCGGGTTGAAAATATGTTGCATACCGGAGCCGATTTTGGCTTTTCCCCGTTTCACATAGGCACAGAAGAGACGCCGCCGCATAGCGGGTTCCATGATCCGGATTTGCCAGCGGCGCAGGTCCCCGAAGGCCCCGTTCAACTGCGCTCGGAGGATCAACTTGGGTTGCATGCCCATCCGTCTGCCAAGATTTTCCGGCGTGCCTTTTTACTGGAGCAGGACATCCGGTTTCCCGAAGGTGCCTTTTCCAGCTGGCTGGTGACGTTGCAGGCCGCTGCGCGCGCGCGCATTAGTTTTGGGTTTATCAGCCCGGGGATTATCATTTCAAACGCACCAGAGTGCCGTAAGTTGTGGCGTCACCCCTTACGCTTTCAAGAGCTGTATCACTGCCTGAATAGGCATCTTACAGACCTAAGCGGTGATGGATTGGGGGCTGGAGCCGGGACACAACTTTTGGTGCGGGGCGTGTGGGAAAAGCTGAACTTTTCGGATTTCCCAAGTGAAGAGGACCGTGCGGCATTTCAGTCCGATATCACGGTGCATTTTGCTCAGCAATCGGTGGATTGGGCACACCAAAGACTAGACCCATACGTTGGCCCCTATCTGCGCAGTTTCCTGGGCGCGCCGATAGACTGAGGCCATTTTAAGAAATTGTATTTCCGCGTTAAAACAGGGTAATTCATTCATCAAGACTGGCTTTACCTGCTTCGGGATTCTGATTTTGGCCGGAGATATATATTTTGGAAGGAACTCGAGATGCTTGCTTTTCGTACCAATGGGGAAGCTTCGGTATTTTACACAGCGAATTTCGCCAATGTAGCCTATGCGAATATTTCATTTTTTGATCAATCCGGGCGCGATATTCCGTTTCATCTCTCTCTGCGGTACGGGGCAAATTTGGCGGTGGTTAATCATCGTAAGGGCCAAAACTGGGGCAAAGAACTGTCGCGCGACATATCCGTCGATAGCAACGACAACCTGGTTGAAATTCGCTTTGCTGATACAGAGATTCGAGTGTTCCTAAACGACGTTGAGATTTTCAACTTTAACGGTGATTTTTCCGGAATTGACCAGATTACTGCGCTGGATTCAAATGGGGGAATTCAACCGCAAAGCTTCCGGTTTGAAGGGGAGGCGCAAGGGCTTTTGACGGGACATGGAAAATTGTTTCTATGGCCTAATTTTTTGCTTGAAGGCTGGGGATTTGTTGCCGAAAGATCGGATCAAAGCTTTGAATTAGCTGTTGCAGGCATGTCTGAGCCGCCGGTCCTGACCATCATCCCTCGGGCGGATTTGATACAGCGCGAAGGGGCCCCCCATGAAAATGTAGGCGTACAGACAAGCCTGCCTGGTCGTATCTGGGAGGCTCTTGCAGAAGGGGAGAGTACAATCACCCTTCAATTGTTGTCCCATGGCGCCCCTTGTGGGGGCACGTTTGAAATCTCTCGTACAGATGCCGTGCAGCAAGTGGAAGAGATTGCGCGTCTTGGGAACCCGAAAGAGCGTGCTTTTGAGGCGCTTTTGGCTTTGGAACATGTGCGCTTTGGGAAATTGTTGCCGAGCCTGAGCCCGGCCTGTCAGGCATTCATTCTGAATACGGCCCGCCTTTATGGGGTTGAGGCCTTTTTGAACGATACCGATGCAGAAGAAGGCCCGGTATTGGCTCAGATTCCACGTCCGGCTGCAGATTTGCAGTTGCGTGATCAGGTGATTGATGGGTTTTTAATGGCCCGCAAAGCCAACCCGAATGTGCCCGCCATTGATGCGTTCGATCAAATACTTGGCGATCTTTTACCGACCCCGGGACTACGTCAGCAGATCTTTTTGACGGTTGCTGATTATTTTTGTGCCGAAGGGACGTTTGACACGCTTTTTGCGTATGCACGCTTAGAAGGGCTCGATGGGTTTCGCGTTGGCAAAGAGGCGTATCAGAACTCTCTTGTTTTGCCCTATTTGCTGAAGCAGGGCAAAGAAGTCGCTTTTCTAGAGGCTTTTAAAGCCTTGAGCGAAACTAAAACCGGATGGGTAAGCTGGGCGGCTGTTTCTTGGACAATCCAGGAAATTGCCTCTGGGCAGCACACGATTAGTGAAGGCGGTTCAGAAGAGGCGGTACATCTGTTTTTAACCGGTGTCAGGAATCGGGCTGAAAACTATTTTGAAGCGGTTCAAAATGCCCATCTGCGAGACGCGACCTTAGCGTTGCTTGCCAAGAGCGCCTATTTGGGGGCCGGGCTTCAAAAAACAATTGTCAATTTTGCGATTTGTTATTTCGGCCTGTCCCGCGCTTTTTGGGAGGAGGTTGCCGCGCTTGATTTATCCGCAAAGCTGTCGGCTCTGAAAAGTGCAGAACATGCGTTTCATATCCTTAGCGCAACACCACGGGCCTCAGACCAAGATCTCAGGAATGCGTTGCGGGTGTTTGACCGCTATGAGGCCATTGAAGCCCGGCGGGTCCGGCGCGAATTGCTTGGCCCATCGGGTGTGGGAATGGACCCCACCAAAGAGCGTTCCGAACGTCTGTTTCGTGAGCTGCGCGACCCTGAAGAAGCGGCCCTGCGGACCTTGGCCTTCCCAGAGCAAGAAGACCCAGAACTTGCGCCAATCGCACGTGAGGTAATGACATCGCTTTGGAGTGGTATCAACATGGCGCGTGCGCCCTTTGCGGCGTTGCAAAAGTCCACAAGCGAGTATGTGTTCGCCGCCCTAGAAAGTTTGCGCAGTGGCAAACCCTTGTCGCAAACCAGGTTAAACGAAGATCTGCTTCCTGCCCTGAGCCGCTTGTCCAGTCAGCGCAGTGGCTTCATTGGTCTGTCTTTTGGGGTGTCTTTGCTCACCGGGTCAATCAGCGCCGGAGATGACGAAACCTCTGTGCTGATGATCCGCCATTTGGGTAAAATGGTGGCTGGATTAAAGGATGACGAACGAGGGGTCTTGCACAATGCACAGGCCGTAAAAGTTGCCTTGATGCGGCTTGTCCGCGATCACGGGGCCGATACACGCCTGCCGCGGGCTTGTCTTGCGCTGTTTCCACAGATTGCCACAGAAGGCGATCTGCGGGGGAGCGAAGGGCTTGAAGGTCTGACCGAGGCGTCACCGTTGTTTGATACGATTGTAACCGTCTTTTCCTGCAAACCCTATTTGGACACACGTGTGTCTGCCCTACGTGAAACATGGCTTGCGACCTTACAAGCTTTGGGTATTCCTTATGTGGTTGTTGTTGGCGATGGCAAAGGGCAGCTGGAGGGCGATGTCGTTCATCTTGATGCGCCGGATGATTACGAAGGTTTGCCTCTAAAGACTTTGAAAACAGTGGAATGGGTCTATGAGAACACACCCTACTCTTATCTGCTGAAGGTCGATGATGATTGTTTCCTGAATGCTCCAGAGTTTTTCCACAGTCAGAGCTACCGGAAATTTCATTATTATGGCCGCCGGATCAATCGTCAGATCGGAGACATGGACCGTTTATGGCATCATGAGAAATCCAGATCGGCGCGCGGGCAACTTGAGTTGGATAAATCTCCGGAACCTTCCGTTTATGCTGATGGGGGCACGGCCTATACCCTGAGCCGCCAAGCGATGGTGGCCTTGCTGGAAAAGCGGAACACCTTTGATGGTCAACGTTTGGTGCAGAACTCCTTTATGGAGGATAAGCTGATCGGAGATTTGCTGCAGCGTGCAGGAATTACGGTTGCAGATGAGGATTACCATATCGCTGTTATGCGGCGTAGCTATGGCAAAGCCATCCCCGTAAGCATTTGGGCCAATGGGTTTTACCCCAGCAGCGCGTCAGAGATCAAATTGATTCATTTAGACACAGAGCATCGCCAGAAGGATGTCTTGGACAATCTGGACCGTCCGCGGCTATTCCCGCGCAAGGTTTGGCCCAGCTACCAACGGGCAGCCCTGGGGTATAACAGTAATGCCGTGGAGTTGGTCAGCAGCGAAACGAAGTTGCGAACTTTGAACGACGCCCCTCTGGCGGTTGTGGCCTGTATGCGCAATGAAATGTTTATGCTGCCGCATTTCTTAAAGCATCACCGTGCCCTTGGGATTGAAAGCTTTCTGGTCGTGGATAATTTTTCTGATGACGGCACGTTGGAGTATTTGGAAAGCCAGCCTGATGTTGTCGCCTTTTCTGCCGATACGGATTACGGAGAGTCCGCCTATGGCGTGGCCTGGCAGCAGGCTTTGATGTCAAACTTTCGCGTGGGGCGCTGGTCTCTCGTGGCCGATGCCGACGAGATGCTGGTCTACCCGGACTGGCAGAAGACATCTATAAACACTCTTTTGGCGCAGCCGGATATGATCGAGGCGGAAGCGGTTCGGATCTTTATGCTCGACATGTATCCGGAAGGCTCTTTGGGGGCGGCAACATTTGAAACTGGAGACCTGTTTGCGGAAGCAGGCTTTGTGGATCGAGATCCCTTCCTGACAATCACACCCACAAAGGGTCCTTTTGCAGAGTCTGAGACATGGACAAGCGCCCTGCGTCATCGGTTGATCCCCGGATCACGCCATGAGCTGTTTGTGGCTCAAAAAATTGCGCTGTTAAAATACCAACCCTGGATGCGGTTGGCGGCGGGCATGCACTATGTTTCCGAGGCGCGGTTGGCCAAACAGGACCTTCTGTTTGCACATTTCAAATACAACGCCGAATTCCGCAAAAAGGCGCAGCTTGAGGTGCAACGTAAACAGCATTTCAACAATGCAGAGGAATACCGCAAATACCTTGCGGTGCTGTCGGAAGGACGGGACCAGATTTACAGCCCCGAGCTGTCCGTGCCTTGGGCAGAATCCCCGTTTGTCAAAAAGGTGATGGGGCAGGACTGATCAGCGATCAGTCTCCGCTGTTCTTTAATATCAGAGGGCCCAACTTAAACTGGTTGGGCCACCTCTCTGGTGCAGAGATTGCGGCACGACAGCAATCCGTAACGATTACACTTCGTAAGCGTATAACACCTTACACCATGTCAAGCGGCACCGGCTGAAAGTATGGCGGTCGTATCCTCACGGTCTTGGGAGGGGGCTTCTGCTCTGTAGTGCATCAACAGATCATCCATATGCTCTGACATTGAAACGGGTCGGGCGGCCGTTTTCCAATAGGCTGCACTGTCAATCTCTCCATTAAGCAGCGTGACAAGGCAGCTCCTAAACCCGGATTTGCTTCCAGCGGCAAAGGTCATCGCAGGGGCGTTGGCCAATTCCTGCGCCCCACCCATATTCGAAGTGATGATTGGGATGTGGCGCGCATGCATTTCAATGGCGACTTGGGGCAGATTGTCTTCCCAGAGGACAGGCACAACTCCAACGTCGACGGTTTCGAGGATATCGTCGAGATCATCATGGGAATAACCATCCGCATAAAGTACAGACCCCAGTTGGTCATCCAGCAGTTCCAGTCGTTCCATTGCTTCGCCATCTGAATTGCGCGCTGCCACCACAAGATGGATCCGGGCGGCAGTTTCTTCGGGCAGGGCCTCAAGGGCATCCAGCAAAAAGTAAAAGCCTTTGTCACGCCGCATATAGCCAAGATACCCAAGGGTGATGGTGCCATCGGGTTTTAAAAAATGCTCTTTCGGGCTGGTGTCATCAAACCGTTCAGCCTGACGGGTGCCAATGTAGCTGGTATGCACAATCGCGGGATCAATACCGTATTGCTTTGCGATTTCACCGACCCGGTCTGAAACGCATAAGACCGCGTCACAATGGGTATTAATCATCTGTACAAAGGTTTCCCGGCGCTCTCGGAATGTTGGGTGCAATGGCTTCAATTGCCGCAAGGGGCTTCCCTCGATTGGGAGGGACCGGGTCTCTAGAGCCGCGGGTTGCGTTGCTTGCTTTTGTGGCCGTAGCTTGCGGTAGGCACGTAAGCCATGCCGCGCAAGGCGCATGGCCGGGATAAAGGCACGGTCAAAAATGCGCGTTCCGGGCCGGATGTTGTTTTTCTTAAAGCTGAACGCGACCCCATTGGCGAGACGGATGACTCGCTCATCATGTTGGCTGGGCAGACAATGCACACATTTCCGGCCATTCTTAAAATTAGAACAGGCCTTCTTTTCATTATGCCACAGATTCACTTGCGGGCAGAACGGGTAATAATTGTGCAGCGAGAGGATAACGCGCATCTCTGGAAAGCGTTCTTTCAAAGCAAGAACCGTTGCTGGCACCCCTTCCAGATTATTGAGATGTAGTACATCGAAGGGGCCGTTTTTTTCGACAAAATCAGCGATGACTTCGACTGTTTCCGGGTGGTCAAACTGTGCAGGGTTCCCAAAGGAATGGTGCGAGGGCGCCAACACGCCAGAGTTCACCACCTCAAAACGTTTGTCTTTGTTTTCTGCACCACCATGTTTGATATGGTCCCATCGAGGGGCGGCATTTCCAATATCATAGGAAATACCGGCAGACAAAAACCAAGCATCCACATCAGACGTATCCTGCAACGCGTTAATCACATTGCGCTGGTAAACGGTTACACCACCGCCTCGCTTTTCGTCGTCCAGATAATCGACCCAATTGTAAAAAAGTATTTTCATTCCTTGGGCTCCGAAATGCCTAGTTTGGCTTCTATATTTGCAATGCGCTGCGTAAGTGCAGCGGCCTTTAGATGTTTTTGCCGTCTTTTAACGATCAACAATTCTGACAAAACAAATCCTATCAACCCGACAGTATCCTGTCCTCTTTCCGGAAGGGGTTCGGGGATATTCTGAACAAACTCATGCGGTTCGAACCCGACGTTTGGCAAAGTTTTCAAGATATTTAAGCCTTCTTCGCAGCGATCTTGAATATCCTGAAAAGGCGTCAGATCCGAAGTAATAAAGCTGTCCTGAAGGGCAAGATATTTCATAGCTTCGGCGCTGATATAGTCAACAAGGCTTTGGGAATACCCTGCGTTCCGCAGCAGTCGGGCGATTTCGACGACGCGGGCATCCATGCGTGGGTTTGGATCGTTTTTACCCAGTTCGGCATCCCGCGGCGCCTTCAACCCTACGATAGATAAGAAATCTTCGTATATATATGTCGGGGAGACATTGCGGTGCTCATATTTACGAACAATCACATTTTCGGCCCCAAAGAGGTCGACCCAAGGCTTCAGGGCAAGGGCGTAATCATAGTGAATGGGCTCAATACTGCCGCAGACAGCGCGATTGAAATCGGGAACGAACTGACCCATTTTGACCAACTGATTATACCAGGAGTCAAGATGAGCTTGTGGTTCTCGAAGGTAGGATATGATTTTTATATCAAAATCAAGGTTTTGATTTTTAATGATCTCTTTAAGCGTCTGGACGGAGGCCGGAAAATTTCCGAGGCGCATAAATTCTTCTGAGCTGACTAAAACTTTGGAGCTTTCGCTCTGACGTACGTAGTCAAAAAGTCCCCGCCATTGCTCTGAGGCCGGCACCGGATCGTCGTAATTATGCATTAATTCCGTTACACCGGCTTCTTGATACAATGAAAAAGCCAATGAAGAATGCTTAGAATAGTGGAGACAGAACGCTGCGTAGTCGAAATTTTGTTTTAAAAAATGGTCCCGATGATCGTCAAAAAACACCTGAAGGGCTGTGGTGCCGGTCTTGAAGTGTCCTATATGGATATAAAGAGTTTTCTTCATTTTTTATTCAACTCGCAAAACGGTAGCTATGAATCGCTATTATTTTTGAAGCAACCTTTTATAGTTACGACGTAGAAGGAGCAAACCCAGTATGAGGGAAACTCCAGCAATCGATACGACATAGGGTAGTGATACATAGGTCGCATCATAGGTCGCGTAAAACCCTGATCGTGTTAGGCCGACAACATGCAAGAGCGGATTGTACCAAAGGATGTCCTGTGCAAAACGCGGCATGTCATCATAGAGGAAGAAAATGCCAGATATGAGGAACATTGGTCGGTTGATAATACTCCATATTGTTGCCCAAATTGGAAACTCCATGGTGAGATAGCAATTTAGACATCCTATCCCCACTCCTAGAAAAGAGGCCAGCAACAAACCGAGCCCTACGCTGGGTAAGTCCAGAACCGCCCGAGCATCTGTCAACGTCAAGATGCCAGTAACTATGATATAGAAGACCAGAACCTGTGTGAGTGTATTGAGCAGATATCGCGCCAGAATGGTGTCAATAAAGGAGACTCGGGGGTAGGCCAGCAAAGGGCGGGAAAACTTAATGGCGGAACCACATTTTCCGGCCACATCAGTATAAAGCGTAAAGGGAAGGTATCCCGTTGCGTAGAACAGCGGAAAGCTATTCCCCAAGGGTGGCGTACGCATTACAACACCAAAGACGAGAGAGAGAAGGGCGATCGCCGCAACCGGTTCTACAATGGCCCAAATGTAACCACCGGGGGATCGCCCATAAGTTGTCGCCATTTCGCGCAGGATCAGCGCCAGAACTGATCTAGATGTGCGACTGACCTCTGATTTTTTTTGTTGTATGAGTGAATTTTGCATATGAGAGATGTGGAGACAATGACTGGCTTCTTCTACGGTGGTGAGATAGGAAGATGCAAAGAGAAACTGAACCTTTTTCAGTCGAGGCGTAGAATTGACACTCCCCCCAGTACAGCGGGACGATTTAGACGAGACCGCTACAGAGACCCCAAGCATAGAAAAAAACACCCCTGAATCGTCCGGAAATACCAAGAGGCGGCGGGGAAATATGCGGAAAAATAGAAAAAACAAGCGTAATCCCAAGACTGCGCCGACAGAGATTATCATTCGCCCCCCCGCAGAATCCGCACGGGCGAAAAAACGGCATTGGGGACTTTTGTTCTCATTCTTACTGTTTGTCGTTGTGCCAAGCTGTATCGCGGGGTTGTACCTCTGGACGCGGGCAGCGGATCAATACACATCCAAAGTTGCCTTCTCGGTTCGGACAGAAGAAGCTGGTTCTGCATTTGAATTGTTTGGCGGCATCTCTCAGCTGTCCTCGGGAAGCTCGAGTGACACGGATATTCTCTATGAATTTATTCAGAGCCAAGATTTGGTTGGGAAGATTGATGACCGGCTAGACCTTAAGACCCTGTATTCAAAGCCCCGCGAGATAGATCCGGTTTTAACCTTTGATCCTGAGGGAACTGTCGAAGATTTGGTTAAATACTGGGAGCGCATGGTCAAAATCTCTTATGACTCTGGAACGGGTTTGATCGATTTGCGGATCCATGCGTTTGACCCACAGGATGCGCAGCAAATCGCCGCCGCTATTTTTGACGAGAGTACGGCGATGATCAACCGGCTCTCTGCCATTGCGCGCGCGGATGCCACGGGCTACGCACGGGAAGAATTGGACAAGGCTGTTGAACGTCTGACAGAAACACGGCTGGCCGTCACGTTGTTCCGTAATACCACACAAATTGTCGACCCAAATGCGGACCTTCAGCTTCAAATGGGCCTGCTCAATACATTACAGCAGCAACTGGCTGAATCCTTGATTGATCTAGACCTTCTGATAGGGACCACCCGCGAAGGGGATCCACGGCTCCAGCAATCAGAGCGCAAGATCAAGGTCATCGAAGAGCGCATTAGCGAAGAGCGCAAAAAATTCGGCGTTGGCGATCTTGGAGACGACAGCACTTACGCATCCCTTGTTGGGGAATATGAACGTCTGACTGTTGAGCGGGAGTTCGCCGAAGCCGCCTATACCTCAGCTTTATCCGCGTTTGATGCATCACAAGCCGAAGCGCAACGGCAAAGCCGCTATCTTGCCGCCTATGTGGAGCCAACCTTGGCGGAGCGTGCTGAATACCCTCAGCGGGGCATTTTGCTAGGCATTATTTTTGCGTTCTTGTTTATGTTCTGGTCAATCCTCGCACTTGTCTATTACAGCCTGAAAGATCACAGCTAAGCATGATCCGGCTTGAAAACCTTTGTAAAACGTTCTGGACTCGTGGCCGCCGCAAGGTTGTCGCAGATAATATCAATTTGATACTCCCGACGGGGGCTTCTGTTGGGTTGCTTGGGCGGAACGGAGCCGGCAAATCAACTTTACTTGAAATTGTCGCGGGCACAGCTTCCGCAGACTCTGGGCGGGTTATAACGGATGGGAATATTTCGTGGCCCGTCGGATTCTCAGGGTCTTTTCACCGGGATATGACCGGGGCCCAGAATGTGCGGTTTATTGCCCGTGTTTACGGTGTGGACACAGAGGAACTGGTTGCGTTTGCAGAGGATTTTGCCGAACTCGGGCAACACTTCCACATGCCAATCCGAAGTTATTCGTCAGGAATGAAGTCGCGTTTGGCCTTTGGTTTGTCGATGGGTATAAAATTTGACACTTACCTTGTGGATGAAACCATGAGTGTTGGGGATGCGCGTTTCAAGATGAAGGCACGGGCTGTTTTTAATCATCGGATGGCAAGCAGCGGTGCACTGGTGGTGACCCACTCCATGGCCCAGCTTAAGGAATACTGTGAAGCAGGAGCAGTCCTCGAAGGTGGTCATCTCTATTATTACGACAAACTGGACGACGCCATTGAGCACCACAAATATAATATGGGTGCCGAAAATGAGAGCGACGATGACGACTAAACGGCCTCGCTTGCTGTATTGAGGTGTCGGCGGCTCGCTACGTGATAGACCACCCCAACAGGTAACATCCCCTGAAAATAGACGATTACAAAACAAATGCCGGCAATCACGCCAGCATTTGTAAAACAACATTCTTTGATCTGTTTATTGTGGGAAGCGGTTTACCACACCAAAGGCACTACCGACGATGTTGAAGATGAATTCAACCATAGTGGCGACAGATTCTGTTGGATAGACAAGGTCGTCCGGATGCACTTCGAATTTTTTGGCGCTGAACAAACCGTCCGGCGATGTAAGATCCATGGCAAAGATGACACGGGGTTCACGTGGCCCTACCACGCCGGGTTGGCCGGAATTGTCTGGGTAGTTGCGCAAGATCAATATCGCTTGCGGATCTGCCCGCCGGTTCTGCACCCCACCGATAAGAGACACAGCTTCAAGGGCTGTCAATCTATCCTTGCTAAAATAGACCACATCCTGAGTGCCCGCGGCACCCAAGGAAATGAACGAGCGAATATCCTCTTCGACGATCACTTTATCGCCACCGCGTAATGTCGTATCCAAGCTCGGATTGGCATACAAGCGGGCTAGGGACGTCATATATATTTTGCCGTCTCTGTTCAGACGAATAAGAGGGTTACGCAATCCGTCAGGAACACCACCACCTAGGGACAAAAGGCTGAGAACCGTCATATCACGGCTTTCCAGAGCAAACCGCCCCGGACTGGACACGCCTCCAACAAGATCAACCGAGTTCCGCGCACCTGGGAGCAATGACAGCTGAACCTGTGCAGCAGGAACAATGACTTCCATCTTTTGTTGAATAATCTCCCGCGCCTCATCAGGTGTCATTCCAGAAATAAAGACACGCTCAACATAAGGCATAAAAATACTGCCGTCTGAGGATACTTTGATCCCTTCTAAGGCGACAACTTTCTCCTCGGCTGCGGTGAGCAAGGAATTTTCTTCGGAATCCCAGACGGTTAAGTTAATTTCATCCCCTGAGGCGATGATCTGCGTAGACGGGCCGCGCTGGCGCTTGATCCAACCGCTGTTTGGAACACCTCCGGTACGGGGCCAATTCGCGGATTCCGTTAAAAGACTACGTGTGACCGGGTAAACGGCAAAACCAGGAAGTTCAGAGTCATCAATATCCAGAATTTCACTTTGAACAGCTGCACCGCGAGGGAGCCCGCACCCAACAACAAACACGCTGATCGCAAACATCATAATGACTTTGGTGAGAAGAGATTTCATCATGTATTCGCAGACCTTTTCGGAAATCGTCGTCTTATTCAATATGCTCGACAAACTACAGAAGTATCAGAAAAGATCAATCTATAGAGTCTAAATGCTGAACTAAGACAAAATGTGCGCATTGGGTATATCTTTTTTGGAACAGATCTCTAAAAAATAATCTGGCTTGAAACCAGAAAGGGAACGTTGCCGTGCCGTTGTCAAAACGCATATTGGATATTGGGCTGGCCCTGATCATGAGTGTTTTACTCACGCCCCTTTTTCTGTGGCTCGTCTTTTCAATATATCGGCATCAAGGCCGTCCCATTTTCTATGTATCAGAACGCATGAAATCCCCTACGGCCCCTTTTTGCCTGTGGAAATTTCGGACAATGTCCAATGTCTCCTCATCTGAAAATACAGGCGTTGCCGGCGGGGACAAACAAAGCCGGATTACCCCATATGGTGCGTTTTTAAGAAAATACCGATTGGATGAAATTCCGCAGCTTTGGAATATTCTGAAAGGCGATATGAGTTTTGTCGGCCCGCGGCCCGAATTACCCGACTATGTGTTGGATAACCCCGCTCTTTTTTCCCGGGTTTTACAAAGCCGCCCGGGAATAACCGGGTTGGCGACAATTCTGTACCACCGGCAAGAAGAAACGGTGTTGGCGAAATGCAATACGCCCGAAGAAACCGATGCAGCCTATGTGCGGATCTGTCTGCCCCGCAAGGCGAAGCTTGACATCATCTATCAACAGAATTGGTCGTTTTGCTTTGATCTGAAATTGATTTTTGGCTCGGTCGGCAAATTGGTAGACCGGGGTCTGCGCAAAAAACGCTGACCCCGTGGGGTATTTTATTCGCTGGCAGCGGCGGGCTTCTCACCCGGTTTTTGACCAGGTTTTGGTCCCTCTCCAGGGGCGGGTTTTTGCCCTGGCTTTGGCCCATCTCCGGGTTTTTGCTTGGCCTTCTGATCTGCCACTGCTTTTGGACCACCATGATCAGTGCAGATTTTAACTTGAATCTCTTTCATAGGCGCTTTGTTCAAAGTGTCTTTATGTCCATCAGCACAGGTCAAAACAAACTTATCGTTGCCTTGGCCATCTTTTGTTTTTGTGACCTCTGCGCCGGCAGTGCCCGCAAGCAAGCCAAGCCCTAACCCTACGATTATTGCAATTTTCATACTCAATCCTCCACCAATCACTATTATTATCTCCAATAAATAGACAATATAATCGGGATGATTTCGGATCAATAAAAAGTCGACCCTATTACAGGGAATTAGGGGGGAATTTCATAAGAGCTTGCGCAATTTGGGTGATCTGTTCAGCAGAGAGCCCCGTAAAAATTGGCAACGAAACACACCCCGTAACAAAGCGTTCTGCGCCGGGTAGCTCCCATGATCTACCTTGCCAGGCGGCCATTTTCCAAAGGGGAGGGTAATGCACAGAACACTGCACCTCATGTTGCCGCATATGAGATAAGAAGCGGTCGCGTTCGACATCTCTGAGAATAAAGAGGTGTTGGTTTCCAAAGGACTGTCCGCTGATCGGCGATAAACCAGCAGATGTAGCAGCCGTGCAGTAGTGGTCCGAAATCTGTTTTAGACGCGCAAGCGTGTCGGGCAGGCGTTTAAGTTGCGACACACCGATCGCCCCCTGCATATTTGCCGGGTTACATTTGTATCCCATTATGGGCAAAGCATATTCCCAATCAGATGTGGCAGATTGGTAACGCCCTGCCACGGGGCGATCCACCCCATGCAAGCGCGCGGCCCGGCACCACCCAGCAAGGTCGTCGTCATCGGTTAGGATCATTCCCCCCTCAACGGCGTTTAAGACTTTGGTCGGGTAAAAACTGAACACAGACGCAAATGTTGGTAGGCTGCCAACGAGAGTGCCATCTGCATAACGGGCCCCAATCGCATGAGCGCAATCCTCGATAACCGGAACTTCTTTGATTTGGGCCGCTGAGAGCAGCGCAGACATGCCGGGGAGGGGAACACCTGCATAAGGCATTGGTGCTAAAAACGCCGGTAATTCCTGGGTGTTGAGCCAAGGCTGAAACAGATCGACATCCGTCGCCCCTGTTTCGGGGTTGGTGTCTGCAAGCTCTACGTGAAATCCCGCATGTACCGCCTGAAACGCGGGGCCTGCAAAAGTGGTCGCTGGAAAGACGGCCGTTCTTCCCGCGGGGAGGCCAATTTTGTGGCGCAGATATTGGAACACCAACATGTGGCCATTGGTACAGGCATTGACCATCACGGCATGGCGACGCCCATGCAGATCCGCCAAAGCCGCCTCAAAGTCAAAAACATGCTGCCCCATGGTCACAAAACCAGACTCTAAAACCTGAAGAGCCGCCTTGCGATCATCAGCAGCAAAATGGGGTTGATGAAAAGGAACAAATGTCATGCCTGAGGACCTTATTAATTATAAAGGGAATGCGGCGCATCCCCTTCCCAGCAGGTCCCGCTTCAGGAGCCGTCTGAGCCTAAATGAGTTCGAGATCATTCTTTAGGGCATCGATATCAGACATATTTTCAAGACGTAACTCATGTTTTCCAAAATCGAGAAGGATGTCATCGCCATCCACTTCGGCAAACTTCTTGAGGACTTTCTTCTTGTTTAGACCACCACCCCATAGGGCCTCGTCCAATTGCAGAGTGTCTAGGTTGTCTTCAAAGTCGACAATTGTATCTTTTCCACCTTTTTTGCCAAAAATGAACACATCAGCTTTTGCTCCGCCGCTCAGCGTATCTTTGCCTTTGCCGCCATCCAGAATGTCTTTCCCACCGCCGCCATCCAGAACATCATTGCCCTTGCCGCCGTCCAACTCATCCTTACCACCGCCAGTGCCAATTTTATCTTTGCCACCACCGCCGGAAACGATGTCTTTGCCCTTATCGGTGATCAAAACATTGTCGTTGTTATCCCCGATAACAAGACTGTCGAAATCCCCAACCAACGTATAGTTTTCAACGTCTATGATTTCATCGCGTCCGGTTGGGAATTCAACGGCCCCCGTGATCCCTTCCTTGAGATCCAAAAACACCGTGAATTGCTGTGCCTCCAAAGGGGACAGATCATAGACCAAAGTATCCGTACCGCCGCCGCCATCAATGAGATCATTGCCCGCCCCGATGCCTAAAAAGAGGAGATCATTGCCTTTGCCACCTTTGACAACATCATTGCCATTGCCATCAAAGAGGCGGTCCGCACCTGCGCCGCCAATGATTGTATCGTTGCCGCCTTGACCCTTAATAAAATCATTGCCTTTACCGCCCCTAAGGTCGTCATCCGCATTCCCACCAAACAGACCATCGTCGAAATCTGAACCCGTTGCTGAGACGGTTTGAGGAAAGATATCCGGAAACGTCAAATCAAAACCGCCCGCAGCAGCGGACGCATCCAGTGTCAGGGGCGTCAGGGCAAGCAGATCATAAAACAGTGTAAAATCGTTGGTCGATATGCCTTCAATCGCAGCAAAAAACTCAACAAGAGCCCAGTCTGTCTCTGTGTAAGTTGCGATCGTAACACTGGCCTGCTCAAAGGTGATTGAGGTTATCGTACCTGCGACGACCCCATTGTCTGCGTCCAAAGAAAGGCCCGTTCCGGTTAGGGTCGTAACCGCGCCAGATCCAGGTTGTGAATAGACGATCTCGTCGCTTGTGGCCGACAGCACCTCAATATCAAGAGCATTGCTATCAGCGTCCAGAAACGCATTGCGCAGATAGCTGCGATCAGACCCAAAAAACGTAATAATCATTGCCATCACCCAGCTTTAACGACGTCCTTCCAAGTCTGTCATAGGCGTTGCGCAAAAGCAAAATTTTTAGGCAGATTTCAACATGTTTAAGCCCGCTTCATTTCGGGTAGGCAAGGCATGATAAAGGTCGTAGTCCTCGGCATAGAAACTGCGCATTTCGTCCAGAAGTCCCTCTGAAAGCTCGGTGGGGGTACCTTTGATCTGACTGACGTTTGCGCGTGGAAGTTTGCTGGGCAACCCAAGATGATTTGCAATCACTGCGAACTGTTTGGGCAAATCATCATAGGGAATAATATAGTCTAGGGCGACCTCTCCGGTGGCGTCTGTAAAGAAATGCTTCTGCAAGTGCTTGCTGCCATCCGCACGATGAATGTTCCAATCCTTGCGGTCCCAAAATTCGGCAAATGTCATCTCAGAGGGCAGCGGTGCCGCCACTTGGTTTCCTTTGCGGTAGCGATACCAGGAATAGATCCAGTCGATTGGGTCCCGCATCACGGCAAATTTAAAGAACTGGTTCGGGCGATAGGTCTCTTGGCCAAAGAGAAAGTCATATTCACCCAGAATATCGGCATATTGCATATGTTTGCGGTGGGGTGTGCCATCGCGTTGAATTTCGCAATGCGCCCGGAGGGCTGTTTCGATCGAGGTCGAAGCCGTTTTTGAATTGGAGACAAAGAGAAACCGGTTTTTGACACCAATAAGCATATTGAAAAGTTCTTTCAGATTAAGACAGTCAATGGGCATCATCTGCGGGACGACAATTATATGCAAGCCGGATATCAAAAGGCCCCCGGAATTCCGAGGGCCTTTTGATGTGTGTGTGGCCTAAGCGGCGCGCTGTACCGGGACCCAATCAGGTCCCGGTCGGGTAGGAGCCTTAGGCTTCGTAGCCGTAGTAGTCACCCAGGTAATAGCTCCAGCCGTAGTTATCCCAGCCGTAGTAATCACCGTAGAAGTAACCCCAGCCCCAGCCGGAATCCCAGCCCCAACCGTAGTCATAGTATGGGTCGAGGTAGTCACCGTAGAACCAACCGTAGCCCCAGCCAGTGCCCCAGCCGTAGTACCAGTCATATGAGTATTCATACTCCCAGCCCCAGCCATAGTACCAATCGTAATAGTACTCATAGGACCAATCCCAGCCGTAGCTCCAACCCCAGGTGTAGTAGTCACCGTAGAAGTAACCCCAACCCCAGCCGTAGTGCCAGCCGTAGTCGTAGATGGAAGTCCAGTCATAGGAGAGCTCGTAATCGTAGCCCCACTCATAGGCGTAGTCGTAGTGGTAGCCGTAGCCCCAACCATAGTCGTAACCATAGTACCAGTCGTAGTGGTATTCATACTCCCAGCCCCAGCCGTAGTACCAGTCGTATGAGTATTCATACTCCCAGCCCCAGCCATAGGTCCAACCCCAGTCAAGGTAGTCACCGTAGAAGTAACCCCAGCCCCAACCGTACTGCCAACCCCAGTCGTAGGTGGAGATCCAGTCATAGGTGATCTCATAGTAACCAAGACCCCAGTCATAGTGGTAGCCGTAGCCCCATCCCCAGTCCCAGCCATAAGACCAGTCGTAGTGGTATTCATACTCCCAGCCCCAGCCGTAATAGGAGTTGTCATAATACTCCCAATCCCAGCCCCAGGTGTACTCCCAGCCTTCGTAGTAATCATATACCCAGCCCCAGCCGTAGTAGGAGTCGTTGTAATAGTCATACTGCCAACCTGGCGTGAACCAACCGTAGCCCCAGCCATAGTGCCAGCCGTAGCTATTGGTATATTCCGAGGTCCAACCATAGTCATAGTAGCCCCAGCCCCAGTCATAGTGCCAACCGTAAGTGCTGGTCCAATCGTAGAAGTACTCTTGGTGCCAGCCGTAGGTCCAGCCCCAGCCGTAGGTCCAGCCGTCAGCGGAGTCATAATGCCAGCCGTAGTTGGTGTGCCAGCCGTAGTCATAATCGAGGACGTAGCCCCAGCTCCAGTCCCAGCCGTAGAACCAGCCCCAGCCGTAATCCCAGTTGTATTGGAGTTCATAGGTCCAATCCCAACCGTAACCCCAGCCAAGATAATAACCGTAGGCGTAATCCCAGCCCCAGTCATATTCCCAACGGTAGCCGTAATCGGAATGCCAGGTGTATTCATAGGACCAGTCCCAGCCCCAGCTGTAGACATAGTCCCAAGTGTAGACCCAGTCCCAGCCCCAGTCATAGTGGTAGCCCCAGGTGTATTCCCAGTCCCAGCCATAATCGTAGTGGTAGCCGTAATAATAGCCGTAGTCATAGCCGTAGGTCCAACCCCAGCCATAATCCCAGACGTACTCCCAGACTTGACCCCAGTCCCAGCTATAGCCCCAGCCTAGATAGTCCCCATAACCGTAGTCATAGGTACCCCAGCCGTAGCTCCAGTCCCAACCGTAATGGTAGTCCCATGTATAGACCCAGTCCCAGCCATAGTCATAGTGGTAGCCGTAGTACCAGCCGTAGTCATAACCGTAATGCCAACCCCAGTCCCAGCCATAATAACCGGTCCAGTTGTAATCTATAGTCCAACCCCAGCCCCAGCTGTAGCCCCAGCCTAGATAGTCCCCATAACCGTAGTCATAGGTGCCCCAGCCGTAGTGGTACTCAGAGTCATAATGGTAGTCCCAAGTGTAAACCCAGTCCCAGCCCCAGTCATAGTGGTAGCCCCAGGTGTATTCCCAGTCCCAGCCATAATCGTAGTGGTAGCCGTAGTACCAACCGTATCCATAATCATAGGTGTTCCAACCGTAGTTCCAGCCCTCGTGACTGCCGTATTCTACGTGCCACCCATAATCATAGCCGTAATACCAGCCATAATGGTCATCTAACATTGATCAAACCCCCTGTGCTGCGACGTCAGCAGCTGTTTTCAGAAAAGCCCTAATGGGTAAAGTTTGCGATCCTAAGGATTCACATGTTCGCAACGAAATTTGCATAGGGCCCTCTCAATTTTTAAAATATAATCCTCACCACACTATCCAATGCGCCCACTGAAAGGGAAAAACTCCGTTATTTTTTACCGAAAATCTCAACCCATTGATCTTAATGGTCTTTTTTTAAATACTCAAACCTCTGTAGTGCCAAGATATTTCGCAACCAATTGAAAACAATGTATTAAGTATCGCCTTGACGCGCATTCAACATTCAGACTTCCCTTTGATGTTCTCACCGCTTAATGACGATATGTACATTTCAACAGAAGCATCTGCGTCATCTTACGCAACTCACTTTGGCATACAGGTTGGCGCGACCTAAAAAGATAGCAAATAAATACCATGCACGTTATTGTTCATGTCGGCGCACCGAAAACCGGCTCCACCGCCATTCAAATGGCCTTAGAACAACAAAGCCATGAACTCCAATCTCAGGGCCTATATGTCTACAATCGTCCTTGGATGACTCCGCTGACGCTTTTTACATCGTTTGTAAATAGAAATGCTCCTCTTATGCCAGGGATCCGCAAATACTTCGGAAGCCCAAGCCAAGCAATTGCTTGGGGAAACACCTGTTGGGAAGAGCTTGAAACCCATGTCCAGCAGCATCGTCCGCCTTTAACATTGATTTCGAGTGAATTCTTTTTTCGGATGGAAAATCCCAAGCGCTTACTCAACAGATTGCGCAAAACATTCGACAAGATCACTCTTCTGGCCTATGTTCGAGACCCTTTAGATTTATATGCTTCGGCAACGGATCAATTCATCAGATCAGGCGTTCGGTTTCAGGATCTCCAATCCCCCCAAAGCTTTGTTTACGCAGCAGGCACACAGCTTAGACAGTTCGCCAGCCTGGTGGATCCAAAAGATATAGTCGTACGCAACTTCAGCCGCTCAAATTTAGTGAATAACGATATTCTCGACGATTTTTGCAATGCTGTTTCGGAAATTTCAGGAAAACCGCTTCTTTTGCAGCAGCGCCCCCATACAAAAAATGAAAGCTTATCGGGGGCGGCCAGTGCTTGGCTTTTAACTGCAAATGAAACATTTGTAAGCACGACAAAAGCGGATGATAGGCACATCCTAGAACGGCGGAGCGACGTCATTCGCCGATTGCGAGACGCCGAATTACTAAAAGACTATCCAAAACTAAAACTCACAGAGCCATCTTTGCGCGCGCACCTTGCCCACAACGCGGCTGCGGATTGTGAATGGATTAATAACACCTTCTTAAAGGGGCAAATCCCGCTGCTCACAGATCGCCCACTGAACACAAGGCCTGCAGAAGACTCACGTGTAGCTATGCATGACTGGATTTTCAGTTATCTGACACCTGAGGCCATCAATGATATAATCACCTCGCTCGTTCCGGGCGATGCCTCCCCCACAGCTTAACAGTATCATGAACCAACCTAGTCTCCCTTCTGCCTTGAACGCTCTTTGCATGGCAATTTCGCCCGCAACAGAGGACAGTCAAACAGTGAGATTTCACCTTGAGGGCTATGCATGTGATCTGATCATTCGGGATCCCAGTCAGCTCATTGTGACATTCGATTTTATGCAAGGACCGCAGGCCGCGCCCGCACGCGACAGAGTGGGGTGGGGGCATTTGTTTCTTGAAAAGCTCAATCTGTCGGCCCTGCACGTGAAGCCGGATATCAACTGCTGGTATCGCAAACCGGGTGTCGCACGGTTTCTGGAGACGGCCCAGCATGCTGGTTTGTTTTCAGCCTTCTCCCTGGTGATGACTTATGGCGGTTCGATGGGCGGCTTTGCGGCCATGTCATTTGCCGAAGTAACCCAGGCGCGGCGCTGTCTGGTGCTGAACCCACAATCTTCTCTGGGTCCGAGTACCCAGAGTTGGGACAAACGGTTTCCTGAGGCTTGGGCGCAAAACTGGGGTGGGCCTTACTGTGACCTTGCCGCCCGTACCAAAAACCTTGAGCGACTGGTCGCCGTCTACGACCCTTATATGACCGCGGATCGGGCCCAAGCCGATGGGATCACCCACCCGCGGCTAAGCCGGTTACACCTACCATTTGTCGGGCATAGCATCGGATCACACTTGCAGAGCATGGGGGCCCTCTATGCGGTGTTTCAGCAATGCCTAACCGGAGACATTGACACGCAAGATTTCTATCGACGCGCCCGACAGCGCCGCCGATTGAAACGATATAAAAACATCATGACCAAGCGGGCTGTGGATCGGGGCTGTTCCCAAGAAAAGATTAAACGCCTCGACGCCTTGCTTCCCAAGCCATCGATTGGCACCTAACAGTTTCAGATCCGACGGCCTTAGTAGATTGTCAGATCATTCTTCAACGCATCGATATCGGTGAAATCTTCGATCCGCAGCTCGTGTTTGCCAAAGTCCAGAACGATGTCATCACCATCCACTCTGGCGAAATTTTCCAGAACAGCTTTTTTACTTAACCCGCCCTCCCACAAAGCCTCAGCCAGTTGGATGGTGTCCACATTGTCCTGAAAGTCGGTGACCGTGTCCTTGCCATAGCCTTCAGCAAAGACAAAGGTGTCGGCCTTGCTGCCGCCGGTCAGGGTATCCTTGCCGGTCCCGCCATCCAGTATGTCCTTGCCCTTACCGCCAATCAGCACATCTTTGCCAGCCTCGCCGCTCAGGGCATCCTTGCCCTTGCCGCCGGTCAGCGTGTCGTTGCCGCCACCGCCGTCCAACGTATCATTCCCAGCACCGGATTTAAGAACATCACCGCCGCCGCCGCCCATCAGGATATCCGCGCCAAGATCGCTGATCAGCTTATTGGCCCCGTCCGTTCCCGTCAGTTTGGCATTGATATCACCCATCAGGGTAACGTTTTCGATGCTTTTAAGCGTGTCATTGCCCGTGTCGGGGAACTCTTCGGCAAACACCGCCCCATCCGCCAGATTGATCACCACTGTAATGGATTGCGCGGTGGCCTCTGAAAGATCCACCATCAGGGTGTCTTTGCCCTTGCCGCCGTCGATCACGTCCTTGCCGTTATTGCCCCCCAGATGAAAAATGTCATTGCCCTTGCCACCCCGGACAATATCATCACCGGCGCCGTCAGATATCTCATCCTTGCCGCCACCACCCTCCAGAATGTCATTGCCAGCGCCCCCGTCTAGAACGTCGTTGCCCCCCAGGCCAAGCAGGGTATCTATGCCATCGGTGCCCGTCAGGGTTTCACCCCCTGCCGATCCCGTCTGTGTTGCCGTGCCCTCAAATCCCGCGGCCTGCAGCGCATCCGTATCGCCCCCGGACAACGCACCATCCGGATCAAGACTGAGCAAAACGCCCCCACCGACCCCGACTGCCCCCTGATGAATATGAAGCCCGATAAGCTCCGCGAGGCCCATCCCTGACACATCCAGCGTCACCGCGATGGCAACGCCGCTGTCACTGACCGTGAGCGTGGCCGTCCCCGTCCCTGTGGCCAGACTTGTGGTCGGCGGCACCTCCTGATCGCCAGACAGATCTGCCGTCAGGATGATCGTGCCATTCCCATCCCCGTCCAGATCACTGCTGAGAACGCTCAGCTGGCCGCGCGTTTCACCTGATGCAAATGCGTTTGTATGGGTGTTGAAATAAAGGGCCCCCGATAAGGCCTGGCTCACAAATGAGGTGGCTTCTACGCCTCCCAATACAAAATCCGACCGGTCGAACTGAAATCCCTGTGTCTCTGTAATAGTCATAATTCCCCCCCCAAAAAAATACTCTGTCCGCCGACGCCACACCTACGGATAAAATGGCGGTTTACAGGCGATTCAAACCGGGCATCTCAAAACAGGCCCGGTTCAGGGTATCATGGAAACAAGCGGAGACCTAACGGATCAGACAAGCTCCAAATCATTCTTCAACGCATCGATATCGGTGAAATCTTCGATCCGCAGCTCGTGTTTGCCAAAGTCCAGAACGATGTCATCGCCATCGACTTCGGCGAATTTATTCAGGACTTTCTTTTTGCTCAGATCGCCGCCCCAGAGGGCCTCTTCCAGCTGGATGGTGTCCACATTATCAGTGAAATCTGTGATCGTGTCCTTGCCGTCACCCTTGCCAAAGACAAAGGTATCGGCATGTTTACCACCGGTCAGCGTGTCTTTTCCTTCGTCTCCAGACAGGACATCGCGGCCTTTGCCACCCACCAAGACATCCATTCCTTTGCCGCCATAAAGCATATCGGATCCCTTACCGCCAAACAGGATATCTTTGCCAGCAAAGCCGAACAGAACATCATTGCCGATGCCCCCTGAAAAACTATCGGACTGAACCATAGTAATATCAGCGAACAGAACATCATCTTCAGAGATCGAGACGTTTGGGAACTCGGCAAATGAAATGAAATCACCAGCGAAAAACCCAGATCCAGAAGAGATTGCACCAACGCTCAAATCCGTGATCGTCTCATCCAACCACGGCACCGTGTCCCCCCCCATCTCGAAGAAATACAAATCATTCGTCCAAGCATCGCCGAAGATCAACAATTGAGCCGCTTCGGTGCTGTCCCAGGAGATCTCGAGTGTCAAAGGTAGATAATCCGTACCAATGCTGTCCAGATCAATGTCTTTATCCCCCAAATAAACATGATACACATCGGCTTGTAGTTCAATAGCGGCCAGCCCAGAGGTGTCAGTGACAAGGATCTCATAAGTGAAGCCATCCACCTTATCCGGAACAACAACCTTTAGGGTTGTTTCCAGTGTCAGGTCAGTATCAAGTTCTGGGACAGAAATTCCCGCGATTGTATATGTTGTCATCAGAGGTTCCTTTGCTTTGGTCGACATAAAAGAAATGCCATCACCAAAAGGCAATCCACAAACCACATCTGTCTAAAAACATATTGCGCTGAATGACATGGATGCACCACCGAGGGTATTGGGGTGTTCTGTAATCCGCCGAAACAACGCCCGCAGCCCCAACATGCTACCTCACGGGCTGGGATCTGTTATACTGGGGGGGCATCTTGGCACAGGAGACCCCCATGGCGGCAGCAACAGATTTTGAACAGTTCATGTTAGAGTTGATTAATTCGGCGCGAATGGATCCACAAGGGGACTTTGATCGATATCTTGAGAGCTATGATCCGCTCAGCTCTGATAATGCTGATATCGACAGTGCTTTGCAGTTCTTCGGGGTCGACGGGGATCTACTCCTGGAACAGGTGGAGGCCCTGACATCGGTCGCACCATTGGCCTGGAATTCGGAGCTGAACGAGGCTGCCACCACCCACTCCGATCTGATGATCGAGCAGGACACCCAATCCCATAATCTTGAGGGCGAAGCCTCTTTGGGGGATCGCATCACCGCTGCGGGCTACACCTGGAGCACGGTCGGCGAGAACATCTTTGCCTTTACGGAATCACCGATCCATGGTCACGCCGGGTTTATGGTCGATTGGGGCTTTACGGACACCGGAATCCAAACACCGCCGGGGCACCGCAACTCCATCCTGAGCGCGGCCTTTCAGGAAGTCGGGATTGGCGTGATCGAAGAGAGTGACGCCTCCACCAGCGTGGGCCCTTTTGTCGTCACCCAGAACTTTGGCACCCGGCTGTTTGATGCCCCAGATGCGATCTTGCTGGGGGTCTTTTTCGACGATTTGAACGGGGATTCCTTCTACTCCCTTGGCGAAGGCGTTGGGGACATCACGACCACAATCAAAGGAGAGGATTCCGATACATCTCCGGACTCTGGTGGCTATAATATCGACACAACAGCTGGCACAAAGACCGTCACCTTCTCAGGCGACAGTCTGAAACAGAACGTCACTGTAAAAGCCACGGTTGATAGCGAAAACGCCAAAATAGATTTGCAAGACGGCACTCTGCTGAAATCCAGCGTCTCTCTGGTATTGAAAAGTGGGGCGAAACATGCCCAGCTTTATACCGATAATGACCTGGACCTGACCGGTAATAAAAAGGCGAATATGCTGACCGGTAATGATGGGAAAAACACCCTCAAAGGCAACGGCGGTAAGGATCAACTCTTTGGAGAGGGTGGCAAAGACACCTTAAACGGCGGCGGTGGCAAAGATATTCTGGATGGCGGCAAAGGCAATGATAAGCTGACCGGCAAGGGAGGCGCGGATACTTTCGTTTTTGGAAAAAAATACGGCAAAGACAAAATTACCGACTTTCAGAACGACATTGACACCGTGCAACTGGATGATGCGCTTTGGAAAGGCACCCTGAGCACACAAGAGATTGTCGATCAGTTTGGCGCGGTCAAAAATGGCAATATCGTTCTGGATTTTGGAAAACATGAACTCAAACTGCTCGATACCACTGATCTGGACGCACTGGTGAACGACCTACAAATTGTGTGACATTATCAAAATTCAACCCCCCCGCGAAAGCCCGTTTTTTGTAGTGATTCCTGCGAATTATGTGTTTTAAACAAGGGGAGTTACTGAGTTTTGTCGTTTCGATCCACTCTCGAAGAACCTTGAGCCATCGGGCTCAGGCTTTTGAGGCCTTCGGAACGTCCAATTATAGGGAGAAATAAATGACGACGCATACAATCACTGGGATTTCCGTAGACTTCAGCAACACGAATTCCGCGACCCCCTCCGTTGATAGCCTAGGCCTTGCCAGCATCGAATTGGTTGGTCCCGACAGTGTAAAGGGATTTTCATATTCGACCACCGGATCGACTGGTTTCCTTGGGGTCCCCGAAGTTACGATAGACGACATGGGTCTGTATCACGCCACCATTGACGGGACAGATATCAGCTCTCTAAACGGATCGGCCTATTTTGCAGAAGTCACCTGGGAGGAGGGCGGAGTCAGCAAAACCGCGACCATTCTGCGTTTTGAAGATGTCACCGGCGGCGCAACACAAACAGATTATTTTTTCTATATCGCCGGGGATGGATTGCCGACGACCGTCACAGATTTTGAATCCTTTATGGCCTCAATCACCGGCGTAACAGCCGGCACAGGCAATTACGCTCCAGGCGAATTGATCAAATACAAAAATCTGCCAAACGTGACCGTTGATCAAAACGATACGATTACCGGCACAAAAGGGGCCGATACCATCTCTGCAGGCAAGGGTAACGATACTGTAGACGGCCTTGGCGGAGCGGATGAGATCGACGGTGGCAAAGGCAATGATGATCTGGATGGAGGCAAAGGCAATGACACCCTCCATGGGGGTAAGGGCAAAGACACCCTGGTCGGTGGCGACAGCAACGATACCCTCAATGGTGATGCGGGCAATGACACCATGGACGGCGGCAAGGCCCATGACACCATGAACGGTGGCAAAGGCAATGACACCATGGAGGGTGGCAAAGGCAATGACACCATGAATGGAGGCGATGGCAATGACACCATGGACGGTGGAAAGGCCAATGACATCATGGAAGGTGGCAAAGGCAATGACACCATGAATGGGGGTGATGGCAATGACACCATGGACGGTGGAAAGGCCGATGACATCATGGATGGTGGCAAAGGCAATGACACCATGAATGGGGGTGATGGCAATGACACCATGGACGGTGGAAAGGCCAATGACATCATGGACGGTGGCAAAGGCGATGACACCATGAATGGGGGTGATGGGCTGGACACCATGAACGGTGGCAATGGCAAAGACACCCTGAACGGCGGCAAAGCTGCGGATACCTTAAACGGGGACGGCGGCAATGACACGCTGGATGGTGGGGCCAACAAAGACGTGCTCACCGGTGGGGACGGCAAGGATACATTCGTCTTCAACCTTGGCTCAAGCCGAGATGCCATCACCGACTTTGAAGACAACATCGACACCATCTCCCTCGACAGTGCTCTTTGGGGAGGCGGGTTGACGGAACAGGATGTTGTGGACAACTTCGGTAAGGTCAAAGATGGAAACATTGTTCTGAACTTTGGAAATAACGATATTCTGACGCTGGAAGGCCAGACCGATCTAAGCATTCTGGCAGATGATTTGAACATCATCTAATTCATAGCAGGCGGCTGTTTCATATCGAACCGCCGCCTGTTCACCGTGCCTGACACAATTTTTGAGGGCCCTGAACATGACAACAAATTTTGAATCTTTACTGGCGGGCGAGGCCAACGGCTGGCACGATGGCTCTGATACGCTGACCTATTTCTTTTTCCAGGACCCCCTGCCGGATTATCTAGAGATCGTCGACACCGATGGCGATGACATCCCCGACACCACTGATGTCTCTGGCTATAACGATCTGATCCCTTTTGGCAGTGATCCTGCCATGACAGCCGCAGAGCAAGCTTTGGCGCTAGAGGCCATCGCCGCATGGAATGCTGTCGCCAATATCAATCTGGTGGCCGCAGATCCCGGCACAACTGGCGATCTGGGGTTGGGCAGCCATGCCTTTGTCCGCCCCAATGGCAAGCCCGATCAAAGCTTTGGTTTTGTCTCCGAGTTTCCGGATGGGGGTGTGCTTGGAATACCGTCATTCCATGGGGATCTCTGGATCAACTCCAACAACAATCTGCAGGATGTATCCCTGGTGGCCCATACAAGCTGGGCCACCTACCTGCATGAACTTGGTCACGCTTTGGGCCTGTCCCACCCGGATGAGGACCCCTATAACGACGACGGCACTGCGACCAATTCCAATCAGTATACGGTGATGTCCTACGTTGAACATCCCGGTGTGGCAGATGAAAAATTTGCCGATCAGGCCTGGCCTCTGACCCCTATGCTTTATGACATTCAGGCGATCCAGAGCCTGTATGGTGCCAACACCGAGCATCTGAACGGCGATACGGTTTATTTCGGCAGCACCGGGATCGGAACAGAAACAGCCTTCGCCACAGACGATATGATCGTGAATGACATGCCCATGATCCTGACCATCTGGGATGGCGGCGGGGTCGATACGATTGATGCTTCCATTGTCGACAGCAATTCTGAAATTTCGCTCCGCAACGGGGCCTTTTCATCGATCGGTTCACTCGTTGAAAATGTGGCGATTGCCTATGCGGTTCAAGAAGACGGAGAGATTGTAAACCTGATCGAAAATGCCATTGGCGGCGGCGGTGATGATACCATCACCGGCAACCAAGGGCGTAATCACCTGAGCGGCGGGGCAGGGGACGACCTGCTTAAAGGCCGCGATGGAGCAGATCAGCTGCTGGGTGGCGCAGGAACAGACACGCTTTTTGGACACCGCGGGCGGGACGTTCTGCGGGGCAACCAAAATGCCGACATCCTGAAAGGGGGGCGTGGTGAGGATCGGCTTATCGGGGGCAATGGTGCGGATGAATTGAACGGCCAGCGCGGAGATGACCGGATCACCGGTGGCAGCGGAGCAGACCAGTTCATCTTCTCAAAAGGATCTGGACGGGATGTTATAACGGACTTTGATACGGGGGCCGATATGCTGCATCTGGATGCCGCTCTTCTGGGCGCAGAAGACACCGCCGCACAGGTTCTGAATCAGTACGCAACCCTCCACGATAGAGGGGTCACCCTCAACTTTGGGGAGGATCGTATCGTTCTACTCAACGTGACAGACATCTCTACGTTGGAAACTCAACTGTTGATTGCGTAACCGCTTTTCATTCGCCATGCAGAAGCGGGAACTCGAAGTTCCGACTACACAAATTCAAAAAATTAGATTAGACTAAAGCCATATCTTCATAGCTATTTTTATACATTATTTCCGTTTTTTCGCGAGGGTATGTGTTTTTAAGAAAGAAGAAATCCGGCACCAATTACTATTTACAACTCGTTGAAAATGCCCGAACCAAATGTGGCCCACGACAAAAGGTTTTGGCATCACTTGGACGGGCTGACAAATTACAAGATTCCGGTGAATTGAAGCGATTGGCCGAAAGTGCCGCCGAAATGGCTGGCATAGATACGCCATCAAAGCCGCCTTTATGCCCGCAACCCAGCCTCGTACCGAGCGGCCTGTTTCGAGATATGTTGCTGCGCGCATTGCTACGGTGTCATAATCAGGATGACGCATTTCAGAAGCTGGTTGCGACAGACCTTAGCGAACAGGATCTGCGGCGGATCACCTTGGCCACCATGTTTCCACGCCACTCGCCGCTTGCACCCCACCACCTTGATCTCATTAGCGCGATGGCCCCACAATCGGCAAAAATCCAGCGCCTTATCCAGAAAGATTCCTCCAGCGATCCGGAACTCTTTGTCCATATTGAAAAGAGTTGCCCCCCGAATGCACCGCCCTCTTTATTGCGCGGAACAATCACAGCAACCGCCTGCAATGCCCAAGGTCGCGTCTTGATGTACGCCCATTGGCCCGAGCATTTACCGCTGCCTGATATGATTGAACGCCATGTCGGGAATATGCTTCGCTGCCTCGGCAAACAAAAGCTCATCTTATTGGTGGGGCAAAGCATTCGAAACAAACGGCTGCTGGACATGTTGCACAAAGCCAATGTCCAGTTTTTGACCCCGATGCGAGAACCACACAGTCGGCTGGCGTTTCAGGCAGATACCGCCGTCGAAGCCCAGGCTCAAACCGTTCCGATACAAATTGATCAGGGTTTACGGTGCATAAAAATCACCGATCACCGCATCGCTATGCATGACCGTCAGGCCCGAGAGGTACAGCTAAGCCGGCTGGAACAGGGACCAACGCAATCCCCCCGTCAAAGCCGCGCTCTGGCAGACATGCGCGCCCAATTGGAAGCGATGGCTGATTGGGATGGCTGTGTTCTGCTTACAACCAATATTAAGGCGCCGCCTGATGACTTCGCCAAAATGTATCACATTCACATTCAGGCCCAAAAGGCATTGGAACAGGTGAACCAATTGGCCACCGACCTGAACATGAACCCCGATCTTCCGCGGAACATCAAACCTTTGGTCTATGGCTGCTACGGACTCAATCTGATTGCGCTGTCTTTCCAACATCAGCTCTGCGCCATTGTCTCTAAAGCGCTGGAAAAACCCATCACATGGCCAAGGCTTATCCGAGCGATCGACGAAGAGCGCCCTATTATGCTGCGCTCTGGCCCTGAAAAAATGGAGATTAAGCTTCAGCAAAATACCCCGATCATGGACGCCCTTCTTGGCGGCACTCAAATACAGCTAAAGGAATTTCTCGCCAAAGCTGCCGCCCCCCTTCCACAGACACATTTATAAGCCTGCACGAAATAATTCACGCATTACATACCGGGGGGGTGTCCCGTTCACAGTTTCAAAATCACCCAAATTTTATCAAATAGAAAGACCAACTATCATAGGTTTTTCACCAAACAAAAGATTTCAACCGGTTCAAAATACCTCGTCTACTTTATTAAAAAGGGAGAATTAAAATGGGAAAATTTACTTGGTCTGAGGGCAATCAGGGCATCTACCGTTACTCAGATTTCGGCCGCTTCGACCTCACCGAAATCGACAGCGACGGGGCCACTTTGTTTTATGACAACAGTGACAATGATTTTGACCCCAGCCGCGCCCCGTGGAAAATTGAACTGATCTTTAAAGATGCCGAAACCTACACCTTTGAAACAGGGCCGGATGCCGGAACCGAAGTCTTCACCGACGGCACCATCACCGGCATAAAAATCTACAATCAGGACGGAGATCTCGTTATAAAAGGCACCGGCCTGGACGCCTCTCTGGCCATCGTCTCTGCACGTTTGCTCGACGACGGAGACCTGGACGGGCTTTGGAAGTTCATCAACGCAGGTGGCCATACGTATGTCGGATCAAACGATAGCTCTGGCCCAGATAATGATTGGGACGGGGACAGTATCTCTACCGGTCGTGGCGATGACACAATCAAAGGCAATGGCGGCAATGATTACATCGAGGACAGAGGCGGAGTGGACACCTACAACGGTGGCGCCGGTTGGGATACCGTCAGTTATAACACCGGCGATTCCTATTGGGACGGCTGGGCCGTTGGTATCGACGCCAATCTAAAAACCGGAAAAGTCACCGGCTATGATGACAAGATAGATACGCTCAAAAACATTGAATCCATCCGCGGCACCGCATTCAAGGATAAATTCACGGGCGACAAAAACGACAATGAATTCATGGGATATCAGGGCAAAGATGACATCAATGGGGCCGGCGGTTGGGACCGCGCATCCTATCGCAATGATGCGGATCGAGGCGGAACCGACGGGATCAAGGCAGATCTAAAAAAAGGCTACGTCCGTGATGGGTTCGGGCAAAAGGACACGATCAAAAATATCGAAGAAATCGATGGAACCGATAGCAATGATGTCTTTATCGACAATAACAAAAGCAACCATTTCCGGGGCCGGGATGGCGACGATAAAATGACCTTTAGCAAGGGCAATGATTCCGGTTATGGCGAAGAGGGGGCGGATACATTCATCTTTAAAGGCAATAATTTCGGCTATGATTCCATCTGGGATTTCGATCAAGATGAAGGCGACAAGATTAAGATCAATAACGCTAACAGCCTTGATGATCTGATTATCTATCAAGAAGGCGATCACACCGTGATCAAGTTCAACGACAATGCCTTTGTGCAGCTGGACCACATTTGGTTCGAAGACATCAGTGCTTCGGATTTTATTTTCTAAATCAATCCCACCGGAGCAACCTGCTAGACGGCTTTAATTGCAGGTTTCTTCAAAACTTCGAACCCGAACAGTAGATTTTTCTACACATTCGGGTAGGCTGCTTTGAGTTTAAAGAATTTTTTCAAGAGAGGAGTGGTGCGCGTTTGGTTCAATCCCGCCGAAATGCACGTCCCCCAAAACCGAATGCAGCCCTCAAGGGCGCCTTTGCCCGGCTTATTCCAGCCATTGGGTTGCTTACGTTTTTTAGTATTTTCATCAATCTGTTTCGCCTAACCATACCACTTTATATGCTGCAGGTTATTGACCGGGTCATCTCAAGTGAAAGTACCGAAACCCTGATGTTCATCACCATGTTTGCGGTGGGGGCGCTGATCTCTGGTGCGTTTTTAACAACCATCAGCGGGATCATCCAAAACCGCATGGGCTCTTGGTTCGAAGTCCACCTGTTTGAACCCCTCGCCAAGGCTACCGTATTGGGCCAACTGACGGGCCGGAGCAATGGTGTATCCAGCATTCGTGATCTGGGACAGCTGCGCAACTTTTTTTCCGGCCCGACCCTGTCGACCCTGTTCGAAGTGCCTTGGACTCCGATTTTTCTTGGCATCATCTTTATCATGCACCCTATGCTGGGCACGATTTCGATCACTGTCGCGATATTGCTTTTGTTAATTGCGATTCTGAATGACTCGCTGACATCGGCACCACAACAAGAAGCGCAACAACAACAAAGCATCACCGGACGTGGGTTGGAACAAGCCCTGTTCTCGGTTGATTCCGTGCGCTCTATGGGCATGTTAAATCGACTTTTGACGACCTTAAAGGACAATAGCATCAAAGCGTTAGACCTGCTTGATCGCACCAATGATCGCAGTGATACACTCAATAACTTGTCTCGATTTTTGCGGTCTCTGGCACAAGTCAGCATTCTGGGGACAGGGGCTTATCTGATCTTGTTGGGGGAGATCACAACGGGAACCATGATCGCCTCATCGATCCTACAATCTCTGGGGCTCTCCCCGGTGGATAAAGCGGTTGGGGCTTTGCGCTCTTTGAAAGGCGCACGCGGGGCTTATACGCGGGTCAATCAGCAAATGTCGGCAATTGATGTGACCGAAGACCAGTTGAACGTAAAGCCAAACATGCAGATGAAAGTCTCTGCGCGCCAAGCCATGTTTATGCCCCAAGGGGTTAACAAACCGGTTCTCAAACCCATGCAATTTGACCTTCCCGCGGGGGAGATGCTGGGCATCCTTGGGCCTGGCGGGTCCGGAAAATCTATCCTGTGTCGCATGTTGGTTGGAGGCCTTTCCCCCAGCAACGGCAGCATCCTCATCAATGATCTGAATATCAATCGTGTTGCTGGGCCCGAGCTCGGCGCATTGATCGGCTATATGCCACAAACCGCAACACCACTGACGGGCACCATTGCTGATAACATTTCCCGGTTTCATCCCGCCAGCGATCCAAAACGCAGCGCCGCCATTGTAGAGGCCGCACAGGCGGTCGACTTACACGAGACGGTGCTGGGGTTTCGAGAGCGTTATGACACGCCTCTCACCCAAGAAACCCTCGCCACGCTCTCCCGAAGCCAGTTGCAACGGATTTTCTTAGCGCGGGCCTTTTATGGCAATCCCCGGCTGGTTGTTCTGGATGAACCAACGGCCTATCTCGACAAAACCAGCGAGGCGGCCTTGCTGGCCACTTTAGAGCGGCTCCGGCAATCAGGTTGTACCATTATCGCCAGCAGCCAACGCCCCACGCTCTTGAATGCCTGCGATAAGCTGCTTTTGCTACGGGATGGAATGGTTGCTGACTTTGGCCCCACCGAACGGGTCATGAGTAATCTTTCAGATCCACAGGCAGGGCGGGGGCAAGCGCGGCTGATCTCTCCACCGCAACAACACCCCAGACAAATCGGATGACAGAAAGTCATCCCCCCATAAAGCCGTTACGTAAACGCCTGCTGGGCCCCGCAGTGATTGGGCTGATTGTTGTCAGCCTGTTCTTTGGAGGTTTTGGCACTTGGGCGTTAACAGCCCCAATATCTGGCGCCGCCGTCGCCACAGGGACGGTCGGTCCTGAAAATGCCCGCCGCACGGTGCAGCATCTTGAAGGCGGGGTCATCAGCAAGATTTTTGTCCGCGATGGTGAAACTGTCCAAAAAGACCAGCTTCTTGTGCTTTTGGATGACACCAAAGCCCGCACCTCCCTCGCGTCACAGGAAATTCTCGTCGAAGTCCTGCAAGCGCGCCGTCAACGTTTGCGCACCGAACTCGAACTCTATTTTGAAAAACAAAACCACGGTATTCTGACTTTCTCCCAAGATCTCGTTGATGCCTCACAATCAAATTCCACGACACAAGATGTTCTCACATTTGAACGGGCGCGGTTTGAAAGCCGTCTGGCCTCGTTGCGCAGCAACCAAGAGCTATTGCGACAAAGCATCCTAAGCTATGAGGTCGAAATCATCGGGCTGGAAAATGAGCTGATCAGCATCGAGGCCCAACTTGACCTGTTCAGTCAAGAAATTGAAGTCATGGACGGATTGCGCAAAAAAGGTTTGGAGTTGCAAAGCCGGGTGTTTGAAACCCTCCGCAATATCGCACAAGCAGAGCAGCAGCGGGCAGAACGTCTTTCGCGGATTGCACAACTGCGCGAAACCATCAAATCCACCGAACTTCAGGAAGAGGACCTCTGGATCGCTCAGATTGATGAAGCCACGAGCGAGCTTTCGACCATCATCCAAGAATTAATCACCGCCGTCAGCACCATCGATTCCTATCGGGACACACTGATCCGCACCGAAATCAGGGCACCGGTTGATGGCACCCTGATTGAACTGTCCGTCAATACCGAAGGCGGCGTCCTTGATTCAGGGGCCACCGTGGTTGAAATCGTACCCAGTGAAGATGCGTTGACACTGGAAGCCCACATCAGCCCAAATGACATCGATATTGTCGCTCCGGGGCAAAGTGCCACCGTAACACTGCTGGCCTATCCCCAGCGAAACTTACCAAAACTACATGGAATTCTTGAATATGTCTCCGCCGACAGCATTGTGGATTCAAATACCGGGGAATCTTACTATCTCGGAAAATTGCAACTCACCGAAGAAGAGCTCAAACGGCTTGGTGAAGATGTAAAACTCATTCCGGGCATGTCGGTGCAGATCATGATCCAGACATCCTCTCGCACCTTTTTCGATTATCTAATGTCCCCAATTTTGAATTCCGCTGATCTTGCTTTCAAAGAACAGTGATCTTTTTCGACGCCCCAACTGACGGGGCTATTATACTCAAGTGAAAGGCTAATTATGGACTATTTTGCTCATCGTATTCACAAGGCTGAAATGGCAAATGGCGTTGTTCGGCTCGAGCTCGCGGTTATGCAGCCGGATGCTCAAGGCAACTATGACCCAGAACGACCCGTTAAACCCGAAGAGGTGACATTTTCAGTCAATATCCCACTTGGGGGGTTTGTGCGATCGATGGGGACGATGCGGGAGCTGATGCAGGACCTACAGCAAAAGGGTGTTCTGAAAGGCCCCGAAGGGGAGCAAAATCAGGGTGGTGGCCAACAGGGACGAGGTGGCCCGCAGGGCAGACCGCAGGGCGGTCCCGGCGGTCCCCAAGGTGGACCTCAGCGCGGCCGGGCCGGCATGCGCGATATCACTAAAGATGATGGATCTGACGAACAGCTCGTTTAATCCCTCAAAAAAGGAAAATCCTTATGAGTCTGCCCCGCATTTACGTCGAAAATATCTCTGATATTTCACCGCGCCAAGAATCTGGAATGGTCAAGCTGACCTTTTCTGCTTCTGGCAATGGTAAAGACGAAGACGTCGTCCAATTGATTATTCACGCCAGCGATCTGCAACAGGCTTTCCAAAAGGTTGGTGAGACCATGCAGAAAACCTTTGGCGGGCAGGGAGGGCCAGGCGGCCCAGGAGGACCGGGAGGTCCCGGTGGCCGCCCTGGTGGTCCCCCCCGCAAAGGACAAGGCAAAGGTGGCCAATCTCCCTTCTCGGGATTTAAAGACATCACCAAAGAATAACTGGACAATTTAGTGTCTACTAACGTCCCCGATGCACTCACTGCGCCGGGGGCGTATTCACATTATATTTATAAGGCCACCGTATGTCAGAACCTCGAAAATACCTGCACGTCGGCTACCCCAAAAGCGCCTCAACCTCTTTGCAAAACTTCTATTTTGCCACCCATCCCGATTGTTACCACTTGGGCCTTGGGTATGAGAGCCGCGGCAATCGTTATATCGACGATGATGTCGAAATGGTTTCCGAAATCGATATCCGGCTCAAGAAAGAGTTCCTGTACAATCCGGAACAGAGCAAAGCCCGTCTGCAACCCCATTTTGATGCCGCTGCAGAGCAAGGCTTCAAAGCCGTTGGCTTGTCCAATGAGTTTTTCTCATTCGCCTTGGGCAACGAAGTCGACACCGCGGACAAAGCCCGACGCCTGCATGGCATTTTTGGGGATAACACCACAGTGATTATCGTGGTGCGCGAACAATTCACTCTGTTGCGGTCTTTGTATCTGGAAATGCTCAAGGGCGGATACGGTGGAACCTACCGTAAATACCTAGAATACACCTTGCTCTATCAGGTGCGCAGCTGGTGCTATGACTTCTGTTTTGATCGCATATATGAGACCTATGAGAACCTATTTGGCAAAGAAAATATCTGCATCATCCCCTTTGAAATCCTAAAGCAGGACAGCGCAGCCTTTTTAGGGGAAATTGCCCATTCCATCGGTATTGATGACAGCATCACAGAGATGCGCAGCGTCAACCAGCAATCCGAAACCAAGGGGTTTTACGAACAACTGCGGCGCTACAACGTCAAGTTCCCTCATGAATTTGGCAGCCTGTTCTATGAACCCTTTAACATGAACCGGATGCGGTCTTATTTTCACAACGAACTCGGCCTGGCTGTTCCCCACGACCGGTTGGCCGATGATTTCATGCGCCAGCCCATTTCACAGGCGGCCCAGAAAATGAACCAAATGTCGCCTCTACCCGATATCGACCTCAGCTTTCCCAAAGCCCTGAAAGAAGAGTTCGAAAAGATCTACGGTACATCTAACGCCAGACTGCAGGAGATGACGGGACTGGATCTGGCACAGCACGGCTACTGCTTGCCCAAATGAGACAGACCGCGCGACGCCTTCTGCAGGGATGTTTTCTGTGCCTCGGCGCAGTCATCGCGCTGGGGGGCGTCTCGCAAGCCGCCGCGACAGAACAGGATCGTACGCTGATGCGCGATATCCTGCAGAATATCTGCCGTGAGGCCCCTCCGACAAATGGGGCCACAGAGGTGGCTACGCCAAAACCACCAAAAACCCACCAAGGCTCTCGACAACCGCCGGTTCAACACAGCCTCTGGCGGCTTAGCAGCGACCGGTATTTACAAGTCGTGCGCCCTAAAACACCCGGGCGTGCGCTCATTTTTGCAGATCTCAGCCAGGGCGCGCACGGCCAAACCCCACTTTTACGCGGTGTAGTCACTGCCGATTGTACCGTGTTGGGGGGCCGCGAAATACGGTATGGAACTGTGGCGAGCAAGCTTACCCCCCTCAGTGTTCTGCATCTTGATGCAACCCTACAGAACACTGGCAAAGAGGACGGCCTTAATCCACCGGTTCCAGCCGGGCGGCCCAGAGATTGCCAGCGCATTGGCGTTCTGGACAACGGGATCAATTACCAACTGCCGCTGTTCAAAGATCGTCTGGCGCGCGATGCGACCGGCGCCCTGATTGGCTATGACGTCTGGGAACAAGATGATCGGCCCTTTGATTATGGGGTGCCGCCGCGCCGCGGTCCCTCTCCGGTGTCATTGTTTCGTCCCAACCACCACGGCACAATGGTGGCCAGCGTTGTGCTGGATTACGCACCAGTTGCCGCCTGCCTTGTTCCCATGCGTTATCCACCGTTCTCCAAAGGCAATGAGGTCGCGCAAGCGGTCGATTATCTGAAATCCGCCGGGGTGCAGATCGTTTCGATCCAAAGCAGCCGCGTCAATGACTGGCCAGTTTTTCGCCGTGCCATCCAAGAGGCCCCCGATATGCTGTTTATCATCGCAGCCGGCAACAATGGCCAAGATATGCGCCAACGCCCCAGCTACCCCACGGTCTATGATCTGCCCAACTTGCTGGTTGTTGGCGGGACCCAAGCCAATGAAAACACTCTGTGGGAGCGTTCAAACACAGGGCAGGGGATCGTTGATATCGCCGTACGCGCCACCGATGTGCCCGTCACCCGCTTTGATGGCGGCAAAGCTGCGCTGAGTGGCACCAGCTTTGCCGCCCCCAAAGTCGCAGGATTTGCTGCCCGGCTCCACGCCCAAAATTCAGCCCTCAGAGGGAAAACGCTTCATGATGCGATCATAGAGCAAGCCCATAAATCAGGGGTCACCGCCGGGCAGAGTATTCCTGTGTTGACGGACCAACAAATGCGGTCTCGTTAGGTATTGGGCTTCAGAAACACCTCGTATATGACCTCAGGCGCTTGCCCCGGAACAGCCACCTGAATTTGAATCGGCTTGTTTGGTTCAAATGACAGGCCTGAAATCTGAACTCTTGATTGGCCAGATAACGGATGATCCGGGAATTTCTCAGCCAACCAAGGGGAGGCAATCCCCGCGGTGATCTGTGGCGTACCCCGACTTCCGGTCACGTGTAATCGGGGAGCGACTGTCCTCTCTTCCCGCGAAAAAACAATGCCGCCAAGGCTGAGCGTCCCCGCCGAAGACGCCTCTGTTTCGACTTTTAAATCCGTCACAAAAAGTGTTGCCGTCTTTCGTTTTCGCAAAATGACTTCAGGAACAGGCAAGTTTTCTATCTTGCCGCCATAACTATGTTCCCGACCAGCAACCTGACTCATCGCCTCGGCATCATATTCTGCACCTAAAAAGGCAAACATCTGCTGAAAACATGCGTTTTGGCTCACGATATCGGCGTAATCCAAACGATAACAATCCGATCGATCCGCCGCCCAACCAGCTGTTCTACGATCAAATTGCGCCATGCGTTGCATTGCTGTTGTTTTTTCAGCGTCCTTCCAGAAAGCGCTGCGCACAGCCTCTTCGTGGGCACGCCCCAGAAAAAGAAAGGCAGTGTCAGGCAAAAGAAGCCCCAGAAACGTCAGATAAGCCTCCAGATCTCCGGGCTGTGGAAAGTCTTTGTTGGTATAACGGATTTCTTTGAAGCCCCAACACTGGGTGTCAGCGGTATCCCCCGGAATTAACTGATGTGCCAACATCTGGCGGGCGTCTGCCAAAAACGTTTCAAGGTGAATCGCCTCCGCACCATAGAATGGTTTCGCCCCGTGCTGAAATCCATAGGTTTCTTGCTCACGCTGCACGGCCACCAACGATTTGTACGCTTGATAAAGCCCGAGGCAAACATTGTAATTTTCACCGCGGAGTACAACACCAGGAACCGCATTCAACATTCCCATAAGGAGCGTTGACCCCGTGCGCCCAAACGTAACGATCAGAATATGTTTATACTTCATAAAACCCTAAAAAAAGGAGACGATTGCGTCTCACGAAACTGAATTGTAATCTGGAACATCCCTAATCCGCAGTGACCTGAGACAGCCCATCCAGACCCATCTCATTTCGGATTTTCAGGAGCATGTGGCTTCCATAACGTGCATTGGCATGGTGCGGGTCCTTCTTGCCATCCGCTAAGCGGCCTTGGGCAAGTGCCGGCTTCAAAAATCCCTCAGGCGTCAAGACTTGCCGTGGATAGTCGACAAAGGGCACGCCCGCGTTCGCCAGCCAATCCTGATAAAGTTTGCGGGCACGTTGATCGATATACAGAACTGTTTCCGGGCGAACGCCTGTGGAAAGACAAAAGTGATCCTCTCGCGGAGGAGGGCAGGACACCACAAAGCAAGAGACACCATTTTCAACCAGCTGCAGAATAAACTGCCGGATATAGCGCTGATCTTGTTCAATCATGGCATCCAAAATGGCCAGAGAAATCGGACGCCGGCCTTCTGAGAGCACCGCACTCGGATCAGATTTTTGCCACATCTCTTGCCCAAAAATACGTCCAGTATGGGTGCCCATACACAGCCCCCAGCGTATATTCGGGTCAATATATTCCAACGACGCAAATTGGCTCAGGTTTTCTTTAAACCGTTCGGCCGTAAACAACACCCGCCCCTTCTCAACCATGCTAAACGGCGCCATTTCAAACAAACCGCTTCCAAAGGGGATCACCTCAAAATCCTGAATAACAGGTTGCTTGCGCTGCGCCATCATCAGCGCCCCCGTATGGGAATTGCCGCCTAAAATAGTCTTCATCGGCCAAAGCTCTCCAGAATAACCTCATCACAAGCCACATCGTCTTCGTCGGGCACCCTATCAACCGGACTTACAGGAGGCCCCGTTTCAACCAAAGAACTCACATCAGCTTGATCCCCGTGGGCCTCAAAAAAGGTCTCCATAACATGGGCCACACCCACCGGCGACACACTGCGCAAATTGGGACGAAAGAACATCGCACGCATTGGATGCGACGAAACCAATTCATATGAGGGGAAATAATCGACACAGTCATGGCGGGTTTTAAGATCGCCACACACGGCCCGTAAAACGGACTTGGAATAGCTACTTGCAGCCAAAACGTGTTCTCCGCTGGCCGTCGCGGTCAATGGCACCGGCGACACTGTAATCAGAAATTTCAGGTCTGGGTTAATCGCGCGCGCCAGATCCATGAAGGCCTCAAAATCTGCCAACACCTCGGGATAGGTGAAATTGCGAAACCCATATCGTTGATCATCATACTCCCCGGCAATTGTTCCGGGACAGGTGGGCAATGCGGCCCCATCTGACAAACATTCCCACCCTTCGGTCAGGCCAAAGGTAAAGACAAACAGGTCCGCCTGTTCCAAAAGGGTTTTAACCGCCGCCAAATGATAGGCACGGTCCTTTTCCATTTCTGCCCGGCTCTCAAACCCATTAGGCTCTATCGACGGGCGGAACGGGTCAAAAAAGCGACCGTTCTTTTCCCAGCACTCCTCCTGCGGTGTGAACGTTCCGGCGGCGCGCTGAAAAAGCTGCAACAATTGGCGGGCCGAATATACATTCCCATATCGGGCCGAATACATATTGAAACCAAAACGGTCCCAGCTTTCTTTTGCCAATAGGGCTGGGGCAGGTTCCACGTCCAGAAAGCCATAACCACGGCTCTTGAATTGCCGACCAATATGTTGCGCAAAACAACTTCCTGCTGCCGCGATACGTGAGGACTTCAAAATCGGAAAGCGTGGCGTATAAATCGCCTCCAGCTCCAGAGCCGAAACCTCCGCAACCCCACTACGCCAAAACGCTTCTGACGGCAGATTCACATAGGGGTGATTCATTTCAAAATTCCTCTGTCTTATCTCCCTTTTAAAATAGTGCAGATCCCCATGAATGCCCAGCCGTAGACCTCAGCTGGGCAACTCAACAGCACATGCACAACCCTATTTTGGAATTTTAAATGATGAATAGGTCATTCTCTAGGCTATCCAAATCGATAATGCCCGAAATCGTCAACGTGTTGCCGCTACCAAAATCAAAAACCGCATCACCGTTCGACAAGCTGCCATAGTCATCAATCAGATCTTCAACCGTTAGGGTTCCGCTCCACAACACATCATCAACACGAATGAAGTCTTCTTCGGCGAAATCCAAGATCTGATCGTTCCCTGACACAAAAATAAAATAATCCGCGTCAGCCCCGCCAGTCAGTATGTCATTGCCCGTGCTGCCATAGAGTGTGTCGATACCTTGCCCGCCGTTCAACGTATCATTGCCAGCCCCTGCATAGATCCAGTCGTTGCCCCATTGGCCGTTCAGGTCATCATTGCCACCGCCACCGACGACTCCATCATGTCCCCCGCCACCATTCAGATGGTCATCGCCGCCATTCCCACGCAAAATATCATTATCAACACCGCCATCCAGATGGTCATTGCCGTCTCCTCCCTCCAAGACATCCTGGCCCGCCTGGCCATAGATTTGATCCGCCCCTGCGCCGCCAAACAGCGTGTCATTCCCGGCCCCGCCGAACAAAAGGTCGTCACCGTCGCTTCCGTAGAGCTGATCATTCCCCTGACCCGCAGTCAGCGTATCCTCGCCTGTCCAACCAAACAGAAGATCATCGCCCCCCCCACCGATCAAATCATCGTTTCCACCGCCCCCGGCCAGACGATCCTTTCCCTCTGCACCAGAGAGGGTATCATCCCCTCCGTTGCCAAGCAGCGTATTGGCTCCCTCATTGCCCTTGATCGTATCATTGCCGCCGCCGCCAACGGCATTTTCAATCAAGTTGACGGTCTCACCGCCAACTTCCACGGCATAGGCAATCGCCACATTATTGGCGATGTCCCCGATGGTGGAGAACTCTCCGTTGACCAGTGAAATCTCAGAGTCGCTCAGCAAGAAGGAGGCATCAATCGTGTCGTTGCCGCCGCCATCCCAGATCGTCAGGATCATTCCAAACCCGTCAATTTCCATCGTCTCCGTTTCGAAATCCTTTTCTGTAAAGGAAATACCAGCGGCGCTTCCGGAGCCGAAATAGACCGTATCGCCCTTCATATGGTCTGTGTTGGCGCCGTAGAGTTCCTGCAGCGCTGCAATATCATAAAGCATCGGCGTTAAGGGCCAGGCCTGACTGTTGCTCGACACCCCCGACACCGAAGGGTGCTGCACATAAGACATTACTGTGTATTGGTTGTTATTCGTTGGATCATTGGCGGTATTATTGGGGTCTTCATCCGGGTGATGCAGGCCAACCGCATGGGCCAGTTCGTGTATATACGTGTTCCAGCTCGTATGACCAAGCTGGGTCACATCCTGAAGCGGGTTATTGGAATTGATCCAGACATCGCCATTCAGAGACGGAACCCCCACTGTCCCCGGAAACTCTGAGACAAATCCAAACAGTCCTGTATCCGGACGCCCATTGCCCAACGTAAACCCAAAACTACCAAAGGCCAGATCCCCGACCTCGCCATCAGCCGCAGCCACAATATTAATATTGGCCACCGCATTCAGCGCATCAACCGCCAACAGCATAAGCTCGGTTTCGGCGGCTGTCAGCGAAACATCACTGCCGATCGGTATATAATCGCCATAGCCGCTCACGTCATAATCATCAGGCTGTGGGCCGCCTCCGGTGTCCACTTGCGGATAATAAGACGGAAAGGATGTTCCGATAAACGAATAAGTCACGGTCTGCCCGCCGCTATGCCAGCCTGCCGCACCGCTCACGAGAAGAGATTGATAATTGGTCATGAAAATACCTGTTTATAACTACACTACAAACCGAAATTAATTTCACTATCCCAAAAACAAAGCCCCACATAAAGAGGGCAGAGCTCCTCATTGACTTCGGCGGCTTTTCGCAGGCGCAGCATACCCAGACTTGCCCTGACGGCGTAAGATCGCTAAGCTCTTAAAGAAAAACTGGAATTGCCAGCATAAAAACACCAACCCCGAGCATATTTATCCAAGGGCCTGACCTTTTCAGGCCTCTACATTTTGTAATAACCGGGGTTTTTGCCGATGTTAAAATTGCTGAAATCGCTGACGCGCCCACAAAAGCGCGCAATTCTGATGACATTCGATGTGCTGCTTGTTCCTCTGGCTCTGCTGCTGACCGTCGCCATTCAGCAAAACACAATACACCCCATTTCCTCAATGTACGGCATCATTATCGTCCTGCCGTATCTGATGGCCGGCGCTGCCCTGTTGTCTTGGCTGCTGGGGATTTCCAAAATTCGTTTGGATGCCTATGAGAAGCGAGCCCTGAAAAAGACCGCCGCGTTTGCCATCTATCTGACCGCATTTTCCTACCTCCTTCTGGAAGTCTCAGGAAATCATCATCCCTTTGGGACTTATGTCACCTTCGCGCTCATTTACTTTTTGCTGTCGGTCGCAAGCCGGGTCCTCATGTTGCAATTTGTTGATGCCATTTACCGCCGCGCAGAGCCCAGAGTCCCCGTGCTGATTTACGGGGCCGGGACCACCGGGGCACAGCTTGCCTCTGCTCTGAACGCGCACCAGTCGATTAACCCTGTCGCATTTGTGGATGACAACAACGCCCTGAAGGGTCTGATCGTTTCCGGGCTTCCGGTGTTCACCCCCGTGCACATTCCCGACCTGATCAAATCCCACAAGGTCAAACGCATCCTTCTGGCCATTCCTTCTGCCAGCCAACCAAAGCAATCTCAAATCGCCGCACAACTTGGAAAACTACAGGTCGAAGTTCAGGTTCTTCCCTCTTTCTCCCAACTCATTGGCGAGGAAGATCTTGTTGGCAAACTGAAACCCGTGGTGCCCGGATCCCTGCTGAATCGTCCCAAACTCGCCAAAGATCTACGGGTCAGCTATTCGGTTTATTCCGGACGCAACGTGCTGATTTCAGGCGCCGGGGGCTCCATAGGGTCCGAGCTCTGCCGTCAGGTTTTGGCCTGTCGTCCGGCCCGTATTGTTCTAGCCGAACTCAGTGAACTAGCGCTGTATAACCTTGAGATGGACCTTCGGCCCTTTGCCAAAGAAATGGGTGTTGAGATCATTCCGACTCTTGGGTCCATAACCGACAGCCGCCTCTGCGCTCATATTCTGAAACGTCATGAGATCAACGTTGTCCTGCATGCGGCGGCCTATAAACATGTTCCCATGGTCGAGCATAATATTCTGGTTGGGCTCTCTAACAATGTGTTTGGCACCCGGACCTTAGCCAAAGCCGCACAAGACGCCGGGGTCGAACGCTTTGTACTGATTTCCTCAGATAAGGCGGTGCACCCCACCAATATCATGGGCGCCTCTAAACGGCTGGCCGAGCATGTGATTCAAGATTTTGCCACCCGCTCCTCAAAAACAATTTTCACCATGGTGCGCTTTGGCAATGTTCTGGGCTCCTCCGGCTCTGTGGTGCCCCTGTTCCAAGAGCAGATTGCCCGTGGTGGCCCAATTACCCTCACCCATAAGGACGTGACCCGTTATTTCATGACGATCGATGAGGCGGTCAAGCTGGTCTTGCTGGCCGGAGCCTTTGCCGAAGGCGGGGAAGTGTTTGTTCTGGATATGGGCAAACCACGTAAAATCCTCGATCTGGCCCGTCAGATTATTGAACGCTCCGGATATACGGTGCGCGACGAGAACACCCCAGACGGCGATATCGAAGTGGTCGTGACCGGATTGCGCCCCGGTGAAAAACTACACGAAGAGCTCATGATCACCGAAGGTCATATCAGCACCAAGCACAAAAAGATCTTTGAAGCCCGAGAGCATGTCCCCTCAGAGATCGAAGTCGCCTCTTGCTTGCGCGCCCTACGAGAAGCCGTGGCCGCTGGCGACGAAGCCGCCGCTCGTGACGTTGTTGTAAACCGCGTTGAAGGATATCAGCACTTCGATCAGCAAAGCCTCTGAGGCTCCCGCCCCCCAGCTCGCCCCCGGTCTGATCATTTTCCAAAATACTGAATTTTCAGTACATTTAATAAAATATGCTGCTATATTAAATTATTACTTTTTTAAGATACGTCTATTGGGGGGAGGCTTTTATGCCACGGACATTCAAATCATCACTTGGAAGTGATTCACTTTCATCAGATTTCGGCGAAACCGCTTCAAAGTTCTTTAAGCTCCCCAACATTATATTTGGCACCAACCAAGACGACAGCTTACTCGGCACAGAAGGTACAGATTTTGCCTTTGGGCTCCGGGGGAGCGACACGATCACCCTTTTAGAGGGGGATGATGTCGCCCACGCAGGCAAAGGCGATGACATCGTAAATGGCGGCGAAGGGGACGATACCTTATTCGGCGATAAAGGGTACGACACGGCCGTATTTTCTGGCTCTGTTTTGGATTTCTCATGGGAGACCAGCTCTTGGTGGGGATTTGGGCACTTCATGCTTGTGAGCGACCTTAACGTTGCAGATGGCGATGAAGGCACCGACACGCTCCGCAAATTCGAAGCCCTGCAGTTTAACGACTTCACCTATGTGATCGGAGAGAATAACGCCCCGCTCGTCGTCTCTGATGATCAGAGCACAGACGAAGAGACCGCTCTTCCTTTCACCGTCTCAGCCTATGATTTTGACGGGGACGCAATAGTGCTGGACAGCTATTCTGTCACCGGTGGTGGCACCCTGACCCTGCTGTCCCCAGACACCACTCTAACCCCTGCGGTTGGAACGGGCATTGGTTTCAACTTCTCCTTTGATCCCGGATCAGCTTATCTGGGCCTAAACAACGGCGACCTCGCCGTTGAAACCGTGACGGTACAAGTCAGCGACGGCAACGGCGGCGTCACCGTCTTTGAATTTGATCTGACCATCAATGGCATCAATGATGCCCCCGTCGCCGCAGATAGCAACGCTTCTGGCGATGAAGACACTGTCATTTCAGGCACCGTGACCGCCACCGATGCGGATGGTGACCCACTGACCTTTAGTCTGGAGACAGGTCCTTCTAACGGTTCTGTCGTGGTCAACTCAGATGGCACCTATGACTATACGCCGGATGATGACTACAACGGCCCAGACAGCTTTACCTACCTTGTCGACGATAACAACGGCGGCACTGATACAGGCACTGTCATCCTCACTGTCGATGCGGTCAATGACGCCCCCATCGCCGCAGATGGCAACGCTTCCGGCGATGAAGACACTGTCATTTCAGGCGCTGTGACCGCCACCGACATTGATGGGGCATTCCTCACCTTTAGTCTGGAGACAGGTCCTTCTAACGGTTCTGTCGTGGTCAACTCAGATGGCACCTATGACTATACGCCAGATGATGACTACAACGGCCCG